>CAWEKO010000003.1:0-918533 GCA_963809715.1 uncultured Acidimicrobiaceae bacterium | reverse complement strand
TCGCCCCTGCCCCTCACCCGGCACACATGGGGCACCTCACCCGAGCTTTCGGCCGGGCCTTGTGGCCGGAGGCGGCGGGTGCTTCAGAGACGGACGAAGGCCGACCACTGAGCCGTTGGGCCAGGAGCACGATGCCGGGCGCAGCCAGCACGACCAGGCACACCTCGAAAGGAGCGCGATAACGCACCAAGGCGAAGACCAACGCACTGACGAGGGTGACGACCGCGGCCGGCACCAACAGGAACCACTGGTCGATCCGCCTGCGCCGCAGAATGACGATTCCCGCGACGCCGAAAGGCATGAGCGCGTAGTCGAAGCCGATGCCGGCCAGCGACGCCGCGAACGGTCGCCCCTCGCCTGCCTCGACGTGCGCCATCTGGATCGGCTCGTACAGGTCCCACTCGCGACCAACCCGGGCCAGCATCACGATCGGTAGCCGATCTGCATGGTGTTCGGCGTACTGCAATGCTGCATGCTGGTCTCGCGACGACTGCACGGATTCGTCGCCCCGGCCTTTGATCGAGGTCGCGCACTGAAGGCTCCATAGACCGATTGCCGGCCCGCTGTATGTATAAGGGCAGTTCGACCCCAATAGGGCCAGGCCGTCGCCGGTCGAGATAAAAGTCGCGTCCTTGAAAGTGGCGAGGTTCCGCCCGACCCAGGGAGCCAGAACGAGCGTCGTCGCCGCCACGCCGGCACCGAGCAGAACGAGTCGTCGTCGTAGTGGTATCCCACGTGCTATCAGGGTGGCGGGAATGAGAAGTCCTGGCACGAACAAGATCAGTTCGGCTCGCACCAGAGTTTCGGCGCCGCAGGCCAAGCCGAGCAAGACAGCCGCCCCCACGGTCGGTGTGCGGATCAGGTGCACCACGGCCAACAGGATCAGGGCCATGAACAACATGGCCGGCGTCTCGGACATCAAGATGCCGCTCGGCATCCAAAAGTCTGGCGCGATGGCGGCTAATCCCGCTGCGGTCAGGCCTACCCACGGGCCTGCCACGGCCCGGCCTAGCAGGCCGACACAGAGGACCACGGCAGCGCCGAGTACGGCCATGACGAGCAGCGAGGACGTGATGCCGCCGCGCAGCCCGACCATGTAAGCCGCAGCACCCAAGAGCAGCGAGGTCATCGGAGGATGGGCGGCTGAGGGACTGAGGCTGAATGGCTCTCGGAAAAACTGACCAAAGCGTAGGCCTATCGTCGTGCCGTAGTACCAGAAGGAGTCGTACAATTTGCCGTTCTGGTGGCTGGTAACGGCGAGGACGTACCCGACCCGCAGCGAGAGCGCGCCGATCGTGAGGGCGGCCAGAATCAGACCGAAACGGCCAGGCCTCAGTGAACCTCCGATCGTCGGGGTGCTCCGGGGAAGAGATGTCCCTAGGTGGGATACGCCGACTCCAGTCGGCGTATCCTCGGCGACTGGCACAGGGGCGAGAATCGCCACGTCATCGTCCATCGTCTGGCCCATTTACTGCTCAGTATTGTCGTATCCGTGGGGCATGCGCACTACCCCAAGTGCTGCCACCGATGCAGCGATTTTCACCCCACCCACGATCCCTCCTAGGTGACCCCATACGCCAATGATGTTGGAAGCTCCCGTGAGGGTCCACCGCTGAGAGGTCGGTCGTCATTAGTTTCGGAAGCACCGGAGTCGCCGGTCTGACTTGAGATCACGTGGCGCCCAAAGGTGTCCACAACCCGTCGACCGGAGCTCCGGGCACATCCAACGAGGCGCGGCATGCCCCGTTTCAGAGGGGTGATTGGCCGGTCTGTTCAGACCAGATCGACCTACACCGTCACTCCTTCTCGGGACGGCCGCGCCACCCCTCAACCGTTAAGGAAGGAAGGGATGGCATGACCATCGTAGAAGCTGCGCGCACGGTCACCGGCGGTATCGACACCCACGGAGAAGTCCACGTGGCGGCCGTGTTGGACGAGGTTGGTGTGCTGCTCGGCACCCGGTCGTTTCGTGCGGAGCCCGACGGCTACTCGGCCCTGTTGGCCTGGCTGAGTGACTTCGGCGCGATCTCCAAGGTCGGCATCGAGGGCACGGGTTCCTACGGCGCCGGCGTCGCGCGTCACCTCGCTCGAGCAGGGATCGCGGTCGTCGAAGTGGACCGTCAGAACCGCCAGGCCCGACGACACAGCGGCAAGTCCGATCCTCTCGACGCCGTTGAGGCCGCCCGGGCCGTCCTGTCGGGCCGGGCCCACGGAAAGGCCAAGAGCAGAGACGGCTCGGTCGAGGCCATCCGGGTCCTTGTCGTGGCCAAACGCTCCGCTCGAGCAGCCCGGGTCAAGGCACTCACCCAGATGCGCCAGCTGACTTTCAGTGCCCCTGACCAGCTCCAGAACCGGCTCAAGGGCCTTCCCATCAGCCAGCTCCGTCGCGGCCGCCCAAGGATTGCGACCAACGCGTTCACCCGACGTCGTGACGGAAGCCACTAAGGCATCGCTATCCACGTTGGCCCACCGAGTCAGCGATCTCGAGGACGAGATCGCTGCCCTCGACTCTATGATCACCCCGCTCCTCGAAAAGACTGCACCTGAACTGCTCGCCGTCTATGGCGTCGGCATCGATACTGCTGCTGCGCTGTTGGTCGCGGCCGGCGACAACCCCGAGCGAATGCGATCCGAAGCCGCCTGGGCCCACCTGTGCGGTGTCTCACCGCTCGAGGCCTCATCGGGCAAGGTGACGCGGCACCGGCTCAATCGCGGCGGCGATCGCCAGGCCAACCGGGCGCTGTGGCACATCGTGATCACGCGGCTCGCCTCTGATCCCCGAACTCAGGCCTACATGGAGCGCCGCGTCAAAGACGGTCGCTCCAAGCGCGAAGCCATCCGCATGCTCAAGCGCTATGTCGCCCGTGAGGTCTACCGCTACCTGCCTCGCGGCTAAATCCCTGGATCATGGACTTGGCTCGCCATACGCCTGTCGTCGGTGTGACTGACCTGTAACCGATTTGCCGGTCCATGATCCAGGCTCACAGAACTCGAAGACGCGTGACCTGATAAGAGCTTGCCCATTCCCACGAGTGGCCCATCATTGGTCTGTCCGCCGTCCTCACTCCCGAGAATTCCCCCGAAAGGGGTTGACAAAATCCATAGGAGCATCGGTCCGGAGTCACAGTTTTTCTTGACGAAATTGAGCATCCGCTGGCTGCCGCTAGCACCTTTCCCTCACGTTTGGCGTCCGTCAGAGCCCTCGCAAGAGCATCATTAGGACAAGGGGATCAAACGGAGATTCGGCGAATCCGTAGTGGATGTAGAAACTCTTCGCCTCGTCGTCCTTGGCGTGAATGAGCAGAATCCGGACTCCTACGGATTGGGCGACCTCGAGGGTCTTGAGCATGACGTGCTTGAGGAGAGCTGCGCCGAGCCCATGACCCGCGTGTCGTGCATCGACCGCCATGCGGGCCAGGAGGACGGCGGGCATCTCTTCGGGTTGGTTCCGTTGCATCCTCTTCGGTGCGGATGATCTGAGAACCGATGCCGTCGCCGATGCGTAGAAGGCAACGACTTCACGGGAGCCAGCTTCGACGACGACCCACGTGCGGCTCGTACCGCTCGCCTGGTTGTTCAGCGCGTGACGGATCAACCACTCGTTGAGAGCCGGCTTGCCGCAATCGAACCCCTCGACGAGATGCTGGCCGGACAACAGCTCCGCACCGGCGTAGGCCATTAAGCGGGTCGCTCGAGGACCGAGGGATTCGAGAGGAGCTTGACCATCACTTCAGGAAGCGCCGGCGGGGCCGAAAGGAGATCCTGCAGGTCGCCCCAAGCAGCATCGTCGACGACGAAGACCCGTCGATCGGCGAGCTCCATCTCGGCCGCCTCGACGGCATGGCGTAGAACGAAGTCGTTCGCCGATTCGCCTCGAGCCTCGGCGGCCCGGCGCAGCACTGCGTCCTGTTCAGGGGTGAGTCGAAGGCTCAGTCGTTCGGTCTTTGATGCCATGTACACAGTGTACGCCAAACGACGTACAGAATCACCCTCTGGACCAATCCCGAGAGGTCAGGGGATGAAGGACTCGGGTTTTGATCGTGTCGGAGGGGGACTTGACCCCCACGCCCTTGCGGGCACCAGGCCCTCAAGCAAGATTCGGGTCCTGGTAACAGGGTCGGGTTCGCATCGTCCCTGCTCAAGGCGTCACGGTTCGACACACTAAGACACCGTTTCCCATGTCGTTATTCGACGCGGATTCAACGGTTCCGGGTCTATCCCCCCATGGCCTTTCTCCAAAGGGGGCGCCATACCTCATCGGCCTGGATCAAGGCTCTTTCGAACTGCTCTCTCCTGGCATTCAGTCTCTCGACTCTCGACATCGATGGTGACGACTTCCTCCGATTTGGGACGTCGCCGCAGCACGCGATCCGAGTGCACGGGATGGGCGTGGAGTACATCTTGCCGAAGTCCGTTGGCCTCCCACAGAAGCGGCACCAAGAGGTCCAGGGCGTGGCGAGCTTTGCCACCCAACTCAGGATCCGCTTGCAATTTCCTCTCGAGAGTTCCGACTACGAACCCGAAAGTCTCCGAGTCGTACTTCTCAAGATTTCCGCCATCCAAGAGCGCCGCGACCCAAATGGTGAACCATTCGAGCGCTTGAAATGTCCACACTGCACGGCCTAGACATCCCACGGCTTGTAGTGTCAAGCGGCTTGGGAAGTTTCTGTCGGCCCGGTGGCCCCAGGCGATGGTCTCGTCGTAGGCGGTGTGGTGGTCGAGGCAGCCGTGGAGGATGCCGACGAGGCGGTTGCCGAGGGCTCGTAGGGCGGCGTGGTGGGTGTCGCCGGCGGCCCGGTGGGTGTCGTAGAAGCGCCGGGCTCCGGGTGAGGCGGTGAGGGCGGCGAAGGCCCACAGGTAGATGGCGTCGGCGAGGCGCTGGTTGCGGGCGTAGCGGGCCAGCACGACCCGTTTGGTGCCCGACGCCCGGGTGATGGGTGACGTGCCGGCGTAGTTCTTGCGAGACTTGGCGGCTGCCATACCGGTTCGGCTCGTCGCCGAACTCGCCGAGCACCCGGGCGCCGAGGACGGTCCCCAGTCCTGGCAGGGAACGGACCACCTCGGCGTCCGGGTGCGACTCAAAACCCGCTTCGAGCTCCCTGGCCAGCACGGCGATCTGGGCGACCATGGTGGCGATCACGGCCACGCTGGCGGCCACCGACGCCCCCATGGCGGTCGAGACCGCGGCGGGCGCGGCGAGCTGGGGGGCGCGCAACGCGGCCTGGATCTCGCCGGCGCGTTCGTCGACGCGGCGTTGGCGGCCGCCGCGGCGCAACGCGGCGGCGATCTTGGCCCGCGACAGGGCCCGGCCCAGCTCGGGGGTGGGCGCGACCCGGAGCACTTCGAGGGCGTCGCCGCTGGCTCAGGTCGTCGAACGCGACCAGGGCGGCCGGGTAGAACTCGCGCAGGGTCGAGCGCAGCCCGTTGGTCTGGCGTCCCCTCGACCAGATCATCGACTGGTGGGCCCGGGCCAGGACCTTGACCGCCTGGACCGTCTCGGAGTCGGCGCTGACCGGCCGGTGGTTGTGGCGGTCGGTGCGGACCATGTCGGCCAGCACCTTGGCGTCACCGGGATCGGACTTCGCCCCCGACGTCGAGTGGCGGTCCCGGTAGCGCGACGTCGACATCGGGTTCACCGCGAACACCTGATAGCCCGCCGCCACCAGTGCGGCGACGAACAGGCCCCGGTCGGTCTCGATCCCGATCACCACCTCGGCCGGCTCGTCGACATGGCCGCCGACGAGGTCATGGAAGCGGGCGATGCCCTCCACCCCCTCCGGCAGCCGGCCACCGCCCAGGCGCTTGCCGTCCTCGTCCTGCACATGCACGTCGTGATGGGCCTCAGCCCAGTCCACCCCTACGAAGATCACCTGGCTCCTCTCGCTCGACCGGCACCAACACCGAGCCCGAGGACCCCAGCAGCTCACCTAATGGATCAGTGCTCGAGGCACGACATCCCACCAGCCGTCACGGGAACCTCACCGACCAGCAGGGGCACGATCTAGGCCTAGAGCTCGAGGCCCTGTTGCGCTGCAGTGCTCACCTGCTGGCGGCTCAGCTCGACCAGCCTCACTCGCTCAACGAGCGAAGTGGTCGACCCCCATTAGTTGCGCCTGCGATTGGGCCCACAATGAGGCGCATCAGACGATTGTGAACAACAATATTCCGTGATCGACTTGGATTCCGATTGCACATGGGAACCGGGTAATTCCGCGGTGACAGCGCCGCTCCCCCAGTTCGTTCATTCACTTCTACCAAACCGCGCCTAAGCGATCATTTCCATTCGAAGTCCCTTTGCGTCCAAGTCTCCTCGAGTTGAACATGAGTGCTCGACACCCGTCGCCTGGAGCTCCATGCCTCGACAACGCATCGAGCACGTCATCGGGATTGGTTCCGGCATCCTGTCGGTAGTCAGTCGGTTCCGAGAAGTATGGGCGAAGGGCTTGAAGACGCTCAATCCGACCATTTGACTTGGCCTTGCGCTTCGTCATGGGTTGCCCGCCAGGACTTCAAAAGACACCTCCGCTCAATCCCCGATGTCAACGTTCAAGGGAGGGTACCCGTCGGATGTCCCGATGGGCGGAAGGTCGCACAATTGAGCAAAGACGGTCCTAGACTCACAAGAACATGCGAGAGCAATCGCTGACTCCGTCCGTACAAGCCCGAATACAGGTCTCGTCCTCATCACAGTCTTTCCAGGGAAAGCCCGACTGAAGCTTTAGATCGTGTACGTAAAGGTAAGGAATCTCGAACCTCTCGGCGGCACCCAACAGTTCTCGATCGCCCGATATAAAACCGACTTCAAATCCGTCCGGCCCTAGGTCCCGGCGACGGCAAGAATTTGGTGATCAGCAAGGCTAGCAACGGGCACCACCGAACTCTTCTTGGTGCAACGCAACAGCCGAAAGTCTTCCCGCTGCGCGATAACGAACTGAAAGTCTTCCCAATTGGGAAGGATGGGAAGAACACGTTGAGTAAACTCTCGGCTGAGTGGCTGTCCGGCTACGCAGGCGCGAAGGGCAATCAAGGCTTGCCGATTTGCTGCCACTCGAAGTCCGATGTCAGCGAGCTGTGATCGGCCGAGTGAGGGTGGCCTTCCAAGAAGTACCTCCTCGTGCGTATTGGTAGCTAGTTCGGCAAGTGTCAGCGGGTGAAACACACATTGCGGATTTTCTCCCCACAGGTCACAAACCGCTTTCCGGAAATGGCGTGCCCATCCACCGCCTTTTGCAACGCTTAAAAAGAGCTTCAACAATCCTGAGGTATCGACGACGACAACGGGATCATCTTTTCGGAGCTCCATTAGTTGCGCTCCATAATGTCTTCCGCCCCGAGATGTTGAAAGAACGACATCGCCTGCCGAACTGACTGTGATTCGGACAAGGCTTTGGCTTCTCCATATGCGGCTGCCAGTGATTCGAGAAACCTGGGCAGGTCCGTCTTGACCAAAGAGCGTTTATTCAAATACACGGACGGCGTGCCGTACGGGTCACGGCCCTCCGCCTCGAGGAAACCAGTCTCTGTCTCGCGACCGGTCAGATACACAATTGGAACGATCAATCCATCCGACCTTTCGTGGCGAATTGTCCGAACAACGTCGTACCCGACAAGGTCGTGCCCGAGGTCATGGTCGACGAACAGAACTACTGGGTCGACAACCGTAATGGCCCATTTCGAAAAGGATTCGGGTTCGCTGAACTTTCGAACTTCGATTCCAGTTTGTTCCAGTGGAAGCAATCCGGTATCCAAAAAGGCCTCACTGTCGTCAAGAATTCCAACGATCATTCATTCCTCCTAGTTGTGACTATGACGCACAATGACCTAGCCGACTCAAGCTCCCGGAAGCCGCAGCCAGAACTCCGCGCCATTTGGCCCGTTGTAGGTAACGGAAACAGTGCCACCGAGGGCAGACGCGACACTGTCAACTAGACTGAGGCCAAGACCAAGACCTCTCTGTTTTTTGGTGCTGTAGCCGCGGTCAAAGATTCTTTCTCGGTCAGACTCCGGGATTCCCGGGCCATTGTCTCGGACATATACGTCAACCCAGTGGTCTCGCACCCCCCTTGTCGGAACCGCCGTAACCCATATTCTCCGTTCTCCAAACGGAACTGAACTCGCTGAAAGCGCCTCAACCGCGTTGACTGATCAGCGCCTTCATTCCCAAAGACAGCAAGAAGAGATTTCCCTGAACTAAGAGAGCACCGGCAACGTCCCCAGCAGAAATGTCAACATGCATTGAAACGCCATAGGAATGACTCTCGATGCGCCGTCCGCGCGAACGCGACCCTCACCGCGTCGCCAAGGTCAGCGGTCCCACCTTCATTGTAGGGCGCATTTGCGACGGCGAGGATCTCATCTAGTCTCTCTGCAATAAACGTCACGGTTTCCGCCAACGAGGTGAGCCTGCTTCTCATAAGATCCGGCTCGACAGTGGGGTCGATGGCACTTGCCGCTTGGATTATTGAACCGAGCCGACCTACAGGGTCACTCAATTCATGAACAACGTCATCCAACACAACGGACAAGTCCTTGAGCTCTGCGGCCGACTGACTCCGAATGAACAAAGCTCTATCCGTTAGTAAACCCTGACTTCGGCGTGCTGCTTCGATGGTGCCCAAACTGAATCGATCGAGAACCAAACCTCGCACCAACATCTCTTCCTTGATTCGTTCGACATCGTCCAACCTGCCAGACCAGCCGTATGACCTAAGCATCAGGTTGTACAAGTACGTCTCGTCGCTAGGCATGAGATCAATCGAGGGTGACAATTTCCGAAACACTGATTCGGCCGATTCGTACTCGCCAGCATGCGAATACGCGTCGATGATCTGTCCAATTGACGCCCTTCCAATTCCTCTTGCGCTGCGAGGCACCGCCACATAGCTCAGCCCTCGCACCGAGGCGGGCGGCCGCAAGAGCAGAAAGGACTATTCCCAACTCTTTCGGCGGTATGACCGCGTCGGGTTCGACAAGCTCATCAAACAGTTGGGCCGTTCGGTTCGAGAGTCCGGCGCGAGCCGCGGCGGCAATCAGGCTGGTCCGTGCTTCGATCGGCAAGCCTTGCCAGTCACGATTCAACCTATTGCAATACTCTTCAACAACCTCACATTCGCCTGCCGAAGCGTACGCCTTTATTAGCTGGAGCACAGTCTTCTCAGTGAAGCCGGTGTTGGCTGCGTCCCTCAAAAGCAGACTTGCCTTATCGCGATCACCAAAGGCTAGCCACGCCCGAGCAAGCGCCGACCGGACGTAGGGGTCGTCTCCGAGCTGGTACGTGGTCAACATCAACGCAGCTTCCTCTAGAGCCTTACGATCCCTCTCAGAGGCTATTGCAAAGATGAGACTCGCGAAGATGTGGCTATCTGGAGCAATGCCTGCGCCGATTAATTCTTCAAACACCGCTCTAGCTGCCGCGTATTGACCGTTGTTGATATGAGCCATCATGAGATGCCCATAATGGATCGCATTGGGAGCAATCCCGCGAGACTTCATTTCGGCAAGGTAGCCGTGACAAGCGTCGACATCACCTAGCCTGCTGCATGTATGCATGGCGGCCGCGAAGTGATAGCCATCAGCGAAGCCGCCATCCTCGAGAAACTTTCTGAACAGTGACAGCGCATTGTCACCTATCCCTGAGTCGCTCCAAGCCTGCATCGCGTCCAAAATATTGAAGGAGTCTGGGGTTAGACCTTCGTCGTACATCTTTCGGATCATCCGGTCAGCGTCTGCCGGCGATCCGAGATGACGGTAGGCGCGGATAATCGGGCCATAGTGAAAACGAGGAGACGGAGGCAGACCAGCACGCTATTAGCGAGCTCAGCTCTGTCTCTGCCACGTTCGGTGCGCTAACTAGACACAGCGAGTGAATCAGCGCATTTATGTGTTGCCCGGAGACAGGCAATCCAGTCGAGAAGATCACCGAATGCCTCTTGAGTCTTTGCCACGTCCTTTCGTACCGCCCATCCTTTCATCACAATCGCGATATGGCGGGCATCGACCCCGACTCCGTTCACGCTCTGTCTCAGTATGTAATCTGCATCGGCAACTCTTTCCGACTTGCACAGAGCAAACAACACATCTCCCAATAGAGCTCTCTGTTCCGCGGATGACAGACCAGCCGTTTCGAGAAGGAGGAAGTGCCTCTTCGATGGAGAGTGACCGCGGATCAGTACGAAAAGTCTCAGCGAAGAGTTCTCTCGTCTGATCCGCTCTCTCGGTACCAGGAGATGCCTTCGAAGTATCGCGTCCGACCAAGGAGAATGACGTGCGTTGCTGATTCATGTCGTATTGGAGGATCCGAACAATGACGTTGTCCCCGACTGCTAAGTGGTCCTCAACGGATCCGTTTTCCGCATGAGGGATCTCCGATACGTGAATAAGCCCTTCAATACCCTGAGTTGCAACGAAGGCGCCGAAATTGACTATCGTTTTTACTTGTCCCGTAAGTCGATCGCCCACGGGGTGTTCATTCTGAATTGGCGAAACCGGTAGCCTTTTTACTGACACTCGAGGTCGGCCGGCGTCGTCGAAACCAACGATCGTCGCGTTGATCACGTCACCGACTTGCGATCCACGGAACGTTCTGCTTCTCCTGTAATAGACCTGCTCTTTCGGGTCCATCGTTCAGCGGATGAATCCATCGTTGAGGAGGATTACATCGGATGTGACCCGAGTAACTTCGAACTGGCCGATGTCGCCCACTTCGTAGTCCATGAGTTGAGGTGGTCGAGGATCGTCACGTAAAGCAAGCCTTATTTCGTTACTAGCCTCGTTGGCCTCAAGGATCCGCAGTTGGATGTTCGAGCCGACGCTTCAAGATCGCCCGGAATTGAGTTTGTAGAGATCCAGCGCTCGCAGCTTGATATCGACCCAGCAGAACGCCTCATCAATGTGAACAATCTGGCCTTTCAGTGCAGTGTCCGAGTCGAGGCCGTCCTTGAGCGTCGCCCATCGTTCCGCGAATGATCTGGCGTCGTCTGGATAGCGAGAGCTGCACTGTGATCGGTCCTGGGACAGATGCCAACAGCCGTGACGTAATCGCCAATCTCGGGGAGTGTGGCCTCATCACAACTGAGAATCCGTGGAGCCCACTCGGAAGATGGAATAACGATCGGCCCGGACTCGCATTCCAAATGAATCCCGTCCTCAAGAATGCAGGTGACCGTGCCGCCCACAGTCTTGCCGTAAACGTTCTGAGAAGTTTGTATCATCAAAGTCAGTCTAAGACGTCTAGAAACAGCCGCAGAACTATTAGTTGGATGCGTGATACCCCGATTCTGACTGGCGAGTCGACCACCCGTGTCCTGTTGACGCCTCACGGTCGACAGAACCACAGAGTGATTTGTGCTGAGGATCCCGACGACGTCGCCCGGCAATCTTTTGGGAATGGCCGTTATGCCTCCAAGGGCTCGATCGTCGTTCACCTGGCATCTGACCGGCATCAAATCACGTTGGGAAAAGGGTCAACGTCTGATTCGTGTTGCTTCCTGGTCAATTTGTCGGACGAAGATTCAATCGACTCTTAGGTAACCGTCGTAAGGCGCCGCTCCGCAAAGTATTGCGAACTACCGGCTTGCCTCTGGCGGCGGCGAAGCCGCCGTCCGAGGGGAAGGGCGGCTTGATGATGTAAGGAGAAACCCTGACAAATTTCGGGCGGGCGGCATCCGGCGAGCGGTTGCGATCCACCCGCAACGGTGTCGATTGCGGGACTGTCGGTACCAAAGTGTCTGTGATGCACTCTGAACCGTTCGAAACCGTGTCGTTTTTGCTGTGAATTCTGATCTGTTCTCCTCCTTCTGACCTGCGTCTTGTCCAATCCGGGCCCACGAATTGCCCATCTATAGGTAGGAGAGTGCGTAGCTCTCCGGGCGAGAGAGGAGCCTCAGATGGGTGTCAACAAGGACCAGTCGATAGCGCCAGCGGCATCTCGGTCGAGGACGAGGGCGCCGCTGCTGGACATCAACGCCGTTGCTCTGGCACTCGGTACTACGAGGCGTCACGTGCAGCGACTGGTTAGCGAACGGCGGATCCCCTTCGTGAAAGTAGGCCGATTCGTGCGTTTCGATCCAGCAGAGCTCGACGTGTGGCTGGACACTCAGCGCATTGCCGCCGTTCCGCGACCCTCTCGGTACGGCTCATCCTGGCGGTAAGGTGCGAGCGACAGACCAGGTGGCCTGGAGCAACAGCTCCGCCGGCGTTCGCCTCCCAACTCGCAGGATCATGACGAGGGGGATGTGGCAGTGAGCTCGAACCGACGACATTTCGGCAACGTACGGCGCCTGCCGAGCGGCAAATATCAAGCCAGTTATTGGCACGAGGGGCGCCGGCACATCGCCCCAGAGACCTTCAAGCAGAGGGCCGATGCTCACGCGTTCCTCGACGCCGTATCTGCGGCGATCGGACGCAGCGACTGGGTCGACCCGGAGCTTGGGCGGATTTCGTTCGCCCGGTACGCCGACCTTTGGCTGGCCCAACGGACCGACATTCGACCTCGCACCCGCGAGCAGTACGACCTGCTCATCGAGAACAAGCTCAAGCCTGCCTTCGGCCAGCGGGAGCTGGCGAAGATCACACCGCTCCATGTCCGCTCCTGGTACGCCGACATCGCCGCCCGGACACCCGGGTCAGCCCGATCGGCATACCGGCTGCTGAAAGCCATCTTCAACACCGCCATCCTCGACGACCTCATCGTGAAGAATCCCTGCCGGGTGAAGGGCGGGGGAACCGACCGGGTCACCGATCGACGCATCCCCAACGTCGACCAGGTGGCGGCGCTCACGCAATCGATGCCCGAGCAGTACCGGGCCGCCGTGACGCTGGCCGCTTGGGGCACTCTACGACGGGGCGAGGTCCTCGGGCTCAACCGAGAGGACGTCGACCTACGGGCCGGCACCGTCCTCGTCGAGCGCTCACTCCACGAGTTCTACGACGGCAGGCTCGAGCTCGGTCCGACGAAGAACGGGGACCCCCGCAAGGTCTATATGCCGAGCTCGGTCATGCCGGCGCTCGAGGACCACCTGCGCCGCTTCGTCGGCCCCGAAAGCGACGCTCCCCTTTTCCTCGGCGCCACGGGACTCCGGCTGCGTCCGAGCAACTTCTGGGTCATCTGGGAGACCGCCCGCCGGCGGGCCGGCCTCACGTGGGTGCGCTTCCACGACCTTCGCCACTTCGCCGCCACCATGTTCGCCTCCACCGGCGCCAGTACGAAGGAGATCATGAGCCGTGGCGGGTGGAAGTCCGTCGCCATGGTGGTCCGCTACGAGCACGCATCCGAAGAGCGTGACGCGCTGCTCGCCCAAGCGCTCAATCAGTTCGCAGAGACCTCGAACGTGGTCCCGATCGAGGCAGCGCTTCCCCAGGAGATCGCGCACGTAGCGCGCACGACGACCCTGAGGTAGAAGGTGAGGTGCTGGACCTACCGCCGCTGACCAGCGAAAACGATGAGAAATGCTCCGGGGGTGAGACTCGAACTCACAACCTAGCGGTTAACAGCCGCTTGCTCTGCCATTGAGCTACCCCGGAAGGATTGGGAAACAGGCCCCCGCACGATACCAGCGGTCCCGCCCTCCTTCTGAAGGAGCGGGAGATTTTTCGCTCGGCCCGGGACTCATCTTTATCGCCCTTGAGCAGGAGGTTGTCTCCGAGCCGGCGCGATTGGCGAACGCCTCCGGAGGCCGAGGATCATGGACCAGGAGCGAGTCGTGGTTGGGGCACCTCGGTTGCTCGTCGGCGGCCCTTCAGAGGAATTCGGTACACGAGCACGCAATTGGGTAGAACCCTTGTGTGAATCAATCAGGCGAGAAGGCTGCAGATTCCTCCTCTCCAGCGAGGGCGAAGCGCAGTGAAGCTCGCAAGCCGACGCGGATCAGCTGGGCCTGGGTCACGTTGATCATTGGAGTCATTCTGGGCATCGCGCTCGTGGATTTCCTCGTGCAGAACACCCGCTCCGTACGTATCGAATTCTTTGGGGCATCTGGGCAGATCCCGATTGTGGTTGCGCTGTTGGTCGCGGCCCTGGCCGGAGCCGCCGTGGTGATCGTCGTCGGAGGGGCACGCATCGGGCAGCTACGTCACCGCCTCCGGAAGCCCGCCGCGACGTCTTCGGACAATGCAGACGAGCACGTCAGCAACTCAGACCGGGCCGCTTGACCAGACCGGTGTGGAGGAGTCGCTGAAGTTGGACCACAGTCAATAGACGTGCCCGCCCAACTGATGGATTCACACCAAGATCCACGCAGGGATACCTCGGAGACTTTCGACGGAGGTTCATGACGACTACAAACCCAAGCTCTCAACCGCCCCTGAGGGCCCACTGCGGGGCAGATGTCCTAGGAGCGCCTCGAAGTTGGTTGTCGGCACACCAAACTCATACCTACACGGATTTCAAACGCGAAGAGAACGGAGCGAACGCATGGACAAGGAAAGCTTTGTCGAAGCCCTCAATGAGGATCTGCAAACCGAATATCAATCGATCGTGCAGTACATCAATCACATCGCCACGGTGACGGGTGCCGAGTTCCTGAGCACCATCGCCGAGCTCAAGATCCACGTGTCACAGGAACTCAACCACGCCCAGATTTTGGCGGAGCAAATCGCATTCCTCGGCGGTTCGCCAGCCACGACCGTGCCCACGGTGGAGTCGGCGCATGGTCGCGATGCTCTGGCAGCGGACCTTCGCCTCGAGGAGTCACAGCTTGAGCGGTATCGGAACCGGTTCAGCCAGGCGATGGACCTCGGCCTCGCCGACGTGGCCGAGGCGTTGCGCCCACTGCTCGAACAGACCCAGGAGCACGTCAGGGATCTCCAGACTGCACTCGGCAAATAGGAGCGTTCGACGCGTGAGACCGACGCCAAGGCGTAGCCACGCCGGTCATTGCTATGACCTGAGTTCGGCTGAGTCAGGACTCCTCGAGATAGTCCCGGAGCAGGTGGGCCGCGTCAGGCCGGCGAAGCTTGGCCAGTGTCTTCGACTCGATCTGGCGAACCCGCTCGCGGGTCACCCCGAACTCTTTGCCCACCTCTTCGAGGGTGCGGATCTTCCCGTCGTCGAGACCGAAGCGCAGCCGCACGACATCCTGTTCACGCTCCGAGAGATGCCCGAGTGCCTCGCGCACCGCAGCATCGAGGAGTGAGCGGGTCGCCGCGTCGTCGGGCACCACCGCTCCCCTGTCCTCAATGAGGTCGGACAGGTTGAAATCGTCCTCGTCGCCCACTGGCTGCTCGAGCGACACCGTGTCCTGGTTGATGCGCAGGATCTCGCGCACCCGCTCGATGGGGAGCTCGACGCGCAGCGCCACCTCTTCGATGGTCGGCTCGCGACCGAGTTCTTGGAGGAGCTGACGCTGAGCCCATACGACCTTGTTGATGGTCTCCACCATGTGCACCGGGATGCGGATCGTCCGGGCCTGGTCGGCGATGGCCCGCGTGATGGCCTGGCGGATCCACCACGTGGCGTAGGTCGAGAACTTGAACCCCTTCGTGTGGTCGAACTTGTCGACCGCCCGCATCAGCCCGAGGTTGCCCTCCTGGATCGAGATCGAGGAAGGCCAGCCCGCGATTGCGGTAGCGCTTGGCGATCGAGACGACGAGGCGGAGGTTGGCCTCGATCAGGTCGTCCTTGGCCTTGAGACCCCTTTGCATGAGGCGGCGGGTCTTGCGCACCGAGGCCTCGTCCAACAGGTCGTCGTGGGACCCCTCGCCGGCGAGGGCAAGCTCGTGGGCGGCCAACTTCGCGGCGGCCGCGTTTCCTTCCTCGATCGCCCGGGCGATCTCCACCTCGAGCTCGGCGTTGAGCAGCGGGACCCGGCCGATTTCCTTCAGATAGGTGTGAACGGGGTCCTCGGCGCTGCCCCCCGTTTCCCCGGAAGAGGAGCGTTTCCCATTCGGTGTCCGCCGACCCTCCGGTCGCGCGCCGTTGTTGTGGGTCGGCTTGATGTCGAGGCGCGGCGCGACAACCACGGGCTCATCCTCGTCCTCTTCATCGACGAGAACGACGCCGGCGGCCGTGACGCGATCGATCAGCACGGTGAGCACTTCGGGTGTCAGTTCGACCGCATGCAGCGTCTCGACGACCTCGTCCTGCGTCAGCTTCCCCTTCTCGCGCCCGAAGGCCAGCACCGCCTCGAAGTCGACCTGCGAGACACCGGCCGGCAACGGTGCGTGCGCGATCGGCGCGATGGGCGCGAGGACCTCAGACGACGCCGAAGAAGACGCAGCACGCGGCGTCAACGCCCTCGTCGTCGATGGCGATCGCCGAGTCTTCGCTCACGCCCGTCCTACCAAAGTCGTCACTCCCTCACGTCTCTGCCGTTCAACCACGCTACCAACCGGTCGGCGGCGGCGCGCCCGGCCGCCGGATCGTCGAGTCGGTCCAGCCAGAGCCGCACTTGTGCCGTCTCTGCCGCTCGGGCCTGCCACGACTCGCCCCCGGAGCGGGATTCCATCCCGACGTCGGCCAAGGCACGCCGCACTGCTTCGCGCACGAGCACGCTGACGACGGAATGCACCGGATCGCCCAGATCCGGGTCCCCTGCCATCGGTTCCTCGACCGTGACGCGACGGAGCAAGCTCGCCACCGGGGGTGGCGCAGCCTCGACGGCTTCATGGACGCTGTCGTGCTCTTCGAGCGCCACAAACGCCTGCCGTTGCAAGGGGTCGACAAAAAGCACGGGATGGACACGGTCAACGACCTCATCGGGTCGATGGACCGCCAACTTGAGGGCTTCGAGCCCAGGACCAGGTCGGAACGTCACAACAGGACCTCCCGCCGCCTCGGCATCTGGATCGCCGACGTCGTACGCATCATCGTCTGGGTAATCCCTGGGGAGTGGTTCGTCCCGCCGGAACTTGCTCTTCCTCATCGCGTTGTCGATCTGTTGTGGATGCGCCCGGACGTAGTCCAGCCGGTCGCGCAGCTTGGCCATGTCGAGACGGCACCGGTCCGCCAGTTGCATCACGTATTGGTCACGAACCAAGTCGTCAGGGTGCTCGGCCACCGCGGCCAACGCATGCTCGGCCGCCCGGGCCCGCCCCTCGGGCGTCGTGAGATCGCCGGTGGCCAACATGCGATCGACCCGGAATTGGAGAAACGGCCGCGCCTCCTTGACGGCGCGGGCGAGGCCCTCGGGGTCGGTGCGGGCCAAGTCGCCCGGATCGCTCCCGCCGGGAAGGTCGGCCACCACGATGTCGACCTCGTGTTTGCGCTCCCACTCGTACACCCGCGAGGCCGCGTTCTGGCCGGCGCTGTCCGCGTCGTAGGCCAAGACGATGCGCTTGCCGAAATTGCGCAACAGCGCGAAGTGTTCCTCGGCCAGCGCGGTGCCGCACGTGGCCACCGCCCACGGCACACCCGACTCGAAACACCCGATGACATCGGTGTAGCCCTCACAGACCACCACCTCGCCCTGCGCGATGATGCCCTGCTTGGCCCAGTTGAGCGCGTAGAGCGTGCGCCGCTTGGAGTAGATCGGCGACTCCTGCGAGTTCTTGTACTTGGGCTCGGGTCGGTCCGGCGGCGCCTGACCCGGACGCGTCGGCAAGATGCGACCACCGATGGCCACCGGACGGCCCGACGGGTCGCAGATGGGGAACAGGACGCGACCGCGGAAGAAGTCCTGCGGCCGGCCCCGACGGTTGATGAAGCCGAGGCCCGAGTCGGACAACACCTTCTCGGAAAGTTTGAGTGCCTTGGCCAGCGCGTCCCAGTCGTCGGGCGCCCAGCCCAGGCGAAAACGACGAACCACCTCGCCGTCGTACCCACGCGAGCGCAGGTAGTCGCGGGCCAACCCGGCGTCGGGCGCCCGCAGGAGGCGCTCGTGGTACCACTGCACGGCCCGCTCCATGGCGTCGAGCAGCGCGGAGCGGCGCTGGTGATCGCGGCCCGCCTCCCGGTCCTCGTGCAACGTGATGCCGGACCGGTCGGCCAGGAGCCGCACGGCGTCGACGAAGTCGAGGTGGTCCATGGCCCGGACGAAGGTGATGGCGTCGCCCGACTGCTGGCAACCGAAGCAGTAGTACATCCCGTCCTCGGCGTTGACGCTGAAGGACGGCGTCTTCTCGGTGTGGAACGGGCACAGGCCGCTCCAGCGCCGGCCCACCTTCTTGAGCAGGGTGTGCTCGCTGATGAGGGCGACGATGTCGGTGGCCGCCCGGACCTGAGCGATCTCCTCGTCCGGTATCCCCACACCCGCAACGTACCGCGACGCTGCCCCAGCCCAGACTGGCCTACCGTCGGCGGATGGCCGTCACCATCTACGGCATCTGCGCCCTCACCTTCATGATGGGGATGTACGCCCTGGAGGGGCGCGGACGCGGCTTCATCCTGGCTTTCGCCTTGGGCTGTGCCCTCTCCAGCTCCTACGGCTTCCTCTCGGGCGCCTGGCCCTTCGGCGTGGTCGAGGCCATCTGGACCCTGGTCGCCCTCCGCCGCTGGCGGCGGGTCGGAAGGGGCGCCGTGGGCGAGCAGGCCTCTTAGCCCTTGGCCGCCTTGGAGTCCTTCTTGGGGTCGGCGCCGTCCCGGGCCAGGACGGCCTGGGCCGCGGCCAGGCGGGCCACGGGAACCCGGAAGGGCGAGCAGCTCACGTAGTCGAGACCGGCGTCATAGAAGAGGTCGATGGAGGCCGGGTCACCGCCGTGCTCGCCGCACACCCCCACCTTGAGGGAGGGCCGGGCTGCCCTGCCCCGCTCGGTGCCGAGACGCACCAGCTCGCCCACGCCGTCCATGTCGACCACCTCGAAGGGGTTGCGCGGCAGCAGGCCGAGCTCGAGGTAGGCGTCCATCATGCGACCCTCGACGTCGTCGCGCGAGAAGCCGAAGGTCATCTGGGTGAGATCGTTGGTGCCGAAGGAGAAGAAGTCAGCCACCTCGGCGATCTCGCCGGCCCGCAGGGCGGCCCGCGGCGTCTCGATCATGGTGCCGATGGTGACCTCGAGCTTGCCCACCTTGCCGTTGGAGGCCTTGGCTCCCTTGGAGGGTCGCGGCGCGCGTTCCTTGTTCACGTCCTCCACCGCGTCCTCCACCCAGCCCCGGGCCAGGGCCAGCTCGGCCCGGGTCACGGTGAGGGGGATCATGATCTCGACGATCGGGTGCCCGCCGTCGGCCACCCGCTGACGGGCCGCCTCCATCAGGGCGCGCACCTGCATGGCATAGAGGCCGGGCTTGATGACCCCGAGGCGCACCCCCCGGGTGCCCAGCATCGGGTTGGCCTCTTTCCACGAGAGGGCAGCCTCATAGAGTCGGCGCTCCTCGGCGTTGAGGCCAACGGTGGCTTCCTTGATGGCGAGCTCCTCGGTCGAGGGCAGGAACTCGTGCAGCGGCGGGTCGAGCAGGCGCACGGTGACGGGCAGGCCGTCCATGGCGCCGAGAATGGCCTCGAAGTCCTGTTTCTGGACCAGGCGCAATTGCTCCAGGGCGTCGGTCTCCTCCTCGGGCGTCTGGGCCAAGATCATGCGGCGCACCACGGGCAGCCGGTCCTCGCCCAAGAACATGTGCTCGGTGCGGCACAGGCCGATACCCTCGGCGCCGAGCGTGCGCGCGTTGGCCGCGTCATCGCCGGTGTCCGCGTTGGTCCGCACGGCCAGGTGACCCTTGCGGATCTCGTCCGCCCACGACAACACGGTCGCGAAGGCGGCGGTCGGCTTGGCCGGGGTGAGCGGCACCTGCCCGGCCACCACGATGCCCGCACCTCCGTCGAGGGAGACCCAGTCGCCCTCGCTCAGGGTCACGCCCCCGGCGCTCACCGTGCGCTCGCCCAGGCGCAGCACCTCGGCGCCGACCACGGCCGGCTTGCCCCAACCCCGGGCCACCACGGCGGCGTGGCTGACCAGACCGCCCCGGGCGGTGAGGATGCCCTCGGAGGCCAGCATGCCGTGGACGTCCTCGGGCGAGGTCTCGTTACGCACGAGCACGACCTGCTCGCCCCGTGCGGCCGCGGCCGCGGCGTCGTCGGCGCTGAAGTAGATCTGCCCGACCGCGGCACCCGGGCTGGCCCCGAGCCCCTTGGCCCACACCGCGTAGCCCGACCCGGAGAACTGGGGGTGGAGCACCGAGTCGAGGTGGTCCTCGGTGATGCGGGTCACCGCCTCGGCCTTGGAGATGCCGAGGTCGCTGGCCCGCACCATGTCGACCGCCATCTTCAGGGCGGCCGCGCCCGTGCGCTTGCCCACCCTGGTCTGGAGCATCCAGAGCTTGCCCTGCTCAATGGTGAACTCGGTGTCGCACATGTCCGAGTAGTGCGACTCGAGCCGGGAGAAGATCTTGAGCAGCTTCGCGTGCACCTTGGGGAACAGCTTCTTGAGCTCGGAGATGGGCTCGGTGTTGCGGATCCCGGCCACCACGTCCTCGCCTTGGGCGTTGACCAGGAAGTCGCCGTAGGCGCCCTTCTCGCCGGTGGCCGGGTCTCGGGTGAAGCCGACACCGGTACCCGAGTTGTCGTCGCGGTTGCCGAAGACCATGGCCTGCACGTTGACCGCGGTGCCCAGGTCGTGCGCGATGCGCTCGCGGTCGCGATAGGCGATGGCGCGGGGACCGTTCCAGCTGCGGAAGACGGCCTCGATGGCGCCGCGCAGCTGGTCGGTCGGGTTTTGCGGGAAGGGCTTGCCGGTGTGACGTTCCACGATCTGCTGGTAGGAGTCGACCAGATAGCGCAGCAGCTCGACGGGCACCTTGGCGTCCGAGGTGGTTCCGGCCAACTCCTTGGCCGCGTCGAAGAGGGAGTCGAACTCCTCGCCGGGGAGCTCGAGCACGATGCGCCCGTACATGGCGATGAAGCGCCGGTAGGAGTCGAAGGCGAAACGCTCGTCACCGGTCTGGGCGGCCAGGCCTTCGACCGACTTGTCGTTGAGGCCGAGGTTGAGGACGGTGTCCATCATCCCGGGCATGGAGAACTTGGCCCCCGAGCGCACCGAGACGAGGAGGGGGTCCTTGGCGTCGCCGACGGACTTGCCCATGGCCTTTTCCAAACGAGCCCGGGCCGAGGCCACCTCGGCGTCGAGGCCCTTGGGCCAACCGTCGGCCATGTAGGCCCGGGAGGCGTCGGTCGAGATGGTGAAGCCCGGGGGGACGGGCAGCTCGAGTACCGACGTCATCTCGGCCAGGTTGGCGCCCTTGCCACCCAGAAGATCCTTGAGCTCCATGGGCGGACGGGGGTGCTGGTGGTCGAAATCGAAGACGAACGGCATCAGGCCTCCTTGCCCTGAACGGGCGAACCGCACGGAACACGGTCACGAAAAGTGGACGCTCCCTCCCAACCTGGGACGGGCCAGCTCAGCCTACTTTCCCCTCCGACCACCCTTGGCGGTACGCAGGGCGCGATCAGGCCGGAGAGCCGCCGCTCGAGTCGGCGTCGGACGACTCCGGCTTGCCCCACAGGCCATCGTGGACCTGGCGCTGGAAGACCTCCTTGGCCTGGCGCATGAAGTCGCGCACGACGGCGAGCTCGTCGGCCTTGAAGCGCTGGGCCACCTGGCGCATCTCCTCGGCGACCGGCTGCTGCAAGCCCTCGAGTCGCTGCCGGGTCGCCGGGACGATCTCGACCCAGACCCGCCGGCGGTCCTCGGTGTCGCGGCGGCGCGTCACCATGCCCGCTTCTTCGAGGCGGTCGAGGATGAAGGTGACGGCCCCGGTGGTCAGGCCGCTCTCCTCGGCCAGGTGGCCCGCGGTCATGGGTCCGAGGCGGCCAATAAGGTCGAGGCAGCGCATGTCGGTCCTGCTCAGCTTCAGCTTCTTGGCCAGGCCGTCGTCGAAGTCGCTGGCGGCGCCGAAGTACCCCATGATCTCCGAGCGCAGCTGCTGCGCCAGCTCCGACCGCGACCATTGTCTTGACATATAAGTAACTTTATCACTAAGTTTCTTTGGTAATGGCTAATTCTTTCCATCCCAGGTTGGCGGTCGAGGCCCACGACCTCGTGAAGGTCTTCCCGCGCGGCAACGTGCGGGCGCTCGACGGCGTCTCGCTCGAGGTGGAGGCCGGCACCGTGCTGGGGTTGCTCGGCCCGAACGGGGCAGGCAAGACCACGGTCGTGCGCATCCTGTCCACCATTCTCGGCCCCGACGGCGGGCGCGCCTCGGTCCTCGGCCACGACGTGGTCGCCCAGCCCGACGCCGTGCGGCGGATCATCGGGCTGGCCGGCCAATACGCCGCGGTGGACGAGAACCTCACGGGCCGGGAGAACATCCACATGGTGGCGCGCCTCTCCCACCTGAGCCGCAAGGTGTCGGCGCGCCGCGCCGACGAGCTGCTCGAGGAATTCGGCCTCACCGGCGCCGGTGATCGTGTACTGAAGACCTACTCGGGGGGGATGCGCCGGCGGCTGGACCTGGCCGCTGCACTGGTGGCAAACCCTCCGGTGCTCTTCCTCGACGAGCCCACCACGGGGTTGGACCCCCAGAGCCGACAGGGCCTGTGGCTCGCCATCGAGGAACTGGTCCGCGACGGCACGACGGTCCTGTTGACGACGCAGTACCTCGAAGAAGCCGACCGCCTCGCCCGCGACATCGTGGTGATCGACCACGGGCGCGTCATCGCGGAGGGGACGCCGGCCCAACTCAAGGCCGACCTGGGGACCTCGGTCGTCTCGGTGACCCTGGGCGACCGGAATGCCCTGGGCCACGCGGTCCAGCTGCTCACGCCGTTCTCCGAGAAGGCACCGGTCGTCGAGGACCTCGTGATCGAGCTGACGGTCACGGACGGGCCCCGGGCGGGCGCCGACGTGCTCCGCTCGCTCGACGCGGCGCAGATCACCATCGCCGGACTGGCCCTGCGCGAGCCCAGCCTCGATGACGTCTTCCTCAACCTGACCGGCCACAAGACCGTGATCGAAGAGGACGCCGACGACGCGGCGGCGAAGCCGAAGCGGGGCCTGGGCCGGGCGCGCAAGAACGACGTGGCCGACGGAAAGGATGCCGCATGACCACCACCACCATCACCGCACCGGTCGCGGTCCGGCAGCCCAGTCAGGGCAACCGACTGTCGTGGGTCGTGGCGGACATCGCCACGATGACGAAGCGCAACCTCCTCGCGTTGGCCCGGACGCCCCAGGCGCTCTTCTTCACGACGTTGCAGCCCATCATGTTCACGCTGCTCTTCACCTACGTCTTCGGTGGAGCCATCCACGTCCCGGGCGGCCAATACATCGAATTCCTGATGCCCGGGATCTTCGTGCAGACGGTCATCTTCGGCGCCATGAGCTCGTCGGCCGGGCTGGCCGAGGACCTGCACAAAGGCATCATCGAGCGCTTCCGTGCCCTCCCGATGAGCCGATCCGCCGTGCTGGCCGGCCGGACCACCTCCGACCTGGTCCGCAACGTCTTCGTGGTGGCGCTGATCACGGCCGTCGGCTACGCCGTGGGCTTCCGCATCGGGACCAACTTCCTGCTGTTCATCTGCGGGGCGCTGGTGATCCTGTTCTTCGCCTACGCGTTGAGTTGGGGCTTCGCCTACATCGGCCTCTCCGCGCCCAACGCAGAAACGGCGCAGGTCATGGTCTTCCCCCTGGTCTTCCCGCTGCTCTTCGCCTCGTCGGCCTTCGTCCCGGTGGCCTCCATGCCGGGCTGGCTGCAGGCCTTCGCCGAGCACCAGCCGGTGACCCAGGTCGTGGACGCGGCGCGGTCGCTGATGGTCGGCGGCGTGCTGCACGACTCGGGCGCCGTGTGGTCGGCCCTCTTGTGGTCCGTCGGGCTGCTGGCGCTCCTGGCGCCGATCGCGGTGCGCAAGTACCGCAAGGTCGCCTGAGCGACCCGGTTCTCAGCCCTCGCCGGTGCGGCGGCGCAACTCGCCCAGCAGGTCGCCGATGGGGACGCGCACCTGGTCGGTCGTATCGCGGTCGCGCACGGTGACCGCGTCATCCTCGAGGGAGTCGAAATCGACGGTGACACACCACGGCGTGCCCACTTCGTCCTGACGCCGGTAGCGCTTGCCGATGCCCTGGGTGACGTCGTAATCGCACATGAAGTGCGGCTGGAGCATCTTGAGCACCTGGCGGGCCAATGGCTCGAGGGTGTCCTTCTTCGAGAGCGGGAGCACCGCCACCTGGTAGGGGGCGAGGCGCCAGTGCAGGCGCAGCACGGTGCGGGTCTCTCCCCCGACCTCGTCCTCGTCGTAGGCGGAGAGGAGGAAGGCCATCATGGTCCGGGTGGCGCCGGCCGCCGGCTCGATCACGTAGGGCGTGTAGCGCTCGTTGGTCTGGGGGTCGAAGTAGTCCAGCTTCTCCCCCGACGCCTTGGCGTGGGCAACGAGGTCGTAGTCGCCCCGGTTGGCGATGCCCTCGAGCTCGTCCCAGCCCCAGGGAAAGCGGAACTCAACGTCGGCCGTGCCTTTGGCGTAGTGGGACAGCTCGCTCTCTTCGTGGTGGCGCAGGCGCAGCTGATCGGTCGGGATGCCGAGGTCGAGATACCACTGCATGCGCTCGGAGAGCCAGTAGTCGAACCACTTCTGAGCCTCGTCGGGTGGCACGAAGTACTCCAGCTCCATCTGCTCGAACTCGCGGGTGCGGAAGACGAAGTTCTGCGGGGTGATCTCGTTGCGAAAGGACTTGCCCACCTGGGCGATGCCGAAGGGCGGCTTCTTGCGCGTCGTGCCGAGCACGTTGGCGAAGTTGGTGAACATGCCCTGAGCGGTCTCGGGGCGCAGGTAGGCCACGTGGCCCTCGTCCTCGACCGGTCCGGCATGGGTCTTGAACATCAGGTTGAAGGCCCGGGCCTCCGTGAGGTCGTGCGAGCCGCAGTTGGGGCAGACGCCGTCGATCTTGTCCTCGCGCCAGCGTTCGTGGCAGTTCTTGCAGTCGACCAGGGGGTCGGTGAAGGTGGCCAGGTGGCCCGAGGCGGCCCAGATGGCGGGCGGCCCGAGGATGGCCGCATCGAGGCCGACCACGTCGTCACGCTCTTGGACCATGGCGCGCCACCATGCGTTCTTGACATTGCGCAGCATGTTGACGCCCAGCGGCCCGTAGTCGTAGGTGGAGCGGAAGCCGCCGTAGATCTCGGCCGAGGGGAAGATGAAGCCCCGGTGGCGGCACAGGCGCACCACCTTCTCCATCAGGTCGTCGCTGGGCGCGGCGGTCGTCTCGGTCATCGGTGCAGGATACCGGAGCGGATTCTGGCGCTGACCTCGTTGGCCAGCAGGCGACCGCGCACGGTGAGCACGGCACGCCCATCCTCGTCGACCACGAGACCGTCGAGCTCCTCAGGCCGCTCGAGGCAATCCCAGGGCACGCCGTGCCTGGTGCGCAGGGCCAGGGTGAGCGCCTCGAACTCGCGTTGGTCGGCGGTCAGCTCCTCGCGCCCGCCCTCGGCGGGGCGCCCGGACTCGATGGCGGCCAGGTAGCGCTCGGGCGTGCGCACGTTCCACCAGCGCACGCCGGCGCGGTGCGAGTGGGCAGCCGAGCCGATGCCGAGATAGTCGCCCTGCTCCCAATAGAGATGGTTGTGCCGGCACTCGTGGCCGGGGCGGGCCCAGTTGGAGATCTCCTCCCAGCGGTACCCGGCGGCGCCGAGCACCGCGTCGGCCGTTTCGTAGCGCCGGGCCAGCGCGTCCTCGTCGGGGTGGCGCCGCGCGTCCCGGGCCAGTGGCGTGCCCGGCTCGACGGTCAGCGCGTAGGCGCTCACGTGCGGCGGCGGGTCGTCGAGCCCGAGGACGTCGTCGAGGCTGCGGACCCAGTCGTCGTCACTCTCGGCCGGTGCGCCGAACATGAGGTCGAGGTTCCAGGTGGCGAAGCCGGCCTCGGCCACGGCGGCCGAGATCGTCTCGGCGGCCCGGGGCACGCGCCGCCGCCCCAGACCGACCAACACGATGTCACTGGTCGACTGCAATCCGAAGGAGAGCCGCGTCACCCCGGCCCGCTTGTATGCACCCAGGTGGGCGCCGTCGGCATCCTCGGGATTGCACTCGACGGTCACCTCCGCGCCGGGACGGAGCGGAATGGCCTCGAGGATGCGGCAGAGGAGGTCGGGATGGAGGCGGGAGGGGGTGCCCCCTCCGAAGAAGACGGAGGAGGCATCGACGAGGCGGCCCGCCGCGACGGCGCGGGTCACCTCGCAGGCGCAGGCCTCCGCGTAGCGCTCCATGAGGTGGTCGCGGTCGGTGTAGGTGGCGAAGGCGCAGTAGTCGCAGCGCTCCCGGCAGAACGGGACGTGGACGTAGACACCGAAGGCGGTCAAAGGGTGGCCGTGGAGCGCACCGAGCGGATGCGGCGGTCGAGGTGGACCTCCATGGCCTCGGTCGCCAGCTCGGCCACCTCGTCGGCCTCGGGCGGCGGCGGACCGGAGAGCACCGCAGCCAGGTCGCCGCCCAGAATGCGGCGCAGCAGCACCAGCGCGGGTGCGCTCATGGGGCGCCCACTGCGATGAGCCCGGCACAGGGTGCCCCCCGACACCAGGTCGAAGGCGACCAGCTCCACCTCGCCGTCGGGCTCGCCACAGGTGGCACACGCACTCAACAGCGGTCCGGCGCCTTCGAGAACCAGCGCTTTGAGGAAGAAGGCGGGAGCCACCAGGGTGTGCTCGACGTCGTCCTCGGCCAGGGCGCTCAGCGCGCCGACGAGCATGGCGTAGAGCCGGGGGTCGGGGTGGCGCTCCTGAGCCATCTGGTCGGTCACCTCGAGCAGGGCCATACCGCTGGGCAGGCGCTCGAGGTCCTCTCGTACGGCACGGAAGGAACCGAGCACCTCGACCTGGTTCACGATGTCGAGGTCGCTGCGCCCCTGCCAGAGCAGGAGGTCGACGTGGGTCAGCGGCTCGAGCCGGGCACCGAATTTCGACGTGGTCTTGCGCACGCCCTTGGCCACGGCGCGCACCTTGCCGTGGCGCTCGGTCAGGAAGACGACGATGCGGTCGGCCTCGCCCAGGCGGTAGGTGCGCAGGACGACGCCCTTGTCGCGGAAAAGGCTCACTGCCCGGTGGTCGGTGAGCGGCGCGCCGGGTCGAGGGGGCAGTTGCGCTCGTCCCGCTCGCCCCGCTTGGCCGCTTCGGCGGTGGCCCGGCGGCGCTCCGCAGCCAGGTCGGCGGCCCGGTCGAGCGCCTCTTGGGCCGGGCGGTCGCGCTCGACGGCCTTGGCCCCGTGCGAGTCGCGGCCGTAGAGCAGGCTCCCGCCGGCGATGAGCACAGCGATGGCCAGCGCCACGATGAGGGCGGTCGTGGAGCCGAAGGGGCCGGCCAGGAGGACGGCGGCCACGAAGAGGGTGATCAGGAGGATCCCGGCGGCAGTGGCGATCCGGGTGAAGGACATCACCCTCCAGTCTCGCGCCCCGAGCGGGCGGGGCCGGTCAGGCCCAGGGGGTGGGGACGCTCGTCGGGGGTCGGTGCCGGGGGTCGGCGGTGCGGGTCGCCGTTCGGGGTCGCAGGCAAGGGTCAGGGGTTGACGGCACCGAAGCGGCGGACCCGGCGCTGGAAGTCGATGATGGCCTCGTAGAGGTGGCGCCGGCGCATGTCGGGCCAGAGGATCTCGGGGAAGACGAGTTCGCTGTAGGCCAACTCCCAGAGCAAGAAGTTCGAGATCCGGGTCTCCCCCGAGGTGCGGATGACCAGGTCGGGGTCGGGCATATCGGGGAAGTAGAGGTGGCGCCGGATGGTCTTCTCGTCGATTTTGTTCGGAGCGATGCCTTCGGCGGCGATGGCCCGCACGGCGTCGACGATCTCGGCCCGGCCGCCGTAGTTGAAGGCCATGGTCATCACCATGCGCCGGTTGTCCTTGGTCAGCCCGATGGACTCGTCCATGCGCTTGAGCACCCGGCGCGGGACCCGCCAGTCGCGCCGACCGGCGAAGCGGATCTGTACCCCGTTGGCGTGCAGCTCGTCGCGCCGGCGCATCAGCAGCGACTGGTTGAAGTTCATGAGGTAGCGCACCTCGTCGGGCGGCCGCCGCCAGTTCTCCGTGGAGAAGGCGTACAGGGTGATCCACTTCACCCCGATGGCGAGGGCGCCGTAGACGACATCGAGCAGGGCGGTCTCGCCGGCCGCGTGCCCCTCGGTCCGGGGCAGCCCCCGCGCGTTGGCCCAGCGACCGTTCCCATCCATGACGCAGGCCACGTGGGTGGGGACCTTGGTCAGGTCCAGTTCCGGCGGGATGGGATCGACCGGCTCGGCCATGCCGTCCTGTCCGTGGGCTACGGAGGTCACGGGGCGTCAACCCTACCGCGCCACCCTGTGGGACTCAGGCGAGATCCAGCGCCGCGTGGGAGCATGTCACAGCCGTTGCCAAAAAGGAGCCTGCCATGACCCACGCCACCACCACCACCCCGACCGGTGCGCCACCACTCGACACCTCGGACATGTTTGCGGTGCACGGTGTCTTCCGCGACACGTTGGGCGCGGCCGCGGTGCTCGTCGGTGGAGTCCAGGACGGCGATGCCGAGCGGCTGGCTCTGGTGGCCAACTACTACGAGAACGTGCTGTCGTTCCTCCAGGCCCACCACGACGGCGAGGAGCAGCTGGTCTTCCCGCTGCTGCGCGAGCGCTGCCCCGACCAATGTGCGCTGGTCGACGAGCTGGCCGAACAGCACGAGGATGCGCTGACCTTGTTGATGGCGGCGAGGCAGTGGCTCGCGGCGTGGCCCGGTGGCGGCGACGCGGTGCGACAGGAGGTGGCGAATGCGCTTGGATCACTGCGCGAGCACCTGGTCGAGCACCTCGACGAGGAGGAGCGGCTGGGTTTGCCTCTGGCGGCCGAGTACCTCTCCGCCGAGGAGTGGGGCCAGCTGCCCGGCCACGGGATGGCCGCCTTCGACGGGGACAAGATCTGGCTGATCCTGGGTCTGATCCGCGAGCGCATGACCGAGGAACAGCGCGCCGCCATGCTGGCCCACATGCCGCCGCCGGCGGTCGACATGTGGACGGGTTTCGGGGAGCATGCCTTCAACGAATTGGCCGCACAGGTCGTGGTGGAGGTGCAGAACCGGGTGCCCTGAGGTGGCCGGTTTTCGTGGGGCGAGGGGTCCTGGGTCGGCGACAGCCCTGCGGTAGCGTCGCCGGACGATGACGGACGAGCCGGAGCACGGCTCCGCGGTGGACGAGCCGGAGGCCGGCCCCGAGGTTGACGAGGTTGACCCGGTCGCCGGCCTCGATCCGTACGACGCGGTGGACTTCGACGACCTCGAGGTCGAGGTGAACGGGGCCGTCGGTGCCTGGGCGGCCGCCGACGCCCGCCAGTCGGGCGACGACGCCGTGAGCGGCCTGGACAAGATCACGGCACAGATGTCGGGTGGCGAACACCGGCCCGAGCAACAGGAGATGTGCCGGGCCGTGGCCGAGGCGCTGGCGACCCGGCGCCACCTCGTGGTCCAGGCGGGGACGGGCACGGGCAAGTCGCTGGCCTACCTGGTGCCGGCCGCTCTCAGTGGCAAGAAGGTCGTCGTGGCCACCGCGACCAAGGCGCTCCAGGACCAGCTGGCCGGCAAGGACCTGCCGCTGCTCGAGGCCGGCCTGGGCCTGCCGGCGCCCCTCGACTACGCCGTGCTCAAGGGTCGGAGCAACTACCTGTGCCGTCAGCGCGTGCTCGAGGTGGGCTCCGCTGGGGTGCAACCCGAGCTCGGTGATCAGCGGCCCGGCGGCGAGGACACCGAGGGCGGCCGTGCCGCTCCGGCCGACGACGACCCGCCCCCCGAGGGACTGGTCGAAGAGGTGCGGCGCCTGGTGACCTGGGCCCAGACGTCGGCGACCGGGGACCGGGCCGACCTGCGCTTCGAGCCGTCCGATCGGGCCTGGAACATGGTGAGCGTCGGGCCGCGCGAGTGTCCCGGCGCCTTCAACTGCCCGTCGGGGGGCCAGTGTTTCGCCGAGGCAGCCCGCGACCGGGCGGCTGCGGCCGACATCGTCGTGGTGAACACCCACCTCTACGGGGCCCACCTGGCCAGCGGGCGGGTCGTGCTCCCCGAGCACGACGTCGTCGTCTTCGATGAGGCGCACGAGCTCGAGGAGGTGATGACGGCCAGCCTCGGCGTCGAGGTCACGGCCGGCCGCGTGCGCGCCCTGGTGACGACGGCGCGAGCGTTGGTCGACGAGCGCGACCGTGATCAACTCGAGACCTTGGGCGCCCTGGGCGAGCAGTTGGGCGATCTGGTGATCGATCGGGTCGGGACCCGGGTGCTCGACGACCGGGGCCGGCTCTCCGACGAAGACCGAACGCTCTCCGACGTGCTGGTGCGGGCGGCCGACGTCTCGCGCCGGGTGACCGACGCGCTGCGGCGCAGCGGCGGCCAGGGCTCGCTGCTCGAGGGGGGCGAGGTCGACCCGGACCGTGGCACCCGCAAGACGCGCACGGTGCAGGCGGCGGCGCACCTGGCCGAGGACCTGCACCGGCTGGTCTCGCGCACCGACGCCCACGTGGCCTGGGTCGACGGGACGCGGCGCAACGCCCGGCTGCGCCTCTCCCCCATCGACGTCGGCCCGGCCTTGGCCGGGCTGTTGTGGGGCGAGGTGACCTCGGTGCTGACCAGTGCCACCATCCCGCCCCGGCTCGTCGAGCGAGTCGGACTGGAGTCCTTCGCCACCGAGGAGCTCAACGTCGGCAGCCCCTTCGACTATCGAGCTCATGCCCTGCTCTACGTGGCCCGCCACCTGCCCGACCGGCGGGCCGAGGGCGCGGAGGAGGCACTGCACGAGGAGCTGGTCCAGCTCATCGGCGCCGCCGGCGGGCGCACCCTGGCCCTCTTCACCAGCCGGCGGGCCACCGAGGCGGCCGCCGAGGCACTGGTACCCGTCCTGCCCTATACCGTGCTGATCCAGGGCGACCTGCCCAAGGCCCGGCTGCTCGAGGACTTTGCCGAGGACGAGACCTCCTGCCTCTTGGCGACGTTGGGTTTCTGGCAGGGGGTCGACATCCCGGGTCGCGCCCTCTCGTTGGTCACCATCGACCGGCTGCCCTTCCCCCGCCCCGACGACCCTCTGCTCCAGGCTCGGCGCGACCGGGCCGGCGGGCGGGCCTTCCAGGTGGTCGACCTGCCCCGGGCGGCCACCATGCTGGCGCAGGGCGCGGGCCGGCTCATCCGCACCGCGGAGGACCGGGGCGTGGTGGCGGTGCTCGACCCCCGGTTGGCCACGGCGTCGTATCGGGGGGTGCTGTTGTCGACGCTGCCCCCCATGCGACGTTCGGTCGATCCCGACGAGGTCGAGGTGTTCCTGCGCCGAGCCCTCGAAGAGGACGGCTAGTACCCGAGGCGGTCGAGCATCTCGGCCCGGTTCTGCCAGCGGCGTTCCACCTTCACGTGCAGGTCGAGATAGGTCCCCTCGGGCAGCGCCTCGCGGGCGGCCATGCCGACCGCCTTGAGCACCTCGCCGCCCTTGCCGATCACGATGGCCTTCTGCGAGTCGCGCTCGACGATGATTTCGACGCGGATGTGCGGCCCCTCCCATTCGGTGACCCGGCAGGTGATGGCGTGGGGCAGCTCGTCGCGGGTCTTGGCCAGCAGCTGCTCGCGCACCAGCTCGGCCACCCACAGGGCCTCGGGCGTGTCGGTCACCACGTCGTCGGGGAAGAACGGGGGACCTTCCTGGAGCCGGCTGACCAGGTGGGCCACCAGCGCCTCCACCCCGGTGCCTTTGCGGGCCGAGACGGGGAAGTACTCGACGTCGGCCACCTGGCCCAGCGCGTCCACCGCGTCCTTGACCTGGGTCAGGCGCTCGAGGATCTGGTCGCCTTTCGCCCGGTCGAGCTTGTTGACCACGACGACCAGGCTGGGCGGGGCCGCGGCCTCGCCGTCCTCGTCCCGGGCCGCGGCGGCCGTCGCCCGCTGGACCTCGCGCACGGCTCGCTCGAGCACGGTGCGGTCGCCCGGGCCGATGGCCGCGGTGGCGTCGACCACCGGCATGATCACGTCGACCTCGCTGAGCGCGTTGGTCGCCGTCTCGTTCAGCCGGGTGCCCAGCGTCGTCTTCGGCTTGTGGATGCCCGGCGTGTCGACGAAGACGACCTGGGCGTCCGCCTCGGGGTCGTGCAGGACGCCGAGGATGCGGTGCCGCGTCGTGTTGGGCCGCGACGAGGTGATCGCCACCTTGATGCCGACCATCTGGTTGACCAGCGTCGACTTGCCGACGTTGGGCCGCCCCACCACCGCCACGAAGCCCGAGTGCATCGTTCGGACCTGCCGTCAGTTCCCGTTGCCGGCGACGCCGTTCTCGCGGTCGCCGCCGTTCCCGTTCCCGCTGCCCTTGGCATTGACGCGCTCGACCGTCGGCTCGATGCGCACCCGCTCGATGCGCCGGCCCCGGACGTCGACCGCGGTGAGACGGAAGCCGTCCACCTCCACCGAGTCACCCGGGTCGGGCACGCGGCCCAGGAGGTCGAGCATGAGCCCGCCCACGGTGTCCCACGTCCCGTGGGGCAGCTCGGCCCCGAGCAACTCGTCGGCGTCGTCCATGGAGTAGACGGCGCTGACCAGCACCGAGCCGTCGACGAGGCGCTCGACCGTCGGGCGTTCCATGTCGAACTCGTCGACGATGTCGCCCACCAACTCTTCGAGCAGGTCCTCGAGGGTGATGAGCCCAGCCGTCCCGCCGTACTCGTCCACGACGACGGCCATGTGGAACTTCTCCTCCTGCATTTCGCGCAGGAGGTCCGAGACGTCCTTGGACTCGGGAATGAACTTGGCCGGCCGGGCGGAGTCGCGCACGGGCTGGGTCGCCTTGCCCGCCCGCTCCGATCGCACGAGGTCCTTGGCGTAGGCGATACCCACGATGTCGTCGATGCCCTCGCCCTCCACGGGGATCCGGCTGTAGCCGGCGGCCAACGCGGCCTCGAGCGCGTCGTGCACCGTGGCGTCGGCCTCGACGGTGACCATGTCGGGCCGCGGTGTCATCACCTCGCGGGCCACGGTGTCGCCGAAGTCGATGATCGAGTGGATGAACGTCCGCTCGTCCCCCTCGATCACGTTCTCCTGGTGGGCCACGTCCGCCATGGCCTTGAGCTCGGAGTCGGTGATATAGGAATGCGTCAGCTCCTGGCTCTCCTCGTCCCCCGCACCGATGATGCGGTTGGCCAGCCCGTTGAGCAGCTGCGAGAGCCACTTGATGGGAGGGAAGCGGATCACCGCGCTCACCAGCGGCGCGCTGAGCAGGGCGGCGCGGTCGGGGTTCATGACGGCCCAGTTCTTCGGCACCGCCTCGAAGAAGACGAAGATCACCACGACTTCGAAGACGATGCCGAGGACGACACCCCAGGGACCGAAGACGTGCTCGGTGACGATGCCGACCAGGGTGGCCGATACCAGTTGGCACACCAGCACCAGCAACAGAATGGGGTTCAAGAAGTTCGAGGGGTTCTCGACCAGCTTGGCCAGGGTGCGCGCGCCGTGGCGCTTGTCGTCGACCAACGACTTGGCCTTGATCTTGCTCGTGCGCACCAGGCTGGTCTCGGCCATGGCGAGGACGCCCGAGGCGCCCAGGAGCACAGCGATGATGACGATGAGGATGGCGTCCGTGGCCTGGAAACCCGACGTGGCCAAGAGGGTGGACACCCCCACCGTCGTCACGCCCGTTTACCCACCCGGTAGAACCGGTCGAGCAACTGCTGCTCCAGCGATTCCATGCGTTCGGCCTCGGCGTCCTTGTCGTGGTCCATGCCGAGGAGGTGGAGCAGGCCGTGAACGACGAGCAACGCCAGCTCGTCGTCGAGGGCCACCTCGTGCTCCGCCGCGTTGACGGCCGCCACCGAGGGGCAGATGACCACGTCACCGAGGAGGGTCAGGGCGCCCTGCTCGGCCATGGTGCCCGGCCCGGTGCCGCCGAAATCGGGCGAGCGCCCGGTCGGCCCCGGCTCGTCCTCGATGGGGAACGAGAGCACGTCGGTCGGGCCCTTCTTGCCCAAGAACTGCTCGTTGAGATGGGCGATGGCGTCCTCGTCGACGAAGAGGAGCGAAACCTCGGTCTCGCCCTTGACCCCGCGGGCAATGAGCACCTGGCGGGCCAGCTCGGCCCAGCGCGCCACCTCGATCGGATGCGCCTGCTGCTCGTCGGCGGCGAACACGTCGATGCTCACTGGGGCAGCCCCGCCCGCCCTTCTGCCACCTCGTAGGCGTCCACGATGTCGGCCACGATTTTGTGACGGACGATGTCCCGGCGGGTGAGGTGCACGAAGGCCACGTCGTCGATCCCGCCCAGCACCGGCTCCAGCCCGACCAGGCCGGAGCGTCCGCCCGGCACATCGATCTGCGTCACGTCGCCGGTGACGACGCACTTGGAGCCGAAGCCGATGCGGGTGAGGAACATCTTCATCTGCTCGGGCGTCGTGTTCTGGGCCTCGTCGAGGATGATGAAGGAGTTGTTGAGCGTGCGGCCGCGCATGAAGGCCAGTGGCGCCACCTCGATCGTCCCCCGGTCCAGCAACCGCTGCGCCCCTTCGGGCTCGAGCAGGTCGTAGAGCGCGTCGTAGAGCGGGCGAAGATACGGGTCGACCTTGGCCATCAGGTCACCGGGCAGGAAGCCGAGCCGCTCCCCCGCCTCGACGGCCGGGCGGGTCAGGATGATCCGCGTCACCTGGCGCGACTGCAACGCGTGCACGGCCTGGGCCACGGCGAGGTACGACTTCCCGGTGCCTGCCGGCCCGATGCCGAAGGTGATGATGTTCTGCGCGATGGCGTCGACGTAGCGCTTCTGCCCCGCCGTGTTGGGTCGCACGGTCTTGCCCCCGGCGGCCCGCACCACCTCGGAGCGCAACACCTCGCTCGGCCGAATGTCCTCACGCACCATGTCGATGGTGCGGGCCAGCGTCGAGGCGTCCAGGTCCTTGCCGGCCTGCACAATGAGGATCAGCTCCTCGAAAAGCTGGACCACCAGCTCCGCCGCCGGGCCCTCGACCGCGATGCGGTTGCCCTGGACCACGATCTGCTCGTCGGGGAAGGCCTGTTCGATCTGGCGCAGATGTTGGTCCCGGGTGCCGAGCAAACCGGCCATCAGGTGGTTCCCGGGGACGTAGCACTCGGCCCGCACGGTGGTGGTCATCGGGCCGTCACTGCCCGGCCACGTGGCCCGACAGATTCCCGCCGAGCACATGGAGGTGCAGGTGTGGAACCGAGTTCATGGCGTCGGGCCCGATGTTGAAGACGAGCCGGTAGCCCCGATCGGGGGTGTCCAGGCCGGCCTGGTCGGCCACGGCCCGGGCCGCCATCAACATCTCGGCCAGGAGCGGCCCGTCCCCGGCCGTCACGACCGAGGCATCGGTGAGGTGGCGGCGCGGCACCACCAGCACATGCAGCTCGGCGGCCGGACTGGTGTCCTTGAAGGCGATGGTGCCCTCGGTCTCGTAGACGATGTCCGATGGCAGATCGCCCGCGACAATTTTGCAGAAGATGCAGTCGGTGCCGGTCATGCCCCATCGCGCCTTCGGGTCACTGCGGCGTTCCTCCCACTGGCGCCACGGTACCCGTCCGCAGCGAGGCCATGAGCGCACCAGCGGTCACGGCGGCGGTCTCGGCCCGCAACACGCTCAGCCCGAATCCCACGGTGGACAGGCCCGAGTCCAGCTCGTCGCTACTCCACCCACCCTCGGGGCCGACCGCCACCACCCGCTGGGCCAGCGTGGGCCGGTCCCCGCTCAGCTGGGCCAGTGCCACCTCGCCCGGAGCCCCGAGCGCGGCCAGCTCCTTGAAACCGATGGTGTCGGCCACCTCGGGCAGCCAGACGCGCCGACACTGGGCCGCCGCCTCCTGGGCGACCCGGCGCAGGCGCTCGACCGTGGCCTGACCGCGCTGTCCGGTCCAGCGCACCACGCTGCGCTCGCTGCGCAACGGGACGATGCGGTCGATCCCGAGCTCGGTCAGCTTCTGGACCACCCACTCGGGACGCTCGCCCTTGGTCGGGGCGAAGACCACGGTGAGCGCCGGCTCAGCCGGCGCCTCCACCTGCACCGTCCCGTCGCCCCCCACTCCGGCTGCGCCCGAGAGCCGCTCGACGCGGTCGCCCCTCCAGGCGGTACGGGCCCAGCGACCCCGACCGTCGGAGACCACGACCTCCTCGTCGCGACGCAGGCGCAGGACACGGGCGAGGTGGTGCACGTCCTCGTCTCCGAGCTCGGGTGCGCCGGGGTCCTCCACGAACACCTGGGCCACGGCAGCGGCGCGGGCCGCGATGGCCGCGGCTTCCCCGGAACTAGGAGCCAAAGGCCGAACGCAGCCGCGAGAACACTCCGTCGCCGCCCCCGGCGCCGGGGAGCGCCACGTCCTCGCCCCGGAGGGCGGCGAACTGGCGCAGCAGCTGGTCTTGCTCGGGGGTGAGCCCGGTGGGCGTCTGCACCGCGACGTGCACGAAGAGGTCGCCCCGCCCGCGGCCGCGCAGGTGGGGCACGCCGGCGCCGCGGATGCGCTCGACGTGGCCGGTCTGCGTACCCGGGGCCATGGTGTAGGCGTGGGTGGCGTCGAGCGACTGGATCTGCGCCTCGGTGCCCAGCGCGGCCTGGGCCACGCTCACGGTCAGCATGGTGTGAAGGTCGTCGCCCCGCCGCTCGAAGCGGGGGTCGGGCGCCACGGCGAGATGCACGAAGAGTGAGCCGCTCGGGCCGCCCCGCTGCCCCGCCGCCCCACGCTCGGCCAGGCGCAGGGTAGAGCCCTCTTCGACGCCGGCGGGCACCTCGACCGTGAACGTGGTGTCCTCGATGCGCCGACCCTCGCCCCGGCACTCCTGACACGGGTGCGGGATCATCTCGCCCGAGCCCGAACAGCGAGAGCAGGCCACGCTGGTCACGACCTGGCCCAGCAACGACTGGCGCACCCGGCGCAGCTCGCCGGTGCCCTGACAGTCCGCGCAGGTGGCGGCCGTGGTGCCGGGGGCCGTGCCCAGGCCGGCGCACGCCGTACACGACACGGGGAGACGCACCGAGATCTCCTTGCGGGCGCCGAAGACCGCCTCGGCGAATTCGAGGCCGAGCCGCACTTCGGCATCCGACCCTTGCTGGGGACCGCGCCGGCGTGACCCGGCGCCGGCCATGGAACCGAAGAAGGCCTCGAAGATGTCGCCCAGGCCGCCCTCGAAGCCGAAGCCGCCCATACCGCCGCCGGCGGACGCACCGAACACGCCCTCGGGCCCGAAGCGGTCGTAGCGGGCGCGGCGCTCCGGGTCGCGCAACACCTCGTAGGCGACCGTCACCTCTTTGAAGCGGGCCTCGGCCTCGGGGCTGCCGTGCCCGGTGTCGGGGTGCAGCTCGCGAGCCCGGGCCCGATAGGCCTTCTTGATGTCGTCGTCCGAGGCGTCGGAACGGACACCCAACAGCTCATAGAGGTCGCCGATGTCAGCGCCGGCCATCGTGTCCTCCTCCGATCCGCTGGCCCAGGCGTTCACTCACCACGTGAGCCGCAGCCAAAGCCCGCGGGTAGTCCATGCGGGTGGGGCCGAGCAGCCCGACCGCACCCAGGGCCTGCCCGTCGATCGACAGCGGCGCCACCACCACCGCGCACGACGACAGCGGCTCGAAGCCGTGCTCGGTCCCGATGGCGACCGTCAGGCCGCTGTCGAGCACGTCGCGCAGCAGCGTCACCACGAGGACCTGCTGTTCCAGAATGCTCAGCACCGAGCGCACCGTCTCGACCGCCTCGAAGGACTGGGCCAGCCGGGCGGGGCCGCCGACGAAGACCTGGTCCGCGTCCGTCTCCTCCTCGAGCGACTCGAACGCCGCCGCGGCCTCGCCCAGGAGCCGGTCCAAGGAGGCCGACCCGGTCGGGGCCAAGGGGCAGCCGCCGGCCAGGGTGCGGCCGACCAGGTGGTCCGAGAGCAGCTCGCCGGCCCGGACCAGCTCGTCGGCCGACGGCTCGGACGCCAGCTCCATGGTCCGCTTCTCCACCGCGCCGTCGGAGAGGACGACGACGAGCAGCACGTGGAGCGGGGCCAGGCTGACCAGTTGGACAGAGCGGATGGTGGCCCGCTCGTGGGACGGGCCGACCACCACCGAGGCGTAGGACGTCATCTCCGAGAGCAGGCCGGTCGTCCGCTCGAGCATGGTCTCCATCTCCCCGTGCACGGTGGCGAAGAACTCGCTCACCTGGCGCCGTTGGGCCGGGCCGAGGACACCGGGCGGGGTGAGGTTGTCGACGAAGAAGCGATAGCCCTTGTCGGTCGGGATGCGCCCGGCGCTGGTGTGGGGCTGGACCAAATAGCCCTCACTCTCGAGGGCGACCATTTCGGAGCGCACGGTGGCCGAGGAGACCTTCACCCCCGGTGCATTGGCCACGTGGGAGGAGCCGACCGGCTCGGCGGTACCGATGTACTCGGTCACCACCGCCTCGAGGATGGCGGCTCGGCGCGCGTTGAGGGTGCCGTCGTCGGTGGTGGAATCGGCGTGGGATGCGGTGTCGGCGGGCGGGTTCATGAATTGGGCCTGGCACTCAAGTCTACCGAGTGCCAGGGCCTCTCCTCCGAGCACGGGCCGTGGGCTGCCCGAACCCGGCCCGGCGGGCTCAGCTCAGTCGTCACCCAGGCGCAGGGCCGAGATGAAGGCCTCCTGGGGCACTTCGACCCGGCCGATGTTCTTCATCTTCTTCTTGCCTTCTTTCTGCTTCTCCAGCAGCTTGCGCTTGCGGCTGATGTCGCCGCCGTAGCACTTGGCCAGCACGTCCTTGCGCTTGGCCTTGACCGTCTCGCGGGCCACGATGCGCCCGCCGATGGCGGCCTGGATGGGGACGTCGAAGAGCTGACGCGGGATCAGCTCGCGCAGCTTCTCGGCCATCTTGCGGCCGTAGAGGTCGGCCTCGCTGCGGTGCACGATGGTCGAGAAGGCGTCACAGGGCGCATGGTTGATGAGGATGTCGACCCGGACCAGGTTGGCCGTGGTGTAGGTGGCCGGCTCGTAGTCGAGGGAGGCGTAGCCCTTGGTGCGCGACTTGAGCTGGTCGAAGAAGTCGAGGACCACCTCGGCCAGCGGGATGCTGTAGACGAGCTCGACCCGCTCCGGCGAGAGGTACTCCATGCGCTCCATGTCGGCCCGCCGGCTCTGGCACAGCTCCATGACGGTGCCCGTGTACTCGCTCGGCGTGATGATGGTGGCCTCGAGCATGGGCTCGTCGATGTGGTCGATGCGGCTGGCGTCGGGGAGTTCGGTCGGGTTGTCCACGTCGAGCTCGGAGCCGTCGGTCAGGAAGGCCCGGTAGGCCACGCTGGGCGCGGTGGCGATGAGCGAGAGGTCGAATTCGCGTTCGAGGCGCTCGCGCACGATCTCCATGTGGAGCAGCCCGAGGAAACCGCAGCGGAAGCCGATGCCCAGCGCGTGGGAGGACTCGGGCTCGAAGGTGAAGGAGGCGTCGTTGAGCTTGAGCTTCTCGAGGGCGTCGCGCAGATCGGGCAGCTCGTCGCCGTCGATGGGATAGAGGCCGCAGAAGACCATGGGCTTGGGGTCGCGGTAGCCGGCCAGCGCGTCGGTGGCGCCGTGCTGGGCCGTGGTCACCGTCTCACCCGAGCGGGCCTCGCCCACATCCTTGATCCCGGCGATGAGGTAGCCGACCTCGCCCGGGCCGAGCTGGGCCACCGGCAGCGCGTCGGGCGTGCGCACCCCGACCTCCTCGATGTCGTGCACCGCCTTGGCCTGCATGAAGCGCAGGCGGTCGCCCGTGTGCAGGGTGCCGTCGACGATGCGGATGGAGCTGACCACGCCGCGGTACTGGTCGTAGGACGAGTCGAAGATGAGGGCACGCAGCGGGGCGTCGACCTCGCTCTTGGGCGGGGGGATGCGGGCGATGATGGCGCTCAACAGTTCGCGCACCCCCTCGCCGGTCTTGGCCGAGATGTGGAGGATCTCATCGGCGGGCAGACCGAGTACGTGCTCGATCTCGAGCGCGCAGCGCACCGGGTCGGCGGCGGGCAGGTCGATCTTGTTGAGGACGGGCACGATCTCGAGGTCGTTCTCGATGGCCTGGTAACAGTTGGCCAGCGTCTGGGCCTGAATGCCCTGGCTGGCGTCGACCAGCAGCACGGCGCCCTCGCAGGCGGCCAAGGAGCGGGAGACCTCGTAGCCGAAGTCGACGTGGCCGGGGGTGTCGATCAGGTGGAGGATGTGGCCCTCGTGCTCGACCCGGACGTTCTGGGCCTTGATGGTGATGCCGCGCTCCCGCTCGATGTCCATCGAATCGAGGTACTGCTCACGCATCAGGCGGGGGTCGACCGCACCCGTGATCTCGAGGATCCGGTCCGAGAGGGTGGACTTGCCGTGGTCCACGTGGCTGATGATGGAGAAGTTGCGGATGCGCTCGATCGCAACGGGTCCACTGTCGGTTGCGGGGGGCGGCACGGTCCGTCGATCGTACTGGTCCACGTCGCTCTCCCTGGTCGGGGGCGCTCCCGGGGTGGTGGAGGGGGAAAAGGTGGCGCGACCTGCTAGAGTTCTCCGCTGCGCTGGTGGGCTGACGTCTCGCCGCCAGTCCCCTTTCGAGCACGACCGAGGATCGACACGTGGCCAACATCCAGAGCCAGATAAAGCGGAACCGCCAGAACGAGAAGCACCGGCTGCGCAACAAGTCGGTCCGGGCCGAGATGCGCACCCGCACCAAGAGCGCCATGGCGTCGGCCGAGGCCGGGGCCGAGGACACCGCCGAGGTCTTGCGCCTGGCCGTGAAGCGGATCGACAAGGCGGCGGCCCAGGGCGTGATCCACAAGAACACGGCGGCCAACCACAAGTCCCGGTTGGTGCGGCGGATCAATGCCATCGAGGCGGCTGCCGCCGAGTAGCGGAACCCGGCGACTGCGTCACGGGTCGCGGCACGGGTGGACCGGTCGGTCGCCCGATGCAGAATCGACGTCGGTGAAGGGCGCCTCTCGCTGAACGGTCGCCGAAGCGGGACACCGAGGGTTACTCGACCATCGCAAAGGTGAAGAACTTCGTGGGGATGATGCGCGCCCCGACCGCGTCGACCTCGTCCATCCACTCGGCAAACGAGGGTCCCTGTATCGGGAGGTAGTGGTCGAGCATGGCCTGACGCAGGTCGGCACACTCGGGTCCTCGGAGATCGAATCGCTGCGCCGCCCCGTGCATGGTCACGGCGAGCGATTCGCTGGGAAGGTGGGTGGCGCTGACGTGGGGCCGCGCCGTCAGATGCCGAGTACGGACCGCTTCGGTGCCCAGACTGAACCAAAAGGTGCCGTGGAGGAAGTAACCATCAACTGGCGCAGTGATGGGCCGGCCGTCCGCAGTCGCGGTGGCCAGGACGAGCAGGCGCATTCCCGTGAGCCGCTCGGCCAACTGACGGGCATTCAGGCGCCGTTCGGGGCCGATGATGTCGCGCAGGTGGGGGCCGCCGTTGAGCCATGGAGTGGTCGAGGAGGTCTTGGAGGCGGTCCAGTTCGTCCGGTGTCTCGAGCATGCCGACAGTCCAGCATTCCGGTGCGCGCAGCGCTCCGGTGATGCGGAAACCACGTGGCGTACGGACCTCACCACGGCCGGGCCTCCCGACGGCAGGACCTCCCGACGGCCGCCCGGGCGGGCCGACACGAACGCTCTCCCGTCTCCCCCCTCCTGCGGCGCCACCCGGTGTGCGGCGTCGGCCGACCGGGTCAGGCGTCCGCAGCGCTGATGACGTCACGCAAGAGTGCGTTCACGACCGATGGCGCCTCCATGTTGACCATGTGGCCGGAGTCGGGCACCACCACCTTGGAAGCCTCGGGGATCGAGCCGGCGAGCACATCTGCCATGTCGATGAAACATGGGACGTCCAGCTCCCCGACAACCACCGTGGTCGGAATTTCGATCGTCGGAAGGAGGGCCAAACAGTCGGGATGTGGACCATGAGGATCCGCTTGCGTCCAGTGAAGCCCTGAATAGTCATCGACCATCTGCGTAAGCCGTTCGGCCACCTCCGGCTTCCGCCGAGCCGGCTCGAAGAAACCGTGTTGCAGCCAGGCGGCTTTCGCCCCCTCGATTCCACCTGACCGCAATCCTTCGGGGATCGCCTTCATGCCTCGGCGCGATTCGACGTCCCAAGGCACTCCGTCGAGCACGGCATCGAGAAGCACCAGAGCTCTCGTCCGGCGCGGTGCACCGAGAGTGGCTTCGAGAACGATCTGTCCGCCCATCGACAACCCGACGAGAACGACGGACTCGAGGCCGAGATGGTCGACGAGGTGCCAGAGGTCACCGGCATGGGTGTAGGTCACGTCCGGACCATCACGCGTGGACCGCCCAAATCCACGGGCGTCGTAGCGAATCAGCATTGCGACGTCTGAAAGTGATTCCACCTGCTCGTCCCACATTCGAGCGTCGAGGGCCAACCCGTGGACCAGGACCACCGGCACGCCCTCACCCGCAACCTCGTAATACAGTTCCGCACCCGGCACGCGAACTGTGGCCACGGAAGCCTCCCTTCCTCAGCTCGAACGTCAATTTAGGCATGCCGACCCATGTGCAGCGGATCCCGGATCGGTGAGAAGTCTCCTGACGGAGCACGCTTCGCGCGGCGCAGCCTCGCGTCATCGAGCTCGAGTCATGACCCGGATCACATCGCCGTCCTCGATCCACGAGCACGTCCCAGAGCACCCGTGCGGCAGGATATTCACGCTGTGATGTGCCGAGGCCGAATGGTGAGTGACGAATGGTGAACGCGAATGGTGAGTGAGTAACGGTTCATGGAGATACGACGGGTGCGTTTGAGCAACGCGGAGGTCGAGCCGCTCTTGGCCGGATTGACCGACGAGTACGACAAGCGATACGGCGAGAACATCGAGATGACGAGGGCCGGTCCTGAGGAGTTCGACCCCCCGGCCGGGCTGTTCATCGTCCTCATCGACGGATCGACCACCGCTGCCGGCGGGGGCTTCCGGCGCCACGATTCACAGACCTGTGAGGTGAAGAGAATGTGGACAAGCCCCAAGTACCGCCGACGCGGCTTGGCCCTCAGTGTGCTCCGAGCCCTCGAAGACGCAGCGCGAGACGTGGGGTACGAGCGCGTGATCCTCGAGACCGGACCGATGCAGCCAGAGGCTGAGGCGATGTACGCGACGCGGGGATACCGCCGAATCGAGGTCTACGGGCATTACCCAGAGGCACGGGCCTTTTGCCTCGATCTCTCCCCCACTTGACTTCGCCGGCTCGTCACCGGAGACGACGGATCAGCGCACATCCGACGGGGCCACAGCGCCCGCGTCGTCAGTGGGGGCAGACGTCTCGTCGGTCGGGGACGAAGGGGTGCCGCCGCCACCGTTGCCAGCCCGCGGACGAGTCAAGATGATCTGGACCGACGCCAAGACGAGCACCAGCGCGGTCACGACTCGTTCGCTCTCACCCAAATGCTTGAAGATGGCCAGAATCTGGATCGCGATGGCGATCGCCTGAGCGATGAGGGCGAGGGCGATGGCACGCATGCCGGTGACCTGTCGGTCGTCGTCGTGGACGGTCGGGGACTGGACCCAGGCGGCGTAGGCGATGAAGAGCGCGCCAAGGGTCCAGACGAAGTCGTAGTTGCCGTCTCCGACGACACCGCGGGACTGCTGGACGGCGAAGGCCGCATCGGCACCCGTGCACGCGGCGATTCCCACTCCGATGAAGATCCACATCGCATCGGGTCTCCACCCCAACAGCCCGTAGACACCGAGGAGCGTCCCGACGAGCAGGACATCGAGGACCGGATAGCTGAAGTCGACGACGGTGGCGAAGGTCGATTGCGTGGAATGTTCGGCCAAGGGTTGCACCACGAGGCCGAAGCCGGCGACGAGCACGATGAGCATGACCGCGATCCCGTCCATCCAACGGTGCACTTCGAACCTTCGGAAGCGGACCCGGATCAGGTACACCATCCCGGCGGCCATCAAGGGGTACCAGAGCAGCCAAAGAGCGTCCGCAAAGGAAGGATAGGGAGGGCGTGCGTCGCCGCCATAGATCACGCTCCACAAGATGGTGCCCGCACTCCAGGCGGCCAAGGCACCTCCGAAGCACAGCCACGCACGTCGGGCGACCGGCTCGAAGGCGGCGCGGACGAAGATCAGCACCGTGGCTCCGACGAGGACCGCATCGTGGATCCCGTCTTCGTAGAACGAGGAGGGTCGACCGATCCAACCCAACTCGTTGAACGCCTCCAAGGCGGTGAGGGCGAGCAGGACGATCCATACGGCGAGGAGCCACGGCGGCCACTCCGTGAGTTCTCCATCGGCATCCACCCGGAGGCGGCTTCGTACGTTCACTCGGGCGAGGTCATCCAATTCATGATCGGCCGATCAGCGTGGACCAACCGACGGATCCCGATATCAAACCAGGCTGACCGTCGCTACGACAATCTGAGACACCCAGAACCGAAGCTCACGTTGACCCCTATTCGCTCCGCAGGGCAGATGCGGGTCGGGTCCGCGCCGCCGACAGCGCCGGAACCAGTGCGATGGCGTTGGCCAGGACGATCAGAGCCGGGACCGCCAGGAGCAGGAAGGGCGAGAGGGCAACGCTGGGTGGCACCCCGATCTGCCCGGCGAACAACGACCACAGTGAACGCCCGAAGACGAGACCGAGCGGGATCCCGATCACCGCTGCAATGGCGGCGACGACCGACGCTTGCCAGGCCACCACGTACGCCACATCTCGTTTCAGGAAGCCGAGCGTCAGAAGGACGGCCAGATCCTTGCGTCGTCGCCGCACCGAAGTGATCAATGCGTGCCCCATCATGGATATTGCCAGAATGGCCAGAATGGCAACGAGGAAGATGGGCGCGGACCGCACCTTTTCGTAGCTGTTGATGTCGGTGGGCAGAACCCGAGTGGCCGACAGCAGACAAGCGTCGCCCGGACATCCATTCTCATGAGCGAGCTGGCTGAGACGAGCTGTCGTGACGACCGGATTGGCCGAAGTCGCATAACGCAAGAGCACGAAGTTGTAGCTCCGCGGCCCGGCCGGTGGTTGGGCGACCAGGCTCGCGACGGTCACTGCGCCCTCGCCCAGATCGGTCGGGGTGAACGAGCCCCGTCCGAGCGAAGGCAGCACGACCTGACCCACGACCTTCAAGGTGTGCCGCGTTCCTTGCGAACCGAGAACCACGGAATTCCCGATGCCGACGTTCAGTTGGCGCATGGTTGTCGCACCCAGTGCGACCTCCCTCGGCCCACGAGGTGCTCGTCCACGCACAATGGTCGGGAAGACCGAACCCACGAGTGGATTGATCCCGACCGTTGGGACGGCTTGCCCGTTCAAGGTCGTGTCATCTCCGTAGGTGCCCCCGGCGGCGGACCGAATGCCGGGCACCTCGTGGAGAAGATGCAGAACGTCTTGGCGGGACTGCGAATTGAACTGATTGTCGAGGGCGAAACTCCAGGTGTCGCCGTACAAGCTCGGTGTCGATATGAGCCGGGAGAGATTCGCGCTGAAGATCGACACCGCGATGATGGCGGCGACAGCGAGGGTCATCCCGGCGATCGCCCCGCGAACGGGAACCGCACTTCTCCCACGGCCCTGTTCGACGGCCATACGCAGACCGGTCACCGCCGAGGGGTGCAGGCCCGCGCCGGCCAGGAAATCGACGATGCGAGAGGGCGGCCGAGTGAAGTCGCGGGAACTCGAAGCAGCCATCCCAATGGTGCGTGTCGTCCTCCATGCGGCCCACAGGGCGACGGCGAGGAGTGTCAGCACGATGGTGCCGAACCCGACGACGGCGACAGCTGGATCGAACGATATTCCCGGGTTGGGTTCAGCCACGCGGGCCGGCCCGATCGGCATCAGCGGTGATGCCACGATTGCGCCCACCACGGCCAGGAAGGCTCCGACGACAACGGGGACGGCGAGTCGGACGAGCGGCACGCTGATCAGCTGTCGACGGTCGAAGCCCATGGCGACGAGGACGCGATCATCGCGCGAGGCCAGGGCGACGTCCCTGGCAATGACCTGACCGATCGCCAGGAGTGCGCCCAGGGCGACGAGGGCGGCGAAGAGAGTCAGAGCGAGAGCCTCTGGGTGAATCGCCCGTTCAGCCCGGGCCTGGTGGGAACCGAGATCGGCCACGAAGATACCGTTCAGATCGCTTCCCGCCGGGAACGTCCGTGCAATCTTCTCGACGTCTGCGACGAAAGCCGAGCGGCTGGCGGCCGGAGCGAGGCGCACGAACACGCCGTCGAAGTTGACCTGCGTGCCCCTGTCATATTTCCGGTTGTAAGCCGGCGTCACGAGCAAGGTTGGACCGCCATCGTTCGGCGCGACCGGGATGATTTCGTCCGAGGACACTCCGATTCCGGTAATCGTGAATGTCACAGGAACCAACTGACGCGGCGCGGGATCACTGCCCAAGGACCCGTTGGACGTCGGCGGCGTGCGGTACATGGTGAAATGGCTGCCGACCTGCAAGTGGCGCCGTGACGCCAGGGTCCGGTTGGCCAGTGCCTCGAACGGGCGATCTGGTCGCGGCATCCGGCCGGCGTAGATCCTGGACCCTGCCACCGAGTACCCGGCCCGTCCGTCTTCGCTGGCGATCGTCTGGACGACGGTCGCCACGTCTGCGTCAGGCTTCCCGGCGGTTTCTGAGACCAGTAACGGGCCGGCCATGATGCCCGCTCTCTCCACCCCGGAGAGGTGTTCCACCCGGTGATAGAACTCCATCGTCTGCGCCGTTCCGGAACTGTTGGTGGAAATGAGGAAATCCGCCGCGTGTGTGACCGCCAGATACTCGGGGTACGCCGACTCGGTTCGTCGGGCCCCGGCCCAACTGCCCAGCACGACGGTTCCGGCCAACCCGATGAGGAGAGCGAGCCCGACGGTGCCTCGCCAATGGTGACGGAGTTCGGCACGCGCTCGCATCCACGGACCCGCCACCTAGCGGCCCTTTCTTCGTTGTGCCTCGGGTCTGGTCTTTGCCGTCGCGGGCACGGAGCCATTGAGCCCCAACGGGAGTGGCCGGGCCAAGGGTGATAGCACGGGGGCCGAAGTGGTGCTGGCCCCCGACCATCCGGGACCCGTGCCGGCTCGGAGCGGGTTCGGGCTCCTCTCTATGTCTGCCACGGCTGTCCTTCTGTCCTTTGTCCCGGGGTCTCGTTTGCGTCTGCCGCGGCACCTACCCGGCCCGGGCCGGACATCGTAGGCGGGCGCGCCATCAGCGTTCCCGCGGGCCGGCGAGCACCGACCTGAGTCGAGACGAAACTCCGCTCACCACGCTCCCAATCGTGCCTGAGCAGGCACGACGGGACCGCCCCCCTCGTCGAGCGATTATCCTCGTCGGCTCGTGATCGGGGCCAAGAAGTGTCGGACGACGAGGCAACGTCTCCCCTGCCGACCACGCACCATGCCCGGCGTTGGGGCAACACTGGCTGCGTTGACGATCCTGACCACCATTTCCACCGTCACCGTGGTGCTGCCTGCAGGATCCACCGCGGCCGATCAGGTGTCCGTTCTCAAGGCCCAGGCGGCCCGGATCACCCAGGATCTCGTGCTCGAACAGCTCCAGATCTCCACGTTCCGCCAGCAGTACGACGTCGACACCGCCAAGGTTCAACGCGACAAGGTGGAGATCGAATCGAGCGGGGCCCGGATCCAGGCCGACATCACCCGGGTCGGCCGCGATCGCAAGCGGTTGCAGTCCGAAGTGGTGTCGGCCTACATCAACGTCGACCCGGAAGTGAGCGGGATCGGGGTTCTCTTCGAGGATCAGAAGAACGCGCCCACGAGGACGGAGTACGAGGAAGTGGCGAGCGGCAACATCGCCCTCGCCATCGACGCCCTGCACACCGACGAGGCCGGGTTGCGTGCCGCGCGCGCCACGCTCGAACAAGAAGAAGCGCGCGACCAGGCGACGACCAACCAGGAGGCGACGCTGGCCGACTCGGCCCACCAGACCGAGATCCGCCTCGCCTCGAAGCAGTCGCAGATCACGGGCCAGCTGGCGTCGGCGGTGGCCCAGCAACAGGCGGCACAGGCCGCGGCCGCGGCAGCGGCGGTCCGGGCCGCACAGGCAAAGGCGGCCGCGGCCGCGGCTGCTGCACAGGCGCAGGCGCAGGCACAAGCGGCTGCCGCGACAGCGCGCGCAGCCAAGCCGACCACGTCCACTCCCGCTGCACCACAAGGATTCGCGGCCGCCCCGCCATCGGGCGACCCGCAACTCCCTCCGTTCCTCCAATGCGTCCTGCAAGCAGAGTCGGGCGGCAACTACGGCGCCGTCTCGCCGGGAGGCACGTACATGGGTGGATTCCAGTTCAGCCAGTCGACGTGGAACCAGGCTGCCGTACTGGCCGGCATGCCCCAGCTCATCAACGTGCCCCCGAACGAGGCGACTCCGGCCGAGCAGGACGACCTTGCCATCGCGCTCTACGACGCCGATGGGCAACAACCCTGGAACAACTCCTGCCGGTCGAGCTGATCCGCTCACTCCCGAAGACCGGAGCAGGCGAGGCGGTCCGCAGCCGCGTGGAAGGCTGTCGTCATGGCGGAGGGTCTGGTCCTCACCCGCCGGGAATCCGAGCGGGGTGTCCACGAGACGGCGCAGCGCGCCGCGGCAGGACCGGCTCGTGCCGTCGTCAGCGCATACGTGGGCTACGAGGAATGGGACGGCGTCGGCTTCCTCCGCCGGGAGATGGCCCGCCACGGCGTCGCTCTCGTCTTGGGGTTCGGCGACGGCCTGGACGTCTACGAGGGTGAGGTCGGCTCCCCCCGACGCCGACTCGGCGGGTTCGTCGTCGGCAACCAAATGCGCTCGAGCATGACCGGCGTCGCCGGGCATCAGCTCGGCGTCCAGGTGGAGCTCAGCCCCCGGGGTGCGGCGGCGCTCTTCGACGACGTCTCGGAGTTGAACGACGCCGTCCTCACCGTCGAGGAGGCCTTCGGGGCCGCCGGCGAACGGCTGCTCGAGCGCGTGGCTGACACGTCGTCTTGGGCGGAGCGGCTCCGTCTCCTCGACCACGAGTTCGGACGCCTCGCGTCCTCTTCGGCCACGGGCGCGGACAACGGTGCGCTCTCGCCCGACGTCGGCTGGCTGCGCCGTCAGCTGGCGGCCTCCCATGGCGCGCTGCGGGTCGAGCCGCTCATGGACGAAACGGGTTGGAGCCGGCGCCACGTGACCGAGCGCTTCCGCCGCCAGCTCGGCGTCTCGCCCAAGTCCTACGCCCGGCTGCTGCGCTTCGAGCACGCCAGCGCCCTGCTCTCGGAGCTCCCCTCGGAACCGGAGCGCAGCGTGGCCGACGTGGCCATCGCGGCCGGTTACTACGACCAATCGCACCTGACCCGCGACTTCACCGCCATGGCCGGCACGACCCCGGGCGCCTTCGTGGCCGCCCGCGATCTGGTGCCCGAGGTCAGGTTTGTCCAAGACCACGAGCCCGATCCCCCGTCAAAGTCGGTGTCATGACCATGACCAACGACACCAACGACACCACCGCCCCCGACCCGACCACCAGTGCCTCGGTCATTCCGGTCCTCGTCTACGAGGACATCGAAGCCGGCCACGACTACCTGGTGGAGACCTTCGGCTTCACCTCCGGCGGGATCCACCGCACCGACGACGGGACCGCCGTGCACGCCGAGGTGCGCATGGGCGACGCCGCCGTCTGGCTGCACCGGGTCACCGAGGAGCACGACATGGTCTCGCCCAGGGACTCGGCCACGGCCACCGGCGGGCTCGAGGTGATCGTGCCCGACGTCGACGCCCACTACGCGCGCAGCGTGGCGGCCGGTGCCCGCATCGATCGGGCGCCGGCGGACCAGGCCTACGGGTTGCGCGAGTACGGCACCCGGGACCCCGAGAACCACCGCTGGTGGTTCAGCTCGCCCCTCGGCTGACGTCGTGTGGCGCTAGCGGCGCGCGCCGGCGCGGGGCCGGGTCTGTCGTACGGGCCGGGTCTGGCGAGCCAGGCGGGCCACCAGGATCTCCACCACCATCACCGGGTCGAGCCCGCTCGCCCCGCGCACGTCGAGGTCGGCCTTGGCGATGAGATTGATGGCCTCGGCGATGCGGGTGCCGCCCAGGCGGCGTGACTGCTCGAGCGCCTTCTTGGCCACGAAGGGGGCCGAGCCGAGGATGGCCGCAGCGTCGCGCTCGCCGGCCACGTCGCCCCCGTCGAGCACCAACATGTTGGAGAAGTGCCCGTGCAGCGTGGCCAGCACCTGAACGGGCACGAGCGCGCCGCTGTCGAGCATGCGGTGCAGGATGCGCAGGGCCTGGCCGGGCTCACCCCGGTCGATGGCATCGGTCAGCTGGTAACGGGGCACGGTGCCCCGCTCACCGAGATACGGCGCCAGGTCCTCCGCCGAGATCGTCGCCCCCTCGCCGTAGGCGGCGGCCAGGGCGGCCAGCAGGCCCTCGACCCGGCCGAGGTCCTCGCCGACGTGATCGGCGAGGAGGGCCAGCGCGTCGCGCTCGAGGGTCACCGGCGCCCCGCGCACGTGCTCGTGCAGCCAGGACTGGCGGTCCTTGGGCTTCCCCGTGGCCACGTCGAGCACCTGGCCGGCGGCCTGGACGGCCTTGACCAGTGGCGCCGGAACGGTGCCGCCGCCGGCCACCAACACGAGCACGGTCGTCGGCAACGGGTTCTGCACCACCTCGACCAGGCGGGGGGCGTCGCCGGTCAACAGCCGGCCGGCGTCGCGCACGACGACGACGCGTTGGTCGATCAGGAAGGGCGGGGTGAGACAGGCGTCGACGATGGCACCGACGTCGATGTCGTCGCCCGGCCCGCCGCCCACCTCCTCGACCACGAGCGCGTGGTCGCGCTCGCCCACCACGTCGGCCACGAGCTGGCGCGCCTCCTGGGCCACCAGGGCGGGGTCGTCCCCTCGCACCAGGTACGACGAGGCAGTCCGGCTCTTGCTCATGGCGCCCGGCAGACAGCGGCCAGCGCGTCGCGCACGCGCCGGGTGCCGAGCACGTCGTGCACGCGCAGAATGCGACACCCCCAGGCGATCCCGAGGGCCGCCGCGCCGAGCGAGGCCTCCCGGCGCTCGGTCAGCTCGAGGTCGAGGATCTTGCCCAGGAACGTCTTGTTCGAAGCGGACAGCAGCAGCGGGAAGCCGAGGCCGGCCAGCGCGCGCGAGGCGCGCAGCAAGGTGAGCGACTGCTCGGGTGTCTTGCCCAGGTCGAGCCCGGCGTCGAGCACGATGCGCTCGGCCGGGACACCGGCGGCCAGCGCGCCCTGGGCGCGCTCGGTGAGGAAGCGGGCCACGTCGGACACCAGGTCGTCGTAGTGCGGCTCGGGGTCGGCCACCCGCGGCTTGAGCCGGATGTGGGTGATGACGACGACGGCGCCGTGCTCGGCCGCGGCCGGCGCGTAGTCGGGGTCGCCCAGGCCGCTGATGTCGTTGCCCATCACCGCGCCCTCGGCGTACGCGGCGCGGGCGACCGAGGCCCGCCAGGTGTCGACCGAGACGGGCGTGTCGAAGCGCCGCACCAGCCCGGTCACCACCGGCACCACCCGGTCCATCTCCTCCTCCTCGGTCACCTCGGGACCCGGTCCCGCCTTCACCCCGCCGATGTCGAGGATGTCGGCGCCGTCGGCCACCAGTCGCTCGGCCCGGGCGTAGAGCTTGTCGAGCGCGTAGGTGGCACCGTTGTCGTAGAACGAATCGGGCGTGCGGTTGAGGATGCCCATCACCAGGGCCCGCTGCGACAGGTCGTCACGCCGTCCACCCAGGTCGAGCGTGGTGGCCAGCGGCGCCGCGGCCGCCTCGGCCACGGAGGGCCCGGCGCCCGGGCCGGACATCAGAAGAGGCGTGCCGAGAGTGCCCGCCGGTAGTCGTTGGTGCGCGGATTGTCCGCGCCCATCGTCTCGAGCAGGTCGACGAACTCCTGGCGGGCGGCGTCGTCGTCGCGCACCCGCTCGAGCAGCTCGTCCAGCTTGGCTTCAACGCCGCCACCGAGGTCCACCCCCGCCTCGAGCAGGCGGGCTTCCGCGGCGAGGGCCCGGCTCGTCTCGGTCTCGGGCAGGCGCTGCAGGGCGGCCAGCGCGCCCGCGGCGTCGCTCCTGTCGAGCAGGACGCGGGCCAGCGCCTCGGTCGCCCCGGCGTGGTCTGGCTCGAGCTCGAGGGCCTGGCGCAGCGAGGCCTCGTCACCCTTCTCGACGAGCAGATCGGCCTCGCTCGGGGCCGGGGCCAGCCCCTGCACGAACGCGGTCACCTGGTTCTCGGGCAGGGCGCCGATGAACTGGTCCACCACCTGGCCACCGCTGATGGCGAAGACGGCCGGGATGGACTGGACCGCAAAGCTCTGGGCCACCTTGGGGTTCTCGTCGACGTTGACCTTGGCCAACTCGACGGCGCCGTCGGTGGCGGCCACGGCCCGCTCCAGCATGGGGCCGAGCGTCTTGCACGGCCCGCACCAGGGGGCCCACAGGTCGACGATGACGGGGACGGTCATGCTGCGGGTGAGCACGGCCTCTTGGAAGGTCTGGTCGGTGACGTCCATCGACACGACGCTACCGGTTGGACCGGGGTGCACCGGCCGGGACGGGGCGACGCCACGACGCCCCGGAGGCCGGCCGACGGCGCATCCCGGCCCGGCGCAGGGAGGTCCGACCGCCGGGATCGGTCCGGCCTTCCGGGGCGGCGAGCCGTCCAGTCACCCGGCACCCCACCGATTAGCGTCGTATCGATGCCGGATGCGCCACAGGGGATCAACGAAGCCGAGGTCACGAAGTGGCTGGCCGACCATGTGGGCGAGCTGACGACGCCACTGTCCTTCACCCTCATTGCCGGCGGCCGCTCCAACCTGACCTTCCGGGTCGAGGACGCCGACGGGCGAGCCTGGGCGCTGCGCCGGCCCCCGCTGCACCACGTGCTGCCCACCGCGCACGACATGGGCCGCGAGTACCGCCTCATCCACGCGCTCGGCCCGGTCGGCATCCCCGTGCCCGCCACCATCGGTCTGTGCACCGACGAGTCGGTCAACGACCGTCCCTTCTACGTCATGGAGTTCGTCGAGGGGCACATCTTGCGCAGCGCCCCCGAGGCGGAGAAGGCCTTCGACGAGGCGACCCGGCGCGCCGTGGGCGACCACATGGCCGACACGCTCGCCGCGCTGCACGCCGTCGACCCCGACGCAGTCGGGCTGGGTGACCTGGCCCGGCACGACGGCTACATCGAGCGCCAGCTCAAGCGGTGGCGTTCGCAATACGACCAGATGCAGGTCGAGGGCGTCGACCACGGCGGCCTGGTCGAGCGGGTGAGCGACGAGCTGGCCGGGCGCATCCCGGTCCAACAGCGCACCTCGGTCGTCCATGGCGACTACCGCATGGACAACGTGGTGCTGGCCGACGACGGCACGGTCAAGGCCATCTTGGACTGGGAGATCTGCACGCTGGGCGACCCCCTGGCCGACCTCGGGCTGCTCATGGTCTATTGGGCCGACCCGACCGATTCGGCGGCCGTGCTCGGGCTGTCGCCGACCACGGCGCCGGGCTTCGCCAGCCGGTCCGAGGTCATGGCGCGCTACGACTCGGTGTCCGATCTCGATGTGTCGAACATCGGGTACTACGAGGCCTTCGGCTACTGGAAGCTGGGCTGCATCCTCCAAGGCGTGTACGCCCGTTACGTGGCCGGCGCGGGCGCGGGCGACCAGGGATCGGTCGAGGGCTTCCCGGTGCAGATCGGCCGGCTCTTCGAGATGGCCGCCGACGCGCTGGAGAAGGCGCCGTGAGCCCCGAGATGACCGAGCTCTTCGAGGTCCACCGCGAGCCGGCGGTGACGAACCCGGTGTTGGTCGTCTCGCTCGAGGGCTGGGTCGACGCCGGCCTGGGGGCGGCCACGGCGGTGGCGGCGTTGCTCGGCTCGGGAGAGACCGAGCCGGTGGTGACCTTCAACGGCGAGCACTTCTTGGACCAAAGGGCCCGGCGGCCCGTGGCCCGGATTGTGAACGGGGTCACCACGGAGCTGACCTGGCCGCGCACGATGGTGCGCCACGGCACCGACGAGAGCGGCCACGACATGCTCTTCCTGGTCGGTCCCGAGCCCGATTTTCATTGGCAGGCCTTCTGCGACGCCGTCGTGGGCCTGGCCCGCTCGTGGCGGGTGCGCCAGGTGGTCGGGCTGGGGGCATTCCCGGCGCCGGCGCCGCACACCCGGCCGGTGCGCCTGGCGGCCACCGCACCGGAGCAGTCGGCCCATCTGATCGAGCAGGTGGGGGTGGTGCAGGGCGAGCTGGAGGTGCCGGCGGGGGTCTCGGCTGCGCTCGAGATGGCCTTCGGCGCCCAGGGCACGCCGGTGGTGTCGCTGTGGGCCCGGGTGCCCCACTACGTGGCCGGGATGCCCTTCCCCGAAGCCTCGGCCGTGCTGATCGAGGGGCTGGCCGGCGTGGCCGGGTTGAGCCTCGATTCGTCTGCGTTGCGGCGGGCGGCCGACTCCTCGCGGCGCCAGGTGGACCAGCTCATCGCGGACAACGCCGAGCACGTGGCCATGGTGCGCAAGCTCGAGGAGTCGATCGACGCCTCGGAGGGCAACGCCATGGGGGTGGACGCGGTGCCGTCCGGTGAGGAGATCGCGGCGGAACTGGAGCGGTTCTTGCGGGGCGAGGAGCAGTGAGCGGGCGGTGAGCGGGCGGTGAGCGGGCGATGAAGATCGACGGCGGCATCGGGAACAACCTGCACGAGGTCGCTGCGCAGGCGGCCAAGGCGGAGGCCGACGGGTACGACGGCGTGTTCACGGGCGAGACCTCGCACGATCCGTTCCTCCCCATCGCCGTCGCCGCCGGCGCCACCGGCAACCTCGACTACGGCACCGGCATCGCGGTGGCCTTCGCCCGCAACCCCATGACGCTCGCCGTGCTGGCCAACGACCTGCAGGCGGCCACCAAGGGTCGCTTCATCCTGGGCCTGGGCAGCCAGATCAAGCCGCACATCACCAAGCGCTTCTCCATGCCGTGGTCCCACCCGGCGCCGCGCATGCGCGAGCTGGTGCTGGCCATCCGGGCCATCTGGAAGACGTGGGAGACCGGCGAGCCGCTGGCCTTCCGCGGCGAGTTCTACACGCACACGCTCATGACGCCGTTCTTCGACCCGGGACCCAACGAGTTCGGCCAGGCCAAGATCCTGCTGGCCGGCGTGGGCGAGGTCATGACCGAGGTGGCGGGCGAGGTGGCCGACGGCTTCTTGGCCCACGCCTTCACGACCGAGCGCTATCTGCGCGAGGTGTCGTTGCCGGCGCTCGAGCGCGGTGCGGCCAAGGCGGGGAAGACCCGGGCCGATCTCACCGTGTCCTACCCCGGCTTCGTCGTGACCGGCGTGGACGAGGAGAGCACCCTGGCCGCAGCCAAGGGGGTGCGCCAGCAGATTGCGTTCTACGCATCGACGCCGGCGTACCGACCCGTGCTCGAGCTGCACGGCTGGGGCGACCTGCAGTCCGAGCTCAACACGCTGTCGAAGCGGGGCGAGTGGGTGAAGATGGGTGAGCTGATCGACGACGACGTGCTCTCCGCGTTTGCGATCGTGGCCCCGCTGGACCAGGTGGCTCGTGAGGTGCGGGGGCGCTTCGACGGGCTGATCGACCGCTTCTCGTTCTACGCGCCGTACAAGGTGCCGGCGGACCAGTGGAAGGGCGTGCTGGCGGCCTTCAAGGACTGAGGTCGGGCCGGTCCTCCCGCTCAGATCACGATGTTGACCAGGCGCGGCGGCTTGACCACCACCCGCTTCGGTGTGGCTCCGGCCAAGGCCTCGACCACCTTGGGCGACGTCAGCGCAACGTTTTCGGCGTCCGCTTGGGAGATGCCGGCGTCGACCTCGATGCGCTCCCGCACCTTCCCGTTCACCTGCACCACCATGGTCACGGTGTCCTGGCGCACCAGCTCGGGGTCGAAGGCCGGCCAGGACTGGGCGTGCACCGAGGCCTCCCCCGGATGGCGGATCTCCCAGAGCTCGGCGGTGACGTGCGGGGCCAGGGGCGCCAGCATCTCGAGCAGGGAGTCGAGCGCCTCGGCCCACACCGCGGCGTGCGGTCCCTCCTCGCCCTCGCCCCGGCCGTAGCGCTGCAGGAGGTTGAGCAGCTCCATGCAGTGGGCGACCGCCGTGTTGTAGGACCACCGCTCAATATCCTTGGTCACGTCCGCGATGGTCCGGTGCACGGCCTGGCGCGCCGCCCGGTCGGCCTCGGTCTGCGGACCGGTGCGCACCGTGGGCTCGGACGTGGCGGTGCGCCAGAGCCGATCGCAGAAGCGGCCGCAGCCCTCGATCACCTGCTCGGTCTGATCGGACCAGTCCATGTCGTCGAACGGCGGTCCGACGAAGAGGTGGAAGAGCCGCAACGCGTCGGCGCCCACCGTGTCGAAGTAGTGCTCGGGCGCGATGAGGTTGCCCTTGGACTTCGACATCTTCGTCCCGTCCAACCGGATCATGCCCTGCGCGAGATAGTGCTTGAACGGTTCGGGGTCGATGCCCGGCGCCAGCCCGACGTCGATCAGGGCCCGGGTGAAGAAGCGGGCGTAGAGCAGGTGCAAGATGGCGTGCTCGATCCCGCCGATGTACTGGTCGACCGGCATCCACTTCTGCACCGCCGCCGGAGCGAAGGGCTGTTCCTTGTTCTGAGGGTCGCAGAAGCGCAGGAAGTACCAGGACGAGTCGACGAAGGTGTCCATGGTGTCGGTCTCGCGCCGGGCCGGCCCGCCGTCGATCGGGCACGTCGTGTGCAAGAAGCCCTCGTGCAAGGAGAGCGGCGACTGCCCGGTCGGCAGGAACTCGACGTCGTCGGGCGCCACGATCGGCAACTGGTCCTCGGGTACGGGCACCACGCCGTGCGTCTCGCAGTACACGGCCGGGATGGGGCAGCCCCAGAAGCGCTGGCGTGACACCAGCCAGTCGCGCAAGCGGTAGTTGACCTTGCGCTCGCCGATGCCCTTCTCCTCGAGGAACTCGATGGACCGCTGCTTCGCCGTGGCGACGTCGAGCCCGTCGAGGAAGCCGCTGTTGACCTTGACGCCGTCGCCGCTGTAGGCACCGCCGCCCGTCTCCGCCTCCCATCCCTCCGGCGGTTGGACCGTGCGCACGATCGGCAACTGGTGCAGCGTGGCGAACGCGTAGTCACGCTCGTCCTCGGCCGGCACGGCCATGATCGCCCCCGTGCCGTAGCCCATGAGGACGTAGTCGGCCACGTAGAGCGGGACGGGCTGGTCGTTGAACGGGTTGATCACGTTGGTCCCGGTGAAGGCGCCGCGCTTGTCGAGCCCGGCCGGGTCGCCCTCGGACATGCGCTCGATGTCGGTTTCGCCGGCCGCCCGCCGGCGCAGTTCCTCGACCGCCTCGCGTCGGTCGTCCGTGGTGAGCCGGCCGACCAGGGGGTGCTCGGGCGCCATGACGGCGTAGGTCATGCCGAAGCTGGTGTCGGGGCGGGTGGTGAAGACGCGCACGGTGAGCCCGGGCGAGCCCTCGACGGCGAGGTCGAACTCGGCCCCCTCGGAGCGCCCGATCCAGTTGCGCTGCATGACCTTCGCCCGCTCGGGCCACTCGAGGTCGTCGAGGGCGGCGAGGAGCTCGTCGGCGTACTTGGTGATGCGGAAGAACCACTGTTCGAGGTCCCGCTTCTCGACCAGGTCGCCCGAGCGTTCGCAGGTGCCGTCGGGCAGGACCTGCTCGTTGGCGAGCACGGTCTGGCAGCCCGGACACCAGTTGACCGGGGCCAGCGCCCGGTAGGCCAGGCCGGCCTCCCAGAGGCGCAAGAAGATGATCTGGTTCCACTTGATGTAGGCGGGGTCGTGGCTGCGCACCTCGCGGCGCCAGTCGTAGACGGCGCCGAGGCGGATGAGCGACGAGGTCAGCTCGGCGATCCGGGCCTCGGTGTAGGTGCGCGGGTGGGTCCCCGTCTTGATGGCGGCGTTCTCCGCCGGGAGCCCGAACGAGTCGAACCCGATGGGGCTGAGGACGCCCTTGCCCTGCATGGTCTGGTAGCGAACGACCAGGTCACCGAACGTGTAGTTGCGTACGTGGCCCTGGTGGGCGGGCCCCGAGGGGTAGGGGTACATGCACAGGGCGTAGAACTTCGGGCGGGGGTCGTCGTTGTCGATCTGGTACGTGCCGGCCTCGACCCAGTGGCGCTGCCACTTGGTCTCCACCGCTTGGACGTCGTAGGCGCGCGCCATCCCACCAGGGTACGCGAGGCGGGCTGCGGCTCTGAGCAGGGTCAAGAGGGTTGGTGAGGCGGTCCGGAACGTCGGTCCGGGACCTCAGCCTGTGCGGCCCACATCCCGACCGCTCTCGGGCCGACTCCCGGGCCGACTCTCCTCCCCACTCTCCCGCTGACTCTCCTCCCCACTCTCCCGCCCGCTTTCCGGCCACTCTCGTCCGCCCCTCGGGGTGCACATCGAGGTCTCCGACCGGCCCGAGAGTCGCCACATCGACTGCTAGGTTGGATCCCCACCACTGGGGGCGTAGCTCAGCTGGTAGAGCGCTTGACTGGCAGTCAAGAGGTTCGTGGGTTCAAGTCCCATCGCCTCCACCAAACCAAAATCCCTGGTGAGAGGGCCCTATTTCGGGTCCGCACCTCGACTCCTCGATTGTCCCCGCGGTTTCCCCGCGTGCCAACGAGCGCGATCGGTCGCGTTCGGTCGGTTGGGTCTTCGCGGAACGTATCCACTCGAGCAAGGTCCATCGCATCGGCGACAGCGAGCAGGTAGCCCTGATATTTACGAGGACTATGACCTCGTCGGTAAGCAAGACGACGGGTTTCGACAGATCCGCCGGCGATAGCGGCAGAACGGGCACTCCTAGCCGTCCGGCTCGCGCAGCCTCATGGCCGGGATCGCAACACGGCGACCTCGGGCATCTCATCGGGCGGGCCAAAGCCGTGCTCGACCAGCCAGCGGACGTTAAGCAGGCATCGCAACGAGCACCACGCGCGGATGAGGTCGCGGTTGACGTCGGTGCCGTAGCCGGCGACGACGTCGCCAAGGTGCTCCTCGTGTCCGAGCGTGAGGGTGGCGAGGTCAGAGAGCGCGTCGCCCTGGGACGCCTCGGACCAGTCGATGACGCCGGTGACCACGTCATCGGCGACGAAGATGTGATCGACCTGCAGGTCGCCATGGGTGAACACCGGTGGCCGCGGCCGGAGTGCAGTCTCGGCGAGCCGGCGGTTGCGTGTGATCACGTCGGCGGGAAGAACGTCGTTGGCCATGAGCCACTCGCACTCGCCGGCGAGACGTGATGCGAGCTCGTCGACGCTCCGACCGGGCCATGGCGGCAGCGGCGCGTCGTGCAGAGCCCGGACGGCGGCACCCGCTGCGGCCCACGCCGCCGCCGACGCGCTAGACGGCTCGCCGAGGTGGCCGAGTGCCGTCCCCGGGAGAGCGGCGAGTGCGAGCACAGGCGGCTTCCGCCACAGGATCTCCGGGGTCGGGACCGGCGCCAGAGCCATCGCCTCGACCTCGATGTCGGTGCGGGTCTGATCAGCGTCGATCTTTAGGAACACGTCGCCGACGCGTAGGGTCGCGCGCTCGCTATGGGCGACGACAACCTCGACCTCCTCCACCTCGGCCATCATCATCGAGGATAACCAGCGTCGTCGGGTCTCTCGCGTGTGTCTACGCGCCGGCTCATGCGTCGACACCCCAAAGTCACGCTCAACTCCCTGGCGCGCAGTTGTGGTGCACCGCGGTTTGCTTGCTCGTGGTGCCATGTGTCCACGACGGAGCCTGAGGTGCTGGTGACCCGTGGGGAAACTGACCTACACCGAACCGTGCCCCAGAACCCGCGGCGCCGAAGCGGCAATGAAACAGCACCTACCGCTACAAAGTTGGCATACTCGATGAGGTGTCAATCACGTGGGAGTCCGGGCTCGCGCCAGGTCCAACGTCCAGAACGTGACACCACAAGGATCCCGATTGCGGAATCGTATGGTGTCTTCTCGCGAGGCGATCCGCCCTCGTACGGTTCGGAGGCCAACTGGCTCAGTCGTGTTCGAACTCCTCAGTCGTGAAGAGGGAGAGAGAGCAGCTCGACAGTCTGTGCGTGGTCAGAAACAGGACGTCCGACCTCAGCACAAAGAGCCCGTGCTCTGGAAACCACATCCGCGTTCGTGGGGGCACCGACTCCGGCCCAGTCTTCGAGGCCAACATGAAGATGGCCTCCTCGTTCAACAGCGAGTCTCCCAACCGCACTGTCCACGACGTCGTCGCCCATGACGGCGACCGACCATGGGAGGGGGCAATCCCCCAAGATGGACAGATAGGCGTCCAAGGCAGGTTCTGTTGGTGGCAGCCCGAAGACACCGCCGAGGTATCCGGACTCCGCTGCGAAATAGAGCTTGAGCATTGTCCCCACAGGGAGCCGGCCCTGCCGGGACAACTGCAACGCCTTCCTCAGGAATCCGGGCTCGAAGATGGCCATGCTCGGCGCCAGTTGGTTTTCCACGCAGACTCGAAGCTGGTGATCGATGTCTGAGCTGGAGTTCACGTAGACGAAATTGCCGAGATTTACAGAGCCCGCATCGATGATTCCGATTCTGCAGCCGGCGGCGGCAAGCAAAGGCAGATGAGAAAAGCTCATCTCCACCGGTCCAGCGTTCACCGTGGGATAGAGCAATGCGCCAGGAACCTTCCGCCAGACAGGCTCCCACGACTCGAGGTAGCAAGCCGCGGCGGCGGGACCATCCACCATCACCAGATCGACGTGATTGTGGACGATCGTTGCCCCTTCCTCCAGACATGCCAATGCGTCGGCAGTAATCTCAGCGGCCGATCGGGGGACGTTGCGATTCTCCTGCTTGGAGGTCAGCCCATTGATCGCCGCCTCGATAATGACCGGCTGCTCCATTGCCTCCTCCTCGCCGTATCGAAAACCGACTGGGTCCGAGAGATCCAAACGCATCGACAGACTGCCGCTACCGGCGAAGCATAGGTCGGCGGCTTACCCGGCCATCGGACGGCCCCGTACCGCCGGGCCGAGTGCGTGCAGGCGCAACCTACTCTTGGAGAGTGAGCGCGGATAAGGCCCTGGCGCTGAGAGTACTTGGAGCGGATGCCCGCCAGGATGCTTCGCGGCGAACTACTTCACAGCCTCAGAATCGAGATTCGAGCAGGACTTCGTGTCGGCGAGGTCGTCATGGTTGAGGATGGCGTTCGGAGTATTGCCGTTCATATCGGTGCCGCGCGGCGGCGCTGACGACACGTGGTGAGGTTCTCGTACCGGCAACGTTGTCGACCTCGTCGCCGGGTCTGGCATCAGATTCATAGAGATCGGGGTGAGCATCGATGGAAGGACAGGCCCGAGTCCTGGAAGATTTTCGCCGTGGATTTTTGATCTGCCCCTGCCCCCGTACTGCGGATGGTGAGAACGCGAAACCGACTTAAAGGCTCTTCTTCATACGAATTGCCGTAGCTGTGTAGCCCATGGATTCATAGAGCCGTCTTGCAACTTGGTTGTGCCCGAAGACGTTGAGTCCCAGTTCTGAAGCGCCCCGCGAGCGAGCTTCGGCCTCCGCGAGTTCCATGGCCGCTCGTCCGAACCCCTTGCCCCGATGGGCCTCGTCAATCCGCACGTCCCAAACCCAAAAGACTCCCGGTTGGTCAGCCTGTTGGATCCCGATCCAAAGCGTGCCGACGGCCGCACCGTCCCCATCGAGGACCCGGAAGAGGAGCTGGCCGTCGGCGGGAGTTCCGTCGGGAAACAGCGCCTTCGATTGTTCGTGGGCAATCCGTCCAGCCACATCTGGCCGCTCTCCCGATCTCACTCTTTCTTCGACGTATCGCTCGACATCAGCTTCGATGAACTCCGAGAGCTCCTCGTCCGTGAGCGGTCGCAGGCTTGCCGGCACTGCTCAAATCTAAGACTCGGCCTCGGCTTGCCTGGCGTCGGCCTTTCGGTGCGACCCACAATGCATCCAGGCAGGCACTGACGGCTGGCCCCAGATGCCGGGAAAGAATCGCCGCACCCCACCGCCGCAATCCAGCCAGCTGCCCCGCACCCCCGCACGTCCCCTCGACCCAACGCTTCTCCGCCGTTGCGCCCACCAACCACTCCCCGATTGTCGAGCAGGAGGCCAGTCGATAACCCTCATCGCGTGAACAGGACAACTCCAGCGGTGCGTCCGACGTAGGGGTACCCTTCGCGACCTGTGCTGGGCGTCTCAGTAGAGATTCAGGCGGCCATCGTCGGCGGCGTCATATCCGGTAGCGTCGTCCTTTTGGGTGTATTCCTCACCGAAGGGCTCAACCGTAGGTCAGCTCGATATGAGGAGCTACGGCGGGCCACTCGCACGATCATCATTCGCCTTCCGATTGCGCTGCTGTACTTGTCGGCATCGCCGCCAGACGAACAGCGCCTCGACATAGGGTCGACCGGATGGACGATCTACCAGGAGGTGGTGATCGCACTCGTCGGCGTCGACATCGCGTCTCGCCCTAGGTGGACGAGAAACCGTAAGGATGTCCGCCTCGCCCACGATGAAATCAGCGCCCGGCTTCACGCGGCGTATTTCATTTGGCAGACGCGGCACGAGGTTGTCACCAATGCCCAGTTTCTTGCCGTGTCCGGGCTCGGTGCGGAGTTGAGTACGGCCGTGTTCGGGGAACGCGAGATCATCAGTGCCTTGATCGATCAGTATCTACGAGACGGACTGCCCGCCAGTTGACGCTCGGTTCGCTTCCTGCCCTCCTTGTAGGAGGTGACTGGGGAAATCAACCGCACTCCCGTGCTGTAAGGGGGGCTCCGATTCTCAACGATTGGGCCCGTCCGACCCATCGCATCCGCTCGTCGACTTCTTCGCGTCCGCAACGGGTCGCAACTCGCCCGGATGAAGCTGTGCGTGGTGCAGGAGTAGATCGCCGGATCCGGCTTGCCCTAGAGAACCGCTATCAACCGAATTGCTCCGGGGCGGTCTGGGCCATGGGGTTTGGCGAGACATCTGTTGCCTGATTCGTCGTGGGGTCTCGCTTACATCTGAGGTGTTGTTGCAGCGCATCGAGCAACGGTAGCCAGGTGTCTTCGGCATCTTCGCTGGTGTCGGGTGTCTCGGGTTCGTCAATGACGAGGGTAATCGTGGTACCGCTCGGACTTTGTCGGAGCAACCAGGTCAGGTATGTCGGTGGGTCGGTTGCTGCGGCCTGAAGGAAATAGGAAAGCCGTTCGCCCGGTCGCGAACAGATGACTTGGCCGGTGAGGCTTATGGTGCCGTCGAAGTCGGCCGTGATGTCGGCATCGGCCTTCCAGGTGGAGTAGACGGAGAGGCCGTCGAGGTAGGTCCTGGTCCGAGAGGCGCTCGTCAACGCGTCCCAGACCTCGCCCGGGGCGGCTGGGGTATAACAAGCGAAGGAATGCGAGAACCGACGGACGAGTTCAGCAGGCGCCATGGGACTCCTGCTCACAGTGCCGCCAGTCGAGGGGTAGAGACCTTGTGATCGATATCGGCGCAAGCTCAGATCGGTCGGACGACCTTTGCGCGAACGCGTCCCGACCAAGCATCACGACAGGACTTCGGATGCCCTGAGCCTTCCGGTGATCGGGCCCCACCTTGGTTGACGTCCGGTCCGGACGTGTTCATATCGCCACAGCACTGAGCAGGGTACCAAACACGGGTTGATCAGGGCACCGCGGGCTTGGATCTGAGGGAGCCGGATGAGAGCAAAGGCCTAATCGATCATCGACCTATAAGCGGACTGTGCTCGGTCGCGATGGTTGCTCACACCTCGACGGTTGATTCCAAAGGAATGCCCGTCGCTGTGGGCCGGCTGCGTCGGCCTGAGGTCGCCTGCAGGGTAGCGCGAGGAGTGGCGTAGCGAATTGTGATTTGGTTGATGTAAGCCGCGCTTACTCATGTCGATGACGACGACCCGACACCTATGCGTCTCGACGGAGCACGATTCGATATGCGAAGGCAACAAGAACCATGGCCAGCACAACGAAGATGGCGGCTTCGGTGCCCTGGAAGTACCAAAACCAACTGGGCGGTTGGAAGGTACTGGCCCGCTTGGTCCCACGGCCATCGGATTCGTGATGGTGACTGTGCCCAACAGCTTGCGTCGGTCTCGCCCCTCGGCGCCGGCGTCATCACCACTGCATTGCTTGAGGGTGTAACGGCTGCCCGTGCCATCTTGCCCCGGTTTCATGCGATCGACAGTGCCCTAGATCTTCTGGACTATCGAGGCGTCTTTCGGCCCTGTTCCTTCATGAGATCGTTGAACTTCTCCCAACGCATCCGGTAGCGGGTTCGGCCATTCCCAGGCAGCCAGTCGATAGAGCCCTTGCTTACCTGAAGTTCGCCGAGTTTCGCTTCGTCACTCCATACGGCGAAAGTCACGTCTGAATGGAGCACGAATCGCGTGGGTAGGTCGATAGTGACGTCATGGGTTGCCATGTCACTGGACGGTAGCCCCTTGGCGGCAATAGACCGCACAACGAGCGGTTGATACACCGTCGTGAGTGTGCCTGGCCAAATCTTCGTTTTGGCTGAAGGCGGAAGTCCGATGACCTATGGCACTATGTCGAAATCCGATTCTGGCTCCCGAGAAAAGGTTCTCATGCCAGCTTTTAACGCCGAATCGAGCATTCGCCATGTGAGCGATTCAAGATATCGACGGGACGTGCTTGGTCCTCTCATCGTGTTCTGGGCGGCGGTTTTGATTGCATATTTGGCGTTGGGCGGCGCAACCGCAACGGCCGCCTCTTCGCAGCGATTTCCCGTCCAAGAATCAGCACAGAGCACAGCGACGACGACCAACGAGCAGGAGGCTATAGCGAGTTATCAAGCTCTCCAGAAGAACCTCTATGAGCCGCTGGTGAAGCTCTATCAAGGGTTACCTTCGAATAGCTGTGATCCCTACTCGTGCCTATGGCCGTTCACCAACGCCATGGCAGGCACCGAGTTCCTGTACGGGAGCCCGGGTGGCTCGAGCTACGCCACGGCCGTCAACGCGCGGCGCAAGGGACTGCTCGCCTACGCCGATCTCAATGAGATCAGTCCCAGCGGAGCAAGCCAACCTCAAGCATTCGAATCAGCGGTGGCACCACCGGCGGGCCCCGGTGGGAACACCTACTACGACGACAACGTCTGGTCCGCGCTAGACCTACTCGAGGGCTATCAGCTCACCGGGAATCCGACCGATCTCTCATCGGCCCAGGACACCTTCGACTTCATCGTGTCCGGCTGGGATACGAGCAGCACCGACGGATGTCCCGGTGGCGTCTTCTGGGAGGATGTCTCGGGGAGCCAGCGCAACACTGCGGCGAACGCCGGCGGCGCCGAAGTCGGCTTGGAGCTCTACCAGCTGACCAAGAACTCCTCGGACCTGTCATGGGCCACCCAGATGTACCAGTGGATGAACACCTGCCTCGCTGCACCCGGTGGCCTCTACTACGACCACGTCAACCCTGGTGGGAGCGTGAACACCACGATTTGGAGCTACAACCAGGGCACCATGGTTGGCGCAGACGTGCTCCAGTATGAAATCACGGGCACCGCGAGCTACCTGACGGCGGCCGAAACCACCGCCGAGGCCGCCGTATCGCACTTCGGGACTGGGACGACGCTGCAAAGCCAGGGTCCGGCGTTCAACGGCATCTACTTTCGTGACCTGTTCGTGCTCAACCAGGTGCACCCCGACAGGGACTACAGAAGTGAAGCCAAGGCTTATGCCAAATTCATGTGGACGCAGCGCGCCCCGAGTGGGTTGTTCCTCCAAAACGGACAGACCAACGGCGTCAATGGAACCGCGCCGATGGTCGAGCTCTACTCGCTGCTGGCCGGGAGCACCGCCCGGCCGTAATCGCCGAAAATGATCCCCCTCTGGCGGGATGGGAAGAGTGGGAGTACCGAGCAAGATTTCTCACGTCGCGACTCGATGGACGAAGGGGATGAATCCACACGAGTCGTGGCCCGTTTCATCGGCGACAGGCACCGGCGAGCCAAGTCCAAGGTCCGGTGATCCAGAGTCCAGGTAAATGGACAGTGTGTGCTTGGCCGCAGCAGTGCGAGCCGCCGATCGGAGCTGGCCAGCGATTCCGTGCGGGCGTACCCTTGAACGGTGGCCACTCGGCTCCGCTCGCTGACCGTCCTCGTGGTCGGCCCGGCGCTGTGGTGCCTCGCCCCGGCTGCGATGGCCAGTGCCCATTCGACGAAGTTCGTGTTCCAGGTCGACAGCACGGCCGACGCCCACGACGCCAACCCGAGCAACGGGACCTGCGTCACGCCATTCGACACGTGCACGTTGCGAGCCGCCCTCGAGGAGGCCGACGCCCTCCCGGCCGGCAGCACGATCACGGTGGAGGTACCGCCCGGGACATACGACCTGACGCTCGGCAGCCTCGAGGCGACGGCCAACGTGGTCACGATCTCGGGCGCGGGACGGGCAGTCACGGTGGTCAGCGCGGGTGGCGCCAACCGGGACCTGTTCGTGGGGGCGGCCACCACGGTCACCGTCAAGGGCATGACGATCTCGGGCGGCAACGCAGGGAACTCGGGGTACGGCGGGGGGATCGAAAGCGCCGGCACCCTCACGGTCGAGCGCTCCGCGATCATCGGCAACCGGGCCAGCGCCGGAGGGGGCCTGACCAACGCTGGGGGAAGGCTGATGGTCACCCACAGCGAGGTGTCGAACAACACCGCGCTGTACTACGGCGGGGGCGGGATCAATAACGGGGGAATCCTCGACGTGCCCGGAACGGTCACGGTCGCGCACAGCACGTTCGTTGAGAACGACGCGGGGGGTGACGGCGGGGGGATCGAGAACGGCCAGAACGGCCACCCCGCGACGCCCAATCTGCCGGCCGTAGGCGTCGAGCGCGACCGCAGCGCGCCGCGGCAGGCGGCGCCCGGCGTGGTGCTGATCGTGAAGGACAGCACGTTCAGCAACGATGACTCTGGCAACGCAGGGGGTGCGGTGGCCAACGCCGGCGGCATGGCGTCAGTGACGGGGAGCACACTCGATTCGAACTCGGCGGGCGGCGCAAGAGGCGGGGCCATCTCGAGCTTCGGCTCGCTGAGCGTCTTGCTCAGCACGCTGGACGGCAACACAGCGTGCTACGGCGGAGGGATCGAGCTGTTCAGTGCAGATACGTCGGACGCCAACACCGTGACCCAGAGCACGCTCTCGAACAACCACGGCTGCGACGTGGGAGGCGGGCTCGACGGGACCGGCTCGGTGACGGTCACGCAGAGCACCCTCTCGGGCAACAGTGCCCCGATCGGCGCCGCGATGCAGATCGAAGGATCATCGAGCTTCGTCCTCTCCAACAGCACGGTCAGCGCCAACACGGCCAACCCCGGTGAGGCGGCCGTGCAGACCTACGCCTGCAGCAACGGCAGGGTGTCGTTCGTAACGTTCGAGGGCAACTCCAATGCGCTCGGTCTCTCATGCCACGACGTGCGCGTCACGGGCACGATCTTCTCGGGCTCCACCGGCGGCGTCAACTGCCTCGGCGCCGCGCCGACCGAGACCACCGGCTACAACCTCGACAGCGGTACGTCCTGCGCGCTCGGTCTCCCGACCGACCTGACGTCAACTCACCCGCGGCTGGGGCTGCTCGGCTCCCACGGGGGTCCGACGATGACCATGGCCCTCCGATCCGACAGCCCGGCGCTCGACCACGGCGGCAACGCTGGGACGGGCTGCCCGGCCACCGACCAGCGCGGGATCCCGCGCCCGCAGGGGCTCGCCTGCGACATGGGCGCGTTCGAGAAGCGGGTCGGCGGCGCACCCTGACTGGTCGGGTAACGGCTCAGGGAGGGGCGCGGGAGCCTTCCTCGAACACGAGCGTCCTCGTTCGCGTTCGCCACGGGCAGGTCCGAGAGCACGGCCAGCCGGAAACCGCCAAGACGAAAACCAAGACCAATCGAAAGCTTGCGCTTCAGACCCGGCGTTTGCCCGGCAACAGGCGCCCACAAGGACCCCCAGAAGGCTTTCTATGCCCTGCGCCACACACCCGCGCGTCGTGGCGGATCCTTCACGGGCCGCCCGTCCACGATGTCTTTCGCACGTTGGGCCATGCGAAGATGTCAACGACGCTGAAATATTGTGCGCACCCGATCCCAGGAACCGTTGAGGGCTACGAAAGCACTTTGTCCGCCAAAATGCCCGACGGTAAGGCCAACACCCCCAAGGACCGCGTAGGACCACCATTGGCGCATTGCCACGGGAGTGGCTAAATACACGACGTGGGACGACGGAAACTCGAAGATTGATCGAAACCATGGGTCTCGTCTGGATTCGGGCGCGATCGGAATTGCGGTCGTCTTGGCGAACGATGACGGTGTTCGCCCTGGTGCTGGGCATCGGTGGCGGCGTCGCGCTGACCGCCCTGGCCGGAGCTCGACGTACCGACACCGCCATCGAACAGTTCGTCTCGTACAGCCGCCCTGACGATGGGGCTTTCCTCTTTGGGAACCCGACCGCGCCGCAGACGGTTTCGGGCGCGTCCGCCAACTCGCTCAATCTCCTACCGGTTGAGAGGCGGGTGGTCGACCTCCCGCAGGTCGCGCAGTACTTCCGAGCTCCCTACCTCTACCTGACTTCGAGTCCGACCGGATACACAGGCAAGAGTTTGAACGCCATCGGCGCGGCCGACGCCACCCTGTTCCGCACGGTTGATCGCCCGCTCGTCGTCGCCGGGAAGCTGCCGGACCCGAAGCGACCTGACGACGTCGCGATCAACGAGTTGGCCGCGGAAGGGCGTCACCTACACGTCGGAAGCCACATACTCCTGTATGCGATGTCGGTCGCGCAGTTCCGCAACGGCGCCCTCACGAACGGGGCCTCGTACAAACCGATTGCGCCACAGGGGCCGACGTTCCGCGTCCGAGTCACGGGTATCGTCCGATCTCCCCAGGACATCGACGCCGTCCTTCCGTTGGCGGACAAGCAGGACGTCTCGTATGAAGGTCAGGAGAACGTGTACCTCACCCCGGCCTTCCTCCCGCAGCTGGCCGCCAGACTGGGCATTCCGGTCCAGCAGATCCCGAACCTCAATTTCGTCGGCGTCCGCCTCCGGCACGGGGCCGCCGATTGGAGCGCCTTCGCGGCAGGCGTCCGGGCCATCGGCGGCACCCAGGTATTCGCCTCAGCAGGCAACGTCTACAACATCCGGGCCAGCGCGGCCAGCACGCAGCGCGGCGTCCATCTCGAAGTCGTCGCTCTACTCCTTTTCGGCGGCATTGCGGCCTTGGTGACCCTCCTGCTCGTCAGCCAAGCGATTGCTCGCATGGTGATGCTGGAGGGTGACGACTATGGGATCTTGCGCGGTTTCGGTGCGTCCAAGACGCAACTCATCGCCATCGTGTTGGCGCGGGTCCTGCTGATCGGGGCTGCCGGGAGCGTCCTCGCCGTGGTCGTGGCGACCTTTGCATCCCCGATCATGCCCATCGGACCGGCTCGACAGGCCGAGATACACCCGGGCGTCAATTTCGATCCCCTGGTCCTGCTCCTGGGTTTTGTGGGCCTGCTGGCTTTCGTCGCCGTCTGTGCCCTGATTCCGGCCTGGCGAGTCAGCCGACCCCCCACGGCCGTCTCCCGCGCCATGTTCGAGCGCCCGCCCTCTGCCGGAATGCGCGCCACCGGCTCATACGGCTGGACCCCGCTGGTGGCCAGGATAGGCATTCAGTTCGGCCTGGGTTCGGGACGGGGGACGCGAAGGGTGCCGGTTTTGGGAGCCGTTCTCACCGCCTCGCTCGCGGTGGCGGCCGTGGTCGCCGCGCTCACGTTCGGGACAAGCCTCGGGCATCTGGTCGAGAGCCCGCGCCAGCAAGGGTGGAATTGGAACGTCCTGGTCGGCAATCCGAACAGCACCACGGACCTCGAAGGCCAGACCAAAACACTGCTCGCGCACAACCACTTTGTCTCCGGATACTCGGCCATCGCCATACTGGCGGGGGCCAGTCAGGGAACGAGCGTCATTGACGGGAAGACTGTCGACTCCCTGCTCGCCTTCGACCCCCTGAAGGGTTCGGTCCATCCCCCTCTGCTCGAGGGACATGCTCCGCGTGCGGCAAATCAGGTGGTGTTCGCCGACCAGACCCTGCAGCAGCTGCACCGGCGGGTCGGACAGACGGTCCAGGTCCAAGGTCCTGGTGGGCGGCCCATCACGATTCACATTGTCGGTCGCATGATCTCTCCGTCGGCCGGCGACCTGTTCACCAACGGCATGGGTGTCGGCGGATGGGTGTCCGGTGCAGTCGTGCGCCAGCAGCAAGCCAACCAAGGGTCCAACACCAGCGACGCCCCCCCGACCGTTTTCAGCCTTTTTGCGGTGCGGTACGCGCCCGGCGTCTCGCATGCTGCGGCCCTGGCCAGCCTCCGGCAGGAGTTCGGGGGCACCGTGCTGAGGCAACTTCCGTCAGAGGATGTCATCAACCTGCAGAGTGTCGACGGACTTCCCCCGCTGCTGGCGGGACTCGTGGCACTCCTGGGACTGGCAACCGTCGGCAATGCGCTCGTGTCATCGGTGCGCCGACGGGGCAAGGACCTCGCAATCTTGAAGGCCCTTGGATTCTTCCGTCGTCAACTCATGCTGGTCATTGCCTGGCAGGCCACGTCGTTCTCTGTCCTGGCCCTCCTGATCGGAGTCCCTCTGGGTGTGGTCGGTGGCCGTTGGGCCTGGGTCCTCGTGGCAGATGGGATCGGGTCGGTGTCACCTCCGGTCGTGCCCGCACTCGGCATCGTGCTCATCGTCCCGATCACACTGCTGATCGCCAACGTGCTCGCCGCCTGGCCAGGGTATGAGGCGGCGCGCACAGCTCCATCGGCCGAATTGCGGGCCGAGTGAGGTCTCGTGCTGAGGGCGGAGCCAAGCGTTCAGAGGTCAGGCAGCGAAACACGTCTCCCCTTCTTGTTCGGTCCGATTGCAACGGAATTGTCGACCGCTCCACACTGGCGAGGCCCAACCAAATCTCGCCAGACCTCATAGGGAGCTCGATCCGACCGATACGACCTTCGAAGTGAAGATTGCATGTGTCGGAAACCTGATTTCCGACCTAGCGCCGCAGCACGTCACCAGTTGACAAAGCCGCCGCAGTCTCTTCGCCGTATCTCTTCGCCGGGATTGCAGCTAGAGGATCAAGCTGGCAATGGTTGCGACGAAGACCAACAGGCCAAGGATTCTACGGAACGGATTGACTCCACGAAGCAACTCATCACCCGCCCATACAAAAAGGGCCACATCGGCAATCGCACGGAGCACACTTTCGGTTCCTCCTTTCGGCTGGAGAAGACGCGACGCGACGGACACGACGATGAACAGGGTCAGTGAGGCATTCGGCCACTGGGCCACGGTGATACGCCCAGTCAGGCGGTTCAAGAACAGCCAGCGACCTACGCGCCTGACAACACCGGAATTCGGACCGGTTGATTCGGCCGCTGTCATGAACCAACCATGGCCGATTCCCGCAATGGATTCCTGTCGTTCGGCCAACGGTGCCCATTTCGCCTGCATGAATCCGTTCGCACTCTTCTCTCCCGGCGCGTGCCAGCGAGTGCCACAGGATCGAGGCACCACCGAAGTTCTCACCGATGAAGAGCCATCGAACGAATATAGACCCCATCCAGCAAGCCAGCTGTGAGAGTCAGTCCGCGGTGCGGCGCTCCACGTGCTGGATCTCGATCCACAATGGGATCAAGAACCAGATGTAGGCGTTGGTGAGCGTGTACGTCTTGTCCTGGTAGCGAGTGACCATGTCGCCAACTTCGGTGACGCGCACGCGGTCATCCTTACTCTGGTACGCCTTGGCTCGATCCAGTATCGCGATCAACTCCTCTTTGGACGACACCTCCATCCCGAAGTGGTCCATGTGCGCCGTGACCATGAATTCGTTCTCCGCTGGCAGCAGATAGAGGAACTGACCCAACGACCCGGTGTAGAGAATGAGGGGATTTCCCTTCTCCGTGCTGTTGTCTCCCTCGGTCCACCCGAAGACCTCAGAGAAGAAGGCCAACAACGCCGCACGACCCTTCTCATCCATGATCTCAGTGTCAACGCTGATCGCGACGTGATTGATCCGAGGGGCGAAAGGGGGAGAGCTCATATGGACAGGCCCGGTTGGACCATCACCTTGCTCGCTATCTCGCCCCGGGCGAGTCGCTCCATGGACACCATCACGTCGCTGAGCGGAACGTTGTCGGGCTCGATCAAGGCGTCGAGCGGCAACGTACCGCTGTCGAGGAGGTCCACGGCCGGCTGGAACCCTTCGTCGTTGTAGTTGTAGGCCCCGATGATCTCGAGTTCGAAGATGATCATCCGGTTCTGGTTGATCCGCGGCGGTTCGAAGCCAGTCCCGACGATCACCAGCGTGCCCGCGTAGTCGAGCTGACCGAATCCCGCTTCTGCCGCGCTGGCGTGGCCCGAGCACTCGAATACCACTGCGTACGGGTCCGCCACGGGGAGGACCATCGGTGGCGGCTCGAGCTCGTCCGGTGTCACGACCCGGGTGGCCCCGACGTCGAGGGCCTGCTGGCGCCGGACCGCGGAAGGCTCGCTCACCGTGATGTCTGAGATCCCCTGGGCACGCAGCACGGCCACGAGCAGGAGGCCCACCGGGCCGGCGCCGGTGACAAGGACCCGATCGCCTGCTTCAACGTGAGCCAGCCGTAACGCATGCAAGGTGATGGCCATGGGTTCGGCGAGCGCAGCCACTCTCGTCGGGAGAGAATCGGGAATCGTTATCAGGCCGTCGGTCGTCACCGTCTTGTACTGGCAGAAGGCGCCACGGTATCCGACGAAGTCGGCGGTGGCACGGTTCAGGCACACCGAAGGCCGACCCCGCCGGCAGGGTCGGCAGACGCCGCACCCCGGTGCCGGGTTCCCCACCACCCGGTCGCCAGGAAGCCAGCCTGAACCGCTGGGCGCGGCGGCCACGATGCCCGACCATTCGTGGCCGAGAATGGCGCCCGGTTTGGCGTACCGCTCCAGGACCATGTGCAGATCGGAGCCGCAGATGCCGCACTCGGCAATCTCGACCAGCACCTCGCCGGGTCCCGCCTCCGGACAAGACACCTGCTCGACGGCGATTCTGCCGTCGCCCACATACACGGCTGCCGGCATCAATGGTGATGGCACGATGCCAACACTAGGGACCTGGTGGACGCCAATGCCGAGTGGTCGAGGACAGTGACTGTCTCCGTCTTGGCGCTGGGGCCGGCACTGGGTGGTTCATCACCACATAAAAATCGTGTGAACGTGTCCGGTGAGGCATCGAGTCACCCGTCTTTGGGATCGAACCCCACCCAAGCATGCCGTAAGGTTTCGTGCGTGTCCGACATGTTGACCTTGTCGATGGACCTGCCGCTGATCGAGGTCGGTGCAGGTGAGGCCGTGGTCACCGAAGGCGGGGCGAGCGGAGCTGTGTGGGTATTGGTCGAGGGCGCGCTCGAGGTCTTCAAGGGTGATGTTGCCGTGAACACGATCACCCAGCCCGGTGCGATTGTCGGTGAGATGTCCGTGCTTCTCGGAACCCGCCACGGCGCCACCGTCGTCACGACGGAGCCCACGCTTCTCCGCTATGCGGACGAGGGTCAAGCTTTTCTCTTTGGTGACCCAGAGATCACAATGCTCATCGCCGTGAGCTTGGCTGAACGCCTGAATTTTGTTTCGAGTTATCTGGCCGATCTGAAGCAGCAGTATGGGGACTCCACCGGGCTCTCCATGGTTTCCGACGTGCTCGCGCAACTGGCGCAACGTCAGTCCGCCCCTGCCCGACCCGGCTCCGCCCGTGACCCCGATCCGGAGTACTAGTAGCCGGCGGCGCGCCGAACAGGGATCGATGACCGGCGGGACTGAAGATCAGAACACGGAGCAGATCAGAACACAGAGCGGGCCGGCGGCACGGGTTCGCGCAGGTCCAATGTCTCCGAACCCATGATGGATACCCATCGGGCACGGTTCGCTGCGAAGTCGAGTTCGATGAATGCGGGCACCTTCCCGATCTGGTGACCTGCGTTGAACACCCACGTCTGGCCGATCCGGTCGACCCACGATCCGTCGATCTTGAAGGGCGATTCGTGCACGTGCCCGCACAAGACCACGTCGGGTTGAAACTCATTGATCCACGCTCGGACATCCGCGTCGCCGTAGTCACGGCGACCCGTCCAGCACGTGGGCGAACCCAATGGCGGCCAGTGGTAGAGCCAAACCCGAGCGCGCCGTGCGCCGCTCTGCATCGGCCCGAAGTTGCGATGCCACCTCGGAGCGGCCATTCGGGCCGTCCCACCACGGACAGATGGTGAGGAGCGTGTCCTCCACCACGATGGACTCTCCGTCGATCGGGATGCCCATGCGCCGCGCTTCGCTCAGCCATAGGGCCGTCTGCTCGCCGTGGTCGTCAGGGCCGGTGAGATCGTGATTGCCCGAGCTCACGACCAACTGTGTCCTCGACGCGATCTCCTCCAGATAACGACTCACGACGATGCTCTGTGCGTCGAGAGGAACCGCAGAGCTGATGTTGAGACTGTCCCCGACGACAGCGACCACGTCATAGGACGAGCTGACGTCGACCACCCAGTCCAGCTGTGGCAAGGAGTAATGGAGGTCTGAGACGAGGAGGACTCTCACGTCGTTTCCCGGTGGAGTAGGAATGCGGGAGTTCCGCTCTGCGCTGACGTTAGTGGCCAATCCGAGCAACATATATTGCAATGGTCGACTGTCGTCACGGCGACCCCGAACCTTCATCGGTCAGCCTGAAAAACACCTGAGCCGGTCAGCTGCGACAACCACTCCATTGGCGCTTCTGCAATCCCAATGTGTCAAGAACCCAACCGGAAACACCAGGTCGAAGCATCCACTGTCTCGCTTGACAGTGCCGTCACGAAGATTGCTTTTTTAGTGCAACTTCACACCGATCGAACTCCCAAGCATTCCTTGGATGGTTGTGCCATGCTGACCGCCGCAAACGTTGCTGCACGGGGGAGAGTCTTCGATCCTGTACGGAGAGATGCGATCTTCCGTCAGCCTTTAGGAGAAGTTGGGGGTGGAGTAATTGTTGCGTAAAGTAATGGCAGTTGTTGCCCTGAGTGCGGTGCCGGTCTTCACGGCCGGCGTTGCGGAGGTTGCGACGACCGGAAACGCCTTTGCGGCGGGCCTCACCACGTGTAGCGGTGGATCACAGTCGGTCACCTTTGCGGCTCCGGGTATTTCCAACCAGGGAGACGCGCAAGTGAGCAAGACTTCGGTCGCCAACACGTCGGCATCGCCGACGCTCACGTGCACGGGAAAGAAGCCAGGCAGCGGCACAGTTGCTGCGAGCACCATCAAGACAAAGAGCAAGTTGCTGTGCAGCGCTGACACGAATCCACCGCCTGCATGCACGGGTAACCCGACGTTCTTCGTCTACGACTCGTCCAGTCAGTTCGTCAGCGGTGCGTCCACACTGTGGAAGGCAGCAAAGACTACGTCGTGGACCGATGGCAGCACGACCTACGTGACCGCCAATAAGTCGTCGTCACAGGCGACTGCCGGCACCGGCATCGGAAAGTGCCCGAGCACCGAAGCGGGCTTCGTGCTCAAAGGCACCCTCACGGCGCCTGCGTCCCAGGTGGGCAAGGCCACGACTATTACGGCCTGCCTGAACACCGACACTGGTACAAACACGACGGGCAGCTTCCTGAACGACGTCACCTCGGAAGTCCTCGGGAACACGACCATCGTGATCACCAGCTCCGGTTTTGACGGAACGTCGAGCTCCATCCAGTTCGCCTAACGTCAGAGGCTGTATCTGGTCACAACCCCGACTAGTCGGGCGTGAAAGGGACGGGGCTTCGGCCCCGTCCCTTTCGCATTCTTGTGCTCATCGGTAGGTTGGCCGGGGGCGTCACGAGTCATGCCGTGCGAAGAGGCGGCCCGATCGGTGGCGACGGATACTGGCGAGTCGCACCTGACTCGAGAGATCTCGGTGACGAGACGTTCCGACTCGTTGGGGAAGTCAGCCCGGTACGCATCGTCGGAATGTCGCGTCGGCGTAGGTGCGGGAAGGATTCGATGGCCAATCCGGCGGACCGGGACAAGCAGCGCCGTATTCTCCTTTTCCCGGCTCGGCCGGACAAGGTGCAAGCGCCGGGGCCGACACGGCGAACGGCCCGGCGGGCGCCAACGGCAAGGTCGGCGCCGCACGGAATCCGGAGTACGACGGCTCGAGCCCACCCTGAGGCGCCAATCGGGAGGAGGAAGCTCCGGGAGCGCCTCTCGTTCGTTCGATGCGCACCAGCCCCACGGCGCTACTCCCCACAAGGTGACGCGCCCGATCGCCAGCGGCCCGAACGGACAGGAACCTCAGCGATTTCGATTCACAGCTGGGGTAGGTTCCGATGCCATGACTCCTGACGACTTGGCGGCTGAACTCCTCGAGACAACGTTCGACGCCGATCCGCTCGGCGCCTCGCTGTACGGCTTCCCCGGCTACGACGAGCGGTTGCCCGATTTCTCGAAGGCGTCCGAGCTGGCCCAGACCACACGGCTGGCGGCAATTGCCGACAAGGCGGCACAGTTCGACGAGACCGGACTCACTGAGGTCCAACTGCAGACACTGGACTTCGTGCACCGCATGGCGGAGAACATGGCGGGCGCGGCGACCGTGCCCCTCGTGGAGTTCACGGTCTGCGACACCTTCGTCGACCCGGTCAACGGCGTGTTGACGCTGCTGCCCAAGCTCGCGCTCGACACCAAAGAACGCCAGGACGGCTACGTGGCCCGCCTCCGCGCTGTGCCCGACATGCTTGCCACGGTGGCCGAGCGGCACCGTGAAGGCGCTGCAGCTGGTCGCACAGCGGTGCGGCGGCTCGTGGAATCAGCCATGGTCCAACTCGAAATGCTGGCCACGGACGCTACGGCCGGCGGGATGGATTTCCGCGGTCACGAGGACGCGGCCTTTGCCGATCGGCTGGCCGTCGAGATCGATGAGCGCGTCCGACCGGCACTCGTCAGCTACCGCCAGAGCCTCGCCACCGATGTCCTCCCCGCGGCACGCGACGACGAGCATCCTGGGATCTGCCACCTTCCCGACGGCGACGCCATGTACGCCAAGCTGGTCCAGCTGCACACCTCCACTCGTCACAGTGCCGACCAGCTCCATGCCATGGGACTCGAGATCGTCGAACACGTGAGTGAGGAGTTCCGCCAGACGGGTTCGAAGCTCTGGGGAACCACTGACCTCGGCGAGATATTCACTCGACTCACCACCGACCTCAGCCTGCGCTACAAGACCCGCGAGGAAATGCTCGAGCATGCCCGTGACGTCGTCACCTCGGCCGAAGCCGAGGCCCCGAGATGGTTCGGCGTAGTCCCCAAGGAAGCGTGTGTCGTCGAGCCGGTGCCCGAGACCGAGGAAGCGGGCATGGCTGCGGCCTACTACCTGATCGGCGCCATCGACGGGTCCCGCAAGGGCACGTACTTCCTGAACACCTCGATGCCCGAGGAGCGCCACCGCTACGCGGCCGAGAACGTGGCCTTCCACGAGGCCGTGCCAGGCCACCACTTTCAGCTGACCATCGCCCTCGAGAACACCGAACTCGCCCCGGCCCGGCGCGTGCTCTTCGACACTGCCTGCGCCGAGGGCTGGGGCCTCTACAGCGAGCGGCTCGCCGACGAGATGGGGCTCTACAGCGACGACCTCTCGCGGATGGGACTCTTCGCGGCCGACGCCTGGCGTGCGGGCCGTTTGGTGGTCGACACCGGACTGCACGCTTTGGGTTGGACCCGGACACAGGCAGTCGACTGGCTCGTGGAGCATGCGCCGATGCCCCGCATCGAGCTGGAGTCAGAGATTGACCGCTACATCTCGTATCCGGGACAGGCGTTGGCCTACATGACCGGCCGCCTCGAGATTGTCCGCCTGCGCCGGGAGGCATCGCAACGGCTCGGTGCCCGCTTCGACTTGCGCGAGTTCCACGACGTCGTCCTCCGCGCGGGATCCCTCCCCCTACCGGCGCTGGCCAACACGGTCGAGCGCTGGGTGGCCCGTTCGGCCGCCTGACGCGGCTGGCTCGACGGGGCAGACCGGCGTCCCAGCCGGTTGGCTCCCGCCCTCTTCGATTACAGGCCGAACGTGACCTGCTGGCTGCGAATGGCCTCGTCCACAGTGTCGAGCCACCGGCGGGGCGTCCACCGGCTGACCTCAGGGCGAGACGCCAACTCGAGCTCGAGGGGGATCAGGACATCCTGTTGGAGCTCTTCAAGCGGAAAGCCCGCCTCCATGAGGTCGAAGATCTCGAAGGCCAGGAGGGCCCGGGCCACGCTCCAGTCGCGATCCGCCCGGTGGGGGTCGTTCGGCGAGCACACGCAGTCGGTGATCTGCTCGGGTCCGCCATGGGCCAACAGGTTGGTCCACGCCCACACGGGGACCACGATGCCCAGCTCGTCGAGGTGCTCCGCCAACGTTCCCTCGAGGAACGCCTCGCACTCCCGCACCAGGACACTGTCTCCGTCTTCCTCCGAGTGCTCACGCTCCTTCATCGGAATCTCCTCCCGCCCACCCGCACCCCGCTCGTGCGGATCTCCTCCCGTGATTCTGAGCGGACGCACAGCGGTCGCAGTAGGGGCAAAAGGCCCCATATCCGTGGTATTCAGGCATGGGCCGTCACCGGTGCACCGGTATGGCCCCGGGCTGCCATGACGACGCCGAAAAGCGCAACGGCTGTCACATGCATTGCGGTACACCAGAGACAGATGGCGCCGATGCGAAACAGCTCGGTGTAGACGAGGTACACCACCGTGAGCGCCCCAACTCCCGTTGCAACCAGGCGGGTGCGTTCGACCAATTCGGCGCGCGCATGCCAGGCCCACGGTACGCACAGACCCACCATCGCTGCGGCCCAGACAAGTCCGAGCACGGCCAGCGGAGCTCCGAGCACAACGGATTCGGGGCTGGTGGTGACCAACGTGCAGTTCACGACCCCGCGGTCCGGGCAGGCGAGTGCGCCGGGATCGGCGTAGTGGGCAACGGTGAGGTACGAGGCGATCCCGACTGCGGCCAGAGAGAGGCCGAGCGACGTGACGAGCACCCAGTTCGGGGGACGCCGGTTCATCGACGGAGCCATGGTCATGCACCCAAGGTCTTGGCGATCGCGGCGATGGCGGAGGAGTTGCCAACGCTGCTCGGCAGGTTGCCAGTGACGTTGCAGATGGCCGCCGTGATGTCGTTCGCCGTCCCGTCGATGGCCAGGGCCACCGGGCTCGACGGATCACTCAGCTGCGCGGCGATCTGCTCACGGGACAAGCCCTGCAGGACCTGTGGCGAGAAGCTGGCTCCGGTGATCACATACTTGTTGGCGATGTCGAGGAAGGGAATGCTCCCCGAGGAGTCGTACTTCGCCATGAGCGCTCTCTGGGCGGCGGTGGGAGTCTGGAGGGTCTGGTAGGACCCGTTCACGACCTGATTGGTCGCCTCCTCGACGGCCTGGAAGTCCACGAACGGACTCGAATAGCTCGAAGCGTAGAACGAGAGTGTCTGGGTGTTCGGGTAGACATCGGTGCCCGCGGAATGGGTGGCGGACAGATGCGAGAAGCTGCCGAACCTCGACAGGGCGACCGCCAGGGCCCATCGCTCGGCCGCGCAGTAGGGGCAATACTCGGCGCCCACGTAGGTGATCAGCGGCTTGCCGTCCTGACCCTTGAGAACCGGAGTGCCGCTGATGACGCCGGGAAGGCTGTCGCGACGGGGGCTGCCGATGGCATCGAGGATTGCAGCCGGAACGGCCAACTCGGCGAGGACCGTGGACGACAACGCAGCGGTCCCAGTCTGCCCAGCTCGGTTCGCCCCGTCCGCCTGAAGCGGTGACGACGACGGAGCGGCAGATCCGCCTGTGGCCTTGATGACGACCATGGTGGCGATGACCGCGACGACCAGCCCGACGGGGACAAGCGCGGCCACGACGGGGTGCCGGGTACGGAACGACGTGCGGGCGGGCGCTTGTCCGCCGGACGGCTTCGTGCGGCGCGAAGCGGATCGAGTGGTGGCTGCGCCCTTCGACGGGCGACTGGACGTGGGCCGCGTGGGCCCGGGATTGGACTTCGACATCGGGGAGTTCTCCTTGGTAGGCCAAAGAGCGGCGGCGGTGCTCGCTCGGCGGTGATGTGCGGCAGCCCCGCATGGGCAGCTGCAGAAACGGAAGACGGCGCCCTCTGGTCGGCGCGCTCGTCGCTCAGGATCGAGCGGGCGGCGGCACAGGGGGGCCGGGACTGAGCTAGGAGACCTGAGGAGGGTGGAAGAGCCGGTCCCGGCGACCGCTCGGCAGCGCGCTGACCTCCGCGGGTCGCCGACGAATCAGAGCGACCAGGGCGGCCGCAACGGCGAAGCCGCCCAGCACGGCCACGAGGGCGACGGCAGGCGACGGTGCGCTTGGGGCCGGACTTCCCTTTCCGCAGGTGGCGTCAGCACAGCTCGTGGGAGACGCCAGGGGTGACTCGACCGTCTGGACCATGGTCGCCCCGGCGCTCTCCGCACCCGAGGCAACGGCGTGCGGCACCAGGCCGCCCAGGACCGCTGCGGCAACCACCGCGACCAAGCCCATACACCACCTCATGCCCATGCTTTGCAGGCTAAGAGGCCCGCCTAAAGGCCAGGTAAGAACGCCTGGGGTTCAGATAAGAAGGCTCGAATATTCCTCGTGGCCTGACCGAGTTCCTCGAAGGCCGCACGGAGTCGGGGCTCACCCACGGCGCGCACGGCCACCGAGGATCGGTTGATGCGGATGGTCGCGCTCGGGGTCCAATCGGGCTCCGATCGTCAGGGGGATCCGTCTCATGGTCGGCTCGGGCCGGCGACGCCAACCGCTCTGCCGTGCCACGAAGCCGACGGCCGCCGGGCACGTCGTCCCGGTGACAAATCGCCAGCTCCGTCGTTTCGTCTTCTGCCCGTCTTCGCCTCGTGCACCGCGTCAGACTCGGGAGGGACGAAGATTCGACCGCGCCATCGCCCGGGAGGCCTGGGGCTTTCTCTCGGGTCGCCCGCGGCCTACGCGTTCTGGCTGAGCCGGCCTGACCTCACGTTCACGCCGGCCCAGATGGCGGCGGGGCAGCCAATGCCCGGGGGGCGGTAGCGAGCCCGGATGCGGGATTGCTATGCCGCGCCCGGACTGGCCGCGGGCACCGCAACCTTGCGTGCCCATGCGGCCAGCAGCTGCAACAGACCCAGGTACACCAGCAGCACGATCAGGATGATGAGCAGGCTCCAGCTGGTCAGATTCCCACCGAAGAGCAGCACGATGGCGGCGACAGCGACACCCACGATGCGCAAAAAGTTGAGGTGCTCGACGATGAAGCCGCCGACGCGACGAGCGCCATCGGACCCTGCGGCGGCCCGGCCCGCGCCCGCGCTGAGGGATTTGGACTGTGTGCCGATCCAGCGGGTAGCCCGGACGACGTGAGTCCGGATCCCGACGGCCCAGCGAGCCGGACCAAAAACCCAGGCCAGGAAGGCGACGATCAGTGAAACGAGCAGCATCCAGCGGAAATCGGCCTTCAAGAAGCGCAGGAGGGTGTCCCACACGGCCCCCGCCACGTCACGTTCGAAACTGTGGCCGGAGGCTTCGTTGAGGAAGAAATTCCGGCCCGTGGCGAGCGCGGCGAGGAAGATCAGGGTGACCAAGGAGACGCCGAGGGAGACTCGCAACAAGGCCTTTCGCCGCTGCACGGCCACAGCGATGGAGAGAATGCCGATGACCACAGCCGTGATCGGGACCGCCCAGCCGAGCTTGACGATGGTGTTGAACAGTGCTGAGTACTTGTCCACCTGCTGCTTGGACACAATCGTGATCCCGAGGCCCTTTTGCCCTTGGGACGTGATCGCCTTGACCGGATTGAACAGCGTGACGCCACGCTGATCCAGCTTGGTGATGACGGTGTTGATCGCCGGGACGACGTTGACAACGATGGCGCCGTTCTTCGAGAACCTCTCAACGATGGGTCCGGTCTTCCCCTCCATGATGGCGACTACTGCTTGGTGTGTATGACGGTTGAGCCCGTCCCACAACTTGCCGAATGCCGGGCTCTCGAAGAACTTGAGGGCGAGGCCATGGGCATAGGATTTGACCTGGTTAGTAATGGGGATCACCAGGGGCTTGGCCTTGGCGGGGAGGAGACCGGTCACCTTTTTCTGGACAACGTGCGAGGAGAAGAGCGCGTCGGTGGTCTTGTCGGCTAGGTGGTGGATGATCAACTGATCACGCGCCAGCGGAGCCATGGTCGTCACGTACTGATCGGTGTCGGTCACGGTCCGGATGGCCCAGGCCGACACAACCGAGACCGGAATGAGCAACGACGCCAGCACGATGAGCACCCAGGAGATGATTCCCCTGGTCCGCCGCGCCCGAGGCTTCTTCACTGCGATTTCGGGCACCTCAACAGGAGCGACATCCGTTGACGGGGTCTCTTCGGGGTTGATGTCGGTCATCTCTGACGTGCTCCCGCGGTAATCAAGACCAGAGAATACTGGCGCACACAGCCTGACCAGGTGTAGCACTAAATACGTGGATACGCCGCAGAAGGGGACGAATCGCATCCGGATCATGGGCGTGAGCGCCATCGCCGGGTTCTTCGCTCCTGTCGTCTTCGTCCTCGTTCTCGCGTTACGCAAGGTGAGCCGGTCGGCCAGGTTCTTTGCCCGCGGCTGGAACAAGCGGTTGCAGCACGAGATCTCTCGCTGGACCTGAGCGAGTGCTGACCGGCCTGGCCCATTCGGCCATCTGCGTTCCCGATGTGCGGGCCGCCGTCGACTGGTATCACGACGTCCTCGGGCTCGACGTCCTTTCGCCCCCCTATCGCATGGAGGGTGAGCAGATCCAGCACGACATGGGCGAGCTCGTGCCCTCGCCCGTCGTCGTCACGGCCGCCATCGTCGGGTTCGGGAAGGACGATCGCGTCCTGGAACTCATCGAATACCCAGCGGCCGACGTGAAGATCGGACCTTCAGATCGTCCGTCGGTGACCAGAGTGGGTCTCACCCATGTGGGCATGGTCTGCGACGACCTCGGGGTAACCCGGGCTCTGCTCGAGTCCCGCGGGGTCGAGTTCCTGACGACGGGAATCGCCGAGGTCGCCGGTCTGAAAACGACGTGGTGCCACGACCCGTGGGGGACGGTCATCATCCTCATGGAGAAGGGAACTACCGCCAACCCCTACTGGGCACAGTGGATGCCACGTGACTGAGGTCGCGGTCCATGGCATCGTCGACACGCCGAACTGACCCCAATTTCGGCGAATTGCCAAACATTTCGCCTCGAAAGATGTGCATTGGCAGGCGCGCGTCGGTCACAATGTCGTCATGAACAAGCGTGAACTAGCCAAAGCAGTCGCAGTCCAGTCGGATGTCGAACTGAAGACGGTCGTCACGGTCATCGACGGTTTCACCGATGTGGTGACCGCCGTCGTGGCCAAGGGTGAGCCGATTTCGATCCCCGGCTTCGCAAAGTTCGTCAAGGTCGACCGACCCGCACGCATGGGCCGGAACCCGGCCACGGGCGAGGCCATTCGCATCAAGGCGTCGAAGAAGGCCCGTATCACCCCGGTGAAGGCCTTCAAGGATGCGGTGCTCGCCCCGGCCAAGGCTCCCAAGCTGGTCAAGGGTGCGTTCCCCACCGATGACGGAGCGGTCGCCTCCGCGGGCAAGTCGGCTGCGCCGGTTGCTGCTCGCGCCGCCGCGACCAGGAGCACGGCCAAGAAGGCTCCCGCCCGCAAGGCAGCCCCTGCGCGCAAGGCCGCGGCGGCCCGCAAGGCTCCGGCCAAGCGTGGACCGGCCAAGCGCACCCCGGCCAAGAAGACCGCCAAGAGGTAAGTCAGCGCCGCCCGGTCCCGTGCGCGGGACCGGGCGAACTGGCCCGCGGCACATGGCCGAGCCAAGGCGCGGGCCCGATGTACCGGTCGAGCCACTGGCCGAGCGCCCCTTGGGCGAGCCGCACCCAGATCGCCTCTCCCCCACCCGAGCGGACTACGACGACATCCTCGCGGTGCACGCAGAGGCACTCGGGGTCGGTGCCGACACCTATGTGGATCCCGGCTCGGGCCTCACCGTCCTCACTGCGGGGTACCTGGCCCGTCGCGGCTACTGCTGCGGCTCGGGATGCCGCCATTGCCCGTACGTGGCATGAGCGCGAGCAACCCAACTCCTCGGCGCCTCGGCGCGACGACCCGTAAGCTCAGCCCCGCACACGGCGTACGGAGAGCAGTCACGGCATGAGCGATACCTCACAGGGTCCCGGATGGTGGTTGGCCTCCGACGGCAAGTGGTACCCGCCCGAGCAGTGGACCGGACCGCCCAACACGAATCCTCTCGGTGGCCAAACCGGCGGACCGTCGCAGCCAACGATGCCGAGTCAGTCGATGCCCAGTCAGTCGATGCCCAGTCAGTCGATGCCAGGTGAATCGATGGCACAGCCCGGCTCCACGTACCCCCCGGCACAGCCGGAACCCAGCGAGCGAGCGGGATCGCCGGCAGAGCCCGGATCTCCGGGACAGGCGCCGTACGGCGCCAACGCGTGGCCTGGTGCAGCCCCTCCGATCCCGCCGGGCTACGGCTCTACGCCCTACGGCGCCGCGCCCTACGGCCAACCTGCGTACGTCGGGGCGGGTGGTGCCTCGACGAACGGTCTCGCCATCGCCTCGTTCGTCTGCTCCATTGTCGGCTTCTTCTTCATCACCTTCATCGTGGCCATCGTCCTCGGCTTCGTGGCCCGGTCCCAGATCAAGAACTCGGGTGGGCGACAGAAGGGTGATGGGTTGGCCATCGCCGGCATCATCATCGGCTTTGGATGGGTCGCCTTCTACGTGCTCCTGATCATCATCGGCGCCATCAGCAACAACACCAGCAGCTCCGTGATCAGCCTGGCCGGCGCCGTCGGCCACTTCGGCTGAACACACCGGCACCACACAAGTTCGAAGCGCCGAAGCACCGACGAGCGCATCAGCACTGGGGAGGAACGTGATGCAAGGTCTCTTGTACGGGGTCAAGCCCGAACGTTGGACGCCACCGGACGAATCGAACCATCTGCTGGTCGGGCTCTCCAGGACGCCCATGCGGCTGGAGGAGCTCGAGAAGCCGAGGCTCATCCGGGACGACTGGGCCGTGGCCAAGACCCGGCTGACAGGAATCTGCGGGTCCGACGCCAAGATGGTCTTCATGGACTTCGGGGACGACTTCGGCGACGGCGCCCTGAACGGCTTCTTCACCTTCCCGACCGTCTTCGGTCACGAGGTCGTCGCCGACGTGGTGGAGGTCGGCCCGGCCGTCACCACCATCGAGGTCGGCCAACGGGTCGTCCTGAACCCCTGGCTCTCGTGCGCTCCGCGCGGCATCGATCCCATGTGCCCGTCCTGCCAGGCCGGCGACTACAGCCTCTGCTACCACTTCACCCAGGGGCCGATCGCCGCCGGCATCCACACCGGAACGTCCAAGGACGCGCCGGGCGGCTTCGCCGACTTCTTCCCGGCCCACGAGACGATGCTCATCCCGGTGCCGGACAACCTGACCGACGAGCAGGCAGTCATCGGTGACCCCTTCGCCGTGTCACTGCACTCGGTGACCCGGCACCCGCCCACACCCGGCGGCAAGGTCCTGGTCTACGGGGGCGGCGCGCTGGGCACCTGTGCCACGGCCATCATCCGGACGCTGTGGCCCGATGTCGAGGTCATGGTCGTGGCGGCCTGGCCGGCCCAGAAGGCGCTGGCCGAGCGACTCGGCGCCACGGTGGTCGACCCCTTCCCCGTCGAGCAGCTTCTCGAGGAGGCCGCCGCCTGGTCGGGCGGGGTGCTCCAGAAGTTCGAGGGGACCGGCCTGCCGATGGCCCACCCGGGCGGCTTCGACGTCGTCTACGACACGGTCGGCACCAGCCAGACGGCGGAGGTGGGCGTCCGCCTGCTCAAGCAGCGCGGCACCATGGTCAAGAGCGGCGTGCACGCACCCGAGCGCTGGGAGTGGTCGCCGCTCTACTTCAAGGAGATCTCCTGGGTCGGCTCGAACGCGTTCGGGGTGGAGGAGGTGGACGGCGTGCGCATGCACGGCATCGCCCACTACCTGAAGCTGGCCTCGGAGGGCCGCGTCGACATGACCGGGATGCTGACCCACACCTTCCGGCTCGAGGAATGGCGCGACGCCTTCGTCTCCCTGGCCACCCAGAAGGAGAGCGGCGCCATCAAGGTCGCCTTCGACTTCCGCTGAGCAGATCCGCTGAGCAGGCCGGTGTGAGCAGATCCTCCTGACGCAGACGGCATTGGGTCACCACGGTCCGAGGCGGCGCACAGGACGCACCCAGGAGGCACTCGGTCCGGCGCCGCGGGGCGGCCACCCCATGACGTGGAACGGACAACGGGGTAGCGTCGCGCGGCGCGGACGGCGCTCCCGCCGCCGTGCAGAAGGAAGCAAGGGGGGCAACATGGCCACCATCCCGACCGTGTCCGATGCGGACGTCGCCTTCGAGCCGAAGTGGGGCATCGAGTCGCCGTCGACCACCATGTTCGACTTCAACTACACGGGTGGTCGGGAGCAGTTGCTGCGCCTCTACGACAAGGGGACGCGGCGGCAATGGATCGGCAGCGACCGGCTCGACTGGAGCCAGGAGGTCGACCTGAACAACCCGGTCGGCATGCCCGACGAGATCATCCCGATCTTCGGCACCGAGTGGTGGGACAAGATGTCCGACGAGCGCAAAGGTGAGGTGCGCCGGCACAGCGAGGCATGGCGCTTCAGTCAGTTCATGCACGGCGAGCAGGGCGCGCTGATCTGCACGGCCAAGATCGTGCAGACGGTCCCCGACGTCGACTCGAAGTTCTACGCGGCGACACAGGTCATCGACGAGGCACGCCATGTCGAGGTCTACAGCCGCTACCTGCACGAGAAGGTGCAGCTCGTGTACCCGCTCAACCCGCACCTCAAGGCGCTGCTCGACGACGTCATCTCCGACAGCCGCTGGGACATGACGTATCTGGGCATGCAGGTGCTCATAGAGGGGCTGGCCCTGGCCGCCTTCGGGATCATCCGCAACAACGCCACCGACCCGCTGGCCAAGGCGCTCAACGCCTACGTCATGCAGGACGAGGCCCGGCACGTGATGTTCGGGCGCCTGGCCCTGCGCGACTACTACCCGCAGCTGAGCCAGGCCGAGCGGGAGGACCGGGAGGCCTTCTGCATCGAGGCCTGCCACCTCATGCGGGACCGCTTCTTGGGCGAGGAGGTGTGGGAGCGCCTGGAGCTGCCGCCCGAGATCGCCACCTACGTCGACAACAGCGACACGCTGCGCGAGTTCCGCAACTTCTTGTTCATGCGGATCGTGCCCATCCTGCGTGACATCGGGCTCTGGGGTCCGAAGTTGCGCACGGCCTTCGAGTCGATGGGCGTGATCGGCTTTGCCGATTCGGACATCGACGCCGAGATGGCCAGCGACGAGAAGGCGGCGCAGGATCTGGACGAGGCCCGCGACGCACGGATGGCGCACGTGAAGTCGGTGGCGGCCGAGGGCTCAGACTGAGATCGGCTCGACCGAGATCGGCCCGACCGAGATCGGCTCAGCCGCCCTCCATGGCCCGTTCCAGCCCGTTCTGAATCTGCTGGGTGGGCTCGTTGGTGTCGAGATAGTCGCGCCAGTCGGTGACCTTGCCGTCGTCGTCGACGTCGATGACGGTGGCGCCGGTCATTTCGATGGGGATGCCCGCCTTGCCCTCGCCGGCGTTGAAGGTGGCGGTGCCGGTCCACTCGAAGAAGGCCCAGTCCTCACCGCCTCGGATGCGGTCGACCCGCTGGTTCCAATCCGGGAAGATGGCGTCGGTGTCCGTGGCCACCTTGTGCAGGTCGGTCGTCCACGGGGTCACCGGGTCGCGGAAACGGCCACCCTCGGCGAAGAGGGCAGCGAACTCGTCGGGCCCGTCGATGGACTCGAACGTGCGCGCCCACGACTCCCAATCTCTGGTCGGACTCATCAATGCCTCCCCTGTCCTGCACTGCGCAGACTCTCGGCCTCGAAGCTCACCACCGCGTCATCGAGCGGCAACACGACCTCGGGTTTGACGAACTGGTGCGACTCCGCCACCAGCTTGACCGCGGTCCCCCAGGTGGTGAAGCCGATGGAGTGTCGGGCGAAGGCGACCGGGCCCTCGGTGATCTTGACCTCGACCACGCCCTGCCCACCGGCCTCGAGGGCGGAGTGCTGCATGCGCTCCATGGCCGACTCCCGGGCGGCGTACATGGCCTGGGTGTAGTTGGTGAGCTCGACGTTCTGGGTCGACTGGCGCAAGGCAGCGCCCGCCGAGCGCCGGGAGGAGTAGACGAACGCGCTCCCGAAGGCCAGGCCCACGGGCATCCAGCCGGCTCGGAGCAGGAGGGTGAAGTCGCGAGCGGAGAGGTCGGACACGAAGGGCATGGCCAGCGCGGCGTCTTCGCCCCGTTTGGGCCGTTGCATCGGGCGCACCGCCGTGCCGACCAGCTCCACGTCGACGTGGTGCTGGCGCAGGCTGAGCTCGACCTGGACACCCACGACTCCGTACCCCTTGACCTTGCCGCACTCGGCGCGGATCTGGGCCACCGCCTCGCCCATGGCGATGTTGTTGGCGTCAGAGGCGAGCTTGATCGATACCCCGCCGCTGGATCCGCCCCAATTCCAGACCCCGAAGGGGATGGAGCAGACGGCGACGCCGCAGACCAGATCGAGTGGCTCCCAGCCGGCGCCGTGGAGGAGGAGCGCCTCGTCGACCGAGAGATCCGAGGTGATCCCCCGGGTCGTGGAGGGCGGTGCCGCTTGCGCAACGGCCTCGGCGCCCTTGCGCATCTCGGCCTTGGTGTCCGGGGTGTTCATCCGAGACGCACCGTGGGCCGGGGGGCGGGGATCTCGTCGTAGTCCTTGAAGCGGCGCACCCGGTTGCCCCGCAGGGTGCAGTCGATCACCTCGTCGCCCTGGGAGAGGTCGCGACCCTCCACCTCGATGCGGGCCCCGTGGAGCTCGTCGCCCATCAGCTGCTGGCGCACGTGTTTGCGGGCGAGCTGGCGCACGGCCATGTGGGCCCGGCTGACCTGCTCGACGACGATCGGCTGATTGGAGCCCCACCCCATCGAGGCCTCCATGAGGTACTCGGTCACGCAGTAGGCCCAGACCCGCACCGAGGCGAGAGCGGCCACGATGGAGATGGGCATGAACCCGGCCTCGATCGACTTGGTCAGCCGCTGCCCGGCCAGATAGGTGCTCCAGGGCGCGCCGCCGGCGGGAGGCGGCCCGTCCTCGACGACGACGGCGGTGCCGAGGAAGTGGAACTCGGTGTTCCCGGTGTCGGCCACCGGCGAGATCCGGTCGACCACGCCGATCACCCCGTGGGCCCCGTGCAGCCGGGCCTCCTCGACCATGCGGTCGTAGGCGGCCATGTAGCCGGAGTTCCAGGCCTGTTCGACCCAGGGCTGCTCGAAGTTCTGGCCCCAGGTGCGGTGCTCGGTGCTGTTGACGAAGCCGTGGGGGCAGCGGTACGTCTCGGTGTAGGCGTCAGGGGTGCTCGGACCGCCGTAGGGGTTCATGCCGCGCATGTAGGAGGAGCCCCGGCCGTACCAACCCCACTGCATGACACAGAAGCCCTGGACGAGCGAGACGGGTTGGAGACCCAGCTCGAGGCAGGCCGCGAAGTCGGGCACGCTGAGACCCGAGGAGAAGCCGTCGGAACTCAGGCGGCGCAGTGCCGCCTCGGGCAGGTCGCCCGGGGGGCCGCCGGTCGTGGTCGTCACGGCATCGGGCGGCGGGCTGTCCGACGGCAGGCTGTCCCCGTCGGGCATCAGTTGTCCAGGGAGATGATCGTGGTGGGCTTGGGGAGGGTCACCTCGCCGCTCACCTTGGTCACCGCCGTGCCGAGCGCCAGGAACTCGATGGTGTGCGAGCCCCACTGGTGCGACTTCTCCTCGAGGCGCACGCCCACGATGCCGCTGGCGTTGAGCCGGCTGGCCTCGTCCTGCATGCGGGTCATGGCGAGTTCGCGAGCCTCGTAGAGGGCCTGGGTGAAGTTGGGCAGCTCGACGTTCTGGCCCATGGAGCCGAGGGCCTGGGTCAGCTTGCGGTGCGCGATGTGGAAGACGCAGGTGCCCATGACGAGACCCTGGGGGACATGGCCGGTCTGCGTGAGGGTCCAGAAGTCCTGACCCGAGAGGTCCGAGGTGAACGGCTTGCCGAGGGCGTTGAGGTACGAGGTGCCGTCCTCCGCCTTGACGGCGGTGCCGAAGGCGATGAACTCGGCGGAGTCGTTGCCCCACTCGTAGTAGTTCACATCGAGCCGCACGCCCACCACGCCGTCGGCGCCGAGCTCCTCCGCCTCCTCCTCCATCCGGGTCATGGCGAGCTCGCGCGCCGTGTACATGGCCTCGGTGAGCTTGGACAGCTCCTGACTCTCGCCCCACTTCCTCGTCTGGATCCCGATGTGATAGATCGACGAGCCCATCACGAATCCCAGAGGGTGAAACCCGGCCTCCTTGACGAGGAGGAATTCGTTGACCGAGAGGTCGGAGGTGAACAGGCCGTGCTCGAGCTCCTCGAGGCGGTGGGCGGCGTCCTTGGGGAGGTCCGATGGTGGATGGGGTTGGGGTTGGGGTTGGGGCTGTGGCTGTGGCTGTGGATCCGTCACGATGATCCTCCGATCACGATGTTCTCCAGCGCCTGGCGGGTCTGCTCGCTGGTCTGCGCTTCGGCCTGGAGGGTGGAGAGCAAGCGGGTGAGCCACACGTCCATCGCGACCTGCTCACTGCGAATCCGGATTCCGCCCGAGGCGTGGCCGATGCTGCAACGCACCGACGGCCCGTCGACGGCCGCTTCGAGGGTGTCGTCGCCGAGGGTGATCCGGACCGACTTGATCTGCTCGCTCTTGCGGAAGCGGCCGCCGGCCCGCTCCACCGTCAAGCGGTTGCCCAATGCGTCGGACAATTGCGAGACCAGCAACTTGAGCATGATGTGCAGATCGGTGCTGTTCGAGGCCAGTTGCGAGACGGCCAGGCTGAGGTCGAAGGCGGGATCAGCGTTGGTGTTGGCGTTGGTGTTGAGGTCGAGGTTGGCGTCCCCGGTGGGCTCGAGCGACATTGAGCGCATCGTAGTGGCCGGGCTGGAGAGCCGACCGGGCGACCTCGGCGACCTCGACGCGGCGGTGGACCCCTGGGGCTGCTCGTCCTCCCCGGTTCAGGCCGGATGTGGAGCCGGCGGCGGCGGCTCGCAGATGACGACGGGGATGTCCCGTTTCGAGCGCTTCTGATACCCCTCGTAGTGCTTGTAGACGGAGACGATCTCGGGCCAGAGCGCCGCCTTCTCCTCGGGTGAGGCCGTGCGGGCTCGCATCTGGCGGGTCTCGCCGTACATGGTCACCTTGACGTCGGGATTCGCGGTCAGGTTCACGTACCACGCCGGGTGGTGGTCCGCCCCACCCCGTGAGGCGACGAGGACGACCCGGCTGTCATCGTGCAGTGGCGACGTGAGCATGGTGGTGCGGGCCTGGCCGGTCCTGCGCCCGATGGTCTCGAGCTCGACGGCCGGCATGCCGCGGAGGGTGGCCGGCCAGCGTCCACCGGTGATGCGGAGAGCGCCTTTGTGGAGGCCGTTGAGGATCTTCCAGCCGATTCTCTTCGAGAGCTTGCGGTGGGGAGGTGGGGAGGTCGGTGGCAGTCGTCGGCGGTGGTGTCGGGTTCGGTGTCGGGTTTGGTGTCGGCATGTTCGGGTTCAACCGTACCGGCCGCATCGGGAATTCGGAGGCAAACCCCGATGGCTCCGCAAATGTGACCTCCCTTCACCTTTGGTGCCTCATTCGGACACCACGGACCCCTGTACCATTGCGCACTCGATCTTCGGCCCGTTCTTGGCGTGGGCCCTCTCGCTCGTCGTCGACATATGGTGCGCCGGCGCTGGAGTCGGTTGCCGGCACTCGTCGAGAATCCGTCACTGCTGGGCAACCACACCTGGCCACCTACCAGCCACCCACCAGCCACCCACCCAGCCTCAACAAGGAAGATGGTGTTACGTCCTTCATCGAGTCCCCTCCGGCGCAGCCGTCATAGCCATCGCCGGCTGTGGAACCGGTGCGGTACTGCTCTCGGCCGCGATGGCTCTCTCCGGGGTGCAGTCATGACGACGGCGGCCGCCCTCTTGATCGGCGTCGTTGCCGCGACGGCGGCGGGGCTGACGGCGCCGACCACGGCGGGGGCATCGAGCTGGGCGCCGGTGCACAGCGCGGACTTCCCCGACCCCGACATCCTCCAGTGGCAGGGCGGGTATTACGCCTTCGCCACCCAGAGCACGCCGCCCGCGGGTGGGCATCAGGTCAACATCCAGGTGTCCTCTTCCACGGATGGCGAGACGTGGAACACCATGGGGACTGACGCACTGCCCGACAGCGGCCTCGGTTCCTGGGCCAAGCCGGGCAACACCTGGGCTCCGAGTGTGGCCGTCTCTCAGGCGCCGGCATCCAAAGGCGTGACGCCACCTCCGGTCTTTGTCATGTACTACACGGCGACCGAGCGCTCCACGAGCGACCAGTGCATCGGCATGGCCACTGCCGGCAGTCCCTTCGGACCCTATGTGGACTCATCATCGGCGCCGATGGTGTGCGACAACGACTATGACCCGCCACCCACCGTCGATGACGGATACGACGGGGGAAGCATCGATCCGTACATCTTCACCGATCCCTCGACGGGCGACTCCTACCTGCTCTGGAAGAGCGACGGCAACCACGTCGGCGTGAGCACGATGATCTGGTCGGCGCCTCTCTCGCAAGATCTTCAGTCCATCAACGGCAGTCCCGTCCTGCTGCTCACCGACGACGAGTCCTGGCAGAGCAACATCATCGAGGGCCCCGACATGTACGACAACCAGGTCGTGACGACGTCGGGTGGCACGACCACGACGGTCAACAACTACTACCTCTTCTACGCCGGAAGTGACGAGGGAGCGAACACCTACGGCATCGGTTGGGCCACCTGTCCGACCCCGCAATCGAGATGCCAGGACAGCCCGGTGGACAACCCGCTGTTGACCACCCAGCCAGGGATGTCGGGTCCGGGTGGACCGGACATCTATTCGCTTGCGCCACCCCAGAGCGACCCATCCGGGCCGGATCGGACCGTGATCGCCTTCGCAGCCTGGGAGGGCACCACCATCGGCTACCTGGAGTGCGGCATCAGACCCATGTACCTGGCCGACCTGGCCTTCTCGAGTGGCCCGAACGGCACGAGCGGCGCCCCATCCGTGCAGCCGGCCAACAACACGGCCGCCGCGGTCGGGCCCACCTGCCCCCAAGCGCCCCCTCCCCCAACCGGGTATTGGCAGGTCGCCTCGGATGGTGGGGTCTTCACCTTCGGTGGCGCCCACTTCTACGGATCCACCGGCTCCATCAGGCTCAACCAGCCGGTCGTCGGCATGGCGCCGAGCTCCGACCACCGGGGCTATTGGCTCGTGGCATCGGACGGGGGCGTCTTCGCCTTCGGTGACGCCGGCTTCTACGGATCGACCGGCTCCATCAGGCTCAACAAACCCATCATCGACATGATCCCGACGGTCGATGGTCTGGGCTACTGGCTCGTCGCCTCGGATGGTGGCGTCTTCGCCTTCGGTGATGCCCACTTCTACGGTTCGGCCGGCGGCGAGAACCTCGTCAATCCCGTCACCGCCGCCTCGGGCTCCTATCTCGATGGCGGCTACTGGCTGGTTGACTCGGCCGGACAGGTCTACAGCTACGGCGACGCCAAGTACGAGGGTGGTCTGCCCTTCGCCCAGGGTGGCTTCCGCATCACGGGGATGGCGCCCTCGAACAGCCGGAACGGCTACTGGCTGGCCAGCGCCAACGGCTCCGTCGCTCCCTTCGGGGATGCCGCGCCCTACGGCAACGTCTACGGGTTGAACCTCAATGCGCCGGTTGTCGGGATGGCCACGAGCACGGATGGCGCCGGCTACTGGCTCCAGGGAGCCGATGGCGGCATCTTCACGTTCGGGGACGCACCCTTCCTGGGGTCCATGGGCGGCCAGCATCTGAACGCTCCCATGGTGGGCATCGCCGCGACGTAAGGAGACCGTTCGTACGGCGTCGGGGCACAGGACGTGACTCCCGATCGCCCACACTGAATTCGGCGTCGCCTGGACGCGCTCATCCGCGGCTTCGCATGGGTCAGAAGCCGGCCCCGCCGCTCATCGGTGGTGAGGTCGTCGTTGTCGTCGCCCGGGGCGCCGTCACCGGGGGCGAGGTCACATGTGTTGTGGCCGGAGTCGGAGGCGGTGAGGTCACCGGTGTCGTCGACGGAGTGGGGGCTGGAGTCGGCGGCGTCACGGCCGGCGCCGGAGTGCTCGCACTCGATGGCTGCGGCGTCGACGTCGCCGGCGCCGCATTGCCCGCCGGGATCCCGCTCTTCAGGGCGGCGAACCACACGTTCGCCAGGCCCTGGCCGTGTGCCTGACCCTTCTTCTTGTCACCGACGAAGCGGTAGAGCGCCACGTTGTGGAACGCCACCTGCCAGCGGCCGTGGCCGACGTTGATCACCGACAGACCCGTGACCCCCTTGGGTCCTTGCACGTGGGCGCCCTTCGCAGCGGTGAGCGGCGGCCAGGCCTTGGCGCAGACCCCGGTACAGGCCGATTTCCCCTTGGTGTCCTGGGTGAAACGGTAGAGGGTCAAGCCCGAGGCGCTGGTCAGCACGGTGCCAATCTTCGGAATCGTCGTGGTCGACACCTTGACCGTCTTCGCATTGGGGCCCGAGGCGCCGACGACGTTCACCATCCCGGCGGTGGCACCGGTCAACACCACCGCTGCAGCCAGTCCCTCGGCCACGAGACGGGTCCGTCGCACCCGCCTCGATCGCCCGTCCAACTGTGACCTGCCCATCAAACCGATTCGAGCCATGCCGTCGTCCCTTCGTCCGGTGGTACGCCCGCGGGCACCCCGTACGGACGGCCGTGCCGTTCAGCCCACGGATCGCCGCACGGATTCGTCACCCGTCGCTTGACCGGTCATACGGCCCACGGTCGGGACCGGATTGCCGCGTAGTGTGGACGGCACCGACCGAGGGTGAATCCCGGGAGAGTCATCGGCTGGCTCATCGGGCGGGTCACAGGGAGGGCACAGAGACCATGGCTGAGGACGCAGGCGGTCCATTCGAGTTCAGAGGGGTCAACCACCTGGCCCTCGTCTGCCGGGACATGGAGCGCACGGTGGACTTCTACACGAACGTGCTCGGCATGCCGCTGGTGAAAACGATCGAGCTGCCGGCCGGCATGGGCCAGCACTTCTTCTTCGACTGCGGGGGCGGCGACTGCCTCGCCTTCTTCTGGTTCCCCGACGCCCCCGAAGGTATCCCCGGTGTCAGCGCCCCGCGTGGGCGGCCCGATCAGGGCGAGCTCACGAGCGCCGTCGGCTCGATGAACCACGTCGCCTTCAACGTCCCGGCCGAGAAGATCGACGAGTACCGCGAGCTCCTGCTCGCCCGCGGCATCGACTGCACCGAAGTGGCCAACCACGACGACTCCGAGTGGGGCATCAGCGACGAGCTGCACTCCGGCGTGTTCGTCCGCAGCATCTACTTCCAAGATCCCGATGGGATCCTGCTCGAATTCGCCTGCTGGACTCGTCCTCTGACCCCCGCCGACGTCGCCCACACACCGACTCGCGCCGCCGGCCCCGCCCCGGCCCCGCGCGCCCGGCGCCCGCCCACGCCTGACCCATCCACGACCCATGCCCCGCCTCCGCCAGGTCTCCAAGGACGAAGCCACCGCGCCCATCGTCACCACCATGTACGAGTGGCTCTTCGAGGGACGCGACCCCGTCGCCGAGCCTGGTCGCTGGGATGGCACGACGGGCGACTGGTGGACCGTCTTCGCCAACAGCCCCGACATCCTCGATCACTGTGTCAAAGGATTCGGCCTCTACCAGTCCCCCACCCGCACGCTCGACCCCAAACTCCGCGAGCTCGGGCAAATCCGGGCCGGGTGGGCCGCGGGCAGCCAGTTCGTCTTCAGCCAACACGCCAAGTCCATGCGCGAGCTCGAGATGCCCGAGACGCAGATCGCCCACATCCCGGCCTGGTCGGTGGCACCCGACGGCACCTACGACGAGACCGAACGGGCCGTGCTCGCCTACACCGACTGCCTCGTGTACGACCACGGCCGCGTGCCCGACGAGCTCTTCGCCGAGCTACGCCGGCACCTCAATGACGTGGCCATCCTCGAACTCACCTACATCACCACGCTGTACTTTCAGCACGCCGTGATGTCCAAGGCACTCCGCACCGAGTTCGACGACCGGGACGATCCCATCGTCGAGGTGCCCGGACCCAAGGGGGCCAGCGCAATGCATGCCGGAGAAAATCGGTGACGGCGGCTCACGACGTTCTGCCCGCAGACGAGCACCGTCACGAGCCTGACGACGAGGCGCTCTGGAACGAGTCGTACTACTGCGACTTCGTCCAGGCCGACGGCTCGCTCGGCGGCTGGCTCCGCCTCGGGCTCTACCCCAACCTCGGCGTGGCCTGGTGGACGGCCTGGATCGTGCGCCCCGGCCACCCCGGCGTCTGCTCGGTCGACTTCCACATGCCGATCCCGCCCGGCACGAGCCTGGCCACCGAGTCGGCCTCCGACGCGGCGCATCCCGCCACGATCGAGATCGACATCCGCCGGCCCCTCGAAGAGTTCCGCCTGGCCGTGCCGAGCATGCAGGCCCAGCAGTTCGCCCAGCCCGAGGACGTCTACACCGACACCGATTGGGAGCCCGTCGAGGCCAGTCTCGACCTGACGTGGACGACCGACGGCGTGCCGTATCACTACGACGTCACGACCCGCTACGAGATCCCCTGCCTGGTGTCGGGCACGGTCACCGTCGGAGGCGAGACGTACTCGGTCGAAGGGCAGGGGCAGCGCGATCACTCCTGGGGCGTACGCGACTGGTGGGCGTTCGGTTGGTGCTGGAACTCGATGCGCCTCGATGACGGGACCCGGACTCATGCGGTCGACATTCGCTTCGAGGGGTTTCAAGCCTTCTTCGGGTACGTCCAGACGCCCGACCGCACGCCCGACCGCACGCCCGGTGTCGCCCACCCGGTCACCGCACTCAAGGTGAGCGAAGACCTGGGCCCGCATGGTTTGCCCACGACGGCCAGGGTCGAGCTCACCGCCGGCCTCGATGAACAGGGCGAACCCGCTTCTCCACCGGCGCACGACATCGGACTCGATGTGACCCCCACCGCCTTCGGGCCGGTGCTGCTGCGCGACGACGAGAGCGGCCGGGTCAGTTACTTTCCGCGGGCGATGGTCGCGTGCCGCACCGACGACGGCCGCACGGGCGCCGGTTGGATCGAGTGGAACCAGCCCCAACCGCCCCAATAGTTGCTCATCGCCACGACAACAGTGCCTCTCCTACCCGAGAGGATCGGACAGCTCGATGTCCTCCGAGCGCACGTCCTCGCCCGGGCCCTGCGCGCCTCGAACCAGCCGCTCGGCCAGGGTCACTTCCATGAGGCCGAGGGCCATGCCGAACAGGTCGCCCAGGATGAAGCTGGAGAGGAAGATCAGCCAGACCTTCTCGTTCGGGATGAGGTCGGCCACCAACACCAGGACCTCGTGCTCAATGGCCAGCGGCAGCGTGATGAAGCAGAACACGATGAAGAAGTGGGGCCAGACCATCTTGACCGAGCGTCGCAAAGCTTGGGGCACTGAGAGGTCGAGGAGGTTGATGAGCGGACCGACCAGCGCGAAAAGGGTGCCCACGACCAGACCGGGTACGACGACGAGCAGGGCGGCGAGGCCGTCGATGACGAACAGGAACAAGTCGGCCAGGATCAGGCGGCCCCAGGGCAAGCTTCGGAGGACCTCATTGATCGCCTGCGGAGCTTCGTTGCGCTCCACCGAACCAACGAGCCGCTCGAGCATGCCCGCGTAGAAGGTAAGCCCGAGACTCGACGCGCCGAACACGGCGATCCCGGCGGCTGATTCCCACCCAAAACGACCGCTGGCGATCTCCGTGTAGAGCGTGCTCTGGAGCGCCTCGAGGCCGAAAATGACCAAGGCCGGCACGATGACCCGAGCGGGTTCGGTGCGGGCGGTGCGCCAGGCCATGCCGACCAGCTCGAGAGGGTGCAGCCGGTGCCGAACGGCCTCCGCGCTCTCGTCGCCCCCGCCATCGCCGACGCTCCCGCCCGGTGCCGACTGGTCGCTCATCGGCGATTCGTTCACGCCGGAGCGAACCCGTCGCCCACGAATTCGAAGAGCCGCCGGTCCGGATCGAACGGGCCGAAGATCCCCGGATCACCATCGAGGCGATGGCGCCCGACCGTGAGGATGTACCCGCCGGGCGCTTCGAAGGCGATCTCGGTGAACCCGGCCGCCGCGAACTGCGCCCGCACCGCCGGCGTGGCATCGGGCGGTCGCCGGTGCCGGGTCCAGACGACGTTCGCCCCCCGCCGACAGAACGCAGGCAACGCTCGGATGGTGGCCGCGATGTCCTCGCCGCTCACATTCCCGAAGATCCCGCACACCAAGACCAGATCGGCCGGCACGAACCCCGCGTAGGAGCGGCACGACGAGGCGTCGCCCTGCTCCACCCGCACCCGGTCCGACAGCCCCACCTCTGGCGGCCCGACGCCGGGCGAACTCCACCAGCGCCGGATCGAGCTCGACGAGCAGCGCCTCGACCTCCGCCGCCCGTGGATGGGTGGCCAGGACGTCGATCACGTCTCGCCCCTGGCCGGCGCACAGGCTGATGATCCGAATGGGCTCCCCCGTATCCCCCGTATCCCCGGGATCGGCTGGATCGCCTGGATCGCCTGGATCGCCGGGCGGATGACGCCTTCGATCACGCCCGAGCAAGATCTCGTCGAGCGCGCCCCGCACCATCTTCTGCACCAGCCGCAACCGCTCCGAAAGCGGGGACGACGGATCCTCGTAGGCGCCATGCCACTGCTCCCAGTGCGAGCCGCCTGAGTCGGCCTCGTTTGCCCCGGTCACGGCATTGTTCGACATGGTCCAGCCTCGTTTGCCCCGGTCACGGCGTCATTCAACGTGGTGCCGCCCTCGCCTGGATGGTCCCCGGACACCATGAGTGCCCATCGTAGGGTGGAGCCCGTGACCGCTCGATGAACAGCCGCCGCCGCGTGACGGGCCACCGAACCCGGACGGACGGCAGCTCCCGGATGGGGCCACCCGAGTGATCAAGTACATCGGATCGAAGCGCCGTCTCGTCCCGGTCCTCGCCCGGATCTGCGAGGCCTCCGGTGCCCGCACCGCCCTCGATCTCTTCACGGGCACCACCCGCGTCGCCCAGGCCTTCAAGGCTCGGGGCGTGCACGTCACCGCCGTCGACAGCGCCCGCTACGCCGAGGCCTTCGCCCGCACCTACATCGAGACGGATGCCGCCGCCACCGATTCCGGCGAACTCCGGGCGGCGATCACCCACCTCAACGCAGTCCCCGGAAAACCGGGCTACGTCCACGAGACGTTCAGCCGGCAGGCCAGGTTCTTCCGACCCGAGAACGCCGCTCGGATTGACGCCGCCCGGGACTGCCTCGAGTCGGAGTATGCGGGGTCGCCCTTGTATCCGCTCCTGTTGACGTCACTCATCGAGGCGGCGGACCGGGTCGACTCGACGACGGGCGTCCAGATGGCGTACGTGAAGCAGTGGGCACCGCGGTCGTTCAATCCGTTGGAGCTGCGCGTGCCCGAGCTCCTGGCCGGGCCCGGCCGTGCCATCCGGGGTGATGCGGTGGCTCTCACCGCCGGCGGCGCCCGCGGCGCCCACGGCGCCGCGGCGTCCGCGGCGAGTTGGGGCACTTCGATCTGGCGTACCTGGATCCGCCGTACAACCAGCACCGGTATTTCACCAACTATCACGTGTGGGAGACGTTGGTGGCCTGGGATGCGCCCGAGGCGTACGGCGTGGCCCGCAAGCGGGTCGATTCCCGCGATCCTTCGACCCGTTCCGCGTTCAACTCGAAGCGGACGATGCCCGAGGCCTTGGCATCGGTCGTGTCGGGGGTGTCGTGCGACCTGCTCGTGCTCTCGTACAACGACGAGTCATGGCTCGACGCATCGGAGCTCGAGGCCATCTGCGCCGGACCCGATCCGTCCGGTCGGCGGCGACACGTGGCCACCTTGGCTTTCGACTCGACTCGATACGTGGGGGCGCGCATCGGCATCTTCGACCCATCCGGGCGCAAGGTGGGGCGGGTGAGCCACCTGTCGAACCGGGAATTGCTGGTCATGGCCGGCGAGGAGGGGCTCGTGCGCCACGTCGTCGAGGCATGTGGGGAGCCGGGCGACGCCGGCGGCGGGGAGGTGGGCGACGCCGGCGACCGGGCGGATCCCGGATCGGCCCGGATCGGCGTCGGCGCGGCGGATCGGCTACAACAGGCGACGTGAGCAAGCGCGATCACGGTGGGCACGGCGGGGGTCACCACGAGGGCGATGGCCACCAGGGCGGGGGCCACCAGGGCGGGGGTCACCACGAGGGCGGGAGTCACGCCGATCAGGGCCACCATCACGAGAGCGGCCACAACAAGGATCGTCACGACAGCGGACACGGGGATCCGGTCGGCAGTCGGGATTACGCCCGCCTCGAGGACGCCGACCTGTCGCTGCGCCTGTCCAAAGACGAGGAAGCGAAGCGGCTGGGCAGGGCGCAACGCCGCCTGTTGCACCTGAGGTTGATCAATGGCGGTCAGCTCAACGAAGGCAACCTCGGACCGCCGGTCTGCATCGTGTTCGAGGGCTGGGATGCTGCCGGCAAGGGTGGCGCCATCAAGCGACTGGTCGAACCGCTCGACCCCCGGCACGTGCACATCGCCCCGTTCGCCGCGCCGACGCCCGACGAGTTGCGGCACCACTTCCTCTGGCGCTTTTGGCCGCCACTGCCCGGATGGGGCGGCATGACGATCTTCGACCGCTCCTGGTACGGCCGGGTGCTGGTGGAGCGGGTGGAGGATCTCGCCACCGAGGTGCAGTGGCGGCGGGCGTATCAGGAGATAAACGACTTCGAGCACACGTTGGCCGAAGAGGGGATGATCGTCATCAAGCTGTGGATGCACCTGTCGCACGAGGAACAGTTGCGGCGGTTCGTGCGCCGGCGTGACGATCCGCTCAAGTCGTGGAAGCTGACCGACGAGGACTGGCGCAACCGCGAGAAGCGGGGCGCCTACGAGGCGGCGGTCTCCGACATGCTGCGCCTGACCTGCGGCCCGTTGGCGCACTGGGACGTGATCTCGGCGGAGAACAAGCGGTATGGACGCGTGCAGGTGATCGAGACGGTGATCCGGCGCATGGAGCAAGGGATGCGGCGTTGGGGTATCGAGGTGCCCTCGTACGAGGCCGAGGTCGAGGAGACCGAGCTGGCCCTGGTGATCGACGACGCGGAGTACGAGCCTGATCCGGTGGCGCTGGCTGCTGCGGTGGCCGCAGGTGCGAGTGCGAGTACGAGTGCGAGTGCGAGTGCGGGTGGGGCGCAGAACGGATCCGCCGTGGCGGCCAAGGACGGCAACGTCGTCGGAGGCAGCGGCGGCAGCAGCGGCGGTGGCGGCAGCGGCGCTGAAGGTGGCCGCGAGGACGCATCGGCCCGACGACGTCTGGAGGCGTGAGGATGAGCCCTGCTCCCGGTACCCCACCGGCCCGGCCGGGAATCACCATCCCGTTCGAGGGGATCCCCCTGCACGGACACCGGGAGTGGTTCGCCCGCCTGCGCGAGCTCGGATACACCGACATCTGGTCGGCCGAAGTCGACGGGGCCGACGGCTTCACGCCCCTTGCCCTGGCGGCGGCGTGGGAGCCCACCTTGAATTTGGGCGTGGCTATCACCCCGGCCTACACACGAGGGCCGGCGCTGCTGGCCCAGAGCCTGGCGGCCATGGCCGACGCCGCACCGGGTCGCTTCTTCGTCGGTCTGGGCGCCTCCTCTCAGGTGATCGTCGCCAATTGGAACGGTCTCCTCTTCGAGAATCAGTACAAGCGAGTGCGAGACAGCCTGCGCTTCCTGCGGCTGGCCTTCACCGGCGAGAAGGTGACCGAGAACTACGACACCTTTAGCGTCAAAGGATTCCGGCTGTCCCGCATCCCCGAGCAGCTGCCGCCCATCTACCTGGCGGCCTTGCGCCCCGGGATGTTGCGGCTCGCCGGGCGAGAGGCGGACGGCGCGATCTTGAACTGGCTGAGCGCCGAGGACGTGGCCACGTCGGTGGCCGAGGTCGACAAGGCGGCGGAGGGAGCTCCCCGCGAGATCGTGGCCCGCATCTTCGTCATCGTCTGTGAGGACGCGGGGACGGCCCGCACCATCGGGCGCAGGATGATCACGGCCTATCTGAACGTCGAGGCGTACGCCGAGTTCCACCGCTGGCTCGGTCGGGGTCCGGCGCTCCAACCCATGTGGGACGCCTGGGCGGCCGGCGACCGCAAGGGGGCGCTCGAGGCCATCCCGGATTCGGTGGTGGACGAGCTCATCGTCCACGGATCCGTGGACGAGTGCCGGGCGCACATCCAGCGCTACGTGGACAACGGGATCACCGTGCCGGCGCCGATGATCATCCCGATCGGGATCGAGCTGGCCGATGCGGTGGCCGGGTTGTCGCCGTCTGCCGGATAGGGCGGCCGGGTCGGGCTCACCGTCAAACCGGGCCGCTCCGCCACACAGGGCCGCTCCAACACACCAAGCCGCTCCACCACACCGAGCCGCTCCACCGCACCGAGCCGTTCCACCGGACAGCAATCAGGCCGCTGAGCCACACTGGCAGCAGGCATGGCGTGGGAGCGCCAGAGAAACTGAGCACGACCGGCGCCCCACCGGCCGCCATCAAGGGGAGGGAGCAAAAACGTGACCGACGTGGACATCGACTTCAGGACCACCCCATTGGTCGACATCGCCCGGGCGGTGCGCTCCAAGGCGGTCTCGGCACGAGAGCTCACCCGAGAAGCCCTGGATCGGATCCAGAGGTTCAACCCCACCTACAACGCCTTCGTGGCCGTGGATGGGGAGCGGGCCCTCACCGACGCCACCGCCCTCGACGACCGCATCGCCGCCGGCGCCGACCCCGGACCCCTCGCCGGCATCCCGATCGGCGTCAAGGACCTCCAGGATGCGGTCGGCTACACCACGACCCACGGATCGGCCCTCCACCAGGACGACCCCCCGGCCACGACCGACAGCCCGTTCGTGGCCCGCCTCAGGGCAGCGGGATGCATCGTGGTCGGCAAGACCAACACACCAGAGTTCGGCTGGATGGGGAACACGACCAACGCCATCTTCGGCCCCACCCTGAACCCGTTCGACACATCCAGGGGAGCGGGCGGCTCCTCGGGCGGAGCGGCGGCGGCGCTGGCGACCGGCATGGTCCCCCTGGCCACGGGATCCGACGGCGGCGGCTCCATCCGCATCCCCTCGGCCTGTTGCGGCCTCTCGGGGATGAAGCCGTCCCTCGGACGCGTCCCGGCCGGCGGCCCCACCCCGCCCGGCTGGATCGACCTCTCGACCAACGGCCCCATGGCCCGCCGCATCGCCGACGTCACCCTGGCCCTCGACGTCAGCGTCGGCCCCGACCAGACCGACCTGCGCAGCCTCCCCCGCCCCGAGGCCTCGTGGCTGGCCGCGCTCGAGGACCCCCACGTCCCGGTCCGGATCGCCTATGCGCCCACGCTCGGCTACGCCACCGTCGACGCCGAGGTCCGGGCGGCGTGCGACGAGGCCGTCGAGCAGATGGCCTCCATGGGAGCCGACGTCACCGTGCTGGAGTCCGTTTTTGATGCCGACCCCGTCGGGGATTTCCTCACCATGACGGGGGCCTGCACCTTGCGTGCCCTCCAGGAATACATGGATCACCCGCGCTGGGAGGAGGTCGATCCCATCCTGCGCCACCTGCTCCAGCGGGCCGAGTCCACCACTGCGGTCGAGCTGCTGCAGGCGATGGACCGCTTCCACTCTATGAACCTGCGCCTGGTCGAGCTGTTTCACACGGCCCGGATCCTGGTCACCCCGACGTGTTCGGCCGTGGCGCCCTTTGCCGGCGAGATGACGAGCTCGGTCGACGGCGAACGCACCGTGAATTGGGTGCAGTTCACCTACCCGTTCAACATGACCCGCTCCCCTGCCGCCACCGTCTGCGTCGGCACCAACAGCCAGGGCCTGCCGATCGGCCTGCAACTGGTCGGGCCCCAGCACGCCGACCTGGTCGTTCTGCGCACGGCGGCCGCCCTCGAGGCCGCCCTCGACGTCGACACGCTGGCTCCCCTCCCGACCTGATCCAAACCTGATCAAAACCTGATCCAATAGGGGCAAATTCCATCCACGAGCCGCCCGGCCGGTCCCACGGTCGTCAGTCACCCCGGACGACCCGCGACATCCCAGCACACGAGAGGAAGCAGGAACCATGTCGATCGACACCCCCGTCAACCCGAGCGACCTCGTCCGCGTCGTCGGTGAAGAAGACGCCGCCTGGGCCGACACGGGCATGGGCGTCCTCCTCAAGGTCGTGCGCTTCGACATCCAACGTGGCACGTGGGTCATCCTCAACCGCTTCAAGCCGGGCGTGCAGCTGCAGAAGCACCGCCACACGGGATCGGTCGACGCCTTCACGTCGGCCGGGCGCTGGCACTACCTCGAATACGACTTCTACGTCACGCCGGGCTCCTACCTGTTCGAGCCGGCGAACTCGGTGCACACCTTGCACGTGCCCGAGGACAACACGGTGGACACGGATGTGTGCTTCATCATCGAGGGCGCGCTCTTGAACCTGGCCGAGGACGGATCCGTGGAGTCGGTCTCGGACGGGCCGAGCACGCTGGCCGCCTACTTCGCCATGCTCGAGGCCCAGGGCGATCCTCGGCCCAACGGCATCATCGCCTGACCCGACATGTTGATACCGCACAACTTGATCTGAACCCGTTTGACCCGAACCCGTTTGACCCGAACCCGTTTGATCCGAACCCGTTTGACCCGAACCCGTTGATCTGAGCCAGTCGACCATGACCACTTCTGACACCACCGCAAGCTCGAACAATGGACCGCACGCGACACGGACACGGACACGGGCGGGGCAGGCGCACGCGCTCGCTCCCGGGCGGCAACCGATGCGGGCCGCCTCCTCGACCCGACGCTGTACTCGGGCGGCGACCCCTTCGAGCTCTATGCCGAGCTCCGACGGACGGCGCCCGTGTGCTGGGTCGACCGGGAGGGCGGCGGCTTCTGGGCGGTCATGACCCACCCCGAGGTCTCGTCGATCGGCGCCGACCCCATCAGGTTCTGTTCGTCTCGGGGCATCCTCACCGACGAGATCGGGTCGACCTACGACAACCCGCCCACCATGATGCACACCGACCCGCCCCAGCACACCCGTTATCGGCGGCTGGTCCAGCCCGGGTTCAAGCCGTCGATGGTGCGGCTGATGGAAGCCGGGGTGTCGGCGAAGGCCGAGGCGTTGCTCGAGCGGATCGAGTCCGGGGTGGCCTTCGACGTTGTGCAGGAGCTGTCCATCCCGTTCCCCCTCCAGGTGATCTGTGAGCTGCTCGGGGTGGACGGCGAGCAGTGGCCCCGTTTCTTCGAATGGTCCGAGGCGGTGATCCCGGGCGAATCCGAGCGCACCGAGGAGGAGCGGGCGGCGTTGCAGTTGGAGATGTGGGAGTACCTGATCGGGGTGGCGGAGGAGCGGCGGCGGGCGCCGGCGGACGATCTGGTCTCCGTGTTGGCGACGGTCGGATCAGATCCGGGGAGTGGTGCCGGCGGGGAGGAGCTGAGCGAGGCGGAGCTGGCGATGTTCCTGATCCAGCTGCTGGTGGCCGGGAACGAGACGACCCGGAACCTGATCTCCGGTGGGCTGGTAGCGCTGGCCGAGCGGCCCGATCAGTGGGCGGCGCTACGGGCCGACCGCTCCACCATCCCTGGCGCCGTCGAAGAGCTGTTGCGTTGGACCACGCCGGTGATCTCGTTCATGCGCACTGCGACGGGTCCCACCACCATCCGTGGGATCGAGGTTGCGTCGGGCGATCCGGTGTTGCTGGTGTACGCCTCGGCCAATCGTGACGAAGCGGTGTTCGGGGCGGACGCCGGCGAGCTGCGAATCGACCGTCATCCCAACCCGCATGTGAGTTTCGGGTTCGGCCCGCACTTCTGCCTGGGTGCGGCGCTGGCCCGGCTCGAGGCCCGGGTCGTGCTGGGCGAGCTGCTCGAGCGCTACGAATCCGTGGAGCTGGCCGGGGCGGTCGAGCGGACGGCCAGCCCGGTCATCGCCGGGGTACGTCATGCATCAATCGTGTTCGGCTGATCCCCCTGGTGCCCCCTGGCACCTGGCCCGCTCAGGCGGGTAGCGGGGCCAGACCGTCCCGGCAGCCTTCGACCTTGGCATCGTCCGCTGCGTCGTGGTGCTCGGCCGCGTCGTGGTGCTCGGCCGAGTCGTGGTGTTCGGCCGCGTCGCCCGTAGGTCCTCCGGGCATGCCTGCGGGGACGTTGCGTCCGGGCAGCAGTATCCAGGCGGCCACGGCACCGAGCGCCGCCACCACCGCGCCGGAGATGCAGGCCACCAGCAGACCGCTGTGGAAGGCATCGAACGCCGACCGCTGGAGGTAGGGCTGGACGGAGTGCGGGGCCCGCTTCACCACGGCGAGGGCGGCTGCCATGGATTGGTGCGCCTCCGTCTTGGGACCCGCCGGGATGGGGAGGGAGCGGAACGCGTCGATGATCCGGGGTGAGTACGCCGAGGCGAAGATGGAGCCGAACACGGCCACGCCCAGCGTGCCTCCAAGCTCGCGGGTCGTGTTGTTCACGCCGGCAGCCGCGCCCCGCTGCTCGTCGGGCACCGAGCCCATCACGGCTTCGGTCGTCGGTGCGCTGATGGAGGACAACCCGAGGGCCAAGAGCACCATGGCGATGATGATGGGCCCGAAGTAGGTCGTGTTCGCCTCGGAATTGAAGGCAGCGACCACGAGTCCACCGCCCATGAGCACCAACCCTGCCGTCACGACAACCTTGGTCCCGATCTTCAGGGCGAGAACGGCAGCCAGCGGCGTGGCGATGGCGGCGACTATGGCGAAAGGCAACGTGTGCACGCCTGCCGACAGGGTCGAGTAGCCCTTCACGAACTGAAAGTACTGCGTGATGAGGAAGATGAAGCCAAAGAGGCAGAAGAAGGCCACCGAGAGGGAGAGCGCTCCCCCGGTGAAGCGTGGAATGCGGAAAACGCGGACATCGAGGAGCGGGCCTTCGGTGCGCAGTTCCAATTTGGTGAAGGCGCCGAGCAGTACAGCCGCCAGCGTGAAGCAAGCCAGTGTCCCCCCCGAAGTCCAGCCCCACTGCGGCCCCTCGATGATGGCCAGGACCAGGCTGGTCACTCCGGCCGTCGAGAGAAGCACACCGCGCAGGTCGAAGGCGTGGGAGGAGACCTTGGGAATCTTGGGGATCAGCGCCTGACCGGCGACGAAGGTGATCACCACGATCGGCACGTTGACGAGGAAGATGGATCCGTACCAGAAGTGCTCGAGCAGTGCCCCGCCGACGACCGGTCCGAAGGCCACCGCGATCCCCGACGTCGCGCCCCAGATGCCCAGTGCCTTCTGCCGCTCGGATGGATCCGGGAAGACGCTCGTCAAGATGGCGAGGCTGGCCGGGAAGATGAAGGCGGCCGCTACGCCCATGAGCGCCCGCGCCGTGATGAGGGACCCGGTCGAGTGCGACAGGGCGGCCGCCGCCGAGAAGAGACCGAAGAAGACGAGGCCGACTTGCATCGTTCCCTTGCGACCCAGGCGGTCCCCGATGCCACCGCCGGCGAGGAGCAGGCCGGCGAACGCGAGGCTGTAGGCGTCGACGATCCACTGGAGCGATGTGATGGAGGCGCCGAGCTGGCGGTTGAGTGTGGGCAGGGCCACGTTGACGATGGTGTTGTCCACCACCACCAGGAACACCGAGAGGCAGAGGACGGGAAGCACTATCCAGCGGCGCGCATCGAGGCGGCCGCTGGGGGCGATCCCATTCCCGCTCGGGACGATCTCGAGCTCAGATCCAGGCTTCATGTCGGGGTCCTTCCTGAATAATAGAACGCTGTGCCATTGTTATAGCACGACGTTCTTTAGTACGCTAGGTCCCGTGGACAAAAGTCGCTCGACCAGGAGCAGGACCCCCCAGCGAGGACATTGTCGAGGTGCTTCTGGGCCTCCGCAGCGGAGATCCCCGACACCGAGGGACCCGATGCGCTCTCGGTCCGCCGGATCGCCGCCGCCGCCGGGGTGGCCCCGATGGGCGTCTACAACCACTTCGACTCGAGGAACGGGATCATCGAGGCCCTCTTCACCCAGGGATTCGAACGTCTGCGCGAGGCGTTGACGACCATCGCCGAAATCCAGGATCCGTACGACGCTCTCCGGGAGGCGGGGCGCCGCTACCGTGCTCTCGCCAGGGCGTACCCGATGGTGTGGCCAACTGATGTTCCTGCGCACGTTCCCGGGTAACGAGCCCAGCGTTGCTGCGCTCGAGGTGGCGGGTCGGGCCTTCGACAGCCTGGTGGCCTCCGTGCAGCGCGCCATGGTGGCCGGCGTGATCGTCGAAGGACCGCTGACCGAGACGGCGCAGCTCATCTGGTCGTCCATCCACGGATGGGTGGCACTCGAGCTGCTGGGCATCGGCACGGTCGAAGACGAGGACTCCGGATTCGACCGTGTCTGCAAGACCATGCTCCGTGGGCTCCGGCCCCAGTCAGAGGCGAGCGAGTAGAGGCGACGTCGCTGCCGCGTTACTCGAGACGGCAGATGCGCTAGCGAGGATCTGGCCGGTCCAGATTCGAGTGGAGGGCAGTTGAGGGATACCAGTGAACGTCCTCGTCGACTCGCATCGGGATCATCCCGAAGCGGGTGATCGTCCGCTGCCCGCCCTCGGCGTCGCCGTAGAGCAGTTCGACGGTGAAGGGTGTCGCCTCTTTCAGATACCTGGTCAACCAGTCGTAGTCCGGGTCATCGGGCTCACGGATCGCGGCCTGCCAGAACCCCATGTCGCTCGAAGCAATAAAGAGATCGCGGGTCTGACGCCGAAACGAGTCTGGGTCCTCGTGCGACCTGTCGGTTCGGGCCGCCTCTGGGCTCAACCACCATCCAATCGGGACGGCGAGGCCCGTCCCGACGTTGCGCAACGAGATGGCCAAATAGATGGATCCGTCCTCCACTTCGGCCAACCCCTGGCCCCCGTCGAGATGGGCCCAGTGATCGTCGACCCAGCGGATCTTCTGCATCGGGTCCTGGATCCGTGAGGTAACCAGGACCGGACGGAGGTTGGCCTGAAACGCCGCCTCCGCAACGCGGGCCGCACGGTTGGCGGAGCGGACGGAGGCAAAGGTGGCCACGGCGAGCACGAGGGTCCCGAAAGCGGTGGCCAGGGTGGCCACGGTCGACCAATCAAGGGTGGCCAGCACCGGCGCCTGCCCCATCCCGGCGAAGGCTCCCAGAAACACGGACGAACATTAGGGCGCGACGGCCGGGATGGTTGCGTCCGCAGCATCGGGGTGCTGCCAGAATTTCGCTCATGCTCGCTCACGTGTCCATCCAGTGCACCAATTTCGAGGACAGCGCCGCCTTCTATGACGCCGTGCTCGCACCGCTTGGCGGGGAACGGATCATCGAGGAGGAGGGCAGCGGCGCCGTCGGCTACGGATTCCCGCCGGTCGCGACCTTCTGGATTGGCGAGCAACAAACCGGCGGCGGCTTCCGGGAGACCCACATCGCCTTCAGCGCCCGAGACCGAGCCGCAGTCCATGGATTCTTCGAGGCTGCCTCGGCGATCGGCGCCGAAATCCTCTACGCACCGAAGACCTGGCCGCAGTATGACTCCGCTTACTACGCCGCCTTCGTCAGGGACCCCGATGGCAACAACATCGAAGCGGTCTGCCTAATCCCCGAATAGCCGGCGCGGCACCGGCACGATGTCGCCCGCCCGAGTGGCGAGTGGCGACGTGGTCAAGAGCCCCATCCGGCGACGATCGCGCACCGGACCCACGATGCGATTCAGGCGTCGATCGTCAAGTCCTCCAACAGATCGGCAAAACGACGCTGCGCCTCGAGCCGCCGGGTCGGAATGTGCTCCGAGGGCACCTCGTGCACGGTGTAACCCTTCAGGACCTGCCGGGCCACCGTCTGGCGGTGCACCTCATCGGGGCCGTCGTAGATGCGGGCCGCCCGGGCGGCCCGGTACATCGACTCCAGCGGGAGGTCACACGAATACCCCAGAGAACCATGCACCTGGATGGCGCGGTCGATCACGTCATAGAGCACCTTCGCCCCGAAGTACTTGATCATGGCGATCTCCACCCGCGCCGCCGGCGCGCCCTCCTGATCCATCTTCCAGGCCGCTTGGAGCGTCATCAGACGGGCTGCCTGCATCTCGGCCATCGAATCGGCCACCCAGTTCTGGATGGTCTGCTTCTCGGCCAACATCGACCCGTGCGCGTAGCGAGACACCGCTCGCTCACACAACATGTCGAAGGCGCGCCGGGATTGGCCGAGCCAGCGCATGCAGTGGTGGATACGGCCCGGCCCCAACCGCTTCTGGGCGAGGACGAAGCCCGACCCCTCTCGCCCGATCAGATTCGAAACCGGCACCCGCACGTCGACGTAGCGGATCTCGGCGTGGTTCCCGAAGCGGCCGAAGGGCGTCTCGGGATCCTCCATCGTGGCCACGTCCCGCACGATGTCGACCCCGGGCGTCGTGACGGGCACGACGATCATCGACGACCCCGAGTACGGATGGACGTCGGGATTGGTCACCGCCATGACGATCAGGAAATCGGCCACGGATCCGTTCGAGGTGAACCACTTGTGCCCGTTGATCACCCACTCCTCGCCGTCCCGCACGGCGGTCGTGGCCAGAAGCGTCGGATCTGATCCAGCCGTGTTCGGCTCGGTCATGGAGAAGGCCGACCGCAGCGTCCCCTCGAGCAGGGGCAGCAGCCACTTCTGGCGCATCTGCTCGTCGCCCGTCTCCTCGATCCCCACCGCCAGCAACTCCGCATTGCCCGAATCCGGGGCGTTGTTGCCGAAGACCACCGGTGCCAGGGGCGACTGACCCAGGATCTCGTGCATCAGGCCCAGGCGTACCTGGCCGAAACCCATGCCGCCCAGCGCCGGGGGCAGGTGCGCGGCCCACAGACCCTCGGCCTTGACCCGCTCCTGCATCGGCAGGATCACCTCACGGACCTGGTCATAGGTCAGATCCAGCGTCTCGAGCGGGAACACCTCTTCCCGCACGAATTCGCGCATCCACGCCAACTTCGCCTCGAACTCGGGCTCGGTCGAGAAATCCCAGGCCATGCGCTCTTCTCCCTCTCCTCGGCGCCTGTCGCTCGGCTACCGGGGATCCTCACCCTGCCACTACCTTGGGCGCCGTGACCACCACGAGCCCCGTCTCCTTCCGAACGCCCGGAAATGCCGGCCCGCAGGCCAACGCTCAGGGCAGCCCACCGCCTCCTTCCCAGATCGCCCTGAGTCCGGCGGACCGAGCGGTGATCGCCGCAGCCGAGACGGCGCTCCTCGACGAGCGACGGTTGCTCACGGCGGACGAACTCACCGCCCTCGCTGCGCTGCCCGACGGCGCAGTCATGAACCTGGCCGCACTGGCCCATCAGGTCCGCCTGGCCTGGTGCGGGCCCGAGGTCGAGATCGAAGGCATCCTGTCGGCCAAGACCGGTGGATGCCCCGAGGACTGCCACTTCTGCTCGCAGTCGTCCCGTTTCGAGACGCCGGTGAAGGCGACGCCGTTCCTCGACCAGGAGGAGGTCCTCACCGCAGCCCGAGAGACGGCGGCGCTCGGTGCATCAGAGTTCTGCATCGTGCTGGCCCTACGCGGGCCGGACGAACGCACGATGCAGCGCATCCTCGAACTCGTCCCTCTCATCCGGGACCAGATCGGCCTCAACGTCGCGGTCAGTGCCGGCATCCTCACCGAGGACCAGGCCCGCCGCCTGGCCGAGGGCGGCGTCCACCGCTACAACCACAACGTCGAGACGGCACGGTCCTACTTCCCCGAAATCGTCACCACCCATACCTGGGACGAGCGGGCCGACACCTGCCGCCTGGTCAAGGACTTCGGGATGGAGCTCTGCTGCGGCGCGCTGATCAACATGGGCGAGTCGGACGAGCAGCGGGTCGAGCTCCTCGTCCAGCTCCAAGAGCTCGAACCCACCGAGGTCCCACTCAACTTCCTCAACCCCAGGCCCGGGACGCCCCTGGGCGACCGACCCATCCTCGGCCCGTGGGAGGCCGTCCGCTGGATTGCGCTCTTCCGCCTCGCTCTTCCCTCTGTGATCCTCCGCTACGCCGGCGGACGCGAGGTCACGCTGCGCGACCTCCAGGCCATGGGGATGACCGCCGGCATCAACGCGCTCATCGTCGGTAACTACCTCACCACGCTCGGTCGCTCAGCCGACGAGGACATCCAGATGCTCGAGGATCTGCGCATGCCCATCGGTGCCCTCAGCGCGGCGATCTGAACCCCCGACTTCCCGACAACCGGACCACCCGACACGCCACCGGCGCGGCCATGACCACCACGCATTGCACGGGTTGCGGCCGACCCACCACGGATTGCTCCGGATGCGCTCGCGACCTGGACCCACCGCGCTTCTGCCCCGATTGCGGCCGACGAATGACGGTGACCGTCACCCCCACCGGCTGGATCGCGCGCTGCCGCGACCACGCTGAACTCCGATCCGCCTGAGGCCGGCCTCAGCTCAACGCCGCATCACCATGCCGGCACTCCCGGGATCAGGATGGTCGGTCGACGCCTGCCCACTCCCATCCGCTGTCCGAGATACAACGCGACGCTCCCCTCCCGCCACGGATGGGTTCGGCTGAGGCCGCACTCCGAGGCCGCCATGTCGGCGACGGCACCGAGATCATCGTCTGCCCCGTCGGACTGACGAACGTGACCTCCCCGTTCGCATCGCCGAGGATCGACCAGCCGAGCTCGTGCACGGCGTTGTGATGGCGGCCGCACAACGTGATGAGGTTGTCCAGATTCGTCAGCCCACCGCGTATCCAATGGTTCATGTGATGGACGTTGGTAAACTCGCAATAGGGGCAGCCCGGCACGCGACACCCCTTGTCTCGCCGGGCGATCTCGATCCGCTGCGCCATCGTCGGATCCCGGCGAGCGCGCCCCTGGTCGAGGATGGATCCATCGGGACCCTCGACCGACAAGGTCACCCTGGCGTCGCAGGCCAGTCGGAGAGCGACGTCGGCGGCCACCGGACCCACGCCTTGGAGTTCTGCCACACCGCTGTCGATCCCGAGCAGCAGACCGATGGGCGCATGGACCACGAGGTCGGGACGCACGGTGCGGCGACGACCGGCGGATGCGGCGTCATTGACAGAACGTTCCGGACGATCCTCGGCCGCTCCCTGGAACAGCTCGATCAGGATGTCGTAGAGCCTCTGGTCGTACGGCACGTAGGCGCCAATCGTCTCTCTTCCCTTCGTCTCCGTTCCATTCGTCTCTGTTCCCTTCGCATCCCTGCCCTCATCACGCCGAACCTTGCCCTCCGACGACCCATCCCGAGCCTTGGCGGCATCCATGGAGACGCGCCCCACGAGAGCCGACTTGGCCAACGCGTACTCGTCACGGGTGAAGGCCACCCACATCGTTCGCCGGGCGTCGTTGAAACGAAGGGTCCGGTGTTCGAACTCCCGCCCAGCCGAACGGGTCAGAGCCTCCTCGGTGGCCCTGTGCCACTCGGCGAGATCCCGGACCTGCTTCACCGTCCAGTGAGCGGCGGCCGACTGGATCTCGGCATCGGTCTCGGGCGATGCCACCTCTGCCAAAGGGGCCACCTTGTCGAGCGACATCTCGCCCGAGGCCAAGCTCTCCGACAGAGCAGGCAGCTCAGCAAGATCCGCAGCCGCCCTCACCCACTGCCGAGCCGTCGACGCCGACACTCCGCATTGCTCGGTCACCCACATGGTCATCGACCCCGCACCGTCGCCCCGCCAGGCCTCGGCCCGGTCGAACTCTGCGATGTCGGCGAGCTGTTTGCTCAGCAATGCCGAGATCTGAGCGGCCCGAGCCCGCATCTGCGTCGCCAACTCCCTCGAACGGGCGTCCCGTCCGAAGTCCCGGCACGGTTGGCGCCGCCGCATGACCCGCCCATCGGCGACGGGCGCCCGGCCCGAACGATCACTCCTCATGTGTAGGAACGGTCGCCGTTCCGTTCAGTCGTGCGCGGTTTGCCAATCATTTTTGTGCAGCTGACCCCGTCGAGCCGCCGGACCATCGTCGGGGGACATCGCGCTGCCGCCGGACACCGCGTGGCCGGGGGACATCGCGTCGCCCAGGACATCGCGTCGCCGGGGAGCCGACAGCTCTCAGCCCTGGACGAGATCCATCAGCCGATCCGCTTCGCCTGGCATGGTCACCACGACGAACCCATCCCGATCGAGTAACCACTCCCGGTTCCTTCGATGCAGGTCGTCATCGTGCTCGAACCGATTCAAGACGACGAGGACCGGAACCTCGAGAGGTGCAAGGACGTCGACCGCCATGCGGACGGAGTTGATCGTGCCCAGCCCGGCATCGGCGACCAACAACACAATGTCGGGCGCCACGGAAAAACAGAAGGCGAGGCAGTCACCGTTCGCCGCCAGCGGTGACCGCAATCCGCCAGCCGTCTCCACGAGACCGACGTCTCCGCCGTTCCAGACCAATTCATGGGCCAGGTCGTCCAGCGTGAAGCGGGGTCGGCCAAGGGCCTCCGCCGCCATCGGCGGCGCCATGGCTACTTCGTACCAGCGATGCGAAGCACAAACGACATCAGCGGGCTCCCCGGTGGCGTCGCCCAGGACCGCCGCATCGAAGCCAACCGGATCATCCTCGGGGTCAAAGGACTGGGCGGGCTTGCGGGCCGACACCGACAAGCCGGCGGCGCGCAACCCCATGAGAAGGTGAGCACCGACCCACGTCTTGCCAATGTCGGTACCGGTGCCGACGACGACCACGACACGGCGCGGACGAGCCACGCGGGTCAGCGGGCGCCGGCAGGTGCGGGCGAAAAGGAGTTGGGTGTCGAAGTCGAGGTCGAGGAGTCGAAGACGGCCCCGCAGGGAGGCCACACAGTGCCTCGAGAAGCCGATCGACGTCGGCGTCAGAGTGGGCGGCCGACAGCGTGACCCGCAGGCGGCTGGTGCCGATCGGCACGGTTGGTGGGCGGATGGCGGGAACCCAAAGGCCGGCCTCGAGCAGCGCTGTCGAGGCATCGAGCGCGGCCTGCTCCGACCCGAGGATGACCGGCACGATCGGGCTGGGATGGCCCGGCGGCACGATGCCGGCCTCCACCATGCGGTCGATCAGGGCGGCGAGGCGTCCCGTCAGGGCAGCACCTTCGTCGGAGCGCAGGATCCGGAGGGCGGCGAGGGCGGCGGCGGCGTCAGCCGGGGTCAGCGCGGTCGAGAAGATGTAGGAGCGGGCCCGGTTGACGAGGAGGTCGACGACGTCGCGGCTTGCCGCCACGAATCCGCCGAGTGCCCCGAGGGTTTTTGACATCGTGCCGACGCACACGACCGTTCCCCCATGCGTCCCGACAGACGCAACGCCGGCCCGGTCCCCGCTTCCCTTCGCCTCTTCTCCGCCCCCTGGTACCGGAGGGAGGTGGGGGCCGAGGACGGCGTGAGCTTCGTCGATGATGAGAAGCGCATCGTGGTGCGCGCACAAAGAAAGGAGGTGCTCGAGCGAGGCGGCGTCGCCGTCCATGGAGAAGACCGAATCGGTCACGACGATCGTCGGCAGGGATTCGGTGCCGGTGGGCGCCGGTCCGCGGACGGCCAGCAACTCCTCGAGATGGTCCATGTCGGCATGGCGGTACACGGCCAGTTCCGAACGGGAGAGCCGGCACCCGTCGATGATGCTGGCGTGGTTGAGCTCGTCGGAGAGCACGCGCACGCCCGGGCCGCCGAGCGCGCACAGTGTCCCGAGGTTGGCCGCGAACCCGGTGGGGAAGCAGACGGCGGCCTCGGTGCCCTTCCACGCTGCGAGCTCGAGCTCGAGCTCGGTGTGGACGGGTCGGGAGCCCGTCACCAACCGGGAGGCCCCGGCGCCGGAGCCCCAACGGTCGAGTGCCTCGTGGGCGGCCCGCACCACCTCGGGGTGCGCGCTCAGGCCGAGATAGTCGTTGGAGGCGAAGGACACGACGGGGCGCCCCAGGAGGGCGCCGGCCGGGCCGCGGGCGTCGAACTCCCGGGGTGCGCGCCAGCGGTCCTCGGCGACCACCGCGGCCAGCTCACCCCGGATGCGATCGGGCCAGGTCATGGTGGGGCCGGGGCGGCGGAGGCCGGGGCGGCGGTGGCCGGGGCGGCGGAGGCCGGGGCGGTGGTGGTCAGGTCGTCGAGGCCACCGCTGAGGGCGTCGACGATGCGGACGATCTCGTCCTCGGTCGTGGTCAGAGGCGGCATGAGCACGACGACATCTCCGAGCGGCCGTAACAGGACGCCACGTCGGACCGCGCCCGCACAGACCTGGCGGCCCCAGCGCAGGCCGGGCCCGGGCGGAGCCAGCTCGACGCCCACCATGAGACCGCGCTGGCGGATCGCCAGGACTTCGGGGCGCTGGGCGATGCGCTCGGCCAGTAGAGCCGAGAGCTGGTCGGCCCGGTCCCGCACGTTGGCCAGCACGTCCCACTCGCCAATGAGGCGCAGGTGCTCGAGGGCCACGGCGGCGGCCAGCGCATTCCCGCCGTAGGAGTGCCCGTGGTAGAAGGTCTGCGACCCGAGATCGGACCCGAGGAAGGCGTCGAAGACCCGGCCCGAGGCCACCGTGGCCGACATGGCCAGGTAGCCGCCGGTGATCCCCTTGCCCAGGCACAAGAGGTCGGGTCGCACGCCGCACTGCTCGGAGGCGAAGAGCGTCCCGGTCCGGCCGAAGCCGGTGGCCACCTCGTCGCAGATGAGCAGCGCGCCGGCCCGGCGGCAGGCCTCGCCCACCCGCCCCACGTCGGCGGCCGAGGCGCACAGCATCCCCGCCGCCCCCTGCACCAAGGGCTCGAGCACGACCGCGGCCAGCTCGCCGGCGTGGGCGTCGATGGCGGCGCAGGCCTTGGCGGCCCAACCGGGATCGGCGTATCCAGGCGTGCGCACGACCGGGAAACACAGCGGCTCGAACGCGGCGCTGAACACGCCGCCGTCACCGAGCGAGAGCGCGCCGATGGTGTCGCCGTGGTAGGCGTCGCCCAGGGCGAGGAAGGCCGTGCGCCCCGTCTCGCCCCGATTGACCCAGTACTGGAAGGCGATCTTGAGCGCCTGTTCCACCGCCACCGCCCCGTCGCTGGCAAAGAGAACGTGGGGATCGTCGACCGGGACGGCGGCGGCCAGGGCCTCGGCCAACTCGACCACGACCGTGTTGCCGTTGCCCAACATGGTGGTGTGGGCGACCTTGGCCGCCTGCTCGGCCAGGGCCCGGTCGAGCTCGGGCACGTGGTGGCCGAGCGTGTTGACCCAGAGGGACGAGATCGCATCGAGATAGCGGTTGCCCGCGGCGTCGACCAGTTCGCGCCCCTCCGCCCGCTCGATGACCAGGGGGGCGTTGTCGGCGTAGACCGCCATCTGGGTGAAGCCGTGCCAGACGACGGCGGCATCCCGCTCGACCCAGGTGCGGGTCAGGGTCTGGGTCGGGGTCTGGGTCTCGGTCTCGGTCGGGGTGGCGGGGGCTCCAGTGGCCCCGGATGGGTCGGGGGGCAGGCTGCTCACGCCCCGATTCTGGACGCTGCCGGACCGAGCGGTCCATTGCGCGAAAATGGGTCATGGATCTCATCGGTGTGGTCGACACCATGTTCGCCCGCTACGACATGGGGGGCGAAGCCCTCGATGAGCTGGCCCAATGCCCTGGATACGGGACCGTCTTCACCACTGTCCGCCGGACGGTGCCCGGGTTCAAGGACCTCGCGGTGCAGGCCAAGAAGCTGATCGAGGAGGAGGGCTGCCGGATCGTGGTGGCCCTCGGCATGCCCGGCAAGGAACAGGTCGACAAGATGTGCGCCCACGAGGCGTCCACCGGGATCATGACGGCCCAGCTCATGACGAACACCCCGATCCTCGAGGTGTTCGTGCACGAGGACGAGTCGGACGACCCGGCGACGCTGGCCATGGTCTTCAAGAACCGGTCCCGGGACCACGCCCGCAACGCCTACCTCATGCTCTACGAGCCCGAGGAGCTCACCGCCCGGGCCGGCCAGGGAGTGCGTCAGGGCTTTGCCCACGCGGGGCCCCTCGAGGTCTGACGACACCGGATTCAACGACACCGGGTTCAGGGATCGCGGGGCAGCCCCAACACCCGCTCGGCCACGATGTTGCGCTGCACCTCGGCCGTACCGCCGCCCACCGTGAGGGCGGGGGCGAACAGGAACCCCCGGGACCAGGTCGGGTCGTCGAGGGCACCCGACCCTCCGACCGACTCCGATCCTCCGACCGATCCCGATCCCGACCCCATCCCTGGCCCCGAACCCATCAGCATCCCGTAGGGCCCGGCCAGATCCCGGGCCAGGTCCATCACGTGCTGGCCATGGGCATCGGCCAGAGCCTTGCGCACCGACGCCTCGGCCCCGGGTTGGCGCCCCGCCAGCACGGCCGAGACCATGCGCAGCCGCAGCACCCGCAAGATCCGGCTCTCGACCCACACCGACACCAACCGCTCACGCAGCGAGGCCGACGGTGCACCCCCGGAACGTTGGACCAGCGCCACCAGGTCCTCGGCCGTCGGGCCCATCCCCCACAACGCCCCCTCGCCCGACAACGAGACGCGCTCGTTGCCCAGTGTCACCTTGGCCAGGTCCCACCCGCCGTGCTCGGGGCCGACCAGATGGTCGGCCGGGATACGCACGTCGGTGAAGAACACCTCGTTGAAGGCGTGCTCGCCGGTCATGTCGATCAGCGGCCGGATCTCGATACCCGGAGCGTCCATCGGGCACACGAAGTAGCTGATGCCCATGTGCTTGGTGGCCGTCGGATCGGTCCGGGCCAGCAAGATCCCCCAGCGAGCGATGTGCGCGTAACTGGTCCACACCTTCTGCCCGTTGACGACGTAGGAGTCGCCGTCACGCTCGGCCCGTGTGCTCAGCGAGGCCAGATCGGACCCGGCGCCGGGCTCGGAGAACAGCTGGCACCAGAACTCTTCCCCGCTGAGCAGCGCCCAGAGCCAGCGTTCCTTCTGCTCCGCGGTGCCGGCGTACATGAGGGTTGGCCCCGCCCAGCCGATACCTATGGGGTTGACCGGGCGTCGCACCCCTGCCCGCCGGAGCTCCTCGTCGATCAGGAGTTGCGTGATGGGATCGGCATCGAGTCCGTACGGTGAAGACCAGTGGGGGGCCACGTACCCCGCCTCGGCCAGCTGACGCCCGGTGGGATGCGGATGCTCGACCAGCCACCGCCTGACCTGGCGCCGGCGGGGGTCGTCGTCGCCTGGGAGGCCGAGGTCCACGGCGGGAGCGTATTCTCGGCCACTCGCTTCACGCACTTCGGGTTCGTGGGCCGGGGGGAAGCCGGTAGAAAGGGCTGCCGGTAGCGGTGGCAGTCGGTTGAAAGGGCTGCCGGTAGCGGTGGCAGTCGGTTGAAGGGGGCAGAGAAGGGGCAGAGCCGGGGCAGAGAAGGGGCAGTCGGTAACAGTCGCAGCAACAGTCGCAAAGAAGTCGCAGTGTGAAGCAATGTCGGTGGTAGTCCTCGTGGCGGATCGGAGTGTGGTGATGACGGATTGGAATTACGCAGACGTCTGGGAGACGGTGGCGGACGCACAACCCACGCTGCCCGCGGTGACCCAGGGTGGCCGCACCCTGAGCTGGGAGGAGTTCGACCACGGGGCCGACGGGGTGGCCCAGTTCCTGCTCGACCTCGGCGTGGCCCAGCAGGACAAGGTGGCCATGTACCTCTACAACTGCCCCGAATACCTGCAGAGCACCTTCGCCACCACGAAGGTCGGCCTGGTTCCGGTCAACACCAACTACCGCTACGGCGACGACGAGCTGAGCTACCTGTGGGACAACGCCGACGCGGTGGCCGTCGTCTTCCACGGCACCTTCTCCGAACGGATCGAGCGCATTCTCGAGCGGGTGCCCCGGGTCAAGGGCTGGCTCTGGGTGGACGACGGCACCGGACCGTGCCCCGAGTGGGCCAGCCCCTACGACGACGCGGCCAAGTCGGCCATCGGCCGGGTGCGCGCCCCCTGGGGGCGCAGCGGCGACGACCTCTACATGCTCTACACGGGCGGCACGACCGGCATGCCCAAAGGCGTCATGTGGCGCCAGGACGATCTCTTCGCTCTCCTCATCGACAGCGCGGTGCGCCACTATCCCGTGGACGGCGGCCTCGAGGCCGTGCGCGCCGCGGTCGAGGCCAGCCCCGGCGGGGCGACCGTGTTGCCGGCCTGCCCGCTGATGCACGGGACGGGCAACTTCCCCTCCAACACCGTGCTGGCCGAGGGCGGCCGGGTCTGCCTGCTCGAGTCGCGGCACTACGACCCGGTGGAGCTGCTCGACACGATTCAACGCGAGAAGGTGAACGGCCTCGTCTTCGTGGGCGATCCCTTCGCCCGCCCGCTCCTGGCCACGCTCGAGGAGCATCCCGGCGCGTGGGACCTGAGCTCGCTCGTGATGATCATTTCGTCGGGCGCCATGTGGAGCGAGCCGGTGAAGGAGGGCCTGTTGGCCCAGCATCCCGGCATGCTCCTCGTCGACGCCTTCAGCTCGTCGGAGGCGCTGGGCATGGGCGTGTCGGTCTCGGCCAGCGGGTCAGCGGCCAAGACGGCGTCGTTCACGCTCGGACCCGAAGTGAAAGTCCTCACCGATGACGGCCGCCAGGTGGAGCCCGGGTCCGAAGAGATCGGCGTCCTCGCCCTCGGCGGGCGCAACCCACTGGGCTATTACAAGGACGAGGAGAAGTCGAACCGCACCTTCAAGGAGATCGACGGGGTGCGCTACTCCATCCCCGGCGACTTCGCCCAGGTCGACACCGACGGCACCATCCATCTGCTCGGGCGCGGCTCGGTCTGCATCAACTCGGGCGGCGAGAAGATCTTCCCCGAGGAGGTCGAGGAGGCGCTCAAGACGCACGACGCCGTGCGCGACGCCGTCGTCGTCGGCATCCCCCATCCGAGATTCGGCGAGCAGATCGTGGCGGTGATCGAGCCGGCGGACGAGACCGTTGTGCCGGCCGAGGCGGATCTGATCGCGCACGTCAAGGACCGCCTGGCCTCGTACAAGGCGCCCCGACGGGTGCGTGCCGTGGCCACCATCGGGCGGGCGCCCAACGGGAAGGTCGACTACCGGCGGCACAAGACCGAGTCCATCGAGGAGATCGGCACCGCCCGAGACTGAACCGTCCGTGGGCCCAACGGCCCAGGGCCGGCGTCGCGCCCCGGCTGAGCCAGACTGCAGTGATGTTCATCGCCCCTGTCGACGCCACCCGCGGCGAACCGGAGTGGCGCGCCTTCGTCGAGGCCCATCCCTTCGGCCATCTGGTCGCCGGCGGCGGACCCGAGCGCCTCGTTCCCGTCGTGGTGCCGACCCAGTTCGTGCTGGCCGGTCGGACCGTCTGGCTGCATCTTGTGCGGGCGAACCCGATCTTCGCCGTGCTCGAAGAGAACCCGGCGGTGGTGCTGAGCGTGGCCGACGATTGGGCCTTCATCCCGTCGGCGTGGAAGGCCATCGAGGGGGAGGATCCCGCGCTCGGTATCCCGACCACGTACTACGGCGCGGTGCAGCTGGAAGGGACAGCGTGGGTGCACGACGAGCGCACCGCCCCGGGCACGGTGGCCGCCATCCTGCGCCGCCAGCTGGCCACCTTCCAGCCCGACGTCGACGCGGCCGATCCGGCCGAAGCCCATGGGGCCAAACTCCTCGGGATCCTGGGGATCGAGATCCGGGTCGAGCGGGTCAGTGCGAAGTTCAAGTACGGCGGCAACGTCGACGAGGCGCACCGGCGGGCCGTGGTCGAGCATCTCCGCAACCGGGGCACGCCCCGAGACCGGGCTGCCGCCGAACACACGCTGCGCCGTCTCGAGCCGGATTGACGAGGGCGACATTTCCACAATCGCTCGACGAGCTTTCGCCGACTGACCTCTGCTGAGCACGTTCCGGCGTACCGGGACGCGCGCTCTTCCCGCCCGTGGCGAGAGGCCAGAATGAGACACGTGACGGAGACTCGCAGGATCGACCGGCTCTTCCTCCTGTTCGCCTGCACTGTCGTCCTGTTGGGTACCGGCTTGAGCAGTCCAGCATCTGCCACCACCGCGACCCACGATCGTGCAGCGACAGGTTCGCAGTCTGGCGTCACCGGGTGGGCCGCGGTCGGGAACTATGACCAGAACACGCTCTTTGCCGGCGAGGGGGTGACGACGGTTTTCAAATCGCGTGGCCGCAGCCACGAGCTGTACCGGGGGCTCGCATCGATACCAAGCACCCTGAAGGCGCAGGGATGGGCTCACATCGGGGACCCTGACTCGCTCTACGGGTATGTGTTCGACGCCTATCAAGGTCCCAGTTCCTTAGGCTCGAAGATGTTTCTCGTCACGACCCCGTCGGGCAAGACCTTCGAGTACGTCCACCGGCTCGTACCCAGTGAGCTGTACAACAACTCCTTCGTCACCATCTCGCCCGGCGGCCAATGGATGGTCGCCGGCGAGTGGGAGACGATGAGCCATCTCCAGATCTACCCCACACCGCTCCTCAACCACAGGTCTCCTGCTCGCGGTGGATCGCTACGGCTCGCCGGGTACGTCAAGCTCGACCACAAGGTAAACGACGTCCAGGGTTGCGACTTCGTGACTCCGGTCCGGCTCGTCTGCGCCTCGGACGACGACTCACGGACCCTCTTTCCCAACGCCAAGCCGCTCGTGCAAATTGACCTGGCCGCGCCGCTTCGCGGCACCAGCGTAAAAGGGCACGTGGTGGATCTGGGATCGATCCCACAAGAGAGCGCCTGCGCCGGCACGTTCGAAGCAGAGGGCGTTGACTTCGACGCATCAACCGGCGTCTTGCGGGTGGAGGTCATCCAGCCGGGCTCTTGCATTCTCAAAACGACCATCTACAAGTACAGGCTGGCTGGCCGACGCGGCTAAGAGCCGTCCTCAATTCGCTGGGCTTTACGTTAGCGATGGATAGGTCGGGAGGGTCGCCGGGCACGACGGTGCCTCACATCCCCTCGGTGGCGGGAGTCGAGGCCTACGCAGTCAGCACTGGTCCGTGACGCGTCTGCGTACCGGTTATGAGACGGTGGGACCGGCTCAGGAGACCACGTCGTAGAAGGTCTGAACGACGTCGTCGTCAAGAGCGGCAAGCACCTTCTCCAGATGACCACTTGCCACGATGAATTCTCCGAACGCAGCATCGTGCGCTTGGCGTGATGACCAAGTCTGAATGAAAACAGAGCATCGAGGGTCGTCCTGATCCCGCAGGATGTCGAATGATTCGCATCCGTCAGCGGCAAGCATGCGTCGGCGGCCCTCGGATTGAAGATCGAAAAGTTTTGACTCCTGGCCCTCTGCGGCGTGAAATCGAGTGACGGTGGTAACGCTCATAGAACTACCTCGATCTCTGAGACAGGCGGACTGGCGAAAACCGTACTGCACACCGGATCGCAACCCCCGACCACAGGATCGTACTTCGACCAAATTCGCCGGATTGGCTCGAAGTGAGAATCGAATCAGAGGCCGACATGGAATGGTCCGACGGTCCCGACAGGCGCCGCGCTTCAGATCGAGCGGATGGCGCCTCCGTCCACTGGGATCATCGCTCCTGTGACGTAGGACGCGGCAGGAGAGAGCAAGAAGGCGGCGACTCGGCCGAACTCTTCTGGTTCCCCGTATCTCCGCAACGGGATGTGCTCCGACTGCCCGGCGCGAACCTCGTCGGGATCGCCAGCGAGGGCATCGATCTCACGGACTCGGTCGGTGGCGATCCGGACTGGCAACAGTCCATTGATCCGAACCCCGGCGGGGCCATGCTCGTCCGCCAGGGTCTTCACGACGCCCGCGAGCCCGGGGAAGAGGCCATTTGAGATGGCGAGATTCGGCAGCGGTGCGCGTACCGACGAAGCCAACACGAAGACGAGAGATGCTCCCGTCCCACTCGGAAGGCTGTTTCCCTCGCTGCCGAGCTCGGCTGCGAGGACGCGCCCGAGGCGGATGGCCCCGAGGAAGACGCTTTCGAAAGCAGCACGCCATGCTTCATCGGTTGTGCTTGCGACACTCCCGGTTGGAGTGCCCCCTACGCTCACGAGCGCCCCGTCGATACGACCATAAGTCTCGTTCGCGGCTGCGATGAGTCGACCCGGCGTGGCAGGATCCGCATTGTCCGCGACGATCCAGGTGGGGGTGTTCGCTGCGGTGCCGCTCCGTGCGAGGCGACCTGCGGCCGCTGAGGCCGTGGCCTCATGAGGGGAGGTGAGGACGACCTTTGCACCCTCTCCGATGAGTGCCTGGGCCGCGGCATAACCAAGGCCTCGGCTGCCGCCGGTCACGAGATAGACCCTGTCACGCATTCCGAGATCCATGAGGGCATTTTGACCCAACGCCGTCGAGAACGAGACCCAGGGTGCTTCGGTCAGACTGTTGGCGGGGTAACGGCGTGGTGATGTCTCGTGAAGTCGGGGAGAGCAACGACGCTTCTTTCAGGGGATCTGCTCCAAGCCCTCGGCCATCTTCAGACTTCCTTGCCCCTGTCTTCGAGGTCCGCGGCCACGGTGTCGTAACCGGCACTCGTCAGTATTCGGCGCAAGTCGACGAGTTGTTGTCCGTCGATGTCCTTGTCACTCGGACGCCTGAGGACCTCGGTCTCTTCACCGAGGCGAAACAGGAACATGTCGTCGTGCTGCTCTTCGATGGATCCGACTGCCTCGAGCAATGAGACGACATCGTGCCATTCGACGTTGTGGTTCGTTTCTTGCTGAAAGATCTGCAACAGGGTGTCTCGATGATGGCCGCTGAGATGCTCAGGCCCTGAGGTTGACGACATCGGGATCCTCTCGTCGTAGTAAGAAACTCAATGTAGCGAGAGTCCCGAGTGGCGCGAGACCACCAAGATCTCTGCCATTTCCCGCACGTGCGATCCTGCAAAGATCGGTCGAAGCGGCACTACCGCGACGTCGACTGCACGGCCTTGGCCAGGTTGGCCAAGGTCTGGGTCATCTCCTGCTCGGCGTGCTCGCTGCTGTGGTCACCCATGGTGCGGGCGATAAAGGCGAACCACGGCTGGCGCCGATCCTGGAACGACTCGGTCACCCGGCAACCGGACTCGGTGTCCTCGAAGTCGTAGCACCAATTGGCCACCTCGAGCGGGCCCGACGTCACGGCGATCTCGAAGCGCGTGCCCGGATCGAAGGCGGTCACCGTCACCGTGGTCGACCAGCGCCGCATGCCGTTGCGGTTATTGCCCCGGAAGACGGCACCCAGCCCGGGCCCGGTGGATCCCTTGACCCACTTGCCGCCGCTGTTCTCAGGTGACCACTCCCCCATCCTGGTCAGGTCGGAGACGAGCGCGAACACGTCGTGGGCTGGGGCGTCGATCTCGCGGCTGACGGCTGTGGAGTACGGCATGGACTGACGTTAGGTTGGATGCATGACCGACGTCATCTCCGAGACCCCAGAAACCACGGGAACCGCCGACTCCGCCAGCCCGAGTCCACTTCAGCTGGCGGGGCCGATGCCACCCGTCTTTGCGAGCACGGACGAGGAGCGACTGCACCGCAAGCAGCGGCTCGCCGGCGCGCTCCGCCTGTTCGGGCGGTTCGGCTTCTCCGAGGGTGTGGCCGGGCACATCACGGCGCGCGATCCCGAGCGGACCGACCACTTCTGGGTCAATCCTTTCGGTATGAGCTTCCGCCACGTGCGCGTCTCGGACCTGATCCTGGTCAGCCACACCGGCGAGGTGGTCGAGGGCAACCGTCCGGTGAACCCGGCCGCCTTCGCCATCCACTCCGCCGTGCACGCCGCCCGGCCCGACGTCATTGCCGCCGCCCACGCACATTCGGTCTACGGCAAGTCCTGGTCCACGCTCGGCCGCCTGCTGGACCCGATCACCCAGGACGCCTGCGCGTTCTTCGAGGACCACACCGTCTGTGCCGAGGGCGGCGGCATGATCGTGCTCGAGGAGGCGGCGGCCAAGGCCCTCGCCTCGTCCCTCGGCCCGCACAAGGCCACCATCCACCGCAATCACGGGCTGTTCACCGTCGGGCATTCGGTCGACGAGGCCGCCTGGTGGTTCATCACCATGGAGCGCTCGTGCCAGGCCCAGCTGCTGGCCGAGGCGGCGGGGACGCCCTTGCTCATCGCCGACGAAGGCGCCCGCTACACCCGGGACCACACGGCCAGTCACTTCGCCGGCTGGTTCTCCTTCCAGCCCATGTGGGACGAGATCTCGCGGAGCGAGCCCGACCTGTTCGATTAGCGCGAGCGGCGCCCGGCCCCCCCGGGCCGCTCCAGCTGGTGGGCGGGCGCAGCGGCGGATGCGGCGGATGGGGCCGATGCGGCGCAGAATGAGAACGTGTTCTAATCTGAGGCCGATGGAGTTCAACCTCGCCGACCTGTTCGAAGCCGCCGTCGACGCCTACCCCGAGCGGGAGTATCTGGTGGCGAACGGCGAGCGGCGCACGTACGCGCAGATGGAGGCCCGGGCCAACCAGTTGGCCCACTTCTTGGCCGACCGGGGCATCGGCCCGGGTGACCACGTCGGCATCTACTCGTACAACTCGGTCGAGTGGGTGGAGACGGCCTGGGCCGTGTTCAAGCTGCGCGCCGTCTGGATCAACATCAACTATCGCTACGTGAAGGACGAGCTGCGCTACCTGCTGACCAACGCCGATCTCAAGGCGATCGTGCACCAGCGCGAGTTCTCCCCGCTGGTCACGACACTGCTGCCCGAGCTTCCCGAGCTGAGACACGTCGTGGTGGTCGACGACGGGACCGACGTCGAGCTGACGCCCGGCGCCATCCCCTACGAAGACGCGCTGGCCGGTCAGTCCGACGTCCGCGACTTCGGGCCCCGCTCGGGCGAGGACATCTACATCCTCTACACCGGTGGCACCACCGGCATGCCCAAGGGTGTGGTCTGGCACCACAAGGACGTGTTCTACGCCTTGGGGGGCGGCACCGACCCGACGACCAACACTCGCGTCACCGACCCGACGGTGATGGTGGCCAAGGGTGCCGGCGGCCACATGACCCATCTGCCCATTGCCCCGTTGATGCACGGGGCGACCCAGTGGTGCGTCATGGGACAGAGCTTCGTCGGGTCGAAGATCGTGCTGATGGCCAAGTTCGACCCCCACGAGGTCTGGCGGCTGGTCGACGCCGAGGGCGTCAACTCGGTGATGATCACCGGGGACGCCATGGGCAAGCCCCTCGTCGAGTCGCTCGACGACCCGGGCTTCGACCACGAGCTGACCTCGCTGTTGGCCGTCGTGTCGTCCGCCGCGCTCTTCAGCGCGCCGGTGAAGGACGACTTCTTCGCCCACCTGCCCAACATCGTCATCACCGACGCCATCGGCTCCTCCGAGGGTGGCAACAACGGCATGACGATGGTCACGGCGGGCAACACGGCCATGAAGAGCGGGCCGACCGTGCACCTCCTCGGCGCGACGGTCGTCTTCGACGAGAACCTCGTGCCGGTGGAACCTGGGTCGGGCGTCATCGGCAAGATCGCCCGCTCGGGCGACATCCCCCAGGGCTACTACAACGACCCGAAGAAGACCGCCGAGGTCTTCGTCGAAGTCGACGGGACGCGCTACGTCATGCCGGGCGACTACGCCACGGTGGAGGTCGACGGCTCCATCACCCTGCTCGGGCGCGGGTCGATCGTGATCAACTCGGGCGGGGAGAAGATCTTCCCCGAAGAGGTGGAGTCTGCCGTGCGGTCGCACCCCGACGTCATGGACGCCATCGTGTGCGGGGCGCCGGACGAGCGCTGGGGGCAGACGGTCGCGGCCATCATCGAGCCGCGGGTCGGGCACGAGGCACCCTCGCTCGAGGCGATCCAGGAGCACTGTCGCGAGGCCATCGCCGGCTACAAGGTGCCCCGACGCCTCCACGTCGTCGAGGCGGTCGAACGCTCACCGAGCGGCAAGCCCGACTACCAGTGGGCGGCCACCATCGTCAACGCCGGGGCCGAGGCGAAGTCGCTGCCCTGAATTCGAGCTGGGCCGGTGGGCCAGCCCTGGTTGGCGAGCCGATCTGCTCAGTCGAAACGGTCGTGGTGTGCGCCGATGAGCGCGACGGCGATCACCGCCGGCACCGTGCCCGTGTTGGACCAGCGATGGCGGGTGCCGTTCTGTACGTAGGTGTCGCCAGCCGAGAGCGTCACGGTGGCGCCGTCGTCGAGCTCCATGATGGCCTCGCCCGAGAGGACGACGCCGTAGTCGATGGTCGCCGTCGTATGCATCCCCGGGTTCTCGGGTTCGAGGTGCTCCATCATTCCCGGCAACTTCTGCTGGAACTCTTCGAGGGCTGCACCGATATCGAGGCCTTCGGGCGCGCCCGCTCCCCCATCGGGTGGGATGGTGAAGAACGCAAACCGCGATCCTCCGACGGGCGGGAAGTACTTCGGCCCATCGGGCTTCGACCCGTCGTCGGGGAAACGAGATGGGCTGTCGGCACCCCAGAGGAGATGGAACTCCATGCCCGGGATGAGCGAGAGCGTCACGGGTTGCACCTGCTCGTCGCTGGCGAAGACCGCCTTGCCGTTGCCGTCGTGACCGGTGACCACGCGTCGTGCCGTCATGGTTGTTGCCTCCTTCTTCTGCGGATACCACGGTCATCGTGCAGCGAATTCAGAGCGACGGGCGGGACTGTACCGCTGGGACGACACGCACGCGCCGAAGGGCAACCTAGGGGTAGCCCTGCCGGCGTCGACAGGTCGCGGAGGGCGCGTTAACGTTGCCTGATCGCAACCCACCACTCGCCGGGGACTCAGATACGGCCGCGGCCACGGCCGCGACGGACACTGACCCGGCGCATCAGCATCGTCGGCGCCGTGGCAACGTCGCTGCTCGGGAGTTCAGTAATGGCCGTCTTCGCGCTCGGCACGGCCTCGGGCCCGTCGGGCGCCGCCAATGTCGCCCATGTCAACGCCGGGGCGTCGTGGACCGTGTACCACGGAGATCCGCTCGGCAGCGGCAACGACACCTCCGGTGTCAACTTCTCCACCGCCACCCACGCTTGGACATCGTCCGCCCTCGACGGGCAACTCTACGGCGAGCCGCTGGAGGCAACCGGGCGCGTCTACGCAGCCACCGAGAACGACACCGTGTACGCGCTCGCGGCCGATTCGGGCCAGGTCCTCTGGTCCACTCACCTGGGCACACCGGTGCCCTCGGGCGATCTTCAGTGCGGCGACATCAGCCCAACCATTGGGATCACGGGCACGCCGGTGATCGACGTGGCGCGGGGCGAGATTTTTGCCGTGGCGGATGAGCTCGTCGGCGCGACACCGGCCCACTTCCTGATCGGTCTGAACATGTATTCGGGTGTCGTCCTGTTGGACCAGGCCGTCGATCCCCCCGGTCAGGCTCCCGCGGCCATTCTGCAACGCACCGGGCTGAATTTGAGCGATGGCAACGTGGTGTTCGGATACGGGGGCAATGCCGGCGACTGCCCGACCTACCACGGATACATCGTCGCCGTACCCGAGTCCGGCGGTCCTCCGAGCGTGTACAACACCACCGCGAACGGGACCCAGGGCGCCGTCTGGATGGGAGGTGCCGCACCCGAGGTGGATTCGGGCGGGAACATCTGGGCGTCGAGCGGAAACGGTTCCCCTTCCAATCCATACGACGGAAGCGACTCCGTGTTCGAGCTCTCGCCCTCTCTGGCTCGGGAACAGCTGTTCGCACCGAGCGACTGGTCGGCGGACAACGCGACCGACCGCGACCTTGGATCGACCGCACCCGCACTGCTTCCCAACGGCACCGCCGTACAGGTCGGGAAGTCGCAGACCGCCTACTTGTTGAACCAGAGCGCTCTGGGCGGAATCGGGGGTCAGCTCACAACGATCGGCGTCTGCGCCGGTGCGAATGCCGACGGTGGTGATGCGGTGGTGGGTGCAGTGGCTTACATCCCGTGTGGCAACGCGTTGGTGGCCCTCCAGACGTCGAGTGCGCCGCCGTCCCTGACCCCGCTGTGGACCAATGCCAGCAGTACGCCGGGACCGCCGATCGTCGCCGGTGGTCTGGTCTGGTCGATCGACGGGAGCACGCTGAAGGGAATTGCGCCGTCGAACGGCGCCACGGTGGAGACACTCGCCCTCGGCGGGCAGGCCAACCACTTCCCCACGCCGGCGGTCGGTGACGGTCTCCTCCTTGCTCCGAGCGCCGACCAGGTGCACGCCTTCTCGGGCTCGGCAGGGATACCCGGGCCACCGACGCCGCCACCGGCTGCGCCCGCGAACTCGTCCTATTGGGAGGTCGCGTCAGACGGCGGCATCTTCACCTTCGGCAACGCCGGCTACGACGGGTCGATGGGTGGCCAGCCGCTGAACCGGCCCATCGTCGGGATGGCGGCGACGCCCGATGAGAAGGGCTACTGGCTGGTGGCCTCCGACGGCGGCATCTTCGCCTTCGGGGATGCCGGCTTCTTCGGGTCGACGGGCGGCATGCGATTGGTGGCGCCGGTGGTCGGCCTGGCCCGCACACCGGACGGCGGCGGGTATTGGCTGGTGGCCTCTGACGGCGGGGTCTTCTCCTACGGCGACGCCCAGTTCCACGGATCGATGGGCGGGAAGCCCTTGAACCGGCCGATCGTGGGGATGGCAGCGACCCACGATGGGCTGGGCTACTGGCTCGTGGCGTCCGACGGCGGCATCTTCGCCTTCGGCGATGCCCAGTTCCACGGATCGATGGGCGGGAAGCCCTTGAACCGGCCGATCGCTGGCATGGCGGCGACGCCGGACGGGCTGGGCTATTGGCTCGTGGCCTCCGACGGCGGCATCTTCAACTTCGGCGACGCCGGGTTCTTCGGATCGGCCGGCGGGACGCCACTGAACCGGCCGGCGGTCGGCGTCGCCGGCTCGCCCGACGGGCTTGGCTACTGGCTCGTCGCCTCCGATGGCGGCATCTTCAACTACGGCGACGCCCGGTTCAACGGCTCCATGGGTGGGATCGTGCTGAACCAGCCGGTAGTCGGACTGGCGTCGGCCAGCTGAACCGAAGCAGGGCCGGCGTCGGGGGCGAGACCCGTCCGACGGCGCCGTGGTCAGACCAACTGGACTGCGCGCGCAGATCGAAGGTGGGCTCTCCCCGCCTCCGACACCGAGATCAGCACACCCTGGCCGGGCCGATGCTCCCGGACCACGAAGCCGCGCTCGTTGGCCTCTTCCCAGACGGGGAGGCGCGGACACGAGGTGCGCCACGCATCGAGCACCTCGTCGTAGGGACGCGGGACGGGTCCGATCCACTCGAGCAGGTCGAGGACCAGTGCGTCGACGATTTCAGACATCGCGGACTCCGTCGTTTCTCTCCAGCCCGGAGACTCGGCGCCCCGAACCACACAACACCAACCAACTCATCGTACCGGGGGTTGCTCGGGACGCGATGATGCAGGCCATGGGTCCCGCTCCGGCTCGCCTCCTCCTGCTTACGGGCTCGCCCGGGTGCGGCAAGACCACGGTGGCGCCGCTGGTGGCCGACCGCCACGAACCCTCGGCCTGCCTGGACCTCGACTGGTTCTTCGCCAAGGTGCGCCGGGGTTCCGTCGAGCCCTGGAAGCCCGAGGCGCACGACCAGAACCGCACCGTGCTCGGCGCCGCGGCCGCCGCCGTGGCCCAGTTCGTCCGGGGCGGCTACTTCACGGTGGCCGAGGGCATCCTCTACCCGTTCATGCTCGACCTCTTCGAAACGGCCTGTGAGCCCTTGGCCATCACCCTGAACTACGCCGTGCTGCGCGCACCCGTCGCCGTCGTCCAAGAACGGGTCCAGGAGCGCCGAGCCGAACCACCGCACGCGGGAGCGCTGGCCGACGCCGCGGTGGTCGACGACCTCTGGGCCCAGTTCGAGAGCCACGACGTCGAGGAGCGGCACCGGGTCGACTCGGGTCGGCATCCGCCGGCCGAGGTGGCCGCGGAGATCGATCGCCGCCTCGAGGCGGGTGACTTCAGGCTGTAGGAGGAGCACCGCCGGTGGGCGCCACCGGCAGGAGTCCGTCCGCTCGAGGCTTACTTGCCTCCGGCCGCCAGGCGCTGCTTGGTCGTGCTGTGCACGGGGTCCTTGTCGAACTGCGGCAGCACGTGCTTGCCGAAGGTCTCGACGGCCTCCTGGCACGCCTCGATCGGCATGGAGGTCGACAGCATGCCGAAGGAGATCTGGTCGGCGCCGGTCGTCGTGTAGTTCTCCATCGCCTTGACCACCTCGTCGGGGTCACCGATGGCGATGGCGCCCATGCCAATGGCGGCGTCGAGCGTCTCGGGGTCCATGGCGGGAACGATCTCGGGCCACACGGGCACACCCGGGGGCTTCGGGAAGGTGTCGAGGTACCTGAAGACCAGGCTCAGGTGATAGTTCGACTCGGAGTCGAGGAAGGTCTGGCGGGCCTTCTTGCCGTCCTCCATGCAGATCATCTGCGTGGTGATCATGACGTTGTTGTTCACGAAACCGCCGACCGGGTTGGTGCAATCCCCGATCTTCTCCTTGTAGCGGGCCACCAGCGGGGTCAGCTGGTCCGGGGTGGAGAAGCCGAAGCAGAGGACGCCCACGCCGAGCTCCGCCGCCAGGTCGAAGGTGGACGGGCTGCCGGCCGCCATCCAGATCGCCGGGTGCGGCTTGGAATACGGCTTGGGCAGCACGTTGCGAGGCGGCATCGAGAAGAACTTGCCGTCGTAGCTGTACTCCTCGTCCTTCCACATGCGCACGATCTCGGGCAGCGTCTCGGCGACCATCTCGCGCGTGATGTCGGGCTCGGGGATGCCGAAGCCCTTCTGTTCGGTCGTGGACGAGCCCCGGCCGGTGCCGAATTCGAAGCGGCCCTCAGAGAGGTGGTCGAGCATGGCCACCCGCTCGGCAATGCGTGCCGGGTGGTTCACCGGCGGGGTGATGTTGAAGATGCCCGAGCCGATGTGGATGTAGTTGGTCTTGGCCGCGCAGAAGGCCAGAAAGGACTCCGACGCCGAGAGGTGGGAGTAGTCCGTCAAGAAGTGGTGCTCCGAGGCCCAGGTGTACTTGAAACCCGCCTTGTCGGCCGCCACGATGAACGCCACCTCGTCCATGATCCGGTCGTGTTCGGCCGCTTCACCGTGCGCGGCGCGGTACTTGGGAAGTAGGCACGCGGCATTGAAGATCCCGAATTCCAAGGGTCTCGTCCTCTCGTAGGGTGGCCGCGGTCCATCCCCGCCAGCGCTTCCTCAGCGAAGGTAACACGGGAGGGTCTAAAATGCAACGTGTTTCAATAATGGCCCTTCCACCGCAGGTCAGAGACTTTTGGAGATGGAGTGACCCCAGCTGAAGAGCCGCCGGACGAGTCCCGCGATGCGGGCGACGACCTCCCGCCGCCCGAGACGATCGCGCGGGCCGTCCTCGAACGGGCAGACGACAACCACCTTGGTCTCGTCGCGGGCGGGCTGCGCCTGACCCACGCCGAGGTGGTGGCCCAGGCCGCCCAGCGGGCGGCCTGGCTCCGGGCGCAGCGGGTCGACGGTCCCTTCCACGTGGCCGTGCTGCTCGACAACGTCGCGGAGTTCGTCTTCTGGCTCGAAGCGGCCGCGCTGGTGGGCGCCGTGGTCGTCGGGGCCAATCCGACCCACCGTGGCGACGAACTGGCCCGTGACCTGACGCACACCGAGTGCCAGCTCCTGGTGACCGAGTCGGCCCACTTCCCGCTGGTCGAGGGCGTCATCCTCGCACCCGCGCTCGGCACCGTGGCCCGCGACAACGACCGGGTCCTGGTGCTCGACACCGAGCAGGCGCAGACCGCGCTGGCCCCGTTCGCCGGCACCGTGGCCGCTGACGTGGTGGAGCGCCGCGTGACGCCCGACTCGCTGGGCTACCTCCTCTTCACGTCCGGCACCTCGGGCGCCCCGAAAGCCTGCCTGTGCAGCCAGGGACGCCTGGCCCGCATCGGCAGCATCGTGGCCCAGATGTATGCACTGGTGCCCGAGGACGTGTGCTACCTGTCCATGCCTCTCTTCCACTCCAACGCATTGATGGCGGGCTGGGGACCGGCGTTGAGGGCGGGGTCGACCTTCGCCCTGCCCTCGACCGGACGCTTCTCCGCCTCGGGCTTCCTGCCCGACGTCCGAGCGGCCGGCGCCACCTACTTCAACTATGTGGGCAAGCCGCTCTCGTACATCTTGGCCACGCCCGAGCTTCCCGACGATGCCGACAACCCACTGGTGCGGGCCTTCGGCAACGAAGGCTCGGTCGACGACGTGGCCCGCTTTGCCGAGCGCTTCGGCGTGGCGGTGACCGATTCCTACGGCTCGACCGAAGGTGGCGCCACCGTGGTGCGCACGCCCGACACGCCGCCGGGAGCGCTCGGTGTCGGTCCCGAGGGAACCGTCGTCCTCGAGCCGTCGACCGGCGAGGAGTGCCCGCCGGCCCGCTTCGACGATCTGGGGCGGCTGCTCAACGCGGAGGAGGCCATCGGCGAGCTCGTGTCCAAGGGCGGCGGTGCCGGCTTCGAGGGCTACTGGCGCAACGACGAGGCACAGCGCACACGCCTGCGCGAGGGTTGGTACTGGACGGGCGACCTGGCCTACCGGGACGAGAACGGGTTCTTCTACTTCGCCGGGCGCGACCACGACTGGTTGCGGGTGGACGGCGAGAACTTTGCCTCGGCCCCGATCGAGCGGATCATGCAACGCCATCCCGACGTCGCCCTGGCTGCCGTCTACGCCGTGCCCGATCCGGTCGTGGGCGACCAGGTCATGGTGGCCGTGCAGCTGCGGCCCGGGCTCGTCGGTCTCGACGGCGACGATCTCCCGGCCTTCCTGGCCGCCCAGGGTGACCTCGGCACGAAGTGGGCGCCCCGCTTCATCCGCATGAGCGAGGCGCTCCCCATCACGGCCACCAACAAGGTGCTCAAGCGCGGACTGCGGGCCGAGCGCTGGAACTGCGCCGAGGCCGTCCTCTGGCAACCCGAGAAGGGCGGTCCCTACCGCATCCTCACTGCGGAGGATGCGGCCGAACTGGAAGCAGCCGTGGGTGATCGACCAATCTGAGCGGGCCACCGTCGCCCAGCCGAGTTGACGGCCGCCCTGGTCATCGGAGCGCTCGCCTTCGGGGCGCTGCTGACCGGCGGCCTCGGCCCCGGCTCCGCACCGACGGCCGCGGCCACGGCCGCGGCCTCGCCCAACCCGGCCGGCGTCGCTCCCACCTGGAACACCTACTTCTACCCGCTGAAGGTGGGCTGGACCTGCCAGGAGGATCTATCCACGGGGGCCACCGGCAGCCTCACCGTGACCGCGGTCACCAAAACCAAGCAGGGTCAGGCGGTGACCATCGACTCGGGCGGCTCGACAGACGTCAGGGGCACCACCGTGCCCACCGACGCCACCACCCACTACGTCGTCACGAAAGGCGGCCAGCTGATCTCCGGCGGCTCCTCCGCCGGTCAGACGGGAGGGCTGGCCTTCCGGGTCGTGGGCACCACGGTCTATCCGGCCGTGCAGACGTTGCTGTCGGGGGGATCGGGCCTCTCTCGAGTACGCGCCTCGGCGCCACTGGCCGGCACCGACCTGGCCCAGTTGAAGTCGATCCTCAACTCCCACGCCACGTCGCTGTCCATGGCTCTCGTCCTCAAAGAGTCGGGCACCAAGGTGGCGCGGCTATGGACCCCGGCGAGGACGTATCACAACGTGCTGGCCGTCCGCTCCAGCGTGCATTCGCTCGACGTCACCGACGTGCGAGCCGATTCCCGCGGCGATATCGACCGGGAGATCGAACCCCTCGTGGCCAAGTCGCTGTTCGCCACCGTCTGGTACGCGCCCGGCTACGGACCGGTCAAGTTCGTCGCGGGCGATCTCACCGGCATCGTGACGGGCTGCGGCCCGAGCCAAAGCCCGAGCGCGAGCACGACGACGCCGTCGGGCTGAGGCGCCCCCTCAGCGATCGACGCCCAGCACCAGGCCGCTGGTCGGCACCCCGGTGCCGGCCGTCACCACCACGTGCTCGACGTCGGGCACCTGGTTGACCGAGGTGCCGCGCACCAGGCGCACGCCCTCGGCGATCCCGTTCATCCCGTGCAGGTAGGCCTCGCCCAGCTGGCCGCCGTGGGTGTTGATGGGCAACGCGCCACCCAGCTCGATGTGGCCGTCGCGCACGAAGTCCTTCGCCTCGCCCTTGGCGCAGAAACCCAGCTCCTCGAGCTGGTAGAGCACATAGGGGGTGAAGTGGTCGTAGAGGATTGCGGCCTGCATGTCGGCCGGGCCGAGCCCAGAGGTCTCCCAGAGCTGGCGGGCCACCACGGACATCTCGGGGAGTCCGAGCAGGTCGTCGCGGTAGTAACTGGTCATCATGTCCTGCCCGGCACCCGAGCCCTGGGCCGCCGCCTGCACCACGGCCGGCGCCTGGTGCAGGTCGCGGGCCCGTTCGAGCGAGGTGACCACGAGCGCCTGGCCGCCGTCGGTCTCCTGGCAGCAGTCGAGCAAGTGCAAGGGCTCGACGATCCAGCGACTGGCTTGATGCTCCTCGAGCGTGATCGGCTGCTCGTAGAACCACGCACGAGGGTTGCTCGCCGCGTGCTTGCGGTCGGCCACGGCCACCCGGCCCAGGTCCTCGCTGGTCGCTCCGGTCATGTGCAGGTAGCGCTGGGCCGCCATGGCCACCCACGAGGCCGGGGTGAGCAGGCCCACCGGGAGGTAGGACGCCATGTGCGCGTTCTCGGCGTTGGGCAGCGGTGGTCGACCCTGCACACCGGCGCCGAACCGGCTCCCCGAGCGCTCGTTGAAGGCGCGGTAACAGACGACCACGTCGGCCACACCCGACGACACGGCCAGCGCCGCCTGCTGAATGGTGGCGCACGCCGCGCCGCCCCCGTAGTGGATGCGGCTGAAGAACGTGAGGTCACCGATGCCGAGGCTGCGGGCGATGTCGATGTCCGGGTTGGTGTCGGAGCTGAAGCTCACCATGCCCTGCACCTCGGCGGGCGCGATGCCGGCATCCTTGAGGGCCAGGTCGACGGCCTCGACGGCCAGGCGCAACTCGGAGCGGCCCGAGGCCTTGGAGAACTCGGTCGCCCCGATGCCGGCGATGGCCACCTGTCCCGCGAACGAGTGCGCCATCAAGCCTTCCCCTTGCCCTTCTGTTGCTGTTGGCCCTCGGGCGCCGAACCGAGCGGTAGGAGGACCACGACGGTGCCCGTGACGTGGTCGCCCAGGTCGTTGGCGCCGCGGATGGTGACGGTGACGGCACCGGTGGCCCCGTCGTCGCCCATCGGACCCTTCTCGGTGACCGACCCGGTCAACGTCATGGTCCCGTCGGGATGATTCGGCGCGCCCAGGCGGATGTTGATCGACGCCAAACGGCTGCGCGGCCCGGACCAGTCCGTGATGTAGCGACCCACCAGCCCGTTCGTGGTCAGGATGTTCATGAAGATGTCCTTGGACCCCCGGGACTGGGCCAGCACCTGGTCATGGTGCACGTCCTGGTAGTCACGACTGGCGATGGCGCCCGAGACGACGAGCGTGCGGGTGATCGGGAGCACCAGCGTGGGCAACGCATCACCCACGGTCACGTCCGCGTAGGTCGGCCCGGCCGCCACCCTGCCCGGAGTCGTGGTCGAACTCGAACTCGGAGTCGCCGTCACGACTGACCCGCCAGCGCCTGCTCGGCAATGGACGCACCGAGCTTGGACAGCTGCAGGCTCGGGCCGCCGAGCAGCAGCTCGATCTGCTTGCCCCAGAGGAAGTAGCGGTGGATCGGGTACGTGATGTCCGCCCCCATCCCGCCGTGCAGGTGCTGGGTGGCGTGCACCGTGCGCTGGCCCCGCTCGCTCGCCTGCCACTTGGCCACCCGCGCCGCGTCCGCCGCGTCGCGTCCGCTGTCGAAACGCCAGGCCGCGTTCTGCCACGTGACCCGCATGGCCTCGATGTCGATCGCCGCATCGGCTGCCCGCAGCATGGTCCCCTGGAAGGTGGCCAGCGGCCGGCCGAACTGGTTGCGCCCGTTGAGATAGACGGCGGTCTGGCGCAGGGCCGATTCGCACACCCCGACCTGTAGGGCGCACAGCGCAATGGTCGAGGCGCTCAGCACGAACTCGAGCGCCGAACGACCGGCGTCGGGACCGACGAGCACCTCATCCGCAACGACCCGCACGCCCGAGAGGTGCAGATGCGGATGGATCTCGCGGTTCGTGGTCACGGTCCGCTCGAGCGTCACCCCCGCCGCCTTCGGATCGACCAGGGCCAGGACCACCGTGCCCTCATCGGTCACGGCGGGCACGACGATGCGGTCGGCCACGTGCGCCTGGGGCACCGCCAGCTCGGTGCCCTCGAGCACCCACCCACCGTCCTCACCGTCAGGCCGGGCGCGCACCGCCGGCGACGAGGTCGGGCTGAGCGCGCTCCCGCTCAGTGCCGCCGTCAGCACGACGTCGCCGGCCACCACGCCGGGCAGCCAGGCCGCCTTCTGCGCCGGCGACCCGAAGTGGGCCACGGGCAGCGCCCCCAGGACCAGCGTCGGCCACAGCGGGACCGGGGCCACGACGTTGCCCTGGGCCTCGAGCAACAGGCACAGTTCCATGAGCCCGAAGCCTCCGCCGCCCTGTTCCTCGGGCACCGACAGGCCGAGCAGGTCCGCCGCCGCCAGCGCCCGCCACAGCTCGCGGTCGAAACGCTCCTCGGTGCACTCCACCATGGCGACGCGTTCGGGGTCGGCCAGGCCGCCCGAGAACACGCCCGAGGCGGCCTCCGAGACGGCGCGCTGCTCGTCGGTCAAAGAGAAATCCATCGGGATCAGGCCCCTCCCCCGGCCGGCAGCGCCGGAACGAACACCGGCAACGACAGCTCCTCGTCGAAGTCCACGAACTCGGCCTGCAACGCCATCCCGATCTCGATGTCGTCGCGCTCGAGGCCGCCCAGGTTGGCCACCACCCGCGTCCCCTCTTCGAGCTCGACCAGCCCGATGGGCAGCGGGTACTCGAACGAGGCCACCTGCGGGTAGTGCACCACGACGTAGGAGTACAGCGTGCCCTTTCCCGAGGACTCGACCACGTCCCACTCGAGCGAGCCACAGACCGCGCACGCCGGCAGCGGCGGGTGACGCAGCGTCCCGCACGACAGGCAGTGCTGGATGAGCAGCCGGTGGGCCTGCGCCCCCTCGAACCAGAACGCGTTGTCCTGGGTCAGCGCCGGGTGCGGCCGCGGCGGCCGCACGGCCTTCCTCACCGGGGGCAGGAACTTGAGGATGCGGAAGTGCATGGTCGCCACCGGCTCCCCGGCGTCGTAGAGCGCCTGCACCGCAGCATCGCTCAGCGCGTCGGCCGCCCCGGCCGGCACCGACGTCTCGGGCACGGCCACGTAGTTCAGCCGGGTCGTGATGAAGCGCCCCGTGCCCAGTCCCGTCCTCTTGGGATCGCTGATCGACTCGATCACCGATTGCACCAGCACGCGGTCCCCCACCACGAGCGGGCGGGCGTAGGTCTGCTCGCAGTTGGTGGCCACCACCGAGGTCAGCCCCTCGTCGTCGAGCAGCGCCATCATGCGCTCGCTCGGGCCTTCGCCCTGGGACGAACCGGCCGCCCGGGCCGCCTCGATGTCGTTGGAGACCTTCAGCCCGCGCATGATCCAGGCCTGGAGCATGGACGGCGGCGCGATCAGTTCGTCGTACCCGGCCTCCCGCGCCGCCTCGTCCGACAGGTACACCGGGTTCTCGTCGCCCATGGCCTCGACCCAGTGCCGGATCATCGGCACGTTCACGGCGTCCCACGACAGGTTCGGCTTGCCCGACACCTGCCCGACCAGCGACGCCAGCTCGAGCGGAGTGGTCCGGCAACCCGGCCAGCTCCTCGAGGCGCCCGCCGCCCGCCGAACCCACCGAACCAACAGAACCCGCCGAACCCGCCGGCGCCGCGCTCACCGTGACCCCCGCGTCATGCCCAACCCCGCCGTGGCCACGATCTCGCGCTGCACCTCGTTGACCCCGCCCCCGAACGTGTTGATCTGGGCCTGGCGTTGCGACGACTCGATCCGCCCACGCACCAACGCGCCCGGCGAGCCCGGTGTGAGGTAGCCCGCCGCCCCGATGATCCCGGCCAAGAGCCGGAAGACGTCGAGCGTGCGCTCCGTGCCGAAGACCTTGATCGACGACGACTCGGCCGCCGTCAGCTCGTCCTCCGCCACGTGGACGGCCATGCGCCAATTGAGCAGCCACATCGCCTCGAGCTCGGCCTTGCACCTGGCCAGGTCCATCTGCACCCAACCCTGCTCGATGAGCGTGCGCCCGTCGTCGGTCGCCTGCGTCGCCGCCCAGCGGACGACGTCCTCGTAGAGGGAGATGGAGAGCCCCGACCACGCCGCCAGCCCGACCCGCTCGTGGTTGAGCTGGGTGGTGATCATGCGCCAGCCCTCGTTCTCGTCGCCCACCCGGTTGGCCACCGGCACGTGCACGTTGTCGTAGAAGGTCTGCGTCGTGGTCAGGCCGCCGATCGTGTTGATGATGGACCATTCGAATCCGGGCGACGACGTCGGCACACACAGGATGGAGATGCCCTTGTGTTTGGGCACGTCGGGGTCGGTCCGCACGGCCAGCCACACGTAGTCCGCTGCGTCGGCCCCCGAGGTGAAGATCTTGGCGCCGTTGACGACGTACTCGTCGCCGTCGCGCATGGCCCGAGTGCGCAGCGAGGCCAGGTCGGTGCCGGCCTCGGGCTCGGTATAGCCGATGGCGAAGTTCAGCTCGCCGACGAGGATCTTCGGCAGGAAGAACGACTTCTGCTCGTCGGTGCCGTAGCGCATGATGGTCGGCCCGACCGTGTTGATGGTGACGAAGGGGAACGGCGCTCCGGCGCGCCGCGTCTCGTCGAAGAAGATGAACTGGTCCGTGGCCGGGCGACCCTGGCCGCCGAACTCGGTCGGCCACCCGATGCCGAGCCAGCCGTCCTTGCCGATGCGACCGATCACCTCACGCCAGGCGTCGCCCCCCTCGCCGTCCTCGACCAGGCCCGTGCGCACCTCGTCGGTCAGCAGTTCCTGGTAGTAGCGGCGCAACTCGGTACGCAGTTGGCGCTGGTCAGGACTCTCTTCGAGAAACATCGTGGGGCAGCCTCGCGCACCTTTCGGCGGTCCCTGCGCGTCAAGGCCGCCCTCGGCAAAAACTGTAACACGTTCTCTTTTCGAGCTGCCCTGGGCAGGCCGCCGCCCGGTGCGGCCCGCCCCTCCTTCCGGCGGCCGGACCCCAGCTCGCCAGACCCGAGCCCGCCGGGCCCCAGCCGCCGGACCCCGGCCCGGACCTCAGACCCCGGAGCTCGGGCCGTCGGCCTGGTCCTCGGCCAGAGGTTTCGACGCGAAGAGGTTGAGTCCGAGGTGTTCGGAGAGGTAGGTGGTGATGCGCTGGCCCCGCACGCTGTTGCCGGCCTCGTCGAGCGGCGGCGAGTAGGTCCCCACCCCGCCCTTGCCCGGCGAGACCGTGACCAGACCGCCGCTGACCCCGCTCTTGCCGGGCAGCCCGATGTCGTAGAGCCAGTCACCCGACCGTTCGTAGAGCCCGGCGGTGGCCAGGACCGCCAGCACCCGCCGGCAGCAGCCCGGGGCGACGGCCCGCTCCCCCGTCAGCGGGTTGACGCCGCCGTCGGCCAGGGTGGCCCCCATGAAGGCGAGGTCGCGCGCCGTCACCCGCAAAGAGCACTGGCGCGTGTAGAGGTCCGTGACCAGCTCGGGATCGCAGTAGAGGCGTCCGTAGCCGTGCAGCAGGTGGGCAATGCCCCGGTTGCGGTCGTTGGTGGCCGCCTCCGACTCGTAGACATCCTCGTCGAGAGCGAGCCGGCGACCGGCAAAGCAGGACAGCATGTCGATGATGCGCCCGAACTTGTCCTCCATCGTGGCCCCCGGCACCAGGCTGGCCGTGGCGAGCGCGCCCGCGTTGACCATGGGATTCATGGTGCGGTCGTCGTTGAGCTCAATACCCATCACCGAGTCGAAGGGCAGGCCCGTGCTGTTGACCCCGAGCTTGCGCCGCGCCTCGTCGTGGCCCAACGCGTCGCACACCAGGGCGAAGACGAAGACCTTCGAGATGCTCTGGATCGTGAAGGGCACCTCGGCGTCGCCGAGGGCGAAGAAGCGACCGTGCACGCCGGCAATGCAGACACCGAACGCGTCGGGCGAGGCGTTCGCCAGACCGGGGATGTAGTCGGCCACCTTGCCGGAATGGTCGTCCCGGAAAAGCTCGTAGCCCTCCGACACCGCGGCCCGCACGGCGGCGTCGCCCGGCAGGTTCCCCGTCGAGACCCTGGGGGGCACGGTGCTGGGGGCACGGTGCTGGGGGGCACGGTGCCGCCACCTTCGCCACCTTCGCCGCCTCGACGAACTCCGGTGCTGTCGATCTCCATCGTTGCCTTTCCGCTCCGACGACCGGCCCTCCGGGCCGGCACGTCTCCATGGTGGCGCCTACGTCGGGTCGGGTAGGTCGGTCAGGTCGTCCTGGGTGATGGGTGGCAGCTCCGCGATGGCGCGCAGCAGGTGTTGCTCCCAGCCGTGGCGCAACTTGTCGAGGAGGGGCGAGTCGCTCTCGATGCGGAACTGGCTCAGCGTCCGGCTCTCGTTCAGGTAGAAGCCGATGTCGTAGGGCGGGCCCACGGACAGGTTGGCCCGCGCCGTGCTCATCATGGACCCGAGCGCGATCTTGGCCGCGGTCACCAGGTCGCCATGGGCCTCCACCGCCAGCTCCAGCATGAACTTGCCGTACTTGCTCTCGCCGATCTGGAGGAAGGGGCGCTCGTCCGACGCCCGGATGTAGTTGCCCTCGGGGTACACGAGAAGGATGTCGGGTGGGTGGGACCCGACGTGGCCGCCCAGGATGAAGGTGGCGGTGCCGTCGGCCCCCACCTGGCTGAGCGCCTGGTGGTGCGATGCCGCCACTTCGCGGCTCAGGCGTCCCAGGTAGAGGGCCGCCTCGAAGAGGTGGTTCACGGTGGCCAGGCTCTCCGTCGCGTCGCCCGCTTCCAGGTCCTGGGCGATCCGGTCCAGGACCTGCTGGGTCGTGGCCAGGCTGCCGGCCGACTCGATGACGAAGAGCCGGTCCGGTGCCGGCTCGAGCACGTGCATCTTGCGGTACGTGCCCACGTTGTCCACGCCGGCGTTGGTGCGCGTGTCGGCCAGGAAGATCATGCCTTCGCGGAGGCGGAGGGCCAGGCAGTAGGTCACGTCGGGTACGTCTCTCTCTCGCTGCGCTCGGAGGGCTGGGCTCGGACGGCTGGGCTCGGACGGCTGGGCTCGCACGGCGGGTGGGGGGTCCGCCCCGGGGACCCTACTGCCCGGGCGCGCCGGGCCGACCCGGCGGCACGCCGGTGACGCGGCGCGGGTGACCGTGCCTAAGATCGCTGACACACGTTCTAAAAAATGTCCAAAAGCGCAGGCACCGCCCGTGGGGCAGCGGCGTGTGAAAGGGGGGGCCTTGAGCCTCGATGAGATCGACCTCGTCGACGGGCGCAACTTCGTCGCCGGTGTACCGCACCAGTGGTTCGCCGAGCTGCGCCGCGAAGCTCCCGTCTACTGGCACAAGCAGGAGGGCGCCCCCCGCGGTGGCTTCTGGGCCGTGACTCGCTACGACGACTGCGTGACCGTCAACCGCGACTGGGAGCACTTCTCCTCGGCCCGGCGGAGTTCGCTCTTCGGCGATATGGAGGACGACCAGCTGGCCCAGCAGCAGATGATGATGCTCAACATGGATCCGACCATGCACACGCGCTACCGCCGCTTGGTCAACAAGGGGTTCACCCCGAAGATGGTGCGCGATCTCGAAGCGCATATCGTCGGGTACGCCGACGGCATCATCGACTCGGTGTGCGAGCGCGGCACGGCGGACTTCGTCGAGGAGATCTCGGCCGAGTTACCCCTGCTCGTCATCGCCGAGCTGCTGGGCGTCCCCCAGGAGGACCGGCGCATGGTGTTCGACTGGTCCAACCGCATGATCGGCTCGGAGGATCCCGAGTACCAGATCCCCGGCGCCGATCCCGGTGAGGCGGCCATGCAGGTGTTCAGCTACGCCGAAGAGCTGGCCAACAACCGCAAGCTGGCCCCCAAGGACGACCTCGTCTCGGTCCTCATCGGCGCCGAGGTGGAGGGTGAGAAGCTGAACGAGCTCGAGCTCGACCTCTTCTTCATGTTGCTCATCGTGGCGGGCAACGAGACCACCCGGAACCTGATGTCCGGCGCCATGGCCGCCTTCTTCGACCACCCCGAACAGTGGCAGAAGCTGCGCGACGACCGCTCACTCCTGCCCTCGGCCGTCGAGGAGATGTTGCGCTATGTGACCCCGGTCATGCACTTCCGGCGCACGGCCGTCAACGACCTCGTGCTCAACGGCCAGGAGATCCAAGAGGGCGACAAGGTGGTGTTCTGGCACACCTCGGCCAACCGCGACGAGAGCGCCTTCGACCAGCCCGACACGTTCGACGTCACGCGCTCGCCCAACAACCACATTGCGTTCGGCGGCGGCGGCCCGCACTTCTGCCTGGGGGCGAACCTGGCCCGCATGGAGATCATGGTGATGTTCGACCGGCTGCTCGAGCGGATTCCCGACATCCGCCAGGACGGCGACGTGCAGCGGCTCCAGTCCAACTTCATCAACGGCACCAAGCACCTGCCGGTCGCCTTCGCGCCCACCGCCCCTCTCAGGGGGACTCCGCTGCCGGCCCGGGCGGGCTGAGATGGGCTACGTGATGGGAGGCGGTGGCAAAACCGCCGCCAAGAGCACCGCCGGGCGCAGCCTGGGAGGTCGCATGGGAAGCGACGTGCGCTTCCACCAGTCGGTGGCCTTCCTGCCGACGCGCCAGATAATGCCCCTGGCCCTGCTGAGCGAGGAGCTCGGCTACGGCGGCATCTACGTGTCGGACCATGTCTTCAATCCCCGCAGCCGCGAGTCGCGCTACACCTACTCCAAGCGCGAGGACGGACATCCGGGCTGGGAGGACGAGACGGCCTGGCCCGATCCGATGTGCGTCATCTCGGCCTTGGCCACGTTGACCGATCAACTCGTCTTCACGACCGGCATCTACATCGCCCCGCTGCGCGACCTCATGACCGTGGCCAAGACGACGGCGACCGCGGCCGTACTCTCCGACGACCGCCTGCGCCTCGGCGTGGGCGTCGGCTGGAGCAAGGAGGAGTTCGACCAGACGGGGCAGGACTTCGACACCCGGGGCAAGCGTCTCGACGAGATGATTGCCGCCCTGCGGGCCCTGTGGCGCCCCGGCTACGTCGAGTTCCACGGCGACTACTACGACGTGCCCGAGTGCCAGATGGAACCGTCACCATCGGCGCCGGTACCCATCATCGGGGGCGGCCACTCCCCCGTCGCCCTCCGGCGCACGGCCGCGCTCTGCGACGGATGGATCGCGGCCGGCGCCTACAGCGAAGAGGAGGCCTGGGAACATCTCGGAGATCTCCGGGAGGCACTCGAGAAGGCCGGGCGGAGGACCGACGGGGACTTCGCCATCTACCTCTCCATCAACGAACGCCCGAGCGTCGATCTCTACGGCCGCTTTATCGATGCGGGGGTGACCGACTTCGTGTGCGCGCCCTGGATGGGTGTGCGCGTGACTCCGGACATGCCGGAGGAGCAGGCGCTCGCCGCCCGGCTCGACGCCGTGCGCTGGTTCGCCGACGAAATCGTGTCCAAGTTCTGAGCAGAGGGAGCGCCCGTCCATGAAGTCGATGCCATGAAGTCGATGCCATGAAGTCGATGAAGGTCGGACTGCAACTCGGCTACTGGGGCTCGGGTCCGCCCGCCCATGCGGACGAGCTGGTTCAGGAAGCCGACCGCCTCGGTTATGACTCCGTCTGGACGGCGGAATCCTATGGTTCCGATGCCCTGACCCCGCTGGCCTGGTGGGGCTCGCGCACCGAGAAGGTCCGGCTCGGCACCTCGCTCTGCCAGCTCTCGGCCCGTACGCCGACCGCCATGGCCATGGCCGCGCAGACCATGGACCACCTCTCAAACGGGCGCTTCGTGCTCGGCCTGGGCGTGTCGGGGCCCCAGGTCGTCGAGGGCTGGTACGGCCAGCCGTTCCCGGCCCCATTGGCCCGCACCCGCGAGTACCTCGACATCGTGCGCCAGGTGCTGCGGCGCGAGAAGCCGGTGACCAACAACGGCCCGCACTACCCGCTGCCCTATCCGGGCGGCACCGGGCTGGGCAAACCGCTCAAGTCGATCGTGCACCCGCTGCGACCCGACATCCCGATCATCCTCGGCGCCGAGGGCCCGAAGAACATCGCGCTGGCGGCGGAGATCGCCGACGGCTGGTTCCCCATCTTCTTCTCGCCCCGGGCCATGTCTGCCTTCGAGGCGTCGCTCGACGAGGGCCACGCACGGCCCGGCGCCCGCCATTCAGCCGAGGACTTCGAGGTGCTGGCCATGGCGCCGACCGTCATCTCCGACGACGTCGACGCGGCGGCCGACGGGTTCCGGCCCTACCTCGCCCTCTACATCGGCGGCATGGGCGCCAAGGAGATGAACTTCCACTTCGACGTGTTCGCCCGCATGGGCTACGAGGAGGCGGCCACCGAGATCCAGGACGCCTACCTCGACGGCCGCAAGGACGACGCCGCGGCCGCCGTGCCCACCTCGCTCGTCGAGGAGATCTCGCTCATCGGCCCGGCCGAGAAGATCCGGGACGACCTGGAGGCCTGGCGCGAATCGCGGGCCACCACGCTGCTGGTCAACGGCGACGTGGCGACGCTGCGCACCATGGCCGAACTCGTCCTCGGCTGAGCATCGCGCCGGCGAGTCAGGGGCCGATGCGTTCGAGCGCCCCTGCGGCACGTCGCGCGACGGTGCCGTAGCCGCGCGACGCCGCGACAGCGCGAGCTCGAGTGAGAAGGTGCTGCGCCCTGTCCCGGTCCCCGGGAGCGTCGCGCTGCGCCAGCATCCGCCCCCAGGAGTAGTCGGTTTGGGCCATGAAGAACGAGGCGTCCGCCAACGTGGCGGAGGTATGGGCCGCGGAGAAGTGCTTCTCTGCTTCGTCGTAGCGCCCGAGGTTCGTCAGCAGGTCGCCCACGGTGCGGCTCACCGGGCCCGACGCCGAGACATCGGTGCAGAGCCATTGGTCGGCGAACGGCGCCAGCTGGTTCAGCAGGGGCTGCGCGTATCGAGGATCGCCGCAGGCCGCGGCCGCCTCGGCGCAGGCGATCATTGCCGTCAGCCAGGCGACATCGAGTGGGAGTCCGAAGCCCGAACCGGCGAAACTGTCGAGCACGCGCCGAGCCTCGTCGAATCGATCGGCCTCGGAGTGGGCCAACGCCAGGACGGCGGTGAAGACCGGAAATCCCGGGTTCTCCCTCACCGCCTGCTCGATGAGCGGGACCAACGTCCCCAGCGTGCCCCGCTGCAGCTGCACCATGATGAGCTGGATCCCGAAGGCGGTGACCACATCGGGCTGTCCCCCCTCCGAGCCGAGCCGCATGGCCTCTTGGGCCAGCTGCTCGCCGGCATCCGGGTCGCCGTCGACCAGCGTCCGGGTCGCGCGCTGGATCGTGTGCACCCAGTTCAGGAACGGCAGATCGAGCTGCTCGACCAACCTGGCCTTGACCTCGAAGCAACGGTCCATTTCGGCGATGTCCCCGGCCGAGCCGGCGATGAGTCGCCGTCCGCTGACCGCGGTGCAGAGCAACATGGGATCGCCGAGCGACTCCGCTCGGGCCAGACCCTCCTCGGCCCGCGCCGTCGACATCTCGAGCAGGTGCGGGATCGACAACGGGAGCAGGACCTGGTTGACCACCCTGACGACCGACGCATCGTCGCCGTGATCGCGTGCGATGGCCAATGCCTCGTCGGCCAACGCCTCACGACGCTCGAGCGAGCTGCCCACGGTGAGCTCGGTGCAGAGGGTGGCGAGGAGCAGGGCCCGGCGGACGTCGTCGGGGTCCAGCCGGTCGAGCGCGGTCTCGAGCATCTCGACCTTCTCTTCGTCGATGGTGCTCACGGTGCTGAAGGTGCCGCGATTGTTGGCCAGGACGGCGGCGACCAGTCGATCCGTGTCGCCGAGCGCGGCGGCTCGACGGCATGCCCCCAGCAGCATGTCGCGAAAGCCCGGGTCGCCCGATTGTCGCAGGGCCGTGCCCAGACCGGTGGTCAAGTCCAGCTCGAGGACAGGTTCTGCTTTCAGGCGCTGCGAGCTCAGCTCCAACGCCTGCGTGTAGTAGCGCGCCGCGTCAGCCGGAGCGAGCGCCGCCAGCGCGGCGTCGCCGGCGCGCTGGGAGTAGGAGATCGCCTTGGTCAAATCACTCGGCTGAATGGCCGCGACCCAGTGCCGGGCCAGCTGGCCGACGCCGGCATCGGATCGGGCCGCCCCCACCTCTTCGAGCGCCTCAGCCACCTGGCGATGGGCGCGGGCTCGGCGTGTCGGTCTCAGATCCTCGTAGAGCGTGTGTTGAATCAGGGCGTGCGTGAACTGGAAATGGCCAGGTGCCTCGGCGAACTCGCGGACCAGTGCAGCCGCAACGGCACTTTCGAGAATGTCGAGCACGTCGTCCTCGGAGGCCCCTGCCGCTCGGGCCAGCAGCTCGAGATCGAATTCACGACCGACCACGGCCGCGATTGCGAGTACTCGCTCGGCTTCCTTGCCCAGACGGACGACTCGTCCGCCGACCACTTCGCGCACGCTGTCGGGCAGCACCGTGGTCTCGAGCGCAGCTCCGGCCACCCAGCGCCCTTCGGCGTCACGGCGGATGGCGCCGCTCTCCGCCAGGTGACGCAGCACTTCTCCCACGAAGAAGGGATTGCCGTCGGTCTCGCGAGAGACCGCGTGGGCCAGATCAAGACCGTCTTGGTCGAGCGTCTGACCCGAGGCGGCCTCGAAGTACGACACGACCTCATGGTCGTTGAGTCCGCTGAGCTCAATCCGCTGAACCCCGCTCTGGCGCCGGAGCGCGCCGAGCGTGTCTCGCAGCGCATCGGCGTGCCTGAGCTCGCTGTCACGGTAGGTGGCGAGGATCAACAGCCGGGAAATCTGTTCGGCCCCGGCCAGATGGCGCAACAGCAACAGACTTCCTTTGTCGGCCCACTGCAGGTCGTCGAGAACGAGCACGACGGGTGTGAGCTGCGACACGTCGGCGATGAGCCCGGCGACCGCAGCGAAGAGCAAGTAGCGCTCGGTGTCCATGTCGGTGCCCTTGGTGGCCGGGAGCCCCGGCAATCGCCTCGAGACCGACGGCACGAGCCGGGACAGGTCCGGCGCGACCGGCAGGACGTGTTGCGCCAGCTGCTCGTCGGTGGCCTGCGCCACGAAGTGTTCCAATGCCTCGGCGAAGTACCGGTACGGGCTGGCCAGATCTTCCTCGCAGTGGCCGAAGATCACCAGGGATCCCTCGTCGTACGCCGCACGGGCGGCCGCAGCGGTGAGCGTCGTCTTGCCCAGGCCCGCTTCCCCAACGACGAGGACGACCTCTCGGCCACCATCGGTGGCCACCCGTTTGTGCACGTCCCCCAGGGCCTGAAGTTCGTTCGTGCGGCCGATCAGCTCCATCGCGGGGCGGACGGCGAGCCGAGCGGGAAGCGGTATCCGGGTCGCGCGCCGCGCACGGTCGCCCGGGGGGACGGGCGCGGTGGCCAGGCCCCGAGCGGCGAGGTCGAGTTCGGGTGACTGGTCGAGGATCGCGAACTCCAACGCTTGCAACGGCTGGCCGGGATCGATGCCGAGCTCTTCGGTGAGCAGCTGACGCAGCTCGCGGTAGGTGGCCAGTGCGTCGGCCTGACGGCCCGATCGGTAGAGCGCCACCATCAGCTGGCCCCGGAGGGATTCGCGCAGGGGGTGCGTCTGGACCAGGGCCTCGATCTCGCCCGTGATCTCACGGTGGCGGCCCAAGGCGAGATCGGCGTCGATCCTCCACTCGAGCGCGGACAACCGGAGGTCCTCCAGCCTGGTGACGTCCGTCTGGCCGAAGGTCCCGAAGTCCATCCCGTCGAGGACCGGGCCCCGCCACAATCCCAGGGCCTCCGTCATCCGGTTGGCCACGGCAGCTGGGGTTTCCCCCAGACCGGGGGCGGCGGCCAGGCGCTCGAACTCCACCGAGTCCAGTTCCCCGGGGGGCAGCCCCACGACGTAGCCCGGTGATCGGGTCTGCAGCACGCTCTCGACACCGGCTGCCCCACCGAGGAGCTTGCGCAACTTCGAGATGTGGACCTGGATCGCGTTGGCCGCCGTGTCGGGGGGTTGGTCACCCCAGACGGACTCGATGAGGCGGTCGCGCGAGACGATGCGACCTGGCTCGAGGAGGAGAGCACCCAGGATCACCCGGTCGACCCGCCCGCGGACCAAGATGGGCTGGCCGCCGGGGTCGAGAACCTGCAGCGGACCCAGGATCAGGAACCGCACGTGGCCGTGCTCCCGCCGCCGACGTGACCCATGGCAGCGAGCCTATCTTGCCCTGACCTGGTGATTCTTCGGACCTCTCTCCCGTGGGCCGCTGAGGCACACGGCCAGGGCCCGATGTCTTCAGCTCCCGTTGCCGATCCTTCAGCGATCGGTCAGGAGTCCGTCAGGGCCGGAGCTGAAGCTGACGGCACGGAGCGCGATCCGGCGCCCGGGCATCGAGCCGAAGGAGCAGTCATGAGGGACGACAGATTCAGGTTTGCGCGACGGACCCGCGAAAGAGGCGACGACCACACTGCGCAGCGCGACTGGAGGGTGACAACCGACACGCCTGTTGCAATTCAGGTTACGCTCCCTCGGAATTCAGAGGGGGCCGAATCGGGCCCAGCGAAAGGCGGGAAGATGGAGGTACTCGAGTATGGAAGGCCGCGCGCCAGGGGTGGGTCTTGGGGCGTTCGCCGAACCTCGTCCCTGACACGAATCGCCCAGATCATGGCCGCTGGCCTCACCATCGCCGCCGCGTCGATGGGAGCCGGTGGCGTTCCGGCACAAGCGGCCGGAGGTACCCCCTCCATTTCGGCAGGCCCGAACGTCGTCGTCGGTGAGGCCGACGGGTCGGTCACCATCCCGGTCACCCTCAGCGCGTCGAGCTCGAGCGCGGTCACGGTCGACTACGACACCTCCAACGGAAGCGGCCTCTCCAACACCGTCTGCTCGGGCAACTCCATCTACCAGGGCCAAGGGACCACCGTGTTGAGCTTCGCACCCGGCGTGACCACTCAGAACGTGACCATCAACCTCTTGAACTGCCATCACAGCCTTTCCAGCGGGTTCTACACCTTCTACCTGAACCTCTTCAGCGCCTCGGGGGCGACGATCGCCGACAACCTCACCCAGGTCGATGTCACGGGGAACGCTCCGGCGGCCGGCACGTCAGGTCTCTTCGTCAAGAACGCCGTGGTGGATGCCAGCGCCGGGACGGTCCAGGTGCCCGTGCTGCTCGGTGGACCTTCGGGCTCGGCCCAGGCTCAGCCGGTGACCGTCAACTACACGACCGTCGATCGGCTCCGCGACGTCGGGACCGACTCTCCCAGGCGAACAGCGGCACCCTGACCTTCCCGGCCGGTGCGACGGCCAAGACCATCAGCGTGCCCATCACGGAGCGCAGTGCGGCGACCCGGAGCTTCGCGGTGACCCTGTCCTCGCCCTCGTCGAACGCGACGATCGCCAGCGGCACCGGCACGGTCACCATCGAGGCCAACAACGGCGCCCCCGTGACGAGCCCAGCCATCTCGGCTGCGCCCAACGTGGTGGTCGGTGCGGCTGACGGCTACGTCGATCTGCCGGTCACGTTGAACGTGCCGGGGATCAACCCGGTCACGGTCAACTACAACACCTCCAACGGCAGCGGCCTCTCCAACACCGTCTGCTCGGGCAACTCCACCTATCAGGGATTCGGCACCGTTCCGGTGACCTTCCTGCCCGGAGTGACCACCCAGGTGGTGCGGATCCCGTTGCTCAACTGCACGGCCAGCGACTCGAGCGGGTTCTACACCTTCTACCTGAACCTCTTCAGCGCCTCGGGGGCGACGATCGCCGACAACCTCACCCAGGTCGATGTCACGGGGAACGCTCCGGCGGCCGGCACGTCAGGTCTCTTCGTCAAGAACGCCGTGGTGGATGCCAGCGCCGGGACGGTCCAGGTGCCCGTGCTGCTCGGTGGACCTTCGGGCTCGGCCCAGGCTCAGCCGGTGACCGTCAACTACACGACGGTGAACGGCTCGGCGAAGTCGGGCACCGACTTCAAGGCGACCAGCGGCACCCTGACCTTCCCGGCCGGTGAGACGGCCAAGACCATCAGCGTGCCCATCACGGAGCGCAGTGCGGCGACCCGGAGCTTCGCGGTGACCCTGTCCTCGCCCTCGTCGAACGCGACGATCGCCAGCGGCACCGGCACGGTCACCATCGAGGCCAACAACGGCGCCCCCGTGACGAGCCCAGCCATCTCGGCTGCGCCCAACGTGGTGGTCGGTGCGGCTGACGGCTACGTCGATCTGCCGGTCACGTTGAACGTGCCGGGGATCAACCCGGTCACGGTCAACTACAACACCTCCAACGGCAGCGGCCTCTCCAACACCGTCTGCTCGGGCAACTCCACCTATCAGGGATTCGGCACCGTTCCGGTGACCTTCCTGCCCGGAGTGACCACCCAGGTGGTGCGGATCCCGTTGCTCAACTGCACGGCAACACAGAACCTCACCTTCACGCTCAACCTGTTCTCCGCATCGCACGGGACCATCGCAAACGCGACCACCATGGTCACGGTCGGCGACTTCCCAACGATCACGACCTTCACCCCGGCCACCGGACCGGTCGGGACCACGGTCAAGATCTCCGGGTCGAACCTTGAGAATGCGACGAACGTCAAGTTCAACGGCAAGGCGGCGACGATCAAGAGGGACTCGGCCAACAAGGTGAAGGTCGTCGTCCCTGCGGGCGCCACCACCGGTCCGATCACGATCACCACGCCGGTCGGCTCGGTGACGAGTTCCCTGAACTTCACGGTGAACTAACCAGCGGGAGCCGAACGGAGATGGCCCACCTGACCCGGATCCGGGGTCGGGTGGGCTGCTCCGCGTCCGCCCACGAAATCCGACTTTGGACGGTTCCGTTCAGTCGAGGCTGAAGGGCGGGTACGTGTCCGTCATGAGGTAGGTGTATACGCTGACGCGGTTGGCCCAGCGGATCACCCCGATGACGAACGCGCGCAGACTCTCAGGCCACCGCCCGGTGATCAAGACGGCGAAGAAACCGATGATCGCGACCACGGAGAGGGCGATGAAGAGAAAGAAGAGGACGACGTAGTGGGGAACGGCCAGGAGCCACTTCACGAAGATGAGGCCCCGGCTCAGCTGCGGTGACGCCTCGACCGAAAACCGGGCCGGGTCCGTAGCCGGATCCGGACCCACCGTCGGGAACTCGAACGGCGGGTAGCTCTCGCGCATGAACAGTGCGAACGTCGTGACCCGCCACTGGTACCGATGCGTCATCGCCATGAAACCGAAGAAGCTCTCGGGCATCCTTCCGGTGAACAAGATGGCGAAGAAGGACAGAAACCAGAGGACGCCTTGCACGATCCCCAGCGCGTACAGGACGATCAGCTGAGGTATCGCCAGCAACCAGTGGACGAGGGGACGCCACCGGGCGATCGTGTCGGGCGCATCGAGGTCGAGCTGGAGCGGGAAGCCGGCCGCGGGGTACGCGGGAGTCGTCACGACACGAGGCTATTCCCATTGCCCTTCCGAAACCCGGGATCGTGGCCCCGTCAGAACGGTGGCAGGCGGCGTGCCCAGAGGTTCGGGCGAGTTCTGGCGAGGTTCGGGCACCCTGCCTGCTCCGCGCCTGACCAGGGATTCACCAAGGGGTCACACGGCTGCGCCACAATGCCGGGCGTGACCCTCTTCGACCCCGTGCCGCTCTTCGGCGACGAACCCGAGGAACGACCGGCCGCCTGGGACCTGGTCGATCCGGCCGAACCGATCGACCCGCCACAGCATGCAGTCGAGGCCGCCACCTCCGCCCGGCCCGAAATCGAGGTGCGGCTGAGCACTCGACGCCGCAAGACATCCGAGGCGAAATGGGTGGGCGGGAAGATCGTGGTGTCCCTCCCGGCCCATCTGAGCCTCGACGCGCGGCGCAAGACCACCGACTGGCTCGTCGAACGCCTCATGACCCGGCACCGGTTGCAGTCGGTGCACGGCGACGACGATCTGCTCGAGCGCGCCGTCACGCTGAGCGAGCGCTACCTGGTCGGAGTCCGGCCCGAATCGGTGCGCTGGGTCACCAACCAGGCAGCCCGCTGGGGCTCGTGCTCGTGGTACTCCGGCGACATCCGGATCTCGCACCGGTTGCGCCTCGTGCCGGGCTGGGTGCTCGACTCCGTCCTGGTCCACGAAGTGGCCCACCTCACGCACCACGACCATTCGGCGGCCTTCCACCGCCTGGCCGGCGGCTACCCGCGCCACGCCGAAGCGGGGTTGTTCCTGGCCGGCTACGGACTCGGGCTCTCGTCGCCCCGGTCCTGACGCCCGGCTCAGACGGGTTCGTCGGCCAGGATCTTGCCCAGGCGGCGCAGGCTCTCGCCCGCCCCGCCCAGGGTCAGCTCGATCTGCTCGGTCAGGAGGAAGTAGCGGTGCAGTGGGTAGTCGCGGTCGACGCCGACGCCGCCGTGCAGGTGCGAAGCAGCGTGCACGACCCGCTGGCCACCATCGGCCGCCCAGTACTTGGCCACGGCCACCTCGGCCGTCGCCGGCAGGCCCGCGGCCAGCCGTGAGGCCGCCTGCCAGGCCGTGAGACGAACGGCCTCGGTGTCGACGTAGGCGTCGGCCGCCCGCTGACCGACGGCCTGGAAGGTGGCGATCGGCTTGTCGAACTGCACCCGCGTCTTGGTGTACTCGGCGGTCAGGTCGAGTGCGGTGGCGCATGCTCCGGCCTCCAGGATGCACAGCGCGGCGGTGGCGAACTCGGTGATGGCGGTCACGATGGCCGCCCCGTCGGCACCGTCGCCCAGGCGGCGGTCGGCCGCAACAGAGACGTCGGAGAGCTCCACGATGGCCTCGGGCCGTCCGGTCGTCGTGCTCTGGCGGGTCAGGGAGACTCCTGCCGCAGTGGGATCGACGATGAAGACGCCGACGCCGGCGCTCGACCCGTTCGCCGCGATGCACGTGGCGGGGACCAGGATGGCGTCGGCCACGAGCGCTGCGGGCACGCAGGCCTTGGTGCCCCTGACGTTCCACGACCCGTCGGCAAGCTCGGAGGCCGTGGTCGCCGGGGCGGTGCCGCCGGGCAGGATGACCTCGCCTACCAGTTCGGACATCGCCGCGGTAAGGACGGTCTCGCCGCTGGCCACGCCGGTGAGCCAGGTCTTGCGCTGGGCCTCGGTGCCGAACTGGGCGATCGGCAGGGCGCCGTAGACCATTGTCTCGACGACGGGCACGTAAGCCGCCGTTCGACCGGCCGCCTCGATCACGAGGCAGGCGGCGATGAAGTCGAGGCCCGCACCGCCGACGTCCTCGCCCAGGCTGATGCCGAGCAGGCCGGCGTTGGCCAGCTCGCGCCAGAGGTCACGGTCGATCGGACCCTCGGGACCGGCCGCCGCTTCGATCGCCTTGAGCGATTCGTGGGTGGCGCGCTCTCCGAAGATCTGCCCGGCCAGCTGGCGAACGGCCTCTTGCTCTTCGCTGTAGTTGAAGTCCATTGGAGTCTCCTGGTTCGTCCGGCTCAGCGCAGCGAGCGCGGCATGCCGAGCCCGAACATGGCGATGAGATCCCGCTGGATCTCGTTGGTCCCGCCGCCGTAGGTGAGGATGATCATGGAGCGGGCGTACATCTCGAGGCGTCCCGCGACCACCGCCGCCGGTGAACCCCGGGTCAGATAGCCGGCCTGGCCCAGGATCTCCATGAGCGAGCGAAAAGCCCGCAGGTAGAACTCGGTTCCGAAGACCTTGATGCTCGACGCGTCCGCCACGTCGAGCTGACCCTGGGTGGCCTGCCAGGCCACCTTCCAGTTGATGAGGCGGAGGAACTCGAGCTCGGCGTGCACCCGGGCCAGGTGCTCCTGGACCCACTCCTGGTCGACCACGCGCCGGCCGTCGGGCAACTTGGTGTTCTGGGCCCAGGCGCGCACGTCGCCCAGCACCCGCTCGATGATCCCGGGCGAACAGAGCGTGACCCGCTCGTGATTGAGCTGGTTCGTGATGAGGTTCCAGCCCTGGTTCTCGCCGCCCACCAGCGCGGTGGCGGGCACGCGCACGTCCTCGTAGAAGGTGTAGTTGATGTTGTGGTCGCCCAGCAGCTTCATGGGCACCACGCGGATGCCGGGCGTGTTCATGGGGATCACGAACATGGAGATGCCCTTGTGTTTGGACACGTTGGGATCGGTCCGGGTGGCCAGCCAGATGTAGTCGGCGTCGCCGGCCAGGCTCGTGAAGATCTTGGCGCCGTTGATCACGTATTCCTCGCCGTCGCGCACGGCGCGTGTGGTCAGCGAGGCCAGGTCGGTGCCCGAGTTGGGCTCGGTGTAGCCGATGCAGAAGTGGATCTCCCCGGCCAGGATCTTGGGGAGGAAGAACTCCTTCTGTTCCTGGGTCCCGAAGTTCATGATGGTCGGGCCCACCGTGTTGATGGTCAGCATGGGGACGGGCGCCCCGCTGCGCATCGACTCGTCGAAGAAGATGAACTGCTCAATGGCCGAGCGCCCCTGGCCGCCCCACTCGGTGGGCCAGCCGATGCCGAGCCAGCCGTCGGTGCCCATCTGCTTGACCACCTTGCGCACCACGGGGCCGATACCGTTCGCGTGCGAGAGGTCCTCTTCGAGCTCGGGCGTGAGCAGGTTCTGGTAGTAGGAACGCAGCTCGGCCTTCAGCGCCTGCTGCTCCTCGGTGTAGGCAATCTCCATGTGTCCCTCCCGACTGGCGCGACTGCCTCGCCCCACGTCAACGGCGCACGTCGCCTGCCCCCACCAGGGGCTCGGCGCGCGAGAACACGTTACAGTCCGTCCTGTCCGAGCAGCCAATGCGCCCCCGACGGGGCCTTCTGTACCGACGAGTAACCTGCAGTCCGCCTCGGGGAGGAACCCCCTGGGCACACGACCGAAGCGAGGAGCAAGTCACCATGCCTGAAGCCGTCATCGTCGCCACCGGACGCACCCCGATCGGCCGGGCCAACAAGGGCTCCCTGGTCGACTGCCGGCCGGACGACCTGAGCGCCCTCGTCATCAAGACGGTGCTCGAGAAGGTGCCCCAGATCAACTCCTCCGACGTGGAGGACGTGATCCTCGGCTGCGCCCAGCCGGCGGGTGAGTCGGGCTACAACATGGCGCGCGTGGCGGCCATCCTGGCCGGCCTCGAGGACGCACCGGGCGTCACGGTGAACCGCTACTGCTCCTCCTCGCTCCAGGGGATCCGCATGGCCGCTCACGCCATCAAGGCCGGCGAGGGTGACGTCTTCGTGGCCGCCGGCGTCGAGACGGTCAGCCGCTACATGTACGGCGCGTCGGACACCGGTCCGCACAACGACCAGTTCGGCGATGCCGAAGCGCGCACCAAGGCGCGCACCCCAGCGGTGACCGAGCCCTGGGCCCCGCCCAAGGGTCTGCCGGACGTCTACATCGCCATGGGCCAGACGGCCGAGAACGTGGCCGAGTACGAGAAGGTGACCCGGGAAGAGATGGACGAGTTCGCGCTGCTCTCGCAGACCCGGGCCGTCGAGTCGCAGCAGAACGGCTTCTTCGAGCGCGAGATCATCCCGGTGACCCTGGCCGACGGCACGTTGGTCGCCAAGGACGACGGGCCCCGGGCCAACACCACCCTCGAAGGCCTGTCTCAGCTCAAGCCCGTCTTCCGCGAGGGCGGCACGATCACGGCGGGCAACGCCTGCCCGCTCAACGACGGTGCCGCCGCGGTGATCGTGATGAGCGACACAAAGGCCAAGCAGCTGGGCATCACGCCGCTGGCCCGGATCATCGCCAGCGGGGTCTCGGGTCTGAACCCCGAGATCATGGGACTGGGGCCGATCGAGGCCTGCCGCCAGGTGCTCAAGCGGGCCAACCTGTCCATCGACGACATCGACCTGGTCGAGATCAACGAGGCCTTCGCGGCCCAGGTGGTGCCGTCGGCCAAGCACCTCGGGATCAGCTGGGACAAGCTCAACGTGAAGGGCGGAGCCATCGCCCTGGGCCACCCCTTCGGTCAGACCGGGGCGCGCATCATGACCACGCTGCTCAACGCGCTCGAGGACACGGGCAAGACCATCGGTCTCGAGTCCATGTGCGTCGGCGGCGGGCAGGGCATGGCCATGATCGTGGAGCGCCTCAGCTGAGCTGACCGGCACCCCGCTCGAGCCGGCGGACCGGCTCGAGCCGGTCTCGTCTGGGAAGGGTCTTGCCTAGGGCAACGACGCGCCGGCCTGCGCTTCGTCGATGGCCGGGGTGGGCCCGGGGTCCACGCCTTCCTGGGCCGCCAGATGCAACGAGACCAGTTGGCCCACCAGGGCCAGGTCGAAGAAGCGGGTGAGATCGTCCTCCCCGGCCGCCTCCACCTCGATCACGTCGGCCATCACCTCGTCGGTGGCGGCGGTCACGGCAGCGAAGAGGTCGGCGGTGCGTTGGCTCTCCCCGCCATGACGGAGTTGGACGAGCGTGAGCATCTGGCGCGTCACGTCGCCGCTCTGCCCCCAGCCGGCCAGCTCGCCGTAGGCCAGGTTCGGCAGTTCCGCGGCGAAGGCGGGCGACTTGGCGTTGCGGTTCACCTCGTCCTTCCACCATCTGGCGGCCACGGCGCCGATGCCCGAGGACCCGTAGACGAGCGGGAACGTGCGCCCGATGTGGCGGGCCAGCTCTTCGGGCAGCCCGCCCGGGGCCGTGAGGCCGTCGCGCCGGGGAGCGAGCGCTGCCGACGCGGCCTGCAGATCCGGCTCCCAGTCGCGGCTCAAACCGATGCGCCCGAGCGCCACCAGCGCAGGGACGACGAGGCCGGCCAGGGTGGCCCGGCCCGATGTCGCTCCCGAGACCGCCGAGCGGCGGAGGGCCCGCCCGCCCGTCTGGGGGACCACGCCGTCGGGCGCGTCGTCATCCCCTTCGGGCCCGATGGCCAGGACATGGGCGCCGAGGGCCAGCGCCGCATGGACCGCAGCGTCGGTCTCGGCGCACCCCGGGGTCGAGGAGAACGCGAGGACGAGGGTGTAGCCGTCGACAAAGTCCGGGAGGTTGGCGTCGTGGCGCACGGTCAGGGGCACGGCGAGCGAGGGTGCGGTCAACGCGGCGACGGCGTCACAGGCCGAGGCGGCGACGCCAAGCCCGATGGCCACAACGGACCGGCTGGCGTACGCCGCAGAGGAATCGACGGCCCAGCTCTGGCTCAAGTCGAGGGCCCGGGCCAGCTGCTCGGGCAGCGCAGTCGCCTCCTCCCAGGCGCCGAGCGTGTCGGGGTCGGGCCGGGGGCTCACCCCGCGGAGGGACCGGTGGCGCGCGCGCCGCCCCTCTCGGCCTTGGCGCTCAAGCGCTCGTGCTCGGCGTCGCCGACATCGGCCGCCTCGTCCACCAACAGGACCGGGACCCCGTCGGTGACGGCGTAGCTCTTGCGCAGGCGCGGGTTGTAGAGGACGTCCTCGTCTTCGAAAAAGAGCAGCGGGCCTTTGTCGATCGGGCAGGCCAGGATGTCGAGCAGCAACGGATCGAGACTCACGGGTTGGTTCCTTCCTCGAGCGTGGCGTTGGCAGCGATGAGCGCCCGCACCTCGGCGACGTGGGCCGCGCAGGCTTCCTCGGTCTTGGCCTCCACGTTGAGCCGCAACAGCGGCTCGGTGTTGGAGGGGCGGACGTTGTACCACCAGTCGGTGTGCTCGACCGTCAGCCCGTCGAGCCGGTCGATGGACGCGCCGGCGGCGCGCTCGTGCTCGGCGATGGCCGCGACGGTGGCCAGCGGACTGGTCACCTCTGTGTTGATCTCGCCCGAGTCGGCGTAGCGGCGGTAGGGCTCGAGCATGACCGAGAGTGGCTGGTCGCTCTGGCTCAGAAGTTCGAGGACCAGGAGGGCGGTGATGATGCCCGAGTCGGCCCGAAAGTTGTCACGGTAGTAGTAGTGGCCCGAGTGTTCGCCACCGAACACGGCGCCGGTCTCGGCCATCACCTGCTTGATGATGGAGTGGCCGACCTGGGTGCGCACCGGCGTGCCGCCCCTCTCGGTGACCACCTCGGGCACGACGTGCGAGCAGATCAAGTTGTAGAGGACGGTCTCGCCCGGATGCTTGGTGAGCATGGAGGCGGCGACCAGCGCGGTGGTCAGCGAGCCCGACACCCCTTCGGCTCGCTCGTCGACGAGGAAGACCCGGTCGGCGTCGCCGTCGAAGGCCAGACCGATGTCGGCCCCTTGGGCCAGGACGGCCTCCTTCAAGGCGACCAGGTTCTCGGGCTGGATCGGATCGGCCGGGTGGTTGGGGAAGTTGCCGTCGAGCTCGGGGAAGAGGATGTCGACGGAGAACGGCAGCCGTTCGAAGACGATCGGCACGACCAAGCCGCCCATACCGTTCGCCGTATCGGCCACGACCTTGAGAGGCCGCAACGTCGAGACGTCGACGAAAGAGACGACGTGGTCGGCCCACTCGTCGAGCAGGTTCAGCTCGCGGCTGCTCCCCGTCAGCGGACCCGAGGGCTCGCCCAGGAGCTTCTCCGCCTCGGCCTCGATCTCGGCCAGGCCGGTGTCGCGCCCGATGGGACGGGCGCCCGAGAGACAGAGCTTCAGCCCGTTGTACCGGGCGGGGTTGTGCGAGGCGGTGAACATGGCGCCCGGGGCATCGAGATGGCCCGACGCGAAGTAGAGGAAGTCGGTCGAGGCCAGGCCGAGGTCGGTCACGTTCACGCCTTCGGAACGCACGCCGTCGGAAAAGGCGGCCGTCAGCTCCACCCCCGACTCACGCATGTCGCGGCACACCAGCACCTCGGGGGCGCCGGCGAAGCGGGCCATGGCGCGCCCGATGGCGTGGCACATTGCCGCGTCGAGTTGGTCGGGCACGATGCCGCGCACGTCGTAGGCCTTGAAGACCTGTTTCATCCGATTCACGGGTTCATCCATTTCACCGGTTCGTCCATTTCACGGGTTCGTCCATTTCACCGGGTTCGTCCATTTCACCGGACCAACCATAGGGGCAGCGCATGGCCCATCTCGGCGGGCGGCCTAGTGGATGACGGCGTTTCCCTGGGCGACGAGAGCCAGGATGGCCACCGAGTTGAAGGTGGCATGAGCCAGGAAATTCATGCCCAGCCGTCCCGTCCGGTACGAGATGGTGGCCAGCACCATGCCGAAGACGGCCAGGCCCGCCAGCTGGACCCATTCGCCGTGGGCCAGGCCGAACAGGAACCCGTCGACGATGACCGCCAGGACGACGGTGGCGACGCGGACGCGGCCGGTTGCCCCCATCGGGGTGAAGGCGCGCAGGAGACCCTTGAGCAGCAACCCCCGGAAGAAGAGCTCCTCCATGGCCGGGGCGAAGATGCAGACGGCGATGGCGATGACGACGAAGCCGCCGCCGTGGGCGCTGCCGGTGAGGCGGTTGGTCGGCCCGTTGAAGTCGTGGATCTCGTGTTGGAACGGCGCGTACATCAGGACGACCACGAACTGCCCGGCCAGCCCGATGGGGATGCCGATGAGGTCGATCCACTTGATCTTGATGCCCAGGTCGCGGAAGAAGTGGCGCGTGCCCTGGAAGAAGCTGGCCAGCCAGGGCGCGCCGATGAAGCCGATCCACAGTCCGAGGAGGGTGACGACGACGTACCACTCCGGCGGGACCTGCGCCGAGGCGATGGCCTGGAGTTGGGCCCCGGTGTCCCCGGCGATGGCGCCACCGACCGTGGCGAAGATCAGCGCGCCGATCTGGCCGACGAGGAAGCCGATGACGGCGAAGAGGAGCCAGAACCAGGCCTGGCGCCTGGTCTGCGGGGGGACCCAGGGCGTATCGAGGAAGGGCGTGCCGGACGACGACTCGAGTGGCGGCGGGGGCAGGGCGGCGAGGGCGCCGGCGTCCCACGGCGAGACGTCGCGCCGGGGCGGCGGCGGCATCGTGGTCATCCCGGGCATGCCCGGGGCGGGTGGCGTTGGCGGCGCCGTGAGCACGGCGGGCGGGGGCGGTGTCGGCGGCGTCGTCGGCGAGGGCCCGGACGACCGGGGTTGCCCCTCGGGCCCGGCGGAGGCTGTCTCGGTGTGTCCGCGGACGTGGGCGTGGTGCGTCTCGATCCACTCCCGGGGCACGAAACCGTCGGGCGCCGGGGCCGGCGAGCGGGCGGGTGGCCCCTCGGGCGGGGGCGCGGGCGCGCCGGAATCGGTCTCGGCCATCGTCAAGACGTTACCGGCGCCAAGGTGGCCCCCAGCTGGCAGGGTCGCCCGGACGTCCCGGTCACGGGGCGGTCACCGTTCTCGAAGGTCGGCGCATAGCATGGCAGGATGACTCCCCAGCGCACGGAGAAGCCCGGCCGGGGCCCGAACGCGCCGCCGGGAGGCGAGGGGGGCCAGCAGCCGGGCACTCCGGGAGCATCGGGAGGTCAGAGCTGGCGCTGGCTGTGGGGTGTCCTGGCCATCGGGATCGTGGCGATCCTCCTGGCGGTGGGGACGATCAAGACCAGCAACGCCCACAGCATCACCTACACCAAGTTCATGGCCCAGGTGGCCGCCAAGCAGGTTTCAACAGCCCAGATCTCCAACGCCAACGGCACGATCATCGGGAAACTGAACGACGGGACCGCCTACACGGTGCAGGGCCCGAGCCCGTCCCTGCCCAACGACGTGCAAGAGATGCGCCACGACGGCGTGGCGGTCTCCTTCCCGACCCCCTCGACCAACATCTTCACCGCCCTTCTCCCCTACATCTTCATCATCGCCCTGGGCGTTGGCTTCATCTACCTCATCGGCCGCCAGACCCGGGGCCAGATGTCGGGGATCATGTCGATCGGGCGCTCCAAGGCCAAGACCTTCAGCAGCGACCGGCCGACCACCACCTTCGACGACGTCGCCGGCTACACCGGGGTGAAGCAAGAGATCAGTGAGGTGGTCGACTTCCTCAAGACCCCCGCCCGCTTCAAGGAGATCGGCGCCAAGATCCCCAAGGGTGTGCTCCTGGTCGGCCCCCCGGGAACGGGCAAGACGCTGCTGGCGCGGGCCGTGGCCGGTGAGGCCGGGGTGCCCTTCATGTCGGTCAGCGGCTCGGACTTCATGGAGATGTTCGTGGGTGTCGGCGCCAGCCGGGTGCGTGACCTCTTCCAGACGGCGCGCAAGCAGGCTCCCGCCATCGTCTTCGTCGACGAGATCGACTCCATCGGACGCAAGCGCGGTGCCGGCCTCGGCGGCGGCCACGACGAGCGCGAGCAGACGCTGAACCAGATGCTCTCGGAGATGGACGGCTTCGACACGTCCGAGGGCGTCGTGATGATCGCGGCGACCAACCGACCCGACATTCTGGATCCGGCGCTGCTGCGGCCGGGCCGTTTCGACCGCCAGATCGTCGTTCCGCTGCCAGATCTCGACGAGCGCCTGCCGATCCTCCAGGTGCACTGCAAGGGCAAGCGCATGGCGGCTGACGTGGACCTGGGCGTCGTCTCGCGCGGCACGCCGGGCATGAGCGGTGCCGACCTGGCCAACCTGGTCAACGAGGCGGCGCTGCACGCCGTGCGCCGGGGCAGCCTCGACATCGCCATGGCCGACTTCGAGACGGCGCGCGACCGCGTGCTCCTCGGGCAGCGCCGAGACTCCATGGTGCTCTCCGAGGAGGAGAAGGAGCGGGTGGCCTACCACGAGGGTGGCCACGCCGTGCTGGCCTACGTGCTCGAGCACGCCGACCCCGTGCACAAGGTGACCATCCTGCCCACAGGCATGGCGCTCGGTGTCACCCACCAGCTGCCCATGGAGGAGCGGCACATCCACTCGCGCGACTACATCGAGGACGCGCTGTGCGTGCGCATGGGCGGACGCGTTGCCGAGCTGCTCGTCTACGGCGACCTCTCGACCGGTGCGGCCAACGACCTGGTCGGCAACACGGAGCTGGCCCGCAAGATGGTGCGCGAGTGGGGCATGAGCGAGGCCATCGGCCCCATGGCGTGGGGCTCACAAGGCCAGGTGTTCCTGGGCGAGGACCTCATGCACACGCGTGACTACTCCGAAGACACCTCCAAGGTCATCGACGACGAGGTCGAGCGCATCCTGCGCGCCCAAGAAGAGCGGGCCATGGAGGTGCTGAGCAAGCACCGGGGTGGGCTCAACGCCCTCGCCCGGGCCCTGCTCGACAACGAGATCATCGACGGGGCCGAGGTGGCCCAACTGGTCGACGAGGCGCACGGCTCGCCCGTGCACGCCGAGGGCTCCAAGTCGGTCCCGCACTTCAGCGGGGCCGCGGTGCGGCCCCCGGTGGTCCCGAGTACCAACGGGGGCAACGGAGCCGACGCAGGAGCCGGCAGCGCCAACGGGCACGCCGGCCCGGCCGCCACCAACGGCGAGGTGGACCCGGTGACCGTGCGTGCGGACACCGATGCGTGGCCGCCCCCACCATGGCCGCCCAGCTCTGGTTCCGACCCTTCTTCGGGCACCACGCCCGAGGGTCCCACCCCCCGCTAGGTCCGCCGCACCCAGCTTCCGAACTTTCTTTCCGAACCTCTTCGGGCCGGGCGGCGTCATGAAGGGGGATGGTGGAGCAACAGCTCGAAGAGTGGCTCGAGGAGGGGTACGCCGGCTCGTTCCGCACGGCCTGCCTGATCCTGGGTAACCGGGCCGACGCCGAGGAAGCGGTCCAGGACGCCTACCTGCGGGCCTGGCGCTTCCGCGACTCGCTCTCGTCGGTGCCGAGCATTCGGCCCTGGCTCTACCGGGTCGTGGTCAACGCCTGCTACTCGAAGCTGCGGACCGAGATCCCCCACCGCGACCGGCGGGCGGCGGACGAACTGCTGACCCGCCTGCCCGTGGGTGTGGAGGGACCCGAGGAATGGGCCGTCCAGGGCGAGGTGGCCGGCACCGTCCTGGCCGCGCTGGCCCGCCTGCCCCTGTCCCTGCGGGTCCCCGTCGTCCTGCGCTACTACGCCGACCTGAGCGAACGCGACATCGCGCTGGCCATCGGACGCCGTCCGGGCACCGTGAAGTCCCGCCTCCACGAAGCCAGGCGCCGCCTGGCCGCAGACACCGCCTTGAGTTCCCTCGTCGACCCCGAGGCCTCCCGATCCGTTCAGGAGACCGCACCATGACCATGCTCGACGACGACCAGCTCGCCACCCTCTTCGCCCGCGCCGCGGCCGACTTCGAGCTGCCTGAATCCGGTCCGGCCGAAATTTTGGTGCGAGCCCGGAGGGACGGGGCCCAAGCCGGCGAGTCGGGAGCAGGTGGTGACGCCGGGAGCGATGCGGTCGGTGACGCTGGTGCGCCGTCCCGGTGGCGGGAGGGTCGCCTGCGCCGGGCCGGCGCCGCCGCGGCGCGCCACCGCGTCCTGACGGTGGCGGCCTGCCTCGTCGTCCTCCTGTCGGCAGCGGGCATCGTGGGCGCCCTCGACCGGGGCACGTCGAGCCCGACGGCCACGTCGAGCCTGCGCCCGGTGCGAGCCTCGACCCCGCCCCGGGCCGGGTCGTCCCCGGTGACGACGACCTCGCCTCCCTTCGGGGTGCACCACGCCGGGCCATCGGCGGGGAGCGCGGCCGCGCCATCCCATCAGCCGGCCGGGGCCCAACCCAACGCATCGCTGCCCAGCACCACCGTCCCCGGCCAGGGCACGCCGTCACTCCCCAACGGTGCCGTCGGCCAGCCGGCCCGGATTCAGCAGACGGGCTCGCTCGGGTTGACGGTGAAGCCTGGTGCGCTGAACCGCACGATGACCCAGCTGTCCGCCATCGCCACCGGGGCGGGCGGCTTCGTGGCCAAGTTCGCAGACGCAGACCGGCGCCGGCTCGGACGAGCCCCCTTCGGGCACCATGACGCTGCAGGTGCCGGTGGCCGACTTCGCCGGTGTGCTCAAGCAGGCCCAGGCCCTGGGCAAGACGTCGAACCTGACCACGAAGGCCACCGACGTCACCGGGCAGTACGTCGACCTCCAGGCGCGCATCGACGCGCTCGAAGAGACCCGCCAGCAGTACCTGACCATCATGGCCAAGGCGACCAGCATCGGCGACGTCCTGTCGGTGCAGGACCAGCTCGACTCGGTGCAGACGCAGATCGAGCAACTGCAGGGCCAGCTGCAGCTGCTGAGCAACCAGACCGCGTACTCGACTGCGACCATCACGGTGAACGAGCGAGGGACACCACCCCGAAGCGCTCCGGCGCCCGAGTCCGGGGTCGTGAAGTCATGGCACGACAGCCTCCACGGCTTCGCCGCGGGCGTCGAGGGCGTCATCCGCTATGCCGGGCCCGTGCTCTTCGCGGTTCTCTGTCTGGGGCTGGTCTGGTTGGGCAGTCGGACGCTGTGGCGGCGCTACCAGCGTCACAACCTCTGACGCCGGGCGGCGAACTTCGGCGACATCTGAACGAGGAAGCCGACAGCGCCGAGGAGAAGCGATTCAGAGGCCGATCGCGGCAGACAGCGGGATGCCGGGCATCGTGACCACGCCGACCATGCCGGCCGGTCCCACGTCGTCGCTGACCGCCATGGTGCCGGTGGAACGAACCTGCACGGGGTTGAGCCCGACGGGCGCCAGCGCGTTCCCGCTGACCTGGGCCGTGGCGCCCGGAGCGAGCGCGCCCGTCACCAGGACGGTGTCGGCGGTGGCCGTGACGACGGACGCGCTGAAGCGTTCGGTCGCGCTCGAGGTGTTCATGAAGGCCATGCTCTCGGCAGTCACGTTGGCCACCGGGACCTGGACCGAGTTGCCGGGCGCGGGGATGATCCAGGCGCCGCTCGACGACGAGGTCGAGTGCCCGTCGACGGCACTGGCCAGGCCGGCCTGGGGTGACTGGGCAGTGGCCGGTGCCGCCACGGCCCGGCCGACCACGACCCCGGGACCCCCGCCGGCGACGATCCGCGCTGAGTAGAAGGCTCCGACGGGGATGCGGGTCTGCTTGCTCGTCAGCAGGCTCCAGGTGGAGCCCGGGGCCACCGTGTGCCTGAGCGGGGCCAGCGGGCCCGACGGCAGGCGCAGGTGCACCGTGACCGATTCGGCGACCTGCCCCGGGTTGAAGACGTCGATCGCCGACGTTGCGCCCGCCGTCTCCTCGCTCTGGGGGATGAACCACGTGCTCTGCGGCGCGTTCGATCCCGCCACGAGGGACAGCCCGGAGGTGGGAGCGGCGTACACCTGGACCTCGGAGGCCACGATGCGGCCCGTCCGGGCCGTCGCCATGGTGCTGACCGTGCCCACGTCCTGGACCACGGAGCCGACGTTCTCGGCGACGACCTGGTCGGGTTGCAGGACGATCCCCTGGTCGTTGATCGGGTGCAGGACGCCGGCCGGGGTGACGAAGCTGAGGTCGACGACGACGGGCGTCGACGTCGGGTTGAGCAACGACACGTACAGCCCGTTCGACCCGGCGGTGGAGCCACCGGCGAAGAACCATGCGGCCGACGTGGTGCTCTGGCACGGGGTCACCGACCAGCCGGACGGGGCCGCCACCACTTGGCTCACCGCCACCCCACCGCCGGCCACCGTCACGATGGCCGACAGCCACGAACCCGAAGACGGCGCGGGGACGCTGGGGACCAGGTCACCGCGCGCCGGCACCGACACGGCAGCGTTCTCCACGGATCCGGCGTCGGTCTCCTCGCGCACCGTGGCGGCCACGGCACGGCCGGTCGTGTTGGTCAGGAGCAGAAAGCCCGGAGCGGCGCCCGGAGAGGTGGTCTGTCCGGTGCAATACCACGCCGAAGACTCTGCATCGGGCGGGCTGACCAGCGAGGTGGGTACGACCAGCGGGCTGACCGGCGCCGGCGTTCCCCGCGCGCCGGCCGCCACCCCCACGCCGGCGACGACGACCACGACCAACACGAGCATCCTCCAGCGGTGCTCGCGGCTCTTGTGGGCCGGCGTCATGCTCGTCCGTCCTGCGCAGCGCCGGCGCGCCCGCGCCGCCCGATGAGCGCGACCAGCAGGACAACCCAGGCCAGTACCTCGAGCAACACGGCGAGCGGGACGAGCGGAAACTGCGAGAGGTGCAGCGTCGCCGTGCCCGCCGTGACCGGGAACTGAGCGGCCCAGCCGAAGGCAGGCAGGCGCGCGGCAGGACGGCCGTTCACGGTCAGGCTGAACTTCCCGGCCGGGGCATACCCCGCATAGACGGTGCCCGCGCGCAGCGCGCCCGTGGTCGGAGTGCTCCCGTTCAAAGCGCCGAACAAGGGCGACCAACCAGCCACGTCCGCCGGTCCCGGGTACGACCAGACCAACGCCTGCGGCAACGGCGTGCCCCGCCCGGCCGTCACGGGCACGTACTCGCCGTTGGCGAAGACCTGGACGCCCAGCACACCGGGGACCACCTGAAGGTCATCCTGCTCGAGGAGGTCCTGCTCGAGACCGGCCGGCGGCGGCGCGTTGACCGAGGGCGGACCTGTGCTCTGGCCCGAAGCCGAGAGCCCGTCGACCACCACGACGTCGCGCACACCGGCCGAGGCCAGGAGGCGCCCAAGATGCACCGTCCCTCCGGACACGGCGAGATCGACTGCATCGCCGACCAAGCTGGCCGGGCCCGGACCAGCCGGAGTGAAGACCTCGGCGGCGTCGGGGAGGTCCCTGGGGGTCAGCGCGTAGGCCAGGCCCGGGCGCACGGTCCACCCACCCACGGGCAGGGCACGCGGATCGCCCAGCCACAGCACCCGGGAGACGCCGGCGGTGGACGGTCGGGCCAGGAAGGCGAGTGGCTGCTCCGCTCCCTGCGTGGGAAGGCCCCAGCGCCCGCCCACCGCACCCGCCGCCACGGGGAGCAGGCCCACGGCCACGAAGACGAGCGCGGCCACGCTCAGCAGCTGTCGCCAGCCGAACTCACGACCCGAGAGGTCGTTCTCGAAGGCCGAGATGCCGAGACCCACGCAGGCGGCCACGGCCAGGGCGGCGGGGGCCAGCACCACCGATTCCGACGGGGTGAAGCTGCCCAGGTCGCCCCGGGTGGCGGCAAGGGCGAGCCCCCAGCTGCCCAGGGCAAGAACCCAGAGGCGAGCGGCCCAGACGATGCGCAGGCCGCGGCCGACCGCGAGCGGCAGGGCGGCGGCCAGCACGATGCACCAGGCCAGGGGGGAGCGGGCCACGGGACCGATGGCGAAACGGAGCACCTCGCCCCAGTCGGGTGCCGTGGCCCCGGAGAGGGGCAGCCCGAAGATCTGCACGGCCCCCTTCCCGGCCAGCGCCGTGCCCACGACCCAGGGTGCCAGCAGTACGAGCGAGACGACGACGCCGAGGGCTGCGACCACGAGGACCCGCCCGCCCGACTCTCGCACCCCGACGATGAGGGCACCGAGAGACCAGGCCACGGCGGCGGCGAGGACCATGGGTTCGACGGCGGGCGCGAAGGCGGCGGCGAGGGCGATGACCGCGCCGAGGGCGGCAACCTGCCCGAACCGGCTCGCTCGCCAGCGCTGACCCGCCTCGACCGCGAACGGCGGGACGCCGGCCGTCCGGGCCAGGCGCAGCGCGATGAAGGGGAACAGCGCGTAGGCGACCAGCCCGTCCCAGCGCCCGGTGCCCAATGCGCCGTAGGGCAGGGGGAGCCCGAGATAGCAGATGACCGCGATCACGCGCGCACGCGGCGAGACCAGGGGGCGCATGAAGCGGGACACACCCCAGGCGCCGATGGGGATGCAGCCCAGCAGCAGGACGCGCTGGAGGGTGCCCATGGCGCCGAACAAAACGGTGCCGGTGACGCCGACGACTCCGAAGAGCGGCGACGCCGGGGCCGTGGTGCCCACGCCGACTTGTTGCCAGCCCGAGAAGAAGTGGTGCCAGGCTCCCGACCACGAAGGCAGTGGCGCCAGCTGACCCACCAGCGGCAGCGTGCCGAAGAAGAGCTCGCGAGTACCCAGCGCGATGACGAGGGCGGCCACGAGGATGGCCAGCACGCGCTGGCGTCCGCTGCCGAGCGGTGCCGAGCGCACCCGGCGGCCGAAGCGGTCCCGTCCCGAGCGACGCCCAAGGTCGTCCAGCTCGTCGAAGTCGGTGTCCTCGCTGAAGGCCAGCCCCACGCTGCCGGTGAGCTGGGGTACCTCGTCGCCCTCGGTCTCACCTCTCGGGGTTCCGGTCGCGGCGGCGGCATTGGCCGCCTCGAGGCCCTGGTGTGAGAGCCGGCTGAGGTAGCGCGAGAGACGCGCGCTGCCGCGCAGCTGCAGGCGCCGGACCTCGGCGTCTGGAAACAGCCGGTGCGCGGCCACCTCGCGGCGCAGAGGCGAGAGCTCGGTCAAATGCCTCACGTTCCATCGCCACGCGCCAACCACGGCGCGGGCCCGGTCCCCGTCGCGGGCCAACACCGCCACAAGGAGCTCGCCCAGGGCCAGCAGGGCCGCCTGCGGGAGCACGCGGACGAGGCTCAGACGCGTGTAGTTCTTGAACACGGCGCGTAGCTCGTGGCGCCGTTGCAGCATCTGCAGCGTGACCGGGTGTCGCCCACGTCCCTCGCCGGCCATGTCGAGCTGTTGCAGCCCGCCGGCCACCGCCTCGCGATGGCGGACCCGGGCCTCCGGCGCCACCACGACCCGCGACCCGGCCACCTGGCACCGCCACGAGAGATCGAGGTCCTCGCCCATGGCGACGATCCCGGGGTCAAAGCCTTTCAGCTCGCGAAACAGATCGGCCCTGACCAGAATGCACCCGCTCGGAGCGACGAAGACGTCGCGCACCGCATCGTGTTGCCCGTGGTCCACCTCGCCCTCGACGATGCGGTCGACCACGGCTCCGGTCTTGTCGCAACTCATGCCCACGTGGAGCAGGATCCGCGGGTCGTCCCAGTTGACGAATTTGGGGGTGACGACTCCGGCGTTGGAACGGAAGGCCTCCTCGACCAGCTGGCCGACGGCGTCATGGTCGGGCGCCACGTCGTCGTGGCAGAGCAGGAAGAAGGCCGCCCCTTCCACCATCTCGAGCGCCTCGTTGGACGTCGCGCCATACCCTGTCCGTTCCGGCAGGTGCCGCAAGAAGGCATCGGGGAGGACCCGACCGACCCGCTCGGTGACCTCGTCCTCCCGGGTCCCGTTGGAGAGCACCAGGATGGAAAGTTCGTGGTAGTCCTGGGCGGCGAGGGCCGTGAGCGCCTCTTCGAACCAAGGACCCGGCTCTGTGGTGACCATGACGGCGACCACGGCCGGCACTTGGGCGTCCATCAGGGAGCAGAGGCTATCCGGTCCGCCCAGAAGCCCTCAGGCGCAGAATCGGGGTCCTGACTGCTTGCTACTGTTTAACAAAAGCTATACTCTTGTACGTGAACGCAGCGCCGAACAGGTCCCTGCGGACTGACCGACACATCCGCAACCAAGCGACAGGAGGCCCCTCAAATGCCTGATCTAACCAACAACCTCAACGCACTCTCCAAGGGTGTGACCGATTTCGCCCGCGACGCGGCCTACGTGGCCGTCGGCCTCGGCGTGCTGGCCTACCAGCGAGCCCAGGTGCAGCGGGTCGAGCTGACGAACCGCCTCTCGCACGACTTCGACATCGATCTGGACAAGCGGATCGAGGACGTGCGCGGCGGGGTGGCGAAGGGCATCAACCAGTTGGACGAGCTGGCCGAGACCGCCGCTCAGTTCGTGGAGACCACGCTCGAGCCCATCGAGGACAAGCTCCCCCCGACCGTGTCCCAGCTGACCATCAAGGCCCGAGTGCAGGCCCGCGAGGTGCGCTCGCAGATCCGTCAGCTCGTCAACACCTGACGCGCGCACGTCCCTTCGGACGTCGCACCTCGACGCTCGCCGTCAGTCCGCTTCCCACGAGGAAAGGACGTCGGCGAGCGTCGTCGCGAGGGGGATGGTGGGCTCCCAACCGGTGGTGGCGTGCAGCAGCCGGGCGTCGCCGCGTAGCACCGGGACGTCCACCGGGCGCAGGAGGGCTGGATCCGTCTCGAGCGTGAGGTCGGCTCCGGCCAGGTCGAGGAGCTGCGCGGCGACGTCCGACATGGCGACGTCGCGACCCGAGCACACGTTGTAGACGGTGCCCGGTTCTCCCTGCTCCACCAGGAGGCGATACGCGCCGACGACGTCACGTACATCGGTGAAATCGCGTCGGGTGGTCAGGGTGCCGACGGACAAGGAACCGGCACCCGACCGCTTGGCTTCGACGATGCGCTTGGCCAGTGCGGGCACGAAGAAGTTTGGTGACTGGCCCGGCCCGATGTGGTTGAAGGGCCGGACCACGAGCACCGGTTGGCCGAAGCCCCGCCAAGCCTGGAGGGCGACCGCCTCGGCGGCCAGTTTGCTTGCGGCATAGGGGCTGGCCGGCGCGGTGGGCGTGTCCTCGGCGAGCGGGAGCTGTTCGGGTGTGACCACGCCGTAGACCTCGGCCGAGCTGACGAAAAGGACCCGAGGCGCAGCGCGCAGGGTCCGGGCTGCCGCGAGGATCTCTGCCGTGCCCAGCACATTGACGCGAAGGACGTGACTGGGATCGTCCCAGCTCTCACCCACGTGCGTCAGGGCGGCCAGGTGGTAGACGGCGTCGGGCTGCACGTCGGTCATGACACGCCGCACGGCCGAGCCGTCCGCCACGTCGGTCTCGAGGTCGATCACCGCGACCTCGTCACCGCCGTCCTTGAGATGGGCGGCCAACCACTGGCCGACGAAGCCTTTCCCCCCGTGATCAGCGCCCGCATCCGCGGAACCCTACTTCGGGGCCGCCAGCGCCATGGCGTAGGCATCGAGGTGGAGGGCGACGCTTGCCTCCCAGGTGTAACGGCTGGCGACGCCGATGCCCTGACGACGACGCTCGTCGGCTGAACCCTGCCTGAGGATGCCCTCCAAGGCGTCGGCCAGGTCGGACACGCTCCCGGGCGGCACCAGCGTGGCCGCTTCCCCGGCCACCTCGGCCATGGCCGTGCCCTGCGTGGTCACGAGTGGTGCGCCGCAGGCCAGGGCCTCGAGGGCGGGCAGGCCGAACCCCTCTTCGAGGGCCGGGCACGCGGCCACGGCAGCGTGGCGGAGGAGCGCCGGCACCGTGTCGTCGGACACGTAGCCGGTTCGCACGATGCGGTCGGTATGGCGGGCCGAGGCCAGGGCCCGCTCGGTCTCCTCGAGGCCCCAGCCCGGCTGGCCGGCCAACACGAGCACGACGTCGCCGTTGGCGTCGGCCACCCGGTCGAACGCGGCGACCAGCGGGACCACTCCTTTGCGGGGCTCGAGCGTGCCGACGAAGACGACCAGGGGGCGATCGACCGGCACCCCGGCTGCCTCGAGCGCGTGGCGATCGGCCCCCGGAGCGCCCTCCGTCGGTCCAAAGCGCGCGTGATCCACCCCGTGGGGCGCCACCACGACGGGCGCCCACACGGGACACGAGGCGCGCAGTCGATCAGCGGTGACGTGACTGACGCAGATGAGCACCCCGGCCCGGAGCGCGGCGTAGCGGATGGCGCGGCGAAAGAAGACGGCCTTGGTACGCATGTGCCATTCGGGATGGTCGAAGAACGTGCAGTCGTGGATGGTCACCGCGCAGGGCACCGGCGCCCGGTGCGGCATGGTGTAGTGCGGCCCGTGATGGACAGCGACGTCCAGCGAGCGCAGCAACGACGGGAAGCCCGCCTGCTCGAAAACGAGCCGGGCCGGTCGCGCTCCCGGGACCGCCCCGCGCACCCGGGCGCCCGGCGCCAGTCCCGCCCACCGGACCTCGTCGTCGCGCCGACTGAGGAGAGTCAGCGCGACGTCCTCCCGGGCCGCCAGACCGGACGCGATCTCCATTGTGTAGTAGCCGGCTCCGCCCGGCCGTTCGGGCACCGCGGACACGTCGAGCGAGAGGGCGAGCGGCGCGGTCATCGGAGCCTGGCCCAGAGCGCGACGTGCTCGCGGGCAGCGGTGGCCCAGGTGCGGGCCAGCGCGTAGGCCGACCCCCGTGCGGCCAGATCGACGCGCAGGGCATCATCGGTCAGGACGGCCGAGATGCCGCGGGCAATGTCGTCGATGTCGAGCGGATCGACGATGCAGGCGGGCGGCTCCCCGGTCGCGCCAACGTCGTGCACGCTCGGCACCTCGTTGGCCACCACCGACGGCGTCCCCATGCGCATCGCCTCGAGCGGGGGCAGGCCATAACCCTCCGTGAGCGGGACGTAGGCAAAGGCGCGGGCCCGTTGATAGAGCCCGGCCAGGACGGGGTCGGACACCGCGCCGGTGAAGACGACCCCGTCCGCGTGTGGGGGGTGGGTGGGCTCGCGCCCCCAGCCCGACGGACCCACGATGACCAGCGGCCAGCGCCCGGGCAACGAGGGCCGCACCCGCCCGAAGGCACGCACCAGCCGGTCGACGTTCTTGCGGGGCTCGAGCGTGCCCACGGTCAGGAGGAATTCCCCCGACACCCCGACGCGACGCAACAGGTCGGTCGTGGCGGCCGGATCGGGGTCGGCCACGTGATCGGTGCCACCGGGCACCAGCGCGAGCCGGGCCGGATCAACACCGCTCTTCTCCAGGTCGGCCGCCACCAACCGCGAGGGTACGACCAGCGCCGTCGCCGAAGCGGCCGCCCGTTGGAGCGCCTGCTCGTGCCAACGTCTTCCTCGGGGCGTGGTGGCGTCGGGGTGTCGGCGCCAGGCCACATCGTGGACGGTGACGACGAGCTTGCTCCGACTGCCCCGGCGCAGCATGGGCGCGGCAAGGGAGACCGAGTGCACGACGTCGAAGCCTTCGGGCGCGTGCAGCCACCGCCGGTCCCACGCCCGCGTCATGACGGGTCCGGGAAGGTGCGACGCGATGACCGGCTTGCCGAACTGCGCCAGCGGGTCGGCCTCGGGACTCCGCCGACCACCGGGCGCCCGGCTCGCCAGCAGGGTCACCGCCACGCCCTGTTCCGAGGGTGTCAGTGCTTCGAGCCCGGCCAAAACCCCGCGGGCATACGCCCCGATGCCGCCGGGCACGCGGCGCCGCAGCTGCTCCACCGCGACCAAGACGGAGCGAGTCGGCTCAGACACCGCGCCGCGCGTCCCGGTACAGCTGTTCGAGCCCGGCGCCACAGCGGGCCCACGAAAAGCGACGGACCCAGGTGTCGCCTGCGGCAATCAGGCGAGAGCGCACCGCCTCGTCGTCGAAGCACGCGGCGAGGGCGCCGGCCAGCTCGTCCTGGTCCCCCGGCTCGACCAGCAGCGCGCCGTCACCGAGGACCTCGGGCAGCGAGCCCACCCCGGTGGCCACGACCGGGACACCGGCCCGCATGGCCTGGAGGGGCGGGAACCCGAACCCCTCGTACCGCGACGGATAGGCCAGCACGTGCGCGCCGCGCAGGAGCGCGGCCAACTCGTGCGGTTCGACCCAACCCGTGCGGGCGATCCGATCGCGGACGGGCGACGCGTCCAGCGCACGTTGCAGCTCGTCCTCACCCCATCCCTCGGGGCCCGCCAGGACCAGCGCGGTGTCGGCCTGCCGCGCCGCGACCGCGGTGAAGGCGCGCACCAGGCCGGGCAGATCCTTGCGGGGCTCGGCCGTCCCGATGGCCAGGCAGTAGCGCGCCGTGCCTTCGGGGACCAGGCGCGCCCGCACGGCGGCCGCCTCGTCCTCGCGTACGTCGGGCAGGTCGGGCACCCCTGGCGCCACCGTCCGGACCCGTTCGGGGTCGGCGCCGAAGGCGTCCACCACCTCGGCGCCCACGAAGGCGGAATCGGTGTGCACCCACGCACCTCGACTCAGGGCTCGCCGGATCAAATCGGGATAGGCCAAGGTGGACGGATTGCACAGCTCGGGATGGTGCACCGGCGTGAGGTCGTGCACCGACACCACCGCGGTGGCGCGCGCCGTCGGCGGGACGACGAAATTGGTCCCGTGCACCACGTCGGCGGGGCCGACGAAACGCTCGAGCGGGGGGTAGTCGAAGCGGCGCCACAGGGCGTGCAGCGGCCGGGCCGGCATGGGGCGCTGGCGGCCGCTCACCCCTGGGGGCAGCAGAGGAGCGACGAGGCCACGTCGGCGCCAGCTGACTGCGTACGCCTGCACCTCGAGGCGAGGCCGGATGGCCAGCGCGCCCAGCGCGCCCTGACAGAAGGCTCCGATCCCGGTGAGCTGCCCGAGCAGCGGCGTCGCATCCACCGCGACCCGGAGCCGTGCGGGCTCGGCGCCCCTCCTCGCGTCCAGGCCGCTCAGGTCGTGATCGCTCCGTCGATCGAGAGGATGGCGCCGGTGATGTAAGCCGCCTCGCCCGATCCGAGGTAGGCAAAGGCACCCGCGATCTCGTGAGGGTAGGCGAAGCCGATGGGCGTCATCAGGCGCTCGATGAGCTTGAAGTCTGCGTCCTCGGGCGGGCCGAAGTTGTGGATGATCGGCGTGTCCACCCCACCGGGCGCCACCCCGTTCACCCGGACGCCACGCGCCATGTACTCCACGGCGAGGGCCTTGGTCAGCATTTTGACGCCACCCTTGGACGCGCAATAGGCGGCCGAGTACGGCTGGCCGATGACCCCGGCGGTCGAGACGGTGTTCGTGATGGCGCCTCCGTGCTCGAGCATGCCGGGCAGCACGGCGCGGCACATGAGGAAAGTCCCGGTCAGGTTGACGGCGAGGATCTTCTCCCAGCCGGCCAGTGACTGCTCGGGCGTGTGGGCAAACCCCCCGACCCCGGCGATGTTGCACAGGTAGGCGATGTGGCCCAGCTCCTCACGCACCTGGGAGATCGCGGCAGACACCGCGTCCTCGTCGGTCACGTCGCAGGGCAGGGCGACGGCGCGCCCGCCCGCCTCGGCCGCCTCGCGGTTGATCTCCTCTGCCACGGACGCAATGGCGTCCTCGGCCAGGTCGAAGCAGGCCACCGCTGCTCCCTCGGCAGCCAGACGGCGTGCGGTGGCCCGGCCGATACCCGAGCCCGAGCCGGTGACCACCGCGACCTTGTCCGCGTAGCGACCCGGGGTGATCGCCTCGGGCGCAGTCCCGCGAGTGGGGTCGGACTGGCCGACTCTGGTGGTGGGGCTCATGCACGCTCCTTCTGGTCCGACGCCCGGGTGGGGTCACTGCCTAGCACCTGGGAGCCGGGATCACGATTCTGAGCCCGGCGCTCGCGGCGTTCCGCCGCCCCCCGTTCGGCCAGGTCGGCCAGGCGGACCGGATCCACCTTCATCATCGGGGTCAGGGGGATTTCGCCCACGACGACCAGGGCATCGGGTGCCTTGTAGTCAGAGAGGGATCGGACGCAGTGGGCCCGGAGTTCGGCCAGATCGGGCTGGGCGCCGGCCTGAGCGACGACGACCGCGACGCCCACTTCGCCCAGCACGTCGTCGGCCGCTCCGATCACGGCGACCCGGGCCACGGACGGGTGCGTGGCCAACACCTCCTCGACCTCGGACGGGTACACGTTGTAGCCACCGCGGATGTAGCGCTCGTGCGCCCGCCCGGCCAGCTGCAGATTGCCCGATTCGGTGCGCAGGCCGAAGTCGCCCGTGGTCAGCCAGCCGTCCGAGGCCAGCACCTCTGCCGTCGCCTCGGCGTCGATCAGCTCGGACGCGGGGCGACCACGACCCGGGCCCTGGCCCCAGTAGCCCCGCATGACCGCGGCAGAGCGCAGCAAAACTCTGCCGACCTCTCCCTCGGGCACGGAGCGCCCCTCGTCGTCGACGATGGCCAGCTCCGCGCCGGGGACGGGGCGGCCCACGGTCGTGGCCACCTCCTCGTCCGTCGACTCGAGAGTCGTCCCCGTCCCCAGAGATGCCTCGGTCGAGGTGTAGCGGACGACGACGGGCACGCCCAGCCGGCGGCGCATCTCGGCCACCATGGCGGCGGTCGTGCGGGCGGCACCGGTCCCGGCGATGCGCAGGGAACCCAGGTCGGCCCGCTCCAGCTCGGGGCTGGCCAGCATGAGGGCCCACTGGGTGGGCACGCCCTGGGCCACGGTGACGCCCTCCTCGGCCATGATCCGGATGGCGTCGTCGGCCCTCCAGGGCGACGGGGTGATCACCGTCGTCACCGCGTGCGACGCCTCGTCCCACGTGCGGGTCATGTAGCCGACGTGGGCGAAGGGCAGGGGTGAGAGCCGGCGATCGCCAGCTTGGCTGAGCACGTCGGTGCCCCGGGCCACCGCGGCCAGGTTGGCGTGGTCGAAGAGCGCCCCCTTGGGTCGTCCGGTCGTCCCACTCGTCCACACCACGGCAACGGGATCGTGCGGGGCCAGTTCGGGCCAGAGGTCCGGCGCCGGGCCGGGCCACGCCGCAGCGGCCTCGGCCCGGCTGAGCGTCGCCAGGCCGGACGGGAGCGATCCCGCCTCGGGGTCGACGACGGCGAGGACGGGCGCGGCCCGTTCGACGATGGAGGCCACCTCCGCCGCCCCCATCCGGGGATTGATGCCCGAGGTGATCGCACCGAGGCGTTGCAGGGCGGCGTAGAGGACGGCGTAGTCGATGGAGGAGGGCAACAACAGGCAGACGACGTCGCCCTTGCCCACCCCGTGGCGGGCCAGGAGGCCGGCCACGCCGTCGGCCGCGCGGTCCCAGGCCCCGAAGGTGAGGCTGCGCCGGGTGGTGCCGGCGACGGCCGGCTCCACGTAGGCCTCGACGTCGCCGTTGACGGCTGCGGCCTCCCGCAGGACGGAGACGACGGTGGGGTGCCCGTCCGGGGGGATCTGCTGGGGCATGCCGGGCGGCGATGGTACCAGGGCGTCGCGCGCCGACCCCCCGGTGACGGCTCTCTATGCTCACCTCGTGTTGGTCGCCCTGTGCGGTGGTGTCGGTGCCGCCCGGATGCTTTCGGGCCTGGTGTGCATCGTCCCGGCCGCGGACATCACGGCCGTGGTCAACGTGGGCGACGACATGGTGCTGCATGGCCTCCACATCAGCCCCGACATCGACACGGTCACCTACACCCTGGCCGGCATGGACAACCGTGACACGGGGTGGGGGGTGGCCGGCGAGACCTGGAACGTCTTGGCCGAGCTGACCAGCATCGGTGGGCAGGACTGGTTCGCGCTGGGTGACCGGGACCTGGCCACCCACCTGTTCCGCACGGGCCGGCTGCAGGCAGGTGAGCCCCTCGGCGCGGTCACCGCAGCGCTCGCAGCACGGCGCGGCGTGGCGGTGCGGCTCCTGCCGGTGACCGACGACGCACTGCGTACGCGGCTGACCCTGGCCGAGGCCAGCACGCTGGGCCCGGCCGGGACCGAGGTCAGCTTCCAGGACTACTTCGTCCGCCTGCGCCACGAGGTGGCGGTGCGCGAAGTCCGCTTCGACGGTGCGGAATCCGCCCGACCCGGACCCGGGGTCCTCGAGGCGCTGGAACGAGCGGTCACCGTCGTCGTCTGTCCGTCCAACCCGATCGTCTCCATCGGACCGCTGCTCGCCGTGCCAGGCGTCCGTGAGGCGGTCACGGCTCGACGCGACCACGTCGTGGCCGTCTCGCCAATTGTGGCGGGCGCCGCGTTGAAGGGCCCCGCCGACCGGTTGATGGCCGAATTGGGGACCGAGCCGTCGGTCGTCGGGGTGGCCCGTCTCTACGCCCCCTGGGTGGGCACGCTGGTCATCGACGCGGCCGACGCAGCCCGAGCGGCCGAGGTGGAGGCGGAAGGTCTGCGCTGCGTCGTGACCGACACGGTGATGAACTCACCCGAGAAGGCCACCGCCCTGGCCCGGAGCGTCGTCGATGCCGGACGCTGAGGGCCTGGCCATCCTGCCCGTGTCGGGCCTGGGCGAGGTGGCGCCGGAGACGGACCTGGCCCGCCTCATCGCGGAGGCCCCCGCGGGCGGCCCGGTCCTGCGCTCGGGCGACGTCGTCGTGGTCACCCAGAAGATCGTGTCGAAGGCCGAGGGTCGCCTGGTCCCGGTGGACCACGACGATCCCGAGGCCAAGCTGGCCCTGGTGACCCGCGAGTCACTGCGCATCGTGCGTCGCCGGGGTGACCTGGTGATCAGCGAGACCCGGCACGGGTTCGTGTGCGCCAATGCGGGGGTCGACCTCTCCAACGTGGACGACGGCACCGCAGCCCTGCTGCCCGAGGACTCCGACCGGTCGGCCCGGCGCATACGGGCCGGCCTGCAGGCGCTGCTCGGAGTGGACGTCGGCGTGATCGTGAGCGACACCTTCGGGCGACCCTGGCGCCGCGGCGTCACGGACGTCGCCATCGGCTGCGCCGGCGTGGCCGCCGTGGTGGACCTCAAGGGAACGCTCGACGCAGGAGGCAGGGAACTGGTGGCCACCGAGGTCTGCGTGGCCGACGAGATCGCCTCGGCCGCCGAGCTGGTCATGGGAAAGGACCGGGCCGTGCCGGTCGCCATCGTGCGCGGGGTGCCCGCCGGCTGGCTGCGCACGGCATCGGTCCGGGCCGAAGTGATCCGTCCCCCGGCCGAGGACCTCTTTCGCTGAGCGTCCCGGGAGCACCGGCAGGGCCGCAGCACTCCCGCCGGCTCATTGCGGCCGGTCGCGCAGGAACTCGAGCAGGGCCCGGATGCCGTCGGGCAGGCTGGTCCAGGGCCGCCATCCCAGCTGGATCGCGGCCCGCTCCACGTCGAGGCTCGATCGCACCACCTCGCCGGGACGTGGTGGTGCACTGATCGCCACCACCTCCCGCCCGGCCACATCCGCCAGGGTGGAGAGGAGCTCGTTGATGCTGGTCTCGCGCCCGGTCCCGACGTTGCAGACCAGACCGCCGCCGCGGGTGGTGGCCCGCATGCACGCGTCCACCACGTCGTCCACGAAGACGAAGTCGCGTGTCTGCTCACCGTCCCCGTAGACCGTCACGGGGTCGTTGCGCATCATCTGCTCGGCGAAGGCAGCGACGACACCACCCTCCCCTTGGGCATTCTGCCGGGGGCCGTACACCGTGCCGAAGGCCAGGGCGCAGAATTCCAGGGCGTGCAGCTCGCGATAGGCCACCAGGTAGTCGATCACAGCCTTCTTGGACACGCCGTAGGGCATGAGCGGCTTGTGCGGGTGTGCCTCACGTACCGGCAGGTCCTCGGGATCCGGCTCGCCGTAGAGGGTGCTGCCGCTCGCCGCGAAGACGACCCGCTCGGACCCGGCCTGGCGCGCGCCCTCGAGGATGTTGAGGGAACCGACGACATTGACCATGGCGTCGAAGGCCGGGTTTTGCACCGAGGCCATGGCGTCGGGCTGCGCGGCCAGGTGGAAGACCAGGGCGGGTTGGCGGCGCACCATGAGCTCCACCACGGCTGGGACCGAGATGTCCAGATGGTGGATGGTCAGCGTGCGGCCCGCGCTGCCGCGGGCATCAGCCAGGTTGGACAGCGACCCGGTCGAGAAGTCATCGACGACGTCGACTTCGTAACCCTCGACGAGGAGCCGGTCCACCAGGTTCGACCCGATGAATCCCGCTCCTCCGGTCACCAGCGCACGCATGCGCGGGTCTTTCTACCCTGCGACGCGCTCGCCGTCGACCAACGTTCCAGACGACACCACCGCGTCGGCGCCGAGAACCGACACCGGACGGACATCGGCCCGCTGCCCGACGATGGATCGCGGTCCCATGATGGAGCCCATGACCTTGGCGTCGGCGGCCACATGGCAGCCGTCCATCAACACGCTGTCGGTGACGACGGCTCCGGGTGACACAGTGACTCCTCGCCCGAGTACGCAGCGCTCGACCCGGGCGCCGACTTCCACCACACAGTCGGCGAAGACCACCGAGCGCCCGACCAGGTTGCCGGCCAGTTCGCTCTTCCCTTCGAGGAGGAGCTCGCCCTGGGCCACCAGACCCGGAGCAACGGGAGTGCCACGACGGCCCGCGACGTAGTCGAAGTTCGCCTCGAGGTAGGCGGCCGGGGTACCCGTGTCCAGCCAGTAGGTCTCGTCAGGCAGGGCGAAGAGGCGGCCATCGCGCACCATGGCCGGAAATGTCTCCCGCTCGATGGAGACACGGCCACTTTCGGGAATGCGAGCCAGCACGGAGGGCTCGAGGATGTACGTGCCCGCGTTGATCTCGTTGGTCGGCGCCTCGTCGCGGGGCGGCTTCTCGACGAACGCGGTCACCCGGCCTTCCTCGTCGGTCGGCACCACGCCGAAGGCGGACGGGTCGGACACCGGATGCAGGGCGATCGTGCCCTCGGCGCCCCGGGCCCGGTGGAACTCGATCAGAGCACTCAGATTGAGGTCGGTCAGGACGTCGCCGTTGACCACGACGAACGTCTCGTTCACCCCGCCGAACGCGGCGGCAAAGCGAACCGCGCCTGCGGTATCGAGCGGCTGGGGCTCGACCGCGTAGGTCAGGCGGACGCCGGCGGCCGTCCCCCCGGGGTACGCCTGCATGAAGGCGTCGGGAAGGTAGCCGAGCGAGAGCACAGCCTCGTCGATGCCGTGGGTGGCCAGGTGGCCGAGCACCCGCTCGATCATCGGCACGCCGACGATGGGCAGCATCTGTTTGGGCGCGGTAAGGGTCAAGGGCCGCAACCTCGTCCCCTCGCCGCCAACGAGGACGACCGCCTTCATTACTTCGTCGTGGTGGTCGTTGACGGAGGCTTCGTCGTCGAGGTTGCTGGAGCCGGTTTGGTGGTCGTCGTGCTCGCCGCCGTCGTGCTGGTCGACGAAGGTGCGGCCGTCGTCGGGGTGCCCGGAACCGTCGTCGTGGTCGACGTCACGGGCTGGTTTCCAGAGAGCGCCTGGACCAGAGCCAGAATGGTCGAGCTCGGAGGCTTGGGCAATTGCGTCCCAGGCGGTGCGAAGCCCAGGGTGATGAGCTGTCGGTTCTCGAATTTGAGGCTGGCCGGCTCCAGGGTGGTCGCCCCGCCCGTTTCCGTTTGCTCCTGCTGACCATTGCTGTTGGTCTTGGTGGTCAGCACCCAGGAGCGGGCCTTGACGTCGGCCACTTTGCCGGCGTCGGGCGTGCCCGCCGGACACTTGTCGCCGTTCTTGTAGAGGGTGGTCTTGCCCGGGTACTGGAGCGAGGTGTTGGTCAGGGTGAAGCCCGTGTACTCCGAGGCGAATTTGCCGAGGGTGGCGTTGTTGCCGGCTTCACTGGCGCTCTTCGGCGCGATCACGATCAGACCCTGACCGGTCGTGGTCAGTCCATGGGTGGTCGACGGCGGTGAGGCCGGCAGGGCCTCCTCCATGGTCCCGCAGATGTCCACGGCCAGACCGGCATGCCAGGTCGTCGTGGTGGAGGGCTGGACCGCCGCAGCGGTCTCGTTGTAGTGAAATTTGGCCAGGGCCACCGATCCGAGCCCGACCAGGACGATCGCGACCAGGGCGGCGTACCAGTTCACAGGCATTTGGCCGCGGTAGGTCGCACCGCCACCTGTGGCGGCGGCGCGGGCGACCGATTTTCCCGAGGAGCTGCGCGCCATAGCGGGAGGAAACCCTACAGCCTCGCGGGACGCTCCCCGGTCGCAGGCCGGAGCCCGGCCAGATGACGATACAGGGCCGTCGTCTGCGGATGGAGGACGCTGACCAGGGGCGATTCCTTCCCGGACGGCGTCGGGAGCCCGAATGCGGCGCAGGCCCCGCCCGCCCGGGCGATGAGCTCCGCCATGGTGGAACCGAGGGCCACCCGGTTGCCCTGGGCTGCGGTGACCTCGAGCAGGGCCCGGAAGAGGCGTTCGTCGTAGGGGCTGACCACCAGGGCCCGACGCAGCACCCATTCGGCACGGTCGGGCCGGTCGGCCGCCACGAGCGCACCCGAGGCACGCAGGGCCGTGTGAACGACGAGGCTTTCGAGCCGGGCCTGGGTCCCGTCGAGCACGGCCCAGTCCGATCGCCGCAGCCCGGCCAGCAACGGACCGCGCAGGAGTTCGAGCGCCCGGCAGAGGCTGTCGGCATCTCCCGCCGAGGCCAGCCGGGAGAACCGCTCGACGTCGGTCGTGACGTCCTCAGAGAGCCGGAGCACCGGGCCCCGGGGAAGGCGGGCCCGCCCGAAGCGATCGACGCCCAGGACACGCCGGGCATCCGAGGCGGTCGAGTGGATCGTCGCCGGCGAAATCGTGCGATCCGGCCACAGGGCCAACGACCACTGGGCGTGGGTCGCCCCCTCGGGGTGCAGAGCCAGGTACACCACAAGGTCGCGGGCAGCGGGTCGGCCGAATGATGCGGGGCACCCGTGCAGATCGATCGGCCCGAGAACGGCGACTTCGACGTGGGCGTGCTGCACGGAGGAGAACGGTCGGGCTGACGTGGCTCGGTACCGACCAATGGCCTGGACCGCGGTCCACCCCGATCGGGTTCAGGCCATTTCGTTTGGTTCGGCGCCCCCGACAGGGCTCGAACCGTGTCGCCACCTCGAGCGGGTGGATGCCGTCGGGCCAACATCCGGCACTTTCGGAAGTGCCCTGGACAACGGTTGTTGACGCCCGTTGGCCAGTGCCAGCCGAATCCGAACTCTTCAGAGAGTGAAGGCACGTGGCAGGCACGACCTACAGACGGTCGGTCGAGGTGTCGGGCGTCCACAGAGTCGGCGTCATCATCGCCGCCGGCAGCTCGGCGAATGGGTCCGGGCCGGTCCGGCCCAGGGCCCGCTCTTCGGCCTCTCGCGCCTTCAGGTACGCCCGAGAGACAGCCGGTCGACGACGTAACACCTCTCGCCGCCCGCGAGGGCCCTCGTCGAACGCTCGGGCCGTCGAGAGTGCAACGTACCGAGGGCATTATTCGATTCGGTGGGCCGCTGGGACTGGCGTAGCGCTCGCAACATCCGCGGGGTGTTCCTGGTTTCGTTGCGGTCGTCATCGCTTCAACTCCGCGCTTCCTCGGCGTTCCGGCGTGAACCCCGCTGTCGCCCGGACGCACTGGAAGAAAAGTAGAAGAGAAGAAAAAGAAAGAAGAGAAGAAGTGCGTATGGGGTGTCCGTCGCCGTTCTGGTAGGCAAACTGCGCCCCATGTTCGCCGATTTGAAACGGAAACGGTCTGTAGGACCGCTCACCCGTTGGCCTCTTCCCGGAAACCGTCTCTTAGCTACGGCCGAGCATCCGGGCGAGGGTTCGACCAATCCGCCAGGTGCGGGAGCCCAGCACCGCGTCGAGGGCCTGCTCGCTTTCATCGAGGCGTCGACGCAGGACGGCGATCTGCTCGTCGCCGCTGTTCTGGGGCGTCTCAACAGAAACGGGTGGCGGTGTGGACATGGTGTCCATCCGTCCCATGTTGGTGAAAAGGGGACGGACTTGCGGCCATTTCCGTAGCAAGTTCTCACGTGATGCGTGAAAGGACTCGGTAACCTCGGCAAACAGCGAGTTGTGGTAGATGGGTGCGTCGACGACGACGTTGGTCAGACCGGCGTCGGCAGCAACCAGCGTGAGGTCTGCCCCGTAAAGGTGGAAACCGAGTTGCGGGTCGGCGCGCAGACCGCTGCCGCGCCGGACTCCTAGCAGGACCTCGTCCATCCCGTCGACGACAGCCGGGAGGTTGCCGAAGTCCAGCAACCTATCGCGGTCCACGGTGCAGCCCAGGTTCTCTGGTTCGCCACCGCGGTAACGAAGCCCGAAAGTGCCGAGGACACCGAGGGGTCCGAACTCTTGCTCCGCCTGCGTAACCTGAACGGTGAAACGCCGATCCCAGTCGAGCGGCAAATACACGTCCTGGTGCACGAGGACAACGAGGTCGTTCGTTGCGTTCTCGAGGCCCTTGTTGAACCCATCGGCGGCGCTGCGCATTCCTCGGTAGGCCAGGAACTGGTGGGGCGTACCCGGCCACAAGCAGGGCGACCGCAGCAAGTTCGAGTTCAGCTGGTCCTCGTCGTTGACACATGCAACGAAGGTGATCGGCAAGGAGGGCGTCTCAACCGTCGGTAGCTTGGTGGCGCTGAAGATGTACTGATAGGCATCCAGTGACTTGAGCGCCCGCGACGGCGGGATCCCAAAAAATTCGAGCAAGGGCGTCGCGGCCGGAATCATGAAATCGGTGCCCCCGGAGTTGATCGTGTGAACGATATCCGGCAGAAATCCGACATCCAACAACATCTTGATGAAGGTTGCGTGACTGAAGAACCGAATGTGCGTGGCGTCGAGCAGCCCGCTCGGCTGGTACATCGGGTCGGCGCGCAACAGCGCTTTCACGATGGAGAAGTGACAGATGTTCGGCACGCACACCAAGATGACGCCGTCGGGACTCAGCAGCTCCCGGGCGCTGCGCAGGATCGACTCCGGGTCGTACAGGTGCTCGATAACGTCACCGAAGATGACGCAGTCCAAACTACCCGGCTCGATATCCGGCAACGTGAACTCCACGTCGCAGACGAACACCTCATCGAGCCGACCACGCGCCACCTGGGCAGCCGCCGGATCGCGCTCGATGCCGAGGACCGTTCGGGTGGGCTGCTGGCGCTTGAGCTCGTAACCCAAGCGCCCCCGAGCGCATCCGATCTCAAGGATTCGTTGCGCGCTCGAGGGCACGTGACGAAGTAAGAACTCGTTCAACCCGTCGTAGTAGTCCTCCGACTTGGGCACCTCGAGCATCGCGGCAGCATACCGACCCGCCGCTGCCGACTCAGGACCTCCGGTTCACACCAGCGCGCCAGTCGGCGACGGCGCAGCTACGACCGCAGCGCAGCGGCACGGTCAGGTCGGTGTGTCGCCGACACGGGTGACCTGCGCCGCCCACACACCCCGGCGTCGAGGCCTCGTGGCTCGTGTTTCGTAGCGCTCCATCATGGTCCGCGTGGTCGGGGCCGAGGTCGGGATCCCAGTCCGAGGCATGTCGCCACGTTGAACGTGTCGGGCTGAACCGACCCGACACTCAATCCCGGGGAGGAATCCATCTATGCCGTACTGACCGGCCTCCTGAGCCACCGGCATCGCCGCGAACTTGAATTGCCCCTGAGTTCGTCTTAGCGGTCGCCCCATGCGACGGCGCGGCCGATCGGCAACAAGATCGGCCACGAACGGTTGTCGTGCCAGAGCAGCAGCGGAACTTATGGCACACCGAAGGCACGAAAACGGGAAAGCCGTCGAGCGGTTCCGGTCGAGAGAGCCGCTGAACAGCCATTTCCTTTGTTCGTGGGGGCGGAGGGATTCGAACCCTCACTTGGGACGGTTTAAGCGCCCTGCCTCTGCCGATTGGGCTACGCCCCCGCGCCGTCCCATTCTTGACCGCGAGGAGACGTCACCGTGAGTATTGGCGGATGAGCGAGTCGATGCACGGCGTGGACCTGACGGACCTCGACACGTTCTCCCAAGGGTTCCCCCACGACCTCTTCCGGCGCCACCGCGAGTCAGCCCCGGTCTGGTGGCATCCCCCGACGACCCACACCCCGGACGGTGAAGGGTTCTGGTCCGTGGCGACCTACGACGAGGTCCTGCGCGTGCTCGACGACCCCGTGACGTTCTCCTCGGAGACGGGTGGCGACCGCCCGTACGGGGGCACCATCATTCAGGACCTGCCGGTGGCCGGCATCGTGCTGAACATGATGGACGACCCCAGGCACGCGCGCATCAGAAGGCTGGTCACCAAAGGCCTGACCCCGGCCGCCGTCCGCGGGCTGGAGGACGAGCTGCGGCGACGCATGCGCCGGCTTCTGGCCTCGGTCGGCTCGGAGTGCGACTTCCTCACCGAGGTGGCGGCGGAGCTCCCGATGCAGGCCATCTGCGTCCTCCTCGGAGTTCCCGAGTCCGACCGGCACCGGCTCTCTGCCGCGGTCGAGCACGTCTTCGACATACCCGACCAGTCCGACTTTCTCTCGATGAGTCCGCCACGACAGGACGCGGTGGACTTCCTTGCCCGCTATGGAGCGGACCTGATTGCCGAGAAGCGGGCTTGCCCGGGTCCGGACATGTTGTCGATCGTGATCCACGCGCGTCTTCTCGATGCCGATCCGCCTGCGTTGAGCGAGGACGAGCTTTCGGCGTTCTTCTCGCTCCTGTTCTCGGCGGGCGCCGAGACCACTCGCAACGCGATCGCGGGAGCCATCCTGGCCTTCGACCAGTGGCCCAACGAGTTGGCCCAGGTCCGTGCAGACCTGGTGCCGATGGAGCAGGCCGTCGAAGAGGTCCTGCGCTGGACTACCCCCTCGCCGTCGAAACGCCGGACGGCGACGCGAACCTGCGAGCTGGCGGGCCAGCGCATCGCGCCGGGAGACAAGGTGGTCGTCTGGGAGGGGTCGGCCAACCGGGACGAACGGCACTTCGAGGATGCGGATCGCTTCGTGGTCTCCCGTGATCCGAACCCGCACCTGTCATTCGGTCACGGCATCCACTTCTGCCTGGGCGCCCACCTGGCCCGCCTGGAGATCCGCGTCGCGCTCGAGGAGCTGTTCGGCCGCGTCGAATCGTTCCGGCTGGCCGGGCCACCGGTGTGGACGCGCAGCAACCGCCACACCGGTATCCGCCATCTCCCTCTTCGGCTCGAGATGGCTGTCTAGGCGCTCGCCACGAGTGGCCGATGCCGCTCCAGCACGGCGAGCTCGCCATTGCGCGGCGCAGGCACCATGCCGGTGTGCGGGCCGAACATCATGGTGGTCCGCGACTCGGGCTCCCAAGCCGACCACTCGCCGATCCCGTCGTGTGAGGGGATGCCGTCTCGGGCGAAGGCGAGCCAGGCAGCCTGCATGTTGCGGGAAAGCGTCTCGACCTCGGGTCCGCTCCCGGAGAACATCTGCACCGCCGGCTCGTGCACGACGCCGAAGACGAACGGCAGCTCGAGTGCGTGGCACGAGCCGAGGATCCCCTCGAAGGCCGGCGACTCCCAGTCGAAAAGATAAACGAACGACCGGCCGCCGTGCCCCCCGTGCGTCGCGGCCAACTGCAGACTGGGCCAGCGGAAGACAATGTCGGTCCCCGCGGCCACCCAGAGGTCGCGCGGTTCGACCCGCTCCTCCCGTGACAGCCGCACCGCCCGGTAGCTGTCGAGCACCTCGTCGGCCGGGATGTCGGGTACGGCGTTGGCCATCCACTGACGGACGCCATCGGCATCGAGCGCCATCAGGGTCGGGTTCCCCAGCCCGAACAGAGTGAGCTCGTCGCGGTTCGTCCCGATGAGCAGGTCGACACCGGACGCCGTACCGTCGGCCACCGCGGCGAGCGGATGCTGAGGCATGAGCACTCCGTCGACGACCGGGAGATGGGGCAGGGGCAGCAGCCCCGGGTCGGGGCGGCGTCGACCGAGCTCCTCTGTCGCGGCCACCAACTCGGTGGCCGGAACCCCCTGGAGCAGGTCTCGGCTGCACCGGGCCAATCCCAGGACCGCGGCGAGCCGCTCCGCTGTTCGCTCCCCCTCCTCCACCGTGTGAACCCACGCGCCCCCGCTCTGCACGATGGCCCGACGGAACAAGCCGGACGCGGCCGGGATCCCGAGCAGGGCCGAGACGCTGAAACCACCGGCCGATTCACCGAAGACCGTCACGTTGTGTGGATCGCCCCCGAAAGCGGCGATGTGGTCTCGCACCCAGCTGAGGGCAGCCAATTGGTCGTGGATGCCCCAGTTGCCCAGGAGGCCGTCGGGGTCGGCCAGATCGCGATGGGCCAGGAACCCGAGCGCCCCCAGCCGGTAGTTGATGGTGACGACCACGGCGTCGCCGTTGCGCACCAGGCTGCCGCCCCTGTAGAGGAACACCGAGCCGCTGCCCGACGTGAAGCCGCCACCGTGGATCCACACCATCACCGGCCTCCCCTGCCCGGGGGTCGACGTGGCGGTCTCTGGCAGCGAGGGTGTCCACACGTTCAGCGAGAGGCAGTCTTCGCTGTGCGGCTCCGTCGCCCCGGGATCCGAGGGGGCGGTGATCCCGGGAATGGCCGCCGACTGCGGGGCGATGGCACCGAACGTCGAGGCGTCCCTGACCTCGTCCCAAGCCTCGGCGGCGAGGGGCGGGCGCCAACGCAACTCCCCGACCGGTGCCCGGCCATAGGGGATGCCGGAGAACGACCAGTGGTCGTCCCTCCAGGCCCCTCGGACGCGACCCTGGGAGATTTCGACCACGCCTTCCACGCTCAGGCACCCTACGGAGGGTGGTTCGCCGGGTCAATCGAAGCGGTGATCCACGCTCGGATGTCGCGTGAAAAGCGCACAGATTGGCTATGCAACCGAACGGCGACAGTGAGGGTGACGCAATTTCCACCTGCGAACAGTTACGCTCTGTCAGGTGAGTGCAGTGGATTGTCGGAACACTGTGCGCGGGCGGAGCAGGATCGCTCGGGCGGCACTACTCGCAGGAGCCCTCGGCGCGTGGCTCCTGCCCCTCAGCGCGGCCGGTGCAACAACCTCCACCACGCTGCCCGGACCGGCACCCAACCAGGCGCAGATCAACTCCACCGAGTCGAAGGTGTCGCAGATCGAAGCAACCCTGGCCCAAGAGGAGCAGCAGACCTCGATCCTCGACGACAAGTACAACACCGCCATCCAAAACCTCCAGAACGATCAGGCTCAGGCACAATCGCTCGCCGCTCAGCTCGTGAGCGCCAAAGCAGCGGTCAAGGTCGACAAGCGACTGGTGGCCAATGACGCCGTCGAGGCGTACATCTACGGCACCCCCCAAACCGGGTTCGCTTCGTACTTCTCACAATCCGCCAGCGACAGCGAGGCTCGCAACCAGTACACCAACACGATCGTGGGCAACCTCACGAACGACGAGAGTGCGTTGCAACGCTCGGAGTCGAAGCTGGAGTCTGAGCAGGCGCAAGAGGAAGCGGCTGCCTCGCAGGCGCAGACCGAGGCCGAACAGGCCAAGTCGCTCGCCGCGGCCAACGAGCAGGAAGCGGCGGCAACCAAGGCGACGCTCGGCCAGGTGCAGGGTCAGCTGGCCCAAGAGGTCGCGCAAGCAGCAATCCAGGAGGCACAACAGGAAGCCGCGGCGGCGGCCCGGGCCGCGAATCAAGCTGCGCAACAGCGGGCGGCCGCAGCAGCGGCCACCGCCGCCAGTGTGGCCGGAGCCGTCGGCGGTTCGTCCAGCGGGGCGGCGGCAACCAAGGCCGCGAACGGCGCCGCCGGTTCGTCGGGCTACAAGGGTGAGATCGCCGGCTCTCCCCAAGGGCATTCGACAGGGATGGCAGCCGTGCAGGCGGCGGTCTCGCAGCTGGGCGTCCCCTACGTGTTCGGCGGCGAGAGTCCCGGCTCCGGGTTCGACTGCTCTGGTCTCGTCCAATGGGCCTGGGGCCAGGCCGGGGTCTCCATCCCGCGGACGACCGAGACGGAGTGGCCGGCACTTCCGCACGTCTCGCTGGCCAACCTCGAGCCCGGGGACCTGCTCTTCTACTACAACCTCGACAACGACAATCAGGTCGACCATGTCGTCATGTACGCGGGCTCGGGTCCCTACGGCGCGGACACGGTGATTCAGGCTCCCTTCACCGGTTCCACCGTCTCGTACTCCCCGATCTTCACAGAAGGCCTCATCGGCGCAGGTCGCCCATAAAAGGGCACGCCCTCTGCCCTGCGAGGGGCCGGACAGTCGAAGGCGCGTCCTCAAGTCCGCCACCACCCGGGCGCTCGGTACGATGGACCGATGCCGGACGGTCGCGCGGTGGCGGGTGAAAAAGACCAGTCCACGGCGGTCGTTCCCATCCGGATACCCCTGCAGGAAGGCGAGGATCTCGAGGATCCGCGCATGTCCGACGTCGACGAGTGGGGTCGCTCGGAACGGACCCGAGCCGTGGTGCGGGCGATGTACGAGCCCATCTACTCCAAGTGGTTCCGGGCCGAGTGGCAGGGGCTCGAGAACGTTCCGCTCCAAGGCGGCGCTCTGCTGGTCGCCAACCATGCCGGCGCCATCCCCTCCGACGCGCCGGTGATCATGCACGGGTTGGAGAAGGAACTGGAGCGCCCGGTGTACGGCCTGGCGGAATACTTCTTCCGCACCCTGCCCGTCCTGGGGACGCTGTGGGCTCGGGCCGGTGGGGTACCGGCGCAGCCGTTGAACGCCTACCGGCTGCTCAAAGAGCAGGGCCAACTGGCACTCGTTTTTCCCGAGGGGACGAAGGGGCCCTCGAAGTCGTACGCCGATCGCTACCAACTCCGGCGTTTCGGCCGCGGTGGCTTCGTCGAGATTGCCATGAGGGCCGGCGTTCCAATCGTGCCGATCGCCGTCGTGGGATCGGAGGAGGCCATGCCGATCGTCTTCCGGCTGCCCAACGTGGCCCGTGCCCTCGGCGTGCCCTACATGCCGATCACGGCGAACATGCTCGCCCTAGGCCCGATCGGCGCCGTCCTGCCCTTCCCGTCCAAGTTCAAGCTGCACGTCCTCGACCCGGTGTTCTTCGACGTCCCGCCAGATCAGGAGCGCTACTCGAAGAGCCGCATCATGGACGAATCCGAGCACATTCGCTCGCAACTCCAACGTGCTGTCGACGACATGCTGCGCGACCGGCGCAGTGTCTGGTTCGGCTGATGGGCCGTCGCATCCTCGTCACGGGGGCTGACACCTTCTGGGGTGGTCGGATGATTCAGGCCCTGGAATCGGATCCGAGCATGGATGTCATCCTCGGGACCGGGGCTCACGCACCCTCGGTCCCGTTCGAGCGGGCCGAGTTCGTCCGGACCGACGCGAACTATTCCATTTTCAGCAGGATCGTGAACGCAACCAAGGTCGACACGATTTTGCACACGTTCATGATCACCAACTCGGTGACCGTGCCCCGGCGGACGATGCACGAGATCAACGTGATCGGCACCATGAACCTGCTGGCCGCTGCGGGCGCCGCGGGCTCATCGGTCCGACACGTCGTTGTGAAGTCCTCCACTCTCGTCTATGGGTCGTCCGCCACCGATCCGAACACCTTCGAGGAGGACACGGCGCGGACAAGTCCGGTGAAGAACTCAGTGGAGCGTGCTCTCGTCGAGGCAGAGAGCCTGGTGCGCGACTTCTCGGAGGAGAACCCCGCTACCCGTATCACCGTGCTGCGTTTTGCCAACGTGCTCGGCACGCATCTGTCCACTCCGATCAGTCGCAACCTGTCCCGACCGATCTGCCCGTCCATCTTCGGGTTCGATCCGCTCTTGCAGTTCGTCGAGGAGGACGACGTCGTGCGCGCCCTCCTTCACGTCACCCGGGCGGGCATTCCCGGCCTTTACAACGTGGCCGGTGACGGGCGGCTGCCCTGGAGCGAGGTGGCCAGCATCAGTGGAACCCGTCTCGTCCCGCTCGCACCGTTCAGCCCGCTGAAGATCCGGCCCCTGGCCCGTCTCTTCGACCTCCCCGCCGAGCTCGAGGACCTCCTGCGCTACGGCAGGGGCGTGGACACCCGACGGTTCGCGGCCACCGGCTTCACCTACAACGCCACCAGCGCCGGTGCGGTCCGGACCTTCACCCGGTCGGCGCGGTTGCGCCGGCAGTCAGGTCGGCCCCAGAAGTCCTATACGTACGAGCACGACATCGAGCAGTTCTTCCGACACTCGCCCTCGGTGATCGGCTCGACCGACACGTAGTCGGTCAGGAGCCGATCCATTCGGCGACCAGCTCGCGCTCACGGACGGCCCACTCCTCGGCGGTGATGCCATAACGCACGTGGTCCTCCCAGACGCCGTCGATCTCCAGGTAACGCTGTGCGATCCCCTCTTCGCGGATGCCGAGTTTCTCGACGACCCGCCGGCTGGCGATATTCCGGGGAATGATGGAGATCTCGACCCGGTGCAGTGAGATCGCTTCGAATGCGAAGCGGAGCGTCACCACGACCGCCTCGGGCACCAGCCCTCGCCCCGCCAACGCCTCGTCGATCCAGTACCCGATGAAGCCACTCTGGAACGGTCCGCGTTGAATGGACGAGAGGGTCACTTCGCCGGCGAAGCGGTCGCCCACGAAAATCCCAAAGCCATAGCCGGTGCCCAGGTGCCGCTCCCGCTCGCGGATGCCGCAGCGTGCCGCAAAGCTCGGACGGTCCTCGGACGGAACGGGTGCACCCTTGGGCCTGGGCTCCCAGCGCAACAACCAGTCGGCGCAGCGGGTGCGCACCTCGTGCCAGGCCACGAAGTCGTCCTCGGTCAATGGTCGCAGCAACGCTCGGCGGCCCCGCAACTGCAGCGGCGCGTGGCGCACGGCCCGGGCCGCACTCACCTGTCCAGCACCTCCCTCAGCGCACCCAGGAGGGCCAGCACGTTGCGACGGCGGGCCGTATGCCCCATGCAGCCGATGCGCCAGATCTTTCCGGCCAACTGACCCGCTCCGGCCCCGATCTCAATCCCATAGTCGTCGAGGAGCCGGGTCCGGACCGCGGCATCGTCCACCCCTTCTGGAATACGGACGGTGGTGAGCTGAGGCAGGCGATGCTCCCTCTTGACGAGAAGCTCGAGGCCCAGGTCCTCGAGGCCGTCCCAGAGGAACTGACCGCACTCGGCGTGCCGCTCCCGGGCCCGGTCAAGACCCTCGTCGAGCAGGGCGCCCAGCCCGGCATGGAGGGCAGCCACCATGGCCACCGGAGCGGTGTGGTGGTAGGTGCGGCCACCGCCGGCAGGTCCGCTGGCGTATTTGGCGATCAGGTTCAGGTCCAGGTACCAGCTGGTCGGGCGCTCGACCAGACGCTCGACGGCCCTCCCCGACAACGTCAGCGGCGACAGACCCGGTGGCACACCCAGGCATTTCTGGGTTCCGCTGTAGGAGATGTCGACCCCCCACTGGTCGACGGCAACCTCGATCCCGCCGAGCGAGGTCACGGTATCGACCAAAAGGAGGGCCTCACCCTTTTCCCGACCCACCGATTCGACGTCGTTGCGCACCCCGGTGGATGTCTCGGCGTGGACCAGCGCGATGACCGCCGGTGCGGGGTGGGCCGCCACGAGCAGACCAGGATCGAGAGGCTCGCCCCACTCGGCGTCGACCCGAACCACCTCGGCGCCGAGCCGGTCAGCCACCTCGCACATGCGCTCCCCAAAGACGCCGTTGACCCCGACCACCACGACATCGCCTGGCCGGACCACGTTCACGAAGGAGGCCTCCATGCCCGCCGAGCCGGTGCCGCTGATCGGCAGTGTCAGGGCGTTGTCCGTCCCGAAGACCTCTCGAAGGCGCTGACACGTCTCATCGAGCACGACCAGGAAGTCCGGGTCCAGATGGCCGAGCAGGGGCCCGGCCAACGCCATCGTCACCGCGGGGTACGGGTTCGACGGCCCGGGGCCCATGAGCAAGCGGTCGGGATTCCGCATCGGCGAATCGTGACAGGTCTGCCTTCACGTGCGCCAACGCGGCGAGCCCCGATCCGGCGGTCCAATAGACTTGCCTGCGTGACACGGGTGCTTTTCGCTCCTCGCGAGCTTCCCCCGCTGGCACCCGATGTCACGCAAGACCCTGGTGACTATCCCTCCTGGGTCACGCACCGAGAAGCTGAGCGGTGCCGGTCCCGGTCCCGGCGAGAAGGGAGCCACGAGCCTCTGGCCCTCCTGATGATTGCTCCCAACAGAGTGACGCCAACGGGTCTCGGCCAGACACTCGACGCTCTGCGGGCCCAGACGAGCATGCGATGGACATTGACGATCGCCGCCGCGCCAGGCCTGCATCGCGACATCGGTTCGCTCGTTCGCCCCCGGTTCCGGCGGCGACTGCATCAGTACCTTCGCCTCTTGCCCGCGACTCCAGGTGCACCGGTTTCGGCCCTTCTGCGGGATTGCCTCAATGCGAACGTCGGCCACGGCGCAGCGCTTCTCTTTCCTGGAGACATCTGGGCTCCCGATGCAGTCGCCATGCTCAGCGGCGCGCTCTCATCCCAGAGCGTCGTCTACGCCGATGAGGATCTGCGGCACGAGAACGGCATTCACGGTGCCCCGCTCTTCAAACCCGAGTACTCGCCAGACTTTCTCCTCTCGACTGCGTACATCGGCCGACCCCTGGCGATCGGCTCGGCGGTCACGGACACCCTTCCACCCTTTACCGCTAGAGATCTTGTCGCTCTGGAGCACGAATGGGCTCTCGCATCGTGCGAGATCGCCTCCTCGGTGGACCACATTCCCGAGGTCCTCTGTCACCGATCGTTCGCAGGGGTCGACCGGGCCGAGGGAAATTTGGTCGATCATATCGAGGCCTCCCTGCGGCGTAGGGGGGACCCGGCAAAAGTAGTCGCAGGTTCGGTACCGGACACGTTCCAGATCCTTCGACCACGAAAAGCGGCGTCGGTGAGCATCCTCGTGCCGTTCCGCAACGAGGCCCGGCTCCTTCGCACCTGCGTCGATTCGGTGACCGCCACCAAGGAGACGCACGAAGTTGAGTTCGTCCTCATCGACAACGGGTCGTCGGATCCTGAGGTGCTGACCCTCCTTGAGGATCTCGATGGTCGCAGCGACGTGCGGATCCTCTCCGACGCACGGCCTTTCAATTGGGCCCAGCTCAACAATGCCGGTGCGCAGGTGGCAAATGGTGAGGTCCTGCTGTTTCTCAACAATGACATTGAGGCACACCGTCAAGGGTGGCTGTCTGCGCTTGTCGGACAGGCGATACGGCCCGATGTCGGCGCGGTTGGCGCCAGGTTGGTTTACCCCGATCGTCGCTTGCAGCACTGCGGCGTCGTTGTCGGTCTAATCGGTGCTGCCGGCCACCCACTTGTCGGCCTGAGCGAAGGGCAGAGCGGCTACATGCACATGGCCCGTACAACTCGCGACTGTTCCGCAGTCACCGGCGCATGCCTGGCCAGCCGACGCGAGATCTTTGATCTTCTCAGTGGATTTGACGAGACCTTGGGTGTCGACCTCAACGATGTCGACTACTGCTTGCGTGGCCTTCAGGCTGGCTACCGGACGATCTATGAGCCCGCGGCCGAACTCGTCCACCACGAGTCGCCGAGCCGTGGCACCGCGGGTGGGGCCGACGACATCGTAAGGTTCCTTGATCGCTGGGAAGGCTATATCTCCACTGGAGATCCGTACTTCAGCAAACATCTCACCCGCTCGAACGTGTCGTGCGGTTTGGCCACGGCAGAGGAAGAAGAGAGGTGGAACCAATGGCATACGGCACTTCTCGCCCGCTAGAGCCCGATCATGAAGCGAACGCCGAAGAGGAACGTGCGCCTCGAATGCTCCAGCGTCCCGCCGACGCGCTTCCCGCCCTCGAGCACGCCGGCAGCCTGGCTCCGATCCAAGACTTCAGGCGCGAGCTCTCGGCGCAGCTGCAGATGCGCAAGACGCGGTGGCGCGGAAGTACACGAGCCACCGCAAGAGCATGGGCGGGAAGAGCGACTGGACGGGCCGATCGTCGGCTCATGTTCGCCCTCGCCAACGCTACAGACGCTCTCGCACGCCACCTTGACTTGCTGGTCGACCGCCTGTCGGCTCAAGAGGCACTGACGGCCGACGTCACCTGGGCATACGGAGAGGACGTGACTCGCCTCCGCGCCGAGGTGACTCAGCTGAGGAGAAGGCTGAACGCCGGCGAGGAATCCCCGCTCGAGTGAGCGATCGGGACATCGTCGTTCTCTCGACTCACTGGCACAGCCAAAACGACGAATTGGCGTTTGTCATTCGGGCTATCGCAGGCGCCGCATCTCGGTGGGCGCGGGTCAGCGTGCTGACTTCCGGAAGTGGCGCAGGAGGGGCGGACGGGGCATTCGACCTCGTTGCGACCGCAACCTTGTCCGATGATGCGTGGCGGGCACACGCTGCGGACTGCACCGTGGTTGTCGACGAACTCACTCCACAGGTCGTGGCGTTGTTATCCAAAGCGCGTCCTGGATCCGTCTTCTACGTTGAATCCGGAATCGACCGAAATGATCCGACCTGGAATCGGCTTCCCCTCACCGAGGATGAAGGATCCCTCGGACCTTTTGTGACGATTTCCATCCCTCTGAACCCCCTCGCCCAGAAGCATCGGCACAACGGATTCGGATTCGTCGGCTACCACCTCGTTCTGTCCGGCCGGAGCGGACCGAACGAGGTACCTCCGGCGGCTGCGTCATGGCTCACGGCCGCATTTCACGACCAACATGTGATCGTTGTGGAGGACGGGATCGCTTCGGCCTGGCAAGGGCGGGCCCTCCGGGGGCGCGTCCACGTCGACAGCCGCATGGACTTGTGGCGATTGATCGCGCATGCAGCTGTCTGCGTCGACATCGATCCCGGGCCGGTCATTGCCCGGGAGTGCATCGAGGCGATGCGCTTCGGGACGCCTATCATGGTGCCGGCCGGTTCTGGCCCGGCGACCGTGCACGCAGCGGCCGGTCGAGGCTTCGCGTTCGAAGAACCCGAAGAGCTGATTTGGGCCGTGGCCGCCCTGGAGAGCGTGCCGCTTCGCTCTACGACGTCGGCGCGGGCGCAAAAGTATGCCGACGTCTACTACGGGGACCCGACAGAGTTCTCAGAGAGTCTGAGGGCGGTGTTGGGTCAGCGCTAGTGGGACTGCCCTGATCGCCGGCATACAATGGCCGCCAGCGACACGGACAGTGCGGGCCGTGTCTGCGAAGGTCCTGGGTCTGACCCACCGGTGCTAAGGTCAGCCGCATCTTGAGAACACCGAGGATCCTGGTGTTCTACCTGGTCAAGACCATATTTATGCCGGATACTGAGAAGCCCTCCAACCGATCCCGCCTTGGCGCCCGACTTGCGGTGGTCCGCAAGGGACGGTCGCCTCAGAGGCTGTTGGCCGACCTCTCGACGCTCAGTCGGCAGCACGGAGTGCGCGGTCTCACCTATCGGGCGAGCTATGAGGTGGCGCGAATGTTGGCGCCGCCAGAACCCCCGCTTCCTCTGGAGGATCTCACCGCGACCGTGCCATTCGGTGCGGCAAACGCCCCCTACTTCAATCTGGACGCCGCAACCTTGGACGCCAACCGTGCGGTCGTTGATGCCTTCACCGCTCGGGGCTCCGATGTCCGCACCGCGACGTGGTTCGTACCGCACTTCAATCATGTGCTCTTCGGAGGCATCTCCACAATTTTCCGGTTCATGAATTTCTTAACCGTGCATCACGGAGTACAACACCGCATCGTGTTCTTCGACAGCCTCACGATGACCGACGAGGCCGTCCGCACTGAGTTAAGTAATGAGTTTCCAGCTCTGGCCGGTGTTGACATTGTCTTGCCCGTCGAAGGACACGCGCCGTTTGACGATTTTGACGGGCTGCCTTTCACCGACGTTGCTGTCTGCACCATTTGGCACAGCGCCTACGCGCTCGCTCGCTTCAACGCCACCCGGGCGAAGTACTACTTCGTCCAGGACTATGAGCCTCTCTTCTATCCGGCAGGCACGCTGTACGCCTTGGCTGAAGCGACCTACCGGTTTGGCTTCGCTGGTCTGGTCAACACCCCGGGGCTTGAGAAGATCTATGCCGGCTACGACAACCCCTCCGCTTCGTTCGTGCCGGCCGTCGAAGTCACCTCGGCCGACGAGACCAAGCCCTCCCTCCGGCCGGGAGCCCCCTTGCAGGTGGTGCTCTACGGTCGTCCCGAAACAGACCGGAACGGCTTCGAGCTCCTGGCCGCAGCGAGCCGGCGCGTCAAGGACCAATTCGGCGGGCGGGTGCGCATCGTTTCTGCGGGAGGGGACTTCAGCCCCGCGGGAGTACGGGCTCGACGGCATCTTGGAGAATGCCGGGCTCCTACACTCACGTGAGGAGATTCACGATCTCTACAACCAGTCGGATATCGGCGTTTGCTGCATGTTCTCGAAGCATCCTTCCTATCAACCGTTTGAGTACCTCGCTGCGCGAGCTGCAGTGGTCACCAACGCGAACTCGGCCACATCCTGGCTGCTGCGGGATGGCGAGAACTGCCTGGTGGCCGAGCCGTATCCCGTTGCTCTCGCCGAGGCGATCGGACGCCTCGTAGTCGATGCAGAACTTCGCCTGAAGCTCGTCGAGCGAGGATTCGCTGACGTGACCGCAGTGAAGTGGGACACGGAGTTTGAAGAACTCTGGCGATTCATCACAGGAGCACCACGACATCCGGAGGCTCAGTCGACGTGAACCCGGCTGACTGGACGCCTTCGGGGATCTTGGTCAGCGGGGTGATCGCAAGTGATGCTCGAGCAATCGGGGACACGCTCCAGGCACTCGGGCTCCAGAAACTCACCAACACCGAAGCACTCGAAGATCTCGGTCGAAGAGTGCTTGCCAACGAGGGGGGAACATGGGAGTCACCCCCTCATATCGCTGCCTCAGAGCTCGCCCTTCTCGGCGCGTCACGTTCCGATGAAGCCGCCCGATTACTTGCAACATTGCCAGAGATCGATGAAATGTCAAAGGACCAGCTCTGGGTGTGGGCTGATCCGCGCCACAGTCTTCTCACCCCGTTCTGGTCCACCGCCCTTTGCCTTGACTTGGCGCTGGTTCATGTCCATCGAGACCCGCGCTCCTCCGTCGCGGCGATATCGGAGGAGCAGGGTATTCCTCCTGGCGCAGCTCTTGCGCTGTGGGAGCGCTACAACAGAGCTGCCCTCGTTTCGTGTGCACAACGACCGTCGGTCATCGTCGGTGTTTCGACAATGGTCCAGGATCCAAAGGCCTGCGTTCAAGAGCTCGCAGCGTTTTTGGATCGCCTGGACGGGCAGTCCGGCCAGCGGGATATCGGGTCGGCCTCGAGAGCGATCACAGAAGTCCCCGGTGAACGGCTGTCAACGAGCAGCGACGTAGTTCTCAGCACGCAACAAGAAACGTTCAACAAGATCCTCGATGGTCTCGAGATTCAGTCGGGGAGCGGTGTTGAGGATGGTCAGGCTGCTGAAGCAGCGTTCGGACAGTTGCCGGACCTCTATGACGCCGATTACTACCACGCACACCTCGGCGGGATCCCCTATAACCGCAGCGAACCCCATTGGATGCGATTCTTCGGAATCGTGGCCGACCACATTATCGCTGATCTGGCGCCACATAGCGTGCTCGACGCTGGCTGCGCCATAGGACTTTTGGTCGAGTGTCTTCGGGACCGAGGTGTCGATGCGCGCGGTTTCGACATCTCCGAATGGGCGATCGAACAGGTACCCGAGACGATAAGACCATTTTGCACGGTCGGATCGCTTCTAGAGCCGATCAGAGGGCAGTTCGACTTGATCACCTGCATCGAGGTGCTCGAACACCTCCCCGCATCTCAAGCAGCTCCGGTCATCGCGAATCTCTGCGCCCATGCGGATGCGGTGTTGTTCTCTTCGGATCCTGCAGACTTCGATGAGCCAACCCACCTCAACGTCGAAACCACCGGATACTGGGCGAAGCACTTTGCGCAGCAGGGCTTTTACCGGGACTTCGACCATGACGTTTCGTACCTGGCGCCCCACGCCATGTTGTTCCGACGGTCCAGACGAGATACTGCGGACTTGGTGTCGGAGTACGAACGGGTGCTATGGAACACACGAAAGACCCTTGCACAAGTCCATGAGACTCTGTCGACGGGCTGGAAGACAACGGCCGAACGCGTCGAAGCGCTCGAGCAACGATTCGATGCCCAATACGCGGGAGTGGCCGACGAGCGAACCGTCACAGCTCTTGAGAGCCTGCTGGCCGGAACGGATGCGTTGCGGCTCTCCGTGAGCGGACCACCGGTCGTTGGTATTCCGATCGATTCCAACGCCACTGCGGCAGAGGACTACCGCCTGTGGCGTGACTCGAGAGTGCCGCCGGATCCTCCCGCAGATGGTCCGTGCTTCAGCGTCATTGTTCCGGTTTTCAATCCGGAGGCGGAGCACCTCACCGCCTGCATTCGCTCCGTACGTGCCCAGACGTACGGCAACTGGGAGCTCATCCTCGTCGACGTTTCGACCGTACCGCATGTTCGCCCGATCTGCGAGAGGTTCACGGCGCTGGATTCTCGCGTTCATATCGTGCGGTGCGACAATTCAGGGATCGCAGAAAATACCGACGCGGGCGTGCGGGCCAGCACCGGTGACTGGATCGTGTTTTTCGATCACGACGACACCCTCGAGTCGCACGCCTTGGCCGCGCTGGCACGGCACATCGAAGAAAACTCCACTACCGACTTCGTCTACTCCGACGAGGACAAAATTGATCCCGCTGGGCAGTACGTGGCGCCGTTTTTCAAACCAGACTGGTCACCCGATCTCCTCCGGACGGTCAACTACATCTGCCATTTGGTGGGCGTTCGCAGGACGATCTATGACGACGTGGGCGGATTGAGGACAGGATACGAAGGCGCTCAGGACTACGACTTCGTGCTTCGTGCCACCGCAGCATCGCGAAGTATTGGCCACGTGGCTGATGTTCTCTACCACTGGCGCCAGCACGCTGGCTCAACAGCTTCGGACGTTCGCGTAAAGCCCGAAGCTCACTCAGCCGGGCGTCGCGCGCTGGAGAGCTTCGCTCGTCGTCATCTGCCAGGTGCTTGGGTCGAACCGGGGGCAGACTTGACCACGCACCGAGTCCGGTATCCGCTGCGCTATGAAAAGGTGTCCATCGTGATCCCATTTCGCGACGAACCGGAACTGACTGACGCCTGTCTTCGTTCAATAGCGGCCAGTCAACCGGTCTCGCCTTTGGAGGTTCTCCTCGTCTCGAACCAGAGTAGCGATGCGATGACATTTTCCTACATGGAGGACTGGGATCAGCGGTACGCGTGGGCGAGGGTCCTCAACTTCGACGAGCCTTTCAACTTCCAGATTCTCAACAATTGGGCAGCACGACAGGCTGAGGGAGCGTTGCTTCTTTTCTTGAACAACGACGTCGAAGCACTCCACACCGGGTGGCTCGAAACTCTGGCTGAGCATGCGCAGAGGCCCGACGTTGGCGCTGTCGGCGCACGGCTCTTCTATCCGGATGGGTTGGTTCAACACGCTGGTGTGTCAGTTGGGATTGGCGGTCTCGCAGACCACCCATGGTCTGGGCTACATCCGGAAGCTTGGACGCCGACGGGACCTTCGTATTGGACTCGCGACTTCCTTGCCGTCACAGCGGCTTGTCTCATGGTGGACCACGAAAAATTCGACCAAATCAACGGCTTCGATGAACGGTTTACCGTGTGCGGAGGGGACGTTGACCTCTGTCTCAGGCTCTTCGAAAACCATCTGTGGAACGTCATGACGCCATTCGCACGACTCTTGCACCGCGAGTCGGCCACGAGACAAAAGAATCCGCCAGAAGGCGATATCCAACAGTCCCTTCGGGCATATCGGAAATACCTATCCGACGGTGATCCATTCTTCAATCCCAACTTGAGTCGATCGGACCGGAGTTGTCGCGTATCTCGGAGCGTCGTACCGAAAGCAAAAGGAACGAGATCATGAATACGTTTGCCTACAATGGATTCGACATTCCGGAGGATCTCGCACGCATGACGGGCGGCGGACCCGAAACGTGGCACGACATCACAGTCGGTCATCTGCTCGAATACGAGAACTACTGTCCGATCGCGCCGGACCATCACGTCCTCGAGATCGGCTGCGGCGTGGGTCGTGATGCCATAGGCCTAACCAGAATCATCGGTACCCGAGGCCATTACGTGGGTATCGACATCATCCGGCCGAGTATTGAATGGGCCCAATCGAACATTTCGTCGCGATTCCATAACTTCGAGTTTCACTATCTCGACATCGAAAGCCAGATCCACAATCCCGGTGGCGCGCTGACACGTGCAGCAAGTCGATCTTCCGGTCGAGACCGCCACGATCGATCGAATTATTTTACAATCCGTTTTTACTCACATGTTCGAAGACGACATCGTCCATTACCTCGATGAATTCCGCCGAGTACTCCATCCCGATGGAAGGGTCTTCGCATCTTGGTTCCTGCTGGATGATGAGAGCATCAAGATGGCTCAGGCAGTACCCGAGGGCACGCTCACCTTTCGATTTCCATACACCGACGGGTGTCTCATCAACGATGAGATGTACCCAGAAGGTGCTGTAGGCTTCACCCCGGAAGGCTTCGACCGGATCCTGCGGCGTGGAGGATTCGAGCTGGACCAGCCGATTCATCGAGGATTCTGGTGCGGGCGGGAGGGGGTCACGGATGGGCAGGACATCTCAGTCCTGAGGCCGGTCTCGTAACCCTGGAACTACTGGCCACGACATCCGCACTTCCGACGGGGGACGTCAATTCGTAGCCCCGCCTCAGGAAGACCTTCGATCCAGTATCGGGGCTGTTCCGGTTACGTTCTGCCATTGAGTGGTCCGATCTTCTTGCCCCGCGCCGTGGCGAGACTCAAAGCATGCGGAGGCCCATGGGGGCAAGGGACGCAGCATTCTGCGCCCTGGCTGGGATGACGCCATCTCAGCTCACCTGAAAGGTGCCGGATGTCGTCTTCTCCCCGCCGAGGCCCTGGAAGCCACTGGACGGTAACGGGCCTGCAAATGCGTCTTCTGGACTGGTTAGAAAGTGTTGGACTCGGGCAACCTCCTCAACTCGGTGGTCGAGCGCATGCTGGCGGGTGTGGCCACCCGGCCCCATGCTGACGTGGCCGAGTCGATGGGTGAGGGCCTCGAGCGCCGGTTCAGGTCCATGTCCAAGTCGGATCGCTTCGAGGCAACGATCGCAACCAGTCCAACAAGGAGCGCGGTCGCTATGAAAGCCCATAGGGTCATAAACCCGTTGCCGAGGGGCGCCCTCCACGCTCCCTTAGGGGGAAGCAAAGGGCCAGGAATTCCCCCGAAATATCGGCGCTCCGCCGTGAAGAAGGCCCCAAACTGGGCGACACCAACGGCGATGCACGCGATGGCCGATATCCGCGGCCGCATGCTTTCTAGCGTGTTCGTTCCGTCTATGAGAGCGCTCCCCAGAATGGGGATGCCGACCGCCAGTGGCAGGGTGTAACGACCCTGCCAGTCAATCCCCAGCCGGTGTGCCTCGTGGTACACGATGACGACTGGCACGACCACCACCAGTGATATCACGAGAACCAAGCAGATGACCCCCCGAGCGCGCGATGCGCCGAGAGCGCAAAGTACGACGAAACCGAGAGCGCCGTACCAGATGAGAAAGGTCACGAGTGGCGCCGAGGTGTCGAGCCATCCGAATACTCCAACCATCTGCTGCACCCATGTGCTCGTTTGTCCGACGACATTGATGAACAAACTGCCGGCGCCCTCGCCGGCCGGAACCTTGTATCCGGTGGCCACAAGATCGTTGGCGTGCGCCGTAGCGATCCACGCGACGGCGATAAGAACAGCGGCCACAATGACCGCAATGGGCAGTCTCATAGACCGATCCCGCACGAGTTTGACGACGCCGCGCCCGCCGAGAATGCCCAACACGGTCACGATAAGCGCCGCCCACAGTGGTGAGAGGCCCCGGCTCAGAACGAGGATGCTGGTGGACGCGGTGAACACGGCGACGAGACCTCGGGGAGGCGCATCAAGCCGTTCGCATACGAGGACGATTCCGGAAGTCCACATGCACAGTGCAGCACAGATCTCCATGCCGTTCGGGTTCACCATGCCACCGAGAAACAGGGCGGTAGGTGTGGCCGCCAGCAATATTCCCACAAGAATGAACAGTCGTTTCGACCAAGCGATGACCGTCATTACAGCGAGTGCGACCAAGGTAGCTGAAAGGAGCGCGCTAACGAGGCGCATGAGGTAAACGCCCGTCGGAGAAATGGTGGCGAGCGAGGGTAATCCGACGAATGCGTAGTACAGCGGAGGGTAGCGTCCAGCGTATGTGGTCGTAACAACGGGCCGCGTGCTCGAAGTCAGTGGGTGCGTACACGAGGCTGGCACAGATGACCGGAACAGGAAGCAGCCGGGATACCCATTTGCCCCGGCAATGAGCGCTGGGACCGTGACAAACGTGAACGCACTCGCAGGTCCTCCGTCAGAGTTGCCAATTAGTTGCCCGTGGTCGAGAGCGACGGCCCGGATAACGTGGGTGGGCTCGTCTGGCGACGCGAAGAGGGGAGTGGCCAGACTCCAGGCAGACATGACGAGAAAAACTGGCACAAGAGTGACGGCGAAGGCCCTGCGGGGCTGCGAGAGCCACGCGATCCACCGCTGGGTCCGGGCCATCCGAGCATCGTAACAAGCCTTCGTTGAGAAGAAGCAGAGCCTCCACAAAGAGGCAAATGAACACTATTCACCTTCACCCAATGCGAAGTTAATTGAGGAGGAAACGCCGACCGCGAACTCACCCACGTCGGCGGACGTCTCGGGTCTTGGGGAGTGAGGCGGTCGGTCCAGGGCTTGTCACAAGGCATATCAGGAGAGCATGTTCGACATCACCGATGCTGCGATGCCGTCAAGAATGTCGTCCTCTGAGACCAGGCACTTCGCACATCCGAACTGTTCCATCACGACCGCCAGGATGAGGATGCCGCCGACGATGACGTCCTCTCGACCGGCAACCAGAGAGGAGTGGGACAGGCGGTCCGCCGCCGTTTCCGTCGACAAAACGTTGAGCCATCGCTCCACCACATCACGAGTAAGCACCGAATGGTGGATCTGATTGCGATCGTAGGTGGCGATGCCCCGTTCCAGGCCCGCCAGAGTAGATACAGTGCCCGCAAGGCCGATCAGATGAGCCTCCGGCCCAAGGTCGGGGAGTCCGGCCCGGGCCTTTCCAACCTGACCCTGCACGAACCGTCGCGCCTCTGCCATTTGGTGCGCGCTCGGTGGATCTTCCGGCAAGAGGCGCTCCGTCAACCTGACGCAGCCGATGTCCAGTGAGCGAACGAACAAGTCGGATGCTGACGGCGCCGCACCTCGCTGCCGAAGACCGACGATGACTTCCGTGGACCCACCCCCGATGTCAACCACGAGCAGTGATTCCTGGCCTGCAACTTCTGGTGGCAGTTTCGAAGTCGCTCCCTCGAAGGACAGTCGGCCCTCCTCGTCGCCCGAGAGGATCTCTGGGCGGACCCCGATGATCTCCTCTGCCCCAGACTCGAAGATCGCCGCGTTTCGAGCGTCGCGCACAGCTGACGTCGCCACCATCCGAACGCGCTCAACGGAGTGCTCGTCCATGATCGTCCGGTAGTCGCGCAGGACGGCCAGCGTCCGCTCCACCGCCACTGCCGAGAGTAGGTGTGAGGCGTCCACATCCTTCCCGAGGCGGGTTATCCGCATCTCTCGGTCCAAGGTCTGTCCGTCTGGAGCCACCACAAGCAGGCGTGTGGAATTAGTGCCGCAGTCCACTGCGGCGACCGTCTCGGTTTGACTGTGCCTTACGCCTCCCTGTCGCACGAATTCCTCGAGTTGCACGCCTACCTGCTCAGACGTCCAGCATCCCACGGCGTCGTCTCCCCCGGCCAGGTACCAGGCCAGATGGGCATGAAGACATTTCACCCCTTGCCGCGTCCCGCCGACGCCTCCGGTGGGCACCGGACCGTCGTGTGATCCGCTCATCTCACCCTCCCGGAGGGCGGCATAGCGGATGTGCGCCTCCGCGATGGATTGCCGGCCAACCTCGGCGGCCGCACGTCGAACGCCACCGTCGGCCTCCAACCTGCTTACGGCACTTCGCATCTCAGGGTCGACCAACCAGAACAGGGTGGGCATCGGAGTGCCATCGTCGAGGAACGGAGCGTTCTGAATCACAGCAGGCATCCCATCAACGCGCCTGACTACCACGGCGAACGCCCCGGCCGGTTGACGACCGAGCAACCGTGCCACCACCTCCAGGTCTGACTCTGGGCGTGCCGGGGAAGGGTGCTGCCCGCTCGTGAATGGGTCCACGAACGACAGTCTGCCTCCCTCGAGCGGATCCGAGGCCCGCTCCGGCGCGATCAGCGCCAGAATTCGAGCGTGTGGAGCATGCGGGTCAGCAGCCCGGACGGCGCCGTCGCTGGGTGCGACGCGGCGTGCGCTCGGCTCGCCGGCAGGGTGGTCGTCACCGCACCCGGCGGAAGCTCCGATGCAGCAGAAGGCGTAGACGGGCCGTCGGAGCCGGGGTCCCCCGCGTACGCCGTCCCGGTCGAGGTGGAGCCGGCGGGCGGCAGGACCTCGTACGCCTGCTGACCCGGGCTCACCAGCTGGTACTGCTCGCGGGCGATCCGTTCGATCTCGTTGCTGTCGGTGAGGTTCTTCTGCTCCTGAGCCAGCGCGGCGTCCTGCGCGTGCAGCGAGGCCAGCTGGGCCTGCGTCGCCTTCAGATCGGAATGCGCGGAAAGCAGCGATGACGCCGGGAACCAGGCGAAGAGGACCACCGCCGAAAAAAGGACAGATCCAACGACGAGGAGTCGACGCGAGCGCAGTCGCCGGGCCGCCTTGGCCGGAGCGGGCCGGCGGTGCGCCTGCTTCGTCTTCCGCTCAGCCCGCGCCAACGCGGCCGCCCCCTGCACCCGACAGCGCCGACCGGCCGGGGAACGTGGCCGATTGGCCAAGATCCTCTTCGATCCGGAGGAGCTGGTTGTACTTGGCCACGCGGTCCGAACGGCATGGCGCACCCGTCTTGATCTGCCCGGCGTTCACCGCCACCACGAGATCGGCGATCGTCGTGTCCTCGGTCTCGCCCGAGCGGTGCGAGATCACGGTGGCATAGGACGAGCGGTTGGCCAGTGCGACCGTCTCGAGGGTCTCGGTGAGCGTCCCGATCTGGTTGAGCTTGACCAGGATGGCGTTGGCAACGCCTTCCTCAATTCCCCGCGCCAGGATCTCCGCGTTGGTCACGAAGATGTCGTCGCCCACCAATTGGATGCGCCGCCCGAGGGACTTGGTGTGGGCACCCCACCCGTCCCAGTCCTCCTCCGCCATCCCGTCCTCGATGGAGACGATCGGGTAGCGATCGACCAGGTCGACCCAGTAGTCCGCCATCTCGGCGGGTGACAGCGTCCGTCCCTCGCCGGCCAGGACGTAGGAACCGTCGGACCACAGCTCGCTGGTGGCCGGGTCGAGCGCCAGGGCGATCTCTTCACCCGGCACCCGGCCGGCCAGTTCGATCGCCTCCATCAGCAGCGTGACCGCGTCTTCGTTGGTGGGCAGGTCCGGCGCGAAACCTCCCTCGTCCCCGACCGCGGTCGAGAGCCCGCGGTCGGCCAACACCGAGCGCAGCACGTGATAGGTCTCGGTTCCCCAGCGCAGCGCCTCGCCGAAGGACGCCGCGCCGATCGGCATCAGCATGAACTCCTGGAAGTCGATGGAGTTCTTGGCGTGGGCGCCGCCGTTCAAGACGTTGAGCATCGGGACCGGGAGCGCGTGCGCGTTGGAACCGCCCATGGCCCGGTAGAGGGGAATCTCCAGATCGTCGGCCACGGCCTTGGCGCTGGCCAGCGAGACGGCCAAGATGGCGTTTGCCCCGAGCCGGCCCTTGTCAGGGGTCCCGTCCAGGTCGATCAGCGCGAAGTCGACCGCCCGCTGGTCGAGCGCATCCAACCCGCAGACCGCGCCGGCGATCTCGCCGTTGACGTTGGCCACGGCGCGCTGGACACCCTTACCGCCGAACCGGCTGCCGCCGTCGCGCAGTTCGACCGCCTCGCGGATGCCCGTCGATGCACCGGACGGAGCGATGGCACGCCCACGCGCCCCGGAGTCGAGCAAGACCTCGGCCTCCACGGTGGGGTTGCCACGAGAATCGAGGACCTCGCGCCCGATCACGTGCTCAATGGTGCTCACGAGTTCTCTCCCTGGGCGCCCTCCCTGTTGGGACACCCGGTGATGAAGACTAGTGGTTTGTCCTGCCCGGCTTGGGGACGCCCTCAGCGGCGACGATGTCGTCACGCAGGTGCAATGCTCGCTCGCGCAGCGCGTGTTCGGCGTCGATCCCGAGGCGTTGGGCAAGGTTGGCCACCACGTAGAGGCACTCGGCCACGGCGCGCTCGAGCCCGGTCGCGTCAGAGGAGAGCGGGTCGTCGGGATGCGGGTCGGCCTTCTCCGCGGCTTGCGCCAATCGGTCCAGGGCCCCGACGGCGGGGCCCACCGCGTCGGCCCCCGGAGGTTCCAAGCCGACCGACCGAGCCTTGCGGGCCAATTTCGCGGTCAGCATCAGCGCGGGCAACCCGACCGGGATGCCTTCGGTCACGCTGCGCCGGCCCTTCTCGCTGCGCTTGATCTCCTCCCAGTTGGCCACGACCTGCTCCGCCTCGGTGGCTTCGACGTCGCCGAAGACGTGTGGATGGCGATGAACCAGCTTGTCGTGGACGCCCCGGGCCACTCCGGCCAGATCGAAGCGGCCCTCCTCACTGGCCAACCTGGAGTGGAAGACGATCTGGAAGAGCAGGTCTCCCAGCTCCTCTTCGAGGTGCGCGTACGCCGCCTCCGAACCACCGAGGTCATCGAGCCCGGCCAGGGCGTCGAGGACCTCGTAGGACTCCTCGACCAGGTGGGGCATGAGCGACGCGTGGGTCTGGGCCTGGTCCCACGGGCAGTGCTCGCGCAGCGTGTCCATGAGCGCCTCGAGTCGCGCCACCTCGACCGCCGCCGTCCTCCGTCTCCCGAGCGCGGGGAAGTAGACCGACGTGAGGTGGTCGGGCTCGATCGTGCGGTCCAGCTCCCACCAGTCCACGGCGAGCACGAGTTCGTCATCGAGCCCCAGATGGTGCAGGAGCACGGGACGGGCCAGCTCGTCCTCGACCCGGTCACCGGCGCTCAGCTTCACGTTGGACAGCAGGTGGCGCGACCAGGCCTGGGCCACCAGGAACGGACCATCCTCGAGTTCCGCCACCTGCTCGAAATCCAACGCGTCGACCAGCCGGACACCGTGGGTCAGCGGATCGATGCCCAGCGCGGCCCAGGCCAGGTCGAGGAACGACAGGGCGGGGATGACCGTGACGTCGACCCGCTCGTCGGCTCGGAGCAGCTCCACCGTGCGCTCGGCCACGCTGGGCGAGCCGGGCACTGCGTAGACGACCCCTCCCGCCACGGTCGCGGCCGCGGCCACCAGGTCCTCGACGATTGCGGCGTACACCGTCTCGAACGTGTCCGACGACTCGTAGAGCGCGTCGAACGTCTGCACACCGACGAGCCCGGCCGCCGCCGGGTGACGCGCCGTCCGCAGGAAGACCGGGCTCGGGCCGGCCAGCAACTCGGCCGACTTCGCTCCGAGGAGTTCGTCCCCTGCGGGTCCGAGACCCACCACCGTGATGTGGGGGCGGAGCCGCGGCACGCTCAGCCGCCGGACGGGCTCGCGGAGGCCGGCGATGACGACGTCGACGTGGTCGGCGCGTTGGCCTTGGCGTTGGGCACGTCGGATGCCGCGGGGGCCAACGGAACCAAGATCTGGCCCGGCACGGGAACCCAGAGGCCGTACTGGGGGTTGACGCTGATGTCGGAATGGCGTTGCACCGCGGCGAGCGCCGCCTGCGTCTTGGTTGCGCCTGCCTGCTGGACGGACTGGGAGACCAAGGACTTCACCGCACTGAAGTCAGTATGCGTGCGCTCGGTCATCTCGACGAGGAGGTACATGCCGTTGTCGTTGATGGGATCGGACACGGTGTTGAGCGGGAGCGTCTGCAGGTGCGCACTCGAGGGCAGCTGGGCGGCCACCTGCGCGAGCACGAGGCAGCCCTGCGGCCCACCGCCCTGGGTCGCCGAGGCCACCGTCGAGAACGGGGTGCCGGAGGCCACCGAAGCCTTGGCCGTCGTCGCATCGCTCTGTGACGGGTACACGGCGATCGTGAGGCATCCGGTGTCGAAAGCCGAGAGATGCGACTGGTAGTAGCGAAGCAGCCCGGCCTCGGTGGATCCGTACCCGGAGAAATGCCCCCGGAGGGCCGTGACCGAGGCGATGTACTGGACCTGCCGGTCGACATAGGACGTGGGCAGCGTGCTCAGGACCTCGGCGCCGGTCAACGGCTTGCCCGTCACGCTGCACGAGAAGGCCGGATTCTGACCCTGCGGCGTCTGGGCTACTTCGGCCATGACCTGGCTGATCTCTGTCGAATAGACCTGGCGGGCGGCGTCGAGCTGGGACTGGGTCACGGTCACCTGGTTGCGGGCCACCAGTTGGTCCACCGTCTGCAGGTCGATCTCCTGCTGCAGAGACTGGGAGACGAAGGCGCTGGTCGCCGTGGGGTTGTCACCGGCGTTCTGCCCGGTGCCGGCGCCGAGCACCGGAGGCGCTTGCGCGCTCCCCTGTGACGCCAGGTAGGTCTGAGAGTTGAGGAAGCACTGGTAGTCGGGGCTGCCCGCCACCGCCCGCACGTCCGAGTTGAGCTGCGCCTGGCTGACTGAGGTGCCGTTGACCACGGCGGCGTTCGTGGGGATGGTGAGCGCGGCCGCGACGAGGCCGGCGGCCAGGACGACGAGCAGGACGACGAAGCGCTTCACGAGCCGCGCACTTTACCGGGTGGCGGCGTTGCACCCGAATCGGACAGCGGGACCAATTCCTCGAGGATCCCCAGCACCGCCGTCGCCGCGGGCTGCCCCTCGGGCACCGGAACCAGCAGTTGTCCCAGCTCCTCGCGGTAGGTCGCGCCGGGTGCGACGCGCCGCAGCCGGACCTGCGCGCTCGCCGGAAGGGACACAGGAGCCAGCCGCACGACCGGACGCCGCGTCCCACTGGCCCGTACCGAGCTCACGACCACCTCGCCGATCCCCCGGGCCAATGCGCCCACCCGGAGCCGGGCCACGGACAGGAGCCCCTCGGCGGCGACGGGCAACGGGCCGTAGCGGTCGAGCCACTCGACCCCGATGTCGTCGACGTCCTCCGTCGTGGTGGCGGCGGCCAGGCGCCGGTAAGCCTCGAGGCGGGCGTCCTCGGCCGCCACGTAGTCCTTGGGCAGGTGCGCGTCCTCGGGGACGTCCACCGACACCGTGGGCGGGGCGGGGCGGGCCTCCCCCCTGGCCTCGGCCACCGCTTCGGCCACCAGTTGGACGTAGAGGTCGTAGCCGACCGCCGCGATGTGACCCGACTGATCCGACCCCAGCAGATTGCCGGCGCCCCGGATCTCGAGGTCGCGCATGGCGATCTTGAAGCCCGAGCCGAGCTCGGTGTGCTCCCCGATGGTGCGCAACCGCTCATAGGCCTGTTCGGACAGGACGCGATCAGCCGGATGGAAGAGATAGGCGTAGGCCCGCTGGCCGCCCCGTCCCACCCTGCCCCGGATCTGGTGCAGCTGGCCGAGGCCGAGCATGTCGGCCCGGTCCACGATGAGCGTGTTCACCGAGGGCATGTCGATGCCCGATTCGATGATGGTCGTGCAGACGAGTACGTCGTAACGCCGCTCCCAGAAGTCGAGCACGACCGTCTCGAGGCTGCCCTCGTCCATCTGCCCGTGGGCGATGGCCACCTTGGCCTCGGGCACCAGGTCTCGGATGTCGCGGGCGACCCGCTCGATGTCCGAGACCCGGTTGTGGACGTAGAAGGCCTGGCCCTCGCGTAACAGCTCCCGCCGCAACGCCTCGCTGACCGCCGAGGGGTCCTGCTCGCCCACGTACGTGAGGATGGGGCGGCGATCGGCCGGCGGGGTGTTGACCATCGAGAGGTCGCGGATCCCCGTGAGTGCCATTTCGAGCGTGCGCGGGATCGGACTGGCGGTCAGCGTCAGGACGTCGACGCCTTCGGTGATGCGCTTGACTGCTTCCTTGTGCGAGACGCCGAAGCGCTGCTCCTCGTCGACCACCAGCAAGCCGAGCCGTTTGAACTGGACGTCCTGGGCCAGGAGGCGGTGCGTGCCGATCACGACGTCGACACTCCCGTCGGCCAGGCCCGCCACCACCTCGCGTTGCTGCGCCGGTGACAAGAAGCGGCTGAGGAGTTTGACCCGGACCGGATAGGGGGCGTAGCGGTCCGCGAAGGTCTGGGCGTGCTGGCTGGCCAGCAGGGTGGTCGGCGCCAGGAGCGCCGCCTGGGTGCCGTCCTGCACCGCCTTGAAGACGGCCCGTACCGCGACCTCCGTCTTCCCGAAGCCGACGTCACCGCAGACGAGGCGATCCATCGGCCGCGGCTCTTCCATGTCCGCCTTGACGTCGTCGATCGCCTTGAGCTGGTCCTCGGTCTCGACGAAGCCGAACGACCCCTCCATCTCGACCTGCCACGGCGTGTCGGGGCCGAAGGCATGGCCCTCGACGGCCAGCCGGCGGCGGTAGAGCTGCACCAGCTCGGCCGCCACCTCGCCCGCGGCCGCCCGCGCCCTGGCTCGCGTGCGCTGCCAGTCCGCCCCGCCCATCTTGGAAAGGGTGGGCGACTCGCCGCCCGAATACGGGGTGATGGCCTCGATCTGGTCGACCGGGAGGTACAGGCGGTCCGAACCGCGGTACTGGAGGATCAGGTAGTCGCGCGTGGTCCCGCCCATGGTGCGCGACGTCACACCCTCGAAGCGGGCCACACCGTGCTGACGGTGCACCACGAAGCTCCCCACCTCGAGATCGTCGAAGAACCCGTCTGCCGCCCGGGCCCGGGGTCTGGCCCGGCGGTGCGGGACCCGGCGTCCGGTCACGTCGGTCTCCGAGAGGACCGCCACCTTGGCGTCGGGCAGGATGAACCCGTTGGCCAATGGTGCCGCCACGACCACCGGTCCCGGCCGGCCGGTCGCCTCGTCTTGGACCGGCGCGTGCACGCCCTCTTCGGCCAGGGTGGCGGACAACCGGCCCGCTCCGGCCGCCGTTGCTGCGCAGAGGGTGACGGTGTAGCCCTCCTGCACCAGCCGCGTCACACCCGCGGCCAACCGTGAGGGGTCGCCCGCCACCTGCTCGAAACGGCCCACGGTCAGGGCAGCCGTCGACGGGCCCTCGGGAACGGTGGGCAGCGCGACCAGGCCCGCCCGGCTCTCGTTCAGGAGTCGCTCGAAGGGGACGTGCAGCCGCGGGAAGGGGTCCTCGTCGCTGTCCCGGGCGCCCCAGGTCGCGGCCAGGGTCTCGGCCAGCGCGGCCTCCTCGTCGAGGAGCTGGGCCCCGCGGTCGCGGATCCGCCGCGGCTCGACCAGGACGATCTGCGCCGCCGGTCCCAGCAGGTCGGGCAGGACGCGCGCCTCGACGTCGAGGAACGGGAGCCACGATTCCATGCCGTCGAACTGCTCACCCCGGGCCAGCCGGTCCCAGACCGACGTACCCCAGGGCCGGAGCCGGACCAGACGTTCGGCTCGGGCGCGCAGCTCGTCGGTGAGCACCAGTTCGCGACAGCCGTAGAACAGCGCACCGTCGAGGTCCCGCGCCGAGCGCTGGTCGCTGACGGCAAACCTCGTCAGCCGGTCGACCTCGTCGCCCCACAGGTCGATGCGCACCGGCGCGTCCGCCGTCGATGGGAAGACGTCGACGATGCCGCCGCGAACGGCGAACTCGCCCCGGTGCTCCACCTGGTGCTCTCGCCGGTAGCCCTTCTCGACGAGGTCCCGCAGCAGGGCATCGACGTCGACCTGCTGACCGGGCCGCACCGAGAGCGGTCCGGTTGCCGCGAGCGGCCCGATCCGCTGCAGCAGGGCGCGGACCGGCGTCACGATCACCCGCGGCGCCCGGGGCAGGTCGCCGTCCGGCTCTGCCGTCAGCGCGTGCAGGATGGCCAGCCGTCGCCCCATCGTCTCGCTCTCGGGGCTGACCCGCTCGAAGGGCAGGGTCTCCCAGGCCGGCAGGACGGTCACGGGTCCGCCCAGGGCGCCGGCGAGACCGGGCTCGTCGTCCGCCTCGAGCAGGCAGGCCAGGTCGTCACCAAGTCGATCCGCGTCGAGACCCGTCGGTGTCACGACCAGAATCGGTCCACGGTCGCCCAATGCCGCCAACGCCGCCGTGGCCACGGCCTGCGCCGCCTCGGGCACGGCCACGGTGGCGTCCGCCGCTCCGATGAGGCTGGCGAGGGCCGGCTCGGCCCGCAGGAGCCGCGGCAGGGCGCCCAGGCTGCCCGCACCGGGGACCCGGGCCGTTCCCGTCGCTCCCGTCTCGTCCCCGGCCATGGGCACGACCGCGGATGGCGCGGTGCCGCTGCTCATCGGCTCATGGCGCGGGCAGCGAATGGCACCACAGCATGGCTGCGTCGATGCCATCTGCCGCGATGCGCTCGATCGAGTCGGCCGCCGTCTCCAGCGAGACGCCCAGCATCTCGCGCACGGCCCTTGGTGGCCGACGCAGGACGTGTGACGCACCCTGGGCCGCGCTGGGTGGTTTCCCCACACCGATGCGGACGCGGAGGAAGTCGTTGGTGTGCAGGTGTGACGAAATGGAACGCAGCCCGTTGTGTCCGGCCAGTCCACCGCCGGCCTTCAGCCGCACCGTGCCCGGAGGCAGGTCGAGCTCGTCGTGCACGACGACGATCGTCGCCGGGTCGTCGATGCCGAAGCGCGTGGCCAGGCCGCGCACGGCGAGACCGGACTCGTTCATGTAGGTCGTGGGGACGGACAGTGCGACCCGGCGCCCGGCCAGGGACGCCACCGCGACCCGGGCCGACACGCCCTTCTCCGCCCGGAGGGTGACGCCGTGGCGGTGGGCCAGCAGTTGCACCGCGTCGGAGCCCGCGTTGTGCAGGCTGCCGTCGAACTCGGGGCCCGGATTGCCCAGCCCGACGACCAGCAGGTCGGCCGGGGTGCCCCGGCGCTCCGACCGGGCGAAGGGTCTGCGCAGGGCCTAGCCCTCTTCGGACGCGGCGGCCTCGGAGGCCTCCCCGCCCCCGCTCGCCTCGGCGGCGGCACCTTCTCCGAGCTCGCCCTCGGCGCCCTCGCCGGCCTCCTCGGCCGACACGACCCGGGGCGGCTGGCCGATGGCGACGGCCGAATCGGGGTCCACATCGGTGGTGACGCCGCTCGGGCAGCGCGACGTCGGACACCCGGATGGCATCACCGATGGTCAGCGCGCTCACGTCGACCTCGATCGACGTCGGGATGGCGGCGGGCACCGCGTTGATCGAGAGCGTGAACATCTGCTGGTCGACCAGGCCGTCGCCGTGGTGCACCTCGAGGGCCTCGCCGACGAGGATCACGGGCACGTCGGCCGCGATGACCTCGTCACGCCGGACGATGATGAAGTCCACGTGGGTGACCGTCTGGGCCACCGGATGGCGCTGCATGTCCCGGGCCAGGGTGAGGAAGGTCGCCGAACCGGTGTTCAGCGAGAGAAGCTGGTTGGCCCCGGCTTCCCCGTTGAGAGCGACCCGCAGCTCACGGCCGACCACGGCGATGGGGAGCGGGTCGGTGCCGTGCCCGTAGATCACGCCCGGGATCTTCCCCTCACGGCGCAGGCGGCGCACCGCACGCGAGCCGACGGGGCGCCCAACCTCGGCTGCAAGAACGACTTCGGCCATGACGGAATCTCCTCGGGTGGCGAGAACGGTGTGCGCGGACGTCCGAAAAGGCCTCCGGCGAACGGCCTACCAGCGTAGTCGCCAAGCCAACCGGCCTCCAACGCGCCCCGGCTCCCCGGCCGGAACCCCCCTAGACCAGGTTGTCCCCCCCGAAGAGCTCCGAGACCGAGGTGTCCTCGAAGACGGCGTCGATGGCATCGGCGATGATCTTGGCCACCGACAGCACCTCGAGCTTGTCGAAGGTCCGATCCTCGGCGATGGGCAGGGTGTCGGTCACCACGACCCGGGAGACCGGAGCCGCCTTGAGGCGGTCCACGGCGGGGTCCGAGAGCAGGCCGTGGGTGGCCATGACCGAGATGTCCGAGGCGCCGGCGGCCGAGAGCAGCTCGGCCGCGGCGCACACCGTGCCGGCCGTGTCGATCATGTCGTCGATCAGCACGCACTGGCGACCCTCGACGTCACCGACCACGTGGCGCGCCTTGACCTCGTTGTAGGTACCCCGCGGGCGGGTCTTGTGGATCAGCGCCAGGTCGCAGCCGAGATGCTGGCTGTAGCGCTCGGCCACCTTCACCCGGCCGGCGTCGGGCGCCACCACGACGACGTCGTTGCCCAGGTGCTCGCGCAGGTAGCTCTCGAGCACCGGCGCCGCCACCAGGTGATCGAACGGGGTGTCGAAGAAGCCTTGGATCTGCCCCGAGTGCAGGTCGACGCTGACCACCCGGTCGGCCCCCGCCGCGGACAGCATGTCGGCCACCAGCTTGGCCGTGATCGGCTCTCGTCCGGTCGACTTCCGGTCCTGGCGCGAGTAGCCGTAGTAGGGGCAGACGGCGGTGATGCGCTTGGCCGAGGCCCGCTTGGCGGCGTCGATCATGATGAGCTGCTCCATCACCGAGTCGTTCACCGGCGAGGCGTGCGTCTGGATGATGAAGACGTCACAGCCGCGAATGGAGATGTCGTACTTGCAGTAGATCTCGCCGTTGGCGAACTCGCGCAGGTTCGCCTGGCCCAGCTCGACCCCGAGGTGACCGGCGATGTCCTTGGCCAGTGCCGGGTGGGCGCGCCCGGAGATCAGTTCCAGACGACGACGGGGGATCAACTCCACGAGTCCAACGCTACTGCCCACCGGCGCCGCCCGTCTCTGCCTGCCTAGCCCTCCGGGGTCCCGAGGGCCGTGTAGGGCGCCAGCACGGCACCCGGCTCCACCTCTGCGCCGGGCTCGAGCACGCTGTACGCACCGATCTGTGCCCCGGCACCGATCACCGCCTGGGTGCAGACGCACTCGCGCACGACCGCACCCTCGCCCACCGCTGTCTCGGTCAACACGGCGTTGGGACCGATCTCGGCGCCGGCGCCGATGGTGCAGGGACCCCGCAGGATCACGCCCGGGAGCAGGGAGACGTCGGCCTCGAGCCGGGCCTGGGCGTCGACGTAGGTCCGCTCGGGGTCCCACATCGTCACGCCCCGGCGCATCCAGCGTTCGTTGATGCGGTCGCGCAACTCGGCCTCCGCCACGGCGAGCTGGGCCCGGTCGTTGACCCCCGCCGCCTCCATGGAGTCGGACATGACGAGCGCCTTCACGCTGTAGCCGGCGCTGCTCAGGACGGCCACCGCATCGGTGAGGTAGTACTCACCCTGGGCGTTGGCCGGGCTGAGCCGGCGCAGCGTCGGCGCCAGGATGGAACGGCGGAAGCAGTAGATCGACGTGTTGACCTCGTCGACGGTCTTCTCCTCGTCCGTGGCCTCGGCCTCCTCGACCACCCGGACGACGTCGCCGTCCTTGCCGCGCATCACCCGGCCGTAGCCGGACGGGTTCTCCACCACTGCGGTGAGCATGGTCGCGCCGGCATCCTCGATCCTGTGCGCCCGCACCAACGCGGCCAGAGTCTGGGGGCGCAGCAACGGCGTGTCGCCCGGCAGCACGATCACGTCCTCCACCTCGTCGTCGTCGTCGGGCAGGCCGGTCAACCCGACCGCCAGGGCATCACCCGTGCCGGACTGGGTCAGCTGCTCCACGAACTCGATCTCCATGGTCGGGGGGGCCAGCTGCACCAGCGTCTTGGTCACCCACTCGGCCCGGTGGCCCACCACCACGACGACCCGGTGCATGTCGATCTCGGCCATGGCGTCGAGGACATGGAGGATCATCGGTCGGCCGCACAGCTGGTGCAGCGGCTTGGGTCGCTCCGAGCGCATCCGCGTCCCCTCGCCGGCGGCCAGGACCACAGCAGAGAGTCGGCGCTCGGGCATCGCCCGCATTCTTAGCCCGCGGGGCCGCCGGACGTGCGTATGGGAAACTCGTGGGGTGCCGGAGATGATCCACTACGACGAATTCGGCCTGTTCCACGAGAACGCGGCCGAGTACGGATTGCCCTACCCCGGTCCGCCCGACGTGCGCCGGGTCGGCGTCGAGGTGGAACCGGGGCGCACGGTGTCCAGCCTGCTCTGGGGCGCCGACACCGGGCCACCCGAGCTCGTGCTGGTGCACGGAGGGGCGCAGAACGCCCACACCTGGGACACGGTGGCGCTGGCTCTGGGCCGCCCGCTGCTCGCGGTGGACCTGCCCGGGCACGGGCATTCCGACGGCGGGCCCGAGGGCTCGATCTCGGCGGGGAGCAACGGGCGTGACCTCGCCGCCGTCGTGCGCCGTCTGGCGCCCGAGGCCCGCGGGGTCGTCGGGATGTCGCTCGGAGGCATGTCTTCCATCGCCCTGGCCGCGCAGGCGCCCGACCTGGTGCGGGCCCTGGTGCTCGTCGACATCACCCCGGGCGTCAACGCCGAGAAGGCGGCCCCGGTGACGAACTTCGTCAATGGACCGGCCAGCTTCGACAGCTTCGACGAGTTGTTGGCCCGCACCATCGAGCACAACGCGGGCCGCTCGGAGTCCTCCCTGCGGCGCGGCATCCTGCACAACGCGGTGCAGCGCGAGGACGGGACCTGGGTCTGGCGCTACGCCCGCTTCCGCAGCGGGGACGGCGAGACCCGGCACCCCGAGTTCGGCGATTTGTGGGGCGCCATCTCCGACCTCACCGTGCCGGTGATGCTCGTCCAAGGACTGGCCTGGTCGGTGGTCGACGACGCCGACATCGCCGAGCTGCGCCGGCGCCAGCCCACCGTCCGCGTCGAGGGCGTGGAGGGCGCCGGCCACAGCATCCAGGGCGACCGCCCGCTCGAGCTGGCCGCCCTCATCGAGGACTTTCTCTTCTCCGGCGGGGCCTGATGGACAAGAAGGTCTGGTTCTCGCCGCGAGCGTTGCGGCTCCATGCGGTCATCCTCGTCGTGGTGCCCGCCTTCATGGCCCTGTGCATCTGGCAGATCGACCGGGCCACCGCCGGCAACGAGCTCAGTTGGGCCTATGTGTTCGAGTGGCCCTTCTTCGCGGCCTACGCCATCTACATGTGGTGGCGCCTCCTCCATGCCGTGCCCGAGGGCACGGCACCGCCCGCCACCGCCGACGCTGCCTCCGGCGGTCGGACCCAGGCCGGGCCCGAAGGGACCGTCGAGGCCCCGGCCGCAACAGCACTGGACAAACGGGAGGACGCCGAGCTGGCCGCCTACAACGACTACCTGGCACAGTTGGCCGAGCAGGATCGGGGCAGCGGACGCTGAGGCTCCGGGGGGAGGGCTCGAACCTCCAACATCCGGCTCCAAAGGCCGACGTTCTGCCGATTGAACTACCCCGGATGGGTCGACCGGGCGGTCGCCGACTAGAGGTTAGACAGCCGCTCCGCCCGTCCACGACCAGGGCGCGGCGGTAGGTTCACGTCGTGCGCATCCTGGTGGTCGACGACGATCAGGCGGTGCGACGGTCCATCGACCGTGCGCTGCGCCTGGAGGGCTACGACGTGGTCACCGTGCCGACGGGAGGCGAGGCCCTCGAATCGTTGGCCCAGGCACCGCCCGACGCCCTCGTCCTCGACCTGGGGCTGCCCGACATCGACGGCCTCACCGTCTGCCGCCGCATGCGCAGCGCCGGCGACGACACCCCGGTACTGATCCTGACCGCCCGCGATGCCATCGACGACCGGGTGCAGGGCCTCGACGCCGGTGCGGACGACTATCTGGTGAAGCCCTTCGCGCTGGCCGAGCTGCTGGCCCGCCTGCGGGCGCTGCTCCGCCGGCGCTTCGAGGGGGAGGGTGGGCTCATTCGCGTGGGCGACCTCGTACTCAACCTCTCCACGCGGGAGGGCCAGCGCGGCGACCGCGGCTTCACCCTCACCCGCATTGAGTTCGACCTGCTCGAGATGTTTCTGCGCCACCCCCGGCAGGTCCTCACCCGCGAGGTCTTGTTGAACCGGGTCTGGGGCTTCGACTTCGACTCGGGCACCAACTCGCTCGCGGTCTATGTCGGGTACCTGCGGCGCAAGCTCGAAGAGGGCGGCGAGCCGCGGTGCATCCAGACGGTGCGCGGCGTGGGCTACGTGCTGCGGGAGACATGACCTTCCGCAGCCGCCTCGTCCTCGCCACCACGGCCGCGGTGGTGGTGGCGGTGGTGGCCTCGTGCAGCGCGGCATTCGTCGTCGCCCGCAACACGCTCCTCAACGCGGCGGACAACTCGCTCACCACGGCGGCCCAGAAGATCGTCGCCGGCCAGGAGATCGGGTCGACCACCGCCACCTTGGGGCAGGTCATCGACACCGGTGGCGCCGTGGTCTCCGGCGGCGGTCTGCCCGTGACCGGGCAGGTGCGCCTGGTGTCGGTGGGACTGGCCCCGTCCTTCTTCACAACCGTCAATGTCGACGGGAACGAGATGCGCGAGCTCGTCGAACACCTGCCGGTGAACACGCCCGTGCAGTCGGGCACCCTGGTCGACGGGGGCGCCCTCCAGATCGCCACGCTGCTCAATGCCGGATCCGAGCTGAAGAAGCTGGCCCTCTTTCTCGGCGCCGTCGCCGTAAGCGGCGTCGTCCTGGCCGTGGTCCTCGGCTACCTCGTGGCTCGCACCGCGCTGGTGCCGCTGAACTCGCTGACCGACACGGTGGAGGACCTGGCCGAGACCACCGACGTCACCCGACGCCTGTCTCCGGGCGGGTCCGACGAGCTCGGTCGCCTGCGCCGGACCTTCAATCGGCTCCTCGAGGCGCTCGAGTCGTCCCGCCGCGCCCAGAGCCGGCTGGTGCTCGACGCCTCCCACGAGCTGCGCACCCCTCTGACCTCGTTGCGCACCAATCTCGAGGTGATCCGCCGGGTCGACGAGCTGAGCGACGAGGATCGCTCGGTCCTGGTCGATGACGTCCTGGTCCAGCTCCAGGAGCTGACCGACATCGTCGGCGACCTGGCCGAGCTGGCCCGGGGCGACCAGACTCCCGCACCAGCCGAGCCGCTGCGCCTGGACCTGTTGGTGGGCGACGCCGTCGTGGTCGCCAACACGCACGGGCGAGCGGACGACGTGTCCTTCGAGTTCGAGGCGGAGCCCTGCTGGGTCGACGCGCACGCCGACCGGCTTGCGCGGGCCGTCGGCAACCTGCTCGACAACGCTCGCAAATGGAGCCCGCCGGGCCAGCCCGTGAGCGTCGAGTGTGCCGCCGGCACCGTCGTCGTGCGCGACCGCGGCCCCGGCATCGCCGAGGACGACCTGCCGCGGATCTTCGACCGCTTCTATCGCTCGCCGGCGGCGCGCGGCTTGCCCGGGTCGGGCCTGGGTCTGGCCATCGTGGCCCAGGTGGTCAAGGCGGAGGGAGGCACGGTCACGGCGGAGAACGACCCGGCGGGCGGGGCCCGCATGACCATGCGCCTCCCAACCGTGCCCGCTCCGGCCGACGCCGAGGTTCCTCTGGGCTGAACCCGCGTGTTCGTTCCACGCGGCAGGCCATAAGGATTTCTTATGCATTCCCAACCTGACCCACAGGCGGGTGGAGCACACTGCAGCAAGCAACCCCCCGGTGGCCCTTTGAGTCCGCAACTCGGCCACCGGTAGTGCCGACGGGGGCGGTCCGCCTCCGCTCCCGTCGGCACCTCCCCCTCTTCAGCCGGGACGGCCCGCGCTCACGGATCCTCGCTGCCTGCCGCCATGAACTCGAGGCGGTTGCCGAACGGGTCGTCGGCATAGGACCCGGTGCCCGAGGGCCGATCGCCATTGGGCCGGACCTCGACACCGGCGGCCCGCAGGGCCGCCTCGAGCGCCGCCAGGTCGTCGACTGCGAGGGCGGGATGGGCCTTGCGGGCGGCCCGGAAATCCTCCTCCACGCCCAGATGCAGCGCCACGGACCCGTGGGCGAACCAACAACCGCCACGGGCGGCGAGCGCCGGGGGTTTGCGGAGGCGCTCGAATCCGAGCACACCTGAATAGAAGGCCTCTGCCTCATCCTCCCGACCAGGGGGCATGGCCAGCTGCACGTGGTCCAGACGTACGATCTCGAACGTCACCGCGGCCTCCTGGCATCCCGGGCGATCTGGCCGTCGGGCCCGTGGACCGCTAGCCTGCCGCACGTCATGGGATCACTGATCAAGAAGCGCCGCAAGCGGATGCGCAAGAAGAAGCACAAGAAGATGCTGAAGGCCACCCGCTGGCAACGCCGGGCCGGCAAGTAGTCCCACCCGTCTCGGTCAGCACCTTCCCTCAGGCACCAGGCCACCCCGCCGGCACCGTGTGGGCGCGCACGAGCCTGCCCGTGACACCTTCGAGCTCGAGCAGCGGCTGATCCGCGGTGCCCGCGGCGAACGGACCGTCCTCGACGAACCAGGTCGACCCGCTTCCGGCCAGCGTCGGCACCTGACCCGACAGGTCGCCCAACGCATCCCGCCAGGCGGCCAGCCGCGGCTCGACGGCCAGCGCTGCCGCGGTGAGGGCGTTGGCCCCCTCCGCCCGCTGACCGCCATCCCAAGCCCGAAAGACCGACGCCGTGTCCACTCCGAACGGAGGCAGGAGCAGCAGGTAGCGGCGATCCACGGGCGCGAGCGGTGTCACCCGCTCGCCGATGCCCTCGACCCGGGCCCGGCCCCCGACCAGACAGAACGGCACGTCGGCGCCGATCGACGCCGCCAGTTCCAGGTCGTGGCACCCGGCCCAGCGGAGGATGGCGCCGGCGTCGGCCGAGCCGCCGCCGAGGCCGCCGCCCAGCGGGATCCGCTTCGTCAGGCGGACACCGGCCGTCCGTCCGCAGGCCGCCAGGGCCCGGGTGACCAGATTGTTCGAGGATGCCGGGAGGTCGGACGCCCGGGTGCCCGGGGCAGGGTCCACCACCAGCCCTGTTCCTGTCTCGTCGATCTCGAGCACGTCGGACAGATCGAGCGTCACCATTTCGGCATCGAGCTCGTGAAACCCGTCGGCGCGCACGCCGGTGACCGCGAGCGAGAGGGTGAGCTTGGCCGGCGCCACGAGCGTGGTCATGTGGCGGCCAGCCTGCCCCAGGCCGCGACATCGAGCTCCTCGGCCCGGGCGTCGGGCCGCACTCCGGCCCGGACGAAGGCCTCAGGCTCGACGACCCCGGCCAGGGAACGCCGGAGCATCTTGCGGCGCTGGGCGAAGCCGGCCCGCACCACCTCGGCCAACCGGTCGTACGAGACCAGGTCGGGCTCGACCGCGGGCTCCAAACGGCGCTCAAGCCGAACCAGGACGGACTCCACCCGGGGCCGGGGCACGAAGACCGCGGCCGGCACCCGCCCGACCACCTGGGCCCGGGCGAAGTAGGCGATCCGCACCGAGACCGACCCGTAGGCGCCGTGGCCCGGTTCGGCGGCCATGCGCTCCCCCACCTCCCGTTGCACCATGACAAGGAGATGGGTCACGGCACCTACCTCGGTCAGGGTGCGCATCACGAGCGGGGTCGCCACGTTGTAGGGGAGGTTCGAGACCAGGCTCCAGGGGCCAGGGGCCCGCTCGGCCAGGAGCCCGGCCAGATCGAGCTTCAGGGCGTCTCCCTCGACGACCTCGACGCCGACCGGCTCGACCACCGAGCGCAGCGCCGGGAGCACGTGTCGGTCCGTCTCGACCGCCACCACGCGGGCGCCGGTCTCGGCCAGGGCCAGCGTCAGGGAGCCCAGGCCGGCTCCGATCTCGAGCACGTTGGTCCCTGCCCCGGCGCCCGAGAGCCGGGCGATGCGCCGCACCGTGTTCGGATCGGCGACGAAGTTCTGACCGAGGGCCCGACTCGGGTGGATCCCGTGCGCCGACAGCAGGTGTGCGATGTCGGCACCGGAATGGGTCACCAGGAGATTGTGACCTCCGCCACTCCCTGGCCCAGCGAGGCGATCTGCCCGAAGCCTTCGGGCGACAGGTCGACCACCCGCGGGTACCCCGAGTCTTCGCGGTCGTCGACCGTGCACGAGGTTGACGCGCCGGTGGCGTGGTTCGTCACCGTCAGCACCGTCCCGAACGGCAGAGTCGGACTGGCGCAGTAGCCGGCGGGTGCCGCTGAGTACCACGTCGCCTCGCCCACTTCTGAGTTCGTCGGCCGCGGATGCGTCGTCGTGGTTGTCGGGGGCGGCGGTGGTGGTGGTGGTGGTCGTCGTTGTCGTTGTCGGCGGCGGCAGTGGCGCGCTTGTCGTCGTCGTCGGCGGTGCCGTCGTCGTGGTGCTCGGCGCGACCGTGGTCGTCGTGGTCGCGGTCGTTGCGTGTTGGTACGCCACCAGACGCGACTTCAGGTCCACGCCGTCGAGGTGCCGGGCCGGGGACACCTTGTGCATCGAGTGCACGACAGGTGCCGCCGTCCGCGCGCGCGACGCGTGGGCCGTTTCGTTGTGCAGCAGGAGGAGAGGCAGTCCGAAAAGCACGCCGCACAGCACAGCTGCGACGCCGAGACGCCTCCCCCCAGTGCTCTGGTTCCGCAGGGCTCCACCCTTCTAAGGGGACACAGTGCACCCGCGCCGACTCACGGGGGCGGGGGGGTTTCGGGAAAAACTAGGAGAAGGTCCCAGCCCACGCAAATCGAAATTGGGGAAGAGCGTTTTAAAGTCTTATTTCCCCAGGTCAGATACGAGAAGTCTCGCGATATTTATGTGAATCTCCTGTTCAGCACCAGTTTTCGCCGAACTGACCACCTAAACATGCAGGTCACAAGGTTCTCGAATTTTGCCGAACGGGGTGTGATTAGGAACCTGTGGAAAACGCGAATGCGGCCGCGGCGGCCGACCGTTCCATCACCACATGCGGGGTGCAGCCCTTCACGGCAGCAATCGCTTCGCCGACGTAGGGAAGATACGAGGGCTCGTTGGTTCGGCCTCGGTGCGGCACCGGCGCGAGGAACGGGCTGTCCGTTTCCACGAGCAGTCGGTCGAGTGGGCACCGCGCCGCGGCGGCGCGGACGTCGGCCGCGTTCTTGAACGTGACGATGCCGCTGAACGACACGAACATGCCCGCCGCGAGGCAACGTTCGACCTCGTCGACTCCTCCGGTGAAGCAGTGCAGCACGGTGCGAGTCGGCACGCCTTCGGCGGCGAGAACGTCGAAGAGATCCGTCCACGCGTCGCGCGCGTGGATCACGAGCGTCAGATTGTGATGGTGAGCCAGTGCAATCTGCGCGGCGAACACCGCACGTTGCGCGTCACGCGGCGAGTGTTCGTAGTAGTAGTCCAGACCGCACTCGCCCACCGCGACGACAGCACCGTCGCCGACGGCGAGCTCGCGCGCGAGCAGCGCCGCCACCCCGTCCACTCCCGCGGACGCCTCGTGGGGATGGAGCCCGACCGAGGCCCACGCCCTCGGTGCGGCCCCGCCGGCGCTCGCCCGGGCCACGGCCACGGCCTGGGACGACGTCGTCACCCCGGTACCGATGCAGACCAGTCGTTCGACTCCGGCCGCCCGGGCCCGGTCCAGGACGGGGTCGAGCTCGCCACCGTCTTCGCCCTCCCGGAACTCCTCCTGCACGTGGCAGTGCGAGTCGAACCAACCCGTCATCAGGCCTTCCGCCGCGGGAACAACGGGTCGCCCTTGATCACCGCCACGCCACCGGGGTAGCCGCCCCAGGCGGCCCCGAGCGGCAGCCGGGCCGAGGCCGGGTCGCCGGGGGCGCCGATCCGCCGCCAGATCTCCGCCGCCGTCGACGGCATGGCGGGCCAACAGAGGACGGCGACGATGCGCAGCGCTTCGAGGGCATCTCCCAGCACCGCGTCGACCTCGGGACCGGGATCCATCTTCCAGGGCTCGACGGCCTCCAGGCGGGCGTTGGTCGCACCGATCAGGCGCCAGGTCTCCTCGAGCGCCTCGTGGGGCGCCCAGCGCTCCCAGGCGGCCGTCACTGCCCCGAGGACCCTGGTCGCCTCCGTCGCCAGCTCGCTCCCCGGGTCCGGTGCAGGACCGACCCCGCCGCACTTCGAATGGACGACCGTCGTCACCCGCGAGACCAGGTTGCCGAGGTTGTTGGCCAGGTCCGCGTTGTAACGGGCGACGATGCCCTCGTACGAGAAGTCACCGTCCCCGCCGAGGGCCACGTCGCGCAGAAGGTGGTAGCGCAGGGGGTCGACGCCGAAGTCTTCGGCCAGGGCCAGCGGTGACACGTCGGTGATCTTGAGCGGGGCGGCGCCTTCGCCGCCGGCCAACCCCGACGCGATAAGCGTCTTGCCGAGCTTCTGGCCGCCCATCAGCAGGTAGCCGTGGACGAAGATCTCGGCCGGCGGCTCGATGCCGGCTGCCATGCACATAGCGGGCCACCAGACGCAGTGGAATTTCAAAATGTCCTTGCCGATCAGGTGGTGGGCCGCGCCCCAACGGGCCTCGAATGTGGCTGCATCACCGCCGTACCCGGCCACCGTGAGGTAGTTGATCAGCGCGTCGTACCAGACGTAGAACACGTGACCGCTGTCCCAGGGCACCGGCACACCCCACGAGAAGGAGGTCCGGGTGATGGAGACATCGAGCAGGCCGCCGCGGATGAAGCCGAGTGCCTCGTTCCGCTTGGAAATGGGGCGCACGAAATCGGGGTGGCGGTCGTAGTAGTCGAGCAGCCGCTCTTCGAACGCGCTCAGTTTGAAGAAGTAGTTGTCCTCCTGCATCTCCACGATGGGGCGGCCGTGCACCGGGCACTTGCCGTCCACGAGCTGGTCCTCGGTGTAGTAGTCCTCGCACGAGACGCAGTAGAGCCCCGAGTAGGACCCGAGCTCGATGAAGCCGTTGTCGTAGATGCGCTGCAGAAACTGCTGTACCACCTCGTAGTGCCGCGGCTCGGTGGTGCGGATGAAGTCGTCGTAGTCGATGTCGAGCCGGTCCCAGGCCTCCACGAAGCGGGTCGACGTGCGGTCCGTCCACTCCTTCGGGGTCGTCCCGTTCGCCTCCGCCGCCTCGACGATCTTGGCGCCATGCTCGTCGGTGCCCGTCATGAACCACACGTCGTCGCCGAGCAGGCGGTGCCACCGGGCCAGCGCATCAGCGTTCACCGTGGTGTACGCGTTGCCCACGTGCGGCGCGTCGTTGACGTAATAGATGGGCGTAGTCAGGTAATAAGAGGGCACCGCCGGTAGCGTACCGGTGCCCTCAGTCGCCCCCGGACCCCGTCCCGCCGCTGCGCAGTCGTAGTGCTGCCTCGTAGGCCCGGCGGCGGCTCACCCCGAGCGTCGCCGCCACGCGGTCGGCCACCTGACGTGGTCCGGCCGCGGGATCGTCGGCCCAGACGGCGCGCACCGCCACTTCGAGGGCGTCGTCGTCGGCCGGGTCCGGGGACTTGGCGCCGCCGACCACGAGCACGATCTCGCCACGCACCTCCCGGCCGCCGAACTCGGTCGCGGCCTCGGCCAGCGTGCCCCGCCACACCTCTTCGTGGAGCTTCGTCATCTCACGCGCCACCGCGACCGGGCGGTCCGGATCAAGCGTGGCGAGCTCGTCCAGCGTGGCGGCCAGTCGACCCGGCGCCTCGAGCACCACCGACGTACGCTCGTCCGCCAGGAGGGCACCCACGCGGCGTCGCCGATCGGTGCCTTTGCGGGGAAGGAAGCCCTCGACGACGAAGCGGTCGGTCGGAAGCCCACTCACCGTCAGGGCCGCGACGACGGACGATGGACCGGGCACCGTGGTCACCACTTCTCCCTGGGCGGCCAGGCGGGCCGCCACCAGCGCGCCGGGGTCCGAAATACCGGGCGTCCCTGCGTCGCTGACCAGCGCGACCGTGGCGCCGCCCGCCACGGCGACGGCGATCCGTTCCGCCCCGGCCGCCTCGTTGTGCCGGTGCAGTGACACGAGCCGGTCGCCGGCGCCGATGCCGAACGCCGAGAGCAGGGCGCGGGTCCGTCGGGTGTCCTCACAAAAGATGAGGGTGGCCTCGACCAGGACCTGGCGAGCACGTGGGGCCAGATCGCCCAGGTTGCCGATGGGCGTGGCCACCAGCACGAGGCGACCCCGCCCGGCCTCGGCCGGACTCAAGATGAGCCGTTCGAGCCGGGTTGCGCCTCGCGCATCTCGAGGCGGTCTCCCACCCGCAGGCCCCAGCGCTCGAGGGAGCCCGCCCCCAGGGCCACCGCGCTCTGCGTGCCTCTGCCGCCCAGGGCGAGCCGCCAGGGCTTGAGGTGGGCGACGCGGAGCACCGTGTGATCGCGAGAGAGGAATGCCACGTCAAGCGGGAATTTCATGCCCGCGGTGTGCAAGCTCCGGACCCCGTCAACGTGCAGGGCGCCCTCGCCGCCGGTCCATTCTCTCAGGATCCGCCGCTGCTCGGCGGAGGTCTCCGCCATCTCGAGTGCGCAGACGACGTCGCCGTCCCGTAGCAGCCAACCGGACCGCATGGCCGCTGAGGCTACCGGACGCCCTGTCGCACGCCGTCTAACATGTCCTCCCCATGTCGAAGCGAACGGTCAAGCGCAAGCTCAGGACGAAAAAGAAGGCCAACCACGGCAAGAAGCCGAACTGCGGTCGCGGCTGACGAGGTTCGCTCAGGACCGGAGCGAACCGTCCCAGGATGCGCCGGCCCCGTCCAACACCGAGCAGAGCGTGGTGGGCACGTCCGAGATGATTCCGTCCACCCCCAGGCCGAGCAAGCGCTCCATCGACTCGCTGTCGTTCACCGTCCAAACATGGACGGCCTTCCCGGCTGCATGGGCGCTCGCCACGAAGCGCTCGTCCGCCACGACCAGGTCGCCCTGGCGCTCGGGCACCTGGTAGGCGACGGCCGGGATCTCGGGCATCGGCTCCCCTGCCTGGACAGCCCGCCAAGCCTCGGCCGTGGCAACCGTTCCGGCTGAGGTAGGAATCTGCGGAGCGAACTGCCGGAAGACGTCGGTGGCCTGGTCGAGGAACGAGGCCACGATCACGTCGTCCGTGCGCCCGAACTCGACCAGCAGCTTGGCCAGCGACTCCTCGTAGGGGGTCACCACCGGCGCCGTTCGCTTGATGTCGAGGTTGAGCACGACACCGGAGAACTCTGCGAGCACCTCGCGCAGCGTGGCGATGCCATAGGAGCGGTCGACCGGCGCCCGTCCCCGGAAGGGGTAGTCGGCGGGCGGCCGACCCGGCGTCACGTCCGCCCCGGGGATCCACCAGTACGAGAAGTCCATGGATCGCAGCTCCTCGAGCGTGAAGGAAGCGATAGGCCCCGATTGTGCCGTCGTCCTGTCCACGGTGTCGTCGTGGCAGACCACGAGTTCGCCGTCTGCGGTGGCGTGGACGTCGAGCTCGATCCCCGTGGCCCCCGCCTCGAGCGCCCGCCGGATGGCGTGCAGCGTGGACGAGGGCGACTCCCAGGCGCCGCCCTGGTGCGCATAGGCGATGACCCGCCGCTCCAGCCAGGCCGACTCCATTCCCATTTGATCGACCGTAACAGCCGAGACCTCGCCGGCCGAAGCCAGGGCGGCCTCCTGCACGCCTATCCTCGCGGGGCGTGCTCGACCATCTCCTCGTCGACGTCATCGGCACCATTCGGGCTTCCTTCGACCGGGCGCTTCTCCAGCGCCAGGCGGTCGAGGAGCGCTTCCAGGTCGACGTGTTCCTGGGTGACGTCTCGTGGGAGACCTCCTACAGCCTTCCCGGCGAGGAGCAGCCGCCCCGAGTGCGCGCCGACGTCTCGGTCGACTGGCCCACCTGGAGCCAGACCTCGTACCGGAGCTGGTCCATCGGCGAGCCGCCGGACGAGTCGCCCGAAGTGGTCATTGAGGTGGCGTTGCGCGTGCAGCGCATGGCCGAGGCACCGGACACGGAAAAGGTTCTGGCCGTGCTGCCTTCCTTCGGACCCCTGTCCGAGCCGATGGACCTGGCCCGCACGGCGACCACCATTGAGCAGGTCCATGCCGACGACGCCGGCCATGATCCCGACGGCGCGACGCCGGGCGGTCTGCGCTGGGCGGTGGAGGCGACTTACGAAGGCTCCATTCGCTTCAGCGAGCAAAATCTCGAGGACCCGCTGACAATCGCGCCGATTTTCGACGGGCTCACGCGATGGATCGCCTCCACCCTCATCTCCCTGGCCGACCTTCCTTTCAGCTTCCTTCCACCTGGCGATGAGGACTGACGCGCCGCTGTGTCCGGGAGCGCGCAGGGGGCGCCCTGACTGGCAATCAGGGTCCGGCGCCCGCTAGGGATTGAGACGCACATGGGCTCCTCCCCGCGCCGCCGGACGCATCTCCTCATCAGTCTGCTCGCCCTCGGAGCGGGTCTGCTCGCCGCGTGCGGGGGCCCGGCGGCGCCGGCTCAACCGCCGCCGAACCAGGGGCTGGTCCTCCAGCGACCCACGCCACAGCACGTGCAGCTGACCAACCAAGAGGGTCAGACCGTCTCCCTGGCCTCGCTGCACGGCAAGGTGGTCGTCATGGCGCCGTTCCTCTCTCTTTGTCAGGACGAGTGCCCGCTCGTGACCGGCGCCTTCATCGCCCTCCAGCGCGACGTGCGCGCCGCCGGGATGGGCAACAAGGTGGTGTTCCTCGAAACGACGGTGGACCCCGGACGTGACACTGTGGCCCGCCTGGCGGCGTACGAGAAGGAGTTCGGGGCCGACTGGGATCTGTGGACCGGCACACCGGCCGCGATTGCGGCCTTCTGGAAGCCCTTCGGGGTCTCGTACCAGATGGTGGCCGAGGAGCAACCGCCGACGACCGACTGGTACACCGGTCAGCCGCTGACCTACGACGTCGACCATACCGACGGCTACATCCTCATCGACCCGGCAGGACACGAGCGTTTCGTCGACGTGAGCGCACCGGACATGTCGGGACGGCTCAACCAGAAGCTGACCTCGCTGCTCAACTCGGGCGGCGTCTCCAACCTGCAGCACCCGCAGGGCCCGGATTGGACCGTCGCCGACGCCCTGACATCCATCAGTTGGCTGCTCGGGACAACGGTCCACTCCACCTCGTGACCGGGGTGCGCCTGCCCTGCCTCATCCGAATCCTTCCGGCCGCCCTCGTCGGTGTCGCCCTCGTCTCTGCGGCGTGCAACAACCAGGACTCGACCACCCTGTCCGCGCCCCCGACCACGGACGTCTCCCTGACCCTGACGCTGCAGAAGTCGCCCGCCGGTCCCATCCTGGCCACGGGTGGCGGCGACACGCTCTACGACTTCGTGCCCGACACGCCGACCCACTCTGCATGCCTGAACGATGGCTGCGTGTTCCAGTGGCCCCCGCTCGTCAAGTCGGGTCCGATCCGGCTGGGCCACGGGGTGGACCCCTCGCTGGTCGGAACGTTGCGGCGACCTGACGGGTCGACCCAGATTTCCTACGGCGGCCACCCGCTCTATACCTACAACCTCGATGTCACCCCCGGGCTGGTGTCGGGTCAGGCCATCGACCAGGACGGCGGGCTCTGGTACGTCCTCGACGCGGGCGGCAAGCAGAACACCACGTCGTTCTCGGTCAGCAGCCCCAACCAAAACGGCAATCCCGCGGGCTGACGTCGCCGAGGGGTTGTCAGGTGTTGAAGCGGAACTCGACGACGTCTCCGTCGCGCATGAGGTAGTCCTTTCCCTCCATGCGGGCCTTGCCCACGCTGCGCGCCGCCGTCACGGAGCCGGCTGCGACCAGGTCCTCGAAGCTGATCACCTCTGCCTTGATGAAGCCCCGTTCGAAGTCCGTGTGAATCACACCGGCCGCCTTGGGGGCGGTGTCACCGACATGGATCGTCCATGCCCTGGCCTCCTTCGGGCCTGCGGTGAGGAACGTCTGCAGGCCGAGCGTGGCGAAGCCCACGTGGACCAATTGCTCGAGGCCTGATTCCTCCTGCCCGTAGCTGTCGAGCAGCTCCTTGGCATCGTCGGGTTCGAGACCGGCCACCTCGGCCTCGATCTGAGCACAGAGCACGATGGCCGGGGCTGGGGCGATGCTGGCGGCCAACCCGGCCACCACCCCGGCGTCGCCTAACGCTCCCTCATCGATGTTGAAGACGTAGATGAAGGGCTTGGCCGTGAGCAGGTGCAGGTCGCGCAACAGTGCGCTTTCCAACTCTCCAGCCGCCGTGGCCGCCGAGATGGTCCGGCCCTCGCCGAGAATGCCTTGCGCTCGCTCGACGGCTTCGAGAGTGGGTCGGAGCGCGGGTGTGGTCTTGGTTTCCTTGACCAACTTGGGCAGACGATTTTCGACCGTTTGCAGATCGGCCAAGATCAGCTCGGTGTTGACGGTTTCGATGTCGCCCATGGGATCGACTCGGGCGTCGACATGGACGACATCGTCGTCGTGGAACGCGCGCACCACCTGACAGATCGCGTCCGTCTCGCGGATGGAGGCCAGGAACTGATTGCCCAGGCCCTCCCCCTGCGATGCCCCGCGCACCAGCCCGGCGATGTCGACGAAGGTCACTGTGGCCGGCACGACGGGCGCACCCTCGTACATGGTCGAAAGGATCTCGAGCCGCGAATCGGGGACGGCGACGACGCCGACATTGGGATCGATCGTTGCGAAGGGGTAGTTGGCCGCCAACACTGCGTTTTGGGTGAGCGCGTTGAAGAGTGTCGACTTGCCGACGTTGGGCAAGCCGACGATGCCGATGGAGAGGCTCACGGCGGGGACGAAGCCGGAAGCAGACCGGCGGCGGCAGCCAGCACCCTGAGGTCAGCTTCGGGACGCGCCCCGGTGTGCGAGATCACCTCTGCCGCACAGAGGCCACCCAGCCGGGTGCTCTCGACGGGGCCCATCCCATGCGTAAGGCCGAAGAGCATGCCGGCCGCGAAGAGGTCCCCGGCGCCCGTCGTGTCGAGCACCCGCTCGACTGGAGCGGCCGGTACCTCCTCCGGCCCTCGTGCCGTCAGCACCGTGGCGCCCTGCGCTCCGCGCGTGATGACCACGAGGAGTCCTGTTTCCTCCGCGGCGTCGAGCGCCCCGCGGTAAGAGGACGCGCCGAAAAGGATGGTGACCTCTTCCTCGTTGCCGAGAAGGATGTCGACATCGTCGAGGAGCAACTCGAGGAAGTCGCGCTCGATGCCGCTCCACGCAGAAGGGGTCGGAAAGCGACAGAGCCACCGAACCCTCCGAGCCATGGGCGATCGCCGCGGCGTGGCGCATCGCCTCCTTGGCGGCGGGCACATCCCAGAGGTACCCCTCCAAGAGCACGACGGACCCTCGGGCCACGAACGAGGTGGAGACCCCGGCGGGCGACAGGGTCGAGGCGGCGCCGAGGTACGTGCCCATGGTCCGGTCGGCGTCATCAGTGATGAGGACGACACAACGACCCGTCCCGAGGCCATCTCCGGCCGCCGACTCACTGACGCTGGGCTCGAACTCGACGCCGGCCGCGAGCAGGTTCTCGGTGTAGGTGCGGCCGACCTCGTCGTCGGCCACTGCTCCGATGAAGCCGGCTCGCCCGCCCAGCTCGGCGATCCCGGCCGCGGTGTTGGCCACCGATCCTCCGGAGACGAAGCGGGGCTCCGCCATGGCTGCCTGCACGGCGTTGGCTTTCACCAGGTCGACCAGGGTCATCGACCCCTTTTCGAGGCCGACCTGCGCGATCTGCTCCTCGGTCGCCATATCGATGACGTCGAGCAGGGGCGAGCCAATGGCCACAACATCGAGATCGTGGGCGGCGTCGGGCACCGGAGCCTGTTCTTGCACAGCGAGAACCTACTCGCGGTGCCGCGGGTAGCCTGCCCGGATGGACTCAAGCGCCGCCATGACGGCCGCCGGGGGTGGCACGGAGGCGTATCGCCTACCCCGCACGGTCGAACCGGAGACCTATCACATCGAGATCGAGCCCAACGTGGCCTCAGCCACCTTCTCGGGAACGCTCGCCATCGATGCCGTGGTCCGCGAACCGATCGACGTCGTGGTGATGAACGCCGCCGAGCTTGTCGTGAGCGACGTCGAGATACGGACTGCTGATGGCGAGACGTTGGCCTGCGCAGTTCACTTCGACGACGATCTCGAACAAGTGTCGTTCCGGACCTCGACCGCGCTCCCACCCGGGCCATGTCTAATCACATGCCGCTTCTCAGGAACACTGAACGACAAGCTTCGTGGATTCTACCGCTCGACCTACACCGATCCCGACGGTGAGATCCGGACCATGGCGACGACGCAGTTCGAGTCGGTGGATGCCCGGCGTGCCTTTCCTTGCTTCGACGAGCCCGACCGCAAAGCCGTGTTCGACGTCACCCTCACCGTCGACGCCGACGTCGAGGCCATCTCCAACTCCCCCGTCGTCGCCAACGAGCTCATAGGCGACAAACGCCGGATCCGTTTCTCCCCCACCATGAAGATGTCCACGTATCTCGTGGCATTCGTGATAGGCCAGCTCGAGTCGACAGAGACGATCGACGTGGACGGCGTGCCGCTACGCGTCGTGACGACGCCCGGCAAGAGTTCGCTGGGAACGTATGCGCTCGAGGTCGGCGCATTCGCCCTGCGCTTCTTCACCGAATACTTCGCCATCCCCTACCCCGGTGAGAAGGTCGACCTCGTCGCTATCCCCGACTTCGCGGCGGGCGCTATGGAGAACCTGGGCTGCATCACCTTCCGCGACACTGCATTGCTCGTGAACCCTGACGAGGCATCGAGAACCGAGCTGGAGCGGGTGGCCGACGTCATCTCACACGAACTGGCGCACATGTGGTTCGGCGACCTCGTCACGATGGGCTGGTGGGAGGGAATCTGGCTGAACGAGGCGTTCGCCACGTTCATGGAGATGCTTTGTGTCGATTCATTCCGCCCGTCGTGGGACCGCTGGGTCGGCTTCGCGCCCTCCCGCGAGGCAGCACTCGCCATCGATGCCGTGCACTCAACCCGACCTATCGAATACCCCGTGGGTCCGCCCAAAGAGGCGGAAGGGATGTTCGACCTCCTCACCTACGAGAAGGGCGCCAGCGTGCTCCGCATGCTCGAGCAGCACATCGGTGCCGATGTTTTCCGCGACGGCGTGCGTGCCTATTTGAAGGCACATGCGTACGGCAACACTGTGACGACCGATCTGTGGGACGCGCTCGAGGATGCCAGTGGCGCACCGGTGCGCGACGTGATGAACACCTTCATCCTCCAAGGAGGCCACCCGCTGCTCTCCCTGCAGGGTGACGCCCTGCGTCAGCAGCCCTTCGCACTGGGGCCTGTGCCACCGGGCACCACATCATCCATCGGGACCTCATGGAAGGTCCCGGTCGCCGTGCGGGCCCTTCCGGCGCAGGGACGGCCGGGCGCTCCGACCCGCAACCTCATCCTCGACGAGCCCACAACTCTGCCCGAGGCCGGCCAGGGTCTGGCCGTGGTCAACGCGGGTGGCTGGGGCGTCTTCCGCGTCGGATACGAGACCGGTCACCGTCTGGCCCTGGCCGAGCACCTGCCCGAGCTGACCGCACTCGAGCGGGCGGAGTTCATTGCAGATACCTGGGCCACGACACTGGCTGGGCATTCGGGCCTGCGCGAGTTCCTGCTGCTGGCGTCACACCTCGGACTCGAGCCCGACCCGGTGCCCTGGATGTCGGTGTCGGCCGCCCTGCTCTTGAGCAATCGCATCGCGTTCGAGGACCAGCGGCCGGCGTTGCACGACGCGGTAGCGGCACTGTTCGGTCCCAGCCACGCCCACCTCGGCTTCGACGCCCTACCCGACGACGGCGATCGCACGCCCACCCTTAGGGCCCTGGCCATCAACCTCCTCGGGACCATCGGTGCCGACGAGGCGGTTCGAACCGAGGCCGCGCGGCGCTTCGATGACTCGCCCATCGGCGGCGGATCCGGCGCCCCCATCTCGCCCGACATCGAGGCGGCCACGCTGGCCGTGGTGGCCCAGCTGCTGCGCGACGGTGACTACGACGCCCTGCTCGCCCGCTACCAGGCTGCGCAGACACCGCAGGAGGAGATGCGCTCCCTCGGAGCCCTTGCCATCTTCCCCGATGTGGATCTCTGCATGCGCACGTTCGATCTCGCCATGACGGAGGTGCGCAGCCAAAACGGCTTTGCCGTTCTCGGTTCGCTCCTGGTCAACCCGGTCGGGTGCCAGGCGGTGTGGACCCGGATGACCGAGACCTGGGACCAGATCCTCGAGCGGTTCCCGAAGAACGCGCCGCCACGCATCCTCGAGTCGATTCCGGTCTTGTGCGCCGACGCGGAGTTCGCCGAGAACGCGATCGCCTTCCTCGACGCCCATCCGCTGGCGTCGGGGCCGCGCCGGGTGAACCAGTCGATTGAGCGACTTCGGGTGAACGTCGCCTTCGCCGCACGCGAGCGCCCGCACCTGGCGGACTCGCTGGGCGCGCTCCGCACCTCTTGATGGCAGAGGTCCCCGCACGGCGCCAGGACGCGATCCAGCGAACCAGGTCGCTGCTCGAGGCCGCGCGCCGCACCCGCGGTTTCATGCCCGACGACGAGGGCGAGGCGCTTCATGAAGCCGCCCTCCGAGCGGGAGAGGCGAGGGTGCCCGGAGCGGCGCCGCCCACCTTCGTCGAGATCGGTGCCTGGTGTGGCAAGTCCACCGTCTATCTCGGCGCGGCGGCCGAAGCCACGGGAGCCGTGGTGCTCTCCATCGACCACCACAGGGGTTCGGAGGAGAACCAACCCGGGTGGGAGTACCACGAGGCCGATCTGATCGACCCCGCCGCCGGGCGGATCGACACGCTGCTCCACTGGCGTCGCACCATTTCTGAGACCGGGCTCGAGGCGTCAGTGGTCGGCATCGTGGGAGATTCCCCCACCATGGCGGCGCGCTGGGACCGTCCACTGTCGTTCTGCTTCATCGACGGCGGCCACGGTGAGGACCCGGCCTGGGCGGACTTTCGGGGATGGTCGCCCCACGTCGCCCTCGGCGGCTGGCTGGCCATCCACGACGTGTTCCCCGACCCGGCCGACGGGGGCCGCCCGCCATACGAGCTCTATTGCGCTGCATTGGACTCGGACGAGTTCGTGGATGACGGCGCCTGTGGCAGCCTGAGGGTGCTGCGACGGGTACGCGCCCCCGAGGGCGCTCCTCGAGCGATCGCCCCTCTCCGGTAGGGACCCCCCGGGCTAGCGGCCGGTGGTCGGGTCGCTTGCCGTGCAGCCAGCCGTGGCATCGCCGCAGTGCGGCTCGGCCAGGTCCAGTGCGGCCGGAAGGCCCTCACCGCGGAAGAGTCCGGCCGCAGGCGAGGTATTGGACAGCGCGTCGGCGGCCAGGACCATGGCGGCGAAGGTGTAGGTGGTCCGTTCGTTCTTGGGAAACGTCTCCTCGTCCGGATAGACCATCCCCGTCCAGTAGGAACCGTCATCCAGCCGGAGGTTCTGTCCCCAGCTGAAGAGGTCCAGGGCGGGTCCCTCCATGCCGAGAGCGTCGAGCGTGAGCACGCACTCGGCCGTCTCCGCGGCTGTGACCCAGTCACCCGTCGACACGCAGCGCACGCCCTTACCCTCCAGGACGAAGCGGGACCACTCATGCGCGATGCGCCGACGGCCCGCCTCACCTTCGAGCGCGCCCGAGAGCATCGGGTAGTACCAGTCCATGGCGAACTCGATCTTGGGAGCAAAGGCGGCGGGATGATGCGCCACCGCATGACCGAGGCGGCCCGCCGCCAGCTCCCAGTCCGGACGGTCCTTCGCCAAGCATTCCGCAATGGCGACGGCGCAGCGCATGGAGTGATAGATCGATGAGGACCCCGTCAACAGGGCGTAGCCCTCGGTCCGTCCGGAGGAGTCGAGCGACCAGAGCACCGAGCCATCCGGCTGCTGCCAGCGCAAGATGAAGTCAATGCCCTTCTCGATGGTCGGCCACAGTTCGCCCAAGAACTCGACGTCACCGGTGATCAGATGGTGATGCCAGGCTCCGGCCGCCAGGTAGGCGCAGACGTTGGTGTCAAGGCGCGGGTCCTTGAGCGTGTCACCCTGGTAGTAGTTGAACCAGCTGCCGTCGGGCAGCTGGCGCGAGGCGAGCCAGCGATAAGCGTCCATCGCCTCGCCGACCAGCCCGCACACCGTGAGCGCCATGGCTGCCTCGACGTGGTTCCACGGATCGCAGTGCCCGCCCTCGAACCACGGAATCATCCCGTCGTGACGCTGTACCTCTGCGATGGCATGCGCTGTCGCACGAACGTCGCGACTCGTCAGGATGCCGGATACCTCCGGGATCGTGATCTGCGCCGAGCGAATGTCTTCTGCGGTCATGCGGCCGCTCCCTGGGTCGGCGTGTCGGGCCCGCGCCTTCCGGGCACGCCGCGGGGGACGTTGGGACGAGCATCGGGTAGTCCCGACACCTTTGCCTCGGGCTTGGTCAGGTAGACCACCAAGCTCTTGCCGATCAGTGGGCTCAGCACGCGGTCTGCCGTCCGGGTGACCAGCGGGGCCTTCACGATGTCCCACACCAGCACCTGGTGATAGGCCTTGACGGCGGGATGGGTCTCGTTGCTCGGTCCGACGAGGCAACGGAGCCACCAGTAGGGCGAATGCAAACCATGGGCGTGATGGAAGCCGGTGGGCTCCAGCCCAGCTGCACGCAGCCGGCGTTCCAGCGTCGAGCGCCGGTAGATGCGCACATGGCCACCGGGCGTGTCGTGGTACTCGTCCGAGAGCACCCAATTGATCGCCTCGGGGGCGCAGCGGGGCACCGTCACTGCCATAGCTCCTCCCGGCTTGAGCACGCGGGCCAGTTCACGCATGGCTCCGATGTCATCGGGGATGTGCTCGAGCACCTCCGAGGCAATGACCCGATCGAATGTGCCATCGGCGAAGGGCAGCCGCAGGGCGTCGCCCTGGACGGCGGTCGCCGGGTGTTGCACGTCGAGCTCCCCTGCTTCGATCATGGCGCCAAAGGTGGCGCGCACCTGGGCCACCTCGTCGGGACCGGCATCGAGTGCGATCACCGATGCGCCGCGACGCGCCGCCTCGAAAGCGTGACGACCGAAGCCGCAGCCCAGATCGAGGACAAGTTCGCCCGGCCCGACGCCGAGCCGGTCGTAGTCGACGGTGAGCATCAGGCCGCTCCGAACCGGTCCGGGACGCTCGTGACACCAGCCGCTGGTGCGCCGGGCAATGGCTTGCCCTCGAGCAACGCCTCGTAGCAGGCGGCCGTGCCAGCGGCAGTCACCTGCCAGGTGAATCGGCTCACCACGCGCTGGCGGCCGGCACTCCCGAGCCGCGCCCGCAGGGCGGGGTCGTCCAGCAGCCGGCCAATGGCCCCGGCCAGCGCACCGGGATCGTCAGGCGCTACCAGCAACCCTGTCTCCCCGTCGTTGCCCACGACTTCGGGTAGCGCGCCGCCAGTGGTGGCCACCACGGCGACGCCGCAGGACATGGCTTCGATCGCCGGCAACGAGAAGCCCTCGTAGAGAGAGGGCACCACGGCAACTTGCGCTTCGCCATAGAGGCGAGCAAGGGCATCGTCGCTGATGCCGCTGACGCAGTGCACGACGTCAGACAGTCCCAGGCGTGCGATGGCCCGGTCTACTCGGCCGCCCTCATTCGGTCGCCCGATCACGGTCAATTGGACGTCGCGCTCGGTGCGCAATTTGGCGACGGCTTCGAGGAGCGGTACCAGACCCTTCATCGGGACGTCGCTACTCGAGGTCACCATGATGCGTCCAGGCTTCGGCGTCACGTCCTCGAACGGACGGAACACCGTGTGGTCGACCCCGACCGGCACCACGGTCATGCGCTCCGGGGCCACACCCATCTGTGCGGCGATGTCGCGCCGCGAGTTCTCGGACACCGTCAGCACAGCGGGCAGCGCCCGCGCCACGCGGACCTGCATACCGAGGAACCCGAACCAGCGTCGAGTGGTGAAGCGTTGCCAGGGGTTGGTCGTATGGGACAGCGCGAGTTGGCGGTCGACCGTGATGGGATGGTGCAAAGTCGTCAACAGGGGCCAGCCGTCTTCGACCATTCCGAGCATTGCGTTGCCCAGGCATTGATTGTCGTGCACGACGTCGAACTCGTCACGGCGTTCAGTCAACAATTGGCGGACTCGCAGCGAATAGGTCAGAGGCTCTCCGAATCCCGCCGTGCACATGATGGCGAATTCAGTCAAGTCCTCCCGCGAGTGGAATTCGCGGGGATGGGGCACCCGGAACGGATCAGGGTCGCGGTAGAGATCGAGACCGGACACCGGGGTGAAACCCACACCCTCGTCCAGTTCTGGCCACGGGGCGCCCGAGAAGACCTCCACGGAGTGACCGAGTGCGATCAGCTCACGGGTGAGGTGGCGGGTATAGACCCCTTGACCCCCGCAGCGGGGGTTCCCTCGGTAGGTGAGGAAGGCGACGCGTCGTCCCCCTGGTCGAGGAGGCGCGGCCGGGATCCGGACGGGCAGCTCGATGTGGCGCGAGCGCTCCCAGGATTCCTTGGTTTCGATCCACTTCTGGCGCGGGGTCTTAGGCAACGGTTGTCCCGACTCGACCCAGCATGGCCGCATAGCCTCCCCGAACGGCCTCCTCTTCCGCAAACGGCGCCTCGAAACGGCGTCCTCGACCTCTCACCCCAGCCCGAACCAGCCGAGCACGGTCAACAGCACGTACACGCTGGCCACGGCGGCCACGGCAGTGATGGCCAGGCCGCCCACCCAGCGCGATACCGGGCCGTTGCTGGCCGAACCAAGCAGAGAACGCCGGTTGGCCAGGACGAGGATCAGAATCAGCGTGATCGGGGTGATCACGCCTTCGAGGACCTGGGTGTTGAGGATCAGCGTGATCAGGTTGCCCGGCACCAACACCACCGCCGCCCCCACGAGGATCTGGAAGGTGAAAATGCCCAGGAAGACGGGTGCCTGGCGGAAGCTCGAGGACACCGAGCGCTCCACGCCGATGGCCTCCGCCACGGCATAGGAGGTCGAAAGAGGCACGACAGCGGCCGCCAGGGCGGAGGCACCCAGCAGTCCCAGCCCGAACAGGGTCTCCGCGGCGGCGCCGGCGACCGGCTTCAACGCCTCGGCCGCGGTCGACGCCGAGGTGAGCGGGCCGGTCCCCCCGATGGTGGCTCCGGTTGCGACGATGATGGACATGGCGACAAACGACGCCATCAGGGCTCCTGCGATGGCATCAAACCGCTGGTATCGATACTCCTCCGGCTTCACCCCCTTGTCGACGACGGCCCCCGCCTCGTACAGCTGGATGTACGGGGTGATGGTGGTGCCGATGAGGGCGACCGAGAGGAGGAGGAACGACTTGCTGGCGACGAAGTGTGGCCACACCGTGTTGACCGCCACCTGGTGCCAGTTCGGATGGGCCAGGACCGCGGCGATCGGATAGGCGATGAACACGAGCGTCAGGAGCAAGAAGACACGCTCGGCGTACCGGTACGACCCGAAGAGGACCAGCGACCAGATCGCCACCGCGGCAATCGGCACCGAGAGGTAACGCGAAACACCGAAGAGTTCGAACGAGGTGGCGATGCCACCGAATTCGGTGACCATGAGACCGAGGTTGGCGATGGCGAAGGCGGTGATGGCGAACGCGGTCAGGCGCAGGGGCAACTCCTCGCGGATGAGCGCGGCCAATCCTTTGCCGGTGTACACGGAGAGCCGCGCCACCATCTCCTGCACGATGACGTAAGCCACCGTGATGAGCACCATCAGGAAGAGGGTGCGGTAGACGAACTGCGCCCCGGCGGACGCGTACGTCACGACGCCGCCGGCGTCGTTGCCGGCGGCCGCCGCGATGAGTCCGGGTCCGGCCGCGGCAAGATAGATGAGCCACCGCCGGGAGGCGGGCGGCTTCACGAGAGCAGGCGCGGAAAGTGGAATCTGCCCTTGGTCGGAACCAGGACGTCCAGCACGTCGTCCACCATGATCCGCCCGATCGGGCTCCCGTCGTCATCCACGACGACGAGACTGTGGCGTCTGGCCTCGATCAAACGGTGCGCGACCTCTTTTGTGGGCGTCTTGGCGTGGACGGGCAACTCCTCCTCCTGGAGCAGTGCCGACATCCGAGTGTCCTTGTCCTCTCGCAGAGACAGCAGGATGTCGAGCACGGCCACGTCGCCGATCAGGCGTCCGTCGCTGTCGACCACGGCCACGGCGTCGAGGTCGACCCCGTGGTTTCGCGCGTCGGAGAGACGGTCGACGACCTTCTTCACCTTGTCTCCCGAATGGGCCGTGACCAGGGCCGTCGTCATGATTCCGCCGGCCTCGTCCTCTTCGTACCCGAGCAGTTCGCGCAGGGCCAGGGCCGTCGACTGCGGGATGTGGCCCAGGACCTCGGCCCGGAGAGCCAGGGGCAGGTGGCGGAGGGCGTCAGCAGCCTCGTCCGGCTCCATAGCGGCCACCAAGCGGGCGGCGTCGGCCGGATCCGTCTCGCGCAACAATTGCTCGAGATCTTCAGGCTCCATCTCCTCGAGCGCGTCAGCCGCCTCGTCCGGGTCGAGCGCTGACAACAGCTCGCGGCGCTCGTCACGACGCAGGTCTTCCAGAAGGTCAGCCAGCTCAGCCGGGCGCAGGCGCTGGAGCCCCTCGTTCGTTGTCTTGAGACGCACCTGAGTCGCGGCTTGCGCCTCACCGGTCGACTCAGCGAAGGTCTGGATGGCCGCCCAGTCGATCACGCGGTCAGGCGTGGGACGTGGGCGCCAACGGCGCGGCCCGAGACGGCGAAGGAGCGTGACATTCGACACGTCCGCACCCACCAAGCGGATGCGGCCGATGGCCTCGGCCAGGTACAGGTCGGCAGCCCGAATGACCTGGACGCCCTCCACGTCGACGAGCTGGTGGTCCAGCACATCTTTTGCCAGGAGCACTTCGTTGGGCCGGCGGACCACGTCGCGTAGGTCGAGCCGGCTCGAGCGCAACAACACTTCCGCGTGTCCGATCCGGTCGATCGACGAGGCGGGAACGAAGGCTTCCCGACGCCCGACCTTGATGATCAGGCCACTGACGGGCGGGTAGACCTGTCCATCCGCCCACCGGGCCACGACGTCTTCGAGGCGGCCGATCTCCTGGCCGCGCTGGTTACGAACCGGGCGCCCGAGAAGGCCGGCCAGTGACACGATGGAGTCGAACACGCCCTCCGAGGCGAGGATCCGCCGCGTGCGGCGGCGGCGCTGGTTCGGACCGCGGTCCGTTCCACGGGGCCGGCCATTGAAGATGCCAGAGCGGGCCGGTGCGCTCGTCGGTGGTGGCGTTGCCATGGAGCTCCCTCCTGCGTGACGCCCACTGTGGGACAGAGTCGGTTCGGACGACCGGCGGGCGCACTACCCGCCGGGCTTCAATGTCCGGAGCATGCGTCCGTGCGAGTGCCCGTTGCGGGGCTCACCGCGAGCTCTTGGCGAAAATCAGCCGATGCACGGAGCGGAGCACGCGCCGGCGGAGCTACTGGGGGGTTCGCCTCTCGACACGGCCACACCTCCTTCTCCTCGACCCTTGACCAGGGGTGGTGCATCCCTACATTCGACGGCACAGCTTATCTGGGTGCTTCCCCCCGCCCCTTATGGCCGAAGCAGTTTCGTGTCGGTCACAGAGCCGGGTACCGTCGGGGACATGGACCTCGCCTACCCGTCCGAAGCAGAAGCATTCCGCGCGGAGATCGCCGGCTGGCTCAGGGACAATCTGCCCGAGGGATGGGGCAAAGAGGGTTTCTCCATGACTCCCGACGAGCGCATGCAGTTCAACGACGAGTGGACGACCAAGCTGTTCGGTGGGGGTTGGATCTGTGCCAGTTGGCCCACGGAGTACGGAGGCAAGGGCCTCTCCCTGCTCCAGCAAGTGGTGCTGAACGAGGAATTCGCCCGGGTGGGAGCACCTCTCCGGGGAGATTTCTTTGGAGATACTCTGGTTGGGCCGACAATCCTCCAATGGGGTAGCGAGGAACAGAAACAGCAATTCATTCCAGGCATCCTCAAGGGGGAAATCGCCTGGTGCCAGGGTTTCAGCGAGCCCGACGCCGGTTCCGACCTGGCCGGCCTCAAGACCCGGGCCGAGCTGGACGGCGACGAATGGGTCATCAACGGGCAAAAGGTTTGGACCACTCAGGCGCAGTACGCCGACTACATCTTCTTGCTGGCCCGGACGGATCCCGATGCGCCCAAGCACGCCGGGATCTCCTATCTCCTCGTTCCGATGAAACAGCCAGGGGTCGAGGTGCGACCCATCGAGCAGATCGATGGGTCGGCAGAGTTCAACGAAGTCTTCTTCACCAACGTGCGCTGCCCGAAGGAGAATGTGGTGGGCGGGGTCAACAACGGCTGGAAGGTCGCGATGACCACGTTGGGTTTCGAGCGGGGCACTTCCGCTACGACGGGTCACCGGCGCTTCCAAAAAGAGTTCGACCAGATCCTCGAGGTGGCACGCCAGAAAGCTCGCACGGGCGACCCGCTCATCCGTCAGCGCCTGGCCAAATCGTGGTCGAACATAAAGATCATGCAGATCAACGGTTTCAGGACCCTGACCGACGCGCTCAACGGCACCCACACCACGGCCAAGCTCGGGGCATGCAACAAGATGTTCTGGTCGGAGGCGCACCAGGCGACCATGTTGTTGGCCATGGACATCTACGGCCCGGAGGGACAGATCCTGCTGGGCGACGACGGGGAGGACACGGTCTTGCCGGGTGCTCGGCGGGCCAAGGCCAATTACCCGGTGAACAACTTGCAGTCGCTCTTCTTCTTCTCGCGATCGGAGTCGATATGGGGTGGTGCCGCCGAGATCCAGCGCAACATCGTGGGCGAGCGCGCTCTCGGGCTACCCAAGGAGCCAAAACCGGCCTGAGGCTGTGCAACCCCAGATTCAGACGATGTTGAACATGGACATCAGGGCAGATCTTTAGGCCTGGTCTGGAAGCCTGGTCTGTAGGTCTGGGCCGGCGACAGCCCGTCGAAAGACTCCTGGCCCCGGGGTCGGGTCAGGCGGCATGACGGCCACGCGCAGGCGGCGTCAGGCCCTTGCTGTGGGGTCGGAAGGGTCGGGCGTGGCTCTAGAGGCTGGGGACGTAGCCGCCGGCACCCAGAGCAGAACTCTCGTCGAAGCTGAGTGAGTCGTCGACGCCGCCGACGACCTCGGTCACCCATGGCAGCCGCTCCTTGAGGATTCGCTCGACGCCACCCGAGAGCGTGGCCGAGCTGACGGCACAAGAGCTGCAGGCTCCCTGGAGCTCCACCTCGACCACCCCGGTCTCGACATCGGCTCGGACCAGGACCAGGTCGCCCCCGTCAGCCTGGACGGCCGGACGCATGAGGTCCATGATCCCCTGCAATTTGGACAACCGCTCCGCCCGGTCGGCGTCGCTCAGTTCCGATGCGATGTCTGGCACCCAGACATTCTGCCGTGCTGAGCGCCCGGTGTGACCCCGCGGGGCGCGATGTTGACCTCTGCGGGCGATTAGTCCCCGATCAATCCAGCCCAACCGGCTCCCGGGACTCACCCTGGACGACGGGATTGCGCAGTTCGCCGATCCCCTCGATGGCGATACGGACGATGTCGCCGTCCCGGAGGAACCGGGGTGGATCGAAGCCTGCGCCGACCCCCGCCGGGGTGCCCGTTGCGAGGATTGTCCCCGGCTCGAGCGGGAATGCTGTCGTCAGGTACTCGACCATCTCGCGCAGGCCGAAGATGAGGTCCGACGTCCTCGAATCCTGGCGTAGCTCATCGTTGACCCAGGTGCGGAGGGCCAGATCACCAGGGTCACCGAGCTCGTCCGCCGTGACCAGCTCGGGACCGCAGGGCGCATGGGTGTCGAAGGACTTGCCCACGGTGAAGGTCGGGGTCCGCCACTGCCAGTCTCGCGCGCTCACGTCGTTGACGATGGTGAAGCCGGCGACCACCTCGAACGCCCGGGCGGCCGGCACGTTCTGGCAGCGCCGACCGATCACCATGGCGAGCTCCCCCTCGTAGTCGACCATGTCCGAGACGGCGGGCAGCACGATCGGATCACCCGGTCCGGCGATGGCCGTTCGCTGTTTGTTGAACCAGTACTGCCATTCGGGCGGTTCACGTCCCAACTCGGCGATGTGGGCGTGGTAGTTCATGCCGATCCCGAGGATCGTGGGTGGATCGGGTACCGGCGCATGCCGACGCACCTCGTCTGCCTGGTGTCGCGTCGCCCTCGTACGCGGTGCTGCGTCCAATGCGGGCCGCGCCGCAGGCCCCAGGGCCAGCACCGCCCTCATGGTCTCGGGGAGACCCGTCATCGGGTGGCTCAGGTCGACGACTTCGTCACCGAGGACGAGCCCGGGCCGCACCACACCGTCGGAGACAGAGAAGCTGGTGAGACGCATCGCTTCTCGAGCGGGCTCAGCTCAACTGCTTCTTGTATTTCTCCCAGTACTTCGTGGCGTGGCGAGCAGAGAGAGCGCCCACGATTTCGACGACGCCGAAGAGGATGGCGAGGATGCCCACCATGACCATGACGGCGGTCAGGGTCCCGCCCGGGTGGCGGATACACAGGAAACCGAGGGCCAAGGCGATGACGCCGCGGATGAGATAGAGCCACCAATAGGGCAGGTGATGGTGCGAGAGGGACGAAACGATGTCGAAGATCCCGAGCACCAGGAACGACCACCCGATCAGCACGGCGACCACGAAAATCGTGATGTGCGGCCAGACGAAGCCGACGATGCCGGCGCCCAGCCAGAACACCCCGAAGAGGAGGTGCATCCAGCGTTGACGTGCCATGCGGAACGATCCGAAGATCTCGAAGAGCCCTCCCACGATGAAGAACCCACTGGCGAAGTAGATGGCCGCGTACACCGTGGCATGGCGCCAGCTGATGACGAAGAACCCGAAGATCACCGAGATGATGCCGCCCGCCAGGTACCAGCCCCACATCTTCTCGAGCTGGCTGGTCACGGCGTCACCGACGGTGATGTCGTCTGTCGTGAGCGTGTAAGTCATGGTCGTCCCCCTTGGCGAATAGGAGTGCACTGCGTTTTCGCAGCGTACTGTCGCCGTTGACCCGTTTAGGGGATACAGGTGGTGAGCGCGTGCAGGGTGCGGATACCCCACGAGCCGGCGACCGAAGCCCAGCGGTCGGGGTGCTCGAGCACCTCGTCGGCCTCAAACCAGATCTCATCCTCCACCGGTTGGAGGGCAGCTCGAACCGATACCAGGGCGTCCGGGTCCGATTCGACCCGTTGGCGCAGAGTGTCGGCGGCGCGCCAGATCTCCTCGCCCGAGAGTTCCGTTGGCACAAACGGTGCGGCACCCTTGGTGGTGCGGGGGAAGGCGGGGACATAGACGCTGACGCACGGACTTCCGGGAGCCACGTACACGCGCAGAGGTGCACCGTCGTTCACTCCGTCGGGAAGCTCGGCGATCATGGAGGCCGCAGTCACGCTGACGTTCCGAACGTGCATGCAGACGGTCACACCGGCGAAGGCCTCCCCCACACTCGACGGGGGAGGCTGCACCGCCCCTGGCTTCCCGGGAACGCCCCACGGTCCGGTGCCGTGGTCGCGCAGGTGCGCCGCGGTCACCCGCGCCGTGAGGCCGCCGGGAGGCACCGAGTCCAAAAAGCGGCGGCTGGCCGCTAGGCGGACGTCCGCGGACGCCGTGTTCTCGTCCGCATCGCGGAATTGCGTGAAAGGGGCTCCGGGCCCCAGCGCCGGGGAAGCTCGCGTCCACTCGGTACCGATGCCGAGTCGGTTCGAGATGGCGGTCGCACCCCGGGCCGGGGCGACGGCGTAGTCCTTCCCGGCCGTCTCGAGCACGAAGGCCTCGGTGGGATCGGCCACCAGGAACGAGGAGTCGTAGGCGTTCCGACGGGCAGCGTCGGCAATCCCACCTTGCCCGCAGGACTCGAGCAGTCCGGTCATCACGTCGATGGCCTCCCTCGCGGTGCGTGACCGCTCCAACCCGAGCCGGACCAAGTCCATTCCGATCAGGGCAGGTTTGGCGTGCTCTGAGTCGTGGGTCGTGCCCACCCGCTCGTTGCCGATGGCCACGCCGTACTCGTTCACCCCGTGCTCGGCACCCCAGAGCCAGGTCGGGCAGGAGACCAGGACGGCATGTGCGCCGGTGTCACCAATGGTCAGGTACTGGGTGCGCAGCGAGCACCCGTTCGAGGCGCGCCGGCCGAACGGCCAAGTGATTTGCACCTCACCCGGCGGACGATCCGAATTCTTGGCGAAGACCATGCCACCCGGACCCAGAGCACACAGCGTGTCGCACATGATCGAAGTGTAGGGAGGTGGGTAGGGTAACGGCATGGAACCACGTGCCGTCCTGGCCGTCGACGACATCGATCTCTCCGACATCGAGTTCTGGGCCCGGCCCTGGGAGGAGCGAGAGGGAGCCTTCCGGACACTGCGCCGCCAACGTCCGATTCCGCATTTCGACGAGCCGGAGATCCCCGAGGCATTGACCTACGTCGTGCCCAAGGGAAGTGGCTTCTACGCCTTGACCAAGCATGCGGACGTGACTGAGGCGAGTCGCCATCCTGAGATCTTCCAGTCGGGCAAGGGCGCAACCTCCATGATCGACCTGCCCGAGGAAATGAACGAGTTCTTCGGCTCCATGATCAACATGGACAACCCGCGCCACGCTCGCTTGCGGCGGATCGTGTCGGCTGCCTTCAACCCCCGAATGATCAAGTCGATCGAAGAACGCATCGACTACGTGGCCAACACCGTGATCGACCGAGTGGCCCACCAGGGCGGCTGCGACTTCACGGTCGAGGTGGCCGCCCGGCTGCCCCTCGAGATCATCTGCAACATGATGGGTATCGGGCCGGCCGACTACGACACCGTGTTCAACGCGTCCAACGTGATCCTCTCGAACGGTGACCCTGAGTACGTGGCCGAGGGTGAGGACCCCATGGTCGCATTCATGAACGCGGCGCAGCAGTTGAATCTGCTGATGAACGATCTGGCCCAGTACCGAAAGGAGCACCCCACGGAGGATGTGACCTCGGCCCTTGTCAACACCAATGTCGATGGCGAGGCACTGACCGACGCCGAAGTGGCGTCGTTCTTCATCTTGCTGGTCGTGGCCGGCAACGAGACCACCCGCAATGCCATCAGTCATGGGCTGCTGGCACTCACCCAACATCCGGATCAGCGAGCCCTGTGGCAGGCCGACCCCGACGCGGTGGCGCCGTCCGCGGTGGACGAGGTTGTCCGCTGGGCCTCACCAGTGATCTGGATGCGGCGGACAGTGGCGCAAGACACGGTCCTGGGCGGTCAGGACATGGCGGCCGGTGACCGGGTGATCATGTTCTACAACTCGGCGAACCGGGACGAGGACGTGTTCGCGGACCCCTACACATTCGACGTACGGCGCGCACCGAACCCCCACATCGGGTTCGGTGCGGCTGGTCCTCACTTCTGCCTGGGTGCCCACCTGGCCCGCGAGGAGATCGAAGTGATGTTCCGGCGGCTCTTCGAGCGGCTCCCCGACATCTCGGCAACAGGCGAACCGGACCGCCTGCTGTCCCCGTTCATCAATGGCATCAAACACCTCGACTGCACCTTCACGCCGGCGGCCGTCGCACGCTGAAACTCTGGCGGCGGTTGTCCCGCTGGCTCGACGACCGGCAGCGCCGTTCGGCGTTCACCGCCGTCCCGGTCGCGGTGCTCAAGAAGTACGGGGATGATCGGGGTGGGTCGCTCGCCGCACTGGTCACCTTCTACGGATTCCTCGCCGTATTCCCGTTGCTTCTGCTCTTCGTCACCGTCGTCGGATTGGTACTGCGCAACAATCCCCAAGCAGAGCAACGCATCATCCACTCAGCCCTCGGCGAGTTCCCGGTGATCGGTAACAAGCTGGGGTCGAGCATCTCCGCGCTGCACAGGCCCTCCGCGCTGGCCTTCGTGGTCAGCTTCGTGGGCCTCTTGTGGGGATCTCTCGGCGTGACCAACCACCTCCAGACAGCGAGCGCCATCATGTGGGGCGTCCCACGCCGGAAAGAAGCCGGGCTCCTCCCGCGCGTGCTGCGCGGGCTGTTGCTCCTGGGCACCATCGCCGTGGCCGTGGTAGGGAGCGCCATCCTTGCCGGCATCTCGACCATCGGTGGCGTGCACGACAACGCGGTGGCCTACTGGGCCTACACGCTGGTCGGTGCGGCCGCGGTCAACTTCGCGGCCTATGTGTTGGCCTTACACATCCTTGCCCCGCCCGGGACACGCTGGCACCAGCTCTTGCCGGGGGCGTTGATCGGTGCGCTCGGCTGGACCATCCTCGAAGCGGCGGGCGGCCTGCTGGTGAGTCATGCCCTCCGGCACGCCACCCAGCTCTATGGCCTCTTCGCCACCGTGCTCGGCCTCGTGTTCTGGCTCTCCCTAGGCTCGCAGCTCTTCATCTACGCCGGCGAGACGAATGTCGTCCTGGCGAAGCGCCTGTGGCCGCGCCACCTCGACGAACAACCGCCGGCCACGGAACCCACCTCGGCGCCAGGTGCGGTTCAAACCGTCTCGCCGCCGAACTCCTGATATGCGGCCAGCGCCCGCGGACCCCAAACGGTGCCCGGTCCTCCGTTCATGTGGATGGCCACGCCGATCGTCTCGACCACCTCCCGGCGCGTCGCGCCCCGGCGCACTGCACCACGAGCGTGCGCTGCAATGCAGCCGTCGCACTCCCGCGTAATGGAGATGGCCAGAGCAACGAGCTCCTTGAACTTGACCGAGAGCGCGCCATCTTTCATTGCTGCGTCGTGAAGCGCACCGTACGCCTCCGTCACGTCGGGAATGGCCTCTCGCAGTTGGCGGTACGGCTCACGCAGCTCGTCCTGCACCTGGTGAAAATGTTCCATGGCGCATGCTGGCACGTGCAGCGTCAGTCCGGATCGCCGCTCCGCGGTCCCCGGTTGCGCACCTCTTCGACCTTGGCCATGGCCCCACGGAGCTCGTCGATCCACTCGGATTCGTGCTGCCCGACAAGGCGCACGCACCAGGCCAGGGCCTGGCTCCGGCTGCCGGCGACGCCGGCATCGATCAAGGTGTCGAGGACGCGCCTATCGCGCATTCCGAGCCGGGTCATGGCGGGAACACCGGCCGTCGTGAAGTGGACCCGCGACCCTCCGCACTGGGCGCCCCACGAGACCGTCCGCCTGAACGCCGGTTGAGCCTCCTCGGCAATGCGCACCCTCACACCCCGGGTCTCCTCACGGAATCCACTGATGCGGGCCTGTTCGGCCACCCTGACCTCGTCCTCCCCGGCGCCTTCGGCCAATTGGGGCGACGCCAGGTCGCCGACGATGAGGATTTCGTCACCGTCGATCTCGATGGTCGGGCTGCCCTCGAACCAACCCTCGGGCACCCGGCCGCTGAACCAGGCGCTGATCAACCGTTCCTGTTCGGGACCTGATGGAACCTGCTCCGCCGAGCGCCGGCGTCCACGTTGGGGCCCTCTTCCTGTGTCACTCATATTACTATATTACATGATTACGTAGAGATAGCAAGCGGTCGGTGTCGTCGCCACCATCACGAGAGGAACAGCTTGTAGCCCACATGGGAGGGCACGAAGCCGAGCCGCTCGTAGAAGCGGTGGGCATCCTCCCGGGCACGGTTGGAAGCCAACTGGACCCGGTAGCAGCCCATGGCCCGGGCTCGCTCGACTGCGTCCGCAACAAGCGTCGAGCCGATGTCGACGCCCCGGTGGTCGGGGTGCACGTGTACGGATTCGATCTCGGCGCACAGACCGCCGCGCCGGTGAAGGTGACGGAACACGATGAGTTGGCAGACCCCCACGACCTCGTCGCCCAGCTGGGCCACGAGCACGGCGCCAGTGCCATCCTCAATCTCGTGCAGGGCCGATCGGTAGAGGGCGATGTCGCCACCCTCTGGAGAGATCTCGCCTGGAACGGCTCCGCTCTGGAGCAGTTGAACGATCCGGGGCAAGTCGGCGTCCGCTGCCCTGCGAATCAGCACTCGTGATGGTGGCATCGGGCTCTGGGACGCGTCGGCATATCGCCATTCTTGTCCGACCGATCAACGACCGCCCGGACGTTCGCGCAGCGAGATGGCCCGTCGCGGGCAATCGCGTGCAGCTCGGCGGGCGGCCGCGGCCAGCTCGGGCGGAATCGGTCTACCGTCGACCACGGGATACCCCCATTCGTCGAGCGTGATGGCTTCGGGCAGCAACTCGGCGCAGTAGCCGTAGGCGTCGCACGCCACGGGATCGATCAAGATCCGCACAGCGCTCATGCTCCCCGAGTGAGGCCGGGGAACCGCATCTGCGTCGGTGCGTCCCATCCGGGGCAGGGCCGGCCCGTCGCGTGGGCCCGGGCGTCTGCTTCGAACACGGCCAGCGCGCTGCCCACCAGGCGCACGACGCCGTCGGGATGACGGCAGGCGCCCCGGCCGTTCACAGCATTGAGGCGCCGGCGCAGCCGTCCCAACAGATCAGGATCGGCCCTGCCGCATGCGAGTCGGGTCATGTCGTCGGCGATGGCCGGCAGGCCGTACACACAGGGACCACACTGGCCCGCGCTCTGACCAGCCATGTAGTGCGCCACCCGGGCCGTCTCAGCCAAACCGCAGGCCTCATGACCGAGCACGATCACGATGCCGACGCCGGCGGACGCGCCGACAGCACGCAGCGGCAGGGAGGCGTACGGCGTCGCGAAGTGATCGGGTCCGACCCAGCTGCCGCCGTAGCCACCTACAAGGAGTGCGCGGGGGGGACCCAGCGGGTTCGCCCGAGTCGCGATGTCAAGAAGAGCCGTCCCCCTGACAACCTCGACCACTCCGGGGTGTTGCACGGCGCCCGAAATAGTGACGAGCGAGGTACCGGGGTCGTCGATCTGTCCTTGACTGCGAAAAGCCTGGGCCCCGAAACGTCCGATCATGCACACATGGGCCAGCGTCTCTGCGTTATGGACCAGCGCCGGTCGGCGTCCGACCCGTAAGGGCGTCCCCTTATGGGTTCGGAACGACGGGAGGGACCGGCCGGCGTTGACCCACTGCACCAACGCCGACTCCTCGCCGGCGACGAAACGGTCAGGCGGACGCACCAGTTGCTCGGCCACGAGAGGCCAGCCCGCAGAGGCCCGCTCGGCGAGGGCATGCGCCGTGGCGGCGGCCACCGCCTCGCGCCCGGCGGGCACGCACACCGTGACCTGTGAGGCGCCAGTTGCGGCCGCCAGGAGCTGAGCGCCGTCGAGCACCAAGTGCGGGGAACGGATCAGCAGAAGCTTGTCCTTGTCGCTGGCCGGCTCCCCCTCCATGGCATTCACGAGGATGGTGCCGCCCGATCCTGCGGCGCGGGTCATTGCCGCTTTGATGGCGGCAGGGAACCCGGCTCCGCCGCGGCCGGTGAGACCGGACGCCTCGAGTGAGCCGACAAAGGCCTCCAGCCACTCCCGTCCGGGCGAGGTGGACACCGGAAGTGGGCCAAGGGCGGCCACATGGCCGGCGAGATCTGTCGGATGACCGAGGATGCGGTATCGACCCGGGGCGGCGACGGTCTGTTCGACGCTAACCACGGCGCACTCCCGGACCGCTGCGGCCGCCGAGCGCGAGGTGTTTAGGCGGCACGCCATCGACCGATGAGTGCGCCGTGCGCGCCGCACTCTGACGCGTGACGACAAACATGCGCCAGGCCAAGGCCGCCGCCACGAGGGCCACACAGACCACTCCGAGCGCAATCACCCAGAGTTCGCCCGAATCGGTGCCCATGCCGAACGTATGGGCGAGGGCGACCGGCCAGCAGAGGTAGGCCAACCAGTGCAGGGCGCGCCAAGTTTCCGGTCGCAGGCGCGAGCGCAGCAGGCTTGTCACGAACACTGCTGCCATCAGGTCCAACGAAATAGCTCCAACCCCCACCCAAAATCTGTCGTAGCCCGACGTGAAGGGCACCACGACTGCCGCCCAACCGACGTCGACGTACGTGTCGAGGACGCTGGTCAGGACGTGGAGCGCGACGAACACCGCCGCGATCATGGAGAGGCGCCGATGCATTTCCTGTTGCGCGAACCCGGGCCACTGGCGGGCCCGGGCACGGGTGGTGGTCGTGATGCCCAGCACCATGGTGGTGGTGAGGAGGATGAGCGCCATTAACCCGGTGGCCCGGGTGGCGTACCAGAACGCCGTGGAGTTCATGCAGTTTCCTCGGGCGGCCAGCCGTTCACGGTGAAGACCCTCCCGTCGAAGCGGACCAGTCGCACGGCCTGGTCGAAACGGCGGAGTTGGTCGAGCGCATCGGCTCCCCAAACGAGCGAGGCTGTGGTGACGAGGTTGGCCTCGACACACGAGGCACCGGTGGCCGATACCAGCGACCAGTGGGGCGCGGCGCAGTCACCCGTGCGCGGATCGACGATGTGGTGCACCTCGCGTTCGGTCGACTTCCAAGTCCGGGCACCAACGGCAGAACTCGCCAGGCCGCCGTGCCTGATGGCGACGACCTGATCAACCTCCTCGGCCGGGACTGACGACTCGTGAGCGATCCCCACCGCCCAGCCTTCATAAGGCGACGGGCCGGCGACGGCAACATCACCACCCAAGCTGACCAGCACCCCACCGTTGACGGCGTGGGCGATCCGCGCCGCAGCGCGGTCGGCCGCCAATGCCTTGGCGCTCGAACCGAGGTCGAGACGCACGCCCCTCGGGATGCGGACCGAACGGGTGCGGGGATTGAGCTGCACATGCGAGTAGCCGGGCACCACGCCGAGGGCCAGTGGGGCCAGAGGACCGCGAGCCTGCACCTGGGCGAGATCGGCGTCATACCCGAGCGCACAGATCGCGTTGCCGACGGTGGGATCGACGGCGCCGTTCGTGCGGGCCGCGACCATGCAGGCCACCTCAAGGGCCTCGAACAGCAAGCCCGAGACCCGCACCGTGCGGCCGGCCTCGGCGTGGAGCATGGCCAGCTCGGAGTCGTCGCGGAACCGGCTGCACGCCAGGTCGATCTCCTCGAGCGCTCGATCGAGTATTTGCTCAGCAAGGTCGGCTTGGTCCGGCTCCTGCACGACCACGCTGACCGTGGTTCCGATGGCCCGGAACCACCGAACCGTCAGACCGGCATCGGAAACGGACGTCACTGTCATGGCGTGGTACCTCCGGACGTCACCGTTGGCGTAGACGAGGTGGAGGACGGCGCTGTGGTGTTGGTGGTACTCGAGCCTCCCTCGTCTGACCATGCCGTCGACGAACCGCTCGTGGTCGAGGTGGTTCCGTCGGTCGGGGCAGACGTCGCCCCGCTCCCGGTGGAGGAGGAGCCGGGCGAGCTCGAGCCGGGGTGCTCTCGGGCCACCACCACAGCGATCACTGCAGTTGCCCCGGTGGCCGCCAGCACGACACCCCGCGACAGGCCACGCAGCCGGGACTGCGCTCTGGCCCTCCTCTCGGGCCCCTTCGGTTCGGGTAGGTGTGCCATCGATCAACAACCTCTGCTCGCGGGACGTCTCAATCCGAACAGCCCCGGTTCGGTCCCCGCTCCGGACGCGCTGTGCGCTTCCTGTGAAATCTCACCCGAAGCGGGAAGAAAGAGAGGGTCCCTGTGCCCGGCTCATGCAGGTCAATCGCTTCAACGCCGCGCGGTCTATCGGATCGGAGACTTGGCAGCGGTATGCCAATATTCGAGTCTTCGGCGGCCGAGACCCCGAGGAGTGCCGCGGACACGGAAGGTCGCAATGACGCGTTACATGCTCGATTCGGTGCGATCCTGCATCTGGGTGAGCGCCCGATCGAGCCTGCATCCCATCAATACCGAGACACGGGGGGTCACAGGATGGTTCGACGCGGCAACCCGCGACGACGGATCCCTCGATCTGGACCAGCCCGTCGGCGGTGAGCTCACGCTCGCCGTGGAAAGGCTGACGTCGGGCAATCAGCTCTATGACCGTGAGCTGCGCCGACGAATCGATGCCCGGCGGCATCCGACCGTCGGCGGTTCCGTGGCGCGGATCTCCCCCACCGGCGAGCACCCCCACTACGTGGTCACAGGTGACATCTCCTTCCACGGCAAGACCCTCACGTTCGAGCACGAGATGGACATCGACTTTGGGCCCGGGACGGTCCTGCTCTCTGGTGAGGACACCTTCGACATCCGCCAGTTCGGAATGAAACCTCCGAGCATGCTCATGGTCCGGGTCTACCCCGAAGTCCACGTCAAAGTGGAGCTGCACGGCAGCGCAGACGTATGAGCACGTTGGCGAAGGGTCTCGGTAGTCGAGCCTCGACACCAAGGTTAGGAACGTTGAATGACAGGAACATGACGGACCTGCGATCGCACGGTTCAACGGCCGTGACGGACTCGAGCTGGCCCTATATCGAGGACGGCGAACCGCTTGTCTTGCTCGACGGCTTTCTTTGCCACAGGACGGCATTGGATCGACCATGACCCCGCAGCCAGACTGATCGCGGGTTACGGCGTCATGATCCCTGATCCGCGGTTCGGCGATCGCCGAGATCGTCGTGCCCTCGTTCTCGACGCATGCGGAGCGGGTCTGCCTTCGAGCCGGCTGGATTGTCGCTCGTCAGCTTCGAAGGGGGCCAACCTATTTGGTGCGCATCAATTCCGTGGCCCGCGCCGCCAGTTCGACAAGCGTCGCCACCACCTCGTTCACGATCCCGTCCTGTCGGGGAACCAAGATCTCGCCGAAATCGCCGATCCCGCGTAGACCGGGTGGCAACTCGACCTGGACGCCGTGGGCCGAAGGAAGGTTGACGGGATTGTCGGGATGAAAGCCGAGCCGCACTCGTTCGTCGGCGACGTGGTAGTCCGCGAATCGCTGCCCGAACAGTTCGCGCCCAATGCGGAGCAATTGCGCATTCAACCCTCCCAGGATGATGCCCCGCAACGGTCCGGTCTGTCTTCCCCGAACGGCTGGCCCGTACGGTTCGATCATGAGGCCGTCGTCGTGATCGATCCACAGGGCAAAGCCGTCACGCCCGAAACCATGCACCGAGATGGCGACGTCGACATGCATCAGGAACGCCCGCAGCTGAACCGAGTGGGCGGGATCGTAAAGCCGCGACGTCAGGTGGACCCGCAGATCGGATGGATGCACGATTCCGTAGTAGGTGGCCCCGGCCTGTTCGGCAGCCCGGCTGGCAATGTGCTCGGTGCCCCGGTCCTGTGACCCGCCATGGAGTGCCATGATGCCGACGTTGGAGCGCAGCACGCACTCCTCTCTCATGCCTGGTATGGCCAAGAGCTCGGCCAGATCCATCTCCTCAGGTTCGCACGTGGGTCAATGGCGCTGCTGCCACAGTGCGCGACGCGCGGCGCGAAGGACGATCCTTGCGACGTCTGCCGCTGGCCTGGAGAGTGGGATTGTCGAGCAGAGCTGCGAACACCGGTGGGACGGCTCGTCGGACGATTCGCGGACGTGCCCGTCGGCATGGAGCGTCGTGGCGCCGCCGAACCCCGGCCTCGTCGCAGCGATGGAGAATGAGTAAGGACCCGGTTCGGGCGCCTGCGAACGCGGCCATCCGGAGAAGCTGCCACCCGAAAAATCAGACAACACCAACGCCCCGTGGGGAGCGTGCTCCGCCGCCTGAAGGCACGGCTCGCTGTGAGCGTGTTGCGATCCGAGGCGGCTGAGCGCTGTCCGGTGTGGTCGGGCCCGATGCCGGCGAGCGGTCGCGACCATCGACACCGACTCCAACGCTCGGGCCCAGATTCGTGCCACTCGCGTGGACGCTCGTCGTCGGAGAAGTCACAACGCAGTCACAACGAACGCATATCCCCGCTCGCAAGAGAATTTTCTATGGCGCTGATGAGATCGATGCTTTACACTGAGTTGCAACTAGTGGCGGTCCGCCAATCAGTGCGGTCTAGTGGCGGTCCGGCGGAAAAGGTGGTTAAACAAATGGCGTATTTCAACGCGGGCGGAGTTAGCGAATCTGGCGCGATTCGAGCCAAGGGTGCCGGGCGGCGGGGGGGTGCGCGGGTCCTCACGCAGGGCCTCTGTGGCCTCGCTCTGTGTTCTGGCGTGTTGCTGAGCGGCGTCACCGGGGCGTCGGCCGCCACGAGCGGCGCGCCTGCAGCGAGCACGCCGACCTGCTCGCTTACCGCCCTCAACGTGGGCCCGCCATCGCAGGAGGTCTTCACGACGCAGGACCCCGTCGCTGGCCTGGCGAGCGTCAAGCAGATCCGAGATCACAACGTCATGAAAACCGAATCAGGATTTTCTCCTGGGACGACGGGACCGGTCACGGTCACATTCACGAAGGTGAACGAGCCGATCGGTGGGGAGGCTGGATTTGACGCCACCAACACCGAAGGACAAAGCGTGAAGTGCTTGGGGCAGTTCAAGACGGTGCAGCCAAGGCGAGTCAACACCCAGGGCTTCACGATCCGCGACAAGTTCAGCACTCTGGTGATTCAGAACGGAACTCCAGGGCTTACTTCTGTGAGCCTGACCTTGAACGGGGCACCGACGACCTCGGTCGCCCTGACTCCAGGTCAGACCTTCTCTGAGCCACTCACGGGGCCGGTGCCAAACCGCCTGCTGGTGCAAGGATTCGGGACGGGCTCGCACTCTGCCGTGGCTGCCGTGTGGGGACAGCCCGACGCCTGAAGTCAGGCGAGAGCGGGAAGCCGGCACCTGAGGGAAGCAGAGCGCTTCTGGGGCGACCCGATCGGGCGTGAGGAGTCGACTCTGACAAGGACCGGCCCGTGCGATGGCCGGTCCTTGTCGTTGACCACGTCAACGCCATGGAACATCTGCCGGGTGGTGATGTTTGGGCGGTTCGTTCCCTGGTTGGGAAAGAATCAGTCGCATCGAGATGACGGTCACGAAGGCAGCGCCGTAGGTAGGAACTCCGCTGCGCCGTAGAACCACTTGCGGCGCCGAAGAGGTCCCTTGCTCGAATGGTTCGGAACCTGAGCTCGGCCTTGGACAGTTGGTCTTTGAGCTGGCCTCGTACTTGTTGCGGTCCCCGAGGACTCATCCCACTCTTCCTCATGCTCAACGGTGAAGAGGGCTTCGAGTTGGCAGATGCTGGCATCGTCGTCCGCGACGTCGAGGACTACAGGCTGGCCGGCGGCATCATTTATGGCGCGCAGAACGTGGACGAAATCCCTTGTCGAGCCGTACTCTGGGCGGCACGGTTCAGAACCCTCGCTGGAGGGCGACCGCGCCGAGGTGCAGTAGTTCGCGCCATACTGAGTCGCGATGCGCGATGACGTCCTTTGGGAGGCGGTCGGTGATGAGCGGTAGGTGATGATTCGCCAGCTCATCGGTGATCCGGTTGTGCTACAAAAACTATTCCTAACCACTTCGTGAGTCTCACCGCCGGGGCCTCGGGCAGGTGCGCTCCCCGAGCCCAAGGAAGCCCTTGTCATATTTGCAGGCCATTGCCCACGCTCACGTCGTTTGCCATCTACTGCCTGGTCGCTGGGACAGCGAGCACAGTTCGTCTCGCTTCGTGACATGAGCGAAGGCTCACCTGTTCAGCCTGAGGATGAACCACATACAGGGAATGGCATGCAGGTCGAGACCCCGCCATCAGGGTTGAGCACAACAGAAGTCGCTGAGCGGATCGCTCGGGGGAAAACCAATCTCAGCGGCGAACGAACCAGTCGAACGCTCGGCGAGATCCTTCGGGCCAACCTGGTCACTCGCTTCAACATCATCTTGGGCACGCTGCTCGTCGCTATCTTGGCGGTTGGGCACCTGCAGGATGCGCTCTTTGGAATCGTTCTTGTAGCCAATGCGCTCATTGGGATCGTCCAAGAGCTGCGGGCCAAGCGCACACTGGATCGCCTCGCCGTGCTCAATGCTCCCCGCGCCCGCGTCGTGCGCGATGGGGTCGAACTCGACATCCCGATCGAAGCAGTGGTCCTCGACGACCTCGTCAGCCTCCGCACGGGTGACCAGATCGTGGCCGACGGCATGGTGCGAGCAACGGCCGGTCTCCAAGTCGACGAATCCCTGCTCACCGGGGAGGCCGAGCCGGCGGACAAGAGTGCCGGTGAGCAGGTCCTCTCCGGAAGCTTCGTGGTTGCCGGCGCAGGGCGCTACCAGGCCACCGCGGTGGGCGCAGACGCCTATGCGCGCAAGTTGGCAGTTGAGGCCCGGCGCTTCACTCTGGCGCGGTCCGAGCTCGTGGACGGCATCAACCGAATCCTGCGCTACGTGACCTGGGCCATCTTCCCGGTGGGGGCCCTGCTGCTGTACAGCCAGCTCCACGCGAACAGCAGCATAAGCGACGCTGTCATTGGCACCGTGGCGGGGCTCGTCGGCATGATTCCCCAAGGTCTCGTCCTTTTGACGAGCATCGCTTTCGGGGTGGCTGCCGTGACCCTGGCCGGGCGGAAGGTGCTGGTACAAGAGCTCCCGGCGATTGAGGGCTTGGCCCGCGTCGACGTCGTGTGTTTCGACAAGACGGGCACACTCACCGACGGGTCGATCGCATTCGACCGCATCGAGCCAGTGGATGACACGGCCCCGATCGAGGAGGCGCTCGCCGCTCTGGCAGATGACGAGAACGCCAATGCGACGCTGGCCGCCATCGCGCAGGCCTTCCCGTCAACCGGGTGGGTCCGCACAGGGTCGGTCCCGTTCTCATCGGCGCGCAAGTGGAGCGCGGCGAGCTTCGCAGACCATGGCACCTGGGTGCTCGGTGCGCCGGAGATGGTCTTGGGCGCCGACGCGGATGCGACGTTGCAGCGAGCCGGGGAGCTGGCCGCCACCGGCCAGCGGGTCCTGGTGCTGGCACGCAGCGACGTACCGCTCGACGGCGAGGCCCTGCCGGCGATCATGGAGGCAGTCGCCCTCGTAGCCTTCGCCGAACAGGTGCGGTCAGATGCCGCTGAGACGCTGGCCTACTTCGCCAAGCAAGGGGTGGCCACGAGGGTGATCTCGGGGGACAATCCCCGGACCGTCGGGGCGGTCGCGATGCGAGTGGGCATGGCGAAGTCAGACGAGCCCATCGATGCCCGCCAGCTGCCCGAGGAGCCCGACGCCCTCGGTCGTGTCCTCGAGGCGCACTCGGTCTACGGCCGAGTGACGCCTCGGCAGAAGCAGGCCATGGTCACCGCCCTCCAGGCGCGGGGCCACACCGTGGCCATGACCGGCGATGGCGTCAACGACGCGTTGGCCCTCAAGCTCGCGGACATCGGTATCGCCATGGGATCTGGGGCGCCCGCCACCAGGGCAGTGGCCCAACTCGTGCTCCTCGACGGGCGCTTCGGGACGATGCCTGGCGTGGTGGCCGAGGGCCGTCGAGTCACCGCCAACATCGAGAGGGTGGCGAACATCTTCATCACCAAGTCTGTGTGGGCGACGGTGCTCGCCCTTGCGGTCAGCGCCTTCCTGTGGCCCTACCCGTTCCTACCTCGTCATCTGACGATCATCGACACCCTGACCATCGGCATCCCGACATTCTTCTTGGCGCTCGCACCCAACCTGCGCCGGTATGTCCCCGGCTTCGTCGACCGGGTTCTGCGCTTCGCGGTTCCCGCGGGACTCATAGTCGCCGTCTCGGTATTCGCCGCGTTTTGGTTGGCGCGCAGCAACGATCTTCCGCTCGTCCAGCAGCGCACGAGCGCCACCCTCGTGGCCATGATGCTCAGTCTTTGTGTGTTGGTACTCGTTGCGCTGCCCATGACCTGGCGCCGGCTGCTGCTCGTGGGCTTGGTCATCGTGGGCTTCGTGCTCTTGTTTCCGATCGCATGGGTCCGCGATTTCTATGCATTGGAGTTGCCGACGAAGGGCCTCGCTGCGACACTTCTCATCGGGTTTGCCGGCACGGCACTGATGATCACGGCCTGGGAGATCTCTCGACGGCTCGGACGAGGTCCGGCTGCCGCTGTCGGGGCGGAAGGGAGTTGATCCTTGGCAACGCCGTACTTAAGTCGACAGCAACTAGAGCCGAGAAGGGCGACTCGATCCAGGCGTTGACTGCGTCGGTCCGATCTGATGGTCCGTTCGGGCCGCATCGGACGGGGCGCGCTCAGGTCTTCCTATTGATGCATTTCGGAGCCCACGCAAGAACCGTTGGTCGACATCACCGACGCCCGCTCGTAGCAGGACATCGAAACGATCTCGGCCCACTCTCGGAATCATGCTTAGGGTCCGGCCGGGGTTTGTGACTGAGGCGTGCGCGGGCATACCCAGAATCACTCCCCACGATCAGGCAATCCCATTGGTCATCACCAGAACGGCTTTTGGTTCTGAAAGAGCTCATTGCGATCGGTAGAGGCTGCTTCCCGTTCGTCTTCGAAACCAGGAGCATCCCGAACAATCGAACCAGCCAACCTCGCGGGTAACTCCGTCTCGGGGGACTTATAGGCTGTGTGCATGCGGAGAGGGTTGGCCCTCTGGGCGCTGGTGTTTGTGCTCTTCGTTGTGACCGCACCGAAGGCAGCGGCGACGACGTTGACATGGCAGTCAGGCGTACATCTCCCGGGCGTCCTCGACGTGATCGGCCCGCGCAGCGATGGTCGACTGGTTGTGGCGGCCACTGGTGGCCTCTACCTCCTGGACGCCGACGGGACGACGACCAGCTTCGCCCCCTCGTACTCGCCGCCGCCGGGCCCTGAGCCGTACATCGCCATCTCGCCCGGGCTGAGCGACGACAACGGCTCCTGCGTGTTCCCCCAAGACACGGTTGCGGCCTTAGACCTGACTTCGAATCCACCGGGCATCACCCTCATCACCCCAACTGGTGGGTTGTCCCACCTCGCCAACATCACCGGGGTGTCCAGTCTTTTCGGCATCACCTTCGACGCCACCGGTCAGTTCGGGCATCGCATCCTGGTGGTTGGGTCGGTCCCAGGCGGGCAATCACAGATCTCGGCCATCGACTGTCTCGGTCATGTCAGCACTATCGGTATCGTCAGCGTTCCGCTGGAGGGCGGCATCGCCGTCGCCCCGCCGACATTCGGCATCTTCGCCGGCCAACTGATCGCGCCGAACGAACTTGACGGTTCGATCTACGCCGTTTCGCCTGCCGGTAACCTCAGGACGGTTGCCGAGTCCGGCCTTCCGTTTGGACAGGACATCGGCGTCGAAAGCCTGGGCTTCGTGCCGGTAAGCGGCCCTGGCGTCGCATACATGTCCGATCGAGCTACCCCCGGAAACCCGTACCCCGGGAATGACCGGGTCCTGACGCTGAGCGGATCCGCATTGGTGTCGGCAGGGGTTCAACCGGGTGAACTTCTGGCCGGAACGGAGGGCGGTGCGACCGTTGTCGGAGTTCGGTGCGGCGCGGTGTGTTCGGTGGCGACGATCGTTGCCGTGCCAACGACCGCCCACGGCGAGGGATCGCTGACCGTGTTGCCAGAGTCGCCGCCGGGCGGCTACTGGCTGGCCGGATCCGACGGCGGGGTCTTTAGCTTCGGCAATGCCGCATTCTTCGGATCCCTGGGTGGAACTCGTTTGAACGCCCCGATCGTCGCGGTGCGAAGCGCTCGGGACGGAGATTATTGGCTGGCCGGATCCGACGGCGGGGTCTTTAGCTTCGGTAATGCCGCATTCTTCGGATCGATGGGTGGGATGGTTCTCAACGCCCCCATCGTAGGAATGGCCTCCACTCGCGACGGCGCAGGCTACTACCTGGTCGCGTCAGACGGCGGCGTGTTCGCATTCGGTGATGCAACGTTCCAGGGATCCATGGGAGGAACTCCCCTGAACAAGTCGATCGTCGGCATGGACGTCACTCCTGACAATCGGGGCTACTACCTGGTCGCGTCAGACGGCGGTGTGTTCGCATTCGGTGATGCGACGTTCCAGGGATCCATGGGAGGAACTCCCCTGAACAAACCGATCGTCGGCATGGCGGTGGACGTCGGCACTTCCGGCGGCTACTGGTTGGTCGCGAGCGACGGCGGCGTGTTCTCGTTTGGCGCACCGTTCCTCGGTTCGATCGGCTCCCTCCACCTCGTCGCACCGGTCGTCGGCATGGCGGCCAGTGGTGATGGCCTCGGGTATTACCTCGTTGCCTCCGATGGAGGCGTGTTCGCCTTTCCTGATGCCGAGTTCCTCGGCTCGCTGGGCGGAACGTACCTCAATGCAACCGTCGTCGGCATAGCTTCCACCAGTTAGCAGGGCGGTGCGTAGCTCTCGGGCCACGTCCAACTGACCCTCGGGATTGGGTGTGCGAACGGATCGCGGGCCGACGTCTCAAGCTCGGCGATCCGATCTTTGTCCTCGGTCGTCGTGCCCGGTCCCTTCGCGAAGTCGATCTCGGCCCGATCGCGCATTTCAGGCGGGTAGCTGGACGACGGATGCTTCTTGGCTCCCATGACTCCAACGTTCCCAAGGTTTGGAGCCTCCGGGAAACCTAGGGACTTCACGCCTCCTCGCCGGAGCTCTTTTTGGGCTTCTTGTCGGCCTTCTTGAAGCAGACCTTTCTGCATCTGGAATGCAGATTTTTGCCCCACGAATGAGCCGCCCCTGCGCTATCTTCTCGCAATCGTCACCACGACCCTCGAACGAGTCCGGCCCCACGAGGAGGGGCCGAATCGCCCTCGCAGGCGATGGGTGTGGCCGACCGCGGCAGCGATCGCGCTCGTGGCCGCTGTCGGCCTGGCCGCCATCCTGTCTTTCGCGCTCCGCGGTACGCCTCCGGTGACGACCGATCCGCTCCCAGTCGACCCGATGTCTACCGCCCAGATATTCCCGCAGACGAAAGGCTTGATCTCGGACCCCTTCGTTCTGCCTACCACCAAGCTGGACTACATGTACTCGAGCGGCACGGACGGCGGCGGGGCGCACTTGCCGGAGCGCACCTTCATCGTCATGGGCAAGTTCCTCTCCTTGAGAGACGCCATGCCGACCCTACCCTCATGGGCGGCGCCCAATTCCGGGCTCTGGGCGCCGGATGTCCGCAAAGTCGGAAAGACATACGTGATGTGGTTCTCGGGCCGGTACGAGGGCAACGTGCTGCCCAACGGCAACCACCCTGAGTGCATAGGAGTTGCGACGTCGACATCGCCCACCGGGCCCTTCGCCTCCCGTTCCCTCAACCCAATCATCTGCCAGACGTCTCAGTACGGTGACATCGATCCTCGCACGTTCGTCGCCCCGAACGGCCAGGAGTGGCTGTACTGGAAGGACGAAGGCAATGCCGTCACCACGGACCCGGTCACAACCAACATCTACGCCAGGCGTCTGGCAAACAACGGGCAGACTCTGATTGGCTCAACTTCGGTGCTCCTCGCCGATGACCTCCCGTGGGAAGGAGGCATAACAGAGGCTCCCGACATGGTCCACATCGGCAACCGGTACCTCCTCTTCTTTTCGACAGCTGACCACGGAATCGGCCTCGGTTTGTGTAAGAGCGCTAACGGACCATGCACCTCGCCGTACGCAGGGCCGTGGCTCGGATCCAATGTCCAGGGTGCTGAACCCGGGGAAGAGACCGTCTACTCTCAGAACGGCGTCACGTGGATGCTCTACACCCCGCACGGGCTCTTCTACACCTTGGCTCTCCCAAGGCTTGCTGCGGCGCGAATAGCCTTCACGCCGACTGGGACGCCATACATCGCCAACCGCCAGGGGATGGTGCCTGGGGTTACGGCCGGAAGGGGCGGGCAGGTTGGCTCGCGTTGACCGGCTACGTAGAGGCACGTCGTCCGTGCGGGGCAAGTCCCCGGGGGAACTGCTCACGCCCGCTGCGCCCTCTTGACCTCGCGCATCGCGGTCAGACCCGCGCATTGGTGCTCGATCGGCGTGTATCTGAGCGACCATGCGACAATTGCGATGGCTATCGATGAGTTCCCCAATGGTCTGTTTATGGGTGGAGTCCGATCGCGAATCCTCGGCATGTCTTTTTCAATGACAGAAGTTGACAAGGTGACCCAGCACGCCGGAACATTCGGATACTTGGCAACCGCAGCTGCCACTGGATCCGAACATGATCACCGGGGGTATTGAGCTAATTCTGCCGACTCCCACGCGACAAGAACCGTCAATCCGTCCACACGCCCCTGAAAATGCCAGGACTCGGCGCGGTCGGTGGGCGTCTCTGGGCCGGCGTCGATCAGGCTTGGCGTTTCCACAGATTGAGGATCGCATCGGACACCTCGAGTTCCTTGGCCAGCGAGCTCACCTTCTCGCCTCGCTCACAGACGACCCGACGGAATTCCTCGCATATTGCTTGGGCATGGACTACCTCCTGGTAGCTCACGACCAACTCTCATAAAGCCTGTCCCCGAAACGGGGTTCAGGCCACACGGCGCCCCCGGAAGGATTCGAACCTTCGCACACGGTTTAGGAAACCGATGCTCTATCCCCTGAGCTACGGGGGCCAGCGAAGCACCGGCCGCCGGACGGACGACACACCGCGCGGGACTGGCCGCACAGGCCATCGTAGGTCTTCGGGCAGGACTCGCCCGCGGCTCGCCACGGGCCTCCGGATTCTGTGTTTTCCGACCGTTGGCCGACAACCCGCCTGGAAGGTCCGGTGGCTGGGCCATCCTGATAGGCCACCGATTTCAAGCCTGTCAGGCCGTCGCGTTGGGTGTGCTGAAGACTGGCATCTTCAGCGCACCCTGCACCTCGGACCGAGTCGAGGGGTCCGGTGCGAGCGGACCACCTTCTACCGGGGTCATCCAGACGTGCATCGTCGGCGGGGTGACCCGGCTCGCACCTGCCGACGGAGCACGACCCATGGCTGTCGGTGACCACCACCTTCACCGCTGAAGCACAGGTCGGTGTGGATGTGCCACTGGGTCAGGCACCCGCCGGGCTGGGGCGGCGCCGAATCTTTCGGAACAGGCCGGCGGTCACCCGCTCGTCGCCCCGAGTGCGTGGGCACGATGGCGGCGTGGACCAAGGCGCCCACCACGCAGCCGAAGAGGGCGAACCGTCCGGCGAAGCCGGATGGCGCCCAGCCGAGACTGGGCCTGGCGTGCCCAAGGCAGCTGGAGCGCCGTCAGCGCTCGCCAGCTGGACGGGGCCAGCCAGACCACCGGACCGATCAGGATCAGCACCACAAGGCCGAGTAGGTGCTCGCCTGGCATCGCGAAGAGGCCACTCGACCCGGTCGTCTGCATCACCAAGTTTCCGCACGTGTTCCTCGATTTCCCTGCTCACACGCAGGGTACGGGCCGAATATGGAGGTTTCCGTGATACGCCCTTCATGGGTGTATGTCCCAGCTGCCGACCGGCGCGTAGTCTTTGGGTGGGACCCGCGGCCTCCGACAGAGGTCGGAGCACGTGCGTTGCGCCTTCGCCGTCCGGCCCACGACATCAGGCCTACGCGCTCGCGCGCGTGACAAAAAGGAGACGCAATGACCAACGCCAAGAGCCCCCTGCCCTACAAGGTGGCCGACCTGTCCCTGGCCGAGTTCGGTCGCAAGGAGATCGATCTGGCCGAGCACGAGATGCCCGGCCTGATGGCCATGCGAGCCGAGTACGGCGCCAGTAAGCCCCTTGCCGGTGCCCGGGTGACCGGCTCCCTGCACATGACTGTCCAGACCGCGGTGCTCATTGAGACCCTCACCGCGCTGGGCGCCCAGGTGCGCTGGGCCAGCTGCAACATCTTCTCGACCCAGGACCATGCGGCGGCGGCCATTGCCGTCGGACCCGACGGCACGGTGGACAACCCCAAGGGCGTTCCCGTCTTTGCCTGGAAGGGCGAGACACTCGAAGAGTACTGGTGGTGCACAGATCAGGCCCTGCGCTGGCCCGGCGAGGCCGGACCCAACATGATCCTCGACGACGGCGGTGACGCCACCCTGCTCGTCCACAAGGGCGTCGAATTCGAGAAGGCCGGTGCCGTCCCGGACCCGTCGACCGCGGACTCCGAGGAGTTCGCCGTCGTGCTGGCCCTCCTCGGCCGCAGCCTGGCCGAGGAGGCCGGACGCTGGACGTCCATGGCCAACGACATCAAGGGCGTGACCGAGGAGACGACGACCGGAGTGCACCGCCTGGTCGACATGGCCAAGAAGGGAGAGCTGCTCTTCCCGGCCATCAACGTGAACGACTCGGTGACCAAGTCGAAGTTCGACAACAAGTACGGCTGCCGCCACTCGCTCGTCGACGGCATCAACCGGGCGACCGACGTGCTCATCGGCGGCAAAGTGGCCGTGATCTGCGGCTACGGTGACGTTGGCAAGGGCTGCGCGCAATCACTCGCCGGCCAGGGCGCCCGAGTTGTCGTGACCGAGGTCGACCCCATCTGCGCCCTCCAGGCGGCGATGGAGGGATTCCAGGTCACGACGCTCGAGGACATCCTGCCCGAAGCCGACATCATCATCACCACGACAGGCAACAAAGACATCATCCGGGCTGATCACATGGCCGGCATGAAGCACCAGGCCATCGTGGGCAACATCGGTCACTTCGACAACGAGATCGACATGGCCGGGTTGACCAACACGCCGGGCATCGAGCGAGTGAACATCAAGCCACAAGTCGACAAGTGGATCTTCCCCGACGGTCACGCCATCATCGTGCTGTCCGAAGGTCGGCTGCTGAACCTGGGCAACGCCACCGGGCACCCCAGCTTCGTCATGTCGAATTCGTTCACCAACCAGACGATGGCGCAGATCGAGCTGTTCACCCAGACCGGCCAGTACGTCAACGACGTCTACGTGCTGCCCAAGCACCTCGACGAAAAGGTGGCTCGCCTCCACCTCGACGCGTTGGGTGTGAAGCTGACCACGCTGCGCCAGGACCAGGCCGACTACATCGGGGTGCCGGTCGAGGGTCCCTACAAGCCGGACACGTACCGCTACTAAAGACTGGTGTCAGCCCAGCGAGGCCGTGGCGATCACGGTCCCGCTGGGCGACATCACCTGGGCCGAGCGCACCGTCGCCGGCTTCACGTGGATGGGCGCCGCCCAGGCGCCGTACCCGTCGGTGGACACGAAGCTGCCCACCTCGTGGACCCGGCCGTCGTCAGTCGTCACCACACAACGGACCACGCCGCGTGCGGTCGAGTCGTCCAGGGTCATCTGCATCCACGGTTTGGCGCCGCCGAAGACGTCCACGTGGCCCACGTTCTCCCCGTTCTCCATCAGCGCGGCCGTCTGTACGGCGTGAGACTGACGGGCACCGTGTGCGCTGGTGGTCGGCGCCGGCGAGGACGACAGCCCGAGTCCCAGACCGACGGCCAGGGCGGCCACGCCGGCCGCCGCCGTGGCGGGGATCCAGAACCGGGGACGGCGCCGGCGCGTCTTCCGCGTCGCCTCGATCCCCATCCGTTCGAAGAGCCGCGTCTCGAATCCCAACGGCGGCTCCGCCTCCGGGGCGACGGCCACGACGGCATCGGCCGCCCGGGACAGCTGCTCGAGCTCCTCGGCACAGCGTGGACAGGACTCCAGGTGCGAAATCGTCCGCGCCCGCTCCCGCCCGGTCGACACGCCGAGCGCCAGCTCGGCCAAGTCATCTTCGTACTGCACGCATTCGTCGTTCATCGCTCGTCGTTCACCCCCTCTGCATGGTCGATGGCGGCCCGCAGCCGGATGAGGGCGGTCCGGATCCGCGTCTTGGCGGTGCCGAGGGGGATGCCCTCGGACTCGCTGATCTCGAGTGCTGTCCGGCCGTAGACCGCAGAAAGAACCACGGCACGACGCTGTTCGTCGGGCAGCACGCGCAACGCCGCCCGGACGATCCGGCGGGCGTCGTGCCGCCCCGCCGTGTCCTCGGGGTGCCGCTCGTTGCTGGCCAGCATGGCGATGGCGAAGTCGTCGGGGTCGGTCGGGACCGCCCGCCGCATGCGCAGCGCGTCGATGGCCAGGTTGCGGGTGATGGTCAGGACCCAGGACGTCACGGAACCACGGCGCTGGTCGAACACCGGAGCATGCCGCCAGACCCTGGTCATGGCCTCTTGGGCCACGTCCTCGGCCACTCCCGGATCGCCCGTCATGGAGTAGGCCAAGCCGAACACCCGTCGCTGGTAGCGGCGCACGAACGCGATGGCCGCGGCCTGTTCGCCCACGGCCATGCCGGCCAGGAGGTCCTCGTCGGTCAGCTCAGCCGAATCCACGCGCGATTCTCTCATCCACAGGTGTACGCACCGGGCGGACATGAGGATTTCCCCAGGTCGGGGAATCCCAGCTGCGAGGGCAGTAACCCTGGCCTGCGAGAGCGCCACTGACATCGAGCCGACGTCCGGGGTTCGGATGGATGGTGTGCGCTCGCAACTGACCGTCCTCGGGCGGCGACCCCGCCGCTCCAGTGACTCCTACATTAGGCGACCACCTGGCCTTTCGTGGTTGGTGGAGCCCACCTGCTGTGGTCGGCCTCCATCCACTTCCACCTTTGGCAGGACGAGGGCCACCACACCATTGCGACGATCGGGCCGCTCTTCCTGCTCCAGTCCACGGCTCGCCTGCGTCTCTATTCCCGGTCGGGCGCAGGCCGGATCAGGCTCTGCGGCTCAAATCACTCCCTGAGACCGGCGAAGAGATCGTCCTCGGGCAGGGGCGCGCCCGTGGGATCGAGCACACGGACGAAGCTCTCCGCGCTCATCATCTTCGAGAACAGGTCCACGCCCATTTGGAGGAAGAAGATGTTGTCGCCCTGGCTGGCATGCGCCTCCAGGGAGGCGTACTTGCGCGCCGCCACCGGGCCGCATTGGACCGTTGTCGTGATCAATTCGTCTGGGGTGCCGAAGTCCGGGTTCTCCTGCACTTCTTCGCCGGGTCCCTCGATGCCCGCCTCGGCCAGCACCTGGGCGAAATCGGCCAGTCGTGAACGCGGCAGGGCCGTGTAGTAGAGCTTGGTCGGGACGCCCCATTCCGCCAACGCGGCGCGGGTGATGCGGTTGGCCTGAATGTGATCGGGGTGCCCGTAGAAGCCGTTCTCGTCGTAGGTCACCACCGCGTCAGGTTCGTACCGGCGCATCAGTTCGGCCAGGCGATGTCCGCCCTCGGCCACCGGCGTCTGCCAGAAAGAACCCTTCATCTCGTTCTGCGGCCACCCCGCCATACCCGAGTCGTGGTAGCCGAGGAGCTCCAGGTGGCGCACACCCAGCACGGCGCAACTCGCCTCGAGCTCCTGGCGGCGCAGCGGCACCACCACCGACTCGTCGTGGCCGGGATCCTCCGGCTTCACTCCGCCCGGCGCGTCGCCCAACTCGCCGTTGGTGCAGGTCACCAGGACGGTGTCCACGCCCTCGTCCGAGTAGCGGGCCAGAACGCCGCCGGTGCTGATGGCCTCGTCGTCCGGATGCGCGTGGACGGCCATGAGGGTGAGGGGGCGCTCGGCCATGCGCAGCAGCGTAAAGGACCGCTGACTCCGCTCGGCCGGTCAGGTCTGCAACGCCCCCACGGCACCGGCGAGCCGCTCCAATTCGGCCGGCCACCCCTCGTCGGGCGGTGCCATCGGCCGCACCACGAACTTCGACATCCCGGCGTCGAGGAACCGCTCGATCATCGCCCGCAGGCCCTCGAGACCCACGGGGACGATGTCCTCGAGCGGCCGGCCCCGGGCCCGCCGGGCCAAGGGCGAGGAAGCCAATGCGCCCACATCCGTTCCCTCGGGCGCGTAGGCCAGCGAGACCCCGAAGTGCTCGGGGCTGATGGTGCGGCCGTGCTCTGCGGCCACCCCATCGATCACCGCCTTGCCGGCCCCGGCGTCCTCGGGCGTGCAGAAGGCCGGAAGCCACCCGTCGCCCATGCGGCCGCACCGCTCGAGCGCGGCGGGCAGGTTGCCGCCCAGCCACACGTCGAAGGGGTCCTGCACCGGCCGGGGCGAGACCGAGATCTCCTCGAAGGAGCCGGCTGGGCCGTCGTGGCTGACCACCTCACCGGCCCACAGCCGGCGCAACACCGGCAACCCGTCCTCCATGTGGGCGGCACGGGTGGGCGTCGAGAGGCCGATGGCGCTGCGCTCGCCGCCAATGGTCAGGCCTGGGACGAAGGTGAGCAGGAAGCGCCCGCCCGAGAGCTGGTCGAGTGTGCCCACCGCCTTGGCCAACCAGACCAGGTTGCGCCCCGGCAACAGCATGGTCGTGCCGATCTTCAGCTGCGGGCAGGCCCCTGACACCCAGGCCAGCCCGACCAGGGGGTCGGGTCCGGGGCGGGTGAGGACCTCGGGAAGCCAGAGTGAGTCGAACCCCGTCTCGCTGATGGCCCGACCCAAAGCCAGCATCTGTTCTGGTCCCAGGCTCTCACCGCCGGCGCTGATGCCGATGCGGACCTTCACGTCACGACACCCCGGGTCCCGGTGCGTCGGCCAGAGCCACCAGGGCCCGCTCGATCCCCGCGTCGTCCACGTCGTGATGGGTGACGAAGCGCACGACACCGGGGGCGACGGCGTGGGCCAGGACGCCCCGGTCCTCGAGGTGGGCCAGGAGCTTGTCGGGCTCGGGATGATCGAAGGTCACGATGTTCGTTCGCACGGACGCGGGGTCGAGGCCGCACCCGGGCCAGCGGGTCGCCACCGCATCGGCCAGCCGAGCGGCCCGGCGATGGTCCTCGGGCAGGCGTTCGACCATGTCGCGCAGGGCCACCAGTCCCGGCGCGGCCAGCACGCCGGCTTGGCGCATGCCGCCGCCGAGGCGCTTGCGTTCCAGGCGTGCCTGCTCCATGGCCTCCTCTTCGCCCGCCAACACCGAACCAACCGGCGCGCACAGTCCCTTGGACAGGCAGCACATCACGGTCGTGACCGCCGACGCCCACCGTGCGGCCGAGACACCGGTCGCCGCCTCGGCATTGAACAGCCGGGCCCCGTCCATGTGGATGGGCACCGGGCCGGCGGCCTCGACCAACGCGGCCAAACCCGCCGTGGTCCAAGGCGCACCCGACGCCGCCATGTGCGTGTTCTCGACGCTCACGAGCGACACGACCGGTTGGTGGTGCTCCACCGCCTGGCGGGCCCAGCGCACCTCGGCCGCCGAGAGCATCCCATCGCGGTCGTCGAGCCCGATGAACTGGACGCCCGAGTTCAGCGCGGCCGCTCCGTACTCGTAGGACACGAGGTGTTGGCGCCGCCCGGCCACCACAGCCGTCCCCGGAGTGGTGAGCATCCGCACCGCGATCTGGTTGGCCATCACCCCCGACGCCACGAAGAGGGCGGCCGGCTTGCCGACGCGTTCGGCGAAGGCCTCCTCGAGCGCACGCACGGTCGGGTCCTCGCCGTAGTCGTCGTCACCCACCTCGGCCTCGGCCATCGCTCGGCGCATGGCCGGTGTCGGGCGGGTGACGGTGTCGCTACGCAGGTCGACTACGTCGGGCACGCGGTCAGGCTAATGGTGCACCGTTATCATCCGGCGGTGACCACTCCCCCCTCCGCCGCGGGACTGGGCGTGCCTGGGGTCGACCCGGCCGCCGGCATCCACGGCCTCCTCGGCGTCGAGATGCTCGAGACCACGTCGAAGCGAGTGGTCCTCCGCCTGCCCGTCGACTGGAAGGTGCATCAGCCCTACGGCATCCTCCACGGGGGCGTCTCCGCGCTGCTCGCCGAGTCGGCCGCCAGCCTCGGCGCCGCCCTCGCCGCCGGCCCGGGCAAGGGCGTCGTCGGCATCGAACTCAACGCCAGCCACCTGCGCTCCCTGCGCGAGGGCCACCTGACGGCCACGGCCACACCGATACGGGTAGGGCGGACCGTGCAGGTGTGGGGGATCACCCTCACCGACGACGACGGGAGGGCCATCTGCGCGGCACGCTGCACTGTCTCGGTCATCGACGCCGCTCCAGTCGGCGACGACGGATCCGTGCAGGCCCCGACAGGCACAAACGAATAGTCGGAAAGCCCCGCCCCGGCCTACTATGTCGGTGTGACCCCGGTAGGAAGTGGAGCGGAAGCTCCGAAGCTCGGGCTGATCCTCCCCCCCACCACGCAGGGAGAACTCACGGGTGACCACGGTAGTACCATTGGTACGACCGGCTCGGCCGCCGAGGTCGCCGAGCTCTGGCGCCGGGCCGAGGCGACCGGGGCAGATTCGCTCTGGGCAGTCGACCATCTGTACTGGCCCCACCCCATGGGGGAGTCGCTGACCACGCTGGCCGTGGCGGCCGGGGCGACCAGCTCGGCAACCGTGGGCACCTGCGTCCTCCAACTCCCGTTGCGGCGTCCCGCGGCCGTGGCCAAGCAGGCCACCGCCCTCCAGCTCCTCTCGGGTGGCCGCTTCGTCCTGGGAGTGGGCGTGGGCATCCACGAAGGCGAATACATGCGGGCCGGCGTCGACTTCCACCGTCGGGGCGCCCTCATGGACGAAGGGATCGCCGAGATGCAGCGAGCCTGGGCCAACCCACCCGAGCCCGCGTCCGACTACGTCCAGGAACCGGTCTCGCCCCCGGTTCCGCTGTACGTGGGCGGGTCGAGCACGGCGGCCCGGCGACGCGCCGCCGCCGTGGGGGACGGCTGGGTTCCGCTGTTCCTGACGGCCGAGGAGTACGGGCCCGCAGTGGCCGATCTGCGGCGCGAAACGGCCGAGGCCGGCCGCGACCCCGACTCGGTCGAGCCCGCTGTGGTCGTCTTCGCCTACGTGGGCGATGACGAGGGTGATCCCGAACGCGGGGCCGCCTGGCTCTCGACCCTCTACCGTCTGCCGGCCAAGGCCTTCCGGCGCCACCTCGTGGCCGGACCGGCCGACGTGTGCGCGGCGGCGCTGCAGCGGTTCGCCGACAGCGGAGCGCGCCACATCCTGATCATGGTGGCCGGCTCCCCCGCCGTGGAGCACTTCGGCGCCCTGCAGGCCGCCTTCGCCGGCCGGTTGCCGGCCCGCCAGCTGGAGGAGGTGCCGGCATGAGCCGCCACGACGTCGCCGTTCTCGGCACGGGTATGACTGACATGAGCCGGCGCGACCTGGCGCCCGAGACAATGGCCTACCAGGTGGTACACGAAGCCCTCGGTGATGCCGGCCTCTCCTCGCACGACCTCGGGCTCGTCATCGTCGGCAACGCCATGGCCCACCGCCTGAGCGACCAGGGATGTGTGCGCGGGCAGACCTGGCTGCGCAAGGCCGGATTGAGTGAGGCCGCCATCGTCAACGTCGACAACTCGTGTGCCGGCGGGAGCTCCGCCTTGCACCTGGCCACGATGGCCGCCGCCAGCTCGGACCGTCCCGTGCTCGCCCTGGGCGTCGAGAAGATGTGGACCGGCGACCGGGCGCAGACGATGGCGGGGATCGAGGACGGCCTCCCGGCGGAGTACCGCCACGACCTGCACGAGCGGCGCCGGACCGACAACAACCCCGCCGGCAGCATCCTCATGGGCCTCAACAACGTGTGGGCCCAGCGCCGCATGAAGGACGTCGGGCTCACCGTCCGCCAGATCGCCGCGGCCGCCGTCAAGGCTTTCCGACACGCGTCACGCAACCCGCTGGCCCAATGCCAGCGCTCGGCGACGATCGACGAGGTACTGGAGTCGCCCCAGGTGGCCGGCGTGCTGACCCGGCTCATGTGCAGTTCCTTCACCGACGGCGCCGCCGCCGTCGTCCTCGGAGGCTCCTCGGGTGAGGCCCCCGCGTCGGCGCCTCGTATCATCGGCTCGGTGGCACGCTCCGGGAACGGCTTGCTCGACTACCACGACCGGCTGACGCACACCGCCGACGCGGCCTGGGAGGCCTTCGGCTTCGGTCCGGGCGAGGCGGACATGGTGGAGCTGCACGACGCCACCGCGGCCGAGGAGCTCTACGCCCTGGAGTCGCTCGGATTCTTCGCCGACGGCGAAGCCGGGCCGGCCACCGAGGCCGGGGCCACCACGTTCGACACCCCCGGGCTCGTGGTCAACCCCAGCGGCGGCCTGCTCGGACGCGGCCATCCGCTCGGTGCGACCGGGCTGGCCCAGATCGTGGAGCTGGCCAACCAGTTCCGGGGCCGCTGTGGTGACCGTCAAGTCAGTGGTGCCCGGGTCGGAGTCGCGGTGAACACCGGCGGCATCATCTACGGCGACGCAGGGATCGTCTGCATCCACGGAATGCGGGCAGGGTCCGCCGCGTGAGAGGGATCCGCATTACCGGCTGGGGCATCGCCGTCCCCGACAAGGTGGTGACCAACGACGACATGGCGCTCTCGCTCGACACGAGCGACGAGTGGATCATCGAACGCACCGGTATCCGTGAGCGTCACATCGGCGGCACGACGTCGGGCCTGGCCATTGAAGCCGCGCAGGCTGCGCTGACCAAGGCCGGTCGAACGGCCGAGGAGATCGACAATCTCGTGCTGGCCACGACCACTCCCGACGGCATCGTCCCGGGCACCGCGCCGACGGTGCAGCACGGGATCGGCATGAAGGGCGGCGCCTTCGACCTCAACGCAGCGTGCTCGGGCTTCGTCTACGGGCTGATCACCGTGGCCGGCCTGATCGCGGTGGGCTCCGGGCCGGTGCTTCTCGTGGGCTCCGAGACACTGTCGAAGATCACCGACATGGACGACCGCAAGATCGCCATCATCGTGGGCGACGGTGCGGGCGCCGTGGTAGTCGAACCGGTGGACGGACCCGGTGCCTTGCTGAGCTGGAACATGAACTCCGACGGCTCCCTCAAGCACTTGCTCAAGTGCGAGCACGGCGGGACCTTGTTCATGGACGGCAAAGAGGTCTTCCGCCGGGCGGTGCGCGTCGTGGTCGAGTCAGCCGAGCGGGCCATGGCCGATGCCGGCCTCACGGCCGACGACATCGTCATGATGGTGCCGCACCAGGCCAACCTGCGCATCATCCAGGCTGCCTGTCAGCGCCTCGGCATCCCCGAGGAACGCACCGCCGTCGTCATCGACCGCTACGGGAACACCTCGTCGGCCTCCATCCCGCTCGCCCTCTACGACGTGCTCCTCCAGGACCGGGTGCACGACGGCGACCACCTCCTGCTCACCGGCTTCGGGGGCGGCATGACCTGGGCCAGCGCCGTCCTCCGCTGGAACGCGTGAGCGGCCAGTCGGACGGGGCGGCCCTGGCGCTCGTCATCCTCGCCGCAGGACGGGCCCGGCGCTACGGCGGCTGCAAACCGCTGGCCCCCGTCGGCCCGCACGGCGAAGCCGTGATCGACCTCGTGGCGTCCGACGCGCTGGCTGCCGGCTTCGACACCATCGTGCTCGTGCTCGGTCCGAGCACCGGTCCCGCCATCCGCTATCACGTCGAGCAGACCTGGCCCGACGCGATCGACGTGCGCTTCGCGCTCCAGCCGGCTCCGCTGGGTACGGTCAACGCGGTGCTCAGCGCATCCGAGCACGTGGGGGACGTCCCCTACGGCGTCGGTAACGCGGACGACGTCTACGGACGGGCGGGCTGCGCGCTGTTGGCCGAGCACCTGCGCCAACAGCCGGACACCAACGCGCTCGTGGGATACCGGTTGGCCGACGCGGTGATCGGCTTCGCTCCCGTAACGCGGGGCATCTGTACCGTGGGCGAAGACGGCATGCTGATCCGGGTCGACGAGCGCCGAAAGGTCCAGGCCACGCCAGAGGGCGGCTTCGTCTCCGGCGACGGTCGTGAACCCGCGTCGCTGTCGCCCGATGCTCGGGTCTCCATGAATCTCTGGGGCTTCACTCCGGCCTTCCACGCCGTCCTCCAGGCCGCCATGGCTGCCGCGACCGGCGCCTCGGAGGAGTCCGAAGTCCTGCTGCCCGAGGTGGTGGCCCAGGCGCTGTCCACGTCCTCCTTCGCCGTGCTCCGGGGCCAGGGCCGCTGCGTCGGCGTGACCCACCCCGACGACCTCTCGCTGGTCCAGGGCGAGCTCAACCGCCAGATAGCCACCGGCGAGCGCCCAGCCAGCCTCTGGCCCTCGCTGCGCTGAGCGGCGGCCATCTCCCTCCTGCTTCCGGGCTGATTTCGTGCCACCGGCGTGTCGTGGGGACTCCCGGCACCGTTCCCCTTCCATGGGGTGCCGATGACGGATACGCACGGATCGGCGCGACGAGGTAGGGCGAACCGGGAACGCTTCTGCCCCCGGACGCGACGCAACCCCGAGTAACCGTTCGGCCGAAGCCTCCCGTGCTCCTCGGGGCTGCGTCTGCGATGGGCCGCTGGACACCGGCGGGGATCGTGTCGGACAACCCCCGCCCGCATCGGCCCCGTCGGCTCCAGGGAAGCCGCCGTGACACGCCACGGACCATCTCAGGTCGGATCTTCCTGCCCACTCCGGTCACGCTCCCCTTTGGGGGCTCGCTCCCATCCCTCGATCCCGCCTTGCAGCGTTCTCTCGGCTTCCCTCCGTTCCGCCTTGCGGCTTTCCTTCGGGCTTCCCTCGCTCCCACCTTTCGGTGCTCGCTTGAGGTTCGGTGGGCTGTCGTCTCCGAACTGGGGACAGATTGCGCTTCAGGTCACACAAGGTCAATACGGATTCGCGAAATCCAGGGGTTGTCCCCACCTTTCTGCGGTTCATCCCCAACTCGCGCCGCCGCCGTCCCCAGCTCTTCCCCATGCTGACGCGGACACGGCGCCGGTGCGCCTCACCGGCCACCGGGGTGTGGCGGCCACCGTCGGCGCACGGGCCGAGCACGAGACGCAATGGCGTCGGTGTGGCTGCTCCTGGACCTGGGTCGCCCAGGGCCTCGGCCATGGCCGACCTCGACTTCGGACCGACGGGCCCCTACCTGGGCGCTGCAGGGCCGGCGTCGCAGGGCTGAGCGCTCACTGACGCCGAACTACAAAGGCGTCACGTACGCGCCGGAGATCCCGCCGTCGACGAGGAAGGTCGACGCCGTGATGAACGAGGAGTCGTCACTGGCCAAGAACGCCGCCGCCGCCGCGATCTCCGACGCCTCGCCGAAGCGCCCCATCGGGATGTGGACCAGGCGACGGGCCGCCCGTTCGGGGTCCTTGGCGAAGAGCTCCTGAAGCAAGGGCGTGTTCACCGGACCTGGGCACAGCGCGTTGACCCGCACTCCTTGGCGGGCGAACTGCACACCGAGTTCGCGCGACATGGCGAGCACGCCCCCCTTCGAAGCGGTGTAGCTGACCTGGCTCGTGGCCGCGCCCATGACGGCGACGAAGGAGGCGGTGTTGATGATGGAGCCCTTGCCGCGGGCCAGCAGGTGGGGCAGCCCGAACTTGCAGCAGAGGTAGACCGAGGTCAGGTTCACCCGTTGCACGCGGTCCCACGCGTCGAGGCCCGTCTCGAGGATGGAGTCGTCGTCGGGCGGACTGATGCCCGCGTTGTTGCAGCAGATGTCGATGCCGCCGAAGGTGGCAGCCACCGCCCCGTACATGGCCTCGACCTCGCCGGCGGAGGTGACGTCCGCCTTCACGAACTTGCCAGCGACGGCGGCGGCCAAGGCACCTCCGGCCTCCTCGTCCAGGTCGACCACCGCCACTTTGGCGCCTTCGGCGGCGAAGCGCTCGCACATGGCGCGCCCGATGCCGCTGGCCCCTCCGGTCACCACGGCGACGCGGTCGACCAGTCGGTGGGCGTAGGGAGTGGTGTCGCTCATGCGGTCCTCCGTGTGATCCGTGAAGGCCGGCGACGCCGGCGCGGGGTGTGCCTCTGGGGTGGGGTTCCCGGATGGCGTTACTCGTTGCTGATGAAGACGTTCTTCACGTCGCTGAAGGCCTCGAGGGCGTCGGGACCGAGCTCGCGGCCGATACCGGACTGCTTCACCCCGCCAAAGGGTGTCCAGTAGCGCACCGAGGAGTGCGAGTTGACCGAGAGCGTCCCCGTCTCGACGGCCCGGGCCACGCGGAGCGCGCGGCCCACGTCGCGCGTCCAGAGCGAACCGGACAACCCGTAGGGAGTGTCGTTGGCCAGCCGGACCGCGTCGGCCTCGTCGTCGAAGGGGATGACCACGACGACGGGACCGAAGATCTCCTCGGAGGCCGCCCGGTCCTCCGGCTCGACAGGGGCCAGCACCGTCGGGGGGAACCAGTTCCCCGGGCCCTCGGGGCAGGTGCCGCGCACGGCGACCGGGGCTCCGTCAGGGACGAAGGCGGCCACGCTGGCCAGGTGGGCCTCGGAGATGAGCGGGCCCATCTCGGTCGTCTCCGCGGTGGGATCACCCACGACAACATTGCGGACCGCCGGTTCGAGCAGGGCGAGGAAGCGTTCGTAGACCGGACGCTCGACCAGAATGCGCGAGCGGGCACAGCAGTCCTGTCCGGCGTTGTCGAACACCCCCGAGGGGGCACGGGCGGCGGCCAGCTCGAGATCGGCGTCGGCGAAGACGATGTTGGCGCTCTTGCCGCCCAGCTCGAGGGTGACCCGCTTGATCTGCTCGGCGCAGCCGCGCATGATGCCGCGGCCCACCTCGGTCGAACCGGTGAAACACACCTTGCGCACGGCACGGTGCGTCACGAACCGTTCGCCGACGACGCTGCCCTTGCCGGGCAGGATCTGCAGGACGCCCTCGGGCAGCCCCGCCTCGAGGGCCAGTTCTCCGATGCGCAGCGCGCTGAGCGGCGTGATCTCGGCCGGCTTGAGCACCACGGTGTTGCCGGCGGCCAGGGCCGGGGCGAAGCCCCAACCGGCGATGGCCATGGGGAAGTTCCAGGGGACGATCACGCCGACCACGCCCAGTGGCTCGAAGAAGGTGACGTCGAGGCCGCCCGACACCGGGATCTGCTTGCCCACCTGACGCTCGGGGGCTGCGGCGTAGTACTCGATCACGTCGCGCACGTTGCCGGCCTCCCAGCGGGCGTTCCCGATGACGTGGCCGGCATTGGCCACCTCGAGATCGGCCAGCTCGTCGCGATGGGCGTCGACGGCGGCGGCGAAGCGACGGAGCAGCCGGGCCCGGTCACCGGGGGCCACGGCCCGCCAGGTTTCGAAGGCGGCGCCGGCCACCGCGATGGCGGCGTCGGTCTCCTCTGCGCTCAGGCCTTCGACCTTGGTGATGATCTCGCCGGTTGCCGGATTGCGTACGTCCACGCAGTGATCTTTGCCGATAGCGGCCGCCCGGTCCGGCGCTCGGCCCCCTTCGGTACAGTGCGGGCCGTGCCCGCCGCCCCGCTTCCGCCATCCGGCTCCTCGACCGAGATGAGTCCGCCACGGGCCGACGCCGTCGAGTTCAACCTGGCCCAGGCCTTCGACGTGCTGACCGAGAGCCTGGCCGACCGCGAGTGCGTCGTCTGGCGTGACCGGCGCCTGAGTTACCGTCAGCTCCAGGAGCGGTCCAGGCGGCTGGCCTCCTACCTGCACGGGCAGGGTCTGGGCGTCCAGGCCGAGCGCACCGCACTGGCCAACTGGGAGTCGGGCCAGGACATGGTGGCGCTTGCCCTCTACAACGGCAACGAGTACCTCGAGGGAATGCTCGGGTGCTACGCCTCGCGCACCGCGCCCTTCAACGTGAACTACCGCTACGTCGGCGAGGAGCTGCGCTACCTGCTCAACGACGCCCGCCCGCGCGCCATGATCCTGCACTCCTCGCTGGCCCCGACGCTGGCCGAGGTGCTGCCCACCTTGGACTCGCCGCCCGACGTGCTGCTCCAGGTCGAGGACGAGTCGGGTCACCCCCTCCTCCCTGGTGCGGTCTGGTACGAGGAGGCGTTGGCCGCGGCTTCGCCCGCCGGGCCACCGGTCGACTCCTCCCCCGACGACCTCTACGTCCTCTACACGGGGGGCACCACCGGCATGCCCAAGGGTGTGCTGTGGCGCCAGCACGACATCTTCATGGCCGCCATGGGTGGGCGGAAGGTGGGCACGTGGGAGAGGGTGCAGAGCTACGAAGGGCTGACCGAGCGCCTGGCCGAAAGTGTGCCGCTGCGGCTGCTCGTCCTGCCCCCGCTCATGCACGGCGCCGCCCAGTGGGCCTGCTTCATGCTGATGGCCCAGGGCGCGACGCTCGTGTTCCCCCACGACACCCGGCGGGTCGACCCCGACGACGTGTGGACCACGGTCGAGCGCGAGAAGGCCAACACGATGACCATCGTGGGCGACGCCATCCTGCGCCCGCTCGTGCTCCAACTCGACAAGAAGAGCTACGACCTCTCGTCCTTCTTCGCGGTGGGCAACGGCGGCGCGCCGCTCACTCCGGCGGTGCGGGCCATGGCCCTCGAGCGCCTGCCCAACCTGGTCATCTCCGACTCGGCCGGATCGTCCGAGACCGGCGCGCAGATGCACGTCACCTCGGTCGACGGGATCGACGTGGGCAAGTTCGTCCCCGGTCCGGGCACCGAGGTGGTGGACGAGGACCTGGCCACCGTCCTGTCCCCCGGTCACGAGGGCATCGGGTGGCTGGCCCAGACCGGGAACGTGCCCTTGGGGTATCTCGGTGACGAGGCCAAGACGGCCCGCACCTTCCCGGTGATCGGCGGCGTCCGCTACTCCATTCCCGGTGACCGGGCCCGTTACCTCGCCGACGGCACCATTGAACTGCTGGGCCGGGACTCGGTCACGGTCAACTCGGGCGGCGAGAAGATCTTCGTCGAGGAGGTGGAGCGGGCCATCGCCGGGCATCCCGCGGTGGCCGACGTCGTGGTGACGGGCCGGCCCTCGGAGCGCTGGGGCTCCGAGGTGGTGGCCGTGGTGCAGCTGGCCGAAGGCAGCACCGGTGACGGGGACTCCATCGTCGAGCACGCCTCGGGCTTCATCGCCCGCTACAAGCTGCCCAAGGAGGTCGTCTTCGTCGAGCGCATCCAGCGTTCGCCCTCGGGGAAGGCCGACTACCGGTGGGCCGCCGAAACAGCCGTCAAGGCACAGGGGACGGCAAGCGGCGGCGCGTGATCCCGTGATCATCACGACGCCGCGCCTTGTGTTGCGACCGTTCACCGACATGGACCGAGCACCGTTCCACGCCCTGAACACGCATCCAGCCGTCGTCGAGTCGCTGGGACAATCACCCACCCGGGTCCAGAGCGACCACTTCGTCGACGCCATCAACGCGGAGATCGAGTCCGAGGGCTTCGGCCTGTTGGCCCTCGAGGTGGCCGGCGGGCCGCGGTTCGCGGGCATGGTCGGGTTGCACCGGGTCCGCCCAGAGTTGCCCGTCGCGCCCTCGCCTACGGTCGAGGTCGGGTGGCGCCTCCATCCCGAGCACTGGGGCCACGGTTACGCGTCGGAGGCGGCGCTGGCCTGCCTGCGCCACGGCTTCGACGTGGTCGGTCTGGACGAGATCGTCGCGTTCACCACGACGGTCAACACGCGCTCGCAGGCGGTCATGATGCGCATCGGCATGAGCCGCGACACCGACGGCGACTTCGACCACCCGGCCCTGCCCGAGGACAGCCCGTTGCGGCGCCACGTGCTCTACCGGATCGGCGCGTCGCAGCTTCCCCCTACGGTGGCGGCGTGAGCGACGACACGCGGCGACGTTGCGATTGGGCCGGCTCCGACCCCGAGATGGTGGCGTACCACGACACCGAATGGGGCGTGCCGGTGCACCACGACCCCACCCACTTCGAATTCCTCGTGCTCGAGGGGGCACAGGCCGGGTTGAGCTGGTCCACCATCCTCAAGCGGCGCGGCGGCTACCGCAAGGCCTTTGCCGGGTTCGACCCGGCCAAGGTGGCCCGCTTCACCCCGGCCCGGGTCGAGAAGCTCCTCCTCGACCCGGGCATCATCCGCAACCGGGCCAAGGTCGAAGCGACCGTGCGCAACGCCAAAGCCTTTCTGGCCGTGCAGAAGGAGTTCGGCACCTTCGACGCCTACATCTGGGGCTTCGTCGGTGGCCATCCCCTCGTCCACAAGTGGCGGCGCACCGACCAGCTGCCGCCCACGTCGGCGGAGTCCGAGGCTTTGAGCAAGGACCTGCGCCGGCGGGGCTTCGGCTTCGTGGGACCGACCGTCTGCTACGCCCACCTGCAGGCGGCCGGGCTCGTCAACGACCACCTGGTGACCTGCTTCCGCTACCCCGAGCTCACGGGAGACGGCGCTCCATCAGGACGCGGGCGCCGAAACGGCCCATGACCGGCTCTTCGGGCGGCAGGCCACGGGCGGCGTACCAGTCGTCGACCGGGCCCAGCTCGACGAAACCCTCCGACGCGTAGAAAGGCCCGTTCCAGGCAACGTCGCGGTAGGTGGCCAGGGTGAGCGCGTCGTAGCCGTGCCCGTACGCCCAGGCCACCGCGGCGCGAAGGAGCGCGGCCGACGCCCCGTCGGACGTGGTCCGGGTGGACCGACAGCTGCTCGAGGTGCGCGCCGCCGGCCAGGCCGTTGATGCGGGCGAACCCCTGCGGCGGGTCTCCGGCCACGAGGACGACGAGAGCTCCTTCCAGGTCCGCCACGTCGCACGGCCCCGGCATTGGTCCGATGCCGAGTGCGTCGAAGAGCGTGTCGGCCGCCACCTCGAGGGGCGGGAGGAGCGCCAACTCCTCGGCGCGGGCGGACCGGATGTCGACCGACACGCAGGCGACGGTAGCGTGACCGGCCGTGCGCGCCGTCGTCTGCAACGAGCTCGGTCCACCCTCGCTCCTGGTGGTCGAGGACCGGCCCGACCCCGAGCCGGGACCGGGCACGGTTGCGGTGACCGTGGAGGCGGCCGGTGTGAACTACGTCGACGCCCTCTTCGTGGCCGGGCAGTACCAGATCAAGCCGGCGGTGCCCTTCGTGCCCGGAACCGAGTCGGCCGGCACCGTGGTGGCCGTGGGGGACCGGGTCACCACGCTGGCTCCGGGCGACCGTGTGCTCGTCTCGGCCGGCCTCGGTGGCTTCGCCAGCCGGTTGGTGACGGCCGAGAGCTCCGCAACCCGTATACCCGACGTCCTCGATTCGCCCCGGGCCGCCACTTTCACCCAGAGCTACAGCACCAGCCTCTATGCCCTGCGCGAGCGCGCCGGGGCCCATGCGGGCGAGGCCGTGCTGGTGCTGGGCGCCGGGGGCGGCGTCGGGCTGGCGGCCATCGGGGTGGCCCGCTCTCTCGGCTGCCGGGTGCTGGGTGTGGCCTCGACCGAGGAGAAACGGCAGGCGGCTCTGGCCGCCGGAGCCGAGAGCGTGCTCGACTCGGGGGTGGACCCGGTGAAGGACGCCGCCCGGGCCTGGGCCGGCGGCACGGGGGTCGACATCGTGGTCGACCCGGTGGGCGGCGAGCTGGCCGAGCCCGCCCTGCGCGCCCTGGGCGACTCCGGGCGCTACCTGGTCATCGGCTTCGCGTCGGGGACCATCCCCAAGGCGCCCCTCAACCAGGTGCTGCTACGCAACCGGACCGTGCTCGGGATCGACTGGGGGATCTGGGCCATGCGCCACGCCAGCGAGCAGGGCGCTCTCCTGGACGACCTGCTGACCATGGTGGAGCGGGGCACGCTCGACCCGGTGCACCCGGTCCCTTATCCCCTCGACGACGTGTCCCGGGCCCTCGAGGACCTGCTGGGCCGGCGGACGGTGGGCAAGATCGCCCTGATCCCCTGATCCCCCTGTCGCCCGCAGTCCAGGAGCAGTTGCGCCTCTCAGCGTCCCCAGCCTGCCGATGCGGCCTGGCGCCGCGTCGAGGGACTCAGTCGGCGAAGGCCGGGATGACCTCGGTGCCCATCAGTTCGATGGTCTGCATGACCGACTCGTGCGAGATCTTGTACGGGTTCACCAGGCAGAGCAACAGGTCGACGCCGGCCGCCTCGTACTGACGGCAGGCCTCGAGGCACTCGGCCGGCGTGCCCAGCACGCAGGCATTGGCGTCGATGAGGTACTCGAGGGAGAGCAGATCGAGCGTGCCCTCGTCGTCGGTCTTCTTCATGTCGGCGGCGTAGGAGTAGGAGCCGAGTTCCTCGTTGCGCTCGGCCATCCAGTCGGTCAGCGTGGCGATCTGGCGGGCGCCGGTCTTGGGGTACCACTCGAAGGACTCGCGGGCCTCGCGGATCGCCTTGTCACGGTCAGGACTACACAGAGCCATGGTGAAGGTCGCGGCCTGGTTGTGCACGAAGGCACCAATCGGTTCGGTGCAGCGGGCGACGGAGTCGCGGTACACGTCGATCTTGCGCTTGACCTCCGAGGGGGGCAGGCCGACGGCGAACGAACACAGCCCGAGCCCGAGGTCGCCGACTTGAGCGTGACCCTCGTCGCTCGTCGTCGCTCCCCAAAGGGGCGGGTGCGGCTTCTGCCAGGGCTTGGGTTGCACCCGGCGCTTGGGCATCTGCCAGAACTCCCCCTCGAACCCGTATTCCTCGTTGGTCCAGCAGCCGACCACGTGCTCGATCGCCTCCTGCCACATGCGCCGGCTCTCGGCCGGGTCGATGCCGAAGCCCTCGAGTTCGGCCCGGGTGGCCGAGCGGCCGGTGCCCATGTCGACCCGTCCGTTCGAGAGCAGGTCGAGCACGGCGACCGACTCGGCCGTACGCACAGGATGGTTGTAGGGCTTGGGCATGAGCCGAACGCCGTACCCCAGCCGGATGCGCTCGGTGCGCGACGCGATGGCGCCATAGAGCACCTCGGGGTTCGAGCAGTGCGAGTACTCCTGGAGGAAGTGGTGCTCGACCGTCCAGAAGGCGTGCCAGCCGAAGCGGTCTCCGGCAATGGCCTGTTCGAGGGTGTTCTGGTAGGCCACCAGCTCGCTGTCGTCGCCCCATGGGCGCGGCACCGGGATCTCGTAGAACAGCGCGAATTTCATGACGTGGGCTCCCCCCGGAGGGTCGGGCACCCCGGGACGGCCCGGGCTAGAACATGTGTCACTATCAGCCCGGCTCCCCCGGGCGCAAACAATCCGGGAGGTGCCATGCGAGGGCTCGAGGGACGGACCTACATCGTCACGGGGGCCGCTTCGGGCATTGGCCGGGCCAGCGCGGCCCGCTTGCTGTCTGAAGGATCCCGCGTCGTCGGCGCCGACCTCTCCGAGCCCCAGGGTGAGGTGGCCGCCGGACCCGAGGAGCGCACCCGCTGGACCTTCGTCCGGACCAACGTGACCGACGAGGCTGCCGTGGCCGCACTGGTGCAGGCCGCCCTCTCCTTCGGCGGGTCCGTCGAAGGAGTGGTCAACGCAGCGGGCGTGGCCGGCGGTGGACCGGTGCACATGCTGCCGGCCGCCGAGTGGTCCCGCATCATCGAGGTCAATCTGACCGGGACCTTTCTGGTGGCCAAGCACGTGGTGACCCAGATGCTGGCCCAACCGGCCCGGGCCGACGGCCAGCGAGGATCGGTGGTCACGATCGCCAGCATCGAGGGCCTCGAGGGCACCGCCGGCGGCAGTGCCTACAGTGCCTCGAAGGGAGGCGTCGTCATCCTCTCCAAGGCCATGGCCATCGACTACGCAGGACGCGGCATTCGGGTGAACGCCCTGTGCCCCGGATTCATCGAGACGCCGATGTCGGCTTCGGTCTTCGGTCCGGGCATGGAGGCGGCGCTGGCCGACATCCTGCACGAGCACAAGCTGGGCCGGCGCATGGGTCGTCCCGAAGAGGTCGCATCGGTGGCCGCATTCTTGCTCTCGGATGACGCGTCGTTCGTAACAGGCCACGCCTTTCCGGTCGACGGGGGCTACACGGCCGGCCGGGACCACGGAGTGACCGACATGCTCGGATTGTCAGGTCCAGAGTAGGCGGCCCTCTCAGCCCAACACGAGGCGCCCGCCCGTGTAGTCGAGCACCATCCAGCCGTAGCGCAGCAACTGATCCGACCCCAGCAGCCCGTCGAGGCCAGCGGAGGCGATGGCACCGAAGTTGGTCGAGCCGAGCAGCTGCGGATGGAGTACGACGTCCGGGATGGACCATGTCCCGCTGTGCACGAGGGGGACGGTGATGACCGAGCACACGGTGGCCTGGCGCTGCGCCAGCTCGGTTCCGCGCAGCGAGGCCTTCCGGGCCGCGCTCGTCGACACCACGCTCTGCGAAGAGCCCGTGTCGACGACGAAACTGCGGCGGATGCCGCCAGCGAAGCGGACGGCGACGCTCAAGGACACGTTTCCGACCTGCGGCGAGACGGTGAGGGGAACGGTGGTGCCCTGCCCGAGCGTCAGCGCGGACGGAGCCGGGCCGATGGGGCCGGTGTAATCGGAGGTGGCGCTGAGCGCCGCTCCCTCGGAACCAGGCAGCACCAGGGCGCGGGCGGCAAAGTCGATACGCACAGCGCCGAAGCGTGCGAGGACGTCAGAACCGAGAAGACCCAGCGGCTCCCCCTTGCCGCCGATCTGGGGCAACGTGGCCGCGGTCAGCTGTTGAGGGGACAGGGCCACCCCTTCGAGCGACCACGATCCGGAGGCGACGGGCTGGGCCGACCCGGTGCAGCCGACTCCGGCGAAGGTGCCGGACTGACCAGCGGAGGCCAGGTGGAGGCGCTTGGCCAGACCGGCGTCGATGGTGGACTGGCCCGCACCGGAGTCGAGCACGAAGGGATACGGGCCCTGGCCTCCGATGCACACGTTGAGCGTCTCAGCCGTTTGACCGGCCACCGTGCTCACGGTCAGCGGCACCCGGGTCACCCCACCAGCCGTCAGCGTGTCCCCCCCACACCCCGCCGAGGTCGGGGGCAGAGCGAAGGTGACCTCGGGCTCGACATGCACCATGGGCGGCACGGGACCACTGAGCGTCGCGACCAGGAAGAGGGCGAGGAGGGCGACGACGATGACCGCCATGGCGGCGATCAACCACCCGCGGTTCGCCGGCATGGTTCAGCGGGTGAAGGCCTGACGCACCAACGCCATGGCCATGCGAACGCCCAGGACCGTGACCGCGAACGGTAGGGCGGCACGGCGCCAGCCCGACGTCGTGCGGACGCTGAAGCGCAGCGCCGAGCGGTGATGGGCGGCCAGCATGCGGTACGGGTGGCGGGCCGTGCTCACCCCTTGGACATGGGTGGCGGCAGCCGTGCCGGCGAAGCCGACGCCCCATCCGGCCTGGTGCGCCCGCCAGCACAGATCCGTGTCCTCGAGGTACATGAAGTAGGCCTCGTCGAAGCCACCGAGCTCCTCGAACGCCTCCCGGCGGGCCATGAAGCACGATCCCGAGACCCAGTCGGCCGGCACGACCACCTCACCGTCGGGTGTCCCGGGGTTGTAGCGGCGGGTGTAGGGGTTGTCCGGCTTGAACTGGGCCAAGAGCGCGTGACCCGCCGCGTCGACGAAGCTCGGGAAGCTGCGCACAGAGGGATAGACATCGCCCCCATCCGTGAAAATCCTCGGCCCGACCACGGCCCAGGAAGGATGCTCCTCGAGGGCACGATCGAGTCCGGCGACGGCACCCTGATGGACGATCACGTCGGGGTTGGACACCAGCACCGCATCCGGCGCCGGAGACTCCCCGGCGAGGACGGCCAGGCCCCGGTTCACCCCGGCCCCGTAGCCGAGGTTGCACCCCGGCCGAACCACATGGACCCGCTCGAGCAAGTCCGTCGGCGCGTCGACCAGGGCGCGCTCGACGCTGTCGGCGGCGCCGTTCTCCACCACGACGACTCGGGAAACCCCGTCGGTGAGCAACGAGTGCAGGCATCGGGTGAGCAATGGGCCTGCATCGTGGTCGACCACGACGGCGCCGATCGTTCGGGGCACCCGGGCCTCAGTACTCTCGGGTGAAACGGAATTTGACCAACGCTCTGAGCGCGCTGACGCCGTCACGCCACGTGATCTTCTTGCCTTCGTCGAACTCACGCCCGGCGTACGAGATGGGCACCTCATAAATGCGATGACCGCGCCGGAGCACCTTGGCTGTGATCTCGGGCTCGAAGTCGAACCGGTTCGACACCACCGTCAGCCCTTCGAGGACCTGCGCATCGAAGACCTTGTAACACGTCTCCATATCGGAGAGGGTCGAGCTGTAGAGCACGTTGGTGACGAGCGACAGCAGCCGGTTCCCCAGCCAGTGCAGGGGCAGCATGTTCTTGTGCTCGCCCGTAAACCGGCTGCCGTAGACGACGCGGGCCTTGCCCCGGAGGATTGGGTCGAACAGGCGGGGCCAATCCTCGGGGTCGTACTCGAGGTCGGCATCCTGAATCATGACCAGGTCACCCCGCGCCTCGCGCAGCCCCGTACGGATGGCTGCACCCTTGCCCTGGTTCACCTTGTGATGGATCACATGCACGGTGGAGTCCTCGAGGGCGTCGAGCACCTTGTCGGATCCGTCGCTCGAACCGTCGTCGACCACGATGATCTGGAGCACCAACGAACCGGGGAGATGGACGGCACGCATCCGCCGGATGACCTCGGCCACGGTGGTCCGCTCGTTGAACACCGGCGTGATCACGCTCAGCGTCCGGTAGGTCCGCGGCGGCGGCATCTCTTCCATCTCGATATCGGTCATGCTCGTGCCTCCTGCTGCGTGAACCATTCCATGGTGCGGGCCAGACCATCGCGCAGTTCGACCCGTGGCTCCCAACCCAACTCAATGCGGGCCAGTGTGATGTCGGGGCAGCGCCGGGTGGGATCGTCGGTGGGCAGCGGCTCGAAGACGACCTCCGACGACGACGCCGTGACCTCCAGTACCAGCTTGGCCAAGTCCAGGACCGTTCGTTCGTCCGGGTTCCCGATGTTCACCGGGCCGGTGAGCGACGAGTCGAGGAGGGCCAGCAATCCTCGGACCTCGTCGTCGACGAAGCAGAGGCTGCGCGTCTGGGACCCGTCGCCGTAGACGGTGATGGGGTCGCCCCGCAGTGCCTGGACCACGAAGTTCGACACGACCCGTCCGTCTCCCGGCGAAAGACGAGGTCCGTAGGTGTTGAAGATGCGGACGATGGCCACGTTGACCCCGTGGGTGCGCGCCATGGCCATGGTGAGACTTTCGGCGAAACGCTTGGCCTCGTCGTAGACACTGCGCGGTCCGGTCGGGTCGACATTGCCCCGGTAGCTCTCGACCTGAGGATGCACCGTGGGGTCGCCGTAGATCTCGCTCGTGCTGGCCAGAAGGAAGCGGGCCTCGTGCTTGCGGGCCAGCTCCAGGAGTCGGCGTGTGCCCTCACTGCCCACGGCCAGCGTCTGGAGCGGGCGGGCGAGGTAGGCCGGCGGCGACGCCGGCGAGGCCAGGTTGCACACGGCGTCGACCGGGTCGTCATCGCCCAGCTCGACCTTCTCACTGACGTCGGTGACCACGAGCCGGAAGCGGTCGTGCGACAGCAGGTGCGAGACGTTCTCCTCCGACCCGGTCGAGAGGTCGTCGAGGCAGACCACGGAGTCCCCCCGCTCGATCAGGCGGTCACAGAGATGCGACCCGAGAAAGCCGGCCCCGCCGGCCACCACGACGCGGCTCATCGTCGACCGATGCCCGAGTAGCTGAATCCGATGCGGCGGACGGCCGCCGGGTCGAGGAGGTTGCGGGCGTCGACGATGGCCGGCACGGCCATGTCCGCGTGCACCCGGGTGTAGTCCAACCAGCGGAAGGTGTCCCATTCGGTCAGGACGACAAGCACCTGGGCCCCCGCCACGGCCTCGTAAGGGTCGCCTTTGAGCTCCACACCACGCAGGTCCTCGGGTGTGTCCTCCTGTGGGGGGACGGTCGGGTCAAAAGCCTGGACGTGGGCTCCGAGTTCGAGCAGGCGCCGGGTCACGAGCACACTGGGTGAGTCGCGCCGATCGTCCGTGTTGGCCTTGAAGGTCAGGCCCCAGACGGCCACAGCCACTCCGTCCAACGTGCCGCCGGCCGCAGCCTCGACCTTGCCCACCACGCGGGCCAGCTGCTCTTCGTTCGACGCGATGGTGCCGGCCAGCAGGGAGAAGTCATAGCCGGCGGTGTCAGCGATGTGCAGAAGAGCACGGGTGTCCTTGGGCAGGCAGGAACCACCCCAGCCCGGACCCGGACGGAGGAACTCGAAACCGATGCGCTTGTCGTAGCCGAGACCCAGCAAGACGTCACGAGCGTCCGCGCCCACCTCCTCGCAGAGCCCGGCCAGCGCGTTCACAAAGCTCAGCTTGGTGGCCAGGAACGCATTCGACGCGTACTTGATGGTCTCCGAAGTCGTCGTGTCGGTCACGATGAGCGGTGCCCCGGTGGCCCAGAAGAGCTCACCCACGCTGGCCGCGGAGGCCGGGTCGTCCGCCCCCACCACGATGCGGTCGGGGTTGAGGCTGTCGCGCACGGCCGTGCCCTCACGGAGGAATTCGGGGTTCGAGACGACCCTGATGTCGGACCGGCCGATCATCTGGTCGACCAGCGAGGCCGAGCCCACGGGCACGGTCGACTTGTTCACGACGATGGCGTCAGGGGTGAGGTGAGTGGCGATCTCCTTGGCTGCGGCCTGCACATAGGAGACGTCGGCCGAACCGTCGGCCCGCTGGGGCGTCGGAACGCAGAGAAAGACGAAGTCCGCGCCGGCCACCGCCTCGACCGCTGAGTCGGTGAACGAGAGCCGACCGGCAGCCACCCCTTCGGCGACCAGGTCGTCCAGACCCGCCTCGACGATCGGCAGGCGCCCAAGGCGCAGCAGGGCCAGCTTGGTCCCATCACGCTCGGCCAGGACCACGGTGTGGCCGAAATGGGCCAGGGTGGCCGCCGTGGGCAGCCCGACATAGCCCGCCCCGATGACGGCAACTGCGCGCGGGTCGCGACCCGTTCCCCGGGACGTCACGCCGAGGTGCGTGCCGCGGACTGCATGACGGGCACCAGGCGGGCCAGGCTGTGGCGCCAGTCCGGCAGCGCAGGCAGGCCGCCCAGGCGGAGGGCCATGTTGTCGAGCACGGAGTTGGCCGGGCGGGGCGCCGGACGAGGAGGGTCGAGTTCGGCCGTGGTGATCGGCTTGACTCGCTCGGGATCCGCCCCTGCCTCCTCGAGGACTGCCCGCACGAAACCCCACCAGGTCGTCGACCCCGAGTTGGTCACGTGGAAGATCCCCGGCCGGCGGTCGAGGCCGAGGGTCACGATGGCCGGAGCCAGGTCGGCGGTGAAGGTCGGCGACCCGTGCTGGTCGTCGACGAAGCGAAGCTCACCGTCCCCACCGGCGAGTCGTAGAGCCGTCCCCACCATGTTGGCACCCGTGGGCGCCATTGACCCAGCTCGTACGAACGATGGTGGATCCTGGCCGCAACTCGCGCTCGCCACCCAGCTTCGATGCGCCGTAGACAGACGCCGGGTTGGGCTGGTCCCATTCCCGGTAGGGACGCGGCGAGGTCCCGTCGAAGACATAGTCGGTGGACACGTAGACCACGTGCGCACCGACGAGCGCTGCCGCCTCGGCCACGTTTCGGGTCCCGACGGCGTTGACCGCATAGGCCAGGTCGACCTCGCTCTCGCACAGGTCGACTGCGGTCAGCGCGCCGCCGTGCAGGACCAACTCGGGCCGGAACGACATGAAGGTGTGGAGGACCGCGTCGCGGTCGTCGACCTTCATGTTGTGGACGTCGGTGGCCAACACCTCGTGTTCGACGCCAGCTCGAGGACCTTCGGGGCCGAGCAGGGCGCACCGGAGTCCGCCGAGCGGCACGGTACCCCGGAGGCAGTCGCGCAGGTCGCGCCCGAGCTGGCCGTCGGCACCGGTGATCAGTATCCGCACGGAACTCAGCTCTTCTGGGACCCCCAGGCGCCTTCGACTACGGGCGCCCGGGCCATCAACGGCTCCCACCATTCGCGGTGCTCGGCGTACCACGACACGGTGTCGGCCAGGCCCAGCTTCCAGTCGACGGACGGCTGCCAACCGAGCTCGGCCCGGAGCTTCGAAGAGTCGAGTACGTAGCGCCGGTCGTGACCCGGCCGGTCCGGCACGATCGTCTTGAGCGACTCCGGCTTGCCGAGCGCGGCAAGGATGTGGTCGGCCACCTCCATGATGGAGGCCTCGACACCGCTGCCAACGTGGTAGGTCTCACCGACCTTGCCCCGGGCCAGTACGGCGTCGATGGCCGTGCAGTGGTCGATCACGTGCAGCCACTCACGGCGGTTCTCCGTGCTGGCGTAGAGGGTGAGCGCCTTGTCGTCGAGGGCGAGCGCACAGAAGTGCGGGATCAATTTCTCGGGGAACTGGTAGGGCCCGTAGTTGTTGGCACAGTTGGTGATGGTGATCGGCAGCTCGTACGTCTCGGCGTAGGCCCGCACCGCGTGGTCCGCTCCCGCCTTCGAGGCGTTGTACGGGGTGCGCGGGCGATAGGGCGACTCCTCCGTGAAGGCCTCGTCGGCGTCGAGGGGCAGGTCCCCGTAGACCTCACAGGTCGACACGTGGTGGAAGCGAGTCACCCCGACCTGGCGGGCGGCCTCGAGCATGGTCTGGGTGCCCAGCACGTTGGTACGGAAGAAGAGCCCCGGGTTGAGCACGGCCAAGGAGTTGTGCGACTCGGCGGCGAAGTGGACGACGGTATCGATCCCTTCGCCCCGGAGTGCCTTCTCGGCCGCCGCGGGATCACAGATGTCTCCCTGGACGAACACGATCCGGTCTTCGATCTCGGACAGGTTGGGTCGGTTGCCGGCATAGGTGAGCACGTCGTAGACGACGACATGGTCCTCGGGGTGCTGCTCCACCCAGTAACGAGCGAAATTCGACCCGATGAAACCGGCACCTCCCGTGACGAGAAGGCGCATATGACCGCTCATGTTAGCCCGGGCCCCAGAGCGCTCCCAGCTCAGAGGGCTCGGACGTGCGTCACGTCACCGGCCGTGACCGCCCGTTGCCCCACATTCGTGCTGACCAGCAGCCGGCCGGCGTCGTCGATGGCGACAGCCCGCCCCGAGAACTCCTCGGTGGGCAGGACCACCAGGACTTCCTGGCCGATGGTCGCACAGCGGGCCCGGACCTCGTCCGCCAACCTCCGGCGGCCGACGGCCTCATCGAGCAGGGGCAAGCGGTCGGCCAGGGCGGCCAGCAGGTGCTCGAGCAGAATCATGTGGTCGATCGGCGATGGACGCTCGCTCAGTTCGTCGAGGCAGGCGCCTCCGGCGTCCGGGGGCCCCGGCCAGGCGACGTTGACCCCGATGCCCGCCACCACGGCCGGCGGGCTGGCGGAGAATTCGGCCTCGGCCAGGACCCCGGCCAGCTTGGCGGTCCCCACCAGCAGGTCGTTGGGCCATTTGAGCTGTGCCTCGACCCCGGCCACCTCGGCACAGGCATCCAGAGCCGAGAGGCCCAGGGCTCCCGTGCACAAGTGCAGGTCGTCGGCGCTGCAGCCGGGGCGGAGGAGCACAGAGGCCAGCAGGTTGGCGCCTGGCGGCGACTCCCAGCGCCGATCGAGGCGTCCGCGCCCCGCCGTCTGGTGATCGGCCACGGCCACCAGCCCTGCAGGATCCCCCTGGCGGGCGCGCTCGAGCAGGTACGAGTTGGTCGAGTCGATCTCCTCGAACCGACGGACCTGCCATTCCCCTGCCCACATGGCACAGACCATACGGCGCGTGCAATTGTGAGAGCCCCGAGCGGAGGAAAGGCCCAGCGTGCTCCAGAAGATCCTGATTGCGAACCGCGGCGAGATCGCCGTCCGGGTAATTCGGACGTGCCGCGAGATGGGGATCGGGACGGTAGCCGTCTATTCGAACCTTGACCGCGACGCCCTCCACGTGCGCATGGCGGACGAGGCCTACTCGCTCGGTGGCGAGACGGCGGCCGAGAGCTATCTCAACACCGAAGCCATCCTGGACGCCATCGAGCAGAGCGGGGCCGACGGGGTCCACCCGGGCTATGGCTTCTTCTCCGAGAACACGGACTTCGCCCGGGCCATCACCGACCGGGGGGTCACCTTCATCGGCCCGCCTCCCGAAGCCATCGAGGTCATGGGCGACAAGATCAGCTCGCGCCTGGCTGCAGAGAAAGCCGGGGTGGTCGGAGTACCCGGGCGGTCCGAGCCCCTCACGTCGCCGGACGAAGTCGTGTCGTTCGGGACCGAACACGGCTGGCCGGTGGCGATCAAGGCCGCTTACGGCGGCGGTGGGCGCGGCATGAAGGTCGTGAACTCGCCCGACGAGGCGGCCGACGCCATGGAGTCGGCCGCCCGCGAGGCCCAGGCCTACTTCGGCCGTCCCGAGATCTACCTCGAGCGGTACCTGTCGTGGCCCCGCCACGTCGAGATGCAGGTGCTGGCCGATACGCACGGCAACACCCTCTGGTTGGGCGAGCGGGACTGCTCGGCCCAGCGTCGACACCAGAAGCTGGTGGAGGAGAGCCCCGCGCCCGCCTTTCCCGACGAGGTGCGCCAGGCCATGGGCGAGGCCGCGGTGCGGGTCTCGCAAGCCTGCGGGTACTACAACGCGGGCACGGTCGAGTTCCTCTTTCAGGACGGCGAGTTCTACTTCCTCGAAATGAACACCCGGCTCCAGGTGGAGCATCCGGTCACCGAACTGGTCACCGGTCTCGACCTGGTGGCCTGGCAGATCCGCATCGCATCGGGCCACGCGATCGACTTCACCCAGAAGGACATCGCCCGCAACGGCCACGCCATCGAGGTCCGCATCAATGCGGAAGACCCGAGCGGTGGTCGCTTTTCGCCCTCGCCCGGCACGATCGCCACGTTCCATCAGCCGTCGGGTCCGGGCGTGCGCCTCGACAGCGGCTACGAGTCCGGTGACACCGTCTCCCAGTACTACGACAACCTGATCGCCAAGCTCATCGTCTGGGCCCCCGACCGCGAGGCGGCCCGGCGTCGCATGTTGCGTGCCATCGGGGAGACAACGATCACCGGCGTGGCCACCACGCTGCCGGCCCACCAGGCGATCCTGAGCCACCCCGACTTCGCCAACGTGGAGTACTCGACCAAGTGGGTCGAGGACACGCTCGACCTCAGCGGTCTCAGCGTTCCGGTCGCCGGGGTCGCCCCCGTAGCCGGTGACGATGAGGTCCCGACCGTGCAGCGCGACGTCACGGCCGAGGTCGATGGCCGGCGCTATTCGGTGCGACTCTGGGTCCCCGACCTGGGCCCGTCGGCGTCGTCGGCTCGCCCCGCGGGCCGACCCAAGCGGGCGTCGAGCCACGCCGTGGCGGGAACCGGCTCGGGTCAGGTGATCGTGCCCATGCAGGGAACAATCGTGAAGCTCCTGGTCGCCGTGGGCGACGTGGTGGAAGTCGGCCAGTCGATCTGCCTCCTCGAGGCGATGAAGATGGAGAACGCAGTGGCGGCCGAGAAGGACGGCGTCGTGAAGGAAATCCGAGTGAGCGCAGGAGACTCCGTCGGGGCCGGCGACATCGTGGCGGTCATCGAGTAGGTGTCGAGCCCTTCGTCGGCAAAGGAAGTGGCGGCCGCCGCCGTCGACCGCCACCTCGACGACCTCGTCTCGCTCAGCCACTTCGTCCACGCACACCCTGAGCTCTGCTACGACGAGACGGCCTCCGCCCACGCGGTAGCCGAGGCCCTGCGTGCCGGTGGGCTCGAAGCAAAAGAGGGCGTGTACGAGCTCGCAACGGCGGTCGAATCGCGCTCCGGGTCCGGCGAGCTCACGGTTGCCGTCTGCGCCGAATACGACGCGCTCCCCGATGTCGGCCATGCCTGCGGCCACAACATCATCGCGGCGACGGCGGTGGGGGCCGGTCTGGCCCTGGCCGAGGTGGCCGACGAGGTCGGCCTCAGCGTCCGCGTGCTCGGCACCCCGGCCGAGGAGGGCGGGGGCGGGAAGATCCTCATGCTCGAGCGCGGCGCCTTCACCGGCGTGCACGCCGCCATGATGGTCCACCCCTGGCCGACCGAGCGTCTCGTCGCGCGGTGCCTGGCCGTCGCGCATTTCGACGTGACCTACACCGGCCGAGAGGCCCACGCCTCGGCGGCACCGTGGGAAGGAGTCAACGCGCAAGACGCGCTGACCGTGTCCCAGGTCGCGCTCGGACTGCTCCGCCAACAATTGCCCCCCGGTGACCAGGTGCACGGCGTGGTCACACGCAGTCCCGGCGCGGCCAACGTCATTCCGGGATCGATCACCGCTCGGTACATGGTGCGCTCGCCCACCTATGACGGGCTGCGTGCCCTACGGCGGAGGGTGGAGGCCTGCTTCGAGGCCGGCGCCCTGGCCAGCGGTTGCACCCTCGGCTATGTGGAACTCTCCCCGATCTACTCGCACATGGAGACGGATCCGGGTTTGCAGGCCGCCTACCGGGCCAACGCGGAATCGCTCGGCCGCCACTTCGAGGCGGACGACGCCGACACGCCACTTCCGACGTTGTCGACCGACATGGCGAATGTCTCACTCGCCGTCCCCACGATCCATCCGCTCATCGGCATTGAGACGAATGGGGCCGTGAACCACCAGAAGGAGTTTGCTGCCGCCTGCGTGACGGCCTCGGCCGATGCCGCCGTGCGGGACGGCGCGATCGCGCTGGCCTGGACGGCGATCGACGCCGCCTCCAACCCCGACCTGCGGGCCCACCTGCTCGCTCGGGTGTGATCACCGAGCACGCACTCCTCGACGTCGTTCCCGGACGCGAAGGGGAGTTCCTCGACGCCATGGAGCGGGCCAAGGCTCTCATCGCCTCCAGCCCGGGATTCGTCTCCCTCCGGGTCGAGCGCGGCATCGAACGATCGAGCTGCTTCCTGCTCCTCGTCGAGTGGGAACACCTCGAGGACCACACTGAAGGCTTTCGGGGCTCGGCCGCCTACGAGAGTTGGCGCGCCGCGCTGCATCACTTCTACGACCCCTTCCCGCTCGTCGAGCACTTCGAGAGGGTGGTCGTCGCTGGGCCCCACGAGCCCGATTCGCCCCGGTGAACATGTCGAGGGGAGGAGCCTCGGCCCCGCACGCCCGTACCCGGGCTCAGCCGCCTGGCTGGTACACGCCGAACTCCCCCCGCAGCACGTCGGCGACCTCGCCCAGCGTGGCCATGGCCCGCAGCGCCTCCTTCATCGGCACCAGGAGGTTGCCCTCGCCCTTCGCCGTCTCGGCCACATCGGCCAGGGCCCGGTCGACGGCGGCCTGATCGCGCTCGGCCCGCACCTGGCGGGTGCGGTCGATCTGCATCTGTTGGAGCTTGATGTCGATGGGGAACACCTCGGCCGCTTCCGCTTCGGCGTCGGTGAACTTGTTCACGCCGACGACCACCTTCTCGCCGTCGTCGACCGCCTTGGCGTACGTGTAGGCGGCCGACTCGATCTCCTCCTGCATGAAGCGGGCCTCAATGGCGGCCACGGCGCCACCCATGTCCTCGATCCGCTGCAGGTAGTCGTTCGCTGCCGCCTCCACCTCGTCGGTGAGCGCCTCGACGAAATAGGATCCGGCCAGCGGGTCCACGGTGTCGGCCACGCCGGACTCGAACCCGACGATCTGCTGGGTGCGCAGAGCGATCTTGGCCGCCCGGGTGGTGGGCAATCCGAGCGCCTCGTCGAACCCGTTGGTGTGCAGGCTCTGCGTGCCTCCCAGCGCGGCGGCCAACGACTGTACGGTGACCCGCACAATGTTGTTCTCCGGCTGCTGCGCCGTGAGCGTCGACCCGCCGGTCTGGGTGTGGAAGCGCAGCATCTTCGAGCGCTCGTCCTTGGCCCCGAAGCGCTCCGTCATGATGCGAGCCCACATGCGCCGTGCCGCCCGGTACTTGGCCACCTCCTCGAAGAGGTTGTTGTGCGCATTCCAGAAGAAGGAGAGCCGGGGCGCGAACGCGTCGATGTCCATGCCGGCGGCCATGGCCGCCTCGACGTAGGCGATGCCGTTGGCCAAGGTGAAGGCGATCTCCTGGACCGCCGTCGAACCCGCCTCCCGGATGTGGTAGCCCGAAATGGAGATGGTGTTCCAGCTGGGCAGGTTGGCCGCGCAGTAGGCGAAGGTGTCCACGATCAGGCGCATGGAAGGGCGGGGCGGGTAGATGTACGTGCCGCGGGCGATGTACTCCTTCAGAATGTCGTTCTGGATGGTGCCGCGTACCTTCTCGCCCGGCACCCCCTGCTCTTCGGCCACCAACTCGTAGAGCAGGAGCAGGATGGCCCCGGTGGCATTGATGGTCATGGACGTCGTGACCTTGTCCATCGGGAGATCGGCCATGAGCAGGCGCATGTCGGCCAGCGAGTCGATGGCCACCCCGACCTTCCCGACCTCGCCTTCGGCCCGCGGGTGGTCGGAGTCGTACCCCATTTGTGTCGGGAGGTCGAAGGCACACGAGAGGCCGGTCTGGCCGGCGTCGAGGAGGAACTTGAAGCGCTGGTTCGTAGACTCGGCCGAGCCGAAGCCCGCGTATTGGCGCATCGTCCACAGCTTCGAGCGGTACATCTGGGCGTGGACGCCACGGGTGTACGGGAACGTTCCGGGCTGCCCGAGCTGGGCCGACGGGTCCCAACCGGCGAGGTCGTCGGCCGTGTACACGGCGTGGATGTCGATGCCCGAGTCCGTTTGGCGCTCGGGTGGTCCCTGGTCGGTCTGCGGATTCACATCCATGAGATTACGAAGGTTCGGGGTCATTGGGCCATCTGGGCCCGGAAACGGGCAGACTGACGGCCGTGGACGACACCCTGGAGACGACCTTTTCGCATTTCGGCATCTGCGTGAGCGACCTGGAGCGGTCGCTGCACTTCTACTGCGACGGCCTCGGCTTCGAGAAGGCGGAATCGCACGCCATCGGGTCGGAATTCGCCGCGCTCATGGACCTCCCCGACGTCTCGGTCACGTCCCAGTTCATCCGGCGCGGGCAGACGGCTGTTGAGCTGCTCGCCTTCACGGTGCCCGATCCTGTCGGCCCGCGTGAACGCCGGCCCGTCCACCAGCTGGGCCTGACCCACCTGTCCTTCCGGGTCCGCGACGCCGAGGCCGTGGCCGCGCACCTGGTGGAACTGGGCGGTTCCGTCGTCGACTCGAGCCGGACCGAGATCGACCTGGGCGGGACGCCGCTGCGCTTCGTCTACTGCACCGACCCCGATGGCGTTCGGGTCGAGCTGATGGACCTCGGCGGCTGATCCCCCTCGGCTGCGGCCTGCGCATCGAGCTCACGGTCGATGCGCTCTGCCCTGCGCTCGTCCATGTGCATCCAGCGCAGGGCGACGGGGATCATCGGCCACAGCATCAAGGTGTCGCCCACCACCCACATGAGGTCCCCGCCGATGTGGAGGTCCACCACGTAGGACGGGCCCCACGGATGGGGCACGGTGAAGCCGGCACAACCGAGCTGGCGGACCGTCTCGCAGTAGGCCGGGAACATCTCCCTGGTCGCCCCGGCCAGCGACAGGCCGGTGAAGGTGTCGATCGGGATGGCCAGGAAGAGGTAGAAGAACTGGAGGGCGGGGTGGAGGCGGTAGCAGTTGGGGTCGTCCCCGAAGACCTGGCGCCAGAAGAGGTAGCCCACGAACAGGAAGGCCAGATGCTCCGCGTTGTGGAGCGACTCGTGCTGGAGCGTGTCGTTGTACCAACTCGTCAGGTGTGAGAGCGGGATGAACACGGCGTAGAGCACGAAGGCGATGACCGGGTGGCCGAGCACCTTGGCCGGCCACGAGCGCAGGATCTCGGTCACCGCGATGTGCGACGTGCCCGTCGTCGCCCGCCAGGCCAGCTGCACCGGCGAGGCGATGGCGAAGAGGGGCGCCGCCACCATGATGAGGAGAAGGTGTTGGACCATGTGGTCCCAGAAGAGCTCGCCGTCGTAGACCCCGATGAAGCTGAAGATCGAGATCCCGGTGGTGACCAGGGCGCCGATCCAGGCCGCCGTCTTGAGGGCGGACCAGGGATGCCGGGGGTGCAGGGCGTTGTTCCGCCTGACGGCCCACAGGTAGAGGGCCAGGGCCACGACGATCAGGGTCACCGGCACGAAGCTGAACTGGGTGGAGAAGTAGTGGCTCCCGTTCAGGGGGGCCACTCGCGCATCGAAAAGCGCAGCGAACACTCCGACGACGGTACTGCCAGGGTCAGCCGTGCTGCCAGACGCGCTGGGAGATTCCGCGGCGGCCGTACAGGGCGGCGGCGTCCAGGGCCGCCACCTCCTCGGAACTCATCTGCCAGCCCAGGGCACCGGCGTTCTGTTCCGCCTGGCTGCGGTTCTTGGCTCCGGGGATCGGCACGGCACCGTGGGAGACCAGCCAGGCCAGCGCCACCTGGCTGGGGGTGCGATCGTCGTGCGCCTCGCCGATGCCCCGCAACACCTGGACCACGGCGTCGACCTGCTCCATCGGATGGGCCGAGAAGGTGCGGGCGCCGGGCGGCGGGTTCGACGCCGAGTACTTGCCGGTGAGCCGGCCCTGCCCGATAGGTGAATAGGCGAGCGGGACGACACCGAGCTCGCGGCAGGCGGCGATGAGGCCGATCCGCAGCGGCATGGCCCGCAGCAGCGAGAACTCGATCTGATTGCTGGCCAGGCGGACGCCGCGCGACCGGAGGGTACGGTCGATGCCCCGCATCTCTTTCACCGAGTAGTTCGAGACGCCGACCGCCTTGACCAGGCCCTCGCCCTGCGCCGCCGCCAGCGCGTCGGCCATGGCCCCATGCGATCGTAATGAAATGGGACCGTGGATCTGGTACAGGTCGATGCTCTCCACCCCGAGCCGCTCGACCGACCGGCGGGCCGCGGAGACCAACGCACCGTGGGCATGGGGTTTCCACGGGTTGGGCATGTACTTCGACGCGATCACCACCTGCGGGCGCACACTGGGCTCGGCGGCGAGGAGCCGGCCGATGATCCGCTCGCTCTCACCGCGGCCGTAGACCTCGGCCGTGTCGAAGAGGACGACGCCGGCTTCGATGCTGGCCTCCCAGGCCTCCCGGATACTGGCCTCGGTGAGGGATTGGTCGTAGCCGCCCATGCCCCAGGTCCCCTTGTCACCCCAGGCCCAGGTGCCGACGCCCAGTGGGGGGATGGCGACGTCCGAACCGGCCAACGCGATGCGGTCGCTCGCCTGCGGTGCCGCGGTGCCGGTCATGCGCCCGCTCGGGCCAGGTGGGCTTCGACGGCGGCGCGCCATTCGTCGGGATGGGTCAGCTGTGGCGAGTGGTACGCACCCTCGATGACGACCAGTCGACCGTCCCCCACCTCGGCCTTCAGCGCAGGCGCCTGGTCCACGAGAGGATGGTCGTGTTCGCCGACGATGACGGTGACCGGACAGACAATGCCGGGGAGCCGGCTGCGCAACGAGCCCGGGCCATCCTCGGCGTCGGCCCAGAGCTCGAGGCCCAGGCCCTTGAGCGCGTAGGCGTCCATGCCCGCACTGATGCCCTCCTTCTCCGCCAGCCATTCCGCCGGCACCGTGGCCCGCATCAGCGTGTCCTCGGGCCCCTCGAGCGAGAAGTCTTTCGGCATGCCGCCGGCCGGGTCGAAGGACTCGATGAACTGGTGCACCATGGTGCGGATGTCCTCGTCGGGTGGCTGGAACGACCAGGCACTCGTGTCCATCAGGATCAGCGAGCGCACCAGGTCGGGCCGCTCGAGCACCATCGTCATGACCACCCGTCCGCCCATGGAGTGCCCGAGGAGGTCGACCGGCCCGCCGCCCACCGCGTCCAGGAACGCCGCCAGGTCGGCCGCCAGCTGTGCGATCGTGTAACCCTCGAGACCCCCGACCTTGGTGGAGTACCCGTGACCACGATGGTCGTAGGTGACCACTCGCCGCCTTCGGGCCAGCTCGTCCACCTGGAGCGCCCAGTCGTGCGAGGACCCGGTATAGCCGTGACAGAGCACGAACGCGGGCTCGCCGCTCCCCCATTCGGACCAGGAGAGGTCGACGCCGTGCACGTGGAAGGACTGTGTCTGCGAGGTGGCCGTCACCCCTCCTGTCTAGCGGATGCCCTGCGCCGGACGACCGCCTGCCTCCCGCGTCACCCCGAGTCGCCCGACAGCGCCTGCACGGCGGAGGCAGGGGCCGGGCCGGTCTCGGTCGCCGCGGTGGCGACCGGTGCACCGGGCGCGGCCGACACGTTGGTACAGGCGCGGGCCAGGTTCCACGCGGCGAGGGCCGAGGTGGCGCCCGTACCCGTGAGCGGTTGCGGCAGGTCGTCCACGATGGCGGCGGGCCGCCAGATCACCGTGTCGATGTGGCGACCCGTTGCGGAAATGACGAGCGAACCGCTGGCGTTCTCGGGCGGCGAGTTGTCGTAGAAGGCGAAGTTGCCCAGTCCGTAGTCGACGTAGGCCGAGCCGAGGTAGCCACCGCCGAGCAGCACGTGGGCGTGCGTGCCGACGATGATGTCGGCACCGGCCTGGACGAGAACCTGGGCCAGCGGCTCCTGCAACGGGTTCGGGCAGGCGTCGAGCTCGGTGCCCCAGTGAAGGTAGACGATCACGGTGTCTGCCGTCTTGCGGGCCGCTTCGACGGCCGCCACCAGGTCGTTGACGTCGTAGGCCGAGGCCAGTCCCGGCTGGGTGGCGGTGGCCGTCCACGCGGCCTGCAGGTCCGAGTCGATGACCTGGGTGGCGGCGAGGATCGCAATGTGTTGCCCGTGGATCGTCGTCACGTACGGCGTGAACGCCTGTGTCGCGTTCTGCCCGATGCCGAGGATGGTGTAACCCGTCTGGGCCTTGGTGGCCAGCGCCGTCTGTAGTCCCGGCGGCCCGCAGTCCTCGCCATGGTTGTTGGCCTCCGTGATGAGCGTCACGCCGGCACCCTTGAACGCGTCGATCACGGTGGGTGGCGCGTAGAAGACGAACTGTTTGCCTTGCGCATCGGGGCAGGAGCCGTCGGTGAGCGTGGATTCGTAGTTGACCATGGACAGGTCGACCCCGGCGAGCAGCGCGGGCACCGTGGGACCGAGCGCGTCCGATGGATTCGCGGCCAGCCGGTCCCCCAAGGTGGTTCCGGCCGGGAAGTGCACGTCGCCCCCGAAGGCGAAACTCACGGCCTGGCCGTCACCCTGCCAGTCCGGCCCGAGCCTCGGATTGCCGGCGGGCGGCGGCACCCGGTGTCGGGGCCCGGCGCCGCTCTCGTTCTCGCCCGCGCCCGAAAGGTGGCCGCCGCCGCGGGTGGTCAGAAAGGCCACCAACAAGGCCAGGACCACGAAGCCGGCCAGCCAGATGTACCGGTTGCGCCTGACCCGACGCGAGGTCAGCGACGGTGGCTCGAGAGGCGGTCGCGAAGACGCGTCCGCCTCAGGCGCTGGAGGGATCAGCAGGTGAGCGGGTGACGTGCCGACAGCCTAAACAGGCGCCGCGCCCGCCATACGGAGGGCGAACCGCCGGATGGACTAGTGCGCGTGCGGCATGCAGAGGTCGTCGTACTCGGCGATGACGATCTCACCGGCGTCGGGACCGCAGGCCGGGCACGCCGGGTCGCGCCGGACCTTGAAGGTCCGGAACGACTCCTCGAGCGCGTCGTAGGAAAGCAGGCGCCCGACCAACGGATCGCCGAGACCGAGCAGCATCTTGATCGTCTCGACCGCCTGGATCGAACCGATGATGCCGGGCAGCACGCCCAGCACGCCGGCCTCCGAACACGACGGGGCGAGCTCGGCCGGGGGCGGCTCGGGGATGAGGCAGCGGTAGCAGGGCCCGACGTAGGGGTCGAACACCGTGGCCTGTCCCTCGAAGCGGAAGATCGACCCGTGGATCACCGGGATGCGCTTGAGCAAGGAGGCATCGTTGACCAGATAGCGGGTAGGGAAGTTGTCGGTGCCGTCGACGATGGCGTCGTAGCCGTCGATGATGTCGAGGATGTTGTCGGCCCCCAGGCGCACGTCGTAGGTGACGACGTTGACGTCGGGGTTGATGGCCGTCAGGGTCTTCTTGGCCGAGTCGACCTTGCGCTCCCCGATCCGGTCCATGTTGTGGAGGATCTGGCGCTGCAGGTTCGACTCGTCGACCACGTCCATGTCGATGATGCCGACGGTCCCCACACCCGCGGCCGCGAGGTAGAGGGCGGCCGGCGAACCCAGCCCGCCCGCGCCGAGCAGGAGCACCTTGGAGTTGAGCAGCTTGAGCTGGCCCACTTCGCCCACCTCGGGGAGGAGGAGGTGGCGCTGGTAGCGGTTGCGCTGGGCGGGGGTGAGCGTCTGCGGAGCCGCCCAGGGCCGCCCGTCGTCCTTCCACTTGTTGAAACCACCGACGAGCGACTGCACGTCCGTGTAGCCGAGGTCGCCCATGGTCTTGGCGGCGAAGGCCGAGCGGACACCGCCGGCGCAATAGACGACGACAGGCCCGGACTTGTCCGGCAACTTGCCCTCGACCTGGAACTCGAGGTGGCCTCGGGGCAGGTGGACGGCATTGGGGATGGCGCCCTGCTCGTACTCGTCGGGCTCGCGCACGTCGAGGAACGTGACACCACCCTGGGACAGCAGCTCCTCGGCTGCCGGAGGGTCCACCTCGCGGATGGACGCCTTGGCGTCGTTCAGCAGATCTCGCGGAGTAGGCACTCGAAACCTCCAGGTACCGTCGGCAATTCGCCGACACGAACCTATAAACACTACCAGCGAGGTCAACATTCCCGGCCTGGCGGCCGGCCCACCCCGGCGGGGAGACTTCCGGCCCATGGAGCTCCACGAGGCCATCCGCCGGCGGGCCATGGTCCGCAGCTTCAGGCCCGATCCACTCGAGCCGGCGCTCGTGGACCAGATCTGGTCGACGGCGCCCTGCGCTCGCCCACCGCGGGCAATACGGCCGGCACCGCCTGGGTCGTCCTCGAAGGTGCCGCGCAGACGCGCCGTCTACTTCGACGCCACCACCGACGAGGAGTGGCGGACCGGCCTACCCCGAGTGGTCCGAGGGCCTACGCCGGGCGCCGGTCGTCCTGCTGGCCTACACCTCGCCCGATGCCTACGTGGAACGCTACGGCGAGTCGGACAAGGAGGCGTCGGGGTTGGGCGACGGGTCCCGAGCCTGGCCGGTTCCCTACTGGTACGGCGACGCCGCCATGGGCGTGATGGCCATCCTGCTGGGCGCGGTCGATGCCGGTCTCGGCGCGTGCATCCTCGGTGCGTTCCGGGGCACCGAGACGCTGGCGGAGCGGCTCGGGGTTCCCGCGCCGTGGCGGCTCTTCTGTGCGGTCGCGCTCGGGCGGCCCGGCGCCGGCGATCACCGGTCCGGCTCCCTCGATCGGCCCCGTCCGCCCCGGGCCGAGCGTGTGCACCGCGGCCACTGGTGACCGACAGGCCTCACGGATCGGCAGGCCTGCCTCATGGAAGGAATCAGTCCTGGCGCTTCGACAACCTGTGCTCGGGCCCTTCCAGCCAGCGCGCCATGGCCCAGAGCAGGTCCGAGAGCCGGTTGAGGTAGGCGATCACGAAGGACCCCTCGGTCGGCTCGGAGACGGCCAGCCGCTCGGCCCGGCGCACCACGGTCCGGGCCAGGTCCAGCGCCGCGGCGAGCCGGTTCTCGCCGGGAACGGTGAAGTCGGCCGGCATCTCGAAGCGCTCGAGCAGGTCGTCGATCTTGGCCTCGAGCGCGCGTCACCATGTCCTCGGTGACCAGGCTCGACCCCGCCTTCAACTTGGTCCGGTTCTCCGGGGCGGTGGCCACCTCGGCCATCACCACGTAGAGGTCGCGGGCCAAGGAGGTCAGGAGCTCGTGCGCCTCGGTGCCCGGGGCGGTCTCGGCCCGGGCCAGGCCGAGGGTCGACTGGGCCTCGTCGATGGTGCCGTTGAGCTCGATCCGCCACGAGTCCTTGCGCACGCGACCGCCGTAGAGCAGCCCGGTCGTCCCCTCGTCCCCTGTCTTGGTATAGATCCTGGGCTTCACCAGGCCGGATGCTACCGGTCCCGTCGGGGCGCACCGGGGGGCGCCGGTAGGCTGTGCGGACCATGTCCGCTTCGCCCGAGCTCCTGGGCCGGCTCGATCCGGCCGCCTCCGCGTACCTCCAAGCACTGCGCGACCGCGTGGTGGTGTTCGACGGTGCCATGGGCACGAACCTCCAGATCCTCGGCCTGGAGGCCGAGGACTTCGGCGGCCCCGAGCTCGAGGGTTGCAACGAGGTGCTGGTCGAGACGCGCCCCGAGCTCGTGGCGCAGGTGCACCGCTCCTTCTACGAGGTGGGCTGCGACGTGGTCGAGACCGACACCTTCGGGTCGACCTCGGTCGTCCTGGCCGAGTACGGATTGGCCGAGCGGGCCCGGGAGCTGACCCGGACCGCGGCCGAGCTGGCCTGTGCCGTGCGCGACGAGTTCTCGACGCCCGAACGCCCGCGCTGGGTCGCCGGCTCCATGGGGCCGGGCACCAAGTTCCCCACGCTCGGTCAGATCCCCTACGCCGAGTTCCGCGACGCCTACGAGGAGCAGGCTCTCGGCTTGCTCGAGGGCGGGGTCGACCTGCTGCTCATCGAGACCCAGTTCGACCTGCTCTCGGTCAAGGCCGCCATCAACGGAGCCCGGCGGGCCATGGTGGCGCTCGGCCGGGTGGTGCCGCTGCAGACGCAGGTGACGATCGAGCTGACCGGACGCATGCTGCCCGGGCACCGAGGTCGGCGCCGCGCTCACCGTGCTCGACGCCATGCAGGTCGACGTGGTCGGCCTCAACTGCGCCACCGGTCCGGTCGAGATGAGCGAGGCCCTGCGCCACCTGTCGGGGGCCAGCCGCGTCCCCATCGCCTGCATCCCCAATGCGGGGCTCCCCTCGGTCGTCGACGGGAAGATGCACTACGACCTGACGCCCGACGGGCTGGCCGATCACCTGCACCGCTTCGTGACCGAGTTCGGGGTGACCGCCATCGGCGGGTGCTGCGGCACCACCCCGGCCCACCTCTCGGCGGTGGTCGAGCGCTGCGCCGGCGCGGTGCCGGCGGCCCGCACGCCGGTGCACGAGCCGGCGGCCGCGTCCATCTACACGTCGGTCCCCTTCAAGCAGGACACCTCGTTCCTCGTGGTGGGCGAGCGCACCAACGCCAACGGGTCGAAGGCCTTCCGCGAGGCCATGCTGGCCGGCGACTGGGACACGCTGCGTCGCCATGGCGCGCGACCAGGTGCAGCGAGGGCTCGCACCTCATCGACGTGTGCGTCGACTACACCGGCGCCGACGGCGTCGCCGACATGAACGAGGTGGTCAGCCGCTTCTGCACCCAGTCGAGCGTGCCGCTCATGGTCGACTCGACCGAGGGCCCGGTGGTGCGCTCGGCGCTGGAGTGGCTGGGCGGTCGCCCCATCCTCAACTCGGTCAACCTCGAGGAGGGCGACGAGCCGGGGACCCGGCTCGACACCTTCCTGCGCCTGGCCCGCGAGTTCGGGGCGGCGGTCGTGTGCACCTGCATCGACGAGGAGGGCCAGGCCCGCTCGGCCGAGTGGAAGCTGCGGGCCGCCCGCAACATCGCCACCATCGCGGTGGAGCGCTACGGGCTCGAGCCCGAGGACCTCCTCTTCGACCCGCTCGCCCTGCCCCTCTCGACCGGCATGGAGGAGAGCCGCCGCGACGGCATCGAGACGATCGAGGGGATCCGGGCCATCAAGACCGAGCTGCCCGGTGTCTCGACCATCCTCGGCCTGTCCAACGTGTCCTTCGGCCTGAACCCGGCCGCCCGCCAGGTGCTGAACTCGGTCTTCCTGCACGAGTGCGTGGAGGCGGGCCTCGACTCGGCCATCGTGCACGCCTCGAAGATCCTGCCGCTGGCCCGCATCGAGGAGCGGGCCAAGGAGATCTGCCTCGACCTGGTCTACGACCGGCGCACCGACGACTACGACCCGCTCCAGGAGCTGCTGGCCCTCTTCGAGGGGGTCAAGGTCAACACCGGGCCCCGCGGACGAACACCTGGACTGGCCGGTCGACCGCCGCTTGAGCCAGCGCATCATCGACGGCAACCGCAACGGCCTCGAGGACGACCTGACCGAGGCGCTCGACGGCGGCACGGCGGCCCTCGCCATCGTCAACGACGTTCTGCTCGAGGGCATGAAGGTCGTCGGTGAACGCTTCGCCTCCGGCGAGATGCAGCTGCCGTTCGTGCTCCAGTCGGCCGAGACCATGAAGGCGGCCGTGGCCTTCCTCGAACCGCACATGGAGAAGTCGGACCAGGGTGGCAAGGGCACGGTCGTGCTGGCCACGGTCAAGGGCGACGTGCACGACATCGGCAAGAACCTGGTCGACATCATCTTGACCAACAACGGCTACGAAGTGGTCAACCTCGGGCATCAAGGTCGGCATCAACGAGATGGTGAGCGCGGCCGAGGAGCACCGGGCCGACGCCATCGGCATGAGCGGCCTGCTGGTCAAGTCCACGCTGATCATGCGCGAGAACCTGGTCGAGCTGAACGACCGGTCGCTCTCGGACATGCCCGTCATCTTGGGCGGGGCCGCGCTGACCCGGACCTACGTCGAGCGGGATCTGCGCGAGATCTACGAAGGGCGCCTCTTCTACGGGCGCGACGCCTTCGAGGGCCTGCGCACCATGGACCGCCTGGTCGAGCTGAAGCGAAGCGGCGAGGACGACCCGGTCTTCGGCCGCGAGATCTCCGAGCGCAACGTGCCCCGTCGCTTCCAGGACACCGACGACGGGCCGGTGGAGGGTCAACCCGTCCGCTCGGCCGTGGCCGCCGACAATCCGCTCTTCCGGCCGCCCTTCGTGGGCAGCCGCGTCGCCGTGGGCATCGCCATCGACGAGGTGACCGAGTACCTGAACCTGACCGCGCTGTTCCGCAACCAGTGGGGCTTCCGGCCCGAGAACGGCGAGAGCGACCCCGAGTTCAAGGAGCGGGTCAAGGCCACGCTGCGCGAGCAGCTGGCCAAGGCCCAGCGAGGCCGACCTCCTCGTGCCCCAGGTGGCCTACGGGCACTTCGCCGCCAACGCCGAGGGCAACGACCTCGTCATCTGGAAGGACGAGTCGCGCACCTCCGAATGGATGCGCTTCACCTTCCCCCGCCAGCGCAAGGAACCCTGGCTCTGCATCAGCGACTTCTTCCGCCCGACCGGTTCGGGCGACGAGGACTTCGCCAGCTTCATGGTGTGCACCATCGGGAGCCGGGCCTCGGAGGAGGCGGCACGCCTCTTCGCCGAGAACGAGTACCAGAGCTATCTCTTCCTGCACGGCCTGAGCGTCGAGATGGCCGAGGCCACGGCGGAGTACTGGCATCGCCGCATCCGCGAGGAACTGGGCTTCGCCGTCGAGGACGGGCCGACCCTGACCGGGTTGTTCCGTCAGCAGTACCGAGGCGGCCGTTACTCGTGGGGCTACCCGGCCTGCCCGGACCTCGGCGACAACGCCAAGGTGGTCGAGCTCCTGGGGGGAGAGCGCATCGGCGTGACGGTGAGCGAGGGGTTTCAGCTGCACCCCGAGCAGACGACCGACGCCATCATCTGCCACCACCCGGAGGCCAAGTACTTCGTGGCCTGAGCGCTCAGCGCACGGCGGAGGCGGCCTCACGCGCGTGGTAGCTCGACCGGGTGAGTGGAGACGCCTCGACGTGGGCGAGGCCCAACTCCACGCCGGACCGGCGCAGGCCCTCGAACTCCTCGGGCCTCCAGTAACGCGACACCGGCAGGTGGTGGCGGCTCGGACGCAGGTACTGGCCCGACCGTCACGATGGAGACCCCGACGGCGCGCAGATCGGCCATGGTGGCGACCACTTCGTCCTCCTGCTCGCCCAGCCCGACCATCAACCCGGACTTGGTCACCAGGCCGGCGGCGCCGGCGCGGGCCAGCACCGAGAGGCTGCGCGCGTAGCCGGCGGACGGCCGGACGGCCCGCTGCAGCCGGGCCACCGTCTCGATGTTGTGGTTCAAGACGTCGGGCCGGGCGGCGAAGATGGTGTCGAGCGAGGCGGCGTCGCCGCGACAGTCCGAGATGAGCACCTCGACCGACGTCCCCGGCCGGCGGGACCGGATGGCCTCGATGGTGCGCGCCATGGCACCTGCACCGCCGTCAGGCAGGTCGTCGCGGGCCACGCAGGTGACGACGGCGTGGCTCAGCTGCATGCGCTCGACCGCCTCGGCCACCCGCTCGGGCTCGTCGGGCGCCAGAGGCAGGGGGTGACGGGTGTCGACCTGGCAGAAGCCACAGGCCCGGGTGCAGCGCTCTCCGTTGATCATGAAGGTCGCGGTGCCGTCGGCCCAGCACTCGTAGATGTTCGGGCAACCCGCCTCCTCGCACACGGTCACGAGGCCCAGGTCGTGGATGGTGGCCCCGAGGCTGCGGTAGCCCTTCCCGATGCGGACGGGCACGCGCACCCACTCCGGTTTGCGCGTCGCCAGGTCGAGCCCGTCCTCGGGCGCCACCCCGGCCTGGCGGAGGCGGCGCAGGAGCGGTCGCTCGACGGTCAGGTCCGCCGGGCGCGCCGTCGGACCGGCACGGACATCGCTGCGCTCCACCGATCCGGTCGCGAAGGCCGCGGTGGCCCGGGCGACGAAGGCTTCGAGCACGGTCTCCATGTCCACGTCGAGACCCTCGGCGGCCAGCGACGTGACGCCGCGATCGGCGATCCCGCAGGGCACGATGTGGCCGAACATGCCCAAGTCGGTCGTCACGTTGAGGGCCACTCCGTGCAGCGTGCGGCGGCGCTCGGGACCGACCCGTCGCGTCCGCACCCCGATGGCGGCGATCTTGCGCGGCGTCGGGCCCGTCGGCGTCGACCCAGACGCCGGGGTACTCCCCGACGCTGCTGGCCCCGGGCAGGCCGAGGTCGGCCAGCGTGTCGATCACGACCTGCTCGAGGCGGTGCACGTGGGCCGGACCCGAGGACGGGTCGTCGGGCACGGTGACGATCGGGTAGGCCACGAGCTGACCAGGGCCGTGATAGGTGACGTCGCCGCCGCGGTCCGTCCGCTCGAGGGCGGCGCCGACCGAAGCGGGGTCGACGAGCACGTGGCGGTCGTCGGCGTGCGCGCCGAGGGTGTACATGTGCGGGTGCTGGAGGACGAGGAGGTAGTCGTCGGCCCCGTGCGCGGCCAGGGCGTGCTGGAGGTCGTAGGCCTCGTGGTACGGGACCGTCCCGAGCGACCGGACGCGCAGCACCGGTCCTGGCCTCAGAGCTCGGCCGCCCAGTCGCGGCTGGCGAGAAGGTCGGACACCCGGGCCAGGAACAGCGACACGTAGGCCCCGTCGACGGCCCGGTGGTCCCAGCTGCACCCGAGCACACCGGTCGAGTGGATGGCGATCGACTCGGACCCGTCGGCCTGGGTGACGACCACCGGGCGGCGGGCGATGCCGTCGGTGGCCAGGATGGCCACCTGGGGCTGGTTGATGATCGGCACCGTGAAGTAGGTGCCGAACGGGCCGTCGTTGGTGATGGAGAAGGTGCCCCCCGCGATGTCGTCCGCGTTGAGCTTGCGGTCGCGCGCCCGCTCGGCCAGGTCGCGGATGCGCCGGGCCACGCCGCGCAGCGTGACTTCCTCGGCCCGGTGGATCACCGGCACGATCAGGCCCTCGTGGGACAGGTCGACGGCGATGCCCAGATTGACCTCGCCGTGCACGACGAGGGAATCCTCGACCACCGAGGCGTTGAGCAGCGGGAAGTCGCGCAGTGCCTCGACGGTGGCCCGAGCCACGAAGGGCAGGTAGGTCAGTGAGAAACCCTCCTCGGCCTTGAAGCGCTCGCCCCACGCCTTGCGCACGCGCTCGACGGTCTCGAAATCGACCTCCTTGGCGATGAACGCGTGCGGCGACGTCGCCTTCGAGCGCACCATGTGCTCGGCCGTGCGCCGGCGCATGTTCGAGAACGGCACGACCTGGTCTCCCGCGCCGCGGTAGGCCGCGACCGAGACGGACGGCGCCGCCGCGGGCGGACTCATGACCGCGGCGGATGCGCCGGCCGCGGAGGCGGGCGGTGCCTGAGCCGCAGGTGGTGGTGGCGGTGGCGGCGGTGGCGGTGGCGGTGGCGGTGCGACAGCAGCCGGCGCCGTGGTCCGGCGCGCGTCGACCACCGCCAGCACGTCCTCGCGGGTGATGCGCCCGCCGGCGCCGCTCGGCGTCACCTCGGACGGGTCGATGCCGTTCTCGGCCAGGAGGCGGCGCACGATGGGCGAGAGCACCGTCGGCTCCGTCCCGTTGGCCCCAGGTTCAGCCGTCGGAGCGGCCGCCTCGGGTGCGGGCGCCGGAGCGGGCGCCTCGGACGCGTGGCGCTGGCGCTGGCGCTGAGCCGGCGGCGCTGGGAGCCGGCGGCGCCGGACTGGACGGGCGTCGCGCTCTGGGCCGGCGGCGCGCTCTGGGCCGGCGGGCTCGCCGGCGCCTCTTCGGCCGCGGCCGGCGCGGCCGACGCGCCCGATCCGTCCCCGATCACGGCCAGGCGCACCCCGACCTCGACCGTTTCTCCTTCGGGCACCAGGATCTCGGTCAGGACGCCGGCGGCCGGTGAGGGCACCTCGGAGTCGACCTTGTCCGTCGACACTTCGAAGAGCGGCTCGTCGCGCGCCACGTCGTCGCCGACACCTTTCATCCAGCGCGTGATCGTTCCCTCGGTCACCGTCTCGCCGAGCTGCGGCATCATCACGTCAGCCAAGGTGCATTCCCCTTCCGGTCAGCGCCAGCATCGTCTCACCGAAGGTCTCCGACAGCGAGGGGTGCGGCTGAATGAACTGTGCGACTTCGTCGGGAAAGGCTTCCCAGTTCACGGCGAGGTAGCCCCCGCTCAGTTGTTCGGTCACCCACGGCCCGCACATGTGCACGCCGAGGATCCGACCGGCCGTGCCGTCGGCGCGCTGCTCGGCGATGATCTTCACCATTCCATCGGTGTCGCCGATGATCTGGGCCCGGCTGTTCCCGCCGAACGGGTCCTTCTTGATCATCACCGGGATGCCCGCGTCCTTGGCTTGCTCCTCGGTCATGCCGCAGAAGGCCACCTCGGGATGGCAATAGATGGCCCAGGGCACCTTCCCGTTGTCGACGGGCACGACGGGCTCACCGAGCATGCCCTTCACCGCCACGATCGCCTCGGCGAAACCCACGTGGGCCAGCTGCGGGGTGCCGGCGACGAGGTCGCCCACAGCCCAGACTCCCGGCGCGCCGGTGCGCTGGTACTCGTCGGCGACCACGAAGCCGCGCTGGTCGATCTGGACCCCGACACCGTCGGACACCAAACCCTCGGTGCGCGGGCGCCGGCCGACGGAGACGACGATGGCCTCGACGTCGAAGGTCTGGCCCCCCGCCTTCACGGTGGTCACCTTCCCGTCCTGCGACGGCGTGTGGCTCTCGACCTTGACCCCCGTCACGATGTCGATGCCGCGCTTCTTGAAGGTGCGGGTGACGAGGCGGACGATGTCACGGTCGCAGCCGACCAGGATGCCGTCGAGCGCCTCGAGGATCGTCACCTTGGAGCCCAGGTCGGCCAGCAGCGAGGCGAATTCGCAGCCGACCACCCCGCCGCCGATCACCGCGACCGACGCCGGCAGTTCCTTGAGGTCGAGGAATTCGTCGGAGGTCATGACCCAGCGCCCGTCCACCTCGAACCCGGGCAGGACGTGAGGCACCGAGCCGGCGGCCAACACGACGTTGCGCCCGACCACCACCGTGCCGGCATGCTCGCCGTCGACCACCTCCACCCGGTGGTCGGCCCGCAGGGTGCCTGTCCCGATGAACGTGGTGACCTTGCGTCCTTTGAGCAGTCCGGCCAGACCCTTCCAGAGCTTGTCGACCACGGCGTTCTTGCGGCCCTGGCTGACCGAGAAGTCCACGGAGACGTCGGAGACGTCGATGCCGAACTCCTGCGATCCGACGATGGTGCGGTGCACGGCGGCCGTCTCGAGAAATTCCTTGGCCGGGATGCAGCCCCGGTGCAGGCAGGTCCCGCCGACCTTGTCCCGCTCCACGATGGCCACCGAGAGTCCGGCCGCCGCACCGTAGAGGGCCGTGGCGTAGCCACCGGGGCCGCCACCGATCACGACGATGTCGAACTCTTCCTCGGTGCTCATCGACCGTCCTCTTCCTCTGAGCTCACGAAGACCTTCCGGCGCGTCCGGCCCCCGAGACATCTCCCGATCGCACCGGCGGACCCGTCCCGCGCCGCGCGCGTGTGCCCTGGCAGCCTACCGTTCGCACCGCCCGCCCCAGACGGGCCGGTCAGCCGCTGGCGCCGGTCCCCGTGTCGGCGGCGATGGTCGCCAGCTCGTCCACGCGGTCGTTCCAGCGGTCGCCCGAATGCCCCTTGACCCACCGGAAGCTGACCGGGACTTCGTGCGCAACGGCGAGTTCGATCAGCGGCTCCCACAGGTCACGGTTGGCCACCGGCTTGTTCTGCGAGTTCTTCCAGTTGCGGCGCTGCCAACCCTGCCACCAGCGGTCGGTGAAGCACTTGACCACGTAGGTGGAGTCGCTCACCACCTCGATGGCCGACGGTGACTCAGGAGTAAGCGCCCGCAGGGCCTCGAGGGCGGCGGTGATCTCCATACGCTGGTTGGTGGTGTGCGCTTCGGCGCCGCTGGCGTAGCGACCATCCGGTATGGCCCAGGCCCAGCCACCCGGGCCCGGGTTCCCCCGACAGGCCCCGTCCGTATAGACGATCACCGGCGCGCGCTCGGCAGACATGACAAATGTGTAACACCCGGAAGACCCGGTCACGGGGAGGCCGTTCCTGCCGATACCGTGAACCAATGCTCTTCGACGGGATCAGCCACCAAGTCCCGGATACCGATCCGGACGAGACAGCGGAGTGGCTCGACTCGTTCGACGCCGTGGTCGACGCCCGGGGAAGGTCGCGAGCGCGTTACCTGCTCATGAAGCTGCTGGAGCGGGCACGCACCAAGCAGGTCGACTTCCCGGCCGCCGTGTCGACCCCGTACGTGAACACCATCCCGGCCGACGCCGAACCCTGGTTCCCCGGCGACGAATACCAGGAGCGCAGGATCCGGGCCTACATCCGCTGGAACGCGGCGGCCATGGTCACCCGGGCCAACGCGCGCACCGAGGGCATCGGGGGGCATCTCTCGACCTACGCCAGCTCGGCCGCCCTCTACGAGGTCGGCTTCAACCACTTCTTCCGGGGCAAGGCGGACGGAGGGTACGGGGACCAGGTCTACTTCCAGGGTCACGCCTCGCCCGGCATCTACGCCCGCGCCTACGTCGAGGGCAGGCTGACCGAGGAGCAACTCGACAACTTCCGCCACGAGGTCGGGGGCAACGGGCTCCCCAGCTATCCGCACCCGCGCTCGCTCCCCGACTTCTGGGAGTACCCGACCGTGTCGATGGGTCTCGGCCCGATCTCCGCCATCTACCAGGCGCACATCAACCGCTATCTCCACCTCCGCCGGCTGGTCGACACGTCGAAGAGCCGCGTCTGGTGCTTCGTCGGAGACGGTGAGATGGACGAACCCGAATCGATCGGCGCGCTCGGCGTCGCCGGACGCGAGCACCTGGACAACCTGATCTTCGTGGTGAACTGCAACCTGCAGCGCCTCGACGGGCCCGTGCGGGGCAACGGCAAGATCATCCAGGAACTCGAAGCCGTCTTCCGCGGCGCCGGATGGAACGTGATCAAGGTGATCTGGGGCTCGCGCTGGGACGCGCTGCTGGCCAAGGACGTCGACGGCGTGCTGCTCGACCGCATGAACACCACGGTCGACGGGGAGTACCAGAAACTCGCCGTCGAGTCCGGGGCGTACATCCGCGAGCACTTCTTCGGTCCGGACCCCCGCCTGCGCAAAATAGTCGAGGATCTCAGCGACGAGGAGCTGGTCTCGCTCCCCCGGGGGGGCCACGACTACCGCAAGCTCTACGCCGCCTACAAGCTGGCCACCGAGCAGCACGGCGCCCCGACGGTGATCCTGGCCAAGACGATCAAGGGTTGGACCCTGGGCCCCGAGATCGAGGCGCGCAACGCCACCCACCAGATCAAGAAGATGAGCAAGGCGCAGCTGCGCACTTTGCGCGACCGGCTCTACATGACCGACGACATTCCCGAGGACGCGCTCGAGGGCGACCCGCCCTACATCCGCCCGGCCGAGGGCTCCGACGCCATGGAGTACCTGCGCGCCCGCGGGCGGGTGCTCCAGGGACCGCTGCCCGTGCGGGTGGTGCGCCGGAGACCGGCGCGCCGGCCCGCGGCCAAGGTGTTCGCCGAGTTCGCCTCCGGCTCGGGTACCCAGTCGGTCTCGACCACGATGGTGTTCGCCCGCCTGTTGCGAAACCTGGTCCGCGATCCCGACGTCGGTTCGCTGGTCGCCCCGATCGTCTCCGACGAGGCCCGGACCTTCGGCCTCGAGCCGATCATCGCCGAAGCGAAGATCTACGCGCCCGACGGGCAGAACTACATCCCTGTCGACGCCGACCTTCCGCTGCACTACGCCGAGAGCTCTTCGGGCCAGATGCTCCAGGAGGGCATCAGCGAAGCCGGCGCGCTGGCCTCGTTCATCGCACTGTCCACCGCGTACGCCACCTGGGGCCAGCCCATGGTCCCGGTCTTCCTCTTCTACTCCATGTTCGGCTTCCAACGGGTGGGCGACCTGGCCTGGTCGCTCGGCGACATCCGCGGGCGCGGCATTCTGGCCGGCTGCACCGCCGGACGCACCACCCTGATGGGCGAGGGCCTCCAGCACGACGACGGGCACTCCCCCTTGCTCGCCTCCACCAACCCGGCCGCCATGGTCTACGACGCCTCCTTCGCCTATGAGGTCGCGATCATCGTCGAAGAGGCCATTGCCGAGATGCTGGGCTCCGAGCCCCAGGACCGCTTCTGGTACCTGACCCTCTACAACGAGACCTACCCCATGCCGGCCATGCCCGAGGGCGAGGACCGCGAGAGGGTCCGCCGCGGCATCATCGACGGCGCCTACCGCTACGCCGCCGCCCCCGAGGTCCCCGGGTCCCTGCGAGCCACGCTCTGCTTCTCCGGACCGATGTGGAGCGTGGCGATGGAGGCGCAGCGCATCCTGGCCGAGCGCTACGACGTCGCCGCTGACGCCTGGGCGGTCACGTCGTGGACGCGCCTGCGCACCGACGCCCTCGAGGTGGAGCGCTGGAACCGCCTCCACCCGGGCGACGAGCCCCGCACCGCCTACATCACCGACGCACTGGGCTCGGGGCCCGACCCCGTGGTCAGCATCTCCGACTACATGCGTTCGGTCCCCGACCAGGTTTCCCGCTTCGTCGACCGGCCCTACGGCTCGCTCGGCACCGACGGCTTCGGGCGCTCGGACAACCGCGAGGCGTTGCGCTCCTACTTCGAGGTGGATGCGGCCCACCTGGTGGTGGCCGTCCTGCACCAGCTCGCCCTGACCGGCCGCATCGACCGCACCGTCGTCAAGGGCGCCATCGACGATCTCGGCATCGAACCCTCACCCCGGGCCCCGTTCACGACCTGAGCTGTTCACGACCTGAGCTGTTCACGACCTGAGCTGTTCACGAGCTGAGCAGGGCCACGAAGTTGGCCAGGACCTCTTCGGCACCCTCGGGCACCCGTAGGGACAGCGTGCGCGTCTCGGCCGCCAGGTCTACCGAGACCTCGAAGAAGGGGCAGCATGCTTTCTCGCGCTGGCCGAGGGTGGCCGCCCGGAGCAGGGCGGCGTCGGACTCGTCCAGCACGAAGCGCACCGTCGTGGCGTCGGAGGTCAACGTCCGGACAGACGAGGCCACCAGCGCCCGCCACTCCTCCACGCGTTCGGTGCGCGCTCCGGCGTCGAGGCTGCAGGCGATGGGGCCGCAGTCGTCGGGGCCGCGGTCGTCGCTCACGACGAGGCCACGAGAAGGTCACGGGTGAGCTCCATCTGGCCCAGGTGCTGGTAGAGCTCCTCGAGGATGTGCACCAGCACCGCCCCCTTGCGCTGGTCGTAGGGAAGGGGGTCATCGGGATCGGGGAGGACGTTGGCCGGCGCGGCCGCCGAGTCGTGCCCGGCGACGTCTGCGCCCAGCCGGCGACGGGCGGCGACCGCCCGCTCCGCCAGCTCGGCGACGCCGCCGTGGGCCACGAACTCCGACGCGCGGTCGCGGGAGAAGTCACGTTCGGCCACCGTCCCCCCGCCCCAGTACTCCATGACCCCCAGGCAGTGCGTCAGGATGACGTAGGCCGAATTGGCCTCGGGCAGGTCCGGTCGCCGGTTGGCCTGCTCGTCACCGAGCTCCACCACGATGCCGACCATGGCGTCGAGGGCGCGGTCGACGAACCACAGATAGTCGGCCGCGGGGAGAGCAACCGATCCCCCGCTCAGTGGGCGATCCAGGCATCGGGGTCCGTGACCAGCTTCTGCACGTGCGACGGGAGCTTGCCCGAGATGACGTCGGTCAGGGTGATCTTCTCGAGCACCATCCGCAGGCTGGCCCGCACGGCCACCCACACCTGCTGGAGGTGTTCGGCCGCGCCGTCGTAGGAGGTGGCCTCGGGCCGGAACCCGCGCACCTCGGCCAGCGGACCGTCGAGGGCGCGGATGACGTCGGCGATCGTGATCGAGTCGGGCTCACGGGCCAGGCGGTACCCGCCCTCGGCGCCGCGCTGGCTGGCCACGATGCCGGCCCGGCGCAGGTCGGCCAGGATCGCCCCGAGGAACCGGGGCGGCAGCCCCTGCTCGCCCGCCAGGTACTCGGCCGTTTGGGGCGTTCCCGCCGCGGCCAGCGCCAACAGGGCGCGGATGCCGTAATCGACCTTGGCCGGGATGTGCATGGGCAGAGTCTGCCCCGCCGCGGGGCCCAGGTCACGCACTCGGGTCGGGAAGGCCGTGACAAGATCTGAGGCATGGCACGCGCCCACCTACACCTGAGCGGCGACCCCGAGGCCGACGCCGTGCTCAGCCGCGACCCCCTGGCCCTGCTCATCGGCATGGTGCTCGACCAGCAGATCCCGCTCGAGAAGGCCTTCTCGAGCCCGGCCGAACTCGCCCGCCGTCTCGGGCGTCCGCTCGACGCGGCTGTCATCGCCGCCATGGATCCCGACGAGCTGGCCACTCACTTCAAGGAGCGCCCCGCGCTGCACCGCTTTCCCGGATCGATGGCGGCCCGGGTGCAGGCCGTGTGCCGCACAGTGGCCGAGGACTACGCCAACTCGGCCGAGAACGTGTGGAAGGGGGCCACGGACGGCCAGGACCTCTTCGCCCGGGTGAAGGCGCTCCCCGGTTTCGGCGAACAGAAGGCCAAGATCTTCGTCGCCCTCCTGGGCAAGCAGCTGGGCGTCCAGCCCGACGGGTGGCGCACCGCCTCCAAACCCTTCGGGGCCGAGGGGACCTACCTCTCCGTCGCCGACATCACCGACGCCGAGAGCATGGCCAAGGTGCGGGCCAAAAAGAAGGCGATGAAGGCCAAGGCACGCGCGTCGGCGTGAACGCCGGCTTCGACCTCTCCACCCGCCACCTCTACCTCTGCACGCCCGACCGGCCCGACCTGGCCGACTTCGTCGCCGCCTGCATCGCGGGCGGGGTCGACGTGGTGCAGCTGCGGGACAAGGAGCTCGAAGCTCGCCCCTTGCTCGAGCGGGCGGCCCTGGTGGGCGAGGTCTGCCGTGCCCTCGGCGTCCCCTTCGTGCTGAACGACCGTCCGGACCTGGCGCTGGCCGTGGGGGCCGACGGGGTCCACGTCGGGCAGGACGATGCCCCTGTCGCGCTGGCCCGGCGCATCCTCGGTCCCGACGCCATCGTCGGTCTGTCCACCCACAGCCCGACCGACCTGGACGGTGCGGCAGCCGAGGACGTCACGTACATCTCGGCCGGCCCGGTGGAAGAGACGCCGACGAAACCCGGCCGCGCCGGCACGGGACTCGACTACGTCAGCCGGGCCAGCGCACGCTCCACCGTTCCCGTCTACGTGACCGGTGGTGTGACGACGGAGAAGGTTCCGGCGCTGGTCGCGGCCGGCGTCCGCCACTTCGTCGTGGTGCGTGCGCTGACCCGAGCGCCCGACGCGGAGAGCGCGGCGAGGGCCCTGCGTGACGCCATCGATCGTGCGTTGGGTACTGAGCGGCGGCCATGACATCGAACCACTCCCACGTGACGTCCTTTGACGGGGACGGACTCGTCCGTCTTTGATGGACGGACCTCGTCCGTCTTCGATGCGGACGGACCTTCCGTCAACCGTGGCCGGATGGAGTGGAGTTGGTCGCGTCGTCGTGTCGGAGTTGCGGAAGCCCTAGTGGCGCCGCTCGAGCCAGCCCACGAGGACGGCGATGGCCCGGGGGTCGGCCCGCAGCCAGTGCCCGGCCCCGAGCACCACGTGGAGCTCGGCGGGCCCAGTGGCCGCTTCGACCAGGGCCCGCATGCCCGCCACCGGCACGTCGGGGTCTTCGGAGCCGTGCACCAGCAAGATGGGACGCCCCTTGAGCAGCGTGGCATCCTCGGCCGGGTGGAGCACCGAGAGCTCCTTGGCCCAGGCCTCGACCGACTCGGGGAAACCGGGGGAGGTGATCACGCCGGTGTCCCGGCAATGAGCCAGGAAGGCCTCGTGGTCCGAGATCAGCGACCCCAGCTCGTCGGGCGTGCCCAGACAGGCGATGCCGGCGATGCGTTCGTCGTGGGCGGCCAGGTGGAGGGCCAGCACTCCCCCGAAGCCGAATCCCACGGCGAAACGGGGCTCGTTCTCGGGGATCTCCGAATCGGCCAGGAAGGTCAGGTCCTCGAGCCAGCCCAGCGCGGAGAAATCACCGGCCGAGTCACCGGCCCCGCGCAGCGTGCCGGTGATGACGTGCCAGCCCGACTCGCGGGCGAGGCGGTCGGCCAGGGCCGGGTAGGTCAGCGCGACGTCGGCCGCGGCGCCCTTGGGGCGGGGCAGGTCGTGACAGAGGATGACGTGGCCGCGGACCGGCGCGCCGGGCGTGGTCGCGCTGGCGTACGACGACAGGTCACCGGCCGGGCCGGGGCGGAGCCTGAATGGCCCCGGCATCTCAGATCCCGATGCGCTGTGCCAGCAACTCGCGGTGGTACGACGGGTCGCCGAGCAGGAGCTCGGAGGACTTGGCCCGCTTGAAGTAGAGGTGGGCCGGGTGCTCCCAGGTGAAGCCGATGCCACCGTGGATCTGGATGTTCTCCGCCGCCGAGTGGAAATAGGCCTCGGAGCAGTAGGACTTGGCCAGGCTGGCCACCACCGGCAGCTCGTCGGAGTCCTCGGCCGCGGCCCACGCGGCGTAGTAGGCGGCCGACTTGGCCGATTCCACCTCGAGCAACATGTCGGCGCACTTGTGCTTGATGGCCTGGAAACTGCCGATGGGCCGGCCGAACTGGATCCGCGTCTTGGCGTACTCCACCGAGGCGTCGAGCACGTGCTGGGCCCCGCCGACCTGCTCGGCGGCCAGGGCCACCGCGGCGAGGTCGAGGGTCTTGGAGAGCCCGGGCTCGGCGCCACCTTCCGTGCCGATCAGCGCGGCCGGGGTGCCCGAGAACTCGAGCCGGGCCTGCTTGCGCGTCTGGTCCATGGTCGGGAGCGCGGTGCGGGTGAGGCCGGCGGCGTCGCCGGCCACCGCGAACAACGTGACGCCGGCACCGGTGCGGGCCGCCACGATGACGAGGTCGGCCACGTGGCCGTCGATGACGAACATCTTGTGCCCGTCGAGGACCCAGCCGTCGCCCTTCTTGGTGGCGGCCAGCTCGATGCCGCCGAAGTCCCACCTGCCGTTGTCCTCGGTGATGGCGAGGGTGGCGATGGTCTCACCCGAGGCGATCCCGGGCAGGTAGCTCTTCTTGGCATCGTCGTCGCCCGAGGTGAGCAGTGCGTTGGCACCCAGGGCGACCGAGGAGAAGAACGGCGCGCAGAGAAGAGCGGCGCCCATCTCCTCGAGCACGACGAGCAGCTCGACGTAGGTGAAGCCCGAACCGCCGAACTCCTCGGGGATGGTCAGCGACTGCAGGCCGAGCTGGTCGGCCATCTGGCCCCAGACCGCCGGGTCGTAGCCCTCGGTGGTGTCCATGAGCCGGCGCACCTCGGTCTCGGGCGACTTCTCGGCCAGGAAGCGGCGCACCGCGGTGCGCAGCTCCTCCTGCTCGTCACTGAAGGCGAAATTCATGCACGGGCTCCTCTGCCTCTGCCCCCGGCCGCCCAGCCGGCGGTGTCGTTGCTCCTCGGATCGGGCTTCTCAGATTGGGTGTCTACCACTCCGGGGACCGGGCCGACCAGACGCCGGCCCGGCTGTGTCACGCTGGGGGGATGGGACAGCTGGAGCAAATCTGGAGCGACGCCAACGCCGAGGTCCACCAGATCGTCGTCGGCCCGATGGACAACAACGTCTACATCCTGCGTTGCCGCCGCACGGGCGAGGCCATGCTGGTCGACGCGGCCAACGAGCACGAGGCGCTGTTGCCGATCTGCCGGGACCTGGGGGTGAACCAGGTGGTGGAGACCCACGGCCACTGGGACCACATCCAGGCCGTGCCCGCCGTGCGCGAAGCCGGCATCTCGGTCGCCGTGACCAGCGCCGACGCCGGCATGCTGCCCAGCTACGACCTCATCCTCGAGGACGACGAGCAGCTCAGCGTGGGTGACCTGCGCCTGAAGACCCTGGCCACGCCGGGCCACACCCCCGGTTCCATCTGCTTCGCCGTCGAGGGCACCAATCTCCTCTTCACCGGGGACACGCTCTTCCCCGGTGGGCCGGGGAACACCACCTTCGAGAACGCGGACTTCTCCACCATCATCGAGTCGATCGACCGCCGCATCTTCGCCGCTTTCGACGCCGACACCCTGGTGCTGCCCGGCCACGGGAGCTCGACGACAGTGGGAAACGAATCCCCCCACCTCCAGGATTGGGTCGACCGGGGCTGGTGAGGACCGCCGGACGGAGGCCAGGCCGGTGCCGGGCGGCCGGCTGTCCGGAAAATCTGACCAAAACGCTAAGCTTTTTGTAATGGAGACCGCATCCCCGCTGCTCGAGATCCGTGACCTGCACGTGTCCGCCGAGGACGGCGCCATCCTGCGCGGCGTCGACCTGGTCGTCGGCGCCGGCGAGGTGCACGCGCTCATGGGGCCCAACGGTGCGGGCAAGTCGACCCTGGCCGGCGCCCTGCTCGGGCACCCGGCCTACACGGTGACCCAGGGCGCCATCCTGCTCAACGGCGAGGACGTCACCGGCTGGTCGACCGACGTGCGGGCCAAGGCCGGCATCTTCCTCGCCTTCCAGTACCCCGAGGCCATCGAGGGCGTCTCGGTCACCCAGTTCCTGCGCCAGGCCATGGCGGCCCGCAAGGACAGCGAGGTCTCCGTGCTCGAGGTGCGGCTGCTGATGACCGAGTGGATGGAGCGGCTCGGCATGGACACCTCCTTCGCCAGCCGTCACCTCAACCAGGGGTTCAGCGGCGGCGAGAAGAAGCGCAACGAGATCCTCCAGATGGCGTTGCTCGAGCCCCTCGTGGCCGTGCTCGACGAGACCGACTCGGGGCTCGACATCGACGCGCTGCGCGTCGTGGGCCGCGGCGTGCGCGCCGTGCGCGAGGCCCGGCCCGAGCTCGGGGTTCTCGCCATCACCCACTACGAGCGCCTGCTCACCGAACTGGTACCCGACGTGGTGCACATCCTCGTCGACGGGCGCGTCGTCGAGAGCGGCGGGCCCGACCTGGCCCGCACGGTGGAGACGGCGGGCTACGAGGTGTGGCGGTGACGGCCGGCCCGCCCGTGGGCGCCGCCGCCGCCCCACTCAACGTCGAAGCCCTGCGCAAAGACTTCCCGCTGTTGACCCGCACGGTCAACGGACGGCCGATCGTCTACCTCGACTCGGCCTCCTCCGCGCTGCAGCCCCAGTCCGTCATCAGCGCCATGACCCGCTACTACGAGACCACGCACGCCAACGTGCACCGCGGCGTCTACGCCACGGCCGAGGAGGCGACCGCGCTCTACGAGCGGGCCCGCGTGATCACCGGCCGCTTCGTCGACGCGCCCGATCCGGCCCACGAAATCGTCTTCACCAAGAACACGACCGAGTCGCTGAACCTGGTGGCGCACTCCTGGGGCCGGGCCAACCTGCGGGCGGGCGACGCCGTGCTGCTCACGGAGATGGAGCATCACGCCAACATCGTGCCGTGGATGATCCTCTCCGAGGAGCTCGGAGGTCTCGACCTGCGCTACATCCCCATCGACGGCGACGGCCGGCTGGTCCTCGACGACCTGGCCGCGCTGGTCGACGGGGTGAAGCTCGTCGGCGTGTCGTGCATGTCGAACGTGCTCGGCACCATCAACCCGGTGCGCACCGTGGCCGATGCCGCGCACGCGGCGGGGGCCGTGGTGGTGGCCGACGGCGCGCAACTGGTGGCGCACGCCCCGGTCTCGGTGCGCGACCTCGGCGTCGACTTCCTGGCCTTCTCGGCCCACAAGATGATGGGCCCGACCGGCATCGGCGTGCTCTGGGGCAGGCGGGACCTGCTCGAGGGCATGGGCCCGTTCCTCGGGGGCGGCGGCATGATCCTCGACGTGAAACTCGACTCGTTCCGGCCGGCCGATGTGCCGACCCGTTTCGAGGCGGGCACCCCACCGATCGCCGAGGCGGTCGGGCTGACCGCCGCCGTCGGTTACCTGGGTGACATCGGCATGGACCGCATCCGGGCCCACGAGCTCGCCCTGACCAACCACGCGCTGGCCCGCCTCGGTGAGAAGCTCGGGCCCGACGTCACCGTGTTCGGCCCACCGGCGGGCGACGACCGCGGTGGAGTCCTCTCCATCGCCTACCGCGACATCCACGCGCACGACCTGGCCCAGGTGCTCGACCAGTTCGGCGTGTGCGTGCGGCCGGGCCACCACTGCGCCAAGCCGCTGATGCGCAAGCTCGGCGTGCAGGCCACGGCCCGGGCCTCGCTGTCGCTCTTCTCGTCCGAGGACGACATCGAGGTGCTGATCGAGGGATTGGTGGAAGCCGGTAGGTTGTTCGCCTGATGGCCGACCTCGAAGAGCTTTACCGCGAGATCATCCTCGACCACTACCGATCTCCGCGCAACCGGGGCGAGCTCGAGTCACCCCCGGCCCATCGGGTGGAGGGCTTCAACCCCCTCTGCGGCGACGAGGTGGTCGTGAGCATCCTGGTGGAGGACGGCAAGCTGGCCGACCTCAAGATCGGCGGCACGGGCTGCTCCATCAGCCAGTCGTCGGCCTCACTGATGTCGGCGGCCGTCAAGGGCAAGGAGCTCGACGAGGTGCGCCGGCTCATCGGCACCTTCAAGGGGCTGATGTCGATCCACGAGGCCTCGCTCGAGCCCGAGCCCGAGGAGGACGGCCTGGCCGCCGAGGCCAAGCCGGTCGACCTGGCCGAGCTGGGTGAGCTGGCCGCACTCCAAGGCGTGGTGAAGTTCCCGGTCCGCATCAAGTGCGCCACCTTGAGCTGGAACGCGCTGGCCCAGGGACTCGACGAGGTGGCTGCGGCCGCTTCGTAGCGACCGGCCTCGCACCGACTCAGCTCGGCGTGCAGGGGACCGGGTTGAAGGAGGGTGCCGTCGTCGTCGTGACGGCCGGCGCCGTGGTCGGCGTGGACTTGCTCGCGGTCGCGGTGGGCGGAGTCGTCGTGGCGGTCACCGTCGGTGGCGGCTCGGGCACGCCTCTCGCATTGGGAGGCGGGTTGGTCGGGGTGATGAGGCTGGAGCCGAAGATGCTCACCAGCATCTGCTGCGCGGCCGGTTGGTCGACGGTGAGGACGTCGCCCAGGCCATCGAAGCCGTTGACCGCCACGTTGGGCAGGGTCTGACCCTGCAGCTCGGCCGGGTTGAAGGAGCGGTAGTCGAGGGCCAGGCCGATCAGCTGGTTGAAGCCGAAACCGTCGTCGATGGTCACCCCCTCGTGGATCGAGCTCAGGAACGCGTTCACGGTCAGCGGGTTGACCTTGGACTTGGCCGACGCGATGAGTGTGCGCAAGAACACGTTCTGGCGCTGGATGCGCCCGAAGTCGCTCGTCCCGTCGGTGTGCCAATAGCCGTTGGTGTAGTACTCGTAGTGACGGGCCCGCGCCGTGGCCAAGGCCTGGAAGCCGGTCACCAGCTGGCAGCCCGGGGTGGTGATGTTGAGACCCGAGTACGAGTCCTTGGCCGGGTACGGGAAGTCCAGGTAGATGCCACCGAGGGCGTTCACCGCATCTTGGAAGCCCGAGAAGTCCACCTGGACCACGTGGTTGACGACGATGCCGAAGTTGGCGGTGATCGTCTTGACGAGCTGGTTCGCCCCCGAGTTGTAGGCCGCGTTGATTCGGTTGTAGGTGCCGAACTGCGAGCTGTCGGGCGGCAGCATGGAGATCACGGTGTCGCGCGGGATGGAGACGGTCTGGATCGTCTTGGTGGACGGGTTCACCCGCCAGAGCTGCACCACGTCGCTGCGTTGCCCGGTCACGACGGAGGACGAGCCGAACTCGGTGACGGCCTGGCCCGTGTTGCCCACCCGTGAGTCCGAGCCGATGACGAGGATGGTGAAGGGCGCGCCGCTGGCCGCCGCCACCTCGTCCGCGATGTGCACCTTTTTGATCTGTTGGTAGCGGTACCAGAGGTAGCCGTAGCTCCCACCGACGACGAGCCCGACCAGCACCAGGACGCTCAGGAGCGAGACGACGACCTTGCGCCGGGTGCTCCAGCGCGCCCCGCCGCGGCGGCGTCGCGACCGGGGGGCGGACGCGTCGACGCGCTCGCCGAGCGCGCGCAGGCCCGCTTCGTTCGCCAGGGGCCCGGGATCCGCCGCGCCGCTCATCTCACGACCCAGCGCGGACAGGCCCTCCTCGTTGGCGGGCTTCCTGCCGGGACGGCCGGGTGGGCGGGGCGGCCCGTCGCCGGGTGGACGGCCGTTTGCCATGGCGGACCACGGTACCAAGGCCCAGGTCGAATTTGGGGTCACGGACGGGTCCGTGACCAGGATGGACGCCCTACTGGTAGCCGGCGTACCCCGTCCGCTCGAGCTCGAGCGCGAGCGCGGCATCGCCACTGGCCACGATGCGCCCGCCCACCAGCACGTGCACCAGGTCGGCCTCGAGCTGCACCAGGAAGCGGTTGAAGTGGGTGATGGCGAGCAGGCCGACGTCCCATTCGGTCGTGGCGTGCTGGAGGCGGCGGGCCACCTCGCCCAACGCGTCGACGTCGAGGCCGGAGTCGATCTCGTCGAGGATGCACACGGCGGGACGCAGGACGCCCAGCTGCACCATCTCGGTGCGCTTGCGCTCGCCCCCCGACAGGTCGACGTTGACCGGGCGCAGGAGGAGCTTGGGGTCGAGGCCGACCGACTTGGCCTCGTCGGCCATCCGCTCCTCCATCGACGGCGCGGCCGACCCTCCGGCGCCGGGAGCCCGGTCAGCCGCGAAGAGCAGGTCGCGCAGGCTCACGCCGGGCACCTCGACCGGGTGCTGCAAGGCCAGGAACAGGCCGGCCTGCGCCCGCCGCCACGCCGGGAGCCCGGTCAGCTCCTCCCCGTCCATGCGGATGCTGCCCGCCGTGACCTCGGTGCCCGGCCGGCCCATGAGGGCGTGGGCCAGCGTGCTCTTGCCCGAGCCGTTGGGGCCCATGATCACGTGCACCTCGCCCGACCGCACGGTCAGGTCGACCCCGTGCAGGACTTCGCGGCCGCCGGCCGAAGCGTGCAGGTCTCGAACCTCGAACACGTGTGCGGCGTTCACGGCAGCACCACCGAGACGGTGTCGTCGGCGACCTCGACGGGGTACACGGCGACCGGCTGGGTGGCCGGGAGCGTACAGGCCTCGCCGGTGCGCAGGTCGAACGTGCTGCCGTGGCGTGGGCACTCGATTTCGCACTCCTCCGCCCAGACCTCGCCCTCGGACAGCGAGTAGTCCTCGTGGCTGCACTCGTCGTCGACGGCGTGGAAGTCGTCGCCGATGCGCACGAGCGCGATGCGGTGCCCGGCCACGTCGAAGCGGCGGGCCTCGCCCTTGGCCAGTTCGTCGGTGCGGCAGAGGGGCACGGTCTCAGGCACGGGCTGGCTCCAGCCGGCCGGCCAGGGCGCGGTCGAGACGTCCGTGCACCTCGCGCTCGAGCAGAGCGGTGGCCTCGGGGACCGGGCTCCGGTCCACGATGGCGTCGAAGAAGCCGCGCACGATCAGCCCCTCGGCCTCCTCGGGCGGCACGCCGCGCGACTCGATGTAGTAACGCTGGTCCTCGTCGACAGGACCCACCGTCGAGGCGTGCGAGCAGCGCACGTCGTTCTCGAGGATGTCGAGGTTGGGGACGGAGTCGGCGTGCGCCCCCTCGCTCAGGACGAGGTTGTGGTTGGTCTGGCGGGCGTCGGAGCGCACGGCGCCGCGGTGCACCCGGATGAGACCGCTGTAGACCGAGCGCGACAACCCGGCCACCGCGCCCTGGCAGAGCAGCTCGCTCGTCGTCCGGGGTGCCACGTGGTCCTGGAGGGTGCGGATGTCGTGCACCTGGGTGCCGTCGCCCAGGTAGGTGGAGAGGATTTCGCTGTGGGCGTCCTTGCCGTCGACCGACACGTCCGCCCGTACCCGCTCGTACGCGCCGCCCAGCCCCACGGTGAAGGTGCGCAGGTGCGCCCCGCTCGCACCGCGCCCGGCCAGCCGGGCGATCGACCAGTCCTCGTCCGGCAACGTCTGCAGCGAGACGTAGGCCAGGGCCGCACCGTCCTCGGCCACCAACTCGGTCACCGGCACCACCAAGGCCCGGCCCCGACCGGCCGGACCGGTGAACACCTCGACCACCGAGACGGCAGCGCCCTCTCCCGCCCGCACGCACAGGCGCGGGAAGACCGCGGCGCCCGCGGCGTCGCACCAGTGCACGACGAGCACCGGCCCGTCCACCCGAGTCCCGGCCGGGACGTCGATCACCAGCGCGTCGACGGCGAAGGCGTCGTTGAGGCGGACCAGCGCGTCGCCCCTCTCCTGCACCGAACCGAGCAGGGCGGCGGCCGAGGCCACCTCGGAGGCCGGACCGAAGGCGAACCCCTCGGCCCCGGCGCCGGCGCCGGCGACGGGCCACCCGTTGTGGACGAGCACCGAGCCGGCGACGGAGCCGATCGCGCCCACCAGCTCGGCCATCAGGGCGGCACCGGCACCGTCGGCCGCCGGAGCGGCCGCCGCGACGGGTGCGAACGCTTCGAGATCGAGGTGGTCGATGGGCGAGTAGCGCCACACCTCCTCGCTCTCGCTGGGCAGCGCCATGGTGTCGAAGGCCTCGAACCCGGCGGCCCGGCGCCGACGCAGCCAGTCCGGCCCGGGCAGGCCCGCGGAAGCCTCGGCGCTAAAGGTGTGCAGGGTGGGTCCTCTCCCTCGATCTGGGGCGGGCAACGCAGCTCATCCACTCTACCGGCCCCCTTCGGCTCCTGGACTTGGGCGTTAGCCTGGTGCCATGGGAGACATCGCCAGCTTCGAGTCGCCGGTGCTCAGCATCGAGGTGGAGGACGCGGTGGCCACGGTGTGGCTGGACCGCCCCGAGGCCCGCAACGCCATGGGCGAGGACCTCTGGCGCGACCTGCCCCGGGCCATGGAGGCGGTGAGCACGGACGCCGCGGTCCGCGTCGTCGTGGTGGCGGCCAAGGGCCCGCACTTCTCGGTGGGACTCGACCTCAAGGCGATGGGCGAGGCGCTGACCGGCGGCGGCAGCGGGCTCTCGACCGGACGGAGCGGGGGTGCACCGCCTTCGCCGGCGGAACAGGGTCGGCGGGCCCGGCTCAACGTCCTGCACCTCCAGGACGCCATCACGGCGGTGGCCGACTGCCCCAAGCCGGTGATCGCCGCGGTGCACGGCTACTGCATCGGGGGCGGCGTGGACCTCATCGCGGCCTGCGACATCCGGCTTGCCTCGGCCGACGCCGTCTTCTCGGTGCGCGAGGCGAAGATGGCCATCGTGGCCGATCTGGGCAGCCTGCAACGGCTGCCCGCCATCATCAGCGCCGGCCACCTCAACGAGCTGGCTCTCACGGCCAAGGACATCAGCGCGGAGCGGGCCAAGGAGATCGGTCTGGTCAACGACGTCGCGGCCGATGCCGACGGCGTGGGCAAGGCGGCGCGCGCCCTGGCCGGCGAGATCGCCGCCAACTCACCCCTGGCCGTGCAGGGCACCAAGGCCGTGCTGCGGGCCAACGAAGGGCGCACGGTGGCCCAGGGTCTCGACTACGTGGCGACCTGGAACGCCGGGCAGCTGGCCTCGCACGACCTGACGGAGGCGGTCACCGCCTTCATGGAGAAGCGCCAGGCCAAGTTCACCGGCCGCTAGGGCAGCGGCCGGGCGCCCGCCTCAGCGCCGGCGGCGCCACCAACGGTTGCCCTGGCGCCCCCGGCGGGCGTCGTCGGCCCGGGCCTCTTCGAGGATCGCCGGGGCCACCTCGTTGACGATCTCCTCGGCCGAGTCGAGCAGTTCGGCGATGCTGGCCCCGTCGCCGGCGGGCTCCTCCTCGATGGCCGGCTCGACCAGGCTGCCGTGGACCCAGCCCACGTCGGCCAGGCGCCGCTTGTACTTGGGGCAGTCGTCGGGACAACGCCAGGGCGCCTCGGGCGCCAGGTCGAGCCGGCAGAAGCGGGCGGCCTCGCCCGAGTCGTAGGTCCGGCTCTGGAAGTTGACACACTCCTCGCGCATCGGCATCGGTTTATGGTGCCACGCCGGGGGTGCGGTCGTGCTTCGTCAGCCGACCGAGCCCTCCATCTGCAGCTCGATGAGGCGGCTCCACTCCACGGCGTACTCCATGGGCAGCGTGCGCGTGACCGGCTCGATGAAGCCGTTGACGATCATGCTCATGGCCTGGCTCTCCGAGAGTCCCCGGCTCATGAGGTAGAAGAGCTGGTCGTCGCCGACCTTGGACACCGTGGCCTCGTGACCGATGCGGGCGTCGCGCTCCCCCACCTCCATGTACGGCTTGGTCTCGGAGATGGAGTCGTCGTCGAGCAGGAGGGCGTCGCAGCGCACGAAGGACTTGGCTCCGTAGGCCTCCGGGTCCACGTGCACCTTGCCGCGATAGGTCGTGATGCCGCCGTCCTTCGAGATCGACTTGGACACGATGGTCGAAGTGGTCTCGGGGGCGACGTGGTACATCTTGGCCCCCGCGTCCTGGTGCTGGCCGGCGCCGGCGTAGGCCACCGAGAGGACCTCGCCGCTCGCCTTGGGCCCCATCAGGTAGACCGACGGGTACTTCATGGTGAGGCGCGAGCCGATGTTGCCGTCGATCCACTCCACGTGGGCCTCGGCCTCGGCCCGGGCCCGCTTGGTGACCAGGTTGTAGACGTTGGTCGACCAGTTCTGGATCGTCGTGTAGGTGATGCGCGAGCCGGGGAGGGCCACCAGCTCGACCACGGCCGAGTGGAGGGAGTCGGTGGTGTACACCGGGGCCGAGCAGCCCTCGATGTAGTGCACCTGCGAGCCCTCGTCGGCGATGATCAGCGTGCGCTCGAACTGGCCCATGTTCTCTGCGTTGATCCGGAAGTAGGCCTGCAGCGGCATGTCCACCTTCACCCCGGGCGGGACGTAGATGAACGAGCCGCCCGACCACACGGCGGAGTTGAGCGCGGCGAACTTGTTGTCGTTGGGCGGGATGATCTTGCCGAACCACTTGCGGACGACGTCGGGGTACTCGCGCACCGCCGTGTCCATGTCGCAGAAGAGCACGCCCTGGGCCTCGAGGTCCTCGCGGTTGCGGTGGAAGACGACTTCGGACTCGTACTGTGCGGTCACGCCGGCCAGGTACTTGCGCTCCGCCTCGGGGATGCCCAACTTCTCGTACGTGTTCTTGATGGCGTCGGGCAGATCGTTCCAGTCGTCGACCTGCCCGCCGGTCGGCTTGATGTAATAGAAGATGTTGTCGAAGTCGAGGTCCGGCATCTGGCTGGCGAACCAGGGGGCCATGGGCTTGCGTTCGAAGTGCTTCAGGGCGCGCAGGCGGAAGTCGCGCATCCACTGCGGCTCCGACTTCATCTCGGACATCTCGCGGACGATGGACTCGTTCAAGCCCTTCTTGGGCTTGAAGACGTAGTCCTCCTTGTCGCTCCAGCCGAGCTGGTAGCGCCCGAGATCGAGATCCGTTGCCGTCATGGCACTCCTGACGTGGCCCCCGAGAAGCCGGGGGAGGGGAAATTTCCCCTATGGAGATAGTAACAACTGCCTCGGCCTGCCGAAACGCGCCAACGGGGCCACCTCCGTGTGGCCAGGCGTGGCAGGCTCGGGGCGATGGACACCCCACCGGTTGCACCGCAGCGCCCCCACGTCGTCTCCGCCCACGACGACGACCGCGAGGACCCCTGGTTCTGGCTCCGCGAGCGCGACGACCCCGCCGTGCTGGCCTACCTGGAGGCGGAGAACGCCTACACCGACGCCGCGCTCGAGCCCCTGGGGCCGTTGCGCGACGGGCTCTTCGAGGAGATGAAGGCCCGGATCAAGGAGACCGACATGTCGGTGCCGGCCCGGCGCGGGCCCTGGTGGTACTACTCGCGCACCGAGGAGGGGAAGAGCTACGGCATCCACTGCCGCCGGCCGGCCCGGGGCAGTGGCGAGCTCCCCCCGGCCGGCGAGCCGGGCCAAGAGGAGCAGGTCCTCCTCGACGAGAACGCGCTGGCCGCCGGCTCGGACTACTTCGCCGTGGGCAGCGCCGCGGTCAGCCACGACCACAACTGGTTGGCCTACTCGACCGACCGCTCCGGTGACGAGAAGTACGAGCTGCGCTTCACGCCGCTCGACGCCGAGACCTCGCTCACGGCGGCGGCCGAGGTCGTACCCGAGACCGGCTACGGGCTGGCCTGGTCGGCCGGGGCCGATCACGTCTTCTACGTCCGCCTCGACGAGGCGCTGCGCCCGTTCCAGCTGTGGCGCCACCGCCTGGGCAGCGACCCGGGGGCCGACGTCCTCGTCTTCGAAGAGCCGGACCGCCGCTTCGCCCTGGGCGTGGGCTCGAGCCGCGACGAGGCCTTCGTTCTGATCGGGCTGCACAGCACCAACACGACCGAGTGGTGGGCCGTCCCGGCGGACCAGCCCCTGGCACCGCCGCGGGTCCTCATGGCGCGCCGCGAGGGAATCGAGTACGGCGTGGACCACCTCGGCCGGGAACCGGGCCGGGGCTGGTTCGTCGCCCTCACCAACGAGGACGCGCTCGACTTCCGCGTCCTGGTCGCGCCCGACGACGGCCCCGCCGCCGACCTCGCCTGGCGCGAGGTGGTGCCGCAGCGGCCCGGCGTGCGCGTCGAGGACGTGGACGCATTCGCCTCGGCGCTCGTGCTGAGCGAGCGCTCCGAAGCGCAGACCGAGGTGCGGGTGCTCCCCCTGGCGCCCACGGGCGACCCGTTCGCCGGTGACCTGCTGGCCGCGGGCTGGATCGTGCCCGCCATGGACAGCCCGTCGTCCACCTGGCTCGGCGCCAACCCCGAGCCCGATCCTCTGTCCCTGCGCGTCGGGCGCACCTCCATGGTGACGCCGGGCAGCGTGCTGCAGATCGAGCTGGACGACCGCCAGGAGACGTTGCTCAAACAGGAGCCTGTCCTGGGCGACTTCGACCCGGCGCGCTACGTCAGCCGGCGCGAGTGGGCGCTGGCCCCCGACGGCACCCGCGTGCCGATCTCGCTCGTGCACCGGCGCGGGCTGGCTCTTCCGGCGCCGTGCGTCCTCTACGGGTACGGCGCGTACGAGATCTCGATCGACCCGGCCTTCTCGCACCACCGCCTCTCACTGCTCGACCGGGGCGTGGTGTTCGCCATCGCCCACGTGCGCGGCGGGGGCGAAATGGGGCGGTCGTGGTACCTCGACGGGCGCATGGAGCACAAGGCCAACACGTTCGGCGACTTCGCCGCCTGCGCCCGCGCCCTGCTCGACGCCGGCATCGCCCGCGCCGGCGCGCTGGCCGGCCGGGGCGGCTCTGCCGGCGGGCTGCTCATCGGCGCGGTGGCCAACCAGGCCCCCGAGCTCTTCTGCGCGCTCGTCGCCGAGGTGCCCTTCGTCGACTGCGTGACCACGATGCTCGACGACGAGCTGCCCCTCACCGTCGGCGAGTGGGAGGAGTGGGGCAATCCCCAGGCTGACGTCGAGGCCTACTGGCGCATGCTGAGCTACTCGCCCTACGACAACGTGGCCGCGGTCGAGTCCGACGGCTCGCCCCGCCGCTACCCGTCGCTCTTCGTCACCGGCGGCCTCAACGATCCGCGGGTGTCCTACTGGGAACCGGCCAAGTGGGTGGCCAAGCTGCGGGCCACCGTCCCCGAGACGAAAGTCCTGCTCAAGACTGAACTCGGTGCCGGCCACGGCGGCCCTTCCGGGCGCTATGACGCCTGGAAGGAGGAGGCAACGGTGTTCGCCTTCCTGCTCGACGCCTTCGGCCTGGCCGCCACGCCGGGCCCTTAGGTGGTGGGCGTGGTCGTCGCGGTGCCCCCCGCCGCCGGCGTCTCGAAGGTGAATGTGAAGGGGGCCAGGTAGCCCGACGGCAACGCGACCGGCACCCCGTTGACCGTCGCTGCGAACGCGGCCGGTGCGCCGGCGATCACCACCACCGGGCCGCTGGCCGACACGACGTGGGACTGACCGGCGAAGAGCGTGCCGGTGAAGAGGACCGTGTGCGTCGCCGGGTCCTCGGCCTCGACCCAGCACTCCCCCGATGACGCAGACAACAACAGCGAGTAGGAACCCGCGGCCACGTCGTAGGTGGCGGCGTGGGCCGACGCCACCGTCGGCGCGGACACCGCGGACACGGCGGGCGGTGCCGTCGTCGTGGAGGTGGTGGCCGTGCGCGCGTGTCGTCCATGACCGGTTCCCGTCGTGCCCCCGTGCGCGGGCACCGTCGTCGAGGCGTGCGCCGGGTTCGTCGTGGCGGTGGAGGAGGACCCGTGCCCGGACGGCTTGGTGTCCGAGTGCAGCCCGGTCACGATCAGCACGATGACGAGTACGGTCACCACGCCGATGGCGGCCAGAGGCGCGCCCAGCCGGCGGGGCCGGTGGTCGATGAAGTGCATCGCCTTGTCGCCGTCCCCCCGCAGGAAGGACGGGTGCGCGGCCTCGGGCGGGGCCTCGCCCGCCGCCGGGGGCGCGATCAGCGCTCCGGTGTCGTCGAACTTCACCGGCTCGGCCGGGTTGGGGACGGCCGGTGGAGGCGCCGGGGGGACCGTCGGCGTCTCGAGGTCGGTCAGGCGAACGGTGCGCGTGCCCGAGACGCGGAACGCGCTGGCCGGGTAGGCCTCGCGGGACGTGCCGTTCTCCGCGGCGGCGTCGGGGGCGATGGTCTCGTCGCCGGCCGTTGGGTGGGAGCGGATCTCCTCGAGGGTGTGGAGCTGGCGGTGATAGTGCTCGACCGAGTGGGCGTCGTCCTGCGAGCGCCGCAGGACGACCGCGGCGACAGCAACGAGAGCCACGACAACGACAGCGACGATCCCACCGATCAGCACCGCCTCCTATTCAACAGGATCCGACAGGGCAACGGGCCGCGGCCTCCGGGTCTGCGCATGTCCGTATCTCAACCGGTGGGATCTCGACCGGTGGGATCTCGACAGTGGGATCTCAACCGGGGGGATCTCGAACAGTTGGGCTCCCGACAGGTGTGAGCGACCCGGGTGTGAGCGACCCGGGTGTGAGCGACCAGGTGTCAGCGACCCCGCTGCGGACGGATGTCGTCGGGGATGTCGGCCCGACGCGGGTTGTTCTGGTCCCGGGCGGACAAGATGGGGTCGGTCAAGCCCCAGTCGGCCCCGACCGCGGGGTCGTCCCAGGCCAGCCCGAGCTCGTCGGAGTTGTCGTAGTAGTTGTCGACCAGGTAGGTGAGCAGCACGTCGGTCAGTGCGGCGAAACCGTGGGCCACCCCGCGTGGGATGTAGACGCCCTGGTCGGTTTCGCCCGAGAGGTCGATCACCTCGGTCGCCCCGTCGGTGCGCGAGCCCACTCGCAGGTCATGGAGCACGACCCGCACGGTGCCCCGCAGGGCGTACCAGTAGTCGGCCTGGCGCAGGTGGTAGTGCAGGCCCACCAGCGCGCCGGCCTGCTTCTCGGAGCGGTTGCCCTGGACCATTTCGCTGCCCTGCTCGCCGAACCAGCTCCGCCGGTAGGTCTCGACGAAGCGGCCGCGCTCGTCACCGTGAACGCTGGGGCGGACCAGGATGACGTCGTCGATGACGGCGGAGGGGATCAGCTCGGGCACGGGGGCGAACGGTAGCAGCGCCCGCCTTCAGGACACGAAACGGCCGAAGCCACCCCGATAGAAGAGAAGTGGCCCGCCCTCGCCCACGTCGAGGGCGACGACCGAGCCGGTGACGATCTCGTGATCGCCGCCTTCGAAGATCTCTCCCAGCTCGCATTCGACCACGGCGAGCGAGCCGTCGATGACCGGGGCGCCGGTGATCCCCGGGCGCCAACCGACGCCGGAGAACTTGTCACCACCCGAGATGGCGAAGGCCCGGCACACCGCCTCTTGGTGCTCGCCGAGGATGTTCACGCAGAAGGCGCCGGCCGCCCGGATGCGGGGCCAACTGGTGGACGCGCGGGCTGGGGCCAGGACGACCATGGGTGGGTCGAGGGAGAGCGCGGAGAACGATTGGCAGGAGAAGCCGACGGGCAGACCCTCCTCGAGGGCGGTGACGATGGTGACCCCGGTGGCGAAATGGCCGAGCACCTCGCGGAACCGGGCCTGGTCGAGGCCCGTGGTCAACGAAGTTGCCTAGGCTTTGCCCAGGTCGACGGTCTGGCCCTCGTGGGCGGACGACACGTCCTCGATCAGCTTGGCCTCGGGCAACCGGCGGGCCGCGTTCAGAAGGCGGTCGAGCTCGCGGTCGGTGTGCGAGGGGTCGTGATGCGAGAGGAGCAGGCGCCGGGCGCCCGATTCCGCGGCCACGTGGACGGCGTAGGCGGCGGTCGAATGGCCCCAGTCGGCCTTGGTCGAGAACTCGTCGTCGGTGTACTGCCCGTCGTGCACCAGGAGGTCGACGTCGTGGCAGAGCTCGAGTACGGCTTCGGGGACGGTGCGGCGGTCGAGCGGAGCCTGGTGGTCGGGCAGGTAGGCCAGGGAACGACCCTCGGCCTCGATCCGGTAGCCCAGCGTCGGCCCCGCGTGCGGGATGTGGCGGGCCATGACCTTGGCCCCGCCCACCGAGAAGTCTTCATCCTGGGTGTCGATGGTGATCAGTTCGCCGCGGAACTGCTCCATGTGGATGGGGAAGACCGGGGGCTGGACCGCCGCATGCAGCGCGTCCTTGAGTGAACCCTTGGGCTGGCCCGGCCCGTGCACGGTGAGCCGGGCCCCGGGGTCGTGCAGCGGTGCGAAGAACGGGATCCCCAATATGTGGTCGAAGTGCAGATGGGTGAGCAACGCCGTGGCGTGCATGGGCGTACCGAGCGCCCGCACCTCCTTGCTGATGTCGTCGCCCAGTGCGCGCAGGCCGGTGCCCAGGTCGACGATGAGTGGCTCGTCACCCTCCATGGTGACCACGAGGCACGACGTGTTCCCGCCGTAGCGTCGGTACCGGTCTCCCGAGCACGGGCACGAGCCGCGAACCCCGTAGAACGTGATGTTCACCCGCCCGACGTTACCGCGGCCCGCGGCGGTACGTTCTTCATCCATGGTTGCCAAGACGGTCAGCGCCAACGGCCTGGAGTTCGCCTACTTCGAGGACGGTCCGCTCGACGGGCCCCTGGCCCTGTGCCTCCACGGGTTCCCCGACTCGGCCCACACCTGGCGTTACCTGTTGCCCGAGCTGGCCGGGGCGGGCTTCCACGCCGTGGCACCCTTCCTGCGCGGCTACGCACCGACGCAGCTCCCGCCCGACGACAATTACCAGCTCGGCGCGGTCGTACGCGACGCCAACGGGCTGCACGAGGCGTTCGGGGCCGGCCCCGACGCCGTCATCGTCGGCCATGACTGGGGGGCGTTGGTGACCTACGGCGCGGTGGCGCACCAGCCCGACCGCTGGCGTCGCGCGGTGACGGCGGCGGTACCCCCCACTGCGGCCGTCGGCATGTCACTGTTGACTTATACCCAATTGCAGCGCAGCTGGTACATGTTTTTCTTTCTTTCCCCGCTGGCCGAAGCGGCGCTGCCACTGGAGGACTACTCGTTCGTCGACCACCTCTGGGCCGACTGGTCACCGGGCTACGACGCCGCTTGGGACGTGGCCCGGGTCAAGGAGTCCATCGGGGATCCCGAACACATGCTCGCCGCCATCAGCTACTACCGCGCGCTGTACCAGCCCGAGCTCCAGGTGCCCGAGCTGGCCGACGAACAGGCGTCGATTTTGCTGCCGACGCCCAAACCGACCCTCTACCTGCACGGGCGCGACGACAACTGCATGCTGCTGTCCTCCATCAGCACCGATCCGCTCGCCTTCCTGGCCGAAGGCTCCGCCATGGAGGTCGTCGACGCGGCCGGGCACTTCCTCCACGTCGAAGCGCCGGACGTGGTCAACGCGCGCATCGTCGACTTCCTCACCGCCTAGCCATTAGCGGCGGGCGGCCTCGACGACGCCGCCTCGACCAGCCGGAGGGCGTCCGTCTTCCCGCCGGACCAGCAGGCGAAGCCCTCGGCCGCCAGATCGCCGGCCACCCGTTGCGCCCGGGCCGCATCGTTGGGCCACCCGCAGGCGCTCGCCAGCGCCTGCCGGCCGACCGGACCGCGCCGCAGCGCGTCGAGCAACCGCCCTCTCCCCTGCCGATCCGACCCCGCGAACGCACTCTGCCGCCGCGAAGGCGGACCGGCTCGCCACGGATCGGACGCGCCGACGCCCTGGCGCCGCCAGGCGCAGAGCCGGCGCAGTGGGCACCGGTCACAGCGCGGCCGCGCCGCGGTGCACACGGTGGCCCCGAGGTCGAACATCGATTGGTTGAACTCCCACGACCGGCCCGGCGGCACCAGGCGGTCACCCAACCGCGACGCCTCGGGCACGCTCAGGCCCCGGCCCGCGACGGCGCGGGCCAGCACCCGCACGGCATTGGTGTCGACGGCCGCCACGTCCTGACCGAAGGCGAACGAGCGCACGGCGCGGGCGGTGTAGGCGCCGATCCCGGGCAGGCCACGCAGGTCGGCATCGTCCGCCGGAAGGGCACCGCCGTGCTCCTCGACCACGGCAAGGGCGCTGCGGTGCAGGTTCAGGGCACGCCGGTTGTAACCGAGTCCCGACCACAGCCGCACCACCTCGGCCGGTCCCGCGGCCGCACAGGCCGACGCGTCGGGAAAGGCCCGCGTGAAACGCTCGTAGTGGGGCACGACCCGCTCGACCTGGGTCTGTTGGAGCATGACCTCGGAGACGAGGATGTGCCAGGGGTCGCGTGTCCGGCGCCACGGCAGGTTGCGGCGATGTGCTTCGCCCCAGTCAAGGAGCCGCTGAGCGACGCGGCGGGCCCGGGCGGCCGTGACGCCCGGGGCCTCAGTCCCAGACGTCGTCGCCGTAGGGCCGACGCCGGGCCGGTGCGGCCTCGCGTCGCCACACCATGAGTTTGCGCCGGAAGGAGCACACCTCGTCGCCGTGCTGGTTGAAGGCCTTGGTCTCCACGGTCACGATTCCCCGGTCGTCCTTCGACCTGGACGGCGTCGCGTCGAGCACGCGGGTCTCGGCGTAGATGGTGTCGCCGTGGAAGGTGGGCGAGCGATGCACGAGCGATTCCACCTCGAGATTGGCAATGCACGACCCGCTGACATCGGGAACGCTCATGCCCAGAGCGAGCGAGTACACGAGGTTGCCGACCACGACGTTCTTGCCCTGCACCGTTTCGTTCTCCGCGAACCACGCGTTCGTGTGCAGCGGGTGGTGGTTCATGGTGATCATGCAGAACAGATGATCGTCGTACTCGGTGATCGTCTTGCCCGGCCAGTGCTTGTAGACGTCACCGGGAGCGAAGTCCTCGAGGTAGCGCCCGAAGGGGCGGTCGTAGACGGTCATTCTTCCGCAGCCGGTCGCGGCCTGGTCGTGAAGCCCAAGGACGCGCCGGGCAACGAATCACCGTCGATGGTGAGGCGCCAGGCGAAGCGGGTGCCCGGCGCCAGTGGTATGGGCCCGAGGTTGACGGCAAGGGCAACGTCGATGGGCGATCCCTCGGGGATGCCCGGCGGCTGGCTGACGGTGAACTCACCGCGCACCTCGACGGGCTGGGTGCCCTCCGCTGTCTCCATCAGCACCGGTCGGCCGTCCGCGTCCTCGAGGAACAGCTCCCAGTGATGCGAGGCCTCTGCCTCGTGCCAATCCACGTCGATCTTCAGGGCCACGGCGGAGGGGACGGGGTCCGGGCCCGTCATGCTCCAGCCGCCCCCCAGGATGTACAGCTTCCCGTCGGACACCTGGGCGGCGTCGCACAGCAACATGGTCACGTTCACGGGGAGGCAGGTTATCGGTCTGCCACCGTCGCCAGAGAAGGAGGAGAGAAGCGGACCGGAGGCGGGCCCGACAGGCGATTCCGGCGCACGCCTCAGGCCGGAGCCCGCCATAGAGTGCGAGGACATGGTGACGGCGGCGGCCTGACATGAGCCAGGCGGGTGAACTCTTAGGATTGCGCGACGACGTGTACCGGCGTCCGCTCGCCACGGCGCTCGAACGGCTGGGCGTGGCCGGCGGCTGGCGCTGTGTCGACGTCGGTGCGGGCGGGGGTGACGTCTCGGTGGCCCTGGCCGAGATGGTCGGTCGCGACGGCCGCGTCTACGCCGTCGACAGCGATCCCCGCACCCGCGACGAGGTGGCCCGGGCCGCCGCGGCCCACGCCCAGGTCATTGCGCTGACCCAGGCGGGCGAAGACCTGTCGCTGCCCGAGGAGGTCGATCTCGCCTTCTGTCGGTTCCTGCTGCTCCACGTGCACGAACCCCTGGCCGTGGTGCGCATGATGGCGGCTGCGGTGCGGCCTGGCGGATGGGTGGTGGCCCAGGAGCCCATCACGACCGCAGGACGGATCGCCGGCACGCCCTTCTCCATGCCCGGGGCGCGTCACCCCGACGTCGGAGCCGTCCTGCCCGCGCTGGTGCGCGACGTGGGGCTCGAGGTGATCGACGCCTGGGCGGAGGCGCCCGCCGGCGTCGGGCCCGGGCCGGTCTCGCGCTATCTCGAGACGCTCACGGGGGTCGATCCGGGCGAGGACCCGGTCGTCCTGCCGCCGCTCGTCACGGTGATCGGTCGCCGGGCCGCAGCGATGGGGGGTCCGGCGGGCAGCCGGTAGCGTCGCGGCGCGTGACTCCTACCCATTCCCCCTCCTTGCGAGATGCGGCCCGGGCCGTCGACCTGGCGCAGGAACTGGTCGATCAGGCTTGCGCCGCCGTGCGCGGGCACGGCGGGATCGACGCCAACCAGGTGGTCGCCTACGACGTCGCCCATGCTGCGGCCGCCGTGGCCACGGCCCGGGCCACGCTCGATTACGGCGCCCAGGGCGACCTCGAGGCCCGCATCGCCGCCGCCTTCATCGCCGACGTGATGGCCGACCTGGCCGGCAAGGTCGCCGGTCGCGAGCTGCTCTGGGGCGTCGAGGGAGAGTGGACCGAGCCGGTACGCGAGTTCCTGGCGACCGAACGCGACCCCGCCGTGCTGGCCGACCTGGCCGGCCGGGAAGGACCGCGGCACCTGGGCGAGGACTTCGAGCTGGTCCGCGAGACGTTCCACCGCTTCGCGGAGGAGAAGGTGCGCCCGCACGCCGAGCACGTGCACCGCACCAACGGGGACATCCCCGAAGAGGTCATCGAGGGTCTGGCCGAACTCGGTGGCTTCGGGCTCTCGGTCCCCGAGGAGTACGGCGGGTACGCGTCGGGGGGCGAGAGCGATTACATGGGCATGGTCGTCGCCACCGAGGAGTTGAGCTGGGGCTCGCTCGGCGTGGGCGGCTCGCTCATCACCCGGCCCGAGATCCTGACCCGGGCGCTGGTCTACGGCGGGACCGAGGAGCAGAAGAAGCACTGGCTCCCCCAGCTGGCCTCGGCCGAAATCCTCGCCGCCGTCGCGGTGACCGAACCGGACTACGGGTCCGACGTCGCCGGGATCGTGACGTCGGCCGCGCCGGTCGAAGGCGGTTGGGTGGTCAACGGGGTCAAGACCTGGTGCACCTTCGCCGCCCGGGCCGACGTGCTCATGCTGTTGGCCCGCACCGACCCCGACCGCTCGCTGGCCCACCGCGGACTCTCCATGTTCGTGGTGGAGAAGCCCCGTGGTGACGGCAAGGGGTTCGTCTTCACCCAGGACGGGTCAGCCGATCGGCCCTCCGATCTGGCGGCGGGGCGACTCGAGGGCCGGCCCATCGACACGCTCGGCTACCGGGGCATGCATTCCTACGAGCTCGCGTTCGAGAACTGGTTCGTGCCCGAGGCCAACCTGGTCGGAGGCCGCGACGGCCTGGGCAAGGGTTTCTACCTCCAGATGCAGGGCTTCGAGAACGGGCGGCTGCAGACGGCGGCTCGGGCCCTGGGCGTCATGCAGGCGGCCTACGACGCGGCAGCGTCCTACGCGTCCGAACGCAGGGTGTTCGGTTCCCCGATCGGCGACTACCAGCTGACCCGGGCGAAGTTGGGCCGCATGGCCGTGCTGATCCAGGCGACCCGCCAGAGCTCGTACCACGTGGCCCGGCTGATGGCACGAGGAGAGGGGACGCTCGAGGCGTCGATGGTGAAGGCCTACGTCTGCCGCGCCGCCGAATGGGTGACCCGCGAGGCCATGCAGATCCACGGCGGGATGGGCTACGCGGAAGAGTTCCCGGTGAGCCGCTACTTCGTCGACGCCCGTGTGCTCTCGATCTTCGAGGGCGCCGACGAAACCCTGGCCCTCAAGGTCATCGCCCGCCGCCTCATCGGCTCTTAGGCGGACACGCTCCTGCTCAGCCCGGCCCGTTCGCCGCGGCTGACGAACTTGAGGGCGATCTTGCGGCTCGCCTCGTCGATCATCTCGTCGCCGAACATGACCGCACCCTTACGGTCCTCGTCGGTGGCCTTGCGATAGGCCTCGAGGATGTCGAAAGCCCGGTCGAACTGCTCCTGGGTGGGCGAGTACACCTCGTTGAGCACGGTGACCTGGTCCGGGGTGAGTGCCCACTTGCCGTCGTAGCCCAGCATGCGCGTGCGCAGCGAGTAGTCGCGCAGGGCGTCGAGCTCGCGCACCTTGAGAAACGGGCCGTCGATGACCTGGAGCCCGTTCGCCCGTCCAGCCATCAAAATCCGGCTGAAGACGTAGTTGAAGTGGTCGCCCGGGTACTCGGGGATGTCGATGCCCCCGGTGAGGACGGGCATCTCGATGCTGGCGGCGAAGTCGGCCGGGCCGAAGATGATGGTCTCGAGCCGGGGCGAGGCGCCGCAGATGTCGTCCACGTTGATCAGCCCACGGGCCGTCTCGATCTGGGCTTCGATCCCGATGTGCCCGACCGGCAGGCCCGACTTCTTCTCGACCTGGGTCAGCAACAGGTCGAGGGCCTGTACCTCGGCCGCCGACTGCACCTTGGGCAGCATGATCTCGTCGAGCCGCTCGCCGCTGTTGCCCACGACCTCGATGACGTCGCCGTACGTCCACGCCGTGTCCCAGGCGTTGACCCGCACGCAGAGCACCCGGTCGTCCCAGGGCAGGTTCTTGATGGCGTCGACGACCTTGGGCCGCGCCGCCTCCTTCTCCAGCGGCGCCACCGCGTCCTCGAGGTCCAAGAACGTCATGTCAGCCGGGACGGTGGGGGCCTTGGCCAGGAATTTCTCGTTCGAACCCGGCGTCGACAGGCAGGAACGGCGGGGCAGGTCACGTGAGCGTGCGGACATGTCGCAAAGGCTAACAAAGGACCTCGCAGCCGCTTCCGGCCGCTCGCCGTCCCGGCGCGCTCAGGCCCGACGCCGCCGACGGGGCGCGACGACTCAGCGCACGTTCTCGCGGAAGAAAGCCAGCGAACGCGCCCACAGAGCGCGTGAAGCCTCGGCGTCGTAGACCTCGGGGCGGGTGTCGTTGAAGAACGCATGGTCGGCACCGGGGTAGACGATGATCTCGACCGACTTCCCCAGTCCTCGCAGCTGCTCCGCCAGCGCGTTCGCAGCCTCGGGAGTGAAGTACCCGTCCTTCTCCGCGTAGTGGCCGAGCACCTTGGCCTCGAGAGCGCTGTAGTCGGGCTGCACGTCGGGCCACGGGATGATGCCGTAGCACGGCACGACGGCCGAGACCGCGTCGGGCCGCTGGGTGGCGAGCACGAGGGCGAGGCCGCCGCCCATGCAGAAACCGATGACGCCGACGTGTTGGGACGAGCTTCGTCGCAGCAGCTCGTCGATGGCGCCGCTCATGTCGCGGCCAGCCTGGTCGAGCCGCATCCCCATCATCACCTTGCCCGCCTCGTCCGGCTCACCGGGTGGCACCTTTTGGCCGTGGTAGAGGTCGGGAGCGAGGGCCACGAAGCCCTCGGCGGCGAAGCGGTCACAGACGTCGATGATGTGATCGACCAGGCCCCACCACTCCTGGATGACGATGACGCCGGGCCCGTTTCCGCCCTCCGGGACGGCCAGATAGCCCCCCGCCGTCGACCCATTGCTCGGAAATTCGATCATCTCGCCCATGAGGTCGACGGTAGCTCCTGAGTGGTACCGGGGTTTTGAGAACCAGTTCACAAGAACTTCGAATAACTTAGATTTGTTGTTGAGCTGGGGATTCATACCACTGGTACGACCACAAACGGGTGTGTAGCGGCGAGGATGTTTGAACCGCTCGGAACCCGCCGATAAGAATGTCCGGCATCGTGACTGACGTAGAGCGGGTTTTGAGCCACTCCACGCCACGGCCGGCCAGGAGCATTTCGGTGCTCCAGCGGATTGCCGTTCCCGTGCTGGCCGTTGTCACAGTGTTGTCGGGCACTGTGCTTGGTTTGGCGCGCCCGGCGGCCGGTGACTCCATCTCCGATGCTAAGGCGAAGGCGGCCGCCATCGAGTCACAGCTGGCCCACGCCCAGAACCAGATGTCCGCCCTGAGCCAGCAGTACGACGCAGCGAAGTACCACCTCTCGCAGATCACCTCGAGCATCGCCACGACGCAGGCGAACATCGCCAACGATCAGAAGCAAGTGGCCAACGACAAGGCGACCCTCTCCAAGGCGGCCGTAGCCAACTACATGAGCAACGGCTCCGCCGCCGCCCAGAACCCGATCTTCAGTGGCAACGAGGAGACGCTGGGCGCCACCTCCATGTACAACAAGATTGCCGAGGGCGACATCACGCTCGCCGTCGACAACCTGCACACGGCCGAGAACCAGTTGAACGCCCAGGAGACCCAGCTTCAGGGCGAGAAGACCCAAGCCCAGAACCAGGTGAGTATCGAGCAGAACGCCGTGGCGCAGAACCAGCAGGCGATCCAAGAGCAGCAACAGGCCCTCTCCCAGGAGCAGGGTCAGATCGCCAAGCTGGTCCAGGAGCAGCAGCAGGCCGAAGCCGCCGCCGCCGCCCGGGCCGCCGCGGCGAAGCTCGCCGCTGCCAAGGCTGCCGCCGCCAGCGCCCAGGCTGCCGCCACGAGCGCGGTCGGGACCACCCGTCAGCAGAGTGCCAGTGCCGCCGCTGCTCCCGCCGCGCTGCACCAGGCCGCACCGCCGCCCTCCGCGGCCGGAGGGGCAGGAGCGGTCCAAGCCGCCATGAGCCAGATCGGCGTGCCCTACGTCTGGGGCGGCGAATCGCCGAAGGGCTCGGGGAGCCCCGGATTCGACTGCTCCGGCCTGACCGCCTGGTCCTGGGGTCAAGTCGGCGTGGGCCTCCCCCACTTCTCGGGCGCCCAGATGGCGGACTCGGCTCCGGTCCCCGTCAGTGACCTTCAGCCGGGCGATCTGCTCTTCTACGGGCCCGGCGGCTCCGAGCATGTCGCCATGTACGTCGGACCGGGCCAGATGATCGAGGCCCCCTTCACCGGGGCGTCGGTCTGGGTCACCTCCCTGCGCCTCGGCGGCGGCTTCGTCGGCGCCGGCCGTCCATAGCCACAGCGCCACCGGCGGACCGGTCCTCCGCCGTACGGATCCGGCCTTCGGCCGGTCCTAGTCTGGGAGCGGTCGTGCCATGAAACCGGTTCCCATCGTCTTCCACATCGGGTCGCTCCAGGTCCACACCTACGGCATCGGCCTCGCGCTCACCTTCTGGTTCGGCTTCACCTACTTCGAGCGGCGACTGCGCAAGCACGGTTATCCCACCGATTGGTTCGTCGCGGTCTTCCTCTGGGTCATCCTGGCGGCCGTGGTCGGGGCTCGTGCCCTTCACGTCCTGACCAATGTCAGCTACTACAGCCACAACGTCGGGGACATGTTCGCCGTCTGGCACGGCGGGCTCTCCTCGTTCGGGGGTCTCCTCTTCGCGGTGCCGACGGGGATCGTCCTGACCCGGCGACGCTGCCCCGAACTCCCTCTCGGACGCGCCCTCGATCTGGCCATGCCGGTGCTGATGGCGTGTTGGGCCATGGGACGCCTGCTGGGCCCCCAGTTGATGGTGGCCGGGGGCGGGCACCAGACCCACCAGTGGTTCGGCATGTACTACGCCGGCCAGAGCGGTCGGCGCCTTCCGGTCCCGGTGTTTCAGGCGCTCGAGGATTTCACCGTCTACCTCATCCTCATCGCCATTGAGCGGGCCCTCGACCGGTGGCCCAACGGCATGCCCCGGCGCGGCTATCCCACGGGAATCATCCTCGGGACCACGATGGTGCTCTGGGGCATCGAACGCTCGCTCGACGAGCACCTCTGGCTGGGTCAGGACGGTGCGCTCGGTTCCGACCTGGTGCAGCTGGCCGGAGTCCTGCTCGTCGTCGGTGGCGCCGTCATCCTCTTGCGCACCCGGTCACGCTGGCGGTCTTGGCTCACCACGCACCGCCCGCCCGAGGTCGAGCCCGAACCGGCTCCGGCCGAACAGTCCGCCTGAGCTATTCGTCGCGCGGGCGCGGGATCCGGGCCAGGGGCACAACTTTGTCGTCCCGACGCTCGACGGCAACGGCGTCACCGTTCTTGAAGATCCATCCCACCTCGCGCCCGGGGCAGAGTTCGGGTACCGCCTGGCTTTCGGAGCCTTCCTCGGCCGGTGCGACCACGAGCGCAAGCCCCCTTCCACATGTCGGAACGTCCCCCGGGAGGCGGAACGTCCGCCGCGGCGAGCCTCACGCCCGCGCCCGCTCAGCCTAAGGAGCCATGGAGGACGATAGGTGGACCCGCACCGGTCCACCCGCCCGTGCCGGTCACCTGAGTCAGGCGTTCGGCTTCTCGTCGGACGCTGCGGCCTGACGCAGCTGCTCGAGGCGATCGATCATTCCCATGCGCTCCTGGCCGATGTTGGAGTCCAGGCGCTCCGCGATCTGCTGGGGTGTCCAGCGGCCATCGGCCCACATGGCGCGCACCTCCACCGGCTGATTCCACACGGCGATCTTCGATCCCACCGCCGTGTAGACCTGGCCGGTCACGTGCTTGGCCTGGTCGCTCAGGAGGTAGACGACCATCGGCGCCACGTCCTCGGGGTCGCCCATCTCGGCCAGCTCCGCCGGAACGTTGGCCGACATCCTCGTCCGGGCCACCGGCGCGATGGCATTGGCGGTCACGCCGTAGCGGTAGAGGCCGGCTGCGGCGGAGCGAACGAGTGAGACGATGCCGCCCTTGGCCGCGGCGTAGTTGGCCTGGGCCACGCTGCCGGAGAATGCACCCGACGTGAAACCGACGAGGGCCCCGCCACCCTCCTGTTTGCGCATGACGGCTGCAGCGGCCCGAAAGACCGTGAAGTGACCCTTCAGGTGGGTGGCGATCACCGAGTCCCATTCGTCCTCGGACATGTTGAACAGCATCCGTTCGCGCAGGATCCCGGCGACCGCCACGACGCCGTCGATCCGGCCGTACTTCTCGACCGCGGTGGCGATGAGCCGCTCGCCGGACTCCATCTTGGAAATGTCGTCGGCCACGGCGACGGCCTCACCACCCGCCTCGGTGATCTCATCGACGACGGCATCGGCCACCTTGCTGCTGGGGTCCTCACCGGCCATGCCCACGCCGTAGTCGGCCACCAACACCTTCGCCCCCTCGGCCGCCGCGGCCAGCGCCACGGCGCGCCCGATGCCGCCACCGCCTCCGGTGACCGCCACCACCTTGCCTTCGAGGAACCCTGCCATCGTCGTGTGCTCCTGATCTCTCTCCCGGCCGCGCCGGAGCTTCAGCAATTGCCCTTCGCTAGAACACGTTCTAGTCTGCCCCTCGCGGGGGCTGCCACTTGCGCCCGCTCCGCAAGCTGCAAGGAGACTGCTGATGGGTGATCTCGGCTTCTGGGCCCTGGCCCAGGACGACCCCGACTACCTGGCCCTGGTGACCCCCGAGGGCGATGACGTCCGGGCCGGCGAGCTGCTCGGGCACGCCAACCAGTTGGTGCACGCGCTCCGGGCCCAGGGCTTCGGCGTGGGCGATGTCGTCGCCACGCTGCTCCCCAACTGCCCCGAGATGATCGAGGTCTACCTCGCCGCCCTCCAGGCCGGCTGGTACCTGGTGCCCATCAACCACCACCTTGTCGCACCCGAGGTGGCCTACATCCTCAAGGACTCGGGCGCCAAGGCTTTCGTGTCGCACGAGCGCTTCGCCGAGGTCGCCGTGGCCGCGGCCGACGAGGCCGGCCTCGCCGCCGAGGGGCGCCTGGCCGTGGGCGATGTTCCGGGCTTCGCCTCTTACGCCGCGGCGCGCGATGCCCAGCCCACCGCGCTGCCCGAGGACCGCACCATCGGCGACGTCATGAATTACACGTCGGGGACGACAGGCAATCCCAAGGGCATCTACCGAAGGTTGCTCGGCGTTTCGCCCGAGCAGGCTGCGCTCGGCCTTTCGGGCATTTTGTTCCTCTTCAATATTCAGCCGCACGACGACAACGTCCACATCATCGGCTCGCCGCTGTACCACACTGCGGTGCTGCGTTTTGGGAGCGCGTCGCTGCACCTCGGGCACACCCTGGTGCTCATGGACAAGTGGTTGCCCGAAGACATGCTGCGTCTCATCGAAGAGCGGCGGGTCACGACGTCGCACATGGTGCCGACCCAGTTCCACCGTCTGTTGGCCCTGCCCGAGGACGTCCGGGTCAGATACGACGTTTCCTCCCTTCGCCACATGATCCATGCCGCGGCGCCCTGCCCGATCGACGTGAAGCACAAGATGATCGCGTGGTGGGGCAACGCGATCGATGAGTACTACGCGGCCAGTGAAGGAGGCGGCACGCTGGTCACCGCAGAGGAATGGCTCGCCAAGCCCGGGACGGTGGGCAAGCCGTGGCCCATCTCCGAGATTGCCATCTTCGACGACGACGGCGAAAGGATCACAGAGCCAAACGTGATCGGGACCGTCTACATGGCTATGCAGTCGGCCGAATTCGAGTATCACGGCGACAAGGAGAAGACGAAGAAGAACCGCATCGGATCGTTCTTCACCGTTGGCGACGTGGGAGTGCTGGACGAGGACGGGTACCTGTTCCTGCGCGACCGGAAGATCGACATGATCATTTCAGGCGGCGCCAACATCTATCCGGCCGAGATCGAGGGTGTCCTGTTGTCTCATCCCAAGGTCGGAGACGCCGCCGTCTTCGGCATCCCCCACGAGGACTGGGGTGAAGAGGTCAAGGCGGTGATCGAGCCGGCCGAGGGCGTCGAGGCCGGCGACGAGTTGGCCACAGAGATCCTCGCCTTTTGCGCGGACAAGATGGCCAAGTTCAAGACCCCCAAGACGATCGACTTCACCGACGAGATGCCGCGCGACCCCAACGGAAAGCTCTACAAGCGCAAGCTGCGCGACCCGTACTGGGAAGGCGTCAAGCGAGAGATCTGAGCACCCCGGGCATTGGCCGGCCGTCGGGTCCAACCGCTCGGGCCCGCCCCTGGCCATGATGGTGGGCCATGGAAGACCGGGTCGAGGAGCGCGCGCCAGAGAAGGTGTCGGGGCGTGGCGTGCTGCGCGCCATCATCAAAGCGCCTGACTCGTACGGTCTCCTCTTTTGCGTTCTGATCGTCGACTTTGTCGTGCTGACGATCGGCTGGAGCGGAGCAGGAGCCCTCATCCTGCGCACCGGTTTGCTCTGCCTCACCTCGGTCCTGGCCTTCTGGACCTCGAGGGTGCCGGGCCGGATCATGCTGGCCGTGGCGGTGGCGTCCGGCCTCACCTTCGTCGCCTCCGTCGTCGTCGCGCTGCAGGGCCAGACCGTGGCCGACGGTGCCATCGTCCTCCTCGTCGCCGCCCTGGTCCTCACCACACCGATCGCCATCGGATGGCGGACCTTCCAGCACCAGACGGTGAACGTGGAGACCATCATGGGAGCCCTCTGCATCTACGTGCTGATCGGCATGATGTTCGCCACGCTCGACTACGGGATCCAGTTGGCGTCGGATACCTACTTCGCCCAGCCTGGGCAACACGGACCACCCGACTTCGTCTACTTCAGCTATATCACCATGTCCACGGTGGGCTATGGGGACCTCACGCCGGCACCTGGCCTACCCCGGACCACCTCGGTGCTCGAGGCGCTCATCGGTCAGATCTTCCTGGTGGTACTGGTCGCCCGGCTGGTCGCCATGTACACCCCGACCCTCATGCGCCGGGGGGAGATCCGGCGCCAGCAGGAAGAGGACCAAGCGACCCGGACCGAGCGCCGTTGACCGCTCAATCCTCTCGCCGCGCCGCGTCTCGCTCCATGAGTCGTTCCCACTGGGGATCGACCAGCCGGGCCTCGGCGATGTTGGCATTCGCCCGGACGATTTCAAGCATCTTGCCCTGCATGACATCGATGAAGATGCCCTCGGCCTCCGCCGTGAGCTCGCCGTCGTGGTAAATCCCGCCCCAGGCGAAGACCTTGCGGCCGTCGCGACCGGTATTGCGCGCCACCAGCTCGAGCGGCGCCAAGAGCGGCGTCGGCCGGTTGTAACGGATCTTCAGCGTCCCCGTCATGGCGCCTTCGCCGACCGCGATGTTGGCCAGACCAAGCAGCTCGTCGAACAGCTCGGCGACGACGCCGCCGTGGACGCAGGTAGGTGGACCTTCGTATTGGTATCCGAAGGTGACGCTGCCCCTGATCTCGCGGTGGCCATCCTCCCCATGAACGGCCCACACCGTGACCGGAGGGGCGATGGGATTCGCATAGCCGACCATGGGGCTGGTCGAGAAGTGGTCCTGGGGGTGACTGATGGGGTCGGGTTGGGCCCGTGTCCGCTTGGTGGGCTCCGCCGCTCTTTCGAGCTGGTCGGCCACGGCTTCAACCTGCGCCGCAGCCTCGGCCACTTCGGCGTCGGCGAGAGGCTGCCCGACTACCACCGCGCTGATCCGGCGCATTGCCTCGGCCAGCCGGTTGTGCGGTGCTTCGCCCGTGCTTTCCGAGGGCCCGTCGACGCCGGGGAAGCCCTGGCCCGGACCGATCTCGCTCACGTCCGGGTGAATTTGGCCGGGCGCTTCTCGGCGAACGCCTTCTGCCCTTCCGTGGCGTCATTGCTCGCGAAGACCGGCCAGCCGATCTCGAGCTCGCGGGCCAGCCCGTCGATCTCCGACATGCCTTCGGTTTCGCGCACACTGCGGAGGATCGCCTCCACCGCCAGTGGTCCGTTCTGCCCGATGACGGTGGCGATCTCGAGCGCCCGTTCGAGGGCTGTACCGTCCGGCACGACGTGGCCGATCAGCCCGACGCGCAATGCCTCCTCTGCCGGCATCTCGCGTGCCGTGAGCAGGAGTTCCATGGCCAGGGTGTAGGGAATCTGGCGGCGCAGCCGCACGGTCGAGCCGCCCAGAGGGAACAAGCCGCGCTTGGCCTCGAACACGCCGAAGACAGCACTCGCGCCGGCGACGCGGATGTGGGTGGCCTGCAGGATCTCGGTGCCCCCGGCAACGGCCCATCCCTCCACCGCTGCAATGAGCGGCTTGTGCAGGTCGTAGTGGCGCAACAGCGCCTTCCAGTGGAGGTCCGGGTCTTCTGCCATGCGAGGCTGGTATTTCTCGGCGTCGCTGCCCCCCATCGCTTTGAGGTCCATTCCGGCGCAGAACGTCCCGCCCGCGCCGGTGAGGATGGCACAACGGATGTCGTCGTTGCTGTTGATCTCTTCCCAGGCGTCCTTCATCCCCACCAGCATGGGGAGGCTCAGTGCGTTCTTGGCCTCGGGCCGGTTCATCGTCACGATGGCCGTCGCGCCATCGCGCTCGAACGTCAGGTGCTCAGTGGATATCGATGACACGGTCCCCTCCGGAGGTAGGCGCCGATTGTGCGGTCAGTTGTGCGAGGGCGCGAGTCGGATTGACGACGGCAGCAAGAGCGCCGACTCAGAGCCGCTCAATGATGGTGCCCGTGGCCAGTGCGCCACCGCAGCACATCGAGACCAAGCCGTAGGTGCCGTCCGTCCGCTCGAGCTCGTGCAGAATCGTGGTGACCAGCCGGCTGCCCGTCGCTCCGACCGGGTGGCCCAGCGCGATGGCCCCGCCGTTGACGTTCAGCTTGTCCATGTCGGCCTCGTGCACCTGGGCCCAGCTGAGCACGACGGAGGCAAAGGCCTCGTTCACCTCGTAGAGGTCCATGTCCTTCATCGTCATCCCGGCCTTGGCCAGCACCTTGCTCGTGGCCACGATCGGGCCGTCGAGGTGGTAGTAGGGGTCGGACCCGGCCAGCACCTGGGCCACGATCCTCGCCCGTGGCCTGAAGCCCTCTGCCTTCGCCCGCTCCTCTGACATCCAGAGCACGGCGGCCGCGCCGTCGGAGATCTGCGACGACGTCCCCGCGGTGTGCATGCCGTCGGGCAGGACGGCCTTCAGCTTGGCCAGACCCTCGAGCGTCGTGTCACGCGGACCCTGGTCCTTGGTGACGATCATCTTCTCGCCGCCGTGCTCGCCGCGTGGCCCCTCCTCACCCACGATGGGCGCCTCGACGGCGAAGATCTCCCGGGAGAAACGATCCTCGGCCTGCGCCCGGGCGGCCTTCTTCTGAGACTCGAACCCGAACGCGTCCACGTCCTCACGTGTGATGCCGTGCTTCTTGGCGATGCGTTCGGCCGCCTCGAACTGGCTGGGCATGTCGTAGGGCAGGTCCTCGGGGAGCGCGCGGCCCACACCGGGCGCCGAGGCGTTGGCCCCGAGCGGGATCCGACTCATCGTCTCGACGCCACAGCCGATCGCGGTGTCGGCCGCTCCGGCGGCGATGAGGTTGTTGGCCATGTGGTTGGCCTGCTGCGACGAGCCGCACTGGCAGTCGATCGTCGTCGCGGCCACGTCGTAGGGCAGGCCCGCCAGCAGCCACGACGTGCGTGTCACGTTGAAACCCTGCTCGCCGGCCTGGGTCACGCATCCGCCGATGACCTGATCGACCGAGGCGGGGTCGATGCCCGCACGCTTGACCACCTCGACCTGGGAGGCACCGAGGAGGTCAGCCGCCCGCAGGCCTGAGAGCCACCCGTTGCGCTTCCCGATCGGGGTGCGGACCGCCTCGATGATTACCGGCTGCGCCATGACCAACGACCCTCCTGCTGCAATGACCGGCACTCGGCCGGCTGCCCCCTGTGGGCACAATTTAGAACCTGTTCTAACTTTAACACCAGCCCTCCGGGACCGACCCCCGGCAGTCTGCCCGGACCGTGTCGCCGGGCGCCAACGCCAGGCGGCCGGGCCGGGGTCGTCGACCCAGGCCGGAATGACATGTGCTCCACGTTGACCCCCCGGTCCCCCCTCTCAGCTTTAGAACTGCTTGAGGATCTCCCGGGCGATGACCACTTTCTGGACCTGGTTGGTCCCCTCGTAGATCTGTGTGACCTTGGCGTCGCGCAAGAAGCGTTCCACGGGGAAGTCCTTGGTGTAGCCGTACCCGCCGAGCAGCTGGACGGCGTCGACCGTGACCGACATCGCGGTGTCCGACGCGAAGGCCTTGGCCATGGCGCCGTACTTGGTGAGCTCACCGGACTGGTCGTCATCGGCCATGGCGCAGGCCCGGTAGACCAGCGCGCGTGCCGCCTCGGTCCGAGTCGCCATGTCAGCCAACATGAACCGTAAACCTTGCAGGTCGGCTATCGGGCCACCAAAGGCGCGTCGCTGCTTCATGTACCCGGCCGAATAGTCGATGGCGCCTTGGGCGATGCCCACCGCCTGGGCACCGATAGTCGGACGGCTGCGGTCGAGCGTGTGCATGGCGATGGTGAAGCCTTGCCCCTCCTCGCCGATCAGGTGCGAACCCGGAACCCGCACCTCATCGAGGATGACCTCCCCGGTGGGGCTGCCCCGAAGCCCGAGCTTTTCCTCGTGCTTGCCGATGTGGAGGCCCCACTCCTTCTCGACCAGGAAGCAAGAGATGCCACGGCTGCCCGCATCCGCATCGGTCTTGGCGAAGACGATGTACACGTCGGAGATCCCGGCGTTCGTGATCCAGTACTTGGAGCCGGTCAACACGTAGTCGTCGCCGTCACGGACGGCGCGAGCCCGCATGGCGGCGACGTCGCTCCCGGCGTCGGCTTCGGACAGGCAGTAGCTGGCCTGGATCTCTCCCGCGGCCACGCGCGGCATGTAGGTCCGCTTGAGCTCCTCGCTGCCCCAGTTCATGACTGGGGTCATGCCCAGCTTGGAGATGAGGATGGTGAGCGCGGTCGAGGCGCACACCCGGGCCAGCTCCTCGGCGGCGATGGCCTGGGTCACAGTGTCCGCCCCGGCACCGCCGTACGCCTCGGGAATGCCGAGCGCGGGCAACTCCATCTCCTTGCATGCCTCGAAGGACTTCCAAGGGAACTCCGCGTTCCGGTCCACCTCGGCAGCATGGGGCGCCACCTTGTCCTCGGCGAAGGTGCGCATGGTCTGGCGGAAGTCCCGCTGGACGTCGGTCAGGTCGAAGGTCGGCGTGCTCACCCGCTCATTGTCGCAGACGGTCGAACGGTTGTTCGGAGCCCCTCAGGTGGCCGCCAGATGACGGACGAGCAGCGATGACAGCCTCCCGGGCGCCATCTCGGGGATCCAGTGGGACACCTCCTCGAGCACCTCGAAGGCGTAGGGGCCGCACACATGGGCCGAGGTGGCCTCGGCCACGTCACGACCGAATACCCCATCACCGGTGGACCACACGTAGAGCGTCGGCACGCTGACCGGCCGCAGGTCCACGAGCGACGTCGCGTCCATGGCCCGGAACCAGTTGAGCGCGGCCGTCAGGGCACCGGGCTCGCTGAGGGCGGTGACGTACATGTTGGCGTCGTCGTCGTCGAGTCCGGAGTCGGCCAGGACCGAGGCCAGCCCGCCACCGGAACCGTCCGCGCCCAAGAGCAGCCGCTCGGGCTCCTCAGGCGTGCAGAGGAACGCCGTGGCGCCGTCTTCGTCGCCACGTCCGTCGGCTCGCCCGAGTGCCAGCGGGTGTGGAGTCGAGACGACGGTCAGCGAGCGCACCCGATCGGGACGTTGCGAAGCCACCAGCCAGGCCAGCATGCCGCCCCAGTCGTGCCCGACGAGGTCGAAGGTGTCCATCTCCATGGAGTCGGCCAGCGCCAGGACGTCACCGGCCAGCCGTCCCGTGGCGTACGCCTCGGGCTCCGTCGGCCGGGCGCCCGAACAGTACCCACGCTGGTCTGGCGCAACGGCCCGGTAGCCCTCGCCGGCCAACGCCCACAGTTCGTCTCGCCAGGCCCAGGAGGTCTGGGGAAACCCGTGCAGGAGGAGAACCGGCCGGCCTCCGTGGGGGCCACAGGCCCGCCCCGTGAAGGTCAACCCGCCCGCCTCGATTTCGAGACGGTCGATGGCACCGATCGTCGTCACCGAATGAGGGGATCGAATGAAGGGAACGGATCTAGTGGGAGACGGCCGCGCCCGTGGCGTCTTCTGGTTTGAGCCGAAGAGTCTCTTCGGGGATGTCGTCGACCAGTGCGCGCTGCACGACGTAGTCGTGCCCGACCCCCGAAAAGGCGGCCCGTCGCGCCACCTTGAGCTCGGCCGGCGCGTCCTCGAGAAAACCCCACAGGTTGAGGGCGAGACGGACGTCATAGATGCAGGGGGCCCGACCGAACAACGCGGCGCGCTTGGCCGCGATCAGGGCCACGCCGAGCACCACGTCGTGCTCGGACTCTCCCACGTCGAGCCGCAGGTCGTGTTCGAAACGCTTGGCCAGGCGGAGAGCGAAGCCCGAGTCGGGACCGGGCGTGCCCGTGCCCATGCCTCTCCCCCGGACCGGAGTGGGCACCACCAGCTCGGCCGGTCGCGAGGTCGTCCAGGCGCCGGGCACGTGAAGGTGGCGGGCCGGACGCACCTGATCGGCCTCGGCGATGGGGACGAAGGTGGGCTGCGTCATGGCGGGCAGGCTACTCCGAGGGGTGCGAACGGACCCATTCCCTACCCGAACAGAGAGACCACCGGCAGGGCGATCGAAGAGGAGCGCGAGCCGCCGCCGAACACCTCCTGGTCGGCCGAACGCATGGAGGAGCCGGTGGCCAGGGGCTCGCCCGTCCCGAGGTTGCGCGCATAGAGCGGGTGCGCACCGCCGGACACCTGGAGCCGTATCCGGTGTCCTGTCCTGAACGTGTTGGCGGTGGGCCACATGTCGATATCGATTTCGCACACCCCATCGTCGTCCTCCTTCACCGAGCCCGGACCCAACCGAAGGATCCCGTCGCTGATGTTGATGGACTTTCCCTTCCGGTCGACATCGCACAACCGCACGAAGAAATCCGAGTTCGCGAGGGACGAGCGCACGAAGAGCGTGGCACGCAGGGGCCCGACGACCGCAAGGTCCTCCTTGAGCACGGGGCTTGTATAGGTGAGGACGTCTCGGCGTGACTCCCGCTCGCGCTGGTCCTTGGGACCCGACGTGCCGGGGTTGAGCGAGGCACCTCCGACGGCCGGCGTCGGGTCGTGGGGGTTGAAGTGGAACCGGTCCGGCTCACGTGCAGGCCCCGGCTCGGGCACCAACGTCCGCTCCGGGCCGAGGTACCAGAGTTGCTCTTCCGCTGCCGGCGGCCACAGAGAGAACTCTTCCCACCGGTTCCTCCCCATGACGAAGACCCGAACGGGGGCCCGCTCGAGGCCTGCGCTCCGGCCGAGCTGTGCGTCGAACCAGGAAAGGCCGTCACGAACGGTCTCGCCGACCAACCCGGGGGACGAATGTGTCCAAGGGCCGATGGTGAGCCTTCCGGAGCGACCGGCCCGGCGCACACCCTCGTAGTCGGCGACCTGGGCGGCGAGGAAGATGTCGTACCAGCCCCCCACGAAGCTCGACGGGGGGACGCGGCTCAGCCGGCGGCCGAAGTCCGTCACGTCCCACCACTCGTCACCCGGCTCGCTGTGCTCGAGCCAGTCCTGGTACGCCGGCACCGGCTCGCCGACCGCCTCGACGTCGGCCTTGCCCAAAGGGAGGATCCCCGCGGCCCGTGCGACCACCTTGGCGCTGCGGGCTTGCGTTCGGAGCACGGTGCGCAAGCCGAGCTCTTGAAATTTGAGCTGGTAGGCCCAGCTCAGCGCCATCTCCAGCGCGAAGGAGCCACCCGGGTAGACGAAGGCGTCCCGGGAATTCGCCGCGGTCACGTCCAGCGCCATCGCCTTGAGGAACTCGGGCGGGTCCGCGGCGACCGCCCACTGCGTCATGCCCAGATAACTGGCGCCCCACATGACGAGTCGACCGTCGAACCAGGCCTGACCCGCCACCCAGTGCAGCGTGGCGTGCCCGTCGGACTGCTCGTGTCGGAGCGGCTCCCAGGCGCCCCCCGACCCGAACGTGCCCCGGCAGCTCTGGATCACGGTCTGGTAGCCGCGCTCGGCGAAGAGCCGCCCGAGCGGTCCCATGATGCGCCGTCCGTACGGTGTGCGGATCAGCAGGGTGGGCACGTCGCCCGAGGGCCGCGTGGGGAACCATCGGTCCGCCAGCAGCGCGACCCCGTCCGCCATCTTGGCAACGAGATCGCGCTCGACGGAGACGGCGCGGGTCTCGGGTGGAGGCAGCTTCAGGAGCGGGCCGGCCAGCCGGCTGAGCACGGTCATCGTGATGGTCCCGTCGTGATCCCCCCGAAGCTACGTGTGCCGCGTCTGCCTCAGCTCGCGTGGAGCAAGCCGAAGAGGATGGAGTCGTAGAGGGCCTGCCAGCTCGCCTCGATGATGTTCTCCGAAACCCCGATCGTCGTCCAGGTGCGCTGGCCGTCCGTCGTGTCGACCAGAACCCGCGTGACGGCACCGGTGCCGCGACCGGTGTCGAGGACACGCACCCGGTAGTCAGTCAGATGCATGCTCGCAAGCGCCGGGAAGCGAGGGCCGATGGCACCGCGCAGCGCTCCGTCCAATGCGTTGACCGGGCCGTTACCCTCGGCCACCGCGACGATACGCTCGGCACCGACGTGGACTTTCACCGTCGCCTCGGTCATCACACCGGACATGACGTTGGCGACGACTGCGGTCTCCGCCCGATCACCGTGGTCGGTGATGACGCGGAAGGATTCGACCGTGAAGAAGTCGGGAGCCCACCCGGTTGCTCTGCGCAGCAACAGCTCGAGGGAGCCGTCCGCCACCTCGAAGTGATAGCCCTCGTGCTCCAGGTGCTTCAGTTCGTCGAGGACCCGCCCGATGACCTCGCCGTCGAGGTCGAGACCGAGCTCGGCGGCCTTCATGGCCAACGTGGAGCGGCCGGCCATCTCCGAGACGACGACCCGGGTCCCGTTCCCGACCGAGTTGGGCGGGACATGCTCGTAGAGGTCGGCGCTTCGGGCCACCGCACTGGCATGGAGGCCGCCCTTGTGCGCAAAGACCGAATGGCCGACATAGGGCTGTTGAGGGTCGGGGGCGATGTTGACCAGCTCCGCGATGTGGTGGGCGACCGGGGTCAGGCGCTCGAGCCGCTCGGCCGGGATGGTCCGGATGTTCAGCTTCAGCGACAGGTTCGGGATAGCCGCCGAGAGATCGGTGTTTCCTGCCCGCTCGCCGTAGCCGTTGATGCACCCCTGCACCTGGGTCACTCCGGCCTGGACCGCGACAAGCGAGTTCGCCACCGCGCACCCCGCGTCGTTGTGACAGTGGATCCCGAGCTGGGCGCTCGTCCGAGCCCGCACGTCCGCCACCGCCTGGCCGACGTCGTCGGGCAGGGAACCTCCGTTCGTGTCGCAGAGCACCAATGCCTCCGCGCCGGCCTCTTCCGCGGCGCCCAGTACCGACAGGGCGAATTCGGGGTTGCGCCGATACCCGTCGAAGAAGTGTTCGGCGTCGAGGAACACCCGGAGATCGTGCTCCCGTAGATAGCGGACCGAGTCGGCGACCATGGCCACGGCTTCGTCCAAGGTCGTGCGCAGCGCCTCGTCGACGTGGCGGTCCCAGGACTTCGCCACGATGCAGGCGACGGGAGCACCTGCCTCGATCAGGTTGGCCAGCACGGCGTCCTCTTCGGGCTTGACGCCGGCCCGACGGGTGGATCCGAACGCGACCAACGTTGCCGTGTTGAGCTTGAGCTCCTTCTTGGCCCGGGCGAAGAACTCGATGTCCTTCGGATTGGCACCGGGCCATCCCCCTTCGATGAAGCTGACGCCGAGATGGTCGAGCTGTTCGGCCACACGCATCTTGTCGTCGACAGTCAGCGACAGGCCCTCCTGTTGGCTCCCGTCGCGCAGGATGGTATCGAAGATGTCGACCGCCTCGGGGAGGTCTGGCACGGAGTAGTCGTGGGCGTGGGCCGTGTGGCCGTGCGCATGCGTATGCCGCGCGCCGCCGTGGCTATGCGTCACCACTTCGGGGTCAGTCGACATAGTCGAGCCACTCCTTGTACTGGTCCATCTCTCCACGGATGGTGGCGAAGTACGCCTGCTGTATCTCCTTGGTGATTCTGCCCGGATGGCCGGGACCGACCGGTCGGTCGTCGACGGCCCGGATGGGCACCACCTCGGCCGCCGTGCCGGTCAGGAAGGCCTCGTCAGCCAGGTACAGGTCGGTGCGGATGATCGGCTCGTGGCGCACTTCGTAGCCCATGTCCCGGGCGATGGTCTCAACGGAGTCCTGCGTGATTCCCTCCAGAGCACCGGCGTCCGAGGTCGGCGGTGTGATGAGCACGCCGTCGCGCACGATGAAGATGTTCTCGCCGGTGCACTCGCTGACGTTCCCATTCGGCGCCAGCAGAATCGCCTCGTCATAGCCCGCATTGAGCGCTTCGACCTTGGCCAGGGAGGAGTTGGCATACATGCCGGTCCCCTTGGCTGCGGTCGGGACGGCGTTGGGGTCATGACGGCGCCATGAGCTGATCTTCACCGACACGCCGTTGGCGATGCCCTCGTCACCGAGGTAGGTGCCCCAGGGCCAGGCGGCCACCGAGACGTTGACCGGGCATGGCAAGGGGTTGAGGCCCATTTCGCCGTAGCCCAGGTAGACGAGCGGGCGCAAGTAGCAGCCGTCGTGCAGTCCGTTGACCCGGACGACCTCGCGGGAAGCCTCGATGATCTGGTCGACGGTGAACGGGACGTCGATCATGAAGATCTTGGCCGACGCGAACAACCGTTCGATGTGGTCGCTCAGCCGGAAGATGGCGGGACCGCGGTTCGTGGGGTAGGCCCGGATGCCCTCGAAGACGCCCGAGCCGTAGTGCATGGTGTGGGTGAGCACGTGCACGGTGGCGTCGGCCCAGTCGACGAGCTTGCCGTCCATCCAGATCTTTTCGGTCGGGGTGATGGGCATGGCGACTACAGCCTTTCTGCGATGGCGTCGCCCACGGCGGACGTGGACAGCTGTTCGGGGGACGTTGACATGGAATCGGACTGGGCGGCGAGCGCCTTGAGGATGCGGGCAGCGGCGTCGGCCTCACCCAGGTGTTCCAGCATGAGCGCCGCCGAGTGGATGGCGGCCAGCGGGTTGGCCACACCCTGGCCTGCGATGTCGTGTGCGGCGCCGTGCACGGGCTCGAAGAGTGAGGGCCCGGTGCGCGCCGGGTTCAGGTTGGCCGAGGCGGCGAAACCGATGCCACCGCTCACCGCGCCGGCCAGGTCGGTGAGGATGTCGCCGAAGAGGTTGTCCGTCACGATCACGTCGTAGCGCTTCGGCTGTTCGACCAGGTAGATGCACGCGGCGTCGACGTGGTTGTAGTCCCACGTCACGTCGGGGTAGTCGCTCGAGACTTCGGCCACCGTGCGCTGCCACAGGTCGCCGGCGAAGGTGAGCACGTTGGTCTTGTGGACCAGGGTCAGCTTGTTGCTCCGGCGTGACGCCAGGTCGAAGGCGAATCGAGCGCAACGCTCGGCTCCCATCCGGGTGTTGACCGAACCTTGCGTGGCCACCTCGTGGGGTGTGCCTTTGCGGAGGAAACCACCTTCACCGGCGTAGGTGCCCTCGGTGTTCTCCCTGACGACGGCGAAGTCGGCGCCCTGGGCGATGGATCCCGGCACGCCTGCGAAGGGGCGCAGATTGACGTAGAGGTCGAGCTCGAAGCGCAGGCGCAGCAGAAGACCTCGCTCCAGGGTGCCGGGCGGGACCGACGTGTCACCGACCGGAGGGCCGACCGCGCCCAGGAGGATCGCCTCGAACCGGCGGAGCTCGGCCAGCGTCTCGTCGGACAGGACCTCCCCGTCGCGCAAATAGCGCGCTGCGCCGAGGTCGAACACCGTGGTGTCCAGGTCGACCCCGGCGGCACTGACGACCTTGAGCGCTTCGGCGCAGACCTCCGGCCCGATGCCGTCCCCACCGATGACGGCGACCCGATGCCTGGTGCTCACAGTTCCTTCTCCCGTCGTGCTGAATCTGGCCCGAAAATTGAAAAACCGCCCACAGTGTGGACGGTTCAAGGCGCGCGAAGGTGTGGCGCGCCTAGTGAATAATGCCTACAGAGTGCTCGAAGCGATACACAACCTGAATATTCTCTCGCAACCGGGGAGCCCCCGTCAACAATGCCTGGCCGGGACCAGGGCCCATGCGGAGCCGGATACCCTGGTGGGGCCGACGCCGTGCTCCGCACCGCCGCACGCCCGCCTCCCGAAGGACTCGCCGTGACGAACGTTTCCGCCAACCAGACAGAACCCACGAAGCTGACTCCTGCCACCCACGACCGCCTGGTGGCGGAGCTCGAGGATCTGACCACCCGGGGCCGGGTTGAGATCGCCCAGCAGATCGAAGCGGCGCGGGCCCTCGGCGACCTCTCGGAGAACGGCGACTACCACGCAGCCAAGGACTTCCAAGGAAAGATGGAGTCGCGCATCCGCCAGTTGCAAGCCATGCTCAAGGACGTCGAGCTGGTCAACGACAGCGGAGCCGAAGACGGGTCAGTCTCGCTGGGCAGCACGGTCACTCTCCGCTACGACGGGGATGACGAGGACGACACGCAGCAGTTCTTCGTCGGTTCCATCGAGGAGCGCCAGGGCGATCTCCAGGTCGTCTCACCCAGCTCTCCCCTGGGGCGGGTCCTGGTCGGACACGGCGCCGGCGAGGCGGTCGAGTACAAGGCACCTGGCGGAATGCTGAAGGTGCACATCGTCGCGGTGACGCGCTGATGGCTCCTCGCACCATCATCGAGAAGATCTGGGATGCCCACGTGGTCCATGCGGCCGCGGGCGAGCCCGACCTCCTCTTCATTGATCTCCACCTCGTGCACGAGGTCACCTCGCCCCAGGCTTTCGACGGCCTCCGGTTGGCCGGGAGGGGCGTCCGGCGGCCCGACCTGACCGTGGCGACCGCCGATCACAACGTGCCCACGACGGACATCGACAAGCCGGTCGCGGACCCGGTCTCCGCCAAGCAACTGCAGGTACTCAACGAGAACACCGCCCAGTTCGGTATCACCTGCTTCCCGATGGGTGACCCGAACCAGGGCATCGTCCACATCATCGGACCCGAGCAGGGCTGGACCCAACCCGGGATGACCATCGTGTGCGGTGACAGCCACACCTCGACGCACGGCGCCTTCGGTGCCATCGCGTTCGGGATGGGGACAAGCGAGGTCGAGCACGTCCTGGCCACCCAGACCCTCCCCCAGGTGCGGCCGAAGACCATGGCGGTCACGGTCGAGGGGGAACTGGCACCAGGGGTCACGGCGAAGGACGTGGCGCTGACCATCATCGGCACCATCGGCACCGGCGGTGGCATCGGCCACATCATCGAATACCGGGGTTCTGCCATCCGTGGCCTGTCCATGGAGGGCCGCATGACGCTGTGCAACATGTCGATCGAGGGTGGGGCCAAGGCAGGTCTGGTCGCGCCGGACGAGGTCACGTTCGACTACGTCCGCACCAAGGACCATGCGCCCAAAGGGGCCGACTGGGATGCCGCCGAGGCGTACTGGCGCACGCTGCCCACCGACGAAGGGGCCACCTTCGACAAGGAGGTCGTGCTCGACGCCGCCACCATCACGCCGCATGTCACCTGGGGCACCAATCCCGCCCAGGTGACGCCTATCGCCGGTGCGGTGCCGGATCCGGCGGCCATGCCCGACCCGGGCGACCGCGAACGCGGCCGAGCGGGCGCTGGCCTACATGGGCCTGGAGGCCGGGACGCCAATGCGCCAGATCAAGGTGGACACGGTCTTCCTCGGGAGCTGCACGAACTCGCGCATCGAGGACTTCCGGGCCGCCGCGGCCGTGCTCGTAGGACGATCGGTGCAGCCGGGCGTACGCGCCCTGGCCGTCCCAGGCTCCCACCGGGTCAAGGCCCAGGCGGAGGCCGAGGGCTTGGACAAGGTGTTCATCACCGCGGGCTTCGAGTGGCGTGAGCCGGGCTGTTCCATGTGCCTGGCCATGAATCCGGACAAGCTGGCCGTCGGTGAGCGGTGCGCCTCGACGTCAAACCGGAACTTCGAGGGGCGCCAGGGACGCGGTGGGCGCACGCACCTCGTCTCGCCCGCCGTTGCCGCGGCCACCGCGGTCGCCGGGACGTTCGCGACACCGGAGGATCTTGACCGATGAAGCCAGTCGTTGTGGTGACGGGACGTGCGGTGCCACTCGATCGCACCGACGTCGACACTGACCAGATCATCCCGTCCGACTGGCTCAAGCGAGTCGAGCGCACGGGCTTCGGCGCCGGGTTGTTCTCCGAATGGCGAGACGACCGGGAGTTCGTGCTCAACAACCCGGACTTCGTCGGGGCGACCGTCCTGGTGGCCGGGCACAACTTCGGAACCGGGTCCTCCCGCGAACACGCTGTGTGGGCCCTCATGGACTACGGGTTCGAGGCCGTGATCTCCTCTCGCTTCGCCGACATCTTCCGCAACAACTGCACGAAGCAGGGTCTCCTGCCCGTACAGGTGTCAGAAGATCTGGACCGGGCCCTGCTCGGCGCCGTCGCCGCTGACCCCTCGCTCGAGATCACCATCGACGTCGCCCGCGGGACCGTCGAGGCGCCGGCCGCGGGTTTGGCGGGGACCTTCCCGCTCGACGAGTTCACGCGCGAGCGCCTGCTCCACGGGTGGGACGACATCGGGCTCTCCCTGCGCTTCGCGGACGACATCGAGGCGTACGAGCGCCGTCGTCCCTCCTTCTTGCCTTCCGCGTGATCGCCTGATGGTGACGTTCCGGCCGATGGAGGAGGCCGACGTTCCCGGCGCGGTGGCGGCCTTCGAGGGCGGCCTGCTCACCATGCTGGCCCGTCACGGTCTCCCGGTCACCGGCAACTCCATTCAGGACGAGCGGCGCCGGATCGACCGGACCCGCCATTTCCTGGGCACCGATCCGGGTGGCTCCTGGGTGGCGGACGACGGCGACGCGATCATCGGCGTATCCCAGTCCTTCGTGCGCGAGGACTACTGGATGCTCTCTCAGCTCGGTGCGGTGCCGGGTGTGCAGGGACAGGGAATCGGACGCGAGCTTCTGCGCCTTGCGCTCTCCCACGGTGATCCGCAGAGCCCGGGCACCATTCAGTGCTCCCGCGATCCGAAGGCGATGGCGCTCTATGCCGGCCACGGGTTCCAGCTGCATCCGGTCGTCGCAGCCTGGGGCATCATGCGGCCCGGTTCGGTCTCCCGGCCAGACGACGTCGTACGGGTCGAGCCCGAGCAGGTGACCGAACGCGAGCTGGACATCGTGGCGGCGATCGATCGCGAGGTGCGCGGGTCGGCACGCACCGTCGACGTCGTGGCCATGCTCACCCATCCGGGGAACCACCTGCTCCTCCACGGTGACCAGGCCTACGCGGTTGCCGCCGACGACCGTATCGTGACGGTCGGGGCGCGCCAGGAGGCCTCCGCCGTCCTCGTCCTGCGCGCCATGTTGGCCGAGGCCCCGCCAGGCGAGACCATCGAGATCAACTGGCTCACCTCGGCCCAGCAGTGGGCCATCGGTGAGGTCGTGGCGGCCGGCATCGAACTCCAACCCTTCGGCCCTGTGATGGTGCGTGGCATGGACGGGCCGCCCCGCCCGTACATTCCGAGCGGCGGCTACGGGTAGCGGAACCATCGCCGCAAGGTCGAGGGTTCAGGCGTCGCGGGTCATCATCCGCCAGGCCCCGATCGCGGTCCAGAACACGAGCCAGCCCACGATCACCAGTGAGGCCACCAAGGTGGACTCGGGTCTGAGCAGCGTCTGGCCCAGCTGCCCACCTCCACCGGGACCGCCCCCGCCGAACGGTGTCGGGAGGCCGCCCGGCTCGATATGGAGCATGGCGACCCCCACGATGGCGCGCTGGACGTTGAGCATGTACGCGATGACGGCGCGGCTGAAGATCGGCGTCAGGATCAGCTCGAGCACGACTAAGAAGATCACGGGCACCGTCCGCTGTCCCATGAGGGAGGCCAGCCCGAGTCCGACGATGAATCCGACGGTCGCCTCGAGCGCGATCCACAGGCCGACGTCGACCATCAGCGAGGTCGAGGGGACAGTGAAGTTGACGCGGTAGAGGTCGTAGTTCTCATTGGCGACCGCGATGGCGAACGCCCGGACCTGCGCCTGCGTGGTATGAGCGGGAACGGTGATGGTGCCCTTCGGCGTCTGGATGGTGGAACCGGGCGGGGGACCGCTGGTCTGACCGTGGCCGCACGGCACGCTCGGCGGCGGTCCGTTCAGCCCTTTGCCCCCGTTGAAGTCGAAGTTGCAGATGACCTCGTCGGCGTGCGCCGCGGCCCAACTGTCCAGGGCGGGACGCGACAGCCCCTGCGGCACACTGACTCCGTCGTAGTTGAGCTGCGCCGGGGCGGCGAACACGCACACCGCGCAGACGATCGTGTAACCGATCGCCACCATCGCGATGACGATGGCCAACCCGGCAGGGATGCGGGCGAAATAGAGGGCCAGGCGGGAACGGCCCGTGATGACCAGGTGGCGGAACATCCCTTCGGTGAGGTCGACCGATCCAGCCGTGCAGCCGACGACGGCCGCCACGATGAACCCGAAGATGTACATGAAGCCGAGGACCAGCGTGGTGAAGATGTCGTAGCCACCGGCCGGGCCGTAGGACTTGGGGTCCACCGCATGGGCGATGAGGCGAACGGCGAGGAACACGACCGGGATGCCGATGTAGACGGCGATGAGAGCGATCATCAGTCCTCGGCGCCTGCGCAGCTCCATGAAGCGGGTGGTGACCATGCCCCACGTCGGGATCCACGAGCCGCGATGATCGCCCCGTGCCGAGGCCGGGACCGTCTCAGGGGCCGGCCCTGGCGCCGCTGCACCGAGATCGGAGATCGTCGTCATTCCGAGTCGCCCAATCGGCTCGTCACCGAAAGGAACCACTGCTCGAGCGAGGCTTGGATGTGTTGAAGTCGATACACCGAGATCCCGCCCTCGACGAGGAGTCGGTTGATCTCTGCGATGGTGTCGCGCTCGGTGCCGTCCGGCAGCGTGATGGCCAGGCCGTCCGGACCGGCCTGGGCGTGCGCGCCGAACGCGGTGCCGTCGAGCAGGTGGAACGCCCGGTCGGGGTCCGAGCACTCGACTTGGACCTCAAAGGAGGATCCGGCGAGCAACTGGGCGATCGGGCCCTGCCGGATCACGGCGCCCCGATCCACGATGGCCACCGCATGGCAGGTGCGTTCGACCTCGTCGAGGAGATGGGAGGACAGCACCACGGTGCGACCCTCGGCGACGAGCGACAGGATCATGTCACGCATCTCGAGCATCCCACCTGGGTCGAGACCGTTCATAGGCTCGTCGAGGATCAGCAGCTGCGGATCCCCGAGGAGACATGCGGCGACGCCCAGACGTTGGCGCATGCCCATCGAGTACTTCGACACCCTGTCATTCGCGCGGTGCGCGATGCCCACGCGTTCGAGCGCCGGCTCGATGCGGCCCTTGGCCGCCGGCTCGCGGGCTGCCGCCAGGATCTGCAGGTTCTGGCGGCCGGTCAGGTGGCCATGGAAGCGGGGCTCGTCGACGATGGCGCCGACACGGGCCAGGGCCAGGTCGCGATGCCGCGGGACCCGGTGTCCGAGGAGTGACATGGTGCCGGAATCCGCGTGGGTGAGTCCGAGCAGCACCCGGATCAGCGTCGTCTTGCCGGCACCGTTGGGGCCGAGATAGCCGAACGCACAGCCGCGGGGAACAAGGAGCTCGACGTCGTTGACGGCGATGTTGTCGCCGAATCGCTTCGTGAGCCCATGGGTCTCCACCGCCCACTCATCGGTCAGCCCCGGCGGAGCCAGGAGGTCGGTCATGCCTCGAAAGCACTTCTCAGACGGGGCGCAGCCCGACCTGCGTCCTGGCCGGTGAGTGCCGCGGGTCTGTACATACCAAGAACTATACGTAGTAATTCGTCAGGAACCCAGCTCATTCCCAGCTACGGGGGTTTCGCTCGAGTGCGCTACCCCTCGTACCAGCGATAACGCGTCCAGCCCGACATCGGCCGAGCCCCGAGCCGCTGGTAGAAGTCGAGCGCCGGTTCGTTCCACTCGAGCACCTCCCACTCGAGGCGCCCCCGGGTCTGGTCGCGTAGGAAGGTCAGGAGCTCGCGGGCGTGGCCTTGGCGGCGGTGGGCCGGACGTACGTAGAGATCCTCGAGCCAGATTCCCGACTGGCCCAGGAAGGTCGAGAACGTCCGGAACCACAGTGCGTGCCCGGCCAGGTGGCCCCGCTCGTCCTCGACGACCGTGTCGTAGACGATGGCATCGGGGCCGAAGAGGGTCTGGCGCAGATCCTTCTCTGTGATGGCGACCTGGTCGGCCAGGTTCTCGTAGTCGGCCAGCTCCTTGATCATGGCCAGGAGCTCCGGGACGTCTCCCTCCCCCGCCGGACGGATCACCCGGTACGGACCCGGTTCGCTGCCGAGACCACCGCGCCGAGCGAGGCGTCGAGGATGGACGAGTCGCGACCCACCCCCCACCAGGTCGTGCCGTCGGCGCTCGCGCACTCGACGTAGGCGACGGCCGACGCGCCCGAACCTTCGGTCAGCGTGTGCTCGTGGTAGTCCTTCACCTCCAGCACGATCCCGAGGTCGGCCTTCAGGGCGGCGACCAGGGCGTCAATGGGTCCGTTCCCCTCGCCGGTCACGGTGTGGTGCTCGCCGTCGACGAGGATCTGGGCCGTAACGGTCGTGTGCCCGCGCCCGGTCGACACCTCGCTCGTCATGAGGCGCAATCCGGCGTCTTCGGGAAGGTAGATCTCCTCGAACACGTCGCGCATCTGGCCGGACCGGATCACTGTCCCACTGGCCTCGGTGATCTCCTGAACCTTCTTGGAGAACTCGATCTGCAGCCGGCGCGGGAGGTCCAAGCCGTGGTCGGTGTCCATGACATAGGCGACACCGCCCTTGCCCGACTGGCTGTTCACCTGGATGATCGCCTCGTACGTCCGCCCGGTGTGCTTGGGGTCGATGGGCAGGTAGGGCACCTCCCACTCGTCGTACTCCGAGCCGATGGCTGCCATGCCCTTCTTGATCGCATCCTGGTGGGAGCCCGAGAACGCGGTGTACACCAGGTCGCCTGCGTAGGGGTGGCGCGGATGGACCGGCAGGCGCGTGGCGTACTCGGCCACCCGTCTGACCTTCTCGATGTCGCTGAAGTCCAGGGTGGGATCGATGCCCTGGGAGAACAGATTCATGGCGAGGGTCACCACGTCGACGTTGCCCGTACGCTCGCCGTTGCCGAAGAGCGTCCCCTCAATCCGGTCGGCCCCGGCCAGCACCGCCAGTTCCGCCGCGGCGACGGCCGTGCCGCGGTCATTGTGCGGATGCAGGCTGAGCACGATGCTGTCCCGGTTCTTGACGGTGCGACCGAACCACTCGATGACGTCGGCGTACACGTTGGGGCTGTACATCTCGACGGTGGCGGGCAGGTTCAGGATCATCGGCCGCTCCGGCGTCGGGCCGATCACGTCCATGACTGCCTCGCAGATCTCCACCGCGAACTCCGGTTCGGTCCCGGTGAAACTCTCGGGTGAGTATTCGTAGCGGAGCTCGGTACCGGCCAGTTGCGGCTCGAACTTCTTGCAGAGCTCGGCCGCCTTCACCGCGATGTCGATGATGCCGCCCTTGTCGAGGCCGAAGACCACCCGTCGCTGCAGCTCGGACACCGAGTTGTAGAAGTGCACGCAGGCTCGGCGCGCTCCGACCAGCGACTCGAAGGTGCGCTCGATGAGCTCGTCCCGGCACTGGGTCAGCACCTGGATCTCCACGTCAGCGGGAACCATGTCCTCGTCGATGATCAGGCGCTGGAAGTCGTAGTCCGTCTGCGACGCGGACGGGAAGCCGACCTCGATCTCCTTGAACCCGACGTCGATCAGGGTCTGGAAAAGTGCCAGTTTGCGCTCGGGATCCATCGGATCGATGAGGGCCTGGTTGCCGTCACGCAGGTCGACGCTGGCCCAGTGGGGCGCCCGTGTGAACTGGTGGTCCGGCCAGGTGCGGTCGTGCAGCACCAGGGGCACGTGTGAGCGGTACCTCTCGAACGGCATGGGTGACGGGTCGCAGGGCAGGGCCAGGTGACCCCGCTCCACGTCGCCACCATTCCCTCTCTGTCCCTCAGCCATGTTTCGGGTTTCCCTTCATCTGTCGTCTGTCTCTCTCGGCCCGTCCGGGCCCTGGCCCAACAAAAAACCTCCTGGCCTTTCGGCACAGGAGGTTGCGAGCGAACGCGATGTGGCGTTCGCCGTCAGGTAAGCAGCAGGTCGGACGCGGGCGTCTTCGTCACACGTCGAGTCTCGCACCGGCAGCGACGCACCGTCAAGAGCGCCTGAGAGCTGATCCGAAGCGCAGCACGTTTCCATCGGAGTCATGGTGCGCCGCCTCCCAGACCGCGAAACCGGGGTCGAAGAGGTCATCGGTCTTCCCCACTCCGGCGGCCCGCCATTCCGCGTGGAGGGCGTCCGCATCGTCCACTGCGATGTAGGCGGCCCCACGCTCGGCACCCGGTGCCGGCTCGGGATCGAGGCGGAAGTGGATCTGGACGCCGTCGCGAGCTGCGCTGGCGTACCCGCCGGCGTGGACGGCGACGGTGAAGCCCAGTGCCTCGTAGTGCGATCGCATGGCCTCCATGTCCGAGGTCGGGAAGATGGGGGCGATGCTGCGAAGGGAGGTCATGGCGCACGCTACCGTGGGCGCATGCGCCGTCTCCTCTCGACGCTTTTCCGCGCTCTGCTCGTGATCGCCGTGCTGGCCGTCGTCCGCGCTGTCCTGCTCGACCGGGCGGCACAGCGGGAGATCCCAGCCAGTGGCCGCCGGCCGGTGATCGGCAGTCTCGACACCTGGCCGGCGGTTCCCCGCAAGCCCGGGTCCTGAGGACGGAAGGCCTCAGAGGGTCACGCGGTGGATGTCGAGGATGCCGTCGTCGCCGCGTAACTGCTCCACGACGAGGTCGGGCGCCAGCGAGGCCGTCGAGATGACCATCATCGCCGTCGCCGTCTCGGGACTCGGCCCGACGGCCATGGACGAGATGGACACGTCGGCCGCGCCGAGTGCCGTGCCCACGATACCGATCACACCGGGCCGGTCGTCGTTGCGCACGACCAGCATGTGCTCCGACGGCGGGACCTCGACCACGTGCTCGTCGACCATGACGATGCGCGGCTCGGTGCGTACGCCGGCGGTGATGAGCGTTCCCGCGACTGCGTGGGAGTGCGACCGCAACGTGATGAGCGACTTGTAGTCGGGGGACGTCGACGTCGAGGACTCCCGCACGGCCAGCCCGCGCTGTTGAGCCAACTGGGGCGCGTTGACGTAGGACACCGGCTCTTCGGTGCTCCCGCCGAAGATGCCCTTGAGCGCGGAGAGGGTCAGGATGCCGGTGCTCTCACCTGCCAGCTCGCCCTCGTACTCGATCTCGAGCGAGTCGGGCAGCCCGTCGTGCAGCCCGACGAAGAAGCGACCGAGCTGCTCGGAGAGTCCGAGGAAGGCGCGCACGGCGTCGGAGACGTCGCGGGCGGCCACGTTGACCGCGTAGGGAACGAAGTCACCGTCCAGTGCCAGCAGCACCATCTCGGCGATGGTGACGCCCGCCTTGTCCTGCGCTTCCTCGGTGGAGGCGCCGAGGTGTGGCGACACCACCACCTGGGGCAACTCGAAGAGGGGCGACTCGGTGCAGGGCTCGTGAGCGAAGACGTCGAGGCCGGCCCCGGCGACGATCCCGTCACGAATCGCGTCGGCCAGCGCCTCCTCGTCCACGATGCCGCCACGGGCGGTGTTGACGATGCGGATGCCCGGCTTGGCCTTGGCCAACAGATCCCGCCCGAAGAGCCCGATCGTCTCGGGCGTCTTCGGGGTATGGATGGAGACGAAGTCGGCCTCGGCCACGAGCTCTTCGATGCTGACCAGCCGCACTCCCATGGCCCGGGCCCGGTCCTGGGAGACGAACGGGTCGTAGCCGATCAGTTCCATGCCGAAGGCGTGCGCCCGCTGGGCCACCAGTGAACCGGCCCGGCCGAGGCCCACCACGCCGAGCACCTTGCCGTGCAGCTCGACCCCCTCCCACTTGGAGCGCTCCCAGCGCCCGGCCACCAGGGCCGAGTGGGCCTGCGGGATGTTCCGGGCCTGGGCCAGGAGCAGGGCCATGGCCTGCTCGGCGACCGAGAGGATGTTCGAGGTGGGCGCGTTCACCACCATGACCCCCCGCTCGGTGGCCGTCGCCACGTCGACGTTGTCGAGCCCGACCCCGGCCCGGCCCACCACCACGAGGGTCGTTCCTGCGGCCAGGACCTCGGCCGTCACCTGGGTGGCGGAGCGGATAATCAGAGCCTGGGCCCCGACGACCGTCTCGAGCAGCTGCTCGGGGCTGAGTCCCTCGGCGACGTCGACCTCGTGGCCGGCCCGACTGAGGAGGTCCAGCCCGCTCTGGGCGATCTTCTCGGTTACCAATACCCGTGCCACCGCGGTGGTCTCCTTACTCCCTCGCCGTCCGAGGTCTCAGTCTTCTGCTTCGGCGAAGAGCTCGGCCAGACGCGAGACGCCTTCGACCAGGTCGCCGTCGCCCAGCGCATACGACATCCTGAAGTAGCCCGGTGCGCCGAAGGCCTCGCCCGGCACGACCGCCACCTTGGCCTCGTTGATGCAGAGCTCGGCCAGCTCGGCGCTGCTGCTCGGCCGCCGGCCGCGGATGGAGCGTCCGAGGAGCCCCTTGACCGAGGGATAGGCGTAGAACGCACCTTCGGGCTCGACACAGATCACGCCGTCGATCGCGTTGAGCATGCCCACGATCGTCTGGCGACGCCGGTCGAAGGCCTGGCGCATCATGGCCACGTCCTCGAGACCACCCGACACGGCGGCCAGCGCCGCCCGTTGGGACACGTTGGACACGTTGGACGTCTCGTGACTCTGGATGTTGGTGGCGGCGGCGATGGCATCGTCAGGACCGATGAGCCATCCGACGCGCCATCCGGTCATGGCGTAGGTCTTCGCCACCCCGTTGGCCACCAGGCAACGATCGGCCAGTTCGGGGACCAGCACGGGCATGGAGTGGTGCTCCGCCCCGCCGTAGACCAGGTGTTCGTAGATCTCGTCGGTCAGCACCCAGATCCCACGCTCGAGGGCCCAGCGACCGATCGCTTCGATCTCTCGGCGTGGGTACACCGCGCCGGTCGGGTTCGAGGGCGAGACGAAGAGGAGTGCCTTCGTGTTGGGGGTCCACGCCGCTTCGAGGTCTTCGACCGACGATCGGAATCCGGTCGTCTCGTCCGAGGTCACCACGACGGGGGTGCCTCCGGCCAGGGCGATGGATTCGGGGTAGGTCGTCCAGTACGGGGCCAGGACGATGACCTCGTCGCCGGGATCGCACAGGACGGCGAAGGCGTTGGCCACGGCCTGCTTGCCCCCGTTGGTCACCAGCACCTGCGACGGCTTGACGGTGAAGCCCGAGTCCCGTTGGGTCTTGGCGGCGATCGCCTCTCGCAGGGCGGGGATCCCGGCGGTCGGGGTGTAGTGGTGGTTGGCCGGTTCGCGGCACGCCACCACGGCCGCCTCGACGATGTGGGCGGGTGTGGGGAAGTCCGGCTCTCCGGCACCGAAACCGATGACGAGCTCACCGGCGGCCTGGAGCGCCTTGGCCTTGGCATCCACGGCCAACGTCGCCGAGGGCGCCACGGCGGTCGCCCGCCGCGAGATGCGACGGAGCTCTGTCGGGGAAGGGATCCTCGTCACGGATGCCATGATCTCATACGTGCCAGACACCCCCGACATCACGATTCCCGCCGGGCTGCTCCCTTCGGACGGCCGTTTCGGGTCCGGCCCCTCCAAGGTGCGTCCCGCCCAGATGGCGGCGCTGGCCGAGGTGGCCGGGACCTACCTCGGCACCAGCCACCGCCAGAAGACGGTGAAGTCTCAGGTGGGTCGGGTGCGTGAAGGGATGCGCCAACTCTTCTCGCTTCCGGAGGGATACGAGGTCGTGCTCGGCAACGGGGGAACCACCTGCTTCTGGGACGCCGCCACCTTCGGCCTCATCGAGGAGCAGAGCCAGCACCTCAGCTTCGGCGAGTTCTCCTCGAAGTTCGCCTCCTGTGCGAAGGGGGCGCCGCATCTCAAGGATCCCCAGATCATCGAGTCCGAGGTGGGCACGCACCCCGTGTCGGTGGCCGACCCCTCCGTCGACCTCTACGCCCTCACCCACAACGAGACGTCGACCGGTGTCGCCATGACCATCGCCCGGCCCAAGGGCGCCGCCCAACCGGGAGACGGGGGCGGCCTCGTGGCCGTCGACGGCACCTCGGGCGCCGGCGGGCTGCGCGTCGACCCGTCCGAGTTCGACGCCTACTACCTGGCTCCGCAGAAGTGCTTTGCCAGCGACGGCGGCCTCTGGATCGCGCTGATGTCCCCCGCCGCGTTGGAGCGGGTGGAGCGCATCGCCGGCTCCGGGCGCTGGATTCCGACGTTCCTCGACCTCAAGACCGCCGTCGACAACTCGGTGTTGGACCAGACCTACAACACCCCGGCCCTGGCCACCATCTTCCTGTTGGCCGAGCAGCTCGACTGGATGAACGGCAACGGCGGGCTCGAATGGACCGCCTCGCGCTGCGACCGCTCGGCCGAGATCCTCTACACCTGGGCCGAGCAGTCCGACTTCGCCCGGCCTTTCGTCAAGATCCCGGCCGACCGGAGCCACGTCGTGGGCACGATCGACTTCGTCGACGCGGTGGATGCCGCGGCGGTGGCCGCCGTGCTGCGGTCCCACGGCATCGTCGACACGGAGCCGTACCGGAAGCTCGGGCGGAACCAGCTGCGCATCGCAATGTTCCCGGCTATCGAGCCCGACGACGTCGCATCACTGTGCGGATGCATCACCTACATCGTGGGTGCGCTGGCCGCCTGACGAAGCCAGCGCGAAACCGGCCGACGAGAGCAGCGCCTCGCTCTCGGTCCACAGCCGGGCCGCCGCGTCATCGTCGCGGGCACGACGGCTCATGTGGCCCGGCTTGGAACGCACCCAGTACATCCCGGTCTTTCCTGTCACCGCGGGCGAGGACGCCAGGTATATCGAGGTTTTCGCCCCCCGTTTGGCACTGATCTCGAAAGGACGTACCAGCTTCATCCCGAACCCCATGAAGCCCGTCAGGTCGCCGTCCATCCCGAACCCGCTGCGCACCGGCCCGGGGTGTACGGCGTTCACGGTCACTGCCTGATCTCCCAGCCGCCCGGCCAGCTCTCGGGTGAACAGTACGTTCGCCAGCTTCGAGCGGCAGTAGGCCTCCATCGCGTCGTACCCGCGCTCACTCTGCAGGTCGTCGAAGCGCATCCCGTTCCGCGCGAAGTGGTGGCCGACCGAGGTGACGTTGACGATCCGCGCCGGGGCACTGGCCTCGAGGCGCGCCAGCAAGAGGTTCGTCAAGAAGAAGTGGCCGAGGTGGTTCACGCCGAACGTGTACTCGAAGCCCTGTGCCGTTGCCTGGCGGCCGGACCAGGTTCCGCCCGCGTTGTTGACGAGCACGTCGAGCCGGGGCCAGCGGCTCAAGATGTCGTCTGCCGCCCTGGCCACCGATGCCAGATCGGCCAGGTCGAGGGCCACCACGTGGACGTCGTCGTTCCAGGTGCGGCGGGTGACTTCCTTGGCCGCCGCTTCGGCCTTGTCCCGGTTGCGACAGGCGAGGACCGTCGTTGCTCCCTGTGCCGCCACCCCGACCGCCGTCTCGAGGCCGATCCCGACATTCGAGCCGGTGACCACGACGACCCTTCCCTTCACACTCATGCAGACTCCCCGCGTCCTTCGTGTGCAGCCCAATCTATGAGGTGGACCGCCGTCGCACCGACCAGAGCAATTGGGATTTCTTGCTCGCGGCGGCAGAGCCGACCCCGGGCGTCCGGGCCTCACGCTGCGCGGCTTGCTCGAGCTCCCCCTGCGCCTCTCAGCCGGCCGACGACGCGTCGCCTTTGACACGCTCCCATTCGGCGGGCGGTCCGATGGCCGATGCCTCCGGGCCCAGTCGTTCCACATAGCGCGGGTGGACCTCGCGCCAGCGCTCCGGCGGTGCCCAGGGCAATGACGCAGACGCACAGACGAAGGCGAGTTGTTCCAGGCAGACGTGCCAGCCCGCCGCATCGCGAGCGGCCTTCCCGTACTCGGGGAAGGTCACCGTCAAGGTCAACAGACACCCCGAACCATCGGCAACGAGCTCGAAGCGCAGCAGATCGTCCGACCAGCGCAACTCCATGAGTGACGGCGGGTCGAACGCCGTCATCTCGCCGTCGAACGGCTCGCCCTCGCCCTCCCGGAACGAGAAATGCAGCGCGCCGCCTGCGACCCGTACCCCCTCGATGGTCGTCGGGAACCACCCTTCCAGGTGCTCGTTCTCGGTGAGCGCCGCCCAGACCAAGTCCGGGGGGTGCTCGAGCCGACGACGGAAACGCAGGATGGAGACGTCTCCGACTCGCTCCACGGTGCCGTACTCGTCCTGTGTCATCGCGACTCCTTCCCCTCGTCTTCGTCCATGGTGTCGAGGTGCCGCTCGAGCGCGTCGAGGTGGCCCGCCCACTGATGGCGGTAGGGCTCGAGCCAGTCGTCCACCTCACGCAGGGGCTCGGTGCAAACGGAGTAGATGCGCCGCTGTGCGTCGGTGCGCACCTCCACCAGGCCGGCCTGGCGCAGGACCTTCAAATGCTTGGAGATGGCCGGTTGGCTCAGCGGAAGCAGGGCCACGAGATCGCCCACCGGGCGCGCCTCCTGGATCAAGAGGTCAAGGATCTGGCGCCGACTCTCCTCGGCGAGGACGGCGAACATGGCTGTCAAGCAGCCAGTATGAACTTATACGTATATAACTGTCAAGAAATATTCAGTGCCGCGCCGCCAAGCGGCGCAGCGGCGGGACGGTCGGCGGCGGTTGCTTGCGCGGCGGCAGCCCGGCCAGCAGTTCGGTCGTGGCCTCGGTGACGAGGCCGACCGCCCGCTCGAAGGCCTCCTCGGTCTGGGGCGAGGTGGACTGCACGCCACTGACCTTGCGGACGTACTGGCGCGCCGCCGCCTCTATCTCCTGGGGCGTGGCCGCGGGCTCGAGCCCGCGCAACGTGGTGATGTTCCGGCACATGGACCCACCCTACGCGGACCTCGCCCGGGGGCAACGGCCCGGGGTCACCGTGACCGTGACCCGCCGGGCCGTGGCCCTGGTGTCGACCACGAGCAGATCGCTCCCCCGCCTCGAGACGACCCGACCCCCCGTCGTCCGCGCGCAGTACCCCTGCGGATAGTGCAGCGCAGTCGGGACGAAGACGACCGTCGGCGCGTCGATGCGGTGGTTCGGGGTGTACGACAGGTCGAAGACGTCGGTCGAGGGCGAGAAGCCGAACTCCGACGGGATCCCGGCCACCGCCTCCGGATAGGCCTGGCTGAGGACCGGGGCAGAGGAGCGCAATCGACCGTCGGCCATCACCAACGACTCGGCGGCGCTGCCGGTGGGGTCGCCGTAGTACTTCCAAGCCCAGTAGATCCATCCGACCTTGTCCGCGTCGAAACGCGCCGTCACGTCCGCCAGCAGCGGTGCGCTCTTGGTGGCGCCGAACTCGGTGACCAGCCAGGCCGGTCCGCCCGGCTGCGCCGGTGAAGCCAGCAGCGGCCGGTCCGCCTGGCGCACGGAGATCGAGTGCATGTCCTGCGCGGCGCACGCGGTGAGGTTGGTGGGGTTGCCGGTGACCGGGCTTCGCGCGCCGCAGTAGATGTGGACGTTGTACACGAGATTCCGCAGATCCATCGGACCCAGGTAGGTGGGGAAACCCCGGGAAGCGAAGTTGTCCGGCTCGTCGAAGACCAAAGCCCTCGGATCGTTGGCCAAGAGTGTCGGGATGACTCCCTGCCTCGGATCGCCGGGCGGGCAGCGCAGGGGCGGAGCACCGTGTGACGGTGCGCCAACGTGGGCCCGTCCCGTGTAGAAGCACTCGAGCTGCGCGTCGAAGTGCTGGCCGTGGAAGTGGGCGAGGGCGGTCGAGAAGGGTTCGTTGAAGGGATCGAACCCGAGCACCCAGCGGTCGGAGCGGAAGGCGTGGGCGACGTCGCCCCAGACGCGGTCGTACTGACCCTGGAGGTCGCCCCGCACGTTGTTCCTCCAGAAGTGGGAGAAGGCGATGTCGGCCGCCGTTGTCGTGTAGGCCAGGGACCAACGACCCGGCGGGTCGACGCTCGCGACGCCATCGGTGCAGACCGCCCAGCTCGGCGCACCCTCCCCTTCGAACATCTCGTTGTACACGTCCTGATGCATGTCGAGAATCGTGTAGATGTGGAACCGCGCCAGAAGGTTCACCGTCGTGCGCAGGTGGGCGATATAGCGCGAAAGGACCGCCAGGCTGAACTGCCGCGGGTTGCCGGGTTTGCCCTGGTCGCAGACGGCCGGGTCGTTGGGCGGCGCCCGCCCCGGCTCGAGCCCGCTCCACGTCATGCCCAGGCGGACGACGTCGAACCCCATCCGGGCCATGAGGGAGGCGTCCGCGCTCGAGAAGTTCCAGGGCCTTCCGGGGTCGGGATAGAGCTCGTAGGGCGCGAACTTGTAGACGGCGTCCACGCCATGGAGGAACACCACCCGTCCGTGGCTGTCGTAGAGGTACGGACCGCCAGGTGCGCGCAACGCCCCCGAAACGGCGGCCCTGGTCGCCTTGGACCCGGCGAGGGAACCCGAGGGCCGACGGGCGGCCGACGCAACCACCGCCGGCGCCCCCAGCAGGACGCACGCGGCAACGAGCAGGACGGCCGGCAGGGCCGGCCGGGATCGGCGAACCACGGCGGACAGTCTGGCGTCGGGCCACCGGGAACTGGACGCGGCCTTGCCGCCTCCACGAGCCGGCCCGGGGTCGGCGGCCCCTCAGGCCACGTGCTCGAAGGCCCGCTCGATCTCCACGTTGCCCGAGACACTCGACACGGACAGGTCGACCTTGGTCCCGCTCCCACCCGATGCGGGGGTGTCCTGAATGGGGATGTCGGAGCGGAACGCGCCCATCGTCGACACGTCGACGAAGAGGTCGACCCCCGTGGGCACGCCGACCGCCACGTCTCCCGACACCGATCGCACCAGCAGCCTGCCCAATTCAAGGGACAGCACTCGCACGTTGCCCGAGACGTTGGCCACTTTGGCGCCCTGGTGCAGCTCGCCCAGACGCACGTTGCCCGAAGTGGCGTGCACCTTGACACTGCCGTCGGCCGCGCCGATCTCGACGTCGCCCGAGGTCGACGCGCAATCGACGCGCCCCGTCACTCGCGTGCAGCGCAGGTGGCCCGACGCCGAGCGCATGCGCAACTCCCCGATGACGGTCCCGACGATGACGTTGCCACTCGCCGTGACCGCGCGGAGCCCGCCGCTGATGTCGTCGGTCGACACGTCGCCGCTGGCCGTCTTGACGTCCGCCGCGCCGACGGTGCCCGTCACCTCGATGTCGGCTGCCGCCGTGGCCACTGTGACGTCGCTGCCCTCCGGCAACTCGACGTATACCGAGACCGCCTGGCGCCGCAACAGGCGCGGGCCGCGATGGCGTGGGACCTTCACCACCACGGAGTGGGTCCCGTCCGACGGCCGGCACTCGATGGTCGTGTGCTCCACCAGCTCCTCTCCTCCCGGCGTCTCAGCCCTGACCGAGACGGTGGTGGTGGTAGCGACCACGGCCGTCACGGTCACCAGCCCCGACTCGTTCTCCACCACGAGGCGCACCGGCTCGGGTGTGTCGAAAGTACGTTCCATGTGCTCTCTCCTCTCAGGTCGATCCGTAACCCCGGATGCGGGTGCCGCCACGGCTCTGGCGCGGGCGCTGGGACGTGCTGCGCTCGAGGGCGCGCACGATGGAGGCGTTGACCGAGAGTCCCTGTCGTGCGGCGTCGTCCTCGACGCGGGACTTGAGGCTCTCGCCGAGCCGGAGCGTGATGCGGGCGGAGAGGTCGCCCTCCGCCTCGGCTTGGCCCACGGGGTCGTCGGGCACGTAGACGAGGTCGGCGACATCGCCGGTCACCCGGACCTCGAGCCGCCCCTCGGGCAGTTCGGCCGTGACGTCGGCCGCGACCTCGGAGAGGAGGTCGAGCAGGCGCCCGGGGAGGGCGCGTCCGAGGACGGCGCCGATCCGCTCTGCCAGCTCCGCCACGGCGTCGTCGCCCAGCTCCCCCACCGCGGCGACGTCGCTCCGGATGGCATCGACCGTCAATGACATCTGCATGATGCCATCATGACATCATTGTGATGTCGTGGCAACCCCCTCAGGGGGCGGGAATGCGTCGAAGCTGGTCAGCCGCCTGAAGCGTCCTGCACCCGGGTCTTCCCGGAGGAGATGAACGGCATCATGCCCCGGAGCTCTTGGCCCACCGATTCGATCTGATGGGCCTGCCCGGCCTTGCGCAGCGCCTCGAATCGGGGCCGGCCGGCCTTGTTCTCGGCGATCCACTCCTCGGCGAAGGCGCCGCTGCGGATGTCGTCGAGAATGGTCTGCATCTGGGCCCGCACCGCCTCGTTGATGACCATTGGGCCGCGGGTGAGGTCCCCGTACTCGGCGGTGTCCGAAATGGAGTAGCGCATCCCCGCGATGCCCTGTTCGTACATCAGGTCCACGATCAGCTTGAGCTCGTGCAGGCACTCGAAGTAGGCGGATTCGGGCTGGTATCCGGCCTCGACCAGAGTCTCGAAGCCGGCCGTGACCAACGCGGTCAGGCCGCCGCAGAGGACCACCTGCTCGCCGAAGAGATCGGTCTCGGTCTCCTCGTCGAACGTGGTGTCGAGCACGCCCGCCCGGGTGGCGCCGATGGCGTGGGCGTAGGAGAGCGCCACGTCGCGGGCCTTGCCCGTGGCGTCCTGGTGGACGGCGACGAGCGAGGGCACCCCGCCCCCCTCGGTGTAGGTGCGGCGCACCAGGTGCCCCGGTCCCTTGGGCGCCACCATGGTGACGTCGACTCCCGCCGGTGGGACGACCAGGCCGAAGCGGATGTTGAAGCCGTGGGCGAACATGAGCATGTCACCGTCGTTGAGGTGGGGCGCCACGAACTCGTCGTAGGCCGCCTTCTGCTCGGTGTCGGGCAGCAGGATCATGATGACGTCCGCCTCCGCTGCGGCATCGGCCAACGAGGTCACCCGCAGGCCGGCCTCCTCGGCCTTGCGCCGGCTGGTGCTGCCCTCGCGTAAGGCCACCCGGACGTCGACTCCCGACTCCATGAGGTTCAGCGCGTGGGCGTGCCCTTGCGACCCGTAGCCCAGGATGGCGACCTTGCGACCGGCGATCAGTGTCGGGTCGGCGTCGGATTCGTAGTACAGCGTGGCCATGATCTGCTCTTTCTCTCTGGGGTGCTCGGTCTCGAACGGCGATTAGTGACGTGTCAGCTTAGGCAAGGCGACCCGGCCCGTCCGCTGGCTCTCGAGGACCCGGTACTGCTCGAGCAGGCCCTCGAAGTCGTCGATCTTCTCCGGCCGTCCCGCCAGCATGACGGTCAGGCGGTCGAGCCCGACGCTCACCACCTCGCCCCCGAACACGCCCACCAGCTGGATCACCTGCTGGCGCTCGGTCGGGCCGACCGCCACCGTGGCCAGGACGAGTTCGCGCTCGACCGCCTCGGCGGGCGACAGCTCGCCGATCGACACCACATTGACCAGCTTGTCGAGCTGCATGATCACCTGCTCGAGCGGCGCCGACTCGACGTCCACCACGATGGTGATCCGGCTGAAGTGCTCGTCCTCGTCGGTGGGGGCCACGGCCAGCGAGTAGATGTTGAAGCCCCGCCGGCTGAACAGTCCGGCCACCCGGGCCAGGACGCCTGCCTTGTTCTCGACCAGCACGGTGAGAATGTGGTGGCGGCTCCGGCCCGTTCCGCCGCCGGGCAGCGCACTGAGGTGGGCCGCCGTCATGGGGCCGCCTGCTCGGGGTGGACGACGATGTCGTCGTTCGAGGCGCCCGCCGCCACCATCGGGAAGACCTTCTCGAAGGCGTCGGTTCGGAAATCGACGACGACCGGGCGGTCGTCGATGCCGTTGGCCTTCTCGATGGCCGGGCCGACGTCCTCGGGCGTTTCGGCCCGGATGCCGACACAGCCCATGGCTTCGGCCCACTTGACGTAGTCGGGAAGGTCGGGGGAGAGATAGACCTCCGAGTAGCGCTCCCCGTAGAACATCTCCTGCCACTGGCGCACCATGCCCAGATAGGCGTTGTTGAGGATGGCGATCTTCACCGGGATCTGCTCTGCGCTCGCCGTCACCAGCTCCTGGGCCGTCATTTGGAAGCAGCCGTCGCCGTCGATGGCCCACACCGTGCGCTCGGGACGTCCGACCTTGGCCCCGATGGCGGCGGGCACCGCGAAGCCCATGGTGCCCGCGCCGCCCGAGTTGACCCACGTGTAGGGATGCTCGAACTTCCAGTACTGGGAGGCCCACATCTGGTGTTGTCCCACGCCCGCCACGACGATGGTGTCGTCGGCGGTCGAGTCGCGCAGCTGCTCGACCACGTTCTGCGGCTTGATGGCGCCGCCTTCCGCGTCCGAGTAGTGGAGCGGGAATCGCTCCTGCCACTCGCGGATCTGGCGCCACCACGGACCCAGGTCCTGCACCACCGGCTCGTCGGACCGGGCGTCCATGGCCAGGAGCAACTCCTCGATGACCTGGCGGCAGTCGCCGGCGATGCCCACGTCGGGGACGCGGACCTTGCCCAGCTCGGCTGGGTCGATGTCGACGTGGATGACCTTGGCCTCGGGGGCGAACGCGCTGATTTTGCCGGTGACCCGGTCGTCGAAGCGCGCCCCCATGCTGATCAGCAGGTCGCTCTTCTGGAGCGCGGTCACCGCCGTGTAGTGCCCGTGCATGCCGGGCATCCCCAGGGCCTGCGGATGCGAGTCCGGGAACGCGCCGCGCGCCATGAGTGTCGTCACGACCGGGATGCCGGTGCGTTCGGCCAAAATCCGCAGTGGCTCTGCCGCGCGCGCCTTGAGGGCGCCCCCGCCGACGTAGAGGACCGGGCGCTCGGCCGAGGCGATCAGCTCCGCCGCCTGGGCCACCAGCACCGGGTCACCGAATGTGACGGGGTGGTACCCCGGCAGGTCGAGCTCGTCGACCGAGGAGGGCCAGTACCACTCCATCGTCGCGTTCGAAATGTCCTTGGGCAGATCGATGAGGACAGGGCCGGGGCGGCCCGTGGTGGCCACGTGGAAGGCGGCCGCCACCACCCGCGGAATGTCGTCGACATCCTTGATGAGCCAGTTGTGCTTCGTGATGCCCATCGTGACGCCCGTGATGTCGCACTCCTGGAAGGCATCGGTGCCGATGGACGCCGTTGCCACCTGGCCCGACACGACCACCAGCGGAGTCGAGTCCATATAGGCGTTGGCCAGTGGCGTCACGATGTTGGTGGCCCCGGGCCCGCTCGTGACCATGGCCACGCCGGGCCGGCCGGTCACCATGGCGTACCCCTCGGCCATATGCCCGGCGCCCTGCTCGTGGCGGACCAGGATGTGGCGGATGGACGAGTCGATGATCGGGTCGTACACCGGCAGGATGGCGCCGCCGGGCAGGCCGAACATGACGTCGACGCCCTGCATCTCGAGGCTCTTGATGAGGGCCTGTGCTCCTGTGAGCTTCATTGGTGCTCTCCTGTTGCGTGGTCGCTGGGTTGTCGGTCGGGTCGGGCCACGAATTGACGGGCCATGAATTGAAAAGACCCCCCGGAAGCGGGAGGTCGGTAGGCGCGCGTCGTGTCGGGGGCGCGCGCCTACGTTACGAGTACCAGAATCTCGGGACGGGGGCTGTACTCGTGCATCGCGGGTTCATTGTGGCATGGACACCGCCCTGGGACAACCCCACCCTGGGCGGCGGGCTTCCGCCTCGTCGGACGCGGCCCGCCTGGCGCTACGCCGGTGGCTCCGGGGTCTCAGCTCGGCAGCGGCGTGGCCATGCCGCCACCGAGGAGGGCCGGCAGCGCGGTCGCCCGCATCCGGGAAAGGACCCGGTCGGCCACGGGCGCCACGTCGGGATGCACGCCGCCGTTTCCCGCCGCCGCCGCCCGCCAGGCGGCCTGGCGGCGTTCGGAGCGGTCGGGGTCGGTCAGCTCGAGGCAATCGAGGCGGTCCGTGGTCAGGTCGACCACGATGGTGTCGCCGTCTTCGACCAGCGCGATCGGGCCGCCCAGGAGCGCCTCGGGCGCGACGTGGCCGATGACCAGACCCACCGAGCCTCCCGAGAAGCGGGCGTCGGTCATCAGCGCAATGGTGATGTGACGCTGGCGGCACAGGGCCGTGATGCGTGACGTGGGATCGAGGAGCTCGGGCATCCCCGGTGCCCCCCGGGGTCCCTCGTAGCGGATCACCACCATGTCGTTGTCCTCGAAGCTGTCGGGGTGCTGATCGAGGGCCTCGATGAGCGAGCGCTCACCGTTGAACACGCGGGCCCGGCCCGTGAAGGCGCCGTTCTTCACCCCACCTTCGACGCCGGCGATCTTGAGGATGGCGCCGCCCTCGGGGGCCAGGTTGCCCTGGAGCAGGCGCAGCCCGCCGGTGTCCTTGAACGGCTTGGCGACGGGGTAGATCACGTTGGTGTCCGGCAGCGGCGGGGCCAGCCGGGCCACCTGCTCGGCCAACGTCTCTCCCGTGCAGGTCATGGCCCCGCCCTCGAGGAAGCCGGCCTCGAGGAGCTCCCGCACGATCACCTGCAGCCCGCCCTTGGCATCCACGTCCACCATGGAGTACTCGCCGAAGGGTCGCATGTTGACCAGCACCGGGACGCGCCGGGACAGGTGGTTGAAGTCGCCCTGGCTGAGCACGTCGCTCCAGAAGTCGATGCCCGCGGCACGGGCGATCTCGACGCCGTGCAACAGCACGTTGGTCGAACCGCCCATGGCGATGGCCACCGTCATGGCGTTGCGCAGCGACGCGGGCGTCACGATGTCACGCGGACGGATGCCGCGCTGGGTCATGGCCAGCAGGCAGTCGACCACCTGATCCGGGAACTCCGTCAGTCGCCGCGGATCCTCCGATGCCGGTGAGACCATGTGCAGCGGCTCGAGGCCGAGCAGCGCGATGAAGGTCTGCATGGTGTTGTACGTGAACATGCCGCCACAGCTGCCCTGGCCGGGACAGGCGTGCAGCGCGTAGCGGGCACGGACCTCGTCGTCCTGGTCTGCCACCTGGAAGGCGGAGACCAGGTCGATGCGGGCACCCGTCTCGGGGTCGATGCCGGGCCGGATCGGTCCGTCGGAGAGGATGACGGCCGGCGTGTCGTTCTCGAGCACGGCGGCGACCGTCCCGACCGGGGGCTTGTCGCACGCCACGACGGCGACCAGGCCGGCGACGCTGTTGGCCGCCAGGTGCACGTCGGCCACGTCGTGCACGAGCTCGCGGCCGACCAGGGAGAACCGCATCTGTGGCGTGCCGTTGAGCTGGCCGTCGGACACGCCGAGGGTGAAGGCCGGCGGGATCAACCGGACCGGCAGGTCGTCCCGGGCGATGCGCCGGGACATGGCCTCCTGGACGATCTGCACCTTCGCCGGCACGCCGAGGTAGCACTGGCTGTCGCCGAGGTTGCCGATGACCGCCCACACCGGGTCGTGGATCTTCGCGACGTCCTCCCCGAGGAAGGCCGCTGTGCCGACTCGCTGGACGTCGCGCCCGGGGTTGATGGAGACCAACGTGGCCGTCGGCTGCGACCCGTTGCCCTCGCCCTGCTCCGTCTGCATGAGGGCCAAGCATACGGCCGGCCCGGGTTCGCTCAGGCGGGCGCGGGCGCGGGTTGCGCGCCCGGCGTGACCTCGACGCCGATGGTCGGGATGGAGCGGTCCATCCAGCGTGGCATCCACCAGTTGACCGGTCCGAGCAGCTCCATGATCGAGGGGACCAGCACCATGCGGACGAGCGTGGCGTCGACCAGGACGGCGGTGGCCAGGCCGAGCCCGAAGACCTTGAGGATGTGCAGCGGGTCCTTGATGACGAAGGACGCGAAGACGCAGAACATGATGGCGGCGGCGGCGGTGATGATGCGGCCGGTCACGGCGAGCCCGTCGGCCACGGCCGTCGAGTTGTCGCGGGTGCGCAACCACTCCTCGCGGATTCGTGAGAGCAGGAACACCTCGTAGTCCATCGACAGGCCGAAGAGGACGACGAAGAGCGCCACCGGGATCCACGGGTCGATCGGCCCCTTCTCGCCGATGCCGATGACACTGCCCGCCCAGCCCCACTGGAAGACCGCCACCATGACCCCGTAGGCCGCGCCGACGCTGAGCAGGTTCATGATGACCGCCTTGAGCGGCAGGACCAGGGACCGGAACACCACCATCAGCAACAGGAACGACAGGATCAGGACCGCCCCGATCACCACGAAGAGCCGGTGGCCCAGGAAGTTGGCCGCGTCGATGCTGGCCGCCGTCTCCCCACCCACCTGCGCGTTGACGTCGCTCGACGTGGTGGCCGCGGGGATCACGTCGTTGCGCAGGGTCTGCACGAGCTGCCCCGTCTGGGCCGACTGCGGCGAGGTCGTCGGGTACACGACGATCAGGCCTCCGGTGTGTGACGCGTTGTACTGCGCCGGGGTCACGAAGGCCACGCCGTCGTGGTGGGCGGCGATGGCCTGCTGCAGCCGGTTCACCGTGGCCACGTCGCTCGGCCCGTGCATGTCGGCCGCCACGATGAGGGGACCGTTGAACCCCGGCCCGAAGCCCTGGGCCAACAGGTCGTAGGCCTGCCTCGTCGTGAGCGACGTCGGGTCGTTGCCCGCGTCGGTGAAGGCGAGACGCATGCTGAACATCGGCAGGGCCAGCGCCACCAGGATGAGCACGGCCACCGTGCCCGTCAACCAGGCCCGGCGCTGCACGTAGCGGCTCCAACGGTGCCAGAAGCCGTTCTCCGGTGGCGGTCCGCCGCTTTGGAGCAGGCCGGGCAGGTGCAACTTGTCGATGGCGTTGCCCGCGAAGCCGAGCATGGCCGGGAGCAGGGTCAGGGCCGCGCAGAGCACCATGAGGACGGCGGCGATGCAGGCCGTGGCCAGGCCGATCATGTAGGCCTGCCCGATCAGGTAGAGGCCGAAGAGCGAGATGACGACCGTGGTGCCGGCGAAGAGCACGGAACGACCGGCGGTCATGTGGGCCGTCACCACGGCGTCGCGTGGATCGCGGCCTTCGAAGATGCCCTGGCGGTACCGCGTCACGATGAAGAGCGCGTAGTCGATGCCGACCCCGATACCGATCATGATGGCCATTTCCGGGGAGAAGGTCGGCACCACGAGGACATGGGTCAGGAACTCCAGGAGCGCCACGCCGATCCCGAGCCCGGCCAGTGCGGTGATCACGGGCAGGCCCATGGCGACCACCGACCCGAAGGCCAGCAGCATGATGAGGATGGCGGCCGTGATCCCGATGCCCTCGCTCGGCCCCGGGGCGGCCGTGACCGCCGAGGAGATCGGATTCCCGCCGAGCTCGACGGCGAAACCGGCGTGCGCCCCGGACCGGGCCGCGCTGACGACCTGCTTGACCGCGCCGGTCGGGATGTCAGCCGTGTCGGTGCTGAACTGCACCTGGGCGAAGGCGATGTCGCCGCGCGGGGCGATCTGGTGGGCACCGGCGGGGGAGAACGGGCTCGTCACGCCACGCACATAGGGCAGCGGCCGCACCCGGGCCAGGACCGCCTCGATGGCGTCGCGGTTGTCCGGAATCGGCGTTGCCGTGTGGAAGACGATGTCGGCCGTGTCCCCCGACTGCGAGGGGAACCGCGCCGCCAGGATGTTCTGGGCCTGCTGCGACGGCGTGTTGCCCGCGGTGAACTTGTTCTCGAACTGGGTACCCACGATCTGGGTCAGCGCGGTGACGGCGATGATGGCCAGGATCCACAGCGCGAGAACCGTGCGCCGCCGGTCGTAACAGGATCCGGCCAGCCGACCGAGGACCGTCTGGGGTGCCTGCTCCCCCACGGCCTCGCTCGTCGTCACCCCGATTCCGTCCTCCACTGCCGTATGATTCACCATTGATGAGTTCTAACATAGAATTCCCCGCTGGTGAATACCCCGTGACCTGTGGTTCTTCGGGATCGCACCGTTGACCGCGGCCCCAGCCGGCCGCCGGCCCGGCAACGCCGACACGCGGGGCGAGATCGTCGAGGCGGCCACGCGCGTCTTCGCCGCCAAGGGCTACGACGGCGCGAGCCTGCGGGCGGTGGCCCGTGAGGCCGGGGTGGACCCGGCCCTCGTCCATCACTACTTCGACGGAAAGGCCAGCCTCTTCGTGGCCGCCATGGCGCTCCCTTTCGACCCGGCCCAGGTCGCCGGCCATGCTCCCGAAGCCGCCCCGAACGGATCGATCGGGGCGGGCATCGTCATGGGCTTCCTCACCATGTGGGACGAGGCCGAGGGTTCTGGCTCGTCCTTTGCCTCCTGCGTGGCCGCCATGGCCACCTCGGCCAGCGTGGCCGACGCCATGCGCGAGTTCGTGGCCGAACGGGTCTGGAAAGGCAAGCCGGTCAAGAGTGGCGAGAGCGAAGCCATGACCATCCGCCGGCGGACCCTCGTCTCATCCCAACTGATGGGCCTGGCCCTCACCCGCTACATCTTGCGCATGCCGCCCATCTCGACCGCCTCGCCGACCGAGATCGCCCAGTGGGCCGGGCCGACGTTGGACAATTACCTCTTCGGCCCGATGGACTAACCCCGGCGGCGGCGCAGCTCCGCCGCCACCTCCTTGCCGTTGGCCTTGCCCGACGTCGCCTTCATCACGGCACCGGTGAAGACGCCGGTCATTTTGTCCTCCCCGGCCACGTAGCGCGCCCATTCGTCGGGATGGGCTGCGATGACGTCGTCGAGGGCCGCCGAGAGGGTGTCCGACCCCAACGCCTCGAAGCCCATCTCCTTGGCCAGTGTGGCCGGATCGCCGCCCTGCTCGAGCAGGGTGCCCAGCACCGTCTTGGACTGGGTCGCCGAGAGCTGGCCCCCCGCCTCCATGGCCAGCAACGCGGCGAACGACTCGGCCGTCAGCCCGGTGGCCGCCTCACTCCGGGCCGCCACTTCGTTGGCCGTCCTGGCGAGGGCCAGCGCCGTCGGCGCCCCGGCCGCGGCGGCCGCGGTCACCAGGCCGTCGAGCCCCAGGTCCACCACGGCGCGGATCTGGTCGATCTCGGCCTCGCTCGGCTCGCCCCCGAGCGCGGCGGCCAGCTCGGCCCGCCGGTCGGCCGGCATGGCTCCCAGGCCGAGGCGGACCCGCTCGCGCCAGGCGTCGTCCGGCGCCAGTGGCACCAGGTCGGGCTCGGGGAAGTAGCGGTAGTCGTTCGCCTCCTCCTTGGAACGCATGGACTCGGTCCGGCCACCCGACTCGTCCCAGTGCCGGGTCTCCTGGGCGACCCGGCCGCCCGACTCGAGCAGCGAGATCTGCCGCGCCGCCTCGTAGTCGATTGCCCGCCCGAGCGAGCGCAACGAGTTGAGGTTCTTGATCTCGCAGCGCGTGCCGAAGTCCGAGCTGCCGACTGGCCGTACCGAGACGTTGGCGTCGACCCGCATGGAGCCTTCCTCCATGCGACCGTCCGACGCGCCCGTGGCCACGAGGATGCCGCGCAGCTCTGACGCATAGGACCGGGCCTGGGCGGAGGAACGGATGTCGGGCTCGCTCACGATCTCGACCAGTGGCACGCCGGACCGGTTGTAGTCGACCAGCGCGTGGTTGGCGGCATTGATGCGCCCGCTCGCGCCGACGTGGGTCAGCTTGCCCGTGTCCTCCTCCATGTGGGCCCGGGTCACGCCCACCCGGATGCCGTCGGGCAGCTCGAGCCATCCGCCCGAGTTCAGCGGCAGGTCGTACTGACTGATCTGGTAGTCCTTGGCCTGGTCCGGATAGAAGTAGTTCTTGCGGGCGAAGGTCGACGGGCGGATCTCGCTGTGGAGGGCCTGGCCGATCCGCATGGCCAGCTCGACGGCCTGCTCGTTGAGCACGGGGAGTGCCCCGGGCAGACCCAGGCACGTCGGGCAGATATTGACGTTCGGCTCAGCGCCGAACGCGTTGCGGCACCCGCAGAAGAGCTTCGTGGTCGTGGCCAGCTCGCAGTGGACCTCGAGCCCGACCACCATCTCCCAGTCGCTCATGACGCCAACTCCGCCGCACCCGACTCGACCACCCTGCCCACGCGGAACAGGAGGGTTTCGCCCAGGGCGGGCGCCAACACCTGGACCCCGATGGGCAGGCCGTCGTCCCCCGTGCCGAAGGGGACCGACAGCGCGGGGTGGCCCGAGAGGTTGGACGGAATGGTGCAGACGTCGTTCATGTACATGGCCATCGGGTCGTCCACCTTGGCCCCCAGGTCGAACGCGGTCGTCGGGGCGGTCGCCCCCAGCAGCACGTCGAACGTCTCGTAGGCCCGGTCGAAGGCCTGCATCACCAGCGTGCGCACGCGCTGCGCCTGGGCGTAGTACGCGTCGTAGTACCCAGCGGAGAGGGCGTAGGTCCCGAGCATGATGCGCCGCTTGACCTCGGGGCCGAAGCCGGCCGTGCGGGTGGCCGTGTTCATGGCCGCCACGTCGTCGCCGTCCACGCGCAATCCGTAGCGCACGCCGTCGTAGCGGGCCAGGTTGGAGGACGCCTCCGCCGGAGCGATGAGGTAGTACGCCGAGAGGCCGTAGCCGAACTCGGGCACCGAGATCTCCTCCACCTTGGCCCCGGCCCGGGCCAGGGCGTCGGCCGCCTCCTGCACCCGCGCCGCCACGTCAGGCGCACATCCGTCCACCAGCTCGCGACACAGTCCGACGCGCACGCCCTCGCCACCGTCGTGCACGTGCGTCAGCACGGGCTCGGGCGTCGAGGGCAACGAGGTGCTGTCGAGCGGGTCGTGCCCGGCCAGGACGTCGTAGAGGAGCGCGGCGTCCTCCACCGAGTTGGCGAACGGCCCGATCTGGTCCAGCGAGCTGGCGAAGGCCACCAACCCATAGCGCGACACCCGTCCGTAGGTCGGCTTCATCCCCACCACCCCGCAGAGCGCGGCCGGCTGGCGGATCGATCCCCCGGTGTCCGAACCCAGACTCAACGGCGTGAACCCCGCCGCCACGGCGGCCGCCGAACCGCCGCTGCTGCCGCCCGGCACCTTGCCCGCGTGCCGCGGGTTGCGCGTCGGCCCGAAGGCCGAGTTCTCCGTCGAGCTGCCCATGGCGAACTCGTCCATGTTGGTCTTGCCCAGCGCCACCGCGCCCGCCTGGCGCAGTGACGTCACCACCGTGGCGTCGTAGGGCGGCCGCCAACCTTCGAGGATCCGCGAGGCACAGGTGGTGGCGGTGCCACGGGTACAGAGATTGTCCTTCAGTGCCACCGGCACGCCGGCCAATGGTCCCGGATCGCGCCCGGCGGCCACCTCGGCGTCCACTTCGTCGGCCCGGGCCAGGGCCTGGTCGGTCAGCACAGTGAGGAAGGCATGGACCTCGCCGTCGCGCGCCGCCACCGCGTCGAGGGCCTCTTGCACCACCTCACGGGCCGAGCGCCGGCCCGCCCGCACGTCGGCCGCCAGCTCGAGCGCGCCCGCGCTCATGGTGCCTCGCCCCCGATGCGCGGCACCCGGAAGCGGTCGTCCTCGACCGCCGGGGCCACGGCGAGCACCTCGGCTCGGTCCAGGCTCGGGCGGGGCTCGTCCGTTCGCAACACGTTGCGCAGGACGATGGGGTGGGACGAGGGTTCGAGGTGGGAGAGGTCGAGTGCGGACACGTCGCGTGCATGCTCGAGCACGGTGCGCAGCTGGGCCGTGAAGAGCTCGACTTCCTCCTCGCTCAACTCCAGCCGGGCCAGCCCGGCCACGTAGAGGACGTCCTCGCGGCTCAGCGGTGCCGGGCCCGCGCCCTCGCTCATGGGGGTGGGGCGAGCACGCCCGAGAGGAACTCCACGGTGCGCGTCTCGATCTCGTCCTTGTCGTAGTCCAGCGTGGCCACGTGGTAGCTCCGCTCCAGGACGACCTGGTCGACCGGACCTTTGGCCTTCTCGATGAGGAGCTCACTGGACTTGGGGTCGACGACGTGGTCCTGCGTGCTGGTGAAGAGGAGCACGGGACAGCAGACCTGGCCCAGGAGCGCCTCGACCTCGGCCACCCCCTCGAACAGGGAGAGGGCGGCCTGCAACGGCAGTCCCGGGTAGGCCGACTCGACCGCCCCTTCGAGCGCGATGTCCGAACCGATGCCCGGCGCCACGGTGTCCCCGGCGTCGATCATCGCCTGAATGAACGCCAAAGTGTCCTCGCCGGGCGCCGCGAGCAGCGGGTTCACCAGGCTCAGCGCAGCGATATCCACGTGGTGCTCGGCCAGCCACACACTGAGCGAGCCGCCCATGGAGAGGCCCACCACCGCCACCGCATCGGTGCGGGCGGCCAGGTCGGTGTAGGCCTGTTCCGCCGCGTGCGACCAGTCCTTCCAGCGCGTGTCCAGCATGTCCTCGACCACTGTCCCGTGCCCGGGCAGCAGCGGCATCTCCACCGTGAAGCCGGCGTCGGCCAGCGCCACGGCCAGCCCGCGCATGGACTGTGGATTGCCGGTGAACCCGTGCAACACCAGCGCGCCCCGGTTGTCTCCCGACGCGGAATAGGGCTCGGCACCAGCGATGACAGGAGCGCTCACGGAGGGGCAGCCTACCGGTGCCGCGGGTAGGGTTCCGGCGCCAGGTTGGTTCCGGGGCGGGGTCCCGGACCCGGGTGTCGGACCACGAAAAAGGAGCACCGCATGCCGTACCCGTTCCTCAGCGACGAGTGGCTGAACGAGGCCCGCGCCATCCGCGCCGAGTACCAGGGCAAGACACCTCCGATCTCCAACGTCGTCCGGATGAACCTCGTCGTCACGCAGGTTCCCTTCTCGGACGAGGACATCCTGGCCCACCTGGACACCTCGAGCGGCGAGCTGGAACTGGACACCGGTCATCTCGAGGCCCAGGACCTCAAGGTCACCGTCGACTACGACACCGCCAAGGCGATCCTCGTCGAGGGCGACCCCCAGGCCGGCATGCAGGCCTTCATGCAGGGAAAGGTCCGCGTCGAGGGTGACATGGCCAAGCTGATGGCACTCACGGCGGGCCCGGCGGCGGCCGACCCCAGCGCGGCCGAGCTCGCCCAACGACTGCGCGACGTCACCGAGTAGGCGCGCACCGCCGCATCAGGCGGCGTCCGCGGCCAACGACGCGGTGCGCGCCGGCCGCGGCAAGGAGCGGATGAACAGCGCGCTCACCACGGCCAGCCCGGCCACGAACGCGCCCACCCAGAAGGGCACGGCGAAGCTGTGCAACAACGCCGTGCTCTGGTGCACGGAGCCGAGTCCCGAGTTCTTGGCGATCGACTCTTGAATGGTGAGCACGACCTGGATGCCCGCGACTTCCCCGACCTGGGTGGCCAGGAGCTGGGCCGCACTCATGACGCCGTACTCTGACTCCTCGAGCTCGTTCGACATGGTGGACGAGGTGGCCGGTTGCGAGACCCCCATCCCGAGACCCGACAGGGCCAGGGCGACGAGCACGATGAACAGTCCGGCCGACGGGCGTCAGGGTGGCAAAGAGCACCATGGAGACGAAGAGGGATCCGGTGCCGACCAGCGTGGCCGTTCGCTCCCCCGTGCGCACGGTCATGTACCCGGCGATGGGCGCGCTGACTGCGAAGAGCAGCGGCCGGGCCACCGAGATGAAGCCCACCTGGGACACGCTGTACCCGTAGACCTGCTCCATGAGCAGCGGGAAGAGGAAGAAGCCACCGAAGTAGGCGAAGCTCGTGAAGCTCTTGGTCGCCATCGGGAACATGAAGTTGCGGCGACGCCAGTATTTGGTCGGCACCAGCGGCGTGGCGAAGGTGGTCTCGCGCCACACGAAAATGGCGCCGAGCACGACAGCGGCGACGCCGGCCACATAGATCGCGGCCGAATTCCAGCCGACGACGGGACCGATACTGAGCACGAGCATCCCCGCCGTCACCGCGCCGGCCAGGCTCCAGCTGCCCACCCAGTCCATGCCCGCCCAGACGTTGGAGCGCCGGCCCGTGGCCGACCCGTCCTCGGCCACCCTGCCCCGGCGCCCCCTCGTGGGCAGCAGCACCGCCACCACCAGCGAGGCGATGACCAGCAGCACGAGCTGACCCCAGAACAGGGTGCGCCACCCGAAGTACTGGATCACGGGCGAGCCCAGCGTCACGCCCAGCACCGGGCCCCCCGCCCCGACCAGTGACCACCACCCCAAGGCCTTGACCCGGTCCTCGCGGTTGAAGAGCTCGAGGATGATCGCCATGGACGCGGTACCCGTCGCCGCGCCCTGCACCCCGTCGAGGGCCCGGGCAAAGAGGAGCAGCCCCACATTGGGCGCCAACGCCGTGAGGACGGCGCTGACCATGGCCCCGAGCAATCCGAATTGGTAGAGGCGACGATGCCCGAAGAGGTCGCCCACCTTGCCGAAGAACGGCGCGGCCACGCCGAAGGCCAACAACGGCCCGGTCGACACCCAGGCCAGCACCGAGAGGTTGGTGTGGAAGTCCGCCTTGACCGTGGGCAGCGCGACCACGAAGACGGTGAACGTGATGTTGAGCGCGAGCAGTCCTGCCAGCAGCGCGACCAGGGCCCACCACTGGTAGCGCGGGCTCTGCACGGCACGGGCCGACACCCGGCGGTGCAGCAGGACGAACCAGTTGGTCTCGACGGAGCCGTCCCCCAGCGTCCCCATGGCGCCGCCACCGGGGTCGTGCGAGGGGTCGAGCAGCGCGTCGGCGGGCTCGACCGGGGTCACCTCCACGAGCGGACACCCTACCGGCGCCCAATTTCACGGCTTCCTCAGAGGCCCCGCATCCGCGACCACCAGTGCGGGTCGCGCCCGTGCGCATGGAAGTGATTGGGGATCTGGCGCATCACGCGGTCGATCGACCACCCGCCCGCCCCGAAGCGGGCGTCGGCCACCCGGCCCAGCTGGGCCAGCATGTGCTCGATGTCGCTCTCGGGCGGGTTCGGGCCGTGATGGCGCCACACCACCATGGGCACCCCGCACACCTCGCAGTCGGCGACCCAACACACGTCGTCCTCGTGGTGCCACTGCGAGAGGCGCGCCGCCTCGCAGAGGTCACAGCTCGGGTCGGTCGGGAGCGTCATGGGCCGCGCTAATGGGTGATGAGCTGTACCGACGAACCCGTCGGCACGGTCGAGCCGATCGAGGGCTGGGTGCCCACCACGTTGTTCTGCGGGTTGCCCTGCACTCCGGATGCGACCAGGCCCGCGCTCTGCAGCGCGCTCGTCGCCTGGTTCACCGTGTCGCCGTTCACGTTGGGCACGGTGGTCGTCGGCGGCCCGGTCGACACGGTGACGGTGACGGCCGAGCCGTAGGGGGCCGCCGCCCCGCTGGGCGGCGTCGTCGAGATCACGTCACCGGCGGCCACCGTGGTCGAGGGTCCGTTGGCCTGCGTCGCCGTCAGCCCGACCGCCTGGAGCGCTGCCTGGGCCTGGGCGAAGGTGTAGGTCGTCGGGATGTTGGGCACCGTGGCCGGCTGATGACCGAGCGAGGGCACGATCGTAATCGTGCTGCCGTAGGGCGCCTCTGTCGGATTCGGCGTGTTCCCGACCGACCAGGAGATGATCATGGTCGCGGCCACGGTGTCGCTGTAGGCCCCCGGCGTGCAGCTGCCGTTGAGGTGCACCGTCTGGAGTGCCGCTGCGGCCTGGGCGCACGTCATGTTGGCCAGGTTGGGGACGGCGACGTTGGGCGGGCCGTCGGAGAGCGCCACCTTGATCGTCGACCCTTCCTTGAGGCTGGTCCCGGGCTTCGGGCTCTGGCTGACCACGGCACCGGCACCGATGGTGATCGACTTCACCGGCGCCTCCTCCTTGAGCGTCATGTGGAGCTTGGACACGTCCGCCTGCGCCTGGGCCAGGGGCAGGTTGACCAGGGTCGGGACCGGGTGCGAGGGGGTGAAGAGGTCGGTCGCGAAGGCGGCGGCCAGCCCGCCGGCGATGAGCACGACCGCGGCGACCGCGGCCACGATCCACCAGGTGCGCCGACGGCGGCGACGGGTCGGTGTCCCGCCGGCGCCGCTCGTGTGGTGACGGTTCGACGAGCCGTTCGCACTGGGTTCGGCGTCGAAGAGCTCCCCCGGCCCGGCCCTGGTGCCGATCGGCGCCGCGCTGGCCGCCGGCGCCACTGCGGTGGCGGACTGGGGCTGATCGGTGAGCTCGGTCACGCCCGGGGCCCGGAATCCCTTGATCGGCGTGGCCGCCACGATGTCCGGGACGACGAGGGGAAGCGGTGCCGGAGTCGGGAGTGCGGAGGCCAACGCGCCGAGGCGGGCGGCCAAGCCGGCGGCGTCCAGCCGGGATGACACCTCGGGGGCGGCGGCGCGCGCCAACACGTCGTCGAGCGGTCCCAGGTCCGCGTGGTGCGGCAACGGCTGGCCGATGCGAGCGGCGAGCGTCCCCATCGTCGTGTCGGTGACGAAGGGCACCGTGCCCGTCACCGCCTCGTAGAGGACGAGGGCCAGTGAGTACACGTCGGCCCGGCCGTCGACCGGCTTGCCCTCGGCCGCTTCGGGCGAGATGTAGCGGGCCGTGCCGACCATGGCTCCCGCCGGCTCGGTCCACGCCGCCTCGGCCAGCGCCCGGGCCACGCCGAAGTCGGCCACCCGTACCCGGCCTTCCTCGTCGAAGAGCAGATTGGCCGGCTTGATGTCCCGGTGGACCAGGCCGCGGACATGCGCGTAGGCCAGGCCTTGGGCCACCTCGGTTCCGAGCGAGGCCGCCTGGGAATGGGTGAGCCGGACGCCGCGATCGAGCAGGTCGCGCAGCGAACCCCCGCCGAGATACTCGAGCACGAGGTACGGCCCGTCGGGGTCGTCGCCCCAGTCGAAGACGCGCAGCACGTGCGGGTGGTTGAGCGACGCCACCGAGCGCGCCTCGGCCCGGAAACGCTTGAGGAACGCCTCGTCGGTGGCAAAGCCGGGTTGTAACACCTTGACGGCGACATGGCGCTGCAAGGACACGTCCTCCGCGAGGTAGACGTGCGCTGAAGCGCCGGTGCCCAGTGCGGAGAGCAGCCGGTACCGCTTCCCAAGGACCCGGCCGATGGAGTCAGATATCAGGGGCATCGGGCAGGCCCTACGCTACCGAGCCCGCAGGCATCGCCGGTGGACGCCTCCTCACCTGCACCGTCTCCTCACCCCGGTCGCTCGCCTGTCTCCAAGAGGGCGTCGAATTCCGCCGCGTCCATCGTCGGGATGCCGAGATCCTCCGCCTTCTTCGTCTTGCTGGCACCGGGCGCGTCGCCCACGACGAGCGCGTAGGTCTTCTTGGACACGCTCCCGGGTGACTTCCCGCCACGGGCCATGATGGCCTCTTCCGCGCCCTCACGGGTGTATCCCGGCACCGCGCCCGTGACCACCACGGTCTTGCCGGCCAGCGTCTGGGGCAGGGCGTCCGCCGCCCCGTCTCCGTCGCTCGTCGTCCCGGCGGCCCCCGGCTCCTCCGTGCTGACCCCGGCCGCCCGCAGGCGGTCGACGACCGACGCGTTGATCTCGGCCGCCAGGAACTCGGCCAGGCTCGCCGCGATGACCCCGCCCACGCCGTCCACCGCGGAGAGCTGCTCGACGGAGGCGCTCTCGATGGCCTCGAGCGATCCGAAGGCGCCGGCCACCGCCCGGGCTCCGGTCGGGCCGACATGGCGGATGCCCAGCGCGACCAGCAGGCGGCTGAGTGGCTTCGTCTTCGAGGCCTCGATCGCGGCAACGAGGTTGCCGGCCGAGACCGCGCCGAAGCGCTCGAGCTCGACCAGCGCTTCGACCCTGAGGTCGTAGAGGTCCGCCGCGTCGTTGATCAATCCGGCCGCCACGAGTTGCAACACCCGCTCCTCGCCCAGGTGTTCGATGTCCATGGCCGAACGCGACGCGTAGTGGGCGATGCGCTGCACCCGCTGGGCCGGACAGTCGATGTTCGTGCAATAGGTGTCGCTCTCGCCCGGCAGGCGCACGAGTGGTTGTGCACAGGCCGGGCACGTGGTCGGGAACTTCCACTTCGGCTTGCGCCGGGCCGGCACACCGGGACCCCGGCGCACCGGTCCCACGACCTCGGGGATGACGTCGCCCGCCTTGCGCACGGTCACCAGGTCGCCCGGACGGACGTCCTTGGCCGCGACCTGGTCCTCGTTGTGCAGCGTCGCCACCCCGACCGTCGAGCCACCCACGAAGACGGGTTCGAGGCGGGCGAAGGGGGTGGCCCGGCCGGTGCGGCCGATCGAGACCATGATGTCGAGCAGCCTCGTGGTGCGCTCCTCGGGGGGGAACTTGAAGGCAATGGCCCAACGCGGGGCACGCGACGTGGCCCCCAGCACACGGTGCCGGGCCAGCTCGTCCACCTTGGTCACCACGCCGTCGATCTCGTAGGCCAGGTCGTGGCGTTCTTCCGCCAACGCCTCGCACCGGGCCACCACGGCCGCCATGCCGGTGACCTGGCGGGCGTCGGGACTGACCGGGAAGCCGGCCTTCTTCAACTGGGCCAGCGTGGCCGTCTGCGTCGCGGCGGGCCAGTGGCTCTTGGGCGGCGCCCCCTCGACCACGCCCACCTGGTAGGCCCAGAAGTGCAGCGGACGCAGCGCGGTGACCCGCGGATCCTTCTGGCGTAGCGCGCCCGCCGCCGAGTTGCGGGGGTTGACGAAGAGCCGCTCCCCCGCCTCGGCCTGGCGCTTGTTCATCGCCTCGAACTCCGCCACCGGCATGTAGATCTCACCGCGCACCTCGAGCACCTCGGGGTAGGGCCCGCCCGCCTTGACCAGGGCCGCGGGCACGTCCTTCACCGTGCGGACGTTGGCGGTGACGTCCTCGCCGGTGATGCCGTCGCCCCGGGTCGCCGCCTGCACCAGGCGGCCCCGCTCGTAGGTCAGCGACATGGCCACCCCGTCGACCTTCGGCTCGCTCGAGAAGGTCAGTGCCGTCAGGTCGAGATCGGCATCCTGCCGGCGCAGCCGCTCGGCCCACGCCATGAGCTCCGCCTCGTCGAACGCGTTGTCGAGGCTCATCATCGGGACCCGGTGCCGCACCTCGGCGAAGAGGCCGGATGGCGCGGCGCCCACCGTCTGGGTCGGCGAATCGGGAGTGACCAGCTCGGGATGGTCCGCTTCGAGCTGACGCAGCTCGATCACCAACAGGTCGTACTCGGCGTCGGGGATCTCGGGCGAGTCGAGCACGTGGTAGAGCTCGTTGTTGTGCACGATCTGCGCCCGCAGCTCCTCGGCCCGGCGGACCGCCTCGGCCGGGACGGGGGCGCCGGCTCTCTCGGCCACCGTCAGGCCGCGATGCCTGCGCCGATCACGGCGTCGGGATCGTCGGCGTCGTAGAGAGCCACGGTCTGACCCGGTGCCACCGCGCGCTGGGGCGAATCGAAATGGACTGCGGTGCCCGCGGCCACGCGCACCACGGTGCAGGGCACCGGACGGCCGTGCGCGCTCACCTGGGCCACGGCGCGCGCGCCGGCCGGCAGGGCTCGGTCCACCCAGGTCAACGAGGGCTCACGCAGCAGGACCGACGAGCGCAGCACCTGTTCTGCGCCGCCCACGGTGACCCGGCGCGCCGCCACGTCGACGGCGGTGACGTAGCGACGCGTCCCGTCCTGGCCGTGGCCCATCCCGCGCCGCTGTCCCACCGTGACGAGCTCGACCGCGTCGACCGACCCCGCCGGCCGCCCCTGGTCGTCGACGACGTCTGCCGCATGCAGGGTCAGCCGTCCGGCCAGGAACGCTGCCCGGCCCTCGGAACGGCTGATGAAGCAGACGTCCTGGCTGTCGGGCTTGCCCGCCGTCCGCAGGTCCAGACGCCGGGCCTCGGCGCGCACCGCGTCCTTGGTCAGGTCCCCGACGGGGAACACCACCCGGGCCAAGGCGTCCTGGCCCAACATGGAGAGGACGTAGGACTGGTCCTTGGCCGCGTCGGCCCCGCGGCGCAGTCGTCGCACACCCTCGCCCGTCACGCGGGCGTGATGCCCGGTGGCCAGCACGTCGAAACCCAGCCGCTCGGAGCGGGCCAGCAGCCGATCGAACTTCATCGTTCGGTTGCACTCGATGCACGGATTCGGCGTGTGACCTCGCGCGTGCTCGTCCACGTAGGGCGCGACCACCGCCCGGTCGAACTCCTCGGTCAGATTGAAGACGTGGTGTTCGATCCCGAGCTGCTGGGCCACCCGGCGGGCGTCCTCCACGTCCGCCACCGAGCAGCAACCCGAATCGGACGCTCCGCCCCAGAGCTTGAGGGTGGCGCCGACGACGTCATGGCCCCGTTCGACCAGCAGGGCAGCCGCGACCGAGGAATCGACACCCCCCGACATCGCCACGAGCACCCGCACGACCCCAGTGTGCCACCCGCGGTCAGGCCCGCACGCGCAGGGCGGCGACCGCAGCGGGCACGATCTGCAGGGCGCGTTCGACGTCCTCGTCGGTGGTCCGCGTGCCGAGGGAGAAGCGGATTGCTCCCACGGCCAGGTCGGCCGACACCCCCATGGCGGCCAGCACCGGGCTCGGCTCGAGCGCGCCGCTGGCGCACGACGAGCCCCCCGAGGCGCACAGACCCTGCGCGCCGAGGGCCACGAGGAGCTCCTCGCGCTCCACGCCTCCGAGGCAGAGGTGGAGGTGCCCGGGGAGCACGTCCACTCCCGCCGGGACCGTGCGCTGCGCCTCGGGGAGGGCGTCGAGCAGCCCGGCGGCCAGTCGGTCGCGCCGCTCGGCCAGCGCTCTCGCCGTCTCGCGCTCCGCGGCCGCCAGTCGGAGCGCGACGGCCAGGCCGACCGCGCCGACGACGTCCTGGGTCCCGCTGCGGCGCTCGCGCTCCTGGCCGCCCCCGTGCTGGCGCGCCACCAGGTTCACGCCGGGCCCGACGGCCAGTGCGCCCGTCCCGACCGGACCGCCCACCTTGTGGGCGCTGACCGACACCAGGTCCGCCCCGGCGCACACCTCGCGCAGGTCGAGAAACGGCGCGGCCTGGACCGCGTCGCTGAACACGACGGCACGCGGCGAGCGATGGTGCACGGCGTCGGCCACCTGGTGCACCGGTTGCACCACACCGGTCTCGTTGTTGGCCGCCATCACCGCGACGAGCGTGATGCGCGACGAGAGGGCGCGGGTCAGCGCGTCGAGGTCGAGGACTCCGGCCCGGTCGACCGGGAGCTCGCGCACATCAGCGCCGAGCTCGGTCGCCGCACGGCAGGCTTCGCGCACCGCCGGGTGCTCGACGGCAGAGGAGAGGACGACCGACTCCTCCCCGGCGCGCCGGGCCGCCTCGACCGGGCCGAGTACGGCCAGGTTGGCCGACTCGGTGCCGCCCGACGTGAACACGATCTCTCCGGCCGGGCGACCCAGGAAGTCGGCGACCTCGTCACGCGCCTCTTCGAGGAGACGGCGGGCCCGCTGGGCCGCCGGATGGCTCCCCGTCGGGTTTCCGAGTGGCTCCGCCGGCACCCCGGCCATGGCGTCGGCCACCTCGGGCCGCAGCGGAGCGGTGGCGGCGTAGTCGAGGTACGTGAGCGATGCGCTCATGGCGGCTCCGACCTAGGCGATGTAGACCGACTTGACGTTGGCGAACTCCTTGAGGCCGACCTCGGAGAGCTCGCGGCCGTAGCCCGATCGCTTGATGCCGCCGAAGGGCAGCTCGGGCATGGAGGCGACCATGGCGTTGACGAACACCGCGCCGGCCTCGATGCCGTCGATGCAGCGCCGCCGCTCCTCCTCGTCGTTGGTCCACACGCTCGAGCCCAGCCCGAAGGTGGTGGCGTTCGCCGCGGCCAGCGCGGCGTCGAGGTCGGGCACGCGCAGCACCATGGCCACCGGACCGAAGGTCTCCTCCTGGGAGACCGGCATGTCCGTGGTGATGCCCGAGAGCACCGTGGGCGCGAGCCACCAGCCGTCGCCCGAGGGCAGCGGAGCGCCGGCATGGACGGTGGCGCCCTGCCGGCGGGCCTCGTCGACCTGGCCGATCAGCTCGGCGCGCTGGGCCTCGGTCACGATCGGACCGATGTCGGTGCCCGGATCGAAGGGGTCACCGACGACGAGCGCGTCCATCGCCGCGGTGAAGCGCTCCAGGAACTCGTCGTGCACCTCGTCGACCACGATGAAACGCTTGGCCGCGATGCAGGACTGCCCGTTGTTCTGCACCCGGGCGTTGACCGCGGTGCGCACGCAGGTCTCGAGGTCGGCCGAGGGCAGCACCACGAAGGGATCCGACCCGCCGAGCTCGAGCACGCTCTTCTTGAGGGCGTGCCCCGCGGCGGAGGCAACCGACATCCCGGCCCGCTCGCTCCCGGTGATCGTCACGGCGGCGATGCGCGGGTCCGCGATGAGCGCGGCCACGTCCGCCGAATCGAGGAAGAGGTTGGTGAAGACGCCGTCGGGCAGGCCGGCCCGGCGGAACAGGTCCTCGAGGGCCAGCGCGGTCTGGGGCACGTTCGAGGCGTGCTTGAGCAGGCCGACGTTGCCGACCATCAACGCCGGGGCGGCGAAGCGGATCACCTGCCAGAACGGGAAGTTCCACGGCATGACGGCCAGCACCGCACCGATGGGCTGGTAGTGGACGTACGAGTTCGATGCCGTCGTCGAGATGGGCTCGTCGGCCAGGAGGCGCTCGCCGTTGTCGGCGAACCAGCGCAGCCCCATGGCGCACTTGGACACCTCGGCCTTGGCCGCGGCGAAGGTCTTGCCCATCTCGGTGGTGAGAATGCGGGCCACGTCGGGCACCTCTCCTTCGAGGAGCTCCGCCGCGGTGATCAGGTGGCGGGACCGCTCCGCGTAGGACGTGTCCTTGTAGTCGGCGAAGGCCTCGACGGCGCGCTGGACCAGCGCGTCGAGCTCTTGGGGCGTGAGCGAGGGGAACTCCTTCTCCGTCTTGCCGGTGGCAGGGTTGATGGTGGCGAAGGGCATGGGTCCGAACCTACCCCCGCCGAGGCGGATTTCCTACGGGTGCAACCGTGGAGCCGACGTCGCGCCGACCGCGTCGGCCCTCACGACGGGTTCGTGACCAACCCCAGGTGCTCGGGCACCGCCCGGCGGATCAACTTGCCCGTCGCCGTGTGGGGTAAATCCGGGGCGCCGACGTAGGTCTTGGGCCGCTTGTACGGGGCGAGGCCGGAGGACGCGGCGGCCCGCAGGGCCTCTTCGGCCCCGGGCCTGTCGGCCACGTAGGCCGCGCAGACGCGTTGGCCCCACTGCTCGTCGGGCAGGCCGAACACCGCCACCTCGGCCACGCCTTCGACCGCGGCCAGGACGTTCTCCACCTCGGCCGGGTAGACGTTGACCCCGCCGCTGATGATGAGGTCGTGGCGCCGGCCCGTCAGGTAGAGGTAGCCGTCGGCATCGAGCGTGCCCAGGTCGCCGATGGTGCAGGCGTCGCCCCGCCAGGCCTGCGCCGTGGCCTCGTCGTTGCGCCAGTACGCGAAGCGGGCGAAGTCCGGCATGGTGCTCCAGATGGTGCCGGCGCCGCCCGGGTCGGCCTCGCCGGTGCCGTCGAGCGGTGCGATGGAGAGCCGGCGGCCGGAGCGGGCCCGACCCACCGTCCCCGGACGCTCCAGCCACTCGTCGGGCGGGCACACGGTGAACTGCGCCTCGGTCGAGCCGTAGAACTCCCAGACCGCGCCGGGCGTGGCCCGGGCCATGGTGGCCCGCTTGAGCGACTCGGGGCAGGGTGCGCCGGCATGGACGAGGAGACGGAGCGAGTCGAACTGCTCGTCGGGCCCGAGCTCGCCGAGTCCGAGGATGCGCTGGAGGTGGGTGGGCACCAAGAAGGCGGTGGTCGGGCGGTGCCGGCGGAGGGCATCGAGCGCACTCGCCGCGTCGAAGCGGCCCAGGACGGCCAGCGAGCCGCCCGAGAGCAGCGTGCCGGCCGAGAAGCGGATGGAGACGGTGTGGTACATCGGCGAGCACACCAGATGGAGGTCCGACCGGTCGAAGTGCCACACCGAGGCCTCGTCCTCGAACACGGCGCGGGCGGTCGCCTCGTCCCACAGGCCGGTGGTCACGCCCTTGGGCCGCCCCGTGGTGCCCGAGGTGTAGTGCATCGGCCGGGTCAGTGGGTACGGGGCGAGCTCGGTCGCAGGGCCGTCGGACAACGCGGCCAGCGCGGCGCGGTCGAAGACGCGCAGGACCGGGTCGGCATCCTCGGCCAAGGAGTCGCGCTCGGTGTCGGTGAGGGTGGCGTTGAGCAGCACCGGGATCAGCCCGACCCGGGCCGCGCCGAGGACGGCGCAGATGAGGTCGGCCGACGAGCCGAGGGCGAAGGCCACCCGGTCACCCCGGGTGCAACCCCGGGCCAGCAGCGCGCCGGCCGCCCGGCGCTGGCGGACCTCGGCGTCGGTGGCCTCGAGGATCTCGACGCTGGGGGCACCGCCCGCGGGCACCGGGGCACTGTAGGCCCGCCGGCCGCGACGCGGCGTGCGTGCCAGCATTGGCGTGCCATGGCCGAGCCCGATCCCACCTCTGCGCCGGCGAAGGGGGCCGGCGCGACACCCCCGAGCTGGCACGGGCCCGTGCCCTGCTGGGTCGGTCCCGTCGTGTCGTCGTGTTGACCGGGGCGGGCATCTCGACCGACTCGGGCATCCCTGACTTCCGGGGGCCCGACGGGGTCTGGACCAAGAACCCCGAGGCCGAGAAGCTGGCGACGCTCGACGTCTACCTCTCGGACCCCGACATCCGGAAGCGGTCGTGGCAGAACCGGCTGACCTCGCCCCTGTGGCACTCCCAGCCCAACGCCGGGCACCGCGCCCTGGTCGACCTCGAGCGCAGCGGTCGGCTCGACACCCTGGTGACCCAGAACATCGACGGACTGCACCGGCGGGCCGGCACGGACCCGGGCCGCCTGGTGGAGATCCACGGAACGTCGCTCGACGTGGTCTGCATGACGTGCGGAGATCGCCAGCCTGCCGAACCGGTGCACGAGCGGGTGCGCGCCGGCGAAGCCGACCCGAGCTGCCTGGCCTGCGGCGGCATCCTGAAGTCGGCCACCATCAGCTTCGGTCAGAGCCTGGTGGCCGATGACCTGTTGCGGGCCGAGCAGGCGGCGATGGCCTGCGACCTGCTCCTGGCCGTCGGCTCGACCCTCGCCGTCTTCCCGGCGGCCGGCATGGTGCCGCTCGCGGTGCGCCACGGCGCCGTGGTCGTCATCGTCAACGGCGGCCCGACCGAGATGGACGCCCTGGCCGACGTGGTGGTCACGGGCTCCATCAGCGAGTGCCTGCCGGCCCTGGTGGCCGGGCTCCCCGCCGCCAGGCTGAGGGGCGCGCCTACTTCTTCTCGGTGGTGATGCCCTGCTTCTTCGCGCCTGCGGCGCGGCTTGAGGGCGAACCACCAGATGCTGGCGATCGTCCCCAACGTGACCGCGCCCGCCGCCACCGGTTTGACCACCTTGCGAGCACCGCTCTTGGGCATGGCCCGAGACCTTACCCGGCGGCGCCGGGGACCGGTTGCTCCCCCACGCGCACCGAGACCTGGCCGGGGTCGTCGCCGCCGAAGGCGATGGCCAGGATGTGATCGGCCACCCAGGCCGGTGAGTTGAACCGGTCGTCGGCGGCGATACGCCGGAAGCGCTCGACCTCGGGGAAGTCGCGCTCGTCCGAGGCCCGGATGGCCGTCTGCATATCGGTGTCGACCAGGCCGGGGGACAGGGCGTAGGCCCGCAGCCCGTGACGGGCCTCCTCGAGGGCGAGGACGCGCGTGAGCTGGTCGACCGCCGCCTTGGAGGCGCAGTAGGCGCCCCAGCCCTCATAGGGCTTGGTGGCCGCGCCCGACGAGATGTTGACGAGCACACCGGGACCCGAGCGCCGTCGCACGTGGGCGGCGAACACGGCGCTGCCGTGCAGCGTGCCGGTCACATTGACCGCCACCGTGCGGGCCGAGGCGGCCGGGTCGGCCTCGGCCACCGGGCGGATGTCGCCGAGCAGGCCGGCGTTGTTCACCCACAGGTCGATGCGCCCGAACCGGGCCACCACCTCGTCGGCGAAGCGCTCGACCGCGGCCCGGTCGGTCACGTCCACCGCGGCCACGACCGGGGTCTCCGCCCGGTCGACACGTCCGTCGTGCGCTCGGGCCGCGTGCGAACGGCCAGCGCCGGTGCGTGCCGTGCGCAGAGCCCGAGGTGCATGCCCGCGGCGGCGAAGTGGACGGCCAACCCGGCACCGAGGCCACGGCTCGCCCCGGTGACGACAGCGACCCGGCCGCTGGCCGGCACGATCACGCGCTGCGGCGCACCGACCGCCCCTCGGCGTAGGCGGTGGCCGCCTCGACCAGCGCGTCGAAGGGCCGCTGGTCCATCCCCTCCTCGGGATGCCACTGCACACCGAGGACGAAGCGCGCCCCCGGAAGCTCGACCGCCTCGATGACGCCGTCGGCCGCGGAGGCGGTGGTGACCAGGCCCCGGCCCGAGGCGGCGATGGACTGGTGGTGCGAGCAGAGCACCGTGGGCGACGGCCCGAAGACACCGGCGACCCGGGTACCCGGCACCGTCTCGACCTCGACCTCGCCGAAGACGAGGGGCGCGCTGCGGTGGGCCAGGGTGCCGATCACGTCGGGCAGGTTCTGGTGCAGCGTGCCCGCCGAGCTCCACGTTGAGCACCTGGCAGCCCCGGCAGATGGCCAGGACGGGCAGGTCCACCCGCAGGGCCGCCGCCAGCAGGGCGCGCTCGCTCTCGTCGCGGTCGGTGTCCACCCCGCCCACCTCAGGGTCGGGTTCCTGGTCGTAGGCCCGGGGATCCACGTCGCCACCGCCCGTGAGCACGAGGCCGTCGAGGACGGCGACGACCTCGTCCGCCGCCGCACCCGGGCCCTCGGGAGCGCGGCTCGTCGGGGGGAGCAGCAGCGGCCGGCCGCCGGCGGCCGCCACCAATTCGAAGTAGTTCTCGGGCAGCACGGCGGCCCGCCGCGTCCAGGTCGACCAGCTCGCCTCGGCCACGTAGGTGGAGACGCCGATCAGGGGAATCGATCCTCGGCCAGCGTACAGAGAGGCTGGACGCTGGCCCGCGGGGCGACCAACATGGCGCCACATGTCAGGCCGCGAGTTCATCGACCACGCAATCGAAGACGGCTCCGTGGACACCGTCGTCGTTGCCTTCCCCGACATGTACGGGCGACCCGTGGGGAAGCGGGTGACGGCCGACTTCTGGTCCTCGCACGTCGCCCAGCACGGGATCGAGGCCTGCGAGTACCTCCTCGCCGTCGACGTCGACATGAACCCCCTGCCCGGCTACTCCTTCGCCAACTGGGACACCGGCTACGGCGACGTCGTGTGCGTCCCCGACTTCGCCACCGCCCGCCGGATCCCGTGGCTCGAGGGCACGGCCATGGTCATCTGCGACCTGACCGACCTCGACGGGACGCCCGTCGAGGTGTCGCCCCGCCAGATCCTGCGCCGCCAGCTCGAGCGGGCCGCCGAGCGGGGGCTGCGCGTGTGCAGCGCCACCGAGCTCGAGTTCTTCCTCTTCATGGACACCTACGGGGAAGCGGGAGCCAAGCACTGGCGTGACCTGACCCCGCACACCTCGACGATCGAGGACTACCAGCTGCTGCAGACGGCGCGCGAGGAGTACATCTTGCGGAGGATCCGCAACGAGATGATCGACGCCGGCATCCCGGTGGAGTTCTCCAAGGGCGAGGCCGGCCGGGGCCAGCACGAGGTGAACGTCACCTACGACGAGGCCTTGGAGACCGCCGACCGCCACCTGGTCTTCAAGAACGGCATCAAGGAGATCGCGTCCCAAGAGGGCCGGGCGGCCACGTTCATGGCCAAGTGGACGATGGACGACGTGGGCTCGTCGTGCCACGTGCACACCAGCCTGTGGGACCGCGAGAGCGGCGACCCCCTCATGGCCGATGCGTCGCACCCGAGCGGGCTGTCGACGCTGGCGCGGCGCTTCCTGGCGGGCCAGCTCCACGCGGCGCGCCAGCTGGCCTGGCTGGCCGCGCCGACGGTGAACTCCTATCGGCGCTACACCCCGGGCAGCTGGGCGCCCACGGCGGTGGTCTGGGGCGAGGACAACCGCACCTGCGGCTTCCGGGTGGTGGGCCACGGGGCCGGCCGCCGGGTGGAGTCGCGGGTGCCCGGCGCCGACGTGAACCCGTACCTGGTGCTGGCCGCCTGCCTGGCGGCCGGCCTCTACGGCATCGACCACGAGCTCGAGCTGGGCGACCCGTACCCGCGCAACGCCTACGAGGCGACCGACGTGACCCGCATTCCCTCCACCTTGATCGAGGCGATCGAGGAGCTTCGTGGCTCGACCGTCGCCCTCGAGGCCTTCGGGCCCGACGTGCACCACCACCTGCTCAACACCGCGGTACAAGAGTGGGAGGCCTTCAACCGCCACGTCACCGACTGGGAGCTGGCCCGCAACTTCGAGCGCATCTGAGCGCCGGGCGGACGCTCCCGGCGCCGGTGCGCCGGTAAGGTCGCCCGATCATGCTGCGCTCGCAATTGTGCTCGGCCGAGTCGCTGCGCTCCCCCGCGCTGGTGACCTGGGCAGAACGGTTGCGACCGCTCTGGGCCGCGACGGACGATCAACGCGCGGTGATGCTGCACCGGAAGATGTGGGAGTGGCTCTTCATCGCCGAGGCGCTGCGCGAACGCGGAATGCTGGCCGAGGGCCGCCGCGGCCTCGGCTTCGGTGTCGGCCAGGAGCCCCTGGTGGCGCTGTTCGCGACCGAGGGGGCAGACATCGTCGCCACCGATCAGCCGCACGCCGCCGCGCTGGCGTCGGGCTGGACGGACTCGCAGGTCGAGTGGGCGGACGGGCCCGCGGCGCTCAACCGCTCGGGCCTGTGCCCGGACGATGACTTCGCACGGCGGGTGCGCTTCCGCCCCGTCGACATGAACGCGGTGCCCGAGGACCTGCGTGGCTTCGACTTCAGCTGGTCGTCCTGCGCGCTCGAGCACCTGGGCACGCTCGGGGCCGGGGCGGACTTCGTGCTGGCCCAGATGGACTGCCTGCGTCCGGGTGGCGTCTCGGTCCACACGACCGAGTTCCTGGTGTCCTCCGACACCGACACCGTGGAGTCGGGAGGCACCGTCTTCTACCGGCGGCGTGACATCGAGGCCCTGGCCGGACGACTGCGCCGGGCCGGTCACGACATCGACGTCGACTACGCGCTCGGGAACACCCCCGAGGATCTCCACGTCGACGTGCCTCCCTTCAGCGACGTGCACCTGCGCACCGAGCTGAGCGGGTATGTGACGACATCGTTGGCCCTGGTGGTCACCAAGGGAGCCACGCGGCGCTCCCGGCGCTGGCGCGCCCTGGTCGGGCGGGGGTAACTCGACGACACGGCTCTCGGTCAGTGCAGGCGGCGACCGTTCAACCGTTTGTGGATGCCTTTCGTCTTGTCGTAGAGGTTGACGAATTCCTTGAGCAGTCCGGCGTAGAGCGCCGACGTCTCCGGGATCGGTTCGTACGTCGCCTTGATGTCGACGGTGCCCGGGATGTCCGGCACGCCCAAGTGCCCGAGGGCGAGCAGGGTGAGCAGCCCGGCGCCGCGCACGTTGGCCAGGACGGGGTCGGCTACCTGGCGGATGGTGCGGCCGGTGGCGTCGGCGTGGATCTGCGACCACAGGTCCGAGTTGGCGCCGCCGCCGACGAAGGCCAGCGAGCGGAAGGGCTTCTTGGTGAACTTCTCGACGGCACCGAGCAGCCACGCCGAGTTGAGGGCCACCCCGTCGAACACGGCCCGCACCATGTCGGACCGCGTCGAGGAGAGCGACAAGTTGTGGAAGCCGCCGCGGATGGTGTGGTCGTCGACCGGCGACCGCTCGCCGTTGAGCCAGGGCGTGAACAGCACCCCGTGCGCGCCGGCGGGCACCGACGCCGCGAGGTCGTTCAGCGTGGCGAAGATGTCCCCGGGCGGATCGCCCGGCCCCAACGGGTCGTCCGGAAAGAGAAGGTTGTCGCGCAGCCAGGTCAGACAGGCACCTCCGGTCTCGTGTTCGTCGGCGATCAGGTAACGGCCGGGGAGGCCCGAGGGGATGGAGGCGATGTTGGTCAGCGCATCGGTCTTCTTGAAGGGGACGTGGCAGCTGACCCAACTCGACGTGCCGATGTAGAGGTGCCCGTCGAAGTCGGACACCGCTCCCGAGCCCACCGCAGCCGAGTGCAGGTCGCCCGTTCCCGCCACCACCGGCGTGCCGGCGAGCAGGCCGAGCTCGGCGGCCGTGTCGGGGGCGAGCCCACCGAGGACGCTGCCCGTGGGCACCAGCTCGGGCAGCGTCGATCGCTCGAGACCGGCCAGCTCGACCAGCTGGTCGTCGTAGGCAACGGCGCGGACGTCGCGGTTGTCGGTGACCCAGTGCACCGTGATGGAGTCGTGTGAGGCGCGGGCCAGTCCCGTGAGGCGCAGGTTGAGGTAGTCCACCGGCTCGAGGAAGACCGCGGCGGCGCGGTAGACGTCCGGCCGCACGCTGCGCAGGAAGTGGATGTGGCCGACCGGGTCCTTGCCCGAGAGGCTGGGGATGCCGCCCGTGCGCCGGACCCAGCGGGCCAACTTGGAGGCCGAGTAGCCCTGCACGTTGAGCGCGCCGCGCACGGTGTCGCGGACCGCCCGCGCCCCGCGCGAGTCCATCCAGATGATGGCGGGTCCGATCGCGTCGCCCTCGTCGTCGACCGGCACGGTGCCCGACCATTGCGAGGTGCAGCCGATCCCGACGACCCGCTCGGGCGCCACCCCGCTGTCGGCCAGCACCTCGCGGGTCGAGGCCACGACGGCCTCCCACCACTCGCGGGGTGACTGCTCTGCTCCCCCGTCCTCGGTCAGGTCGAGGCCGACGGGCCGGAAGGCGTGCGCCACGATGCGTCCGGCGGCCGACAACACGGCCACCTTGGGACCGCCCGTGCCGAGATCGACGGCCAGGACGAAGGTGGCGTCCGGGCCGGCGGTGGCGACGGTGCGGAGCTCGGTGGCCGGCCGGGCGTGCAGGCCCGTCCTCGGCATGGGCATGGCGGTGAAGCGTACCCAGCCGACCCGACCCGACCCGATCCGGGCCGGCCACCGGTCCGTCAGTCGGCCAGGCCGGCTTCGGTCTCGATCTCGATGACGACCTTGTTGCCCACGACCACACTGCCGTCGAGGAGCGAGTGGTTGAAGCTCACGCCGAAGTCGCGTCGGTCGATCTCGGCGCTGGCCGAGAAGGCCACGACCGTCTTGCCCTCCACCATGGCGGGACCCTCGCCCAGGAACTCGACGTCGAAGTCGACGGACTTGGTGACGCCGCGGATGGTCAGGTCGGCGGTGAGGACCCAGTGAGAGCCGTTCGCCCGCTTGAGGCCGGTGCTCTTCAGGGTCAGAGTGGGGTGGTTCGGGACATCGAGGAAGTCATTGGTCCGCAGGTGGTCGTCCCGCTGCTCCTGGCCGGTGTGGATGCTGGCCGCCTGGACGGTGGCCTCCAGCCTGGAGTTCTCGATCGGCTCGGCCACGGTAAACGTGCCCACGACGTCGGTGAAGCGGCCTCGGACCTTGGTCCCGATGAGGTGGCGGGAGACGAACCCGACCTCGGTGTGAGCAGGGTCGATGGCGTAAGTCCCGGTCTTGGGAAGGGTAATTGTTTCGGTGCTCATTTTCAGGCTCCTTGGTTGATCGGACTGCTACTGACATGATAGTATCTGACTTAGCAGATACTTGTCAATCAGAAGTTCGGCATCCCCCGTGCCAAAAGGGGGAGACTGAAGGCGCAGTATGGGAACGGTGACTTTTCACGACGATGGCGCGCAGGACGCGCCGGACACCGGCGGGACCTGTGGCGTCCTCGAACAGGTGGAGGACGAGCGCATCAGGCTCATGAGCCTGCTCGTGCGCACCCACCGACTCCTGTCCGACCGCCTGGGGCGGGAACTCGAGGACGCGGTCGGGATCCCGCTCGTCTTCTTCGACGTGCTGATCCATGTGGGGGCCGCCCCGGACGGCCGCCTCACCATGAGCAGGCTCAGTGCGGACGTGGCCCTGACCACGGGCGGCGTCACCCGGCTTGTGGACCGGATGGTGGAGGCCGGCCTCGTCCAACGGCAGAACTGCCCCAATGACCGCCGGAGCATCCACGTGGTGCTGACACCGGCCGGACACGACGTGATGGGGCAGGCCATTGCGGCGCACGCGGAGAGCATCGAGCGCCACCTCTTCACCCCTCTCGGTGTGGGGGACCGGGCGGCCCTGGCCGCCGCGCTCACCAAGGTGCTCGAGGCGGAGCGTTCGTAGCAGTCACGGCCGACGCGTTCGGCCCCCGATCGGTTGGCCCCGCCGTCGCTAGCGTGGGCGGCCATGACAGAACGGCTCGCGGGCAAGGTGGCGATCGTCACCGGCGGTGGCGACGGCATCGGGCGCGGCATCGTCCGCCGTTTTGCCCGGGAGGGCGCCCGTCTCGTGGTGGCCGAGATCGACGACGAACGCGGCCGACGGGTGGCGGAGGAGACGGGCCGGGAGTTCGGCGCGGATGCTCGCTTCCTGCACACTGACGTCACCGTGAAGGACGACGCGCTGGCCATGGTGGCTTACGCGCGTGACGCGTGGGGCACCGTCGACATTCTGGTCAACAACGCCTGGGGCGGCGGCAGTCTCGGCCGGTTCGAGGACAAGAGCGACGAGGAGATGCGCCATGGCCTCTCCATGGGCCTCATGGGCCCGTTCTGGGCCATGCAGGCCGTGCTCCCGATCATGAAAGCCAGCCGCGACGGCGCCGTGATCAACATGTGCTCGCTCAACGGGGTCAACGCCCACATGGGCACGCTGCAGTACAACGTGGCCAAGGAGGCTCTGCGCTGCGCCAGCCGTACGGCGGCGCGCGAATGGGCCCCGTGGCAGATCCGGGTCAACGTCATCTGTCCGGGCGCCAAGACCGCAGCCTCGCGCGCGGCGTTCGCCGCCCATCCCGAACTCGAGGTGGCGGCCGACGCCACCAATCCCATGGGCCGTCTCGGCGACCCGGAGGAGGACATTGCCCCCGTCGCCGTGTTCCTGGCCAGCGAGGACGCACGCTACGTCACGGGCAACACGGTGTTCGTCGACGGAGGAGGTCACATCAACGGCGTGCAGTGGGCGCCCGACCTCGGGGACTGAGCGGTGACGCGCCTCGACGGCATGGTGGCACTCGTCGCCGGAGCTGGACCCGGTATCGGACGGGCCTGTGCACGCTCCCTCGGCACGGCCGGGGCGGATCTGGTGCTGGCGGCCCGGGACCGGGATCGGCTGGGCGCCCTGGCCGGCGAACTGGCGGTCGAGACGGGACGCGCCGTCCTCCCGCACCAGGTCGACCTCGCCGACTCCGCCTCGTGCCGGTCCCTGGTCGAGGGCGTCGTCGAACGGTTCGGCCGTCTCGACGTGCTGGTCAACGTGGCCACCTTCGGCGGCGAGCACCAGCTCGTCGACGATGCCGACTGGGAGAGTTGGCGGCGAGCCTTCGAGGTCAACGTGGTCGGGACCCTCGAGTTGAGCCGCTCTGCCGCACGCGCCATGCAGGCGGGCGGTGGCGGCTCCATCATTCAGATCGGCACCCAGGGAACGCACGCCTTGCCCTCGGGCCGGGCCCGCTACACGGCCACCAAGCAGGCCATGGTCTCGGCCTCGCTCACCATGGCCAAGGAACTGGGCCCGTGGGGCGTTCGGGTCAACGTGGTCACACCCGGATTCACGACGGGTCCGCCGCTCGACGCCCTGATCACCACCGTGGCGGAAAGCCGCGGCATCTCCGTGGAGGTGGCATCACAGCACCTCGCGGCCTCGTCCGCGCTGGGCCGTCACGTGGAGCCGTCCGACATCGCCGACGCCGTGCTCTTCCTCGCCGGACCGGGTGCGTACAGCATCACCGGCGTGGAACTTCCGGTGACCGCCGGCCGATGAGGCGACGCCGGTGGTCAGGGATCGGGAGGTAGGCGTGGCGGGCCCGGCGGTGCGCTGGCTGTTCCACTCGACGGCGATGGTGGCGGACTACGACCGGGCCACGGAGCGCCTCGGCCACCTCACCGGGCTCGGCGTGCTCGAGTACGGCGAGTCCTCCGAGCCCGGTATCGGCCGACGGGGCGGCATGGCCTGGGTCGGCGACCACGCCATCGAGGTCGGCCAGCCGGTGGTCGACGGCGCCGCCCGTCAGTTCGTGGACCGCCACGGTGGCGGCATGCACTCGGTGGCGCTGCAGGTCCTCGACCTCGACGAGACGATGGCGCACCTGGAGGCCAAGGGTGTCCGCATCGCCGCCCGGCCGCGGCCCGAGATGTGTTTCACCGACCCCCGCGACACGGCCGGGGTCTTCGTGCAATGGAGCTGCTTCGAGCTCGACGTCGACCCGCACTTCGGTGCCGCGGTGCCGGTGGCCGAGTCCGCGCCCCTGATCTCCGTCGTCCAGCATGCCTACGTGGGGGCGCTGGTCGAGGAACCGCGCCGCGTCGCCGACCGCCTGGCCGAGCTCACGGGGACGGAGGTGACGTTCGAGGACGAGGCCGCCGGCCCGGACCGACCGACGGCCGGTGTCTCCCTGGGCGACTGCACGTTGGCCCTCTTCGCCCTCTCACCCCCCGACTCGGCCGACCTCTGGGGCCGCCGCTACGAGCGGGCGCGGACACACCTGCTGGCCCTGCGCGTCGACGACCGCGTCGCCGCCGAGGACACCCTCGTGGCGCTCAGCGTGCGGATCCTGCGCTCCGACGCCACGCTGACCGTCATCGACCCGGCCGACACGGGAGGCGTGCAGATCGCCCTGACCGATCGACTCCTGCCCGGCGACCCACGCCGCTGAACAGTGGCGGGCTCAGGCTCCGGGCGGGTCCACCTTCTCCAGCCAGACCCGCACCGGCTCAGTGAGGGTGTCGTCGTCGAGCTCGAGCACCGTGCCCTCCCCCGGTCCGGGCTCGGTCAGGACCTCGACGGCCAGGACCTCGCGGGCGATGAAGTCGAAGTGCTCGCTGAGCGAGTCCAACCCGACCAGCCGCAGCCGGATGCGGTCGGACACCTCGAGCCCGCTCGTCTTGCGCAGGTCCTGCACCAAGCGGACCACGTCGCGCGCCAAGCCGCGTCGGCGCAGCCCGTCGTCGATGCTCATGTCGAGGGCCACCACCTCGCCCCCCTCGCGGGACACGGCGAAGCCCTGCTGTCCGCGCACGCGGAGTTGCACGTCCTCGGGCGTGAGCTCCACGGGCTCGCCGCCGAGGATGACCGAGATGGACTCCCCCGCTTCGAGCCGGGCCGCGGCGTCCGCCGTGTCGAGTGCCGCCAGTGCCGCCTTGAGCTCCTTGACCCTCTCACCCAGCCGCGGTCCGAGGGTTTTGAAGTTCGGCACCAGCTCGAACTTGATCACCTCACTCAGCTCGTCGGCCGTGTCGATCTCGTCGACGTTGAGCTCGTCCGCCACGATGTCGGCCAGGATCTCCGCGGACCCGGCCGGGAGGAACACCAGTGCCCGCGACAGGGGTTGACGCACCTTCACCGACGCCTCGCTGCGGGCGGCCCGCCCCAGCGAGGTCAGGCGGCGGGCCAGCGCCATTTGCGCCTCGAGCTCGCGGTCGATGAGGGTCCGGTCGGCCACCGGCCAGTCGGCCAGGTGGACCGACTCGTCCTCGGCCGCTGCGCTCAGCTGTCGCCACATGGCGTCGGAGACGAAGGGGCAGAAGGGAGCCAGCAGAAGTGCGACCGTGGTCAGCACCTCGTGCAGGGTGGCCTGGGCGGCCAGGGTGTCGCCCGGGGGCGCATCCGGATCGGTGCGCCAGAACCTCCGGCGACTGCGGCGCACGAACCAGTTGGAAAGGTCGTCGACCAGCGACCCCAGAGCGGCGGCCGCGGTGAGCGGCTCGTAGGACGACAGCGCCTCGGTCGTCTCGGCGGTCGCGCTGGCCAGCCGCGAGAGGATCCACCGATCAAGAGGCCCGCGGTCACGGGCCGCGGGAACGGCGGCATCGGTCGGCTCGAACCCGTTGAGCGACGCGTAGGTGGTGAAGAAGCTGAAGGTGTTCCACAGCGTGAGGAGCATGTCCCGCAGCGCCGTGTCGATGGCGCCCAACGTCGCCCGCGTCGGCGTCCACGGTGAGCCCTGGCTGAACATCCACCAGCGCATGGCGTCGGCGCCCCGGGTGTCGAGGATCGACCACGGATCGATGATGTTGCCGAGCGACTTGGACATCTTGCGGCCGTCGGCGTCGACAAGGTGGCCCAGGCACACGACGTGGCGGTACGGGCTCTCGCCGAAGACCAGCGTGTTCACCGCCAACAGCGAGTAGAACCAGCCCCGCGTCTGATCGATGGCCTCCGAGATGAAGTCGGCCGGGAACGTGAACGACTCGTCGGACCCGGGCACCTGGGGATAGCCGACCTGCGCCGCGGGCATCGACCCGGAGTCGAACCAGGCGTCGATCACGGGTTCCACCCGCCGGAACACGGAGAGCTCGTCGTCGAATCCGTCCGCCCCACACGTCGAGCAGGCGAAGGTCACGTCGTCGATGGTCGGACGGTGCGGGTCGATACCCGTGACATCGCGCCCCGAGAGGTCGGACAGTTCGGCCAGGGACCCGACGCAGCGCACGTGCCCGCGCCCGCAGCGCCAGATCGGCAGCGGCGTACCCCAGTAGCGGTCGCGCGAGAGGGCCCAGTCGACGTTGTTGGCCAGCCACTCGCCGAACCGGCCGTCACGGATGTGGGCCGGATGCCAGTCGACGGTGGCATTCGCCGCCAGCAGGTCGTCCTTGCGGGTCGACGTGGCGATGTACCAGCTGGGCTTGCCCCAGTAGATGAGCGGCGTGCTGCAGCGCCAGCAGTGCGGGTACGAGTGGACGTAGGGGTGGCGGCGGATGAGGAGACCCTTCACCTCGAGCGCGTCGTTGATGTCGTGGTTCGCCGCCCGCACCTCACGCCCCGCCAGCCAGGAGATGTCGTCGCTGAAGCGCCCGTCGGGCCCGACCGGGTTGAGCGAGGGCAGGTTGTGCAGGCGCCCGGTCTGACGGTCGACCTCGCCGAAGGCGGGCGCCAGGTGTACGAGGCCGGTGCCTTCCTCGGTGGTCACGTAAGAGGCCGGCACGACGCGCCACCCGTCCGCGCCGTGCGGCGGGGCCAGATCGTCGAACGGGCGCTGGTAGTGCAGACCGAGCAGCGCCGATCCGGGCACCCGGGCCGTGATCCTCTGGCGCGCCCCGTCGCCCAGGACGGCGTCGACCAGTTCCTCGGCCACGACCATTCGATCGACCACGGCGTAGGTGAGCTCGGGGTTCACGGCCACGCCCGTGTTGGAGAGCAGGGTCCACGGCGTGGTCGTCCACACGGCCAACCACCGCGCGTCGCCCGGCGGCTCCTCGCCTTCCCCAACCAGGCGGAACCGCACGTAGGCCGACTCGTCCTCCTCGTCGCCGTAGACGTCGGGCTGTCCCAGCTCGTGGCTGGACAGCGCGGTGCCACAGCGCGGGCAGTAGGGCACCACCTTGAGGTCCTCGTAGAGCAGGCCCTTGTCGAAGAGTTGCTGGAGGTGCCACCACACCGACTCGATGTAGTCGGGGCTCAGCGTCCAGTAGGCCGCATCCATGTCCACCCAGTAGCCGATGCGCGTGGTCAGGCGGGCGAACTCGTCGACGTAGGAATACACGGACTCGCGGCACAGGCGGGTGAACTCGGCGATCCCGACCTGCTCTTCGATCTGTTGCTTGCCGGTGATCCCGAGTTTCTTCTCCACCTCCACCTCGACCGGCAGCCCGTGGGTGTCCCACCCGGCGCGCCGGGCGACGTAGTTGCCCTCCATCGTCCGGAAGCGGCAGAAGAGGTCCTTGTACACCCTGGCCCAGGCGTGGTGCAGGCCGGGCATGCCGTTGGCCGTGGGGGGTCCCTCGTAGAAGACCCAGGCCGGGGAACCCTTGCGCTGCTCGATCGAACGCTCGAAGACGCGATGCGCCGACCAGCGGGCCAGTTCGGCCTGCTCGAGTGCGACAAAGTCGGTGTCGGGGGGGACGGGTGTGAACACGAGGTACCGGGTGAGCGAGCGCCGATGGCGGGGTGCCCCCGGGCGTCTGGGAAAGGATAGAGGCTGTGCCGCTGTCTCCCTCCCCGAGCCCTTCGCCTGACCACGCCCTGACCACGACCCCTCGTCCCTTCGAACTCGTCTGCGAGATCGAGCCGGCAACCTCCCCCGACCTGAAACGGGTCCGCCACCAGATCGGCGTCCTGAGCCCGGTGGCGTCGTCGTTCCTGATTCCGGACAACCACATCGGTCGGGCCACCGTCTCGAGCGTGGCCGTGGCCCACGAGGTGGAGGCCATGGGCGGCCGCTCCATTGCCTGTCTCAACGCCCGCGACCGCAATCTGCTCGGCTTCCGCCGAGACCTCCTGACCGCGGCCGCCTACGGCGTGGACCAGTTCCTCTTCATCTACGGCGACGAGCCGCTGGCGGGCAGCCGGACCAGCGAGCTCACCGTGCGCACCATGCTGCACGAAGGCCGAACGTACGCCGACACCCTGCGGACGGGATCGCCGATGCGCTTCGGCGTCGCCACCGGACTCCGACCGCTGCCGACCTGGAAGCAGCAGGCCGACTTCCTCTTCGTCCAGATCAGCTTCGACCTCGACGCGCTGCTCGAGTGGCGGTCACAGGTGGACGTCTCGTGCCCCGTCTACGCCGGCGTGCTCGTCGTGCCCAGCGTGGCCATGGCCCGGAGCCTCACCATCCCCGGCCTGACCGTGCCGCCCGATCTGCTGGCCCGGTTGGAGGAGGAGCGCAGCGCCGGCGTCGACGCCGCCTGCGACCTCGTGCTCGCCATCCGCGACTCGGGCGCCTTCGACGGGGTGCACCTCATCGCGGTGGCGCGCTACCGGGAGGTGGCGGCGCGACTCGAGGGCCTGCTCTCCCGGCCGGGCTAAGGACCGAAATGACGTTGGGCGACGCCGTCGAGCGCCGCCTCGTCCACCTCGGCCAGCGAGCCCACCACGAGGTCGGCCAGCCCGAAGGCGGGGTGATCGCCCTCGCCCTCCTCGGGGACGGCGATGCACGCCATGGTGGCGGCTTTGGCCGCCAGGACCCCCGCCGGCGCGTCCTCCCACACCAAGCAGTGTTTGGGCGGCACCCGCAGCAGGCGGGCGGCCGTGACGAAGACGGCGGGGTGGGGTTTGCCGGACTCCTCGTCCTCGGCCGAGTGGACCAGCTCGAATCGGTCCAGCAGGTCGAAGTGGTCCAGGGCGGCGTGGATCAACCGGTACTGCGACGACGACGCCACCGCCAACGCCCAGCCCCGGCCGGCACAGAGTTCGATGGCGTGGACCGCACCGGGCTTGAGCACGCCTTTGGCGTACACGAGCTCGATGACCCGATCGACGATCTCCACCGCCACCTGCTCGGGCGCCGGGCCCTGCCACGGGTAGTGGCTGTGCCAGTGCGTGGTGACCTCGCCGACGAACATCCCTTTGGTCGTGCGGCACCCGGTCGGGTCCAGAGGAACGCCGAGTCCGCCGAGGATCTCGATCTCGGCCTCGTGCCACAGCACCTCGGAATCGATGAGCAGCCCGTCCATGTCGAAGATGGCCGCGGCGAACCCCGTCGGCGCGGGGCGGGCGCGCTCAAGCGGTGAGCTGCGCCTCGATGTCGCTCACGATCGAGGGGTCCTCCGGCTCCACCTGGGGGCGGTAGCGGGCCACGACCTCGCCCTTGGGCGAGACGAGGAACTTCTCGAAGTTCCACGTGATGTCGCCGGCCTGGCCCTCGGCATCGGCCAGGGCGGTGAGCTCGCCGTAGATCGGGTGACGGCCCTCGCCGTTCACCTCGATCTTCTCCATGAGAGGGAAGGTCACGCCGTAGGTGGCCGAGCAGAACTGAGCGATCTCGTCCGACGTCCCCGGCTCCTGGCCCATGAACTGGTTGCAGGGAAACCCGATGACCGAGAAGTCCTTGTCTGCGTACTTCTTCTGCAACCGCTCGAGCCCTTCGTACTGAGGGGTCAGGCCGCACTTGGAGGCCACATTGACCAGCAGCAACGTCTTGCCGGCGTAGTCGCCCAGGCTGGCGTCCGCCCCTTGGAGGGTGTGGATGGGGATGTCGTAGAGAGCCATGCCGGGGACCCTATCGGCCACCGGCGTCGGCGCGCTCGGGGCCCGTAGGGTGACGCTGTGCACGCCACCGTGATCCGCGACGGGGACCTTGTCTGGGAGGAGCGGCCCGACCCGGTGCCCGGCGACACCGAGGTGCTGGTGGCCGTGCGGGCCGCCGGTCTCAACTCGGCCGACCTCACCCAGCGAGCGGGCTTCTACCCGGCGCCTCCGGGCTGGCCGCCCGACATCCCGGGCATGGAGCTGGCGGGCGAGGTCGTGTCGGCAGGGCGCTCGGTCACCGCCTTCTCTCCCGGCGACCGGGTCATGGCCCTGGTGGGGGGCGGGGCCCAGGCGACGATGGCCTTCGTGGACGAAGCCCATGCCCTGGCCGTCCCCGACTCCCTGCCCTGGCCCGAGGCCGGGGGCTTCCCCGAGGCCTTCTCGACCGCTTATGACGCCCTCTTCACACAGGCCGCGCTCGAGATGGGCGAGCGCGTCCTCGTCAGCGGTGCCGCCGGCGGCGTGGGCACGGCCGGCGTGCAGTTGGCCCGGGAGGCGGGCGCCATCGTGACGGCAACGGTGCGCCACGCCGAGCACCGCCGGGCCGTGGCCGACTTGGGCGCCCACGCCGTGATCGCGCCGGGTGAGGAGGGCGACCACGGCCCCTACGACGTCGTCCTCGAGCTCGTGGGGCAGGCCAGCCTGACCAACGTCTTGCCCCACCTGGCCATTCGGTCCCGGGTGGTCGTCATCGGCGTGGGCTCGGGCGGCCGTATCGACCTCGACTTGTTCGCCCTCATGACCAAGCGCGCCCGCATCGGCGCCTCCACCCTGCGCGCCCGCACCAAGCGGGAGAAGGCCAACGTGACCGCCGCCGTGGCCGCCCATGTACTCCCGGCCCTGGCGGCGGGGCGCCTGCGCGTCCCGCTGTGCGAGACCTTCCCGCTCGCAGAGGCGGCCGCGGCCTACGAGCGCTTCGGCTCCGGCGCCAAGTTCGGCAAGGTGGTCCTCGTCGCCTCGTGATCGAGGTCGTGCTCGTCGACGGCGAGCAGACACCCCCTTGGACGCAGACCCTCTTGGACTTCGAGTGCATCGGCCCGGGCGCAGGGACCGACGTTCAGCGGGAGAGAATCACCACGCCGGCGTTGGCCCCCCGACCCACCGTGTGCGAGAGGGCGGTTCGTGCCCCCTCGACCTGGCGCGCGCCGCACTCACCTCGGAGCTGGCGCACCAGCTCGACCACCTGACCCAAGGCCGAGGCGCCGAGCGGTTCGCCCTTCGAAAGCAGGCCGCCGCTCGGATTGACCGGGATGCGGCCACCCAGGGCGGTGGCGCCCGAATCGAGCAAGGCCGCCGAGCCGCCGGGCTCGCACAAGCCGAGCTCCTCGCACGAGAGCAGCTCGCGGGCGGCGTCGGTGTCCTGGCACTCCACCACGTCGAGATCCTCGGGACCGAGCCCCGCTTCCGCGTAGGCCGCCGCGGCCGCCAGGGCGGTCGGCGTGGGCACGGAGTCGTCGGCCAAGCCGGCCAGCGGCGTCGACTCGCTCAGCACCGGGCCCGCAATGTGGGAGCGCAGCACCGCACCGGACAGGATGACCGGGGCCGAGCCCGCCGGTGCCAGATCGTCCCGTTGCAGGACGAGTGCGGCCGCGCCCTCGTTCGGCGAACAGAGCATGAAGAGGTGCAGGGGTTCGCACACCACCCGCGATCCGAGCACCTCCTCCACCGATATCTCCTTCTGGTACATGGCATCGGGGTTCGCCGCGCCGTGGCGGCGGTTCTTCACCACCACCCTGGCCAAATGATCCTTGGTGACGCCTGACGTCATGGTCAGCCGCTGCGCCCGGAGCCCGAAGAACGCGGGCGTGGCGGCGAGCCCCGCCTCCTCCTGCCACGGCTCGAAGAACGAGGACCGGATGATGCCTTTCGGCATCTTCTCGGTCCCGAACACGAGCACGGTGTCGTACTGGCCGGCCCTGATGGAAGCCGCCGCCAGCATCAGCGCGGCGCCCCCGCTGGCGCACCCCGCTTCCACGTCGACGATGGGCATCCCCGTCATGCCGAGCCGGCTGAGGACCTTGTGGCCGGTGGCCACGCCGCCGTAGGCGGTGCCGCAGAAGGCGGCCTGAAAGCCGCCCTTGCCGACGCCGGCTTCCCGCAGCGCGGTGCGGACGGCGTGCACGCCCATGTCCGTGGTGGTCACGCCCTCGAAACGCCCGAACGGGTGCAGACCGACCCCGGTGATCACGGCGCTCACGCCCCACCCACCGGGGAGAAGGCGTACGTCACGACGTCGCTGCCGTCGTCTTCCGAGCAGAGCGCCACCACCTGGAGCTCCATCTCCTGGTCCGCGCCGAGTGCCGCCGGGTCGCTCTCCGTCAGCCGCCCGATGACCCGGATCCCCTCGGGTAGCTCGACCACGCCGATGCCGTAGGGGACCTCTCCGGCATAACCCGGTGGCGATGCGGTCACCGCCGTCCAAGCCCACAGTCGGCCCCGGCGTGACAGGTCGACGGGCGCGGGATCCTCGGTGGCGCAATAGGGACACGTGTCGCTGCGGGGGAAAGAGGTCTGTCCGCAGTTGGCGCACCGGCTCCCCAGAAGCGCTGGAGGATGCCCGTCGCTGAACAGCCCCTCGCGCACCATCCTGCGCCCGCTCACCCGCCCAGCTCCACCATTTCGAGCGCGTCGAATTCCCAGAAGGCCCGGAGCGCCGCGATCTTGCCGGCGCCGTCGGTCCGGTAGGTGTAGACGCCGTGGACAACAGCCTGATGGGTTCCGCCGGCGAGTGTGGTGCGGATGATGCCGACGTCAGCCACCTCGTCGCCGCACATGTACGAGTCGGTGATCTCGAAGTCGATGCCCTCGCTCGAGGCGATCACGGTGTCGTAGAAATTGGCGATCGCCTCGATCCCCCGGTGGCCCGTGCCCTCGGGATCGAAAGGGGACGGGCCGATGGGGTCTTGCACGACGGCATCCTCGGTGAAGAGACCGAGCCAGCCCTCGCGGTCACCCGCGCTGACAGCCGCCCTCGACCGGATCCCGAGCTCCCGTACGTTCGGCGCCTCACTCACGGTGCCCTCCCCTTTCTCGTTCAGCGGACCTTGGCGATCACGTCGTCGGCGAAGCGGCTCAGATTGTCCACTTTGGCCTGCAGCGTCTCGGTGTCCTGCTCCACCCCGTAGGGCCAGCGGAACCCGACGATCACGTCGGTCACCCCGAGCTCTTCGAGTCGTCGGACACCGTCGACGCTATAGGCGTCGAGCGAAATCACGTGGACCTCGAAGGGCTTGGTCTCGGTTCCGTGCTCGAGCCGCAGCGCGGCCAGCCGTTCCAGCAGGCCGGGGAGGTCCGCCGGGTCACCTCCACCATGCAGCCACCCGTCACCGTCGATCGCCGCCCGCGTGAGCGCCGCCTCGTGGTGGCCACCGATCAGGATGGGGACGGGTTCGCTTGGCGTCGGGCACATCTTGATGGAGGGCACATCGAAGACCTCGCCGTGGAACTCGAAGAACCCGCCTGACATGAGTCCACGCATGATGACGATCTCCTCGTCCATCCGCTTGCCCCGGCGCGCCCAGGGCACGCCGCTGATCTCGTAGTCCTCGGGCCATGGACTCGTCCCGACGCCGAGGACGAGCCGGTTGCCGGTGAGCACGGCGGTCGAGCTGACCTGCTTTGTGATCAGGACGGGCTGGCGGATCGGCAGCTTGATCACGAAGGTCACGAAGCGGATGCGCTCGGTCACGGCGCCCATGGCCGGGATCAGGGAGAAGGGCTCGAGGAAGGGTTTGTCCTCGAGGAATTCTCGGCTGCCGTCCGGATTGAAGGGATACGTCGTGTCCGAGACCTCGGGGTAGCAGATGCTGTCGGGAACGACCATGGAGTCATAGCCGGCCGCCTCGGCCGCCTGGGCCAGGGGCAGGTAGAAGGACGGGTCGGTCATCGACTCCGCATACGAGAAACGCACGGCACCTCCGCAGTGGGACCAGATGGGTTGTGGGCACGACTGCCGCCTACCATGCGACCCGTGCCCGATCATCCTGCCAGCACGGACCATTCGGGGCACAACCCGGGTCTGCCCCTCCTGGAGGCGGACGGTCGGACGCCCCTGGTCACCGACCTCTCTCTCGACGACCTCGAGCGCGACGCCCGGCACGCCATCGGTGAGATGGCCTACGCCTACTACTCGGGGGGCGCCGACGACGAGCGGCTGCTCGAGGGAAACGTGGCCGCCTGGGCCCACTGGCAGCTCCACCCGCGGGTGCTGGCGGGCATCGACACGGTGTCGACCGCCACGACCCTCCTGGGCACGCCGGTGTCGTCGCCGGTGGTCATCGCCCCCACGGCCATCCAGGGGCTGGCGCACCCAGAGGGCGAGGTGGCGACCGCACGAGGTGCCGCCGAGGCGGGCGCGCTCATGATCATGTCCTCGCTGGCCACCTGCCCGCTCGAAGAGGTGGCGGCCGCGGCGCCCGGCGCGCCGCGGTGGATGCAGGTCTACGTGCTGCGGGACCGGTCCCGAACCGAAGAGCTCGTCGCCCGCGCCGTCGACCACCACTACGGTGCCCTCGTCCTCACCGTCGACGCCCCGGTCTCGGGGCTCCGACTGCGCGAATGGCGCACCGGTGTCCACCTCCCGGACGATCTGTTTCTGCCCAACCTGGCCGGCGCCGGTACGGAGAGCGCGCGCGAGGGTGGCTTCATGGCGATCGTGACCCACGAGTTCGAACCGGCGCTCACGCCGGACGACATCGGGTGGCTCGCCGGTCTGAGCGCGCTCCCCGTCGTGGCCAAAGGTGTGCAGCGTGCGGACGACGCGGTCCGCTGCGTCGAGGCGGGGGCAGTGGCGGTCGTCGTGTCCAACCACGGGGCGCGCCAGCTCGCCGACGCGCCGGCCACGGCGGACATCCTGGCCGAGGTGGTGGATGCCGTCGGCGACCGGGCCGAGGTCTATGTCGACGGGGGCGTTCGGCGTGCCCCCGATGTCGTGAAGGCCTTGGCCCTCGGGGCGCGTGCCGCGCTGGTGGGACGCCCGTCGCTTTGGGCCCTGGCCACCGGGGGTGGCGACGGCGTGACGAGCCTGTTGCGGTGGTTCGAGGGCGAGGTGCGAAGGACGATGGCGCTCTGTGGCGCGGCCAACGTCGATGCGCTCGATCGCACCTTGGTGCGGCGGACGCCCGGCTTTGCACTCGAGGAAGGAATCTGATGACGACGATGGCCGCGATGCTGGCGGTGCGGGCGCAGGACGACAGCACCGGGGTGATGGATGCCGGGGGCAGCTGGACCTGGCGTCAGGCCGTGGCCGAAGGGGCAGCCCGCGGCGCCTTGGCCAGGTCGCTCTTCGGCAACGGCCAGCCCCACATCGGCGTCTTGCTCCCCAACGGCCCCGAATACCTGTTCTGGCTCAACGGTGCCGCGTTGGCGGGCGCCGCCATCGTCGGCGTCAATCCCACCCGGCGCGGTGAGGCGTTGGCGGCCGACATCCGGGCCACCGATTGCGCCATGATCGTCACCGACGCCGACGGCGCCGCGCTGCTCGAGGGGCTGGACCTCGGCCTCGACGCCAAGAACGTGCTGGTCGTCGACTCGGGCCCCTACGGCGCCCTCGTCGACGAGTACCGGGGTAGTCCGGCCGCGGACGCACTGCTGGCCGGCACGGACCAGGTGGAGGAGGACTCGCTGTTCCTCCTGATTTTCACCTCGGGCACGACCGGCGCACCCAAGGCGGTGCGCTGCACCCAGGGCCGGCTGGCCGGGATCGCCGAGATCGCCGCCCCCGGATACGGCTACGACAGCGACGACGTCTGCTACTGCCCCATGCCGTTGTTCCACGGCAACGCGCTCATGGCCTTGTGGGGACCATCGGTGAACGTGGGGTCGGCCATCGCCGTGCGGCCCCGTTTCAGCGCATCGTCCTTCCTCGACGACGTCCGGCTCTTCGGTGCCACGAAGTTCAGCTATGTCGGCAAGGCCATCGCCTACATCCTGGCCACCCCCGAACGTCCGGACGACGCCGAGAACACGCTCACGAGCGCCTTCGGGACCGAGGCCTCGGTGCGCGACCGCAGTCGCTTCCGGAAGCGGTTCGGCTGCTTCCTCATCGAGGGCTATGGGCAGAGTGAAGGTGGTGCCTCCATCAACCCGACCGCCGACATGCCCAAGGGGGCTCTCGGTCGGCCGGTGGACGGGGTGGATCTGGCCGTGATCAGCCCCGAGACAGGTGAGCAGTGCGCGCCGGCGCGCTTCGACGCGGAACGACGGCTGCTCAACGCCGGCGAGGCCATCGGAGAGATCGTCAACCGGAGCGGTCGCGGCAAATTCGAGGGCTACTACAAGCGCGAGGAGGCAGAGCACGAACGGCTGCGGCGCGGCTGGTACTGGACGGGAGACCTGGGCTACGTCGACGAGAACGGCTTCTTCTACTTCGCCGGCCGCAACGGCGACTGGCTGCGGGTCGACTCGGAGAACTTCGCCGCTGGGCCGGTCGAGGCGGTTCTGTCGCGCAACCCCGACCTGGCCGTGGTGGCGGTCTACCCCGTCCCCGACACGATCTCGGGCGCGGGCGATCAGGTCATGGTCGCCATCGAGACGGCCCCGGGCGCCACCTTCGACCCCGTCGCGTTCGCCACGTGGCTCGAGGACCAACCCGACCTCGGCCCCAAGTGGATCCCCCGTTATGTCCGCGTGTCGGACTCCCTACCCCAGACGGCGACGGGCAAGGTGACCAAGGTCGACCTGCGCCAGGAGGCCTGGGTCTGCGACGAACCTGTGTGGTGGCGCCCACTCGACACCGCAGAGCTCCGGTTCGACGTCTTGGGTGACGAGGACCGCGCCAAGTTGGCTGCCGGTCTGGCCGAGAACGGCCGACCGCCGGTCGGAGCTAGCTGAGCCCCACGACCTCGAGCACACCGGAGAGGTCGCCGACGCGGCGGTCCCCAGGCTCGAGCTCTGGGGCGTCGAAGCCCTGACGCTCCGCCTCACGCCAGACGTGCACCGCGGTCATCCCCAGACGACGCGGCCCGCGTACGTCCGGCTCCCACGAATCGCCGACGAACACGACGTCGGCCGTCAAGACGCCGAGCGATTCGACCGATGTCAGGTAGATGTTCGGGTGAGGCTTACGGGCTCCGGCCCGGGCGGAGGTCACACAGGAATCGACGAGAGGGAGCAGCCCGACTTGGCTCAGGAAGGCATCGAGCTCCCAGCCCCAGTTGGAGCACACGCCAAGCGTGAGCCCGGCGTCGCGCAGCGTCCGCAAGGTTGCCGCGGCCTCGGGGTAGGGCACCATGTGGCCCTCGTCGAGCCCGCGGAGCGCGTCGACGATCGCCTCCGCGTCACCGTCGTCGACGCCGCCCTCTCGAGTCAGCTGGCGCAAGCGCGACCGGACCCAGCCTTCGTAGGCCTCCGCGCTGACCGAGTGCTCGCCGTGCTCGATCCCGTCGTAGCGCGAGAAGTACCCGTCGAGAACGGCCGGGTCGAGAGAGTACCCATGGTCCGCGAAGACGGAGGCATAACTGGCGCTCCCGTCGGCCCAGCGGGCGAGCGTGCCGTAGAAGTCGAAGATGACGGCTCGAACCACGTCGTCATCTTGTCTCGCCGGCGTGACAGGTCGGCGTTTCTGCGTCGCCTCCGGCCGATCCGCGCGTCATACTCCTGGTCATGGCCGTCGAGGAGTCCACGCCACCCGGCGCCCATGTCCCCGGCACCCCCGAGGCCCCGACCCGGGAGGGGACGCCGTCGACCCGTTGGGTCCTCGAGCTCGTCGGGGTCCTGGTGGCGGCGGTGGTGGTGGCCGTCTTGCTCCGGACGTTCGTCGTGGCGACGTACTCCATCCCTTCCGGCTCCATGGAGCCCACGCTGCAGATCGGCGACCGCATCGCGGTCGACAAGCTCGCCTACCACCTCCACGGCGTCGGCACCGGCGACATCATCGTCTTCGCGACGCCCTCGAACGAGGATTGTGCGGGACCACCGGTGGCCAACCTCGTCAAGCGGGTGATCGGCCTCCCGGGCCAAACGGTGTCGCTGTCGAACGGGCACGTGCTCATCAACGGCACGCTGCTCGCCCAACCGTGGCTGCCCGTCGCCGTGCGCACGGAGACGTCTCCTGGTCCTTCCTTCCAGCCGTACTCGCTCCGTCATCCCTATGTGGTCCCCCGGGGTTCTGTCTACGTCATGGGAGACAACCGACCCGAGTCCTGTGACAGCCGCTACTGGGGACCAGTGCCCGAGTCCACCATCGTGGGCAAGGCCGATGTGCGGATCTGGCCGCTGTCGCGCTTCGCTCTTTTCTGACGAAACGGTTCTCACGAACCGGTCTCACGAAGCGGTCTCACGTACCCGTCACACGAACCGGGTTCTCCAACGAGACGGAGTCACGTCCGACGCTCGACGCGCCAGACGACGCGCAGCCCGGACCAGGTGTCGTCGATGGCACACACCTTGTTGTCCACCAACCCGAGCGGCAATGCGACCTCTCGCACCACGTGGTCGCTCATGGTCGTCGGCACACCCGAGGAACGCTTGGGCCACGCCACCCAGAGACCGCCGTCAGGCACGATCATCGCAGAGAGGGATCCGATCCGGCGCTCGAACTCGGCCCGCTCGACGAAAAAAGCAACGACGACATCGGCCCTCCCCCGAGCCTGGCGTTTCAGCGTGACGCCGGGGGGCAGGTCGTCGATGACGCCCCGAGGCGCACCGATGAGCGCGACCGAGGAGCCTTCACCGATACCCAACTTTTTCAGCAGTGGGGTTCCGCTGTAGCCGGCCATGAAGGACGGACCCTATGCCGCGGCCTCGTAGACCATGAAGGCCAGCGGGAACTCGAACTCGTCGGGCGTCACCGCGAATTGTTCGAGGTGACGGGCCACCAGGGCCTTGGCCTCCTCCTCCCGGGCCGGCGCAATGCCCATCCCGGCAAAGAGCGCAGGGTCCGTCACCGCCGAGGCCACGCCGCGGGTCGTGATCTGGTGCGGTGTCGCCGAGACGGTGGCGTAGCCGGCGGCCTCGAGGAGCTCGTGCACGTACTCCTCGTCGCCGAATGCGAACGGACCGACCGGGCTCTTCCCGGGCGCCGGGGTCAGGGGTGCGGGCACAAGCGGTCGCAGCACGGTGCCCACGTGCCACGGGTTCCGTTCGACGCCCTGCCAGCAGGCGAAGACCAGACGGCCCGACGGCGTCAGCCGTTCTCTGAGGGCGCGCAGGGCCCTGGTGGGCTCGTCGAAGAACATGACCCCGAACTGGCTGGCCACCACATCGAAGAGGCCGTGATCGTCCTCCGCCGTTTGCACGTCCATCTCGACGAAGCGCGCATTGGTGCAGCCGGTGTCGACGGCTCGGGTACGGGCGAGCTCCAGCAGTCCGGCTGAGATGTCGAAGCCGACAGCCTCGCCCCGGGGCGCCACGGCGGCGGCGAGCGGGAGGGTGAGCGGTCCGGCACCGCAGCCCACGTCGCAGACCCTCCAGCCCGGCCGAGCGGCGATCACGTCGAGCAGGTAGGGCGTGACGGCACCGGTCAAGGTCTCACGGCTCGGCCAGGTGGCCACCCACACCGGGTCGTTCCAGCGCCTGTGCTCCGATTCGTTGTCCACTGCGCCAAGGTATCCGGCCCGCTACGTTCGTCGCCGTGCGAGTCAGTCTGGTGATCCTCCCGAGCGATCGATGGCGCGAGGCCCGCCGGCAGTGGGAATGGGCAGACGACGCCGGCTTCGCCACGGGGTGGACCTACGACCACGTGCGCTGGGGAGGGATGCCTGACGGGCCCTGGCATGCGGCCGTCCCGGTCCTCGCCGCGGCGGCCGTCGTCACGGCGCGCCTGCGGCTCGGCACTTTGGTGGCGACGCCAAACTTCCGCCATCCCGTGACGCTGGCCCGCGACGCCATCGCGCTGGACGACCTGAGCGATGGGCGCCTGGATCTCGGCCTGGGGCCGGGAAGCCAGGGACCCGACGCCAGCGCACTCGGGCAGGACCCGTGGTCCCCGGCGGAAAGGATGGCTCGCTTCGAGGAGTTCCTCGCGGTGTTACGCCCGATCGTCAGCGAGAACGGAACGACCCGGACCACCGTGCACACCACGCATTACGACGCGGCCGAGGCCCCGAGCACCCCGGGCACCGTGCAGGACCCGCTGCCACTCACGATCGCCGCCGGCGCCAGCAAAGGCCTCCGGCTGGCCGCGCTCTACGGCCAGCAGTGGGTCACGATCGGTCCGGGGCGCGGACCGCGTCGGCCCGAGGACATCGAGGCGGCGGCCCGCACGCAACTGGGCCAGCTCGAGGACTGGTGTCGTCAGCTCGGCCGACCCATGCCGTCGAAGATCCTCCTGTGGACGCCGACCGAGACCGTGCTCGACTCGGCCGAGCAGTTCGAGGAGCTGGCGGGCCCCTACGCCGAACTCGGCTTCGACGAGTTCGTGCTGCACCACCCGGATCAGACCGGGCCCTACCGGGGAAACATCGCCGCCTTCGAGGAGATCGCCGCCCGCCACGCGACCTGAGGTCCCCGTCGCTCGAGCACTTCGTCAGTTGACGTCGGAGGCGTCCTCGGCCACGAGCGACTCGAGGCCTCGTCGAGCCGTGGAGGGGGCGACCCGCTCCACGACGACCCGATCACACCCGACCCAGCGCGCCGCCGCGCCGAGCGCGGCGGCGACGTGGCCCACGCCGTCGGCCCGGAAGAGGGTGACCTGCTTGGCCACGAGCGCCCCGTCGTGGCGCCCCGGATCGACCAGCCCGACGATCTCGGTGTCGCCCAGGACGGGCATGGCGAAGTAGCCGTAGGTGCGCTGGTGCCGCGGCGTGTAGGCCTCCAGGCGGTGCCGCACCCCGAAGAGCCGTTCGAGGCGGTTCCGGTACCAACAGAGTGAGTCGAACGGGGAGAGCAGCAGGCTCCTTCCCTTGGCCCTGCGACCCAACGCGGCGAGGGCGGTCGGATCGGCATAGGCCAGGGGCTTCCAGCCCTCGACCCGGACGGGGACCAGTCCCGCATCGGGGAGCACCATGCGAACCAGGCGCTGGGGCAGGCCGTGGTAGACGGCCAGGTCGCCCAGCGTGCCGAGGCCGAGGGAGCGACCGGCGGCGGCCACCAGCCGCACGGCGCACGCCTCGTCAGCGAGCTCGGTCTCGCGGAGGTGGGCCGGGATGGCCCGCTCGGTCAAGTCGTAGACGCGTTGGAACCCTCGCCGCTCTCGACACACGAGCTCGCCCACGTCGAGCAGCCATTCGGCGGCGATCTTCGTCTCGGACCAGTCCCACCACACGCCCGACCTCTTGGCCCCACCGAGCTGGTTGGCCGTCAGGGGCCCGTCGGCCCGCAGGCGGCTCACCACTTCGGCGCACGTGCGCTCGCGATCGGCCAGGTCGTGCCAGCGCTTGCCCTTGGCCCGCCGGGCCCGGCGCTTGAACTCGTAGAGCGGCCAATCCTCGAGCGGGATGACACAGGCCGCGTGGGACCAGTACTCGAACGTCGCGCTTCCCCTGCCCCAGTAGGCCCGCTCGACGGCGGAGCGGCCGACGGCCCCGTGACGGGCATAGGCGACCAGCTCGTGCGAGCGAGCGAGCACCGAGATGGTGTCCAGCTGGACCGCCCCGAGACGTCGCACCATCGCAGGCACGCCGCCTCCCGCGCTGCGCCCGCGCAGGCCCTGGGCGCTGAGCGCGATCCGGCGCGCCTCTCTGATGCTCAGCTCGTCTGTGGTGCACGGCATTGGTGCCGCAAGGTAGCGGAGGTGCGCGACGGACCGGCGCTCAGTCGAGCACCGCCGCGGCGACCGCGTCCTCGAGCGTGCGATCGTTGGCCCACATCAGCTGCTGCTGCTTGGCCCGACGGAAGTAGAGCTGAATGTCGAAGTCCAGAGTGAAACCGATGCCGCCGAAGATCTGCTGCGCCATGGCCGTAATGTCACGGAACGTGCTGCAGGCGAACAGCTTGGCCATGGGGGCCAACGAGTCGAGCGGGCGCCCGTTCGCACCGGCCCACGCGGCCTCGTGGACGAGCTGTTCGGCACCGTCGAGGTTCGTCACGGCGTCGGCCAGGTAGTGGGCCAGCGCCTGGAATGCCCCGAGGGGCTTGTCGAACTGGCGCCGGTCGAGCGCGTACTGCGTGGTGATCTCGAGCGCGTAGCGCGCCCCACCGACCGCCTGCGCGGCCAGGAGCACCAGCGCCGGCTCCAACACCTGCTGCCAGATCCCCCAGCCGCTTCCCGCCGGACCGATGCGGTCCTCCTCGGTCACGGCCACGTCGGCCAGCGAGACCTCGTACTGGGTGTCGGAGGCCACGGAGAACTGCTGGCGCAGCGTCACGCCCGCCGCGGTGGGGTCGACCAGGAAGAGATCGACGGCGTCGTCCGCCTCGCCGGTGCGGGCCAGCACCACCAGTCGGTCAGCGGCCGAGGCGTAGGCCACGTGCCGTTTCACCCCGTCGAGGCGAAAGTCGGAACCGGCCGGCGTCGCCCGTGTCTCGACGCCGCGGGGCGAGAAGCCGTTCTCGGGTTCCAGCCAGGCCGGGGACAGGATCGCCTCGCCTGACGCCACGGCGCGCAGCCACTGATCCTTCTGGCCGGCGCTTCCCGCCGCAGCCAGGACCCCGCCCCCCAGGACGGCACTGACGAAATGCGGGACCGGGGCCAGGGCCCGGCCCAGCTCCTGATAGAGGGCGACCCCCTCGACCAGCGACATGCCCGATCCGCCGTACTCCTCGGGCAGGAGCAGGCCGATGAGGTCGAGTTCCCCGAGCTGCGTCCACAGCTCGGGCGGGTAGCCGACGGGGTCGTCCTCCATGGCCCGCACCACGTCGGGCGAGCAGTGACGCGCCAGCACGTCGCGCGCCGTCTGGCGCAGCAGCTCCTGCTCCTGGTCGAACTCAAGGTCCAGCACGTCAGCACCACCTTCGTGATCGCGGGGGGAAGTAGGGCAGGCTCATGTGGTGACCGGCGAGGGTCGCCACTGGTCGCCTCGGCGAGCCCAGGGGTTGTCGTCGGAGGACCGGGGCAGGGCGATCCGGGCGACGCACGTCGTCTTGACGTCGCCCTCGACCGAGAGGGTCACGGCCACCGTGACGAAGCCGCAGCCGACCTCGTCGACGGCGGTCGACTCGACTTCGCCCCGCAGGACCATGGTGTCTCCGGGGAAGACCGAGCCCAGCATGCGAAACGTGACCCGGCCCAGTCGGCCGTGCGGTCCGGTCCAATCCGTGAGGTAGCGCTCGAACCACGCGGCCTGGTTGGGCGTGTTCAAGAAGATGTCCTGCGTACCGTTGCGGTTGACGGCGAAGTCCTTGTCGTGGTGCATGGGACGCCAGTCGCGCGTGGCCAGCGCGCCCAGCACCACCGTGGTCGCACTCACCTCGTAACGCAGCTCGGGCAGCGCGGCGCCGGCCGCCACGTCGTCGAACACCAGCACCGGCAGCACGGTGACCGTCATGCGCCCTCCCCTCGCCGGTAGCCGAATCCCGTGTAGGACTCGACGGCGACCAGCTCCTCGTCTTGGTTCGTGTACACGACGTCGATCACCCAGAACCGGCCGGTGCCGAGCTTGGTCGTCTTCTCTTCGCTCACGGAACGCAGGACCTGATGAGTGCGCAGGCGGTCGCCCATACGCACCGGCTCGTGGAATTCGATGGTGTTGTCGGTCATGACCGCCTCGGGCAGACCGAAGAGCACCTTGAGGTCGAAGTGCACCTGGAGCGGCAACGCCTGCTCCTGGCGCCCGGGTGCCCAGTGGTGCGGCCGGAACCAGACCGACACCATCGAAGGCGGGGCCACCGAACCTCCGGTGAGCGCGGTCGCCACGGCGTCGTCCCAGAAGAGCGGATTCCCGTTCTCCACCGAAGCGCACGAGGTCCAGACGTAGCCCCGCTCGACGGGGAACTCCCCCACCTCGTGGTATTGCTCCTTGCCGACCAGCTCGCGGGCCACCGACAACGGGTCCTTACTCATGCCGCCACCCTGCGCTGCTCATGCCACCACCCTGCGCTCGACCCAACGGGCCACGGTCTCGCCGTCCACTCCGGCCTCCTTCAGAAGGTGTTCGGTCTCGGTCACGCTCATGTCCGGCAACGTCGGAGCCGCCGTGCGGTCCATCCCCGCCAGCAGGGGCGCCAGCTGCGCGAAGGTGCCACGGGTGGGGTGGGTGGCCGTGACCACCACGCCGCGGGCGCCGAACTGCGGGTCGCCGGCGACCTCGGCCACCTCGAGCACGGGCGCGACGCAGGTGTCGGCGCCGGCCAGCAGCGCCACCCACTCGTCACGGGGTCGCGTGGCGAAGGCGCCGGCGAAGGCGGCCCGGATCTCGGGCTGGGCGTCCTCCTCGTAGTGGGACGCCGCCAGTTCGGCGCAGCCCAGCGCCCGGCACAGGTTGGCGAAGAACTTGGCCTCGATGGCCCCGACGGCCAGCCAGCGCCCGTCGGACGCCTGATAGGTGCCGTAGCAGGCGTAGCGACCCGAGAGGACGTCGTGCCCGGGCCCGATGTCGCCGCCCAGGGCGAGCTGCTCGTCGATGGCCAGCGACATGAGCCAGAGCACGCCCTCGGCGACCGAGACGTCGAGGTAGGCGCCCTGGCCGGTCGTGTCCCGGCCGGCCAGCGCGGCAGTGATGGCCAGAGCGGCCTGGAGACCACCGGCCGCGGCGTCGGCGATGGTGGCGCCGGGCAGCGGGGGCGCGCCCTGTTCGCCCGGGGTGCTCATGGCGAGGAAGCCGCCGACGGCCAGGTAGTCGATGTCGTGCCCGGCCCACTGGGCGTGCGGGCCGTCCTGCCCGTAGCCGGTGGTCGAGCAGTAGACGATGCCGGGATTGCGGGCCGACACCGCGGCGTAGCCGATGCCGAGCCGGTCGACCACACCCGGACGGAAGCTCTCGACCACGACGTCGGCCGCGGCGGCCAACGACAAGAAGGCCTCCCGCCCGCCGTCGTCCTTGAGGTCGAGGAGGACGCGGATCATGCCGCGCTGACCGCTGTACGCGAAGAACTGGGGCTCCGCCGGCGCGACGTCGGCCGACGGCACCGGGCCGACCTTGACCACCCGGGCCCCGTAGTCGGCCAGGAGCCGGGTGGCGCGGGCCGCGGGGCCGAACGTCGAGAGGTCGAGCACGGTGACCCCGCCGAGGGGACCTGGGGAGGAAGACGCGGTGGACACTCAGAAGTTCTTGGGCAGTCCGAGCTTGCGCCGGGCGATGATGTTCTTCTGAATTTCGGAAGCGCCGCCGCCGATGGTGTCGATCACCGTGTAGCGGTACGTCGACTCGGACCGTCCCGCCATGGGAGCTTCCTCGGTCTTCACGCGCAGCTGGCTCCCGGGTCCGGCGATGTCCATGGAGGCGTTGGCGAGACGCTTGGAGAGCTCGGTCGCGAAGAGTTTGTACTCGGACGCCTCGGCCGTCGGCGCGGCGCCGCCCTTCGAGGACTCGTAGACGAACTTGAGCCCCATGACCCGCGCCACCTCGAGCTGGGTGGCCAGCTGGGCCAGGCGCTGGCGGATGACCGGGTCGTCCTTCAGGGGCTGGCCGTCGCGCACGGTCGTCTTCACGTATTCGACGAGCAGCTCGAAGCGCTGGTTGATGGGCGAGAAGGTGAACATGGTGAAGCGCTCGAGGTCGAGCGCCTCGGAGATGTACTGGAACCCGCGACCCACCTGGCCCACGACGTAGTCGTCGTGCACGAAGACGTCCTCGAGGAAGACCTCGTTGGTCCGCTCGTCGCCCATGGTCCAAATGGCGTTGACGGTGATGCCGGGTTGGTCGATGGGCACGAGGAAGAGCGTGATGCCGGCGTGCTTGGAGTCGGGGTCGGTGCGGCCGCCCACCCAGTACCACTCGGCGAAGTGCGCGGACGTGGTCCATGTCTTCTGGCCGTTCAGGATCCAGCCGTCGTCGGCACGAGTGGCCTTGAGTTGCATGGAGGCGGCGTCGGAGCCTGCGTTCGGCTCGGAGTACCCGACGGCGAACTCGACCTCGTTGCGGAGGATCTTGGGGAGGAACTCGGCCTTCAACCGCTCGTTGCCGTGGCGGATGATGGTCTTGCCGACGATGCCGACGCCCTTGCCGATCTGGGGACCGCCCCGCCCGGCCAGCTGCTCGTTGAGCAGGTACTCGTAGACGCCCTCACCCTCGGTGCCGCCGTACTCGGTGGGCCAGGTCATGCCCAGCCAGCCCCGCTCGCCGAGGGAGGCCATGAAGCGGCGGCGCTTCGGCGTGTCGACGATCTGGGCCATGTTCTCCCTGGTCAGGTCGAAGACCTCGGGGTCGTCGTTGGCGTCGAGAAAGGTCTCCACCTCCTTCACGAAGGCGAGCTGTTCCTCGGAGAACTCGAAATCCATTGCTGCCTCCCTATCGAGCCGGCGCCGATCTGACGACCCGTCAGATGTGTCAGCTGCGTCATCTTAGGACACGGTCCTGGGGCGGCTCCTGCGGGAGCAAACCCCGACCAGGGTCGAAGCTCGGCCCGAGTTCCGGCTCACGGCTCGGCCGGTGAGGGTCTCCGGCGAAGGGGCGGAAATCCCCGTTTCGAAATGGCTACGGGGAGCCTCACGCTCAATGCACCGATCGCGGGGGTGTCCGCCGCGGCTGATCACATTCGTTGTGAAAAAGACTCGAGATGCGCCCGAAAGGCTCGACGCGACGCAAGCCGCCCAGGTGGTCCCGAGGGGGGACGAAATCGGCCTCGGTGAGGTGCCGGCTCAGGCCTCGGTCCAGACCAAGGACACCGACATCGGGGGTCGGGTCATCCCCTTGAGCTGCCGCTCGCGTCGACCGTCGAAGACGAACTCACCGGTGCCGGCGACGAGCTGTTCGGAGAGCGACGAGACCAGGATCTCGCCGGGGGCGGCGGCATCGGCCAGGCGGCTGGCCACGATCACCGTGTGGCCGATGTAGTCGTCACCCTCGACCACGGCGTCGCCCGTGTTGATCCCGATGTGCACGGCGATGGGGTCCTCGCCGGCGGCCGGCACGTAGTTGCGGAAGGCGCGCTGGATCTCGACGGCACAGCGCATGGCCCGGGCCGCACCGTTGAAGGCGATCATGAAGCCGTCGCCCTGCACCTTGACCTCACGCCCGCCGTAGCGGCTCAAGGCCTCGCGCACGATGTGGTGGTGCTCGTGCAGCCGGCGCAGCGAGGCCTGGTCGCCCAGGCGCTCGGTGGTGCCGGCGTAATCGACCATGTCGGAGAACAGGATGGTGACGGTGCCGTCGGCCACCAGGTCGCTGTGGCCCAGTGCGGCCAGGTCGGCGGATGCGGCCAGGACGTCGGCGGGCGCCGCACCAACCGCAGGTGGCGCAGGGGGCGGAGGCATCGAGGGTACGGAGCGAACCTGAGAACGCGTGGCCGAGCGCTCGCTGAGCGCGTCGACCACTCCGAGGGCACTCTCGGTGATGGCCTTGGCCGTCTTGCGCCCCGAGCGGCTCGAGCGGCTCCGCACGTCGATCCCGCCCATCACGGCGAACCCGCGCACGATGATGCGGGGCGAGCCGGGGATGATCGGCGCGTCCCGCAACTTGAGGCTGCGCCCGCCCATGAAGGAGAACCCGACGAGTTCGACGTCGAAGCCCTCCGGCACGATGATGTTGATACCGCCCCAGAAGGCGAACGCGGTGATGACCACTTCGGGACCCTCGATCTCGGCCGAGCGCAGGTCCATGTCACAGCCGCCCATGATCGCCACGGCGTTGGTCTTGTCACCGATGCGCCAGCGGCCCTTGGTGTCGTGCCCGCTCATCACGGCGATGTGCCAGCGTCGGCGCGCCCGCGGGGTGACGGTGCCGGTGGTCGACGGCTCGGACCCTTCGGGCAGGTTGGTCATGACGGCCTCGAGCTCGCCCCGCGTCGTGGCCTCGAGGGCGCGCCCGGCGCGGTCCGAGAACTCGTCGAGCGTCAGGCGACCGGCGACGACGTGCTCGCGCAGCAGGGCCACCGTACGGTCCCGGTCGGCGTCGGCCACGCGCATGGCGAGCTCGCCGGACGGCTGGGCCGCCGGTGGACGTCGTGGGACGGGCTGGTCGGCCATGCAGCCAGTTTGCTCGCTTCCCGGTGTCCCGTGCCGCATGGCGCTGGGATCTGACGACCCGTCAGATACGCCCTCGGGACAGCCGTTAGGCTGCCGGGTCGTGCGAGGAATTCTCAGTGCGGCGGGCTACGTGCCCTACCGGCGACTGGCCCGGGCGGACATTGCTGCCTTCATGGGCACTGGCGGCGGCAAGGGGACGCGGGCGGTGGCCTCCCACGACGAGGACACCACCACCCTGGGTGTAGAGGCGGCCCGTCTCGCCCTGCGCGGTGCACCCGGGCGCACCCCCGACGCGCTCTGGTTCTCGACGGCGCGGCCCGCCTACCTGGACAAGACGAACGCCACGGCCGTGGCGGCCGCCCTCCGGCTGGCGGGCGACGTCGGTGCCTACGACTTCGGCGGCGCGCTGCGCTCGGGCACGGGCGCCCTGCTGGCTGCCCTGCGCGGTGCGGGTACCACGCTGATCGTCGGGTCGGACCTGCGCGACGGCCTGCCCACCAGCGCCGACGAAGCAGCCGGCGGTGACGCCGGCGCGGCGGTGCTGGTCGGCGACGGACCCGCTCTGCTGGCCGAGTTCGCCGGGGCGGCGTCGGCCACCGACGAGTTCACCGATCGTTGGCGGGCGCCGGGCGACCGGGTCTCGAGGCTGTGGGAGGAACGCTTCGGTGAGAACCGCTACCTGGATCTCGGCCGCGACGCCCTCGACCGCGCGCTCAAGTCCGCCGGGCTGGCCGCGAGCGACGTGGGCCGGCTCGTGGTCACCGGCATGCACGGGCGTGCCGTCTCGGGACTGACCCGAAAGCTCGGTCTGGGTGAGGGAGTGGTGGCCGACGACCTCACGAGCAGCGTCGGCCAGAGCGGCGTGGCCCACCCCCTGCTCGTGTTGTCCGCCACGCTCGAGTCCCTGGCCGGGTCGGTTCCCGCCGGCACGCCCGTGGTGCTGGTGCACCTGGCCGATGGCGCCGACGCGCTGGTCCTGCGGACGGGCGAGGCACTCGGAGCCTGGGTTCCGCCCCGACCGGTGGCCGAGCAGGTGGCCAACGGCGCGCCGCTCCCCTATTCGAAGTTCCTGTCCTGGAGGGGCCAGCTGACACCGGAGCCGCCCCGGCGCCCGGAGCCGGCGCGCGTGTCGAGCTCGGCAGCTCACCGCAACGAGGACTGGAAGTTCGGCTTCGTCGGGTCCAGGGATCGCAGTTCGGGCGCGTTGCACCTCCCCCCGTCACGGGTCTCCATGGAAGGCGGCGCAGTGGACGACATGGACCCGGTGGGCATGGCCGACGCCATCGGGACGGTGGTGACCTCGACCATCGACCGGCTGGCCTACTCCCCCAGCCCGCCGATCGTCTTCGCGGTGGTGGACTTCGACGGGGGTGGGCGCTACCCGGTGGAGCTGACCGACACCGACGCGGACGAGATCCGCGCCGGCAGCCGGGTCGAGATGACGTTTCGCCGGCTCTTCAGCGCCGACGGCATCCACGACTACTTCTGGAAGGCGCGCCCAGTGCGCATGGGAGGAGACAGCTGATGGGCTCGCACGGCGTCCGGGACAAGGTGGCGATCGTCGGCATGGGGTGCACACAGTTCGCCGAGCTGTGGGAGAAGGGGCTCGACGACCTGATCGTCGACGCCTCGAGCGAAGCGTTCACGTCCGCCGGGATCGACAAGGAGGACGTCGACGCCTACTGGTTCGGCACCGCCCAGAGCGGCATGAGCGGCATCACGCTGGCTCGCCCGCTCCAGCTGCGCAACAAACCGGTGACCCGGGTCGAGAACTACTGCGCGACGGGGTCCGAGGCCCTGCGCGGCGCCGTGTACGCCGTGGCGTCGGGTGCCTACGACGTGGCCATGGCGGTCGGCGCCGAGAAGGTGAAGGACAGCGGATACCAGGGCCTCAACGCCATGAACCCGCCGGGAGACGGCACCGCCCGCACCCTGACCGCAGCGGCGATGTTCTCCATGGTGGCCCCGGCCTACGGGCAGAAGTACGGCGTCGACGAGGACACCATGGCCGACGTCCTCGCCTCCATCGCGGTGAAGAACCACTACAACGGGGCGCGCAACCCGAGGGCGCAGTTCCGCAAGGAGGTCACCAAGGAGACCGTCCTGGCCTCACCTCGGCTGGCCGGGACCCTCGGGGTGTTCGACTGCGCCGGCGTCGCCGACGGGGCAGCCGCCGCCATCGTGGTGCGCGCGGAAGACGCCCACCGCTACACGGACAAGCCCATCTATGTGAAGGCGCTGTCCTTCGCGGCGGGCAGCGGATCGGGCCTCATCGACCCGGGCTACGACTACACGCATTTCCCCGAGTGTGAGGCGGCGGCGGCCGATGCCTACGCCCAGGCCGGCATCACCGACCCCCGACACCAGCTGGCCATGGCCGAGGTCCACGACTGTTTCACCCCGACCGAGCTCGTCCTCATGGAAGACCTTGGCTTCGCGCCGCGGGGCACGGCCTGGAAAGAGGTCCTCGCCGGTGCGTTCGACCTCGACGGCGACCTTCCGGTCAACCCCGACGGCGGATTGAAGAGCTTCGGACATCCGGTGGGCGCCTCGGGTCTGCGCATGTTCTTCGAATGCTGGCTCCAGCTGCGCGGCGAGGCGCCGGCCGAGCGCCAGATCGCCACCCGCGACCGCGGCCTGGCCATGACCCACAACCTGGGCGGTTACCCGGGTGAGATGGTCTCCTTCGTGTCAGTCGTGGGCAACGAGCCCGGCTGATCAGGCGAGCAGGCCCTCGAGCGGCGTGGAGGCCAGCCCGTGGGCTTCGGCCACCGGTTGGTACACGACGTGGCCGCCGACCACGTTGATGCCTTCGGACAGCGCGTGGTCGGCCAGGACGGCCGGCCCCCAGCCCAGGTTGGCGATGCTCAGCGTGTAGGGCAGCGTCGCGTTCGCCAGGGCGTGGGTCGAGGTGTGGGGCACGGCTCCGGGCATGTTGGCCACGCAGTAGAAGATCGACCCGTACACCGCGAAAGTGGGGTTCGAGTGCGTCGTCGGCCGGGTGGACTCGAAGCAGCCCCCCTGGTCCACCGAGATGTCCACCAGCACCGATCCGGGCCGCATCTGCTCGACCAGTGCGTCCGACACCAGATGCGGGGCCCGTGCTCCCACCACCAGGACGGCCCCGATCACGATGTCGGCCTCGAGGCACACCTCTTCGATGGCGTGCTCGGACGACGCCACCGTCTCGAGCGCCCCGCGGAAGTGGTGGTCGACCTCGCGCAGGCGATCAAGGTTGCGGTCGAGGATGTACACGTCGGAATGCATCCCGACGGCCATGGTGGCGGCGGCGAACCCGGCCACCCCGGCCCCCAGAATGACCACGCGGGCGCTCTTCACCCCGGGCACGCCGCAGACGAGCACGCCCCCACCACCACCGGGTCGCATGAGGTGATGGGCGCCCATGAGCGGGGACATGCGCCCGGCGACCTCGCTCATGGGGGCGAGCAGGGGCAGCGCGTTGTCCTCCGTGCGCACCGTCTCGTAGGCGATCGCCACGTTGCCCGCAGCGACCAGGGCGTCGGTGCACTCGCGCGAGGCGGCCAGGTGGAGGTAGGTGAACAGGGTCTGGTCCCTGCGCAGGCTGAGCCGGTGATACTCCTCGGCGACGGGCTCCTTTACCTTGCAGACCAGGTCGGCGGCGCCCCACACCTCGTCGGCCTCCTCGACGATCTTTGCCCCCGTCCGGACGAAGGCCGCGTCGCGGCAGGGACGAGCCGTCGCCAGCCCCCTTCTGGACCAGCACCGTGTGCCCGGCGGACGTCAGCTCGCGCACACCCGCCGGGGTCAAGGCGACCCGGTACTCGTCGGCCTTCACTTCGGTGGGCACTCCGACGATCATGGCTACTCCTCTATGTTGCTCATCACGTGCTTGATGCGCGTGTAGTCCTCGAAGCCGTAGGCCGAAAGGTCCTTGCCGTAGCCCGACCGCTTGAACCCGCCGTGGGGCATCTCGGCCACCAGCGGGATGTGGGTGTTGATCCACACACAGCCGTAGTCGAGATCACGGGCCATACGCATCGCTCGCCCGTGGTCCTTGGTCCACACCGAGGAGGCCAGCCCGTACTCGACGCCGTTGGCCCATTCGAGCGCTTCGGTCTCGTCGCTGAACTCCTGCACCGTGATGACGGGCCCGAAGACCTCGCTCTGCACCAGTTCGTCGTCCTGGCGCAATCCGGCCACCACGGTCGGCGCGAAGCAGTAGCCGCGGTCACCCACCGGACTGCCCCCGGTGACCACCGAGGCATGGGCGGGGGTGCGCTCGAGGAAGCCGCGCACCCGCTCGAGCTGGTTGGCGTTGTTCAAGGGGCCGTAGTCGGCCTCCGCATTGTCGGTTCCGCCGACCGTGGTGCCCTCGGCCTGCTCGACCAGGGCGGCCAGCAGGTCACCGTGCACCCGCGGCCCGGCCAAGACCCTGGTCGCCGCCGTGCAGTCCTGGCCGGCGTTGAAGTAGCCGGCTCCGGCGATCCCCTCGGCGGTGGCGGCGGCATCGGCGTCGTCGAAGACGATGACCGGGGCCTTCCCACCCAACTCGAGGTGGACCCGCTTGAGGGTCGGCGCCGCGGCCGCGGCCACCTCCATGCCGGCCCGGACCGAGCCGGTGACCGAGACCATTGCCGGCGTCTCGTGCTCGACCAACGCCCGGCCGGTGTCGCGGTCGCCGCACACCACGTTGAAGACACCCGGTGGCAGATGCTCGGCCATGATCTCGGCCATGAGAAGCGCCGTGACGGGCGTGGTGTCGGACGGCTTGAGGACCTGGGCGTTGCCGGCGGCGATGGCCGGGGCGAACTTCCAGACCGCCATCATCATCGGATAGTTCCACGGGGTGACCGCCCCGCAGACGCCGACGGGCTCACGCCGGATGAACGAGGTGTGCCCGGACATGTACTCCGCCGCTGCCTTGCCCTCGAGCAGGCGGGCGGCACCGGCGAAGAAGCGGATCTGGTCGATCATGGGCGGGATCTCCTCGTCCATGGTCAGTTGGAAGGGCTTGCCCGTGTTCTCGCATTCGGCCCGGACCAGGTCCTCGGCGCGCGCCTCGAGGGCGTCAGCGATGCGGATGAGGGCCAGCGACCGCTCCGAAGGTGTGGTGCGCTTCCAGGAGGAGAAGGCGTCGGCGGCCACCCGCACGGCCCGGTCCACATCGGCGCGGCCCGAGACCGGTGCTTCGGCAAATGCTTCGCCGGTGCTGGGGTTGATCAGCGGCGCCACCGGGCCGTCCTCGGCGTCGCAGAAGGCGCCCCCGATGAAATTCTGCAACCTGCGCATGCGCGCTCCCTTCGCTCGTGCCATTGGTTAGGGAATCACAGAATGCGGGCGCCAACAAGCGATTTCGCAATATCAGGTGCCTGTGACGACGGATTCTGCTTGACTGAGCTCGGAAAGATGACACAATTCTGCAGACCCGGGATCACAGCCCGGCGGGACGACCGAAGAGAGGTATGAGATGCCCGACGCCGAGGCAACGGTGGGGGCGGTCGGACAGAACGGGACGCCATCGGCCGGGGCCCTCCTCGACGGGCCCAACCGGGCCATCATCGAGGCGCTGCAGCGCGACGGTCGCCAGCCCTACGGGGCCATCGCAGAGGCGGTCGGGCTCTCGGAAGCCGCGGTGCGCCGGCGCGTGCAACGCCTGCGCGAGATGGGGATCATGCAGATCGTCGCGGTCACCGATCCCCTCCAGCTCGGCTTCACCCGCCAGGCCATGGTCGGCCTCACGGTCGAGGGAGACGTGCGGCGAGTGGCCGACAAGCTCATCGCCATGCCCGAGGTGGACTACGTGGTGATGTGCGCGGGCTCGTTCGACCTTCTGGCCGAGATCGTGTGCGAGGACGACGAGGCGCTGCTTCACGTCCTCAACGACTCGGTGCGGTCCATCCCCGGTGTGCGCTCGACCGAGACGTTCTTGTACCTGAAGTTGGCCAAGCAGACCTACACCTGGGGCACGCGCTGAGATCGGAGGAGGAAACATGAGCACCATAAATCCTGAGAACTCCAAGCTGAGCGAGGAGGCCAGGCGCCACCTGTGGATGCACTTCAGCCGGATGGGTTCCTACGAGACCCACGAGGTCCCGGTGATCGTCCGCGGCGAGGGCGCCTACGTCTGGGACCAGCACGGCAAGCGCTACCTCGACGGGCTGGCCGGGCTCTTCACCTCACAGCTGGGGCACGGGCGCACGGAGCTGGCCCAGGCCGGGGCCAAGCAGGCCGAGACGCTGGCCTACTTCCCGTTGTGGACCTACGCCCATCCCCGGGCGATCGAGCTGGCCGAACGGATCGCCGGCTACACGCCGGGCGACCTCAACCGCGTCTTCTTCACCTCCGGTGGCTCCGAGGCGGTCGAGTCGGCCTGGAAGCTGGCCCGCCAGTACTTCAGCCTGATCGGCCAGCCCGAACGCACGAAGGTGATCAGCCGCTACATCGCCTACCACGGCACCTCCATGGGCGCGCTCTCCATCACCGGCATCCCCGAGTTGCGCATTCCCTTCGAGCCGCTGGTACCGGGTGCCATCAAGGTGCCCAACACCAACTTCTACCGGGCCGAGGTCTTCGCGGACGACGAGGTGGCCTTCGGGCGGTGGGCGGCCGACGAAATCGAACGGGCCATTCTGCGCGAGGGACCCGAATCGGTGGCCGCCGTCTTCCTCGAGCCGGTGCAGAACGCGGGCGGGTGCTTTCCCCCGCCTCCGGGATACTTCCAGCGAGTCCGGGAGATCTGTGACCGCCACGGCGTCCTGCTGGTCTCCGACGAGGTCATCTGCGCCTTCGGGCGGCTGGGCCACTGGTTCGGCGCGCTCCGCTACGAATTCCAGCCCGACATCATCACCGTGGCCAAGGGGCTCACCTCGGGCTATGCCCCGTTGGGCGCCATGGTCGCCTCGGACCGTCTCATGGAGCCGTTCCTGGGGCCGGGCGCCTCGTTCCTCCACGGCTTCACCTTCGCCGGGCACCCGGTGAGCTGCGCGGTGGCCATGGCCAACCTCGATGTCTTCGAGGGCGAGCAGATCCTCGCGCACGTGGCGTCCAACGAGCAGGCCTTCCGGGGCGCCCTCGAAGGGCTCTCCGATCTGCCGATCGTCGGCAACGTACGCGGGGCGGGCTACTTCTACGGCATTGAGTTGGTCAAGGACAAGGAGACCCGGGAGTCCTTCGACGACGCGGAATCCGAGCGCCTCCTGCGCGGCTTCCTCTCCGGCGCGCTCTTCGAGGCCGGACTGATCTGCCGGGCTGACGACCGAGGCGACCCCGTGGTGCAGCTCTCTCCGCCCCTGATCTGTGGGGAAGAGGAGTTCGACTTCATCGCCTCCACGCTGCGCGAGGTGCTCACCGAGGCGTGGCGCCGGCTGTAGCGCCGGGCTCGGGCTACCAGCGCCTCTCGTTGTGGTGGGAGGCGGTTCCCGCCCCGTTGCCGCCGCGTCCCGCGCTGACCGAGGACCTCGCCGTCGACGTCTGCATCGTCGGTGCCGGGTTCACCGGCTTGTGGACGGCTCACTCGCTCATCAGGCGTGACCCCACACTGCGCGTCGCCGTCCTCGAGCGCGAGGTGGCCGGTTTCGGCGCGTCCGGACGGAACGGCGGCTGGTGTTCGGCCCTCTTCGCCACGTCCGACGCCGCGCTGGCCCGCCGGCACGGACGTGAGGCCATGGTGGCCATGCGGCGGGCCATGCAGGACACCGTCGACGTCGTCGGCGCCAGCGCCGCCGCCGAGGGCATCGACTGCCAGTTCGCCAAGGGCGGCACGGTCGACCTCGTGCGCAGCGAGGCCCAGGAGGCCCGGGCCCGGGCGGAATTGGAGGAACAACGCGAACTCGGCTTCGGGGAGGAGGACCTCCGCTGGCTCGGGCCGGAGGAGGCAGGGGCGCTGATCGGCGCCACCGGGATCCTGGGCGCCACCTACACCCCACATTGCGCAGCGATTCAGCCGGCGCTGCTCGCCCGCGGCCTGGCCGACGCGGTGGAGCGGTCCGGCGTCAGGCTCTTCGAGCACACCGCCGTCACCGACATCCGGGCGGCCACCGCCGCCCGGGGGGCAGAGGTGGAGACGGTCGGCGGGACGGTCCGGGCCCAGGTGGTGGTGCGGGCGACCGAAGCCTGGACGCCGACACTGCCCGGGCTGCGGCGCGCCATCGTCCCGGTGTACTCGCTCATGGTGGCCACCGAGCCGCTCGGCGACGCCTTCTGGGCCGAGGCGGGTCTCGAGCAGCGCACCACCTTCGCCGACCACCGCCACATGATCATCTACGGGCAACGCACGGCCGACGGGCGGATCGCCTTCGGGGGACGGGGGGCGCCCTACCACTACGGGTCCTCGATCGAAACCTCCTTCGACGCGGAGCCGCGGGTGCACACGTTGCTGCGCCAGACGCTGGCCGAACTGTTCCCCGCGCTGGCCGAGGCCCGCTTCACCCACGCCTGGGGCGGCCCGCTCGGAATCCCGCGGGACTGGCATTCGTCGGTCGGGCTCGACCGCGCCAGCGGCCTGGCCTGGGCCGGGGGCTACGTGGGCGACGGCGTGTCCACGACCAACCTGGCCGGGCGCACACTGGCCGACCTCATCACCGGGAGCGACACGGACCTCGTGCACCTGCCCTGGGTCGGTCACCGGTCCCCGTCCTGGGAGCCGGAACCGCTGCGCTGGCTCGGCGTCAACGCCGGGCTCTGGACCATGAAGCTGGCCGACCGCAGCGAGGTCAGGAAGGGCAAGCCCAGCCGGCTGGCCGGCGTGATGGGTCGACTCCTCGGGCAGTGAAGGTGCCACAATCTCAGCCGTGCAGGAGACGCCGACCGAATCCATCACGAAGCTGATCTACACCTATGCCGAGCGCATCGACCTCGGTGACTTCGCCGGCGTCGGCGAGCTCTTCGACCACGCCACGTTGACCTTCGAGGGATTCGGCGACGCGGTGAGCGGCCGAGAGGCCATCGAAGCCCTCTACAGCCGGACGACCCGGCGTTTCGAGGACGGCACGCCCCGCACCAAGCACGTCATGACCAACCTGATCGTCGACCTCGACGAGGGGGGCGAGACGGCGTCGAGCCGTTCCTACTTCACCGTCCTCCAGGCCGTTCCCGGCGAGCTGGCCCTCCAGCCGGTGATCGCCGGGCGCTACCGGCACCGCTACCGACGCGTCGAAGGCGAGTGGCGGGTGACGGCCATGCACATCATCATGGATCTCTTGGGAGATCTCAGCAGCCACATGCTCTTCGACCTCCGGCCATGAAGCTTTCGCTCAGCTACGACTGGTCGTGCACGCCCGACGAGTTCTGGGCGCTCTACTACGACCCCGATTTCGCCGTGCGCATGCACCTCGAGAGCCTGGGGTCGACGTCGGCCGAGATCGTGTCCCAGGAGGGTGACCTGAGCAACGGGCTGGTGCGGACGTTGCGCTACGGACAGAAGCCGAACATGCCGGGTCCGGTCCGCAAGATCTTCGGCGAGGAGGTCGTCACCACCGAGGTCAGCACGTTCGACCCCGCCACGTCGTCGTGCACGTTCGTCATGACCCCGGGCACCATGGCGGACAAGACGGACATCCGGGGCGCGATCGACGTCTCCGAGGCGTCGGGCCGGACGGTCGAGACCTTCACCCTCGAGGCCAAGGTCAAGATCTTCGGCGCCGGTCCCATCGTCGAGCGCTTCATTGAGGCGCAGGCCCGCTCCACCCAGGAGAAGTCCGTGGTCTTCATGCGCCCCGAGCTCGGGGGCTGACGTCCCAACAGGAGTTCTCCCTCGCGCCGATTTACGCGGCGTTCACGGAAACACACTTGACCATGGGTGGTGCCAGCACCCAATGTGTGGCCGAACACCTTCGGTCGCTCGCCAGGGGAGGCGGCTCGAACCCGACAGAACGGGGTACGTGGATGCGAGATCGGGGATGGCTGCCCGGGAGCAGCCCGCCGTGCCCCGGTTGCCCCGTCAGGACATCCACGACCCCCACGAGGCGAACGACAAGGGAGGTTCCGCGGTGGCGATCGCCGAGGACTTAGCGATCATCCACGACCCCGGTGTCGACGACCCCTTCAGGGTCGAACAACACGGGATCGACTTCATCCCCGAAAGCGAACGTTGGGCGCGGCCGAAGGACATCTTCGGGATGTGGGCCGGCGCCAGCGTGCAAACGGAGTACTTCCTCTACGGCGCCATCCTCATGACCTTCGGGTTCACCTTCGCCCAGGCCGTCTCCCTGATCATCATCGGCAACCTGTCCTACTTCCTGCTCGGGCTGTGCTCGCTGCAGGGACCCGACGCCGGGACGTCGGTCTTCGCCATCAACCGGGCCGCCTTCGGGCCCAACGGGTCCCGACCCATCTCCTTCTTCAACTGGGCCACCCAGATCGGGTTCGAGGTCGAAGGACTCATCCTCATCGTCGGGGCCGGCCTGGTGCTGATGGTCAAGGGCGGCTTCGACCCGGGCGACCCGGCCAAGGTGATCCTGGTCATCGCGGCGGTCATGGTCCAGGGGATCCTCCCCTTTCTCGGCCACGCTGCCATCGTCAAGACGCTGCGCCTGCTGATCGCCCCGTTCATCGTCCTCTTCGCCGTCCTCCTGGGCTTCTCGGTCGGGCACGCCCACCTGAACGCCGTGGCCCACGGGGCCGGCTGGCAGACCTACCTGGCCGGCTTGGCCTTCACCATCGCGCTGAGCGGGCTCGGCTGGACCGAGTGCGGGAACGACTACACCCGCTACTGCCCGACGGACGTCTCGAAGAAGGGACTGGTGGGCTGGGTCTTCCTCGGCACCGCCGTCCCCGAGATCCTCATCATGACCCTCGGCGCCGTCATCGGGACGTTCGTGGTCGGCATCGGCACCGGTGCGGGTGGCCTGCTCCCCTTCGCCCACCAGAGCGTCATCCCCGCCTGGTTCGTCGTCGTCTTCCTGGTCTTCGCCATGGTGCAGCTCTTCGCGATCAACAGCCTCGACATGTACTCCTCCGGGGTGACCCTCCAAGCGATCGGGTTGCCGGTGAAGCGCTACCAGGCCGTCGTCGTCGACTGCGTCATTGCGCTCGGCATCACCATGTACGCCATCTTCAGCTCCTCGTTCACGACCTACCTGGAGGACTTCGTCGACCTCGTGATCGTCTGGATCGCACCGTGGTGCGCCATCTTCCTGGTCGACTGGGCGCTGCGTCGCTTCCGCTATGTGCCGAGCGAGTTGCAGAACACCGGGAAGACCTCCCTCTACTGGAACTCGGGCGGGATCTTCTGGCCTGCGCTCGTGGCCCAGGTGGTCGGGATGTTCGCCGCCTTCTCGGGGCTGTCCGCCACCTTCCATCTCCCGCAATGGCTGAACGAGGTGACGTACCACAACAACGGCGCCGACTTCAGCATCTTCCTCGGCATGGGCGTCGGGGGTGGCGTGTACTACCTCCTGGCTCACCGGGCGGTGGCCAGGCAGGCCGAGGCGCAAGTGGATCTGCTCCGACAGGAGGGGCTGCTGGCTCCGGTCTGAGCGCCGATCAGCCCCAGTCTTCGACGAGCCCACCGGCGCCGTCGGGGTGGAAGAGGGGCATGGCCCCGAGCGCGCGGACCAGAGCCGCGTCCGCGCCCAAGGCCTCCTTCCAACCCCCGCCCTCGGTCATCAGGCAGCCGATGACCACGGGCTCGGCGTCCATGCGGCGGACGAGGCGCAGGGCCGAGGCCAGCGATGCGCCGGTGGAGATCACATCGTCGACGACGGCCACCCGCCGTCCCCGCACCGCGCCGACCCGGGCCGGGTCCATGCGCAGCCGCTGGGGCTTGTCGGTGGTGATGGAGTACACGGGCTCCGACCAGGTCTCGCCCAGGTGGATCTTCGGGGTCTTGTGCAAGATCACGTAGTCGTCGAGACCCATGGCCCGGCTGGCCTCGATGGCCAGGGGAATGCCCATGGTGGCGACCGAGACGATGATGTCGGGTTCGTACGGGAGCATCATGGCGGCCAATTCCTGCCCCGCCGTCTCGGCGAATTCCACTCCCATGTCGACGCAGATGAGGAGCGCGATGGTCAGCTCGTCATTGAGCGCGATGAGCGGGAGCTCGACCTTCTGGCTTCCCACCGTGGTCGTGTAGGTACGATCCGGGGCCGTGGACATGGGACTGTCTGGAGCATATGCCGTCGGCTGAGGTGCTCGGCGAAGCGCTCCTGCGCCAGATGCTGGCCGTCGCCGTCGAAGAGGCGCGCCACGGCATGGAACAGGGCGGCATCCCGATCGGGGCCGCCCTCTTTCACGAGGACGGCACCCTCCTCGGCCGCGGCCACAACCGCCGGGTCCAAGACGGGGACCCCTCCATGCACGCGGAGACGGCCGCCTTTCGTGCCGCGGGTCGGCGTCGCCACTACCAGGACTGCGTCATGGTGACCACGCTCTCACCGTGTTGGTACTGCAGCGGCCTGCTGCGCCAATTCGCCATAGGCACCGTCGTGGTCGGCGAGGCCCACAACTTCGTCGGCGGGCACGAGTGGGTGGCCCAACACGGCTGCCGGGTCGTGCTGCTCGACGATGCCGAATGCATCGAAATGTTGGCCGGCTACATCGCGGCCCACCGCGACGTCTGGCACGAGGACATCGGCCTGTAGCTCGTGCCGCGTCATCCAACGTTCGCCCTGTCGCCTACCGGCACATGCGTGGCACGATCGACCCGCGTCGAGGAGGATGGGTTCGCCGCCGGACCCTCCGTCGGGTGCGTTGGCGGGCCATCGCCATGACCAGAATCGAAGCTTCGACCTCTCGCCCTGCCTTGCCGCGCTGGTTTGGACCCAGAGCCAGCCCAGATAATCCGGCCGTCTCGGCCCTGATCAACCGCGTCGCGGCACGAGGCCCGATGGGCAGACATCGGTGGTGGATTCAACCTCAACCTGCGGATAGACGCTGAGCCGCCGGTTGTCCTCCGGGTTCACAGGCCCTGGGTCCGCCGCGGGCGAGTCGCGGGACTGCGGCGCTTGCGGGAACGGCTCCAGCGGACGCAAGTCCGCGTCGCTCGGCCGATTCCGATTTCCGGCTGCGACCTCCTGAGGGTCGCTGATCGTTGGGCTGAGCTCGAGGAGTTCATCGATCACGTGCAGCCACGGACGGACGAGGACTCCTACGTCCGCGTCTTCGAGGAGCTCGGACGCGTTCACACTGCGCTCAAAGCAGTCTGGGAGCCCAGTCCGCCCGAACCCCTCGACGACCACAGAACCTTCGGCCAACTGCGTTACGCGGTCGGCTTCACACGCCGCAGGCTCGGACCCCGCAGCGAGCCGGTCGTGCATCGGATGCGCCAACTGACTGGCGAGCTCTCCAAGCTCCGGAAGGAGGTCGAATTGCCATGCGCTCCGATTCATGGCGACTACAAATTGGGCAACGCGGGAGAACTGTCAGACGGCTCATGGGCCACCTTCGACCTGGATTTCGCGAGGGTCAGGGAGCGGCTGTACGACATCGCGGCCAGCCTGCACCAGGTCGCACCGAGCGGCGAATTGCTCGAGCCGCGACGACTGCTCGACGCCTACGAAAGCACCGCTCCGGAGCCGTTGACTCGCGACGAGTGCCGGTGGCTCCCCGGGGCTCTCGCCCTTGTACCCCTGCACTGGGCTGCCACCGCAGGGCTCGTGGGCGACGGCATCAGCGAGGCCGAAGGCGCGATGACCACCGCCGAGGCCTGGTGGTCGCGCCGGGCTGAACTCTGGTCGTAGTCCGGCGGCCGCGCGAGGGGTACTGGACTTCTGAGGCTTCAGAACCGCACGGTATCGCTCCGAGTTGAACTGCCCCAGATAACGCAGGGTCTGCGCAGTTCGCGCCGAGGCAAACGATGCCTGGTACGGCACTAGTCGGGCGGACCGAAGAGGCGATCGCCCGCATCCCCGAGGCCGGGGACGATGTAGCCGAGCTCGTTGAGCTGCGGATCGATGGCGGCGCAGAACACCGGCACGTCCGGGTGCCGTGCGGCCAACGCGGCCAGCCCGGGTTCCGAGGCGATGATGCACAGCGCCTGGATCCGCTGTGCTCCCCGTTCGGCCACGATGTCGCAGACCTGCCCGAGCGACCCCCCCGTCGCCAACATGGGATCGCAGACCACCACCCGGCGCCCGGCCAGGTCGCGGGGCAGGCGGTTGAGGTAGACGTCGGATTGCAAGGTGACGTCGTCTCGGCGCAGCCCGACGTGGGCCACCTCGGTCAAGGGAACGACCTCCTGGATCGCCTGCACCATCCCGAGCCCGGCCCGCAGAATGGGAACGAGGAGCACCACCTCGGAGACCCGGCGGGCCGGGGCCCCGTCCGTCACCGGGGTGTCGACCGCGATCTCGGCCGAGCCGAGGTCACGCAGCGCCTCGTAGGCCAGGAGTCCGGAGACCTCGGACACGAGCTGGCGAAAGGTGTCGCCCCCCGTGACCCGGTCACGCAACTGTGCCACCCGGTGGGCCAGCACGGGGTGGCCGACGACGGTGGCGTTCACCCCTCGGCCACCGTGACCAGGTCGGCGAGGACTCGGCGCAGTTCCAACGTGGTGCGATCGGCCCGCGTGTGCACCTCGGCCCGCGGATCGAGCGGGAGGACCAGGTCGTGGTACGCCTCTTGGACACGCAGGTCCTCGCGCAACACGGCCACCTCGAATTCGATCGCCTCCGCCATGCGTCGCCGATCGCCCCCGAGGTCGTCCCGCCACAGGGTGGTGTAGAGCCGGCAGGTCTCTGCCGTCTCGGGCTGGATGAAGAAGCCGATGACGTTGGAGCCACCGGCGTCGAGAAAGTCGATGCGCAGCCGGAGGTGAAATGGCGCGCACAGTTGGTAGGTCAACCGCCTGGTCTGGATCAGGGGACGCAGCGCCGGCGGCGACCCCTGGGTCCTCGCGGTGGGCGAACTGGTGCTCGTAGGCGACGGTAAAGGACCAGCCGTCGCGCGCCACCGCGTAGGGGTCCACCTCGGCCGCTTCGTCGGCGCCGAACGTCCCCGCGTGGACGAAGGGAAAGTGGGCCATGTCGAGGAAGTTGTCGGCCAGCAGCCCGGCGCTGCCCCGGGCCCGGAGCGTGGGCAGCTCTCCGACCATGAAGGACGGGTCGTCCGCCTCGGGCAGGGTGCCGAGGGGAGTGATCGGCTCGTCAGGAGCGAGAAAGACGATGCCGTGCGCCTCGGTCACGGCGGCGGCCGCGTGCAGCCGGGCGGTGGGCGGGAGGGCGGCGCCGGGACCGAGCGCCGGGATCTCGACGCACTGTCCCGCTCGGTCGAAACGCCAGCCGTGGTAGGCGCACTGCAACACGCCCTCCTCGCAGTGACCGAGCGTGAGCGGGCAATGGCGGTGCGGACAGCGGTCGGCGAACGCCACCACGTCACCACCCGAACGATGGAGCACCCAGGGCTCACCGAGGAGCGTCACCCCGAAGGGCTGATCCGCCACCTCGTCGGTGCGGGCCACCGGGTGCCAGCAACGCCGTAGGGCCGGGTCGGTATTCGAGAGGACGCGACCCACGACGAAACCCTGCAACCAGCCGGAGTGACCTGTCAAGGCTGCCGGCCCCGCGGAGTTCGATGACGGGAGTGGGCCTTCCCCGCTGCTCGTCCGACCGAGACAGCGGGGAAGGGCGCCGCGGCGCACGTCACGGTGGCGCGCCGGGGCGAGGCCGGATATACCTCGTACCCGGAGCCTGACGAAAGGACGCGGTGAGCGCACAGGCGAAGGTGACGGGACGGGCGCCCACCGCCCCTGCCCACCGGTCCGGGCCGTTCGACCCGCGGCTCCTGCGCTACGCCCGAACCACACGGCGCTTCGTCGTGCTCTCCGTGCTCATCGGCGGAATGACCGCGCTCCTGGTCGTCGCCCAGGCCTGGCTCATCGCCACCATCGCCAACGACGCCTTCTTCCACCACGGATCCCTCTCCTCGCTGCGCACCCCGCTCATCCTCCTGCTGGCGGTGATCGTCGGGCGCGCCGTGCTGGCCTGGGCCACCGAACGGGCGGCCCACCGAGCCTCGGCCTCCGCCAAGTCCGAGCTGCGGCGCTCGGCGGCGGCACACATCGCAACGCTGGGCCCGTCCGGTCTGGACCACCAGGACCGCGGGCGCCTGAGCGTGCTCGTCACGACCGGAATCGACGCGCTCGACGGCTACTTCTCCCGCTACCTGCCCCAGCTCTTCCTGGCCGTGATCGTCCCGGTGACCATCATCGGCGTGGTGGCCGGCGCCGATCCCATCTCGGCCGTGCTCATCGCGGTGACGGTGCCTCTCATCCCCGTCTTCATGGGCCTGGTCGGCCTGACGACCCGCGACCGCACCGCGGCCCGCATGCGGTCGCTGCACCGACTGGCCGGCCATTTCCTCGACGTCGTGGCAGGCCTCCCCACCCTCAAGGTCTTCGGGCGGGCCAAGGCTCAGGCCCACGCCATCGCGGACGTGACCGATCGCTATCGGGTGACCACGCTTGGCCACCCTCAAGCTGACCTTCCTCTCCTCGCTCGTCCTCGAGCTGCTCGCCACCGTCTCGGTCGCCCTGGTCGCGGTGGCGGTCGGCCTGCGGCTGCTCGATGCGGGCATGCAGTTCCACGCCGCCCTCTTCGTGCTCGTCCTGGCTCCCGAGGCCTACCTGCCGCTGCGCGCGCTCGGCGCCAACTTCCATGCCAGCGCCGACGGGATGAGAGCGGCCGAGCAGATCTTCGAGCTGCTGGAAACATCCGCCGTCGACGACGGCGTCGGAGTCGGCACGGTGCGGCCAAAGGACACGAGCATCGACATCGTCGGCCTCGAGATCACCTATGCCGGCCGTCGGATTCCCGCCCTGCGCGGTGCCGACCTCGTCGTCGAGCCCGGCGAGATCGTCGCGCTCATCGGACCCGAGCGGCTGTGGCAAGTCGACGCTGCTCGACGTCGTCCTCGGGCTTGCGCCGCCCGGGTTCGGGACACGTCCGGCTCGGCGGGGTGGACCTGCGCGACCTCGACCTGCGACGCCTGGCGCGCCGGAATCGGCTGGGTGCCGCAGCGGCCCCACCTCTTCGCCCGCACCGTGGCCGACAACGTCCGCGTCGGCCGCCCCGACGCTTCCGACGCCGAGGTGGCGAGCCGCGCTCGAGGCTGCCGGGCCTGGCTCGGTCGCGGTGCGCCGCCTCCCCCAAGGCGTTGCGACGGTGCTCGGCGACGGTGGCGCCGGGCTGTCAGCAGGCGAGCGCCAGCGCCTCGCGCTGGCCCGGGCCTTCGTCCGTGACGCGCCCCTGCTCGTCCTCGACGAGCCCACGGCGAGCCTCGACGCCGAGACCGAGGCCGACGTGCTCGACGCCGTGCGGCGGCTGACCGAGGGACGGACGGCCCTCGTCGTCGCCCATCGCCCCGCACTCGTGGCTCTGGCCGACCGCGTGGTCACCCTGTCCCGTGCCGCTCGGAGTCGGCATGAGCGGCACGGTCTTCGACCCGGCGCCTGATCGGCCGGCCTCGGTCGGGCGCACCCTGGGCATCGCCCGCGTGGCGACCGGGCGGCTGGTGCAGGCCTCGGTCCTCGGGGCCGGGGCCATCGGTGCCTCCATCGCCCTCATGGGCACCTCGGCGTGGCTGATCTCGCGGGCGGCGCTGCACCCCACCGAGGCCTCACTGACCTTGGCCATCGTCGGCGTCCAGGTCTTCGGGCTCTCCCGCGGCTTCCTGCGCTACGGCGAGCGCCTGGTCGGGCACGACGCCGCCCTGCGCGTGCTGGGCGACCTGCGTGTCCGCGTCTACGAGCAGCTGGAACGGTGGCCCCCGCCGGGCTCCCGCTCTTCCGGCGGGGCGATCTCGTGGCCCGGGTCGTCGACGACGTGGACTCGCTCCAGGACGTGGTGCTCCGGGTCGTCCAGCCCTTCGTTGTCGCCACCCTGGTCGGCACCGGCACCGTTGCCGTGATGTGGATCCTGCTCCCGGGCGCCGGCGCCGTGCTGCTGGTCGCCCTCCTCGTCTCGGCCACCCTGGTGCCGTGGCTCACCGGCCGGCTGGCGCAGCGGGAGGAGGCCACGACAGGCATCGGCGCGCGGCGAGCTCGGCGCGGCCGTGGTCGACCTGATGGAGGGTGCGGCCGAGCTCACCGTTCTGGGGGGCACCGCGGAGCAGGTCGAGCGCATCGCCGAGGCGGATCGCCGGCTGCGCGCCACGGCTCGCCAGGGCGCGGGCACCGCCGGCATCGGCCTGGGCCTGACGACGGCACTGGCCGGGCTGGCCAGCTGGGGCGCCCTCACCCTCGGGGTGCGCGCCACCCACGGCGGGCACCTCGATGGCGCGCTCCTCGCCGTGCTGGCCCTGGTCCCGCTCGCCGCCTTCGAGCTCGTTGCCCCGCTGCCGGCGGCGACCCAGGCCCTCCAGCGTTGTCGCACGGCCGCCGGCCGCGTGTTCGCCGCCATGGACGCCCCCGCCCCGGTCGACGAGCCAGAAGCGCCGTTGCCAGAAGCGCCGTTGCCAGTGCCGGGCGACGAGCGGGGATCCCCCTCGCTCGTGCTGCGCGGGGTCTGGGCCGGGTACCCCGGCACCGACCGGGCTGTCCTGCGCGGGGTCGACCTCGACCTCACCCCGGGACGGCGGGTGGCATTGGTCGGGCGTAGCGGGGCAGGCAAATCCACCCTGGCCGACGTCCTCCTCCGGTTCCTGCCCCTCGACGTTGGTGAGGCGACGCTCGACGGCGTGCCGCTGGAGCGGTTGTCCTCCGACGAGGTGCGCCGAGTGGTGGGGCTGGTCGAGCAGAGTCCCCATCTCTTCGACACGAGCGTCGCCGAGAATCTACGGATCGGGACGGCGCTGGCGCCGACGACGACGAACTCACCGCCGTGCTGGCGCGGGTAGGCCTGGGCGACTGGCTGGCCGGCCTGCCCGACGGTTTGCGCACTCGGGTCGGGTCGGGGGGGTCCCGCCTCTCGGGGGGTCAGCGCCAACGAGTGGCCGTGGCTCGCGCCCTGCTGGCCGAATTCCCCATTCTCGTTCTCGACGAGCCGGCGGAGCACCTGGACCCTGCGTCCGCCGACGCCCTCACCGCCGATCTCCTCGATCTCACCGAGGGTCACTCGACACTGTTCGTCACCCACCGCCTCTGGGGCCTGGAGCGGGTCGACGAGATCATCGTCCTCGACGAGGGACAGGTCGTCGAGCGGGGGAGCCACTTTGATCTCGTGGCCGCCGGCGGACGGTACGCCAGCCTGTGGTGGGACGAGCTGATGACCGACCGACCAGCGTCAGGGCCGACGCCGGACACGTTCGCGACCCCGAAAGGTCCCCGGACCGAGCGCAATGAAGCCGTCCTGAAAGAAGGGAACGACATCCCATGAGCCTCGACCTCGCCCGCTGGCAGTTCGGCAGCACGAGCGTGTACCACTTCATCTTCATTCCGGTGACCATCGGGTTGGCCTTCCTCGTGGCTCTGCTGCAGACGGCCTGGTACCGCAACGGCGACGACACCTATCGCCGTCTCGCCCGCTTCTTCGGCGTCGTTGCTGCTGATCAACGTGGCGGTGGGCGTCGTATCTGGACTCATTCAAGAGTTCGAGTTCGGAATGAACTGGTCGGCCTACTCGCGCCTGGTCGGCAACGTCTTCGGCGGCCCGCTCGCCATGGAAGGCCTCGCTGCCTTCTTCTTGGAGTCGACGTTCCTCGGCATCTGGGTCTTCGGCTGGAACCGCCTCTCCAAGAAGGCGCACTTGACCTGCATCTGGCTGGTGGCCGGGGCGACGATGCTCTCGGCGGCCTTCATCATGGCCGCCAACTCGTGGATGCAGCACCCGGTCGGTTTCACGACGAACAACAGCACCCATCAACCGCAGCTCGACAACATCTGGGCGCTGTTCACGAATCCGGTGTTCCTGTGGGGCTACACCCACGTCATCCTGGCCTCACTGGTGACCGGCGCCGTGGTGATGCTGGGGGTCTCTGCCTGGCACTTACGCAAGAACCACCAGGTCGAGTCCTTCCGACGGACCGCCGTCATCTCTCTCGTGGTCCTGCTTCCGTCGGTGGCGCTCGGGCTCTTCGTGGGCAGCGAGTTGGGCGTGGTGGAGGGGACCTACCAGCCGATGAAGATCGCCGCCGCCGAGGCGCTCTGGGAGACCTGCCCCAGCCACTGCTCCTTCTCGCTGGCCCAGATCGGGGGCGGGAAAAACGACGAAACGCCTACCCAGATAATCGAGGTCCCCGACCTCTTGTCGATCCTGGCCACCAACCACGTCGACGGCACGGTGCAGGGCCTGAACAACCTGAACGCGCAGTACCAGAAGCAATACGGGCCGGGCGACTACATCCCCAACGTCTTCATCCAGTACTGGTCGATGCGCGTCATGGCGTACTTGGCCTCGCTCGTCTTCGTCTTCGCACTCTGGGGGGCCTGGCTCCTGTACCGCCATCGGCTCGAAAAGGCGAAGTGGTTCCTGCGGATCGCACCCTGGGTGGTGATCGTGCCGTTCCTCATCAACACCGCCGGCTGGATGCTCACGGAGAACGGTCGACAGCCTTGGATCGTGCAGGGGCTCATGTTGACCAAGAACGGGGTGTCGCCCTCCGTCTCGGCCACCGACATCTGGATATCGCTCGTCGTCTTCTACCTGATCTACGCCGTCCTCGGCGTCGCCGACTGCTGGTTGATGATCCGCTACAGCCGCCGGTCGATCGGCGACGACCCCTTGGCCAAGATCACGTCCGAGGGAGAGAGTGGCCCCGGTTCGGGCACCGTCACATCCACCGACGCCGAGTCCGTCTCGTCCCACGAGGACGAGGACGACATGGCCCTCGTGTACTAGGAGGTCGACATGGGAGGTATCTCACTCGGAACCCTCTGGTTCGTGATCGTGGCCATCTTCTGGACAGGCTTCTTCGTGCTGGAGGGCTTCGACTTCGGAGTCGGCATGCTGCACTCGTTCGTCGGGCGCAACGACCTCGAGCGGCGCGTGCTGGTCAACACGATCGGCCCCGTCTGGGATGGCAACGAGGTGTGGCTGATCGTGGCCGGCGCGGCGACGTTCGCCGCCTTTCCAGGGTGGTACGCCACCATGTTCTCGGCCCTGTACCTGGCGCTGGTCGTCCTGCTCGCCGCCCTGATGGGGCGAGGCGTCTCGTTCGAGTTCCAGCGGAAGTTCGCTGACCATCGCTGGCGCAGTTCGTGGCGCTGGATCCTCACGGTGGGCAGCGCCCTCATCCCGCTCCTCATCGGGGTCGCGTTGGGCGACCTCCTGCACGGCCTGCCCATCAACAGCTCGCACGAGTTCACGGGCAACTTCGTCGACCTGTTGACGCCATTCGGCCTGTGGTCGGGCCTCACCCTGCTCGTGCTCTCACTCCTCATGGGCGCCACCTATCTCACCTTGAAGACGACGGGAGAACTTCACGAGCGGGCGCAAAAGGTGTCAGCCCAGATCGGCCTGCTGGCGGTGGTGGTCACGTTCGGGTTCATGACCTGGATCCACGTCGGCCTCAGCACGGGATTCGTCCCCAAGCCGATCGAGGCGCTGGGCTTGATGGCGGTGATCGGCGCCGCCTGGGCCGCCCAGGCCAAGGCGGAAGGCTGGGCTTTCACGGCGGCCGCCCTCGGCATGGCCGGCACGGTGGGGGCACTCTTCAGCGAGCTCTTCCCCCGGGTGATGATCTCGAGCACCAACGCCGCCTACGACCTGACCATCGAGAATTCGGCCAGTCCTCCCTATTCGCTGAAGGTCATGACGGTGGTCGCGGTCATCTTCTTCCCCGTCGTGGTCATCTACCAGTCGTGGGGCTACCACATCTTCAAGAAGCGGCTCTCGGTGCCGCGGGTGGACGCAGACGACCCGGAGACGCATGCGTCGGCATCGGCCACCTCGGGAGCGTCCGCACCCACCGAACCGTCATAGGACCAAGGTGAGCACCGCCGATCCGGTTGGCGGTGGGCCCGGGTCGATCAGAGCCCGGGGCTGCTCTGCATGATCCCGCCGTCGGCGAAGATCGTGGTGGCGGTGACGTAACTGGCCCCGTCGCCGGCCAGGAAGGCGACGACCGAGGCGATCTCCTCGGGTTCGGCCATGCGGCCGATCGGGATCGCACTGTTGAGTTTGGCCAGCGCGGCGGGATCGTTGATCGTCTGGGCATTGATCGGTGTGTTCACGGCACCCGGCCCCACGCCGACGACGCAAATGTTGTGCGGCGCGAGCTCGACGCCTGCCGTCCTCGTCAACATCCGCATACCGCCCTTGGAGAGGCAGTAGGCGGTGTTGCCGGGCATCGGCCAGTCCTCGTGGACCGAGGTCATGTTGATGATCCGGCCGCCGCCGCCCTGGGCGATCATCTGCTTGGCGGCCAGCTGGGTGCCGAAGAAGGCGCTCTTCAGATTCACCGCCATGACCTTCTCGAACTGACCTTCGGTCGTGTCCAGGACCGAGGTCCGGGTCTCGATGCCCGCGTTGTTGACCATGACGTCGAGCCGGCCGAAATTCGAGACAGCCGTGTCGATCATCCGCTGGATGTCCTCCACCTTCGACACGTCGGCCTCCACACCGACCGCGGTGTCACCGAGCGCGTGGAGCTTGCGCTCCAGCTCTTCGGTGGCGTCCGGATGGGCCACATAGTCGATGACGACCTTGGCTCCCTGGTCGGCCAGCGCGATCACGACCGCGGCGCCGATGCCGGTGTTGCCGCCCGTCACGATGGCCACTTTGCCCTGCAGTGCCTCTGCCATGTCTACCTCCGTGCCGCACCCACCACGGGGCGCGCTCGAGCGATGATCGCACGCTAAGCCGCCCGTCGCCTCCCTGCCACCGACGTCACACGTTTGTTACCTCGACGCAGGGCCCTTCGAGGATGAAGTCTCGCCGCGAACAGGTGCCGCTTGATTCAAAGACACAACGCCCATAGCCTCGCTTCGTGATCCACGAAGTTGCCACCGCCCAGGGGGATGCGGGCGTCTTCCCCCCCATCGCCGACTACGGGTTCATCTCGGACTGCGAGAACAGCTGCCTCGTGGCTCCCGACGGTTCCGTCGAGTGGTTGTGCCTCCCGCGGCCGGACTCACCGAGCGTCTTCGGCGCCCTCTTGGACCGCACGGCCGGCAACTTCCGCTTCGGTCCCACCGGCACCGTCGTCCCGCACCAACGACGATACGTGCCCGGGACCATGGTGCTCGAGACGACCTGGCACACCCCGACGGGCTGGTTGCTCGTCGAGGACCTGCTCGTGGTGCAGCCCCTGACCGACGGGACCCGGCGACCGGACTACCGCCGGTCCCCCGGTGACGCGGCCGCCACGGGCACCCTCCTGCGCCTGGCCACCTGCATCGAGGGCCACGTCGAGGTGGTGGCCAACGTCGTCCCCATCTTCGAGTACGGGGTCCAGACCGGGATGTGGGACTACGAGGGCGACGGCTACGAGACCATGACCGTTCGACCCCCAGTCGGCGACCCCGTGCTCACCGTGAACTCGACCATCCGCCTCGGCGCGGTGGGGGCCCGCTGCTACGGACGCTCGACGCTGGAGAAGGGTGAGTCGGCCTTCGTCGCGCTGTCGTGGTCCGGCCACCGGCCGGCCGACCTCGACGAGGCGCAGGAGCAGCTCGCGGCAACCGTTGTCTACTGGCGGGACTGGCTCTCCAACGGCACGTTCCCCGACCATCCCTGGCGGAGCTACATGGAGCGCAGCGCCCTGACGCTCAAGGGGCTCAGCTACGCGCCGACCGGCGCCGTCATGGCGGCCGCGACGACCTCGCTGCCCGAGACGCCCGGCGGGGCGCGCAACTGGGACTACCGCTACACCTGGATCCGCGACTCCTCCTTCATGCTGCGCTCGCTCTACCGGCTCGGATTCGACTGGGAGGCGCTCGAGTACTTCGCCTTCATCATCGAGGCGCTGGCCGGGGGGACCGGCGACTTCAGCCTGCAGATCATGTACGGCATCGACGGTCGCAAGGACCTGACCGAGCAGACCCTCGACCATCTGTCGGGCTGGCGGAACTCGCGGCCGGTCCGGGTGGGCAACGGCGCCTGGGACCAGCACCAGAACGACGTGTGGGGCATGCTCCTCGACGCCGTGGACATCCACTTGCGGCAAGGTGCGGCGCAGATCGTCAAACCGATGTGGGAGGGCCTCGCGAAGATGGTGGAGGCGGCGATCGCGCATGCCGGGGACCCCGACCAGGGCATCTGGGAGATCCGGGGCGATCCCGAGCACTTCACGGCCTCGAAGGTCCTGTGCTGGGTGGCCATGGACCGCGGCGCCGACATGGCCGGGGTCCGCCACGAACCGGATCGGGCCGAGGCGTGGCGCAAGGCGGCCGACGAACTGAAGGCCGAGATCCTCGACCAGGGCGTCGACTCGCGGGGCCGGTTCCGCCAGCCTACGGCAACGAGGAGCTCGACGCCTCGCTCCTCCTCATCCCGATCCTGGGCTTCCTGCCGCCCGACGACGAGCGGGTGCGGGCCACCGTGCTCGCCATCGCCGACGAGCTGACCGAGGACGGTCTGGTCCTCCGCTACCAGGTCGACACCACCGACACCGGGTTCGAGGGCAAGGAGGGGACGTTCACCATCTGCTCGTTCTGGCTGGTCACCGCCCTCGCCATGATCGGTGAACAGGAGCGTGCCCGGTCCCTGTGCAAGAAGCTTCTCGCCTTCGCCGGCCCACTGCAGCTCTACGCCGAGGAGATCGACGCCGCGACCGGCGAGCACCTGGGCAACTTTCCTCAGGCCTTCACCCACCTGGCCCTCATCGACGCGGTCGGCCGGCTCATCGAAGCGGAAAGCGCCGATGGCCATGCCTGACGCGCGTACGGAGGACGGCGGGTTCCTCGCCTAGGCGCGCAAGAGCGACCGGGAGGACTGGTGGAAATGGCTGAGCACGAGGACGGCATCAAGGTCTCGGTGAGCGCGACGTGAGCGACACCGCAGCTCACCGGGTCGTCGTGATCGGCGGAGGCTTCGGAGGGCTGCCCACGACGCGATTGCTCTCCCGCTCCAACGACGTCAACGTCACCTTGATCGACCGCAGGAACCACCACCTCTTCCAGCCGCTCCTCTTCCAGGTGGCGACAGGCATCCTCTCCCCCGGCCAGATCTCACCTGTCCTGCGTCACAAGTTCCGACGGCGCCGCAATGTGCGCGTCGTGCTCTCCACCGTGACGAGCTTCGACCTCGAGCGCCGCGTGGTGCACACCAGCTCACTGCCGGGCCGATTCAACGAGTACCCCTACGACAGCCTTGTCGTGGCAGCGGGAGCCGGGCAGTCGTACTTCGGGCACGACGAGTTCGCCCTGATCGCCCCGGGCATGAAGACGATCGACGACGCCATGGAGCTACGCCGCCGCGTCTTCGGCGCCCTTGAGCTCGCCGAGACCATGGAGGATGCCGCCCTCGTGTCGTTCTGGACGACGTTCATCGTCGTTGGCGCCGGACCCACGGGTGTCGAGCTGTCCGGGCAGATCCGCGAACTCGCCGTGCGCAGCCTCAAACGCGAATTCCGGACCATCGACCCGACATCGGTGCGGGTCGTCCTGGTCGACGGTGGCCACGAGCCGCTGGCCAACTTCGGCGACCGGCTCTCCGGACGTGCCCGCAGCGCACTCGAGGAGATGGGCGTCGAGCTGCGCATGGGTCTGCGGGTGGTCGGTGTCGACCCGTTCGGGGTCGACGCCGAGGGTTCCAACGGCGAGAAGGAGCGCCTCGATGGCGCAACGGTGGTCTGGGCGGCCGGCGTGCAGGCATCGCCACTGGCCGGCCTCCTGGCTCAGGCGACGGGTGCCGAGACCGACCGTGCCGGGCGCATCGCCGTGCTGCCCGATCTCAGCTTGCCCGGCCACCCCGAGGTCTTCGCCGTTGGGGACATGGCCTCCATCAACCAGCTACCGGGGGTCTGCGAGGTGGCGATGCAGGGCGGTCTGCACGCCGCCAACACCATCAAGCGGCGACTTCGTGGCAAGGAGAGTGTCCCGTTCAAATACCGCGACCTCGGCAGTGCGGCGTCGATCGGCCGCTTCAAGGCCATCGTGAGTGTGCACGGCATCCGGCTCAGCGGGTTTCCCGGGTGGCTCGTCTGGTTCTTCGTCCACCTCGGCTTCCTCAACGGGTTCGGCAGCCGCTTTAGCACCATGCTGCGCTGGTTCCAATCCATGGTCGGCCATTCTCGGCCGGAGCGGGTCTTCAGCGTCGGGCACACCGGAGGGGACCTCAGCCTGCCCGACGACGTAAAGGCCAAGGTCATGCCCAAGCCCTTCCCGATCGCCGAGGACGCGTCTGGTTGGGCGGAGCGCGTGGCGAACACGGCGTCGCTGCAACCCGACGCGAGCGAAAGGGTCAAGCCGAACTAAGGCGAAGATGATGGCAATAACAGAAGCGCCGAGCCGCGAGCACGACAGGGCGCGGCAGGACAACAAGAGCGCTCGGAGCAAGCCGCCGGTCTTCTCATCGGACTGATTGCGTGTCGCAACAGAAACGCCTCAAGCCGACCCGATAGCCCCAAGGAGGTCAGATGCCAGAACAGGACCACTACGACATTGTGATCATCGGCAGCGGCGCCGGTGGCGGGACACTGGCCTGGAAGCTAGCGCCGTCAGGCAAGAGGATCCTGCTGCTCGAGCGAGGCCCCTACCTTCCTCGAGAGCGCGACAACTGGGAAACCTCGGCGGTCTTCGTCCGTGCCAAATACCACTGCACTGAAGAGTGGGTGGACCAGGACGGCAACGAGTTCTCGCCCGAGCAGAACTACTATGTCGGCGGCAACACGAAGTTCTACGGTGCCGCTCTGTTCCGGTTGCGTCCGGAGGATTTCGGGGTGATCCGGCACCACGGGGGACTCTCACCCGCCTGGCCCCTCTCGTATCAGGATTTCGAGCCCTACTACGCCGAAGCCGAAGCCCTCTATCACGTGCATGGCGCGGTCGGCGAGGACCCGACCGACGGGCCACGCAGCACTGACTTCCCCTATCCGGCCATTCAGCACGAGACCCGCATCCAGGCGCTGCACGACGACCTGGTCAGGTTGGGGCTGCACCCCTCTCACCTGCCCCTCGGAGTCCTCCTCGACCAAGACGAGCACGGGGAGGCGACCCACTTCAGCGCGTGCATCCGCTGCAACCGGGTCGACGGCTTCCCCTGTCTGGTCGACGGCAAGGCGGATGCCCAGGTCGTCTGCGTCGACCCTGCCCTGGCGAACCCCAATGTGACGCTGGTGACCGATGCGCATGTGAAGAACCTCGAAACCGACGACGGCGGCCGACAGGTGACTTCGGTCGTGACCGAGCTGGCCGACGGCTCGACGGTCCGCTTCTCCGGGGACGTGGTCGTGGTGTCCTGCGGGGCGCTCAACTCGGCCCTCTTGTTACTGGGCTCGGCGAACGACGCCCATCCACACGGATTGGCCAACGGTTCCGATCAGGTGGGTCGCAACTACGTTCGCCACAACAACGTTGCGGTCATGGCGCTGTCCCGTACGCCCAACGAGACCCGCCTGCAGAAGACGCTCGCACTCAACGACTGGTACCTGAAGGGCGAGGACTGGGACTACCCGTGGGGAGGAATCCAGATGCTGGGCAAGTCCGACGGCGAGCAACTCCAGGCGATGGCACCCCACTTCATCGCCTGGGGGGCGAAGCTGACGCCTCAAGGTGTCCTCGAGGACGTCGCGCGCCACGGCGTCGACTTCTGGATGTCGTCGGAGGACCTTCCGCGTGCCGACAGCCGGATCACCCTCGACAGGGACGGGACCGTTCGTCTCTCGCTTCCGAAGGACAACAACGTCGAGGGACTGACGCGCATGCGCAAGAAGTTCGACTCGATGCTGGCCGACCTCGGGTTCCACAAGAAGAGCCACCAACGAGGCGTTTATCTCCACGAGGGCATGAACATCGCCGCCACTGCCCACCAGGCGGGCACGGCGCGGTTCGGTGCCGACGCGGCCGATTCCGTGCTCGATGTGAACTGCAAAGCCCACGAACTCGACAATCTGTACGTCGTTGACTCGAGCTTCTTTGTCTCCATCGGCGCGGTCAATCCTACGTTGACCATCATCGCGAATGCCCTCAGAGTCGGAGACCACCTGCTCGATCGTTTGGCCTGACACGACCGGGCCATTCGATGCAGGCAACGAGGACGGAGGTCTCGGTTGTCTACCTGGCCGGCATGGTGCAAGGCATCGCGCTCGTCACCTTTCCTGCTGCCGGCACCATCTTTACCAATCCGGCTCACTACGGTCTGTCCAGCACGCAGTACGGGAGCATGTTCCTCCCGCAGGTGGTCACCGCCATCTCAGCGTCTCTGCTGGGAGGGGCACTCGCCCAGCGCTTCAGCCTCAAGCGGGTGTACCTCGCCGGGCTCGTCGCCGATCTGGTCTCGATGGCCCTGCTCATCACCAGCGCGTTTTGTACCACGACACAGGGACCCGCCTATGGCCTTCTGCTCGTTGCGACCGCTTTCCTCGGCGTTGGTTTCGGCTTGGTCGTCCCGGCGATAAACACCTTCACGGCTGATTTCCATCCGAGCGCTGTGGACAAGGCCGTGCTCATGCTCAACACCTTGCTCGGGCTGGGAACCGCGCTAGTGCCCGTCCTCCGGCGGCGGACGGCGCCGGCGAAGACCCCGCCTGACCTGGCGTCCAGAGCCCGGGTCCGGCGGACAACTATGTTCCTCGGATGATCCTCGATCGATTCCTCGTCACCGACCACGTCGCCGTCGTCACCGCCAGCGGCCGCGGCATCGGTGCCGCCACCGCTGTCGCCCTGGCCCAGGCCGGTGCGGACGTCGTGCTGGCCGCCCGCACCGAAGCGCAGCTGCGCGTCGTGGCCGAGCAGGTGGAGGAGGCGGGCCGGCGGGCCGTGGTCGTTCCGGGCGACCTCACCGACTACGACCTCATGGCCTCGCTGGCCGAGCGGGCCTGGAGCGAGTTCGGCCGGCTCGACATCGTCGTGAACAACATGGGGGGCACCATGCCCCGGCCGCTCCTCGACACCTCGCCCCGCTTCCTCGAGGAGGCCTTCCGCTTCAACGTGGCGGCCGGGCACGCACTGGTGCGGGCGGCAGTCCCGCGCATGCTCGAGGGCGACCACGCCGGTGGGTCGATCGTCAACATCTCGTCCGTGATGGGTCACGTGGCCGGCCGGGGCTATCTGGGCTACGGCACGGTGAAGGGCGCACTGGAGCAGTACACCCGCCTGGCCTCACGCGACCTGGCGCCGCGTATCCGGGTCAACGCCATCGGGGTCGGCTCCACCGCCACCTCCGCACTCGACATCGTGATGTCGAGTGACGAGCTGCGTACCGCCATGGAGAAGTCCACGCCGCTCAAGCGACTCGGTCAGGTGGAGGACATCGCCTCCGCCATTCTCTACCTGTGTGCGCCGGCGGGTTCGTACGTCACCGGCAAGGTGCTCGAGGTCGACGGCGGACTGCAGTCGCCCAACCTCGAGATGCCGCTTCCCGATCTCTAGGCCGCCAGGCACCAAGGAGCAACCCATGCCATACCGCGTCGTGCAGTGGAGTACCGGCAACGTGGGCCGACACGCCCTCGCCGGCATCGACGCCCATCCCGAGCTCGAGCTGGTCGGGCTCTTCGTTTCCAATCCCGAAAAGGTCGGTCGCGACGCCGGCGAGCTGGCCGGGCTGGGCCACGCCATGGGCGTGACGGGTTCGGGCGACATCGACGCGTTGTTGGCGCTGCGGCCCGACTGCATCGTCCACACCGCCATGGCCGACGATCGCCTCTTCGAGGCGCTGGCCGACCTCGAACGGTTCCTGGCCGCCGGCGTCAACGTCGTCTCCTCCAGCCCGGTCATGCTGCAATACCCGGCACCGGACGACCCGCTGGCCGCGCCGATCATCGCGGTGGCGCAGATGGCGGGCGTCTCCCTGTTCGTGAACGGGGTCGACCCCGGCTTCGCCAACGACGCACTGCCGCTGGTGCTGAGCGGGGTCTCGGAGCGCATCGAGGAGGTGCGCTGCTCCGAGGTGCTGAACTACAACACCTACAACCAACCCATGGTCCTCTTCGACATCATGGGCTTCGGCCGCGCCCTCGACGACGTGCCCTTCCTCCTCTCGCCGGGCGTGTTGACCATGGCCTGGGGCAGCGTGGTGCGCCAGATCGCCGCCGGCCTCGGCGTCGCGTTGACCGACGTCACCGAGTGGTACGAGCGCGAGCCGGCGCCCGAGGACTTCGAGGTCGACGCGGGCACCATTGAGAAGGGCACCGCCGCCGCGCTCCACTTCGAGGTGCGGGGCCTGGTCGGTGACAAGGCCGTGGTCGTGCTCGAGCACGTCACACGGTTGCGCGACGACCTGGGCTCCTCGTGGCCCCAGCCCGCCGGACAGGGCTGCTACCGCGTGCAGATCACCGGAGAACCCAACTACACGCTCGATCTCCAGCTCATGGGCACCGACGGCGACCACAACACGGCCGGGTTGAAGGCGACCGCCATGCGCCTGGTCAACGCCGTGCCCGCCGTCGTGGCCGCTCCGCCGGGCCTGGTCACCGCGCTCGACCTGCCCCTCGTCACCGGGCGCGGCCTGGTCGTGACCTAGCGCGTCGACGCGCTGGTCCTCAGTCCACGACTTCGCTCGTCTGCAGCACGGGCGTGATGTTCGTGTAGTTGGCGACGTCGGCCATGATCGCGCCGGTGCCCTCGTTCGCCATCGCCTGCTGCATGGCGTCGAGCGACTCGAATTGGAAGTGGACCGCAGCGACGTAGGGCCCGTCGAGTCCGCGGTCGATCTCGGCACTGGGCAGTCCCCAGGTGCGCATGCAGAGCGGGACGTGGCTCTCCCGGTAGTAGTCGTGGTCGAAGGTGGCCCCTTCTCCGGCGGGGTAGAGGACGCTCAGGCGGATCATGTCGGCTCCTTGGTTGGTTCGCCTCAGTCTGGCCCATCGGCGCGGAAATCAGCGGAAGTCCCGGCTGGCCGGCACCGCCGTCCCCACCACGAGCGGCTCCACTCGCTCGGCGTCGAAGCTGATCGCCCCCTGCCCCCGCCGCACCCGGCCCCGGATGAGGAGGACGGGTGTGTGGCGGGCCACGTGCTTCCAGCGGGCCCAGGCCCCGCGCGAGAAGACCACGTTCACGTGTCCCGTCTCGTCCTCGAGGTTGACGAACACCGCACCGCGCGCCGTCTCGGGATGCTGGCGGTGCGTCACCACCCCGGCCACCGTCACCCGGTCGCCGTCGGCCGACCATTCCAAATCCGACGCCGTGACCACGCCCATCGCCTCGAGGCGCTCGCGGGCGAGATGCATGGCCGTGCGCTCCGGGGCCAGCCCGAGCGCCCACAGGTCGTCACCGACCGAGTCGTAGAGGCTGGGCTCGGGCAGCGGCGGCGCCTCCGCCCCCACCACCACCCCGGGCAGGCGGTCGGGCGTGCCCTGGGCCGCCGCCCCGGCCGCCCACAGCAGGCGGCGGCGGACCGCCGTCATCGACCGCAGCGCGTCGGCCTCCTCGCCCTCGGGGTCGAGCGCCCCGGCGGCGGCCAGCGTCTCGAGCTGTGTCTGGGTCACCCCGGCCCGGCGCACCAGGTCCTCGCCGCCCGACCAGGGCCGGCCGGCCACGATGCGCTCGGCCGTGGCCTCCCCCACCGCGCGCACCGACCCCAGGCCCAGCCGCAGCACGGGGTCGGTCACCTCGCCCTCGAGCGATGCCCCCACCTCGGAACGGTTCACGTGGGGCCGGCGCACGGAGACGTCGTGACGCTGGGCGTCGGCCACCAGCGACTGCGGCGACCAGAACCCCATGGGCTGGGCGTTGAGGAGCCCGGCGGTGAACGCCGCCGGGTAGCGCAGCTTCAACCAGGCCGACGAGTAGACCAGGTGGGCGAAGCTCACCGAGTGTGACTCGGGGAACCCGAAGTTGGCGAAGGCGGCCAATGCGTCGAACACCTGGTCGGCCACCGCGCCCGTCACCCCCCGCTCGGACATCCCCTCGTAGAGGCGGGCCCGCATCTTCTCCATACGGGCGACCGAACGCTTGGCCGCCATGGCCTGGCGCAGCTCGTCGGCGTCCGCCGCGCTGAAGCCGGCGACGGCCACCGCCATCTCCATCAGCTGCTCCTGGAAGAGCGGCACCCCGAGCGTCCGCTCCAGAATGGGTTCGAGCAGGGGGTGCAGGTAGGTGACCTCCTCCTCGCCGCGGCGCCGCCGGATGTAGGGGTTGACCGCGTGCCCCTGAATGGGCCCGGGCCGGATGAGCGCCACCTCGATGGCGATGTCGTAGAAGCTGCGCGGCCGCACCCGGGGCAACGTCCCCATCTGGGCCCGGCTCTCCACCTGGAACACCCCGACCGTGTCGGCCCGGCAGAGCAGGTCGTAGACCTCGGGCTCCTGGGGCAGCTGCCCCAGGTCCACGGTCACCCCGAAGAAGTCGTGCACCAGATCGACCATGCGGTGCAGCGCCTCGAGCATGCCCAGGCCCAGCAGGTCGAACTTCACCAGCCCGATGGCCGCGCAGTCGTCCTTGTCCCACTGGAGCACCGAGCGGCCGGGCATGCGCCCCCACTCCACCGGGCACACCTCCACCACCGGCCGGTCGCACAGCACCATGCCGGCCGAATGGATGCCGAGGTGGCGCGGCCGGTCCAGCAGCTCGGCGGCCAGCTCGGCCACCAGCGGCGGCACCTCCTGGCGCGCCGCCACCGCCTCGTGCACGGCCGCGGCCGACGACGGCCCCCGTCCGTGCCCGGCGTCGATCCCGGCCGACCAGGCGTCCACCTGGTCCTGGGTGAAGCCGAAGGCCTTGCCCACGTCGCGCACGGCCGAGCGCGGCCGGTAGGTGATGACGTTGGCCACCTGGGCGGCGTGGCGTCGTCCGTAGCGCTCGTACACGTACTGGATCACTTCCTCGCGGCGCCCCGACTCGATGTCCACGTCGATGTCGGGCGGGCCGTCGCGCGCCGGGGAGAGGAAACGCTCGAAGAGCAGCCCGAGGTCGACCGCGTCCACGTTGGTGACGCCGAGCGCGTAGCAGACGGCCGAGTTGGCGGCCGAGCCGCGCCCCTGACAGTAGATGTCCAACCGCCGGCACACCTGCGCGATGTCCCACACGACGAGGAAGTAGCCGGCGAAGCCGAGCTGGCCGATCACGTCGAGCTCGTGCGCGATCTGCTTCCACGCCCCCGCTACCCGTTCGCGCTCGGGCGGCCCGTAGCGGGCCCGCGCCCCCTCGCTCACCAGCTGGCGCAGGTAGCCCTGCTCGTCCATGCCCTCGGGCACCGGGAAGTCGGGCAACCGCGGCGCCACCAGACGCAGGTCGAAGGCGCAGGCCCGGCCGAGCTCGGACGCCCGCTCGACCACACCGGGCCAGCGGGCGAAGCGCCGCGACTGCTCGGCCGCCGAGCGCAGGCAGGCCGCCGGGGCCGAAGGCAACCAGCCCTCCAGCTCGGCCAGGGGCCGGCGCGCCCGCACCGCCGAGAGCGTGGTGGCCAGGGGGAACCCGGCCGGCGTGGCGTAGTGCACGTTGTTGGTGGCCACGGCGTCCACCCCCCACTCCACGGCCAGGCGGGCCAGGGCGTCGTTGCGCGCCGTGTCGACCGGGTCCCCGTGGTCCCACAGCTCGAGGGCGACGTTGGCCCGCCCGAACGCCTCGACCAGTCGCCCCACCTCCCGGGAGGCCGCGCCGGGCCCGGCCTCCATCAGCGCGGCGGGGACCGCCCCCTTCCGGCAGCCACTCAACACCAGCCAGTGCCCGCCGGCGGCGCGGGCCAGCGCGTCGAGGGTGAAGACGGGCTTCCCCTTCTCCCCACCCTCGAGGTGGGCGTCGGCCAGCACGGTGGAGAGGCGCCCGTAGCCCTCGGGGTCACGGGCCAGCACCAACAGGTGGGCACCGGTCGGATCGGGCTCGCCCGTGCGCGGGCTGGCCGGGGCCAGCGTCACCTCGGTGCCGAACACCGTCGGCAGGTCGCAGGCCCGCGCCGCCTCGGCGAAGCGCACCACGCCGTAGAACCCGTGATGGTCGGTGAGCGCCAGCGCGTCCAGGCCGAGCCGGTGCGCCTCGGCCACCAGCTCCTCGGGATCGCTGGCCCCGTCGAGGAAGCTGAACCCCGAGTGTGCGTGCAGCTCGGCGTAGCGCTCAGTCATAGAGCGCCTCCACCCACCACTGGCCGCGCTCGGTGCAGAGCAGGCGGGCCACCCCGTCCGCGGTGACGACCTGGAGCCGGGCCCGGCGCCGGCGCACCGACCACCAGCGCTCGGTCACCGGCCAGGGACCGGCCCAGCCCACCACCTGGGCCCAGGGACCGCCGTTGACCGAGAGCCGGTCGACCGGCGCCGTGAGCAACCCGCGCCCGCTCACCACCATGGCGTTCCCCTCGGCGTCGATCAGCTCGGCCCGGGGCGGGGCGCGCAGCACGTCGGTCGGCGCCGGCGGCGGCAGCTGGCCCGGCCACGGGGCGCCGGCCGGGCCGGGGTCGGCCTCGGGGCTGCCCCAGGGCACCAGCACCGAGCGGCCGGCCGGGTCGCGCCCGCCCTGCATCCGCCCCATCAGCACCGCCTCGACGCCCAGACGCTCCTGCACCCTGACGAAGGAGCGGGCGGCGCGCCGGTCCGCCTCGGAGACGCCGCCGAAGAAGCCGGGCTGGAACGGAGGCGGGGGGGCGTCTCCCCGGTCGGGATCCTCGCCCCGGGCCACCCGGAGCCGGCGCCCAATACCCTTGTCGCGCAGGCCGGCCAGCTCCCCGCTCTCGCCCCGGGCCACGGCGTGGCAGGCGGCGGCGTCGGGCCCGAAGCGGTCCGAGACGTTGGCCGGAGGCAGCGCGGCGAACTGGCCCAGGGTGGTGATCCCGAGCCGTTGCAGGGTGACGGCGAGGTCGGGTCGGGCCAAGGTGGCCACCGACCACGGGGCGAGAAAGTCGGCCGTCCCGCCGGGCGCGACGATCAGGCCGGCCCGGGCCGCCAGCACGGCAGCGAACAGGCCGTCGGCCACGCCGGCCGTCGCCTCCTCGTCCACGGCGGCGGCCAGGCGGGACACCACCGCCTCCTCCCCGCCGAAGAAGCGGGCCGGCCCGCGCGCCGGGAGGGCGCAGACGCCGAGCCGGACCGCGTGCACCCAGGGGCACAGCTCGCCCGCCCGGGCCACGACCCCGGCGAAGCGCCGGGCCTCTTCTCCCCGTTCCCCCTCCTCGAGGAGGTCGGGGCACCAGATGACGACCAGCCGTTCCATGTCTTCTCCACCGCCGTCTTCTCCACCGCCGTCTTCTCCACCACCACGCCGCTCAGGCCGCCTCCGGGCCGCCACCGGGGCCGGCGTCCGCCGGGCCCTCCTCCACCTCGGCCGCCACCGCAGCCAGCGTCCCCGAACCGGCCGGGAGCCAGAGCGAGCACTCACCCACCCGGCCCGCGGCGCGGCGACCGCTGACCCGGACCTGGGCCCGCCGGCCGCGCAGGTAGCCGTGCCCCCGGCCCACCCCCTCCCACTCGACCTCGCCCACCGACAGCGCCAGGTCCCCGCCCATGGGCCAGCGGCCCGGCCCCTCGAGCAGCACCACCAGCGCGGCCTGGCGGTCGCGGGCCCGCGCGCTCAGATGCCGGGCCGCGGTCAGCCCGGCCCGGCCGGGCGGGCGCACCAGGACGGCGTCGACGCCGGAGAGGAGGTCGCCGGCCGCCTCCGCCCAGCCGGCGCCCGGATGGGGGACGAAGACGACGCGGCGCAGGTCGAGCCCGAGCCCGGCCGCCGCCACCACGCCGGGATCGGGCAGTCCGACCGCAGCACACCAGCTCCCCGCCTCGGTGGCCGCCGCCAGGAGGGCCAGGGCCAGCGTGGTGGCCCCGTGCCCCGGCTGCCCCTCCACGGTGACGGTCGTCCCCCGGCGCAGGGAGCCACCGGGGAAGAAGGGGGCCAGCGGCCCGGGCACCGGCAGGGTGCGCCCGGCCACCGGCGTGGCCGGCTTGACCCGGTCGGCCAGCCCGGCGGGCAGGGTGCGCGAACGGGAGGACGGCGGGTTCCCAGCCTGGAAAGCGAACATATGTTCGTACTGTACCGACGCCGGGCCCATTCTGCTCCGGCGGGTAAAGGAGCAGGTCAACGACGTGAAGCCGCGGAGGAGGCATCCGCACGCCACAATGCAGCCCGCATGTGCGGACGCTTCGCTCTCTACACCCCACCGGCCCGGCTGGCCCGCTACTTCGGCGCCTCCCTGGGCGAAGGGGCCGAGAGCGAGCAGCCCAGCTGGAACGTGGCGCCGACCGACGAGGTGCTCGGCGTGCGCGACCGCCGCACGCGACGGGGGGGCGCCGGAACGCACCCTGCTGACCTTCCGCTGGGGCCTCATCCCGTGGTGGTCGAAGGACACCAAATCGGCCAGCCGGCTCATCAACGCGCGCCGCGAGACCGTGCTCACCAAGCCCTCGTTCCGCGAGGCCTTCGAGAAGCGCCGCATCATCGTCCCGGCCGACGGCTTCTACGAGTGGCGCCGCACCAAGAGCGGCGGCAAGCAGCCGCACTTCTTCACCCGGACCGACGGCGCGCCCATGGCGCTGGCCGGTCTGGCCGAGCGCTGGCGCGACCAGAACCTGCCCCCCGACGCCCCCGTCATCCGCAGCTGCACCATCATCACCACGTCGGCCGGCGCCGACATGGACGGCATCCACGACCGCATGCCCGTGCTGCTCGACCCGGCGACCTTCGACCTCTGGCTCGACCCGGCCAACGAGGACACCGAGGGGCTACGCGCCCTGCTGGCGCCGCTGCCCGCCGGGACGGTCGCCCACCATCGGGTCGGGCCGCGCATCGGCAACGTGCGCAACAACGACCCCGAACTCATCGCCCCGGCGCCATGACACCGCGCCCTGCAAGACCCGGCCCTTAGACACGGGGCCGTGAAAGGATGCCGACGTGACGTCACAGACTCCCCGCTTCGACCGACGCACCCTCCTCTCCGCCGCGCTGGCCACCGGCGGCGCCGCGGTGCTGGCGGCGGCCAGCCGAGGTGACACCGCCAGGGCGGGGGCGGCCATCGCCCGGGCGGCGGCGGCCACCAAGCCGGCGGGCTCGGACCTCGGCGCGATCGAGCACGTGGTCTTCCTCATGATGGAGAACCGCTCCTTCGACCACTACTACGGCACCTACCCCGGCGTGCGCGGCTTCGACGACCACCCCAAAGGCGACCTCGGCGTGTTCGCGCAGGCCTGGCCGGGTGGGCGCGACCGCAAGCTGCTGCCCTTCCACCTCGACTCCTCGCAGGCCATCGGCGAGTCCACCGCGGACCTCGACCACAGCTGGCACGGCGAGCACCTGAGCCGGGGCAACGGCACCAACGACGCCTTCGTGCGCACGCACGTGCAGACCCGGTTCGAGGGGCCCGAGCACGGCGTCCTGACCATGGGCTACTACAAGCGCCAGGATCTGCCCTTCTACTACGCGCTGGCCGACGCGTTCACCATCGCCGACAACTATCACTGCTCGGTGCTCGGGCCGACGCACCCCAACCGCCTGATGGCGCTCTCGGGAACGGTCGACCCCACGGGTCACGCCGGCGGTCCCGTCCTCGAGACCAACTCGACGCCCGACGTCGTCTACAGCGCGCACTGGGACACCATCCCCGAGGTGCTCGAGGACGCCGGCGTCAGCTGGAAGGTGTACAACCCGACGGGCAGCATCTTCGGACCGGGACCGACCGGCTTCGAGAAGTACGGGATCCTCAGCGACGCCATCCTCCCCTACTTCGCCCAGTACAAGAACCCGAGCTCGGCCCTGTACCAGAAGGCCTTCCTCCCGCAGTACCCCGCCGACTTCGCGGCCGACGTGGCGTCGGGCCAGCTGCCGGCCGTCAGCTGGCTGATCCCACCGGCCGGCTACGACGAGCACCCCTCCTCGCCACCCGCCCTGGGCGAGTGGTACACCAGCCAGGTGGTGGCCACGCTGACCTCGAACCCCGCGGTGTGGTCAAAGACGGTCCTGTTCCACATGTACGACGAGAACGACGGGTTCTTCGACCACGTCGCGCCGCCGGTCCCGCCGGCCGGCACGCCGGGCGAGTACCTGACCCAGCGCACCCTGCCGGCCGACGCGCACGGGATCCGCGGTCCCGTCGGCCTGAGCTTCCGGGTCCCCCTGCTCGTCGTCTCGCCCTTCAGCCGGGGCGGCCACGTGGCGTCCCAGGTCTTCGACCACACCTCGCAGATGCGATTCCTCGAGGAGCGCTTCGGCGTGCGCGCCCCCAACATCTCGGCCTGGCGCCGCAAGACGGCGGGCGACCTGACGTCGACTCTGCACCCCGGCCACGCCGACGCCTCGGTGCCGGCGCTGCCCAGCACGGCCAACGACACGGTGGCCGACTTGATGGCCGAGGGCATCACGGAGCTCGAGATCCTCACCATCCAGAAGGACATGCCGGTCTACCCGGTGCCCGAACACCAGTCGATGCCGAAACAGGAACAACGGGCCTAGAAGACCCGCGCCTCAGCCGGCGATGGGGGCTTTCTCGGCCTGGGCCAGCATCTCGGAGCGGTCGGCCGCCAGGATGTATCCACCCTCGATGGCCTTGTCCAAGCTCTTGGTGTAGTCCGCGATGTAGTCCGCCTTGGTCGGGTACAGCGCGGCCAGCGTGGATGCGCTAAGCGGCGTGGCCGACCCGAAGAGGGAGCAGATGACGGTGGCTCCCGGCGGGGCCTGCCCGCTCAGGGTGGAGATGGGGACGTCGACGGCCGGTGTGCGCACGCCGCCGATCACGTTGCCGTTCTTGTCCGTGGCGTAGGAGGCGGGATTCGTGCTGGCCAGCTCGAAGGGCGACGGCGTGGGCGGCGCGGTCCCGTCGACCACCCACTTGTCGAAGGCGCGAAAGGCGGCCTGGACGACCTGATGCTGTGGCCCGTCGTTGATGGGCTGGGTGCAGCCGAGAATCCCGCCGTTGCCTCCGACCAGATAGGCGTCCGCGTGCGAGGTGCCCGCCACCTCCCAGGTCCGGATGCGCGCGGTGTCGGGTTGCTGCGCCGGGGCATAGCCGAGGGTGGTGAGGTCGGTCTGGGTCTCGAACATGAACACCGGGACCGAGAGGTCGGTCCGGATGCGCAGGTCGCCCTTCAGCCCGTTTGCCGAGCCGATGCCGGCCCCGCTCCCGCCCCGGCTGTGGATGAAGATGCCGTCGTAGGCGTGGGTCAAGGGCTGGAGGGCGTCGGCGAAGTCGGTCATGTAGAACGCGGACTGGGACTCGCCGGCGGCGACGATGTGGTGCGGGTGGAGAGACCCCAGCACGTCGGCCCCGTGGTCCTTGCGCAGGGCCAGGCCGATCTGGGCGTACATGTCCAACGCGTACTGGTCGCCCGGATGGTGGAGGGACCCGTAGCGGCTCGGCTCCTGGTGCACCAGCCCGGCGCCCGCGCCCTTCGTCCCGAGGAGGGGTGAACCGCCCTCGACGGCGAGCGCCTGGGCCGAGACGCCGACCCAGGCGTAGCCCTCGTTCATGAGCATCGGGTTGAGGTAATCCCAGTCGGGCGAGGACTCGCCGGCCGTCACGTTGAGCCACTCCACCACGACGGTGCCGTTGAACTTCTCCGGCGACGACGGCCGGCGCACGATGATGCGGGTCTCGTAGGGCGCGGAGGTGGTGGGGGCGATGGCCAGGCGCCCGTCCGACGGGCTGGACGTCGCATCGAAGGCGTGGGCCGTCCCCGACGCGAAGTACTCCTGCTCCACGTACCCGTTGGCGGCCAGGTCGGTGCCGACACCCGAGAGCGGTTCGCTGATGTGGCCGGTGGTGATCGGCCCGCTCAGCGTGGCCGCCGCGGCGTAGACGTCGCTCTCGCTGGCGGCGCCGGCCGGTGCAGTTCCGGCCAGGCTGGCGAGGGCGATGGTGAGGACGGCGGTGACGGCGATCCACTTCTGAGTTGGCATCGGGTTGCTCCTCCGACCGCTGGCAGGACCCGCACCGAGCCGGATCCCCGGATCGGTCCGGCCGGATGATAGGGCCACCGGCCGCTCCGGTCCCGGCGCGCCCCCACGTTTCTACGTCTGGGCCGTGTCCTTCACCGTGTCCCCGCCCGTGATGGCGGACCGGGCCACGATGACATCGGTCTCGCCCGGCCGGGCGCCGGCCCGGTAGCGCTCCCCGCGCCAGCCGGTGCGGGCCAGGGCCCCGAAGAAGTAGCGCTCGTCGAAACCGAGCTCCAGCCAGCCGTGGGTGCGGCTCGACCAGACCGACAGCCCGTCGAGCCGGGGTCCCCACGGGTACTCGAGGCGCTGCACCGGCTCGGCGGCGAAGAACACCGCACCCTCGGGCCGGACGATGCGATGGAGGTGGCGCAGCATGGCCAGGTGGTCGGCGCAGTGATGGAAGCTCTCGTAGAACACGGCGGCGTCGAAGCGCTCACCCGCCACGAAGGTCAGCATGTCGGCCCGCTCCACGCTGAGTTGTCCCGGACCGTGACCGCGCTCTGCGACCAGGCGGCAGAAGTTCTCGTCCACCTCGACCGCGGTGACGTCGAGCCCGGTCGCCACCATGTCGCCGGTGACGTTGCCCCAGCCCGGACCGAACTCGACCACGCGGCGCGGTGCGAGCTCGGCCAGGCACCGGAGCAGGTGGCCGCGGGCGGCCAGGTCCCGACCGACCATGGCCAGTGAGCCGCTCTGGTAGGGGAAGGGGCGCTCCCGGGCCAGCTCGAGGTCGAAGGGCGATGCTTCGTGTGACGTGTCGTAGGAGTCCCGTCCCGAGATGCGGCGGTAGAGCGCCCAGGTCCACTCCCGGTAGGGCGCCGAGAACGGGTTCGCCGGTGGGGACGACGGCAGGGCGAGGGCGAACGACTGGAGCAGGGCGTGGGCCTCGTCGGGCGCCGTGGCCATGAGGGCGGTGGCCCGACGGAGCTCGGCGTCGAGCTCGTCGATGGTCAGGTGTCGCGGTCCGGGCCGGCCCAGGGCGGCGCGGACCCGACGGCCGGCCCCGCTCGGCAGGGCGTCGACCGCCCGCCCGGCGAGCGCGGACGCGGTGCGGCGGGGGCGGCTCAGGTCCATGCGCGGCGCATCGGGAGCGGCCCGGTCAAGAGGGCGCGACCGGTGCGGCCTCGTAGGTGGTGGCGGTCGCCCCGGTCAGCCGTCTCAGGTTCCGTTCGCCGAAGTCGGCCTCGTGCGGGGCGGCGAGGTGCGCGTCCAGCGCGGTCTGCGAGTCCCAACACTCGAAGAAGCGGAAGGTGTTGGGCGCCCCCACGTCCTCGGACCAGAAGTACTCCACGCAGCCGGCGTCGCGCCGGCTGGCCGCCGTGACCTCGGCCAGGCTGGCCAGGACGTCCTCGCGGTCGGCCGGGTCGAAGCTGAGCGATCCGGCGATGATGATCATCCCGGGAGGGTACCGCCTCAGGCGGCGGCCTCCACGGTGGCCAACTCGTCCGCGACGAGTGTGCCGCCCTTCATCACGGCCAGCAGGCGCGCCCGGTCCTGCAGCACCCCGATGTCGGCGAGCGGGTCGCCGTCCACCACCACCAGGTCGGCCAGGTAGCCCTCGCGCACCGAACCGAGCTCGTGCCCGCGCCCCATGAGCTCGACGCCGTTCCGGGTGGCCCAGCGGATCACGTCGAGCGGGGGGATGCCCGCCTCCTTGACGTAGAACTCCAGTTCGTCGGCGTAGCGACCGTGAGGCAGGCCGATCGCCCCGTAGTCGTCCCCGACGAGCAGCTTCACCCCGGCGGCGTTGGCCGCCGGCAGGATGGCCAGTGCCCGCGCGATGTCCTCGGTCATCGCCGCCGTGAACCCGAGGCCGCCACCGGCCATCAGATCGGCGAAGCGGGCCGGGAAGAGCTGGCTCGGCACGAGGAACGTCCCCCGGTCGACCATGCGGGCGATCGCTGCCTCGTCGAGGCCGTCACCGTGGTCGACCACGTCGATGCCGGCGTCGAGGGCCATGTGCAGCGCGGTGCGGTTGGCGATGTGCCCGCGCACGAGTGCGCCGCGCTGGTGCGCGGCGTCGATGCCGGCGGAGATCTCCTCGAACGTCATCTCCGTCTGCTCTGCCGGGGCGACGGTGCCGTGGCCGCCGGTGACGAACATCTTGATGATCTCCGCCCCCTGCTTGATCTCCTCGCGCACGGCGCGCCGGAACTCGGCCGGGCCGTCGGAGCGGTTGATGGCACCGCGGGCCCCGACGTCCCAGTACCAGGGGAAGCTCTTGTCGCCGGCGTGCCCGGTCGTGCTGACGTCACGGCTGCCCGCCATGAGGCGGGGACCGGGGAAGAGGCCCTCGGCGATGGCGGCCTTCATGGAGGCGTCGATGGCGAAGGGAGCGCCCGCGCTCACCGCGCCGGTGAACCCGCTGCGCAGGAGGAGCTCGAGGTGGTGGGCGGCCCGGACGGCCTGGAGCGCCGGCGGCTCCTCGAGCCCGAAGGGCGTCGCCTTGGAACCGAGCTCGTGGTACGTGGCGTGGAAGTGGCTGCTCACCAGGCCCGGCATGACGGTGCGGCCACCGAGCTCGACCACCCGGTCGCCCGCTCCGGCCTCGACCGACGCGGAGGCGGGACGGACGGTGGCGATGCGACGGTCCTCCACGACCACGGTGGTCCGCGGCCGCGGTCCGTCGGCGTCGAGCACGGTCGCGTTGCGCAGGAGAAGGCGCGCCATGAGCGGGCTTCCTACTTCCAGCCCGTGATCACGTGGTCGAACCACCACTGCGGGGCGGCGGCCACGAGCACGTTCATGTCCCAGTAGTCGGTCCAGCGGGTGATGCGGCCGTCGCGCACCTCGTGCACCGTGGCCACGGGCAGGGCCATGGTCTCACCGGTGGGCCAGGCCCAGTGCTCGATGTGCTCGGTCATGACCGCGTCGTCGCCGGCGACCAGGTGTCGTCGTTCGTCCCGTAGCTCGGTGAGCTTGCCGAAGGCGAGCGTCAGGCGCCGGACGATTTCGTCGGGCCCGCGGGCCACGTCGTCCTCGGGTGTCTCCGACGTCGGTGTACTCGCCGTCGGGCGTGAAGCGGGCGGCGGCCGCCTCCAGGTCCTGCCGGTACAGATCGGCCCAGAAGCCCTCGATCAACGTCCGGTTCTCGTCGACGATTCCCACGCAGCACCTCCACGGGGCGCGCCACCGTTGCCCGGTGCGCCTGCGCACGTACCTCGGCGCGTTGGGACGATAACGCACCGACGCCGGTGGAGGGTCCTTCTCCGCGAGCCCGACCGCCGCCGGGCCTCGCCGCCGTCCAACCGGCGGCCGGCCGGCTCCACCGTCCCCCCTGAGGCCCGGGCGGAGTGTCACCTCATGGGACTGTCTAGGGTGGGCCGACGCCGCGACGGGTGGGGGTGGAACGTGACGTACCGAGTGATTCAGTGGGCAACAGGCAACGTGGGCCGGGCCGCGATCGAAGGCATCCTGGCCCATCCCGATCTCGAGCTGGTCGGCTGCTGGGTGCACTCGGCGGCCAAGGACGGGGTCGGACGTGGGCACCCTCATCGGCCACGATCCCCTCGGGGATCTCGGCCAGCGCGACGTCGACGCGCTCCTCGCGGCCGAGGCGGACTGCGTCGTCTACAGCCCGATCTTCGCCGACGTCGACGTCGTCACCCGGATCCTCGAGTCGGGCAAGAACCTGGTCACGCCGCTCGGCTGGTTCTACCCGCCGGGCGACGAGCGGGCCCAGCTCGACGCGGTGTGCCGGAGGCGCCGGCGTCACCCTGCACGGCACCGGCATCCACCCCGGCGGGATCACCGAGCGCTTCCCGCTCATGATCTCGGCCCTGTCGGGCTCCATCACCCGCGTGCGGGCCGAGGAGTTCTCCGACATCCGCACCTACGGCGCCCCCGACGTCATCCGCGACTGGATGCTCTTCGGCAAGACGCCCGAGGAGGCGCGCCAGAGCATCATGGCCGAGGCGCTGGGCGCCGGCTTCCGCCAGTCGGTCCACATGGTGGCCGACGAGCTCGGCTTCGACCTCGACCCCGCCCTGCGCACCACGCACGAGATGGCGGTGGCCACCGCCCCCATCGACTCACCCATCGGGCCGATCGCACCCGGGCCTCGTGGCGGCCCAGCGCTTCCGCTGGGAGGGCCTGGTCGACGGCGAGCCGGTCGTCACCGCGGCCGTCAACTGGCTCATGGGCGAGGAGCACCTCGACCCGCCGTGGCGCTTCGGCCCCGACGGTGAGCACTTCGAGGTCGAGATCACCGGCGACCCGGACTGCCTGGTGACGTTCCGCAAGCTCCATCCCGACGTCGATCGAGGCCGGACTGGCCCGCAATCCCGGCATCGTGGCGACGGCCCTGCACTGCGTCAACGCCGTGCCCTACGTGTGTGCGGCCGAGCCCGGGCTGCGCACCTACCTCGAGATGCCGCTGGTGGCCGGGCGCGCCGCACGTGCACTGCGACGGGGCCGGGCCACCTCGTGATCCTCGACCGCTTCCGCCTCGACGACCGGGTGGCCGTCGTCACCGGGGCGGGGCTCGGCATCGGACGGGGCATCGCTCTCGGCCTGGCCGAGGCCGGTGCCGACGTGGTGCTGGCGGCGCGCACCCGGACCGATCTCGAGGAGGTGGCCGCCCTGGTCGAGGAGACGGGCCGGCGGGCGCTCGTGGTGCCGACCGACGTGACCGACCAGGCCCAGCTCCAGCAGCTGGTCGACTCGGCGCGGCGGCGAGTTCGGTCGTCTCGACGTCGCGGTCAACAACGCCGGCGGTGCCATGCCACGGGCCGCCATGGACACGAGCGAGGGCTTCTTGGAGCGGGCGTTCCACTTCAACGTCACTGCGCCCTTCACCATGACCAAGCTGGCCGCCCGGGCCATGGTGGACACTTCGGGCGGCGGGGCGGTGGTCAACATCTCGTCGCGCTCGGCCAGCATGACCCAGACGAGCTTCGCGGCCTACGGAGCGGTCAAGGCGGCCCTGGACCGCATCACCCGCAACATGGCGCCCGAGCTGGCACCCCGGGTTCGGGTGAACGCCATTGACGTGGGGGGCGTGGCCACCCGCTCGCTCGACGTCGTGCTGACCGACGACGCCCTGCGCACCCAGTTCCTGACCAACACCCCGATGGGCCGTCCGGGCGAACCCGAGGACATCGCCTGCGCCGTCCTCTACCTGGTCTCCGACGCCAGCTCCTGGGTGACCGGCAAGGTGTTCGAGATCGACGGGGGCACGGAGGCGCCCGCCATGGCCGTGCCGGCACCGCCACTCGAACCCTCGGCCGGCTGACGGCTCGCGCATGAGCCAGCCCGGCCATGGGGGGCGTAGGGGGAACGAGGCGACCGTGCTCTGCTCGGGCACGCTGCGCCGCGGCACCCCCTTCCGCGCCCGCGTGGCGGCGGCGCGGGCCGGCGGCTTCGACTACCTGTCGCTCTGGGGACGCGACTACCACGACGCCCGCGCCGAGGGGCTGAGCGACCGCGACCTGCGCGCCGTCCTCGACGACCACGGGGTGTCGGTGGCCGAGCTCGACCCGGCCTGGTGGTGGCTCCCGGGCGCGGCGGACGTGCACATCGCACCCGAGCACGACAGCGAGCGGATCTTCTCCTGCGGCGAGGCCCAGCTCTTCGCCGTGGCAGACGCCCTGGGCGCCCGGTCGCTCAACGCGGTGGACGTCTTCGGCGGTCCGTGGTCGCTCGACGACGCCGCCGAGAGCTTCGCCGCCCTGTGCCGGCGGGCCGCCGAGCACGGACTCCTGGTCCAGCTCGAGTTCTTGCCCTGGTCCAAGATCCCCGACCTCGAGGCGGCCTGGTCCGTTGTACAGCTGGCTGGGGCACCCAACGGCGGCTTGGCCGTCGACGCCTGGCACTACTTCGCCAGCGGGTCGGCCGAGACCGGCCTGCTGCGCACGGTGCCCGGTGAGCGCATCGTCGGGGTGCAGCTGTGCGACGCGCCCGCCGTGACGGAGGCCGATCCCGTGGCGGCCACGCTGCACGAGCGCCTGCTGCCGGGGCAGGGCGAGCTCGACCTGGCCGGCCTGGTGGCCGACCTGCGGGCCACGGGCACCAGTGCGCCGATCGGGGTGGAGGTCTTCTCGGACACACTGGACGAGCTCGTCCCCGAGGAGGTGGGGCGTCAGGCTGGCGCCGCCCTGCGCGCGCTCCTTGCTCCTCCACCCTGACCCCGGTCCGCGAAGATGTCGCCCCATGGCACGCATCGTCCTCGTCCACGGAGCCTTCAACGAGCTCTGGGGGCCCAACGAACTGAAGGCCCGCTGGCTCCCCGCTGTCCGCGACGGCTTGTGGCACCACGGCGTCGAGGTGTCCGAGCACGACGTCGACGTCTGCTTCTACGGTGACCTCTTCCGCCGCCACCCCGGGACCGCGGAGGAGGAGCTCCTCGAGCAGGCTCGCCCCGGCATCGCCGAGGTGCTGGGCGACCTCGAGGGCGCCGACGCCCTGGCCGCGCTCGCCGACGCGGCCAGCGAGGCCGTGTTCGAACGAACGGTGGACATGGTGACCGTGATGACCGCCGAGCCCGAGATGCACGACCGCCTGCGCGAGCGCGTCGAGACGGTGATCCACGACGACACCCGCGTGCTGGTGGCCCACTCCTTCGGGACCGTGGTGGCCTACAGCGCCTTGGCCGCGCATCCAGAGTGGCCGGTGCGCACCTTCGTCACCCTCGGCTCACCGATGGCCGCACCCCGGCTCTTCGAGGGCCTCAATCCGGCGCCGGTCGAGGGCCGAGGAGTGTGGCCGGGCAGCGTCGCACGCTGGATCAACGTGCGCGCCCTCAACGACAAGGCCTGCTCCTCTTCGCTGGCCGACAAGTTCGGTCCGCGGGTCCAAGAGGTCTTCATCGACAACGGTCACCGCTACCACGCGCCCGAGCCCTACCTGAACTCGCCGCGCACCGGGGGCGCCATCGCCGAGGCCCTGCGCAGCTAGCGGGGACGCCGGCGCAGCGCCGCGTTGGCGATCGCCTCGGGCACCCAGCCGACGTCGGTGTCGTTGAGATCGACACCGGGCGGGACGATCTCGTCGACGCGGTCGAGCACGTCTGCGCTCAACCGCAGCTCGAGCGCCGGCAGCTGGGACTCGAGGTGCTCCATGGTGCGCGGGCCGATGATGGGTGACGTCACCGCCGGGTGCTCGAGCACGAAGCCGAGGGCCAGCTCGATGAGACTCAGACCCGCACCCGCGGCCAGCTCGTTCAGTTGCCCGACCGCCTCCACCTTGGCCTGGTTGCCGGGGATGGTCGTGTCGTAGCGGTCGGGCATCACGGCGGCCCGCCGGCTCGTGTTCTCCTTGCCGGGGCCGAAGGCGCCCGACAGCCAGCCGCCGGCCAGTGGACTCCACGAGAGCACGCCGATGCCGTACTTCTGGCACATCGGCAGCACGTCCTTCTCGATGGAACGCACGAACACGGAATACGGCGGCTGCTCGGTGACGAAGCGCTCGCGCGAGCGGCGCTCGGACACCCACTGCGCCTCCACGATCTCGTGGGCCGGGAAGGTGGAGCTGCCGAAGTAGCGGATCTTGCCCGCCCGCACGAGGTCGGTCAGCGCGCCGAGCGTCTCGTCGATGTCGGTCTCGGGCGAGGGCCGGTGGATCTGGTAGAGGTCGATGTAGTCGGTGCCCAACCGGCGCAGGCTGCGCTCGCACTCGGCCATGATCCAGCGCCGCGAGTTGCCCTGGGCGTTGGGGTCGCGCCCCATGGCGCCGTGGACCTTGGTGGCCAACACGATCTGGTGCCGCTTGATCTGGGCCAGCGCCTTGCCGACGATCTCCTCGGACTCCCCGAACGAATACATGTCCGCCGTGTCGATGAAGTTGATCCCGGCGTCGACGGCCCGGTGGATGATACGGATGGAGTCATCGTGATCCTGATTGCCGAAGCTCCCGAACATCATCGCCCCCAGGCAGAGCGGGCTCACCTTGACCCCGGTGCGTCCGAGTGTGCGGTATTCCATGACTGACTCCCTCCGATGTGCGACGGACCGACCTTACCCAGGGGCTTGGCGGGGCGCCCCGTCAGAGCGCCGGCTCAGAGACGGGCGCACGCGTCCGCCGCCGCCCACAGCAGCGTCGGATCCCCAGAGCGCTCGTATGAGCGCAGCGCGGCCTCGGTCAGCTTGATGGCGTGCTCGTCCCCCGAGGCGATCGCCATGTCCACCAGGGCCTCGCTCGACGAGGCGCTCCGGGCGGGAGCGGGACCGTGGCGGTCGAGCGCGTAGGCCACGTGCAGCGCGGCCACCGCTTGCCAGGCGTAGCCCAGGGCGGCGTCGCGGTCACCCGCCTCGAGCCAGGGCAGGAGGAGCTCGCAGGCCAGGGGTGAGGTGACCGAATGGAGCAGGCCGATGGCTCCGCCCCCGTCGGCGTTGCGCAGGTAGGCCAGTGCACCCCCGGAGGCCAACTGGTCCAGCAGCTCGGTGGAGCCGGCGCCTCCGGCCAGCGAGGCCACGCCCTGTTCGAACTCGTCGGCGATGGCGGCCACCTGGGCCACCATGTCGCTGATGAGCAGCTGGCGCGGGGCGTCCTCGGGAAGGTAGGGCAATGCGGCCAAGGCGTCAGGCACGTGCTGGTGGCCGATGAGCAGTGGCGGGCCCGGCAGCTCTCGGTACGACGAGCCCCAGAAGGCGAGGGCCGACGCCAGCTCGAGCCGGCGGGCGGGTGTAGCGGCTCCGCCGAGTCCGCGCAGGGCGTGCGCCGTGCGGATGAGCCCGTGGGTGGCGGCGCCGACGGTCCCGGGCAGCAGCCGGGGCGCCCATTCGCCCACCACGGCGGCGGCCGGCCGGTCGGCCAGCTCGCGCTCGAAGAGGGCGAGCCATCCGGGATAACGGGCCTCGTCGCCCAGGGCGCCCGGCCAGGCGTCCTCGCCCAGCGGGGCGGCAGGGGGCGGGGCGTCGTCGAGGCGGGGCCGGTAGCCGGCCACCCAGCTCTCGATGGCATCGGCCCGCCCGAGGTGGTCGAGCGTCTCGGCGGCCATGGGCCCGTGGTTGGCCAACCCGAGCCGGCCATACCTGGGTGCGGTGGAGGCGAAAACCGTCAGGGCGTCGTCGAGAGCGTCCACCACATCTCCCTTCCCCAACCGGTCTGCTCCAGTATGGCCAAGCGCGGGGAAAGGTGCTCGGTCCAGCGGCCACTACGATCCGGCCTTCGACGACGGGAGGATCATGGCGACCACGCCACCGCTGCACGGGATGCGAATCATCGAATGCTCGGCCCTGGGGCCGGCCGCCATCACCACTGCGTTGGTCGACCTGGGCGCCGACGTCATCAAGATCGAGCCGCCGGCCGGCGACTACATCCGGGAGATGACCTGGCCCATCGTCGAGGGCACCTCACTCATGCACCTCCATGTGAACCGGGGTAAGCGCTCGCTCGTGCTCGACCTGCGGACCGAGGCCGGCGCGGCCATCCTCAAGGAGCTGGCCGAAGGGGCCGACGTCGTGGTCGAGGCCATGCGCCCGGGCTCACTGGCCCGGCGCGGGGTGGGCTACGAGGAGCTGCGGGCCATCAACCCCAAGATCGTCTTCTGCACCATCTCGGGGTATGGCATGACCGGTCCCTACCGCGACTACCCCAGCCACGGCGTGGCCTATGACACCTGGGCCGGCATCGTGAAGGTGGCCACCGACGAGGAAGGTTTCACCTACATCCCCGAGCACGTCTCCATCGGCATCAACGCCGGTCCCGTCTTCGGGGCCCTCGGCATCCTGGCCGCGGTGATCCGGGCCCGGGAGACCGGCGAGGGTTCCTACATCGACGTCGCGCAGTCCGACGCCGCCGCCGCCATCGACTGGTACCGCTCGGAGAGCTTCCGTGCCTACGAACGCCCCGAGTCCGAGGTCACCGGCAACAAGGCGGACAACTACGAGCGCCGCGCCCCCGGCACCGCCGGGATGATCGAGGGCGTGCGCTACCAGGTCTACGAGACCAAGGACGGCCAGCACGTCCTCTTCATGGCATCGGAGCAGGCCTTCTGGAAGAACTTCTGCGAGGCCGTCGAGCGCACCGACCTCTTCGAGCGCTGGCCCGGGTCGAAGTACGCCGACCACGCACGGGGGAACCGCGAGCTCCAAGGCGAACTGCGCGCCATCTTCCTCACCAAGACGGCCGAAGAGTGGCTCGAGTTCGGGGGGCGGATCAACACCCCGATCGCGCCGGTCAACACGCCCAAGACATTGTTCGACGACCCCCAGTTCGCCGACCGCCTCCCCCTGCTGCCGGCGGCCGAGGTCGGGCACGACCAGATCTTCACGCCGCTGCACTTCGTGGGCGAGGAACTCCCGCACCCGGCCAAGGCCCCGACCGTGGGACAGCACACCGAGGACGTCTTACGATCGGTGCTCGGCTACGACGATGCTCGCATCGCCACCGCACGCGGCGAAGGGGCATTCGGGACCGACAGTTAACGAGTCGCGCAGGGTAATTCTGCTTCCGAGCGGGTCTTTCCGATCGGACTCCGGTCAACGGCTGCCTTCAACAAGACCCTGCTACCGTCACCTCCTTCGAGGAGGGAGAACCAATGAAGCGTGTTCGGACGGCGGCAGTTACCTTGGCAGCGATCTTTGCCATCGGTGCTGGTGGAATCGAGATGGCGGGAGCGAGCCCCGCCAGCGGGCCCAGCGTCACGGCCTGTACCAAGTACAAGTTGTTCTACGACCTCACTGGCACCGGTAACGACTATTTGTCCACGAATCTGAAGGTGTGCTCCAACCACTCGTTCAGCACCGGCCAGCACACGAAGGGTACCTGGAAGAAGGATCACAAGGTCTACACGTTCACCTTCACGAACAATGCGGTCTACCAGGGACGGCGGACCGTTACCGGTTTCAACTCCAAGATGAAGCCAGGCGTCACCGTGGTCCCGCCCGGTGGCATCTGGTACGCCACAAAGACCAACTAGTGCCGTGACCGGCAACGTTGAGGGCGCGCGTCCACCACGTTGACCGGCCGGTCGCGCAAAGTAGTGCCATGGCAGAAACGCGTGGCAGTCCGGGACATCACCAACGAGGAGGGGAACAAGCTCGTCTCGATCGTGCGTCGGGAGTCGGGCTCGGTGGTGCGATGGCGAAGAGCCCATAGCGTGCTCTGGTCGGCCCAGAGGATGGGCGAAGATGGGGTTCCGTCGAGTCGCATAATGGACCCCCCTGCCCCGACGTGACGCTCTGGTGCAGTCCGGATCTGTTCGCCCTCGGCACGCGCATGTGGGTGGTTTCGTGGACGAAGCGACCCGGCCGACAAGCACCTCACCCGACTCCCGGTGACGCCCCGAATCACGCGTCCGCCGTCCAGAGGACAGCCACGCAGGGGCTGCCCACGGAGGGGTCTCTGACTCCAGAACATCGAGCCACTGGGCAAGGATCGGGCTCGGATGTCACATTCGAGCCGCGGCTGGTGTCTTCATGGCGAGATCACGCAACCAGAGGAGGCATCATGGCCGGCACACGGATCCCCAGGGCAGAGCTGAATGGGCCCTACGGGGCAATCGTCAAGCGGATGTCCCGCAAGATGTTCGGAGAGGTGCCCGAACCGGTCGAGGTGACGTGGCACAACCGGAAAGTGCTGAACTTCAGCTTCGGCGTCGGTCGAAAGGCCCAGAAGTGGGACCAGTGTGACGAGAATCTGAAGTCGTTCGCCCACATGGCGACGGTCAGCCTCATCGGTTGCAGCTTCTGCCTCGACTTCGGCTACTTCCACGCCCACAATGAGGGACTCGACGTCGAAAAGGCGCGTGAGGTGCCCCGCTGGCGTGTGTCGGATGTCTTCACGCCGCTCGAACGCGACGTCATGGAGTATGCCGAAGCGATGACGCAGACCCCGCCGACGGTCACCGACGACCTGTCCGCCCGGCTGCTCAAGGCGCTCGGACCGGGCGCCCTGGTCGAGCTCACCGCGTTCATTGCGCTGGCCAACTTCATGGCCCGTTCCAATGTCGCGATGGGCATCGAGTCGCAGGAGTTCTCCGCTGCCTGTGACCTCAAGCCGCTCGCCCTAGCCTCGTCAGCATGATCGACGACCCGTTCGTCACCCACCGCGGGCTGCTCTTCACCGTCGCGTACGAAATGCTCGGCTCCGCGGGCGACGCCGAGGACGTCGTGCAGGAGACCTGGCTGCGTTGGGCCGGCGTGGACCAGGCCGAGGTGCGTGACCCGCGGGCCTATCTGGTACGGATCGTCACCCGTCAGGCGCTGAATCGGCTCCGAACGGTGACCCGGCGCCGGGAGGAATACATCGGGGAGTGGCTGCCCGAACCGTTGCTGACGAGTCCGGACGTAGCCGAGGACGCCGACCTCGCTGAGAACGTCTCGATCGCCCTGCTCACGGTGCTCGAGACCCTTGGTCCGATCGAGCGGGCGGTCTTCGTGCTGCACGAGGTGTTCGAGACACCGTACGACGAGATCGCCGTGGTCGTGGGAAAGACGCCGGTCGCCGTCCGCCAGATCGCGCACCGTGCCCGTCAGCACGTGGCGGCACGGCGTCCGCGGATGCAGGTGGACCGAGCCCAACAAGAGGCAACATTCGAAAGGTTCATGGCCGCGGTCACCTCTGGCGACCTGCAGGCACTCGTCGAAGTACTAGCCCCAGATGTGGTGCTGATCGCCGATGGCGGCGGTCTCGTGCAGGCGGCTCGGAAGCCGCTCGTCGGGGCCGAGACGGTGGTGGCGTTCCTGGCCCGCGTGGCGGATCTCTCGGGATTGGTGGCGACCACTACCTGGCTCAACGGGATGCTCGGTGCACGGTTCGATTTGGGTGGCGACGTCACGGCGGTAAGTGTGGTGATCCAGAACGATCGGATCACTCGGATCTACGCCATCCGCAACCCGAACAAGCTGGGACGGCTGGAACAGGTGGCGGAACTGCGCCGGTGAACGTCCTGCGGTCAGGGCTTGCTGACCAAAGGGGTGGCCAAGCTCACCGAGACGGAGCGGGCGCTCCAGAGCCTCGGCCTGGGCCGGCGTACCCGCATTCGGGACCGCACTCTTCGCTCGGCCCTCACTCCCAGGGCGGCGCCCCGACTTCGATGCGAGGCAGCGACGAGGGCACGACGCCGAAGCGCTCGTCCCGGGCCGACCACTGGCGCCGGGCCTCGGAGACTTCGTCGCGGCCCCGGGCCACGAAGTTCCACCACATCAAGAGGGGCTCGGGGAAGGGGACACCGCCGAGGAGCAGGGCGCGGGCCGGGGCGCTGACGTCGAGCCGGCACTCGTCCCTCCCCTCACCCAGGTAGGCAAGGATCCCCGGCTCGACCACCTTGTCCCCGACGGTGACGGCGCCCTCGAGGACGATCAGGGCGTGCTCGCATTCGGGGCGCAACGGCAGAACCGTGCCCGATGGGTCCAGGACGAGGTCGGCACCCATGTGGTCCGTGTCGCGCCGGGCCGGTGACTCCCCACCGCCGAACGCGCCGACGAGGACGGTGGCGCGCAGGCCGCCGAGCTCCACGACGGGCAGCTCGGCGTGATGCTCGAAGGCGGCCAGACCGTGCCGGGTGGCCTCGGGCTGGGCGACCCAGAGCTGGATGCCCTGGAGCTCGCCGTGAAAGCGCCCGGTGTTCTCCTCGGCATGGGCGACACCGCGACCGGCCGTCATCAGGTTCAGCTGCCCGGCCCGCACGACCTGCTCCGAGCCCAGGCTGTCGCGGTGCAGCAGCTCGCCCGAGACGAGCCAGGTGACCGTCTGGAGGCCCATGTGCGGATGGGGACCGATGTCGACCCCGTCCTCTTCACTGACCGGCACCGGACCCATGTGGTCGGCAAAACACCAGGCCCCGACGGTGCGCCGCGGCCGCTGCGGCAGGACCCGGCGGACAGGCAGCTCTCCGACCATGGTGCGGCGGCCCGGCTCGAGAAGGACTCCGCCTTCGGTGGCCCGGGCCACCTCGAGAGCCGTGTCGACATCGTCGGCACTGACCGGTCCGCTCACGACACCTTCCTATATCGGATACGCGGGGCGCGCACGCCCGAGGCACCCGTAGGGTGCAGCCCTGCCCACTGCGCTGACGGAGGCCCCACGTGACCGACGCCCCCGAATCCCTCGACATCGTCGACGTGCCGGACGAGTCCCGCTTCGTCTTCCGCGGCCCGGGCGCCGAAGCGGAGCTGAAATATCACCTGAACGGGTCGCGCCTCGTCCTGATCCACACCGAGGTGCCCGACGCCCTGAGCGGGCAAGGGCTGGGCACCCGGCTGGTGCGCGCCGCCCTCGAGCGGGCCGAACGCGACGACCTCACCGTCGTGCCCTGGTGCCCGTTCGCCCGGCGGTGGTTGCACGAGCATCCCGACGAGGCGGCCCGGGTCACCATGGACTGGGAGACGAAGCCCCCCGGCTAAGCGGGGCGGCCGAAGAACTCCACCAACATCTGGGCCACCTCGGCCGGATGCGTGATGATCCCGATGTGTCCGGACCCGGCCACCTGGCGGTACTCGCACCCGGCGATGGCCCCGGCCGCCTCGCGGGCGTAGCGGGGCGGTGAATCGACGTCGTGCTCGAAAGCCAGCACCAGGCAGGGCGTCCGGATTTCGGGCCAGCGCGTCGTGCGGGCGGGATCCGTCGACCAGGCCAGCGCCGCTTCGTACTGGCCGAGTCGGCCGGGGTTCGGCCAGGGGGACAGGTCGCCCATCAGCGAGAGCCATTCACTGACGACGTCGGAGTTCTGAATGTCGGTCGTGGGCAGATAGCGCAAGGTCTCGGTGGCGTAGAAGAGCGGGGGTAGGTCGTAGTCGAGCCGGGCCAGGTCGCGCTCGACCGTGGTGATGGCGATCTCCCAGGCGGTAGGGCGATTGGCGCTGCCCATGAACGCCGCGGCCAGGACGCGCCCGGGATGGTCGAGCACGAGGGTCTCGGCGATCCAGCCCCCCATGGAGTGGCCGGCCACCCGGACCGGCTCGTCCCATCCGAGATGGTCCAAAAGGGCCACGGCGTCGTCGGTCATCTGGTCCACGCTGTAGGGGGCGGGTGGTGACGAGGATGGCGCGACGCCGCGGTTGTCGTAGGTGGCCACCTTGTACCCGGTCGCCACGAGCGCGGGCACCATCCCGAGGTGCCACGCGATCGCCGGCTGCCCGCAGCCGGCGATGAGCAGCAGCGGCTCACCTTCTCCCGTCACCTCGTAGGCGAGCGTCGCCCCGTTCGTCGTGACCTCAGGCATGCAGGACCTCGGACAAGAGATTCGGCGCCACGTTGCGGCCGGTGAGGAGCACCACGGTGGGCGCGTCGTCGGCGTCGGGGGTGATGACGCCCGACCGGAGGGCGGCCACCCCGACCGCACCGGCGCCCTCGAGCACCAGCCCCATCTTGTGGGCCGAGAACGCCATGGCGGAACGGATGTCGGCTTCGCTCACCGTGCGCACCTCGACCTGATGGTCCAGTGCGATGCGCAGTGTCACGGCCCCCGGCTCGAGGTTCCCGGCCAGGCCGTCGGCCACGGTCGGTTCGACGTGGATCGGGACGATGGACCCGGCGGCAAGCGCGGCGCTCATGGACGGGGATGCCTCGGACTCGACGCCGACCACCCGGACGCCCGTGCCTTCGAAGCCCAGGATCACGCCGGCCAGCAGGCCGCCGCCTCCGCACGGGACCACCACGGTGCCCAGTCCGGGCACCTGGTCCAGCAGCTCGCCGGCCACGGTGGACTGGCCGGCGATGACGTCAGGGTCGTTGTAGGGAGACACGTAGCGGCTGCCCTCGGCCGCGGCCAGCTCCAGCGCGTGGGCCTCGGCCTCGCTGTAGCCCTCGCCATGGAGGACGAGGCGGACATCGAACTGGCGCAGGGCCGACACCTTGGCGGCCGAGGCGCCCGTGGGCACGACCACCGTCACCCGCGCTCCCAGCTTGGAGGCGGCGTACGCCAGTCCCAGCCCGTGATTGCCGGCTGACGAGGCGACCACGGCCCGGCCGGGCTCGTCCTCGAGCGTGGCCGAGACGGCGGCCAGGCCGCCCCGCACCTTGAACGAGCCGGTGGGCTGCACCGTCTCCACCTTGACCGCCACGGTCGATCCAAGCTGGGGCGCTTCCACCACCGGCGTCGGTGCAAGGAACCTCCGGACCGCCTTCGACGCTCCTTCGAGGTGGGCGGGACCGGGGATCGCCACGTCGCGCACGAATCCAGTCTGGCCGCGCCGCGGCTGGCAAGCTGACCGACATGAAGAAGACCCGCACATGGACCGAGGACGGGGCCACCGTGCTCGTGCATCCCGACCAGGCGAGCATGGCGCGGGCGGCGGCCGACCAGGCGGCCGAGGTGATGCGGGCTGCGGTGGCCGCACGGGGCGTGGTGCACGCCATGTTCGCCACGGGCAACTCACAGCTGGCCTTCGTCGCCGCCTTGGTCGGGCACACCCCTGGCGTGCCCTGGGCCGAGACCGTCGTCTTCCACATGGACGAGTACGTCGGGGTGGGACCGGACCACAGAGCCGGCTTCGGGCGCTGGATCCGCGAGCGCATCGTCGAGCACGCCCATCCGAAGGAGGCGTTCTACGTCGCGGGTCTGGGTGACCCGGAGGCCGAGTGCCGGCGCTACGCCGACCTGTTGCGGACACACCCGTTGGACCTGTGCTGTCTCGGGATCGGGGAGAACGGGCATCTCGCCTTCAACGATCCGCCGGTGGCCGACTTCGACGACCCGCTCGACGTCAAGGTGGTCGAGCTCGACCAAGCATGCCGGGCCCAACAGGTCAACGAGGGCCATTTCCCCGACCCCGACGCGGTGCCGGCCCGGGCCATCACGGTGACCGTCCCGGCGCTGCTCCGGGCGGGCCAGGTGCTGGCCATCGTCCCCGAGGCACGCAAGGCCGAGCCGGTACGAGCCGCCCTGACCGCACCAGTGGCCACCAGCTGTCCGGCCACGGCGCTGCGCACGATCGACCACGCCACGATCCACCTCGATCCGGACTCGGCCCGGCTGCTCTGACGAAACGGACGAGCCGCGCCGGGCCCGACGTCAGAAGACTGGGCGGCTCACACTGAGGGAACCCGCTCCCCCGTCACGTCGAAGAGATGGTGGACCGGGTCGTGCACCAGGTAGCGGCTGAAGGAGTCGACGGTGAACTCGGCGCCGTCGCTGCGCCGGCCCGTGCGCTGCCATTGCGCCCCCTCGACCTGGTCGAACGCCTCGGCCAGCCCGAGCGCGGCACTGCGCAGCTCAGTAGCCACGGTCGACGGGTCCTGTGCGTTGTAGTCGTCCTCGGCCGCGGTGGCGTCCTGGTCCCAGTTGGCATAGAGGGGATCGTCGTCGCGGAGCATGAGGTCGAGGCGTTCGTCATAGAGGCGGCAGACATCGCGCACGTGACAGGCGTACTCGAGAGGCGACCAGCGCTCGTCGCCCGGGCGGCGGCGCAGATCGTCGGGCTGTCCCGAGAGCAGCCGCTCCCAGGCGACGGCGTTGGAGCGGATCAGCGCGGCCACCTCGGCGGCCGGGAAGGTCGAGGCGTCGAACCCGCATTCGGGACAAGGTCGCTCGAGGACCCAGGTCCAGTCCTTGCTGTCGGGCTCGATGGGCACGTCAGCCCAGATCGGGGGCGCGACTGCAGAATGGCGGGACCATCAGCGCAGCATGCCCCATCCCCCGTCTCCCAGCGAGCACACGGCAACCAACACGCAGCCGAGGGCTACGACAGGGCGCTGGGTGCAGCGTACGGTTCTGCGCCGGAGATCCGGGTGCTCCCTGCGGTCGAGGGGCGCGGCCGCGAAGACCCAAGATGGAGATCAGCCGGCCTGAGCGATCACGCCGCGGGGTCGTGACCGAGCCAGCGGTCCAGAAAAGGAAGGGCCTCGGTCCCATGCCACTGGTGCTCGCCCTCGAAGATGTCGTGCGCCAACCGGTCCCCCGCTCCTTCGCTGTCGTAGACGAGGCGGGTGCGCCGGACCGACTCCGTCGCGGTCGCCACCGGGAAGAGATAGTCCTCGGTACCACTCTCGACGAGGAGTGGCCTGGGCGCGACGAGCGCCCCGAGGTCCTCGTGCTCGAGCCGCCCGAGCATGCCCACCATGACCTGGGACCCGCACATGTTCCACGGCATTTTGTGGGACTCGGCCCATGACGAGAAATACCCGCTGACGACGGCGGCGGCCACCCGGTCGTCAATAGCCGCGGTGAACAACGTGACCGTGCCGCCATAAGAGATCCCCACCATGCCCATGCGGGCAGGGTCGACCAGCGCGTGCTGCTCGAGGACGTCGAGGCAGCGCCGCAGGTCCCAGACGTTCTGGGCCAACGGGTTCCAGCCCGCCATGGTCGCGTGCACCAGGTTGGTGTCGCAGGCGTAGTGGTCCTCGGGCGTCCAGTCGAGGCGCTCGCCGAAGCAGCGCAGATCGGGAGCGAGGACGAGGTAGCCCCGACGGGCCAGCTGGAGCGCGTAGTCGGCGTTGGGCATGTCGGTGTGCGCGAGACCTACGGCCTGTGACTTCCCCGGTCCGTGGCCATGGCAGGCCAGGACGGCGGCCCCGGGTGCACCCTCGGCGCGGGAGTCCGGCACGAGCAGGTAGGCGGGCACCGACATGGTGTCCTCGCTGTCGAAGACGACCTTGTCCCGGCGATACCCGTCGCACTGGGTGGACTCGAGCGTCTCGAGGTCGAGCGGCACCGGCTCGGGTTCGGGGCCGAGCAGCTCGGCCAGGACGCGGCGCCGGCGCTCGAGCCACAGACCGAACGACTCGGGATCGCCTTCGGGCAGGGGATCCTCGTGAATGGTGGCGTTCAGCCGGGTCATCCATTGGTACCAGGGCGAGTAATTGCGAGCCGGCGGAGTCAGGACGAGCTCGCCTGCACCGTTGTCATCGCTCATGACGGACCCTTTCGTCTGCTGGTCGTGTGGTGGACGGACAATGTAGGCGTGGTGGGCGGGGCGGGACGGATTGAGGAGATGGCGCCAGCCGTGCACAATTGGACCGTGACCCTCGCCACCAGCATCGGCGTCCACCCCATCTCCCCCGATATCGGGGCCGAGATCAGCGGCGTGGACATTTCGGCCCCCCTCGCCCCCGAGGTGGTCGCCGCCATACGCGACGCCTGGACGACCCACCACGTCATCTTCTTCCGGGACCAGTCGCTCACGGCCGATCAGCAGGCCGACTTCGCCCGCCAATTCGGCACCGTGACCGAGGCACACCCCGTGCTGCCCTCCATCGAGGAGAGCTCCGAGGTGCTGGCCATCGACGGCCGGGTGGACAGGGCCAGCTGGTGGCACACCGACGTCACCTTCCTGCAGACCCCGGCCATGGGCTCCATCCTCTACATGCTCGAGGCGCCCGAGGTCGGCGGCGACACCATGTGGGCCAGTCTGCAGGACGCCTACGACGGGCTGGCCGAGCCGGTCCGGGAGATGTGCGACAAGCTGATCGCCATCCACCACGACCCATGGTTCGCGGCCGACGTGGCGGAGCGCGGCGGATACGAGTGGGACGGCACACGGCAGGAGAAGCTGCTGCCGGCCCTGCACCCGGTCGTGCGCACCCACCCGGAGAACCGTCGCAACGGGCTCTTCGTGAACCGCCAGTTCACTCGCCAACTCTTCGGGATGTCGGACAACGAGAGCAACGCGATCCTCGAGATGCTCTACCACCACTGCATCAAGCCGGAGTACACCTGCCGGTTCCGCTGGCGGGCGGGATCAGTCGCGTTCTGGGACAACCGGGCCACCTTGCACTACGCCCTCGACGACTACGGCGACGCCGGCCGCTATGCCCACCGGGTGACCTTGCGCGGCGACAAGCCCTACGGGCCGGCCATGCCGTTGCCCCCCTCCTGAGCGCGGACCTGGCGGCCGAGGCCGGGATCGCCGCGGTGGCCTTCATCGGGACCAACATCGACAACGCCGTGGTGACCTCCGCGCTCATCGCCGGCTCCCCGCCCCAGCGCGCCCATCGCATCGCCGCGGGGCAGGTCGTGGGCTTCACAGCGGTCGTGGCGCTCGCCGCGGCGGCGGCGGCAGTGCTCATTGAGTTCTCTCCCAAAGTGGTCGGCCTGCTCGGCCTGGTCCCCCTGGCACTCGGTCTGCGGGGCCTGCTCCGCCTGCGCGCCACGACGGATGACGCAGTGGTGCGCCGCCGGGCCGTGGGGAGCGGCTTTACGGCCGCCCTGCTCGTGACCATCGCGGCCGGCGGCGACAACCTCGCCACCTACATCCCCCTGTTCCGGGTGGGCGGTGTCGCTCGCATCGGCATCATCGTGCTCGTGTTCGCCGTCGGCGAGGTTGCGGTCACCATGATCGCCCTCCGCAGCGGCACCCACCCGCGAGCCCGCGACTTCATGGCCCGGCTCGGTGTGGTCGCCGTGCCCGTGCTCCTTTGTGCCATCGGGGTTTTGGTCCTCATCGAGGCCGGCAGCCTGTCGTTTCTCTAACCCGTTCGGTCGCCCTCCCACAGCAGTGGTTGCGTCCCGGGGTGGCGGCAGAACCGATCAGAAATAGAGAAGCTTCGCTCCAGAGGCCACCGTTAGATTGCCAAGGCGACGGTTGTCGACATCGGGCGTCGGCGTTGACTCGGGCCCGGTGCGACAGCGGATCGATTGTCACCCACGACGCTGAGGAGCGACCATGACCGGCTCTACCACCAAAGGAATCAAGATCGTGCTGCATCCAGTGACCGACTTGGCGGCCGCAAAGGCGGTCTACAGCGCGCTCCTCGGCGGTCCCCCCGATGCCGACTCGGAGTACTACGTCGGCTTCGAGGCCGGGGGTCAACACATCGGGCTGGTCCCTGGAGGTGGGCCTCAGGGGATGACGTCGCCCGTGACCTTCTGGGAGGTGTCGGACATCGAGGCAAAACTGGCAGAGGTCATCGCAGCAGGCGCCACGGTCGATGAACCGGCCCATGACGTCGGGGGTGGTCGTCTGGTGGCCACCGTCACCGACCCCGACGGCAACGTCCTGGGTCTGCTGCAGGACCCATGAGAAGCCCATGAGCATCGGACCCCACCGTCCGGCTGGACCCTGAGCCGATCGGTTCGTGCTTGACTGCCCGGGAGGTCCGGAGCGACGGAGGGTACATGGAGAACTTGGCCGGCAAAGTGGCCGTGATCACCGGTGGGGCCAGCGGCATCGGCAAGGCGGTGGCCTGGCGCGCGGCGGCAGAGGGCATGAAGGTTGTCCTGGCCGACATCGAGGAGAGCGCACTCGAGGAGACCGCGGCCGCCCTGGCCGCCGATGGGGCCGATGTCCTGGCCGTGCTGACCGACGTCTCCGATGCCGGCGCGGTCCGCGCCCTTCGTGACCGAACCGTGCAGCACTTCGGCGGCGCCCACCTGGTGCACAACAACGCCGGGGTGGGCCTCGGCGGCCCGATCTGGGAGATCACCGAGGAGGAGTGGCGCTGGATCCTCGGCGTCAATCTCTGGGGCGTCATCCACGGCATCAACGCGTTCGTGCCCCTGCTCCTCGAACAGGGCGAGGGCCACGTGGTCAACACGGCCTCGATCGCCGGGTTGAGCTCGACCCCCGGCCTCGGGCCGTACACCGCGACGAAGCACGCCGTCGTGGCCATGTCCGAGAGCCTGTACAAGGACCTGCAGGCCGCCGGCGCCCCGATCGGTGTCTCGGTGCTCTGTCCGGGCTTCGTCCAGACGGGCATCGCCCGGTCCGATCGCAGCCGGCCAGCCTGGGCTCCCGAGCACGACCCGGCGACGGCGGCCGAGCGGATCTCGTTCATCCAGGCCATGGTGGACGCCGGGATCGACCCGCAGACAGTGGCCGACCGGGTGTTCGACGCGCTGCGCGACGGCACCTTCTACATCCTCACCCACCCCGAGTTGAAGCCCGCCCTCGCCCTGCGGCACGAGGACATCCTGGAGGGACGGCCGCCCAGCCCGGGCCCGCTCGGCTGAGTGACCCGCGCCGCCGGCCCTGGGGCGCGCCGCGCAGGGTCAACCCGTGGGTAGCGGCTTGAAGGGCTGCACCGTCACCCAGCAGGTGCCTTGCGGCTTGCCGCTCTTTGGCATTTTGCAGAGCTTCGACTGCGGAACGTTGTTGTGCACCTCGACCACTTGGTACTGGGACGGCCCGTAGAACTTGGTCGGCCCGAAGCTCCACACCGGCGAGAGCGTCCCGGGATAGTTGGTGATCTTCGACATGGCCTCGGCGAAGGTCCGCCGGTTCAGATTCGGACCGGCGTTCTTGGCCGCGGTGGCGAAGAGCCGGATGGCTCCGCACCAGCCCTGAATCGGACCCTGCTCCTCGATGTAGTGGTAGAGCGTGCCCGGGATGGGCTTGGGGTGATAGGCGTGCCAGGTCGTGTAGCAGGACCGTACGCCGGGGTCATAGCCACCTTGGCTCTGGGGCCGGTCGTCGTCGATCCCGCCGAGCGTCGCCGTGGTGACGCCCTCCTGACCGTTCAGGGCCTTCAGGTAGGGCACCGGGATGAGTCCGAGCGCGATGTCAATCGTGGACTGGTAGTCGCTCAGCAGGAGCTGCGGGTAGTACTGCTGCGACGACTCCGCCCCGATGTAGGGAAAGAACGCGTTCTCGGGCACCAGCGGAATGACCGACTGCACGCCGCCCGATTTGAAGCGCTCGACAGCCAGCTGGGCCTCCGAGCCGGTGGTCGACGTCTCGTCCGGGTTGGCCGCGACCGTCTCGACCAACGGGGAGATGCCCGCTTTCTTCAGGTCCGGCATCAGGTACTCGTTGAGCGCCGCCTGGTCGGCGGCCTGGTCGGAGACAACGACTCCGACTTTCTTGCCGTGCCCGAGTCGACCCGAACTCAGACCCCACTGCACGGTCGCGTCGAGCACGGGCGCCATGTCGGGCCCGGTCCACCACAGATAGGGCGAACCGAGGTTTGTCCAATCGGTGACCGTCGACCAGGCGCTGATCATCGGGGTGTGGCCCTGTTGGGTCACGCACAGCTGGTTCGTCCCGGTCCAGGTGCCGATGCCGTCGACCACGGCGAAGACGGCCGGGTTGCCCTGGGTCCACTGCGAGCAAAGCGATTGCATGTTTGCGGTGTTGGTGGGATCGAACTGCACGATGATGGGGTTGATCTTGCGGCCGTTGACGCCGCCCGCCTTGTTGACCTGGTCGACATAGAGGTGGATCACCGTGACCTGCTCGTTGAACTCCTTGTCGGCGGAGAAACCTTCCTTGCCGGCCAGGCTGTTGATGGCGACCACCGGGAAGACGACGTTGACCGAGGTCGCGGTCACCCCGCGCGTGCTCGTGCTGGCTTTGCTCACCGGCGTCGGCGCCGCGCTCGACTGGGTGGAGCTGGCCTGTGTCGCGACCTCCTCGGCTCCCGCGGTGCCGCCCCCACCCGGCGTGCCCGAGGGCGCCAGCATCAGCCAGGCGATGAGGGCGACCACGATGGCCACCATGATCAGCGCCGTGCGGACCTGCATGGCGCGCGGTCGCCGGCGCAGCCGACGCCACGACCGCCCCAGCGCGGCCACGGGATGCAACAGCCCCCGGCGCGTCGCCACCTCCAACGTCCCCTCCATCATCCTCCTTCGCCTCGGTCTGCTGCCCCCCGGCCGCTCCCGACAATCGGACCTGAGGCCATGAGGGCCTCGTCGCTGGCACCAAGGTAGGCGGCCAGAGCCTTCGGATCTGCGCGGACCTCCTCGGGCGGCCCCGCGGCCACCACGCGGCCCAACTCCATGACCACCACCGTGGAGCACAGCTCGAAGACAAGAGGCACATCGTGCTCCACCAGCACGATGGTGGTGTCCGCGACCTGGTGCAATCGGCGCAGGAGGGGGACGAACGCCTCGGCCTCGCGCTGGGCGATCCCGGCAGTGGGTTCGTCGAGCAGAAGCAGACGCGGCCTGGCCAGCACGATCGAGGCCAGGTCCACGACTCGTCTGGTGCCGGTCGAGAGCTCGGCCGTCCGGTGGTGCCGGAACCGCTCCAGCCCGAAGCCGGCGATGACCTGCTCGACCGCCTCCTGCTTGCGTCGCTCGGCCCGGCGCGCCCAGGGCAGCCGCAGCGTGGTCGACAACACGGCAACCTCGGAGCGAGCGTCCTCGCTGAGGAGAAGCACGTCGAGGACGGTGAGCTCGGGAAACAGCCGGCAGTCCTGGAAGGAGCGCACCATCCCGACCCCGAGCCGCTCTTCGGGCAGGTACTCGGCCAGGTCGATCCCGTCGAGCCGCACCGTGCCGGCCTGGGGGGCCACGAGGCCCGAGACGACGTCGAGCGTCGTCGTCTTTCCCGAGCCGTTCGCCCCGATCAGCCCGACGATCTCACCCGGTTCGGCTTTGAAAGTCACGCCGTTGAGGGCGTGGACGCCGCCGAAGTGCACCGTCAGTCCGTCGACCGACAGCTGGGCCGGGTGGCGCGTCGCTTCCGCGGTCACGGCTCGGCCCCCCCACCGACCAGGGCCGGGGCCGGCACGGGCTCCGCCGGCGTGCGGTCGTCGGGCCCCGAGAAATACCGCCCCTTCACGTTGCGCAGGGCATCGGTCACCAGGTCGCCGCTGCGGTGGAGCACCTCTGCCAATCCGCCGGGCAGGTAGAGGATGAAGGCGAGGAGCCCGAGCCCGCTGGTGATGAACTGAATGGTCTGGTTCGAACCGAAGATGGCGGGCAGGCCCTCGAGGTAGAGCGCGCCGAGGATGGCACCGGGAATCGATCCCAGGCCGCCGATCACGACCATGGAGATGATCACGAACGACGTGGTCGGGTCGAAGGTGATGTCGGTGTTGTTCAAGGATTGGGTGGCGAAGGCGAAGCACACCCCCGCGTAGCCGGCCATGAACCCCGACAGCGCGAACGCCAGCAGCTTGGTACGAAGGATCGGGATACCCATGGCTGCTGCGGTCACCTCGTTGTCCCGGACGGCGACGAACCTCCGGGCCACACCACGGTCGCGCCAAGTGCGCACGATGAAGATCGACACCAGCAGCACCGCCAGCGAGAACCAGGCGAAGGAGCGCTGGGACGACAGGCTGATGCCGAACAGGTTGGGCCGGTCGATGAACGTGTAGGCGGGGTTGGGCAATCCGGTACAGAGCGTCTTGTTGATGCCGGGCACGGTGATGCACGGTGTCGCCATCACCGCGTTCTGCATGAAGATGGCGAAGGCCAGCGTGGTCACGGCAAGGAAGAGGCCCGGCATGCGCAGGGCGGGTAGCCCGACCAGGATGGCGACCGCGGCCGTCACCACGCCGCCGTAGAGCATGACGACGATGAGGGGCAGGGAACTCCCGAGGTGCACCGCGACCAGGACCCCCACGGCCACCAGCCCGAATTGCCCAAGGGACACCTGGCCGGCCCAGCCGGTCAGCAAGGTGAGCGACAGCGCAATGACGGCGTAGATGCAGATCTGGCTGAAGAGGACGTTGTTGCCAACCGAGAGCACGAGGGGCATGAGTGCGGCGACCACCACGCACAGCCAGATGCCAAAGACCGAGACCCGGCGGCGCAGTCGATCGGCGCCGGACCGCAATGTGGTCACGGCCCCGTGTCCCCAGGTGCTCCGGTCGCCGGTGCGCACGCCCTTGCGGAGCGCACCGACCCGTACCAGGAGGACCACCATGACCACAATGAAGATCACGAACTGCTGCTTGGCCGGAGAAGGGACGTTCCACGCGAGGACTTCGAGGAAGACGCCCATGCCGACTCCGGCAATGAACGCCACGGTGAGGTTCACCATGGCGCCGATGAGTGCGGCGGTCAGAGCGAAGAGCAGAAGGTCCGGTGAGAGCGCCTGGGTGAGCGCACTCGTCTGATTCGGCGCGTTGAGAATGGCGGTGAACGCGGAGAGCGCTCCGGCCACCGTCCAGGTCACCGTCGAGGTGCGGCGGATCCAGACCCCCGAGAGTCTGGCCGAGTCGGCGTTCTCCGACATCGCCCGCATGGCCAGACCCCAAGACGTGAAGCGAACGGCGAGGACGAGGGCGATGGTCACCAGCGGAGCGACGATGAGAGTGAGCACCTCGGTCGAGGTGATGATGAAGGGCCCGAGCGAGAAGGAGAGATCGAAAGGAACCGGAGCGGGCTGGGACAGATTGTGCGGCGCGATGAACGGCAGGGCGGTCAGAGCCAACAGCACGTAGCTCAGGCCGATGGTGGCCACCATCACGAGCACGCGGGGGCGGTTGAACAAGCGCCGCAGCACAAGCTCTGCGATGGCGCCGACGGAGGCGGCCAGCCCGACCGAGAGCACCAGGGCGAACCAGTAGTTGAACTTGAAGTCCGCGGTGAGCTTGACCAGGAACACGGCGGCGATGACGCCGATCTGGCCCTGGGCGAAGTTGAGCACCCGGTTGGTGCGGTACACCAGGACCAAACCGAGGGCCAGCAGCCCGTACCCGAGGCCGTAGAAGACGCCCTGGACGAGAACAAAATCGGGGACAGACAGCGCGAGCATCGTGGCCTAGCTCAGCCCCGAGGACGCGGCACCCAGGAAGACCGGTCGCAGCAGGTCGTCGCGGGCCATCAGATCGGCGGTGGGACCATCGAAACGGATCTCGCCGCGCTCCATGAAGAAGCAGCGATCCGCCAGGCTCAGGGCCCGGTTGAGGCTCTGCTCGACGAGGATCACCGTGGTGCCCGAATCGTTGATACGCCGCACCATGCCCATGAGCCGCTCCACCGTCATCGGGGCGAGACCGAGTGCCAGCTCGTCGATCATGAGCAGTCGCGGTCCGGTCATCATCACCCGTGAGAGCGCCAGCATCTGCTGCTCCCCGCCCGAGAGGGTGCCGGCCGGCTGGTCCAGGCGGGCCCGCAGCTCGGGAAAGGTGTCCAGCGCATTCTCGTAGGCCTTGGCAATGCGTGTCCGGTCACGCCGCAGGGTGTGCCCCCCGATGCGGAGGTTGTCGCGCACGGTCAAGCCCGGGAAGGTCATCTTCCCACCCACCAGAAGCGCCACCCCTTCGTCGATGATCTGCTCAGGCTCCAGATAGGTCGAGTTCATCCCGAAGAGGCGGATCACGCCCCGATGGGGATGTTCCAGTCCCGACACGGCCCGGAGGAGGGTGGACTTGCCCGCCCCGTTCGTACCGAGCAGCGCCACCATCTCGCCTTGGGCCACCTCGACGTTGACGTCGAAGAGGACCTGATTGGTGCCGTAGAAGAAGTCGAGGTTGTGCACCTGGAGGGCGGGGATGGCGCCGCCTCCCTGCCGGCGCTTGCCCTCGGTGTAGCGCTCGATCACGTCCTCGATCACCAGGGTGATGTCCCGGCGCACGCTGCGCGACCCCAAGACAAGCAGGAACCCGCCCACGGCGCAGACCGGACCGATCAGGGTCAGAGCCACGACGATCCCGTGCAAGCCACCTATCGCGTCGGACACAGCGCCGAGAATGACTGACCCGGTAAACCCGCCGAAGACAAGGGAGTACACGCCGAACATGGCGAAGCAGATCGTTCGCATTTCGGGCGGTGCCGTGGCGGCCAGGGTCAGGAAGATACAGATGGCGAGCGGAGAGACGGCCGCACTGGCCAGGAATTGCAGTGTGACGCACAACCAGAGCTGGGACACGTAGAGCGAGAGGACGAACAAGCCCCCGTAAGCCGTGATGCAAATGCCCGCGATGACCAGTGGCCTTTGCGGAGCCCGGCGGAAATAACGGTCCCCGAAGACGTAGGCCAGGGGGAGCCCGAGGAAGGCGGCCAGGCCAATAATGGCGTAGACCTCGCTGCGGCTGGCCGTGTCCAGGTGGAACTTGTCAATGAAGAAGAGGTTGCCGAAGAGCGGCGCGCCGGTCCCGGCGAACCCAAGGATGGCCACGGCCACCAACTCGAAGTACAGCGACCGGATCCGCAGGAGCCGGGTCAGGGCCGATCCGAGCAGGACTCGAGGCGCCCCCTCCTGCTGGGTGTGCAGGTCCATACCTGACGCCTTGAGGATGTGGCTGCTCTCGTTGGCGCCCTTCTCGGGCTCGTGCAACGTGAACAAGGCCAGGCCGAGTGGAATCCCGGCGAGCGCGACGAGCAATCCAAAGCGCCAGTTGTGGGCCACGGTCACGACGTATCCGAACAACAGGATGCCGACGGTCTGCGACAGCGGGTCAGAAAGGTTGTGCCAGCTGAAGATGCGGCCACGCGATTCTGTGGGATAGGCATCGGACAGGTAGGAGTTGTGCACCGTGTTGTTGACCCCGGTGCCCACCGAGGCGGCGAGGTAGAGGAACGCGAACCACCAGACGTTCGGGGAGATCGCCATGAGGCTGCCGAACCCGGCAAAGACGAGGAGCGCGACGGCGGCCACCAGCTTGCGGCTGCCGCGATCAGCCCAGAGGGCGAGCGGTACCGCCCACAGAAGCTGCGACACCTGTGCGATGAAGGCGACCGCGCCCAACGACGCGTTGGACATGTGGAACGAGGTCTCGAGGTCCTTCCCGACGAGGCTGATGCCGTTGCCGAACGTGCCCGGGACCAGCGCGGCGGCGGTCAGCAACACCAGGGGTGCATAGCCGTACCCGTGCAGGATGCCGATCAGCGGAGGGGGCTTGCCCTCGCCCGTTCCGGGCATTACGGCGAGGTCGGCCACCACCTCGGGATCGCCCACCTGGGACACGGCCTCCCGCAGCAGATCGTCCGGAACGGCGAAATCGAACAGCGGGTCCTCGGGCACTGGCCAGGGACATTATCCCTGACACCGGTGTCAGGGAGGCTGGCCGCCCTCGGGTCCGAGTTGGCGGAGGCTAAAAGGATCGGGGAGGTGCCGTGGGCAGGGACTCGGTCGCCGTGAGCACCGCCTCGGCGACATAGTCGACCGTCAGCCGCATGGCCCGGTAGACCTGCACCGACTCGGGATCTGGCTCGATCACGGCCTCGACGGGGTCGAGCTGTTCGAGCGCGAGGTCCATTCCCAGGGCCCGACCGGCCAGGAGAGCCGCTCCGGCCGAAGCCGCTTCGCCCGATCGATGCCTGGTCGCCGGGATGCCCAAGATGGACGTCAGGACTTGCACCCACAGAGGCAACCCGGTGCCCGCGCCGCCCAGAGTCACCCCGTCGGCGGAGCTACCCCCCAGCCGGCCCACTGTCACCACCTCCATGCAGCGCAGGACGTCCCAGGCCACCGACTCGATGACCGCCCGAGACAGGTCCCCGGGTCCGTGGGCCGAGCCCAGACCCATGAAGCCGGCCCGGGCGTCGTCCCGCCACCATGGAGCACGGGCCCCGTCGAGCCAGGGCACCGCGATCACCCCGTTGGCGCCGGGTGGGCTGGCCGCGGCCAGAGTGGCCAGCTCGTCGGGACTCCGCCCGAGCAAGCGACCCAACCAGGCCAGGAAGGACCCGGCGGCCGACAGGCCCCCCTCGAGCAGCCAGCCTCCGTCCGCGGCGCGGGTCACCACCGCACCGGCCGGGGACGGCACCGGGCGCTCGTGCACCGGCACCGACACGTTGGCGGTCGTGCCCCAGCTCACCATCGGGCAGCCCTCGGATGCACCCGAGCCGAGGACCTCGCACTGGCGATCTCCGGCTCCGATGACGACGGGGATGCCCGGGCGAAGGCCGAGCTCGGCGCCCGGGACCGACTTGAGGTTGCCGATCACCGTGTCGGACGACACGACACTGGGCAGCTTGCCCAGGGCCGGGCCGGCCAACTCTCGCACGGCGTTGCCATCGAAGTCGTAAAGACCGCTGCGCGAGGCGAAGGTCGCGTCGGTCACCAACTGGTTCGTCATGCGGAAGAGGATGAAGTCGCGCGGGGAAAGGATGACGTCGGCCGCGGCCATGCGATCCGGTTCATGTTCGGCCAGCCAGGCCAGTTTGGCGGCCACCGCACCGGCGTCGAGCGGGATTCCCGTGCGGGCCCGATTGATGTCGTCTCCCCCCATGCGTGCCGCCAACAGTCGGGCCTCGGCCGAGGCCCGCCGGTCCGACCAGAGAATGCCCTTGCCGATGGGATCACCCTGGGCGGTCACGGGGACGAAGGTCTGACGGGCCCCAGAGCAGGCCACCACGTCCACGGCGCCAAAGGCTGCGGGCGCTTGCGCGCGCGCTTCGGCGCAGGCGATCACGACCGTGGTCCACCAGCGCAGCGGATCCTGCTCCGTCCACCCCGTCTGGGGGTGGGTCGAGGTCAGCTCGGAACGGGTCAGTGCGGCCAGGCCGCTCTCGCCCCAGACGCCGACCTTGGTGACCGTCGTGCCGAAGTCGATGGTGAGGATCACGAAGCGTGCACCAGCGAACGCACCAGAGCTGCCATGTCGGCCGGATCGGGATCCTGGTAGAGCGTGCGCCCCATCGCCATGCCGGCACCCCCGCCCTCCATCACGTCCCGCACCTCGTCGAGCACGCGCTCGCGCCCGCCCTCGGACATGGGACCACCGAGGAAGAGGACGGGCACGCTCACGCTGGCCACGATCCGGGCCACGGCGCGCCGGCGCGCCACGCCGGGGGCGGCGGCGGGCACCGGCACCTTGATCACGGGCGCACCGATGTCGTGGGCCACCACGGCGGCCAGCACGATGTCGTCGGGCTCGCGGCACACCCGACCGTCGCGCCAGAGCAGCGGTTCGATGAGCGCCTCGAGGCCGGCCTCACGCGAGTCCTCGAGCACGCGGCCCAGGAGCTCGAGCGCGGACGCCGTCAAGGGATCCTTCATGTCGATCCGCGTCATGTGCTTGATCCCCGTCCAGCCGTCGACGGCAGCCCGGCCCACACTGGCCACCAGGCGGTCGTCCAGCTCGAAGGCGGAGTCGGCGAGCCCCGTCCGGTTGACCGAGAGGTACGTGCGGTGCGAGGACGACAGATGGCCCGCCTCGGCCAGCCCCGAAAGCGGCTGTGCGGTCGCGAGAATGCCATCGCACGAGGGCAGCGCCTCGGCCAGCGCACCGAAGAACTCGGACCAGTTCTCGGTCGTGAGCACGGCCCGGGCCCGGTGATCGGCGGCCAGGATGAGAGCCGGAGTCGGCAACGGCTGGTGGCGCGTCATGGCCGGCCGGACAGGGCGAGGACCACCTTGGCCACGGCCGAGAAATCCTCGCGGCCGTACCCGGCGGTGCTGGCCGCCGTGAGGAGCTGGCGTGCGGCCGCCGTGGTCGTCACGGGCACGCCCGTCCGGGCGGCGTAGGCCAGCGCCAGATCGATGTCCTTCGCCATCAGGTCGGTCATGAAACCGGGCTGCCACCCGTTGGACGCCGGGCTCTCGGGGACCACCCCGGGAACGGGCAACCGGGTACGCACGGCAACACAGTCACCCGTGGCGTGCGTGAGCACCTCGTAGAGCTTGACCATGTCCACGCCGGAAGCGACGGCCATGGCGGTGGCTTCCGCGGTCGCCGTCATCTGCGCGGCGTAAATCACTTGGTTGCAGAGCTTGACCACCTGGCCCATGCCCGGGCCGCCGACATGGACGATGAGTCCCGAGAACGGCTCGAGGGCCGGCTCGGTCTCGGCCAGCACGCCGGCATCGCCACCCACCATCAGGGTGAGTGAGCCCTTCTGAGCGCCGGCGGTGCCTCCCGACAGCGGCGCGTCGAGATAGCGGGCGCCGGTTGCGCCGACCCGCTCGTGCTGGGCCCGCTCGACCTCGGGGTCGATGGTCGAGCAATCGACCACCGTCTGGCCCGGGCCGAGCACCGGCAGCATGCCATCGACCACCTCGACGACCTCAGGCGAGTTCGGCACGCACAGGAGGACGACCTCGGACGCTTCGGCGACGCCCCGCGGGTCCTTCCCCTCGACCGCCCCCGCCGACACGGCGGCGTCGATGGGTCCCCGGCTGCGTGAGGTCACCGTCACCTCGTGGCCCGCAGTGACGAGGTGACGGGCCATAGGCAGTCCCATGGCGCCCAGGCCGATGAATCCGATGCGCATACGATTTCCTCCGACCGGGTCGGTCCGGCTCTACGCGAACTGGGGCAGCCACTCGGCCGTGCCGGCCAGCAGCTCGTCGACCATCGTCTCCATGGTGCGCAGGTCACCCCGACCGGCCAGTGGGTCGAGGGCGAAGGCCTCGCCGGCAAGGGCGCGGTCACCGCGGAGGGCGGCCTCGAGGGTGAGCTCCTGTGTGGCCACGTGGCGACGGACGATTTCGTCGTACGGGGCAGGCAGCACGCTGACGTCGCGGCCGCGAATGCCGTCCCCGTCGATGACGCAGATGGACTCGACCACGACATCGGCCGGCAGTCCGGGTGCCTGCCCGCGATTGGGGATGTTCACGGGTGCCTCGTAGGGGTCGCCGGTGAGCATGGCCTGGATCATGGGCGAGGGCAGCTCTCCCGACTGCCAGGTCTGCAGATCCTTGCTCCCAGCGAGCCAGGCGTCGACATCGGCCACGTAGCCGGCCTGATGTGCTTCGCGCCGGGAAATCGGACTCAGCTCGATGTTGTAGGACGCGCCCCACCCGGACTCCGGTGTGAGGGCGAAGGATACGAATTCCGCGATATGACGGTCACCGGCGGCGGGGAAGGTCCCCCAACGGTCGAGCAGGGTCAGCTTGAAGAGGTGCCGCTGGGCGAAGTCGAGCTTGGAGAACGCCTCGGCCTCGGGCCGGTCCGGGTAGGGAACCAAAGAGTCGAGACCCCCGACTTCCTCGACCAACTCTCGCAGGACCGCGAACCCGTCTTCCCCGTCGACCTCGAGCGCCGTGAGCACCGGAAAATGGTTGATGCCGGTGACCGACGCCTGCACGGCTTCCCAGGGCTTGCCCAAGGCGATCGCCAGGTCCATCGTGAAATTGCCCACCTCGTGGCAGAGGCCGACGGTCTTGATCGAAGTCTCCCGGCACACCGAGCGAGTCAGACAGGTCATCGGGTTGGTGATGTTGAAGAGCCAGGCGTCCGGGCAGTGTTCCTCCATGGCCTTGCCGATGCCGACCAAAACCGGAACGTTGCGCAGGGAGCGGTTGATGCCACCCGGGCCAACGGTGTCCCCCACCGTCTGGGTGATGCCATGGGCGGCCGGCACTTCGAGATCGACCGCCATGGAGCGGAAGCCGCCCGTCGAGATGCAAACGATGACGAAGTCGGCGCCGTCGAGAGCCTGGCCCAGGTCGGTCGTCGTCGACACCGTGGCCTTGGCATTCAGCGCGTCGTTGACCTTGTGGGCCAGTGCTTGCATTTTCGGTAAGGGCGCAGGATCGATGTCCTGGAGCACGAGGTGCATGCCCGACAGAGCCGGCGTGCCGAACAGATCGGCCATGAGCTCCGGCGCCCACTGGTAACTGCCGCCCCCAACGATAGTGACCTGCGTCACGCCATGCCTCCTCGTTTCGCCACGCGCGGCAGTCTATGGCGCTGCGACCCAGCTTCTCGGGCCGATACAGTCCGCGTCATGCCGACCTTGCAGCGGAAAGGATCGCTCGCCCTGGCCGTCGCCTTCGCCGGAAGCGCCGGTGTGCATCTGGTGCGACCCCGGTCCTTCGAGTCGATCATGCCCAGGGCCATCCCGCAGGAGCATCACACCAACCTGATTTACGCCAGTGGCGTCGCCGAGCTGATGTGTGCCATCGGGCTCTTCCGGCGGACCCGATGGGCCGCCCCCGCCAGTGTGGCCGTCCTGGCTGCGGTCTTCCCCGCCAACCTCCAGATGGCATTGGACAGCGGCTCCGGTCGTAATCAGGGACCGGCGGACAATCGGGTCCTGGCCTGGGCACGTCTGCCGCTGCAGGCAGTGATGATCTGGGCCGCGCTGGGAGCTCGGCCGGAGCCCGAAGCGCCTCGCTCGTGACGGTCGTCCGGGTGCTCGGCCCCGGTGACGACCAGCTGGTCGCCGCCGCCTCTCATCTGTTCGACCGGCCGGCCCGTCCCGAAGCCACGGCCGACTTCCTGGCCGACGGACGCCACCATCTGCTGGTGGCCTACGAAGAGCGGCGCCCGGTCGGCTTCGTCAGCGGCGTCGAGGTGACCCACCCCGACAAGGGCACCGAGATGTTCCTCTACGAACTGGCTGTTGACGAGGCCTACCGGCGACGGGGCATCGGGCGGGAACTGGTCGAAGAACTGGCCGCCCTGGCTCGGCGCGCCGGGTGTTACGGCATGTGGGTCGTGACCGATCACGACAACGAGGCGGCCCGAGCCACCTACGAGGGCACCGGCGGAGCTCCGGAAGCCGGGCAGGTCGTCGAGGTTTGGACCTTCTGACGAGGTCACTCACCGCAACATCTTCTCGCCCCAGAAGCAGGCGAACGGGTTGTCGTTGTAGGCCTGGACCTCGACGTAGCCCGCCGAACGGTAGAGGGCCTGGCCGTGGAGCTGTTTGGGTCCGGTGTCGAGCCGGGTGGCGGAGTAGCCCGACCGGCGCGCTTCCTGCTCGAGGGCGGCGAGCAGCGCCCGGGCGACCCCACGCGAGCGCGAGGCCGGTCGCACGAACATGCGCTTGATTTCGGCCACGTCGTCGGTGAGACGCCGGAACCCTCCCCCGGCGACAACCACATCGGAATCGAAACCCACCAGATAGGCCCCGCTCGGCTCTCGCAGCTCAGCGAGGTCAAGGGGAGGGTTGTCCAGGCGGTTGAACGTCTCGTACACGTCGTTGAGCTCGAACCGCATTTCGGCGAGCAACTCGGAGGCCGGAGGCTTCTCGGGATCCCAGCGCTCGAAACGCGGGTCGTTCACGAAACCTTGTCGGGATGCAGGGCCCGGGCCATCCGTGCCATGCCGTCGCGCCACGGCACCGTGGTGGGGCCTGCGAGTTCATGCATGCGCGTCGTGTCGATCTGCACACTGTCGATGGTGGCCTCGGTCGGCTCGAAACGCGCGTCGGTTCCGACCAACCCGGCCAGATAGGTGCACCACTCCTCGATGCTGACCGGCTCACTGCCGCCCCAATTGACCGTGGTCGCCGGTACCGACGCCGCGGCAAGCAGGCGGGGCACCATCGCAATGATGTCGTCCGCGTGCAGCGGGTGGTAGACGCTCGGGGCGTCGACGTGCACGGGGATGGGATTGCCCGACAACATCATGTGGAGGTGGATGGCAGGCCAGCCGCCGCTGTCCCCGTAAGGCACCGAGAGGCGAGCGATCGTTGTCGGCACACCGAAGCGTCGGGCACACCAGCGCGCCGTTGCCTCGGCGGCGATCTTGCAGATGGAATAGGTGCGCAGGAAGGGCCAGACGCCGTGATTGTCCCCCAGCGGACCGTCCTCCGCGAAGACGCGATGACCCTCCGGCTTGTAGACCGCCGTGGACGAACAGTGCAGGAAGGCACGGGCGCTCTGGTGGTGTTCCATCAAGGACGCCAGTCCGCCGCTGTTGGCCGCCAGGTCACGGTCCCAGTCGTTGGTCTTGGCAACGGCGAAATTCAAGACGTACTCGGCGTCGGGCGGCAGGCCGGCCACATCACCCTCGACCAGGTCGACCGGCACACAGTCGACCCCTGCCGCCTCGAGTTCTGCACGTGCTCCGGAGTCGGTGAATCTGGCGGCACCAATGACGCGGTTGTCCCGGGCCAGGGCCAGGGCCAGGGGGCGCGCCACTTGGCCGGTGACCCCGGTGATGACGATGGTGGAACCGTGCAAGGCATCTGAGCTCATGCTCATTTCGTAGTCGCTACGCTCGCCGCGTGCATCTCTACGCGGCATTTCTCGGCGGCGACCTCGGTCCCGGACGCATGGGGGAGGATCACGAGGTGGTGTTCGTGGTGGCCGAAGACGACCTGTCGGCGCGACGGGCGGCCAAAGCGAAATGGGGGGGCGACGGGAAACCGCACGTCGACGCCCTGACAAGGATCGACGCGATCGACGGCTTCGCCGTCGAGCTCGAGCAGCGGGGCGACGGCGACACCCTGGAGACGGTGGGCTACAACGAGTAACGCTCAGACGGCGGGTGAGAGGCCCCCGTCGAGGTTGATCGCCACCCCGGCCAGGTACGAAGCCCGAGCGGAGAGCAGGTAACAACCGAGGTCCGCGAACTCCTGGCTGCGCCCGAACCGGCCGAGCGGGATGCCTGCGTCCTGGGAGAATCGCTCGTAGAACTCGCCCTGGCTCAGGCCCGAGCCGGTGGCAAACCGCACCCACTGGCCGCTCTCCACGAAGCCGACCAGGACCGCATTGACCCGGATACCCGCGGGTGCCAGCTCTTTGGACAGGGCCTTCATCAACGCCATGCCCGCTGCTCGGTTGACCGAACTCGGCTCACTCCCCGCACCCGGAGCCTTGGCCGCCAAGGCGAGCGTGAAGAGGACCGAGCCGCGGCTCGCCCGCAGATGGGGCAAAGCCAGGCGGGTCAGCCTCACCGACGCCATCAACTTGAGCTGGAAGTCCTCCTCCCAGGTGGTGTCGTCGATCGACTCGATGGACCCTGCCGACGCTCGGCCGGCGTTGTGCACCACCGCGTCGATCCGGCCCCAGCGCGCGATCGACGCCTCGACGAACCTCTCGAGGTCCTCGGGCCTCGAGACATCTGCCTGAACCGCCAGCACGTCACCCCCGCCCGCCTCGATTTCCGTGCGGGCCGACTCGAGGCGGTCCTCGGAACGGCCGCACACGGCGACGGAGGCGCCCTCGCCGGCCAGCTGGGAGGCCAGCGCCAGGCCCAGACCGTCCGTCCCGCCCGTGATCAGGACGACTTTTCCTGCCAGCTCGAGGTCCACCGCTCATTCCTCTCTCTCGGCGCCCGTCGCCACAACGGCCAAGAAGGCGTCGGCCTCACCTTGTGAGCGCACCCGCACGAAATGCAAGCCCGACCAGCGCGGATCGCGCTCGGCCGCCAGGTAACGGCGGCGATACGTGCCGTGCCGGGTGGCCGTCCAGGCGATGATCGACTTCTCCGGCTTCAGCGACCACAGGTTGGAGAACGGCTCCCGATTCCCGTTCCACAGCTCCTGACGGGACACGACCCGGCGCAGGGTGCGCGCGATGGTCCGGTACAGCACGAGTGGGAGCGGCAGGTCGAACCAAACCACGGTATCGGCCTTCGTCCAGATCAGTTCCTGGACGGCCGAGTAGTTGCCGTCCACCACCCAGCGGTCCGGGGCAGTGGCCAGTTCGACTCGGGACCGGAATTCCTCCTCGGGCAATTCCGTCCACTCGGGTTGGTGGAAGATGGCATCGAGTTCCACATGCGGGGCGCTCAGCGCTCGGGCCAGCGCCGAGGCGAGCGTCGTCTTGCCCGATCCCGAGCACCCGACGATGACGACTCGTCGTATGTCAGCGTTCCTGCTCGGTCGGCCGCACCAGGATTTCGTTGACGGCCACCCGACGCGGCTGGGTGACGGCGTAGCGGATGCTCTCCGCAATGTCCTCGGCGTGCATGATCTCGATGCCACCGAAGGTCTGCGCCATGCCCTCGAGGATCTCGGGGCGGTTGTGAAAGGCCAGTTCCGTCGCCGTCGCTCCAGGCTCGATGAGGGTGACCCGCACGTGGCGCGCGGTGACCTCCTGGCGAAGTGACTCGCTGAAGGCACCGACCCCGTGCTTCGTTGCGTTGTACACCCCGCTGTTGAGGCGGGCGACCCTGCCCGCCACCGAGCTGACGTTGACCACATCCGCCACCGAGCGTGGTTCGGTCTCCGCCGTCGAGAGCAGATGGGGCAGCGCAGCATGGGTGCAATAGAGCAGGCCCAGGAGGTTGAGGCTCACCATGCGCTGCCATTCCTCAATAGGCGCGTCGACGATCGGTCCGAGGAGCATGACCCCGGCGTTGTTGACCAGCGTGTCGAGGCGTCCCAGTTCGGCCACGGTCGTGGCGACGGCACGCTGCGCCTGGCCCAGGTCGGTGATGTCGGCCTCGATGACCACCGTCCTCGTCGTGTCGCCGATCCGCTCGGCGAGAGCTTCGAGCCGATCCCGCCGACGGGCCACCAACGCAACGGCCGCTCCCTCCTCGGCCAGCGCCGAGGCCGTGGCCTCGCCGATGCCGCTGCTCGCGCCGGTGACCAGCGCGACAGTCCCTTCCAGTCTCTTCGCCATGCAGCCTCCACCTCGATCCATGCGGCCGTCTTCCGAACGTCACCACGGTTTCGTGGACGGCGGCCTCGCGGCGCGCCGCGACAGACCCGACGGGCTATCCCGTCTCGGTCGGCTCCTTCGCGCCGGCGGCCGCCTGGCTCTCGTCAATCCCGAACAGCCCAACCGGGACCCCGAGGTCGTCGGGCACAAGGGTCGGTGTGTCACGGTTCAGCACCTCGCCCCGGAAGTAGGCGGGGCGCACGACCCGGTAGATAAGGAACAACACAACGCCCAAGATGATGGCACCCACATCGATGATGAACACCCCACCTATGACACGGTCGGTTCCTGGGAATTTCCACGTCGTGTAGCTGTTGTCAGGAGTGGTCCAGTTGTACCAGAGGAACCAGAACATCGTGAACCACAAGATGAGACCGCCGAGAAGCGGAAGGACGCCACGGAGCCAAATGCTCCGGGCGCTCTCGGTCAGGCTCTTGCGGTAGTACCAGACGCAGGCGAACCCAGTCAGCCCGTAGTAGAACGCGATCATTGTGCCGAGGGCAGAGACCGAGTCGCCGATGACGCTGCTGCCGTTCGACAGATAGTTCATGGCCACGTAGAGCACGATCGAGACGGCACCCATCGCGACCGTCGACACGGTCGGAGTCAGGAAGCGCTTGTGCACCCGGCCGAACGCAGAGGGAATCGCCTTATACGCGGCCATCGAGAGCGTGGTTCGAGCCGTCGGCAAAATAGTGGTTTGCGTCGACGCCGCCGCCGAGCTGAGCACCATGAGCAACAGGAGCTTCGTGATGAACCAATCGATCCCCGACGTCCCGAAGACCGACGTCCCGAGCACGTTGAGTACGTCGCCCGAGTTGGCCGAGTTGCCCAGCCCGATGCCCGTCGAGCCGACACCGGCGTAGGACTGCGAGGCCATGACCACGATGGCGTACGTCACCAAGAGGATCAAGGTGGAGAGCACCGCGGCACGTCCCGGGATCCGATGCGTGTCCTTGGTCTCCTCGTTGACCGAGACCGACGTGTCCCATCCCCAGTAGATGAACAACATCAGGGAGAAACCAACCATGAAACTCGTGAACGACAAGTGGTGGAAGGGGTTGAACCACTCCCAGCTGGGAGTGAGATGGCCAACGGGTGCGTGACCCTGACCGACCTTGATGAGAGCGACAATTGAGAGCAGCAGCAGGATCGTCAACTCGATGCCGAGAAGAACCTTCTGCATGTTCGCCGAGATCTCGATGCCGACATAACAGATCGCCGTCATCACCACGATCCAGAAGATTCCGACCAGGAGCACCCAGCCGCTCGACGGGTTCGACCCGATTCCGCCGGCGCCGAAGAACAAGAAGACGTATTGCCCCGCGATTTGGGCCAGGCTGGCCATGACCAGGATGTCGGCGGCCACGATGCCCCAGCCGCCGAACCAGCCGGCTCCCGGGCCGAAGGCACGGGCACTCCAGGTGAAGGTCGTGCCGCAGTCGGGGTCGGCGTAGTTCATCTCCTTGTAGGCGTACGAGATGAACAGCATCGGGACGAAGGCCAGGATCGTGATAATCGGCGCCTGAAGGCCGCCGTTGATGGCGATGACGACGAACCCGAGCGTGGCGGCCAGGCTGTAGGCCGGCGCGGTGGAGGCGACGCCCACCACCACCGAGGAGAACAATCCGAGGGCTCCGGTCTTGAGGCCCTTGTCGCCGGGCAACCCCTTCTGATGCGCCAGCGTTGCATCGAGATGCGCCATTGGCCGCCCTCCGTTCGCTCGGGGGATTTCGCCCGCACCATACTCAAGGTGCGCCGGAATTGCTCGGATTTTCTCCGATCTCGTCTTCCGGTCCGCCCTATGGGCACTGATATCAGAGCGGGTGTCTTCCGTTACCGCCCGAAATCGTCAGCGGCCTCGACCTCGGCCGCACCGATGCCGTCCCGCAGCTTCTGGAGACTCGAGGTCAACAGCCTCGACACGTGCATCTGGCTGACCCCGATCGCCTCGGCGATCTCCGACTGGGTCAGACCCTCCACGAACCGCATGCGCAGGATCGCCTGCTCGCGCCCGGGCAGGGTGGCCAGCGCCGGACCGAGCAGTGCCCTGTCCTCGACCAAGTCGTAGCTCGTGTCGTGTTCGCCCAGGCGGGCGAGCAACGGGTCGTCTTCGCTCTCGGATGCATCGAGAGAGGCGGCGCGGTAACCCTGACCGGCTTCGAGCGCCTCGATCACTGCTTCCTCGCTCGCCCCCGTGGCTTCGGCCAGCTCGGGCACGGTCGGATTACGCCCGAGCTCTTGGACAAGGGCGGCGGAGGCGTGTCCGAGCTCCAGGTAGAGCTCCTGCACCCTGCGGCTGGCCCTCACGGCCCAGCCCTTGTCGCGGAAGTGCCGTTTCAGCTCGCCGATGATGGTGCGGGTCGCAAACGGAGCGAATTCGACGCCGCGGGCAGGATCGTAGCGGTCGACCGACTTGATCAGGGCCACAGAGGACACTTGAACCAGGTCCTCGTAAGGCTCACCGCGGTGCAAGAAGCGGCGGGCGAGCTGACCAGCCAACGCGAGGTTGGCTTCGATCAGCTCCTCACGTTCAGCTGAATCGAGGACTGGCCGCACGCTCCCGGAGGTATCGACATCCAGCCCGGGTGCGTGCTCCGGGCCAACAGTCACTCCCCATTTCCCAACCGCTGCTTGCGCAGCCACGCACGCACCAGACCATCTTGGCGCTCCCGTCCGTGCTGATCGACCAAAGCACCGAGGATCTGCTCGCTCAGACGCGCGCTCTCATCCGACTCCGGGTCCGTCGACGAGTCTCCCGCCGCCGCCCCTTGCAGAGTCGAGGTCACCTCGATGGCGTTTCCCACCACCGCCAGCTCGAGACAGAGGTTCCCATGCTGGGCGTCGCTCCCCTGCAGGGTCAGGAGGCAGAGCTCGCCCACGGCCAGGCGCAGGTCTTCGAGCTCTTCGATGTCGAACCCGGCCCGCGCCGAGACAGCGCTCGAGACGAGCCGAGCCAGGACGATCAGGTCTCCTCTGGCGGGAAAAGTGAGTTGGACGCGATCGCCCTCGCCGAGCTTTTCCCCCAGGAGACTCACGAAACGCCTGCTGCCTGAAGCGAGTCCGAGATACTGAAGACATTGGTCAGTCCTGTGATCTCGAAGATCTTGATGATCCGAGGGTCGACCACGACGACATGCATGTCCCCGCCCAGCTCCCGGCACCGCTTCAGTCCGCCAACCAGCACTCCCAGGGCGGTCGAATCGAGAAACGAGACTTCGAGCAGATCGAGCGCCACGGTTGCATTTCCTTCGGTGATCACGTGATGGAGGCACTCACGGAGCTGGGGAGCCGTCGCCACGTCGATCTCTCCGCTGACCGCCACAACCGGGATGGAGCCGTCCCGACGCTCTTCGATTCGAAATTCCTGTTCCACGGTTTCCTCCCGCATCACCAAGGGGGGCCATCGACGGCGATCCCGGAGGTCATGCAACGGCGATTGGATTTCTTTCGCTGGTCCTGCCCATGACAACGTCAACGCGGTCAGTTTCCCACGGTTCATAGAGGGGTACCACGGTCGACCGGTCGAGAAGGCCCAAGGGAAACCCCGGCGGAGGAAAAGATCCGCCCGGTGAAGGGCGGCGCGAAACGACGTAGCGTTCACTACCACGAGTCCGCGACCGAGGACGCCCCAGCACAGTGCCCGAACAGCGAGACGAGGAGCGACCCTCCAGGCTGAGCAGCCTGCGGGCGGACCGCGCCGAAGCCATTGCCACCTTGGCCGCCCTGGTTTGGGTCTCCGGTGTGGCCATCCTCTTCGCGATGTCGGGCGGGAACATCTCGGCCGTGGGTCTGCTCGCGATTGGTCCCTTCATCGCCGCGCTCTACGCCCGGCCGTGGCGGGTCGCCCTGGTCGGACTGCTCGCTGCATTCTTCGCCCTCGTCATCGGCACGCCTCCCCATAATTACGGACAGCTGAATCACGTTCTCCGCGTGGTGACCCAGTTGGCAGCAACCGCGGTGGCGATGTACATGGCCTACCTGAGGGGGCAACGCAACGTACAGCTGTCCACGGCTCACACGGAGACGCGCAACGAACGTCGCCGACGGGTGGCCGCGGAGACCGCCCAACGCATGCAGGCCATGGCAACGGCCCTGACAACGGCAGCGGACCCCTCCCAGGTGGCCGATGCCGTCTTCGCCGCACTGCGCGACGAGCTGGACGTGGATGCCGCGACCTTCGCGGTCGTCGGCGACATGGGCACCCTGCGAACGCTAGGCCGGTTCGGCTACGACCCCGACGAGGCGGTCGACGGCGTGCTCAGCGCGCTACGGCAGGACGGGCCAATCCTCGGACTCCACCTAGCCCTGTTTGCCGAATCACTCGAGGAGCTCAACCACCAGCGCGCCGACATCGCGGCCGCCGTCGAGTCGAGTCGGTTCCGCGCCCTGGCCATCGTCCCGATGGTTGTCTCCGATCACGCGATCGGCGTCGTGATCGTCCATTGGTCGGAGGACCGAGAGATCTCGGGGCCCGACCGGTCCTTTCTCCTCACGATGACAGGCACTGCGGCTCAAGCCGTCGAGCGCGCCCGTCTCACCCTGACCGAGTTCGTCAACCTGGAGCGAAGCCAGCACCTGTACCAGCTGAGTTCGGCCCTGGCCGCAGCGACGACGCCGGGTGACGTGGCCCACGCCGCCATCGCAGGCGGTCGCCGGGCCCTGGGCGCGCAGTCGGCCATCGTGCGCGTCCCGGCTGCGGGCGATGGCGGCCTGGACTGCTTGGCCAGCAACGGGCACCCCGCCCTGCTCTCGAGGGCCATGATCCCCATCGAGACCACCCGGGCCGGCGCGGCATTCGCCCGCGGTCGCACCGTGGTGACGACCATCGACGCCCGCAGCGAGCCCGAGGACGAGATCGCAATGGAGATCGTGCCGCGGACGGTGAAGGAGATGTCCCGTTCGGTCACCGTGGTGACGGAACCGCTGGTGGGCTCGGTCGGACCCCTCGGGGTGCTGTCCCTGGCCTTTGTGGACAATCCCGAATTGAGCGGACCCGACGTCCGCTTCTTGGCCACGTTGGCCGCGTTGACCGCGCAGGCACTCGAACGGGCGCAGGTCTTCGAGCACGAACGGGAAGCCCTCCGGGCGGCCGAAGCCGCCCGAGAGCGCCTCTCACTCCTCTCCGAGGTGACCCGTTTGCTCAGCTCGAGCCTCGAGCCCACCACGGTCATCCGGCGCACGATGAGCCTCGTCGAAGGCCGGCTGGCCGATTCGTGCGTCGTGCAGATCCCAGCAGACACCGGGCTCGTCCGACTCGACTTCCGCGGCCCCGACGCCACCGGATCCGAGTTCCGCCAACCCGGCGACGAGGACGTGCCGTACGACTCGGATGCGCCGGCGGCTCTGGCCCACCGGACCGGTCGGACGCAGTTGGCGTCACTCGAGTCGGACGACGAGGGACACGGAGGGACGTCGACTGCGTTGGCCGTGCCGCTCACGGCCAACGGTGAGGTCATCGGAGTCATGACCTTTCTGGACGGGCCGGGCCGGGCGTTCGAGCCCGACGACGTCTCCCTGGCGACCGAAGTGGCGAGCCGGACCGGGGTGGCGCTCTCGAACGCCACCCGTTTCCAGCGTGAGCACGTCGTGGCCGAGGTCCTCCAGCGCGCCGTGCTGCCCGATTCTCTGCCCCAGATCGAGGGGTTGCAGCTTGACGCTGAATACCGGCCGGGAGTCGCAGGGTCGTATGCCGGTGGAGACTGGTACGACGTCTTCGAGCTCCGCGCCGACCTCGTCTGCTTCAGCGTCGGGGACGTCATGGGGAAAGGAGCGCCGGCGGCCGCGCTGATGGGTCAGATCCGCAGCGCCATCAGGGCCTACGCCGTGGCCGGACAGACGCCGAACGAGATTCTGACCTCCCTCGACCACCTGTTCGACAACCTGGTCGAGGAGCGGGTCGTGACGGCAATCGTCGGGACGATCAACCCCTCGACGGGCAAAGTCGTGCTCTGCAACGCCGGGCACCCGCCGCCGTTGATCGTTCGATCCGACGGGCAAGCGATGTTCTGTCCGCTCCAGCAATCCCTCCTCATCGCGTCCGGCCTGAACGGCGCCCCGCGGCCCCGCGACGAGGTGGTCCTCCAGCCGGGCGACTCACTGATCATGTACAGCGACGGGCTCATTGAACGGCGCGGCGAGCTCCTCACTCACGGCATGGACCGGTTGGCCGGTGCGGCAACAACGATTGCGCGAGGCGGGTGGCCCGAGCGCCCGGCCGTCGCCTTCGCGTCCTTCCTCGAAGTGGACGAACGAGCAGACGATTCGGTGGTCCTCTCCATCAATGTCACGGAAAGCACAACTCGAGGCAACTCCACGGGAAGCACAACACCAGGCATAACGGCGCCCCGACTGGGTACGTCACAGGACGGCATGTCGACGCTGCACCTCGATCCGGTCGTGGAGAGCACTCCCGTCGCCCGTCATTGGGTCGCGGCCCACCTGCGGGACATTCCTTCGGAGACCGCTGAGTGCGCGGCACTGCTGACCTCGGAGCTGGTGACGAACGCACTCCTGCACGCGGCGACGCCCATGTGCGTGACCTTGCACAAACTGCCGGACCGCATCCGAATTGACGTTGCCGATGGAAGCACGAGCTCCCCCGCCATCAAGGACTACGGGCCCGACGCCGCCACTGGTCGTGGGCTCACCCTCTTCAAGACTCTGGCCGCCGATTGGGGCGTCCAATCTGTCACGGGCGGCAAAATTGTCTGGTTCGAGCTGCCGGTCGACTACAGCGTGCCGCCGACCTCGGTCTCCGACGGCCAATTTCGCTTCGACATAGCAGGCATCGCTCACTCGGAGCTCGGTCGCGAGGGTTTGCTCACGGCCGGTGCAATCGAGGTCCAGCTCCTCGGCATTCCCGTCGCCCTCCTGCAGAAGGCCAGCGAGGAGTACGAAGCACTCTTCCGAGAGCTTCGCCTCATCAAGGAGCGGACGGACCGCACGGAGGGGGCGCCGCTCCCCGAAAGGCTGGCCGTGCTGGTGTCCAACATGGGGACGCGGTTCAACCGGCTCGGGCGCGGCATGAACGAGGTGTGGCAGGGAGCGATCGACAGCAACGAAGTGTTCTTCGACTGGAAGCTCGAACTTCCTCCGGCCGCGGCGGCTTGGTGCGAGTTTTACGGTGCGGTGCTCGACGAGGCCGACGAATTCGGGCTCTCGGCCCAGCTCCTCACGCTGCCTGCGTCCGCTACCAGCGTTGCTGTGCGGCGGTGGTTCGTATCGGAGATCATCGGCCAACTGCACGGGAACACACCCGTGCGCTGGGCCGACAGCCGTTTCCGGGCGGAACTCCCGGCGCGGGCAGGCTGAGAACCGCTCTAACGGGCCTTGGCCGAGGCCTTTCTGAGCACCTTGCCGTAGAGCTCGATCCCCTCCGCCGAGAGCCCGGACGACGGCCCGGAGGCGATGGAAACCCGCTCGGGGATGATGCCCCAGACAGGCACCTTCAACTCGTTCCACCAGGCGATGGTCGCCTCCAGGTCGTTGGTCCCGAGGCGAGCCGAGCAGATGACCACGCCGGCCGGGACGTTGCTGGGGGTCATCTCGAGCGTCGTGACCACCCGGTTCGGCTCGATCCCTCCGGCCCGCGTCGGGATCACCACCGCGTCGGCCCGGGCCAGGGCCGCCTGCACCACCGTGCCCTCGCCGGGCGGCGTGTCCACCACCACCGTGCCGTCCTCCTGGTTCATGGCCTTGGTCACGGTGCGCACCGAGGGTCCCTCGATGAGTTCGACGCCGTCGAAAGGATCGACGTCGTACCACTCGGCCGAAGACCCTTGGGGATCGGCGTCGACCAGCAGGACCGGAGCTTTGCCCCGGCGGGCCGCCACAGCGGCCAGGTACACGGAAGTGGTGGTCTTCCCCACCCCTCCCTTGACGTTGCTCACCACGATGTTCATTGCCCCGATCCTCTTGCTTCGCCGATGTCGGGGCATACGGTACCGGCCGTTCCCCGCCACCGACTACGGCAGGAGCAGCTTGCCGAGCCGACGACGGACGACAAGGACTCCGGCGATCGCCATGACGACCAGGTAGGCCGCATGGCCCAGCAAGACCCAGCTCCAGATGCCCAGGTCTGCGGCCCGGCACAGCACAACACCCTGGTAGAGCGGCGTGCAACGAACGACCAGCTGGAGCCAGCCGGGGTACACCGTGATCGGGTAGAACGTCGCCGAAAACAGGAACAGCGGGATGAAGGCCAGCGAGACCATGTCGAAGTCCTGCCAAGTGCGCATGTACGTGGTCCCGGCCATGCCGGCGGCGGCGAAGGCCAGTCCCGTCAGGATGGCCGCCGGCCAGCACAGCACGGCCCAGGGCGAGACGATGTAGCCCAGGATGGCCATGATCACGAGAAACGCACCCGAGTACAGGGCACAGCGGATGACGCACCAGCTCAGTTCGCCCAGGGCGACGTCGCCCACGCCGAGCGGCGTCGAGAGCATGGCGTCATAGGTCTTGGCGATCTTCAGCTTGAAGAAGACCTGGAAGGTGGAGTCGATCATGGCGCCGTTCATCGCCGACGAGGCCAGCAATCCGGGGGCCACGAAAGACGTGTAGGCAACGAGCTTCCCGTCGACGGGGATGGGCCCGACGAGGTGGGACAGGCCGATCCCGATGGAGAGCAGGTAGAAGAGCGGCTCGAAGAAACCCGACACCAGGAAGATCCACGAACGTCGGTAGACCAGGATGTTCCGCTCGAGCACCCTCGAGGCGTGTCGTCCTCCGAGGAAGGCCAGCGGCGTGATTCGAGTGGCGATGCCCGGGGGGCGGGTATCGATGGTCGTGCCGGTCGTCGTCATCACACCACCAGCCGTTTGGCGAACGTGCGGCGGCCCACGGCGTAGCCGACACCCATCCAGAGGCCCAGGTAGGCGGCGTGCCCGAGGTCGGCCCACAGCCTCACCTGCCCGAGGGTGAGATCCCGGCACAACGCCACCCCGTGGTACAGCGGCGAGATGTAGGCCAGCCACTCGAGGACCAATGGGAGCTGGGAGATCGGGAAGAAGAGGCCTGAGAAGAGGAAGAGCGGGATGATCACGAACCGGTAGAGCGTGGAGATGGGTGCGTCCTTGTCCAGCGTGGCCGCCCAGGCGCCGACGGGGGCCGCGAAGGCCAGGCCGGTGAGGACCCCGGCGGGCAGGGCGAGGATGGCCCACGGCGAGTAGACGACGCCGAAGGCGGCCATGATGGCCAGGTAGATGCTGACCACGATGGTGAGTCGCGCTGCCATCCAGGCCAGGTGGCCGAGCCACACGTCGTAGACGGTGAGTGGACTCGCCAACTGGGCCAGGTAGGTCCGCATCCATTTGATGGCCCCCATGACGGGGTACGAGGCGTCGTTGGTGCCGATCTGCATGGTCGTGCCGGCCAGCAGTCCCGGCGCCAGGAACGCGACGTACGTGACCCCGCCCACCCCGTGTGAGTGCTTGTCGATGAGCGAGCCCAGGGCCACCCCCATCGCGGCCAGGTAGAGCACCGGGATGAGGAAGCTGGTCGCGACCGAGCTGCGCCACGTCCGTTTGTACTGGTAGGCCCAGTACCCGGCCGCCCGCCACCAGGCCGGCGTGGCAATTCTCGATCGCGCCTCCTGGCCGCCCGAGGCAAAGGGCGCGCCGACCCCCTGTGCCCCTCCGTCCCCCACCACCGCCATGATCAGTCGACCAGGGTGCGACCGGTCAGGCGCAGGAACACGTCCTCGAGCGTCGAACGCCGGACCAAGGTGGTCCGGGCCACATGGCCCAAGCGGGCCACCTCCGCGAGGGCGGCGTCACCGTCATCGGTGTAGAGGAGGATGCGGTCGGGCAGGATCTCGATCCGATCAGCCAGGTCGGCCAGTGAAGGGGCTACTTCCTCGTGCGCACCCGGAGCGAAGCGCAGCTCGACCACTTCGCGCGTCGAGTACTCATCGATCAGCTGGCGGGGTGAGCCCTCGGCGGCGAATCGCCCCTTGTCCATCACGACCAGCCGGTCGCAAAGCTGCTCGGCCTCATCCATGTAGTGGGTGGTGATGACGAGGGTGACGCCGTCCTGCTTGAGCCGGTAGAGGCGGTCCCACAAGAGGTGACGGGCCTGAGGGTCGAGCCCCGTCGTCGGCTCGTCAAGGATGAGCAGGTCGGGATTCGAGATGAGGGCCCGGGCGATGGTCAGGCGCCGCTTCATGCCGCCCGAGAGCGGATCGACTCGGTCATTGGCCCGATCCGTCAGCTGGGCAAACTCCAGCAACTGATCTGCTCGCTCACGGACGAGCTTGCGCGGCATGTCGAAGTAGCGGCCGTAGATCATCAGGTTGTCGAGCACCGTCAGCTCGGTGTCCAGCGAGTCCTCCTGGGGCACCAGTCCCATGCGTGAACGGATGCGGGGGCCGTCGGACGTGGGGTCCAAGCCGAGAACGCGCAGGCTGCCCCCACTGAGCGGGCTGATGCACGAGATCATCCGCATTGTTGACGTCTTGCCGGCACCGTTGGGCCCGAGGAAGCCGAACGACTCACCCTTTTCGATGGTGAAGTCGACCCCGTCGACGGCCACGAAGTCGCCGAAACGCTTCACGAGCCCGTGGGCCTCGACCATGGGCGCGCCGTCCGGCCCACTCGTGGGTGCGTCGACCCCGGTCAGTTCCGACTCGGGGACGTCAGTCATCGGCGAGGAATGTGACGTCATCGTCAGGTAACGATACCGTGCTCGACGCGAGCCGAATTCTGGGTGGGAAGGGGCGCGGATGGCGACCGAGGGGCGAGGACGGGCATTTCCGGACGGTTTCACCTGGGGGACAGCCACGGCGGCGCACCAGATAGAAGGCGGCAACACGAACAATGACTGGTGGGCCTTCGAGCACCTGGAGGGCTCCGGTTGCGCCACACCCTCGGGCGACGCCTGCGACTCCTGGGACCGCTGGGAGGAGGACGCCGATCTGGTTGCCGCCTTCGGCCTGGACAATTACCGGTTCTCGGTGGAGTGGAGCCGGATCGAACCGGCCGAGGGCGAGTTCTCCCGGGCCGCGCTGGAGCACTATCGCCGTCAGTGTCTCGGGCTACGCGAGCGGGGCGTCGATCCCGTCGTGACCTTCCACCACTTCACGACCCCACGCTGGCTGGCCGATCGGGGTGGATGGGAGACGGGAACGGCGGTCGAGCGATTCGGTCGCTTCTGTACGGTCGTGGCCGAGGTGCTCGGGGACGTCATGGTCCGGGCCTGCACGGTCAACGAACCGAACATCGTTGCCACCATGGGCTGGCACGCCGGGATGTTCCCACCGGGCAAGCGGGACGCCGAACTGTCCTACCGGGTGGGGCAACACCTGGCAGAGGGGCACCGGGTTGCCGTCGAGGCCATTCGAGGCGCCGCTCCGGGCATCCCCGTCGGCCTCACGCTGTCGATGACCGACTACCAGGCCACTCCCGGAGGCGGGCAGAAACTCGAGAGCATCCGGCACCACGCCGAGGACGTTTTCTTGGACGCGACCGCAGGCGACGACTTCCTCGGGGTGCAGGTGTACACGAGGATGCGGGTGGGACCGGATGGCTGGGCCGGCTACGAAGACGGAGTTCCCATCCTCGACATGGGCTACGAGTTCTACCCGGCCTCTCTCGGCAACTGCCTGCAGCGTGCCTGGGACTACACGGGCGGTGCCTTCCCTCTGCTCGTCACCGAGAACGGTATCGGGACACGGGACGACGCCCAGCGCATCGACTACGTCCGTCAGGCCCTCGCAGGTGTTCTCGACGCCATCGAACGTGGAGTGGATGTGCGCGGGTACACGTACTGGTCGCTCCTCGACAACTTCGAATGGGCCATGGGCTATCGGCCGCGCTTTGGCATCGTCGCCGTCGACCGCGAGACCTTCGCGCGCACGCCCAAACCGAGCGCGGCCTGGTTGGCCGCAGTGGCCTCGGCCAACGCGCTGGATGCCTGACAGCGGTCAGAACTCGGCGAGCTCGGTATTGGCCACAATGGCGTCGGTCAGTTCGTCCCAGAGTGCCTTCGGGAGGTCGTGACCCATGCCCGGGATGGTGCTGAGCTTGGCTCCAGGCACTGCTGCCGCGGTTGCCTGGCCGCCGCTCAGCGTGACCAGTGGGTCCTCCTCGCCATGGATGACGAGGAAGGGCATGTCGACACCGCGCAGCCCCTCGGTCCTGTCGGGGGAGGCGAGAACGGCGCCCAACTGCCGCGCCGTTCCCTCCGGGCAGTAGCTGCGGTCGTACGCCGCGGCAGCCCGCTCGCGCAGGATGGCCTCGTCGGTGGGGTATTTCGGTGAACCGATGACCAGGCTGCCCTCCACACTGGCCTCGATGGCCTCCTCGCGGCTGGTGGCCACGGGACGCAACAAGGCGGTGAGGGCCTCCCCCGTCGGAGCGCCCACCGAGCGATCGCCAGTGGTCGACATGACGGAACACGCGGTCGCGAAGAGTTCGGGGCGACGGATCACGAGGGCCTGCGTGATCATGCCGCCCATCGACGCGCCCAGCACATGGCTCCGCCCGATTCCGAGTTCTCCGAGCAGAGCAGCGGCATCGTCGGCCATGTCCTCGATGAAATAGATGGCCGACGACGGGTCGCCGGCGAGGAGCGAGCCGAGGTCGGGCAGACCTTCGAACTTGGTCGAGAGCCCGCAGTCACGGTTGTCGAAGCGGATCACGAAGAAGCCGCGCTTTCGCAACCCGTCGACGAATTCCTGGGGCCAGGTGATCAGCTGGGCCCCCAGGCCCATGACGAGGAAGATTGGCGGATCGGATGGATCCCCTTCCGTGAGGTACTCGATGTCGATCCCGTTGGCGTGGGCGGTGGGCATCAGTGACTCCATTCTGCACGACTTCGCCCCGTTTCCTACCAGCCGGGCGAAGCCGGCGCCCGTCCTCCTCAACCGGGCGGGGCCACAATCGAGCTCGGGTTGCGGGCGACGCGAAGGCGAGGGCCGGGCTCGAGGCCGACGAGCACCACCTCAATGGATGCCATGCACAGGATGAAGATGGGAAAGGCTGCGACCTCGAAGGTCCAGTCGGTCACGGTCAGAAGGAGGATGGCCATGCTGATCACCCCACCCAAATAGGAGTAGACGGTCTCGCTCTGCGGATGGGTCCAGCTCTTCATCACCGTCGGGATTCCCGCCATGAAGTCCGCGGCGATCGCGGCGCAGATTGCGAGGGTGCCGTTACGGGTCACCAACCAGACGAGTGTCCCGACAACGGAGATGGCGCCGCAGGCGTAGTCGATGCGTCTGATCTTCCAGACCGACGCCGAATTGTGGAATGAACCGACGAAGACGAGGAGGGGCATGAACCCGACCATGAATGTCGGCAACGCCCGCAGTCCGACACCATCACTGAATTCGACCGCCGAAGCGAGCAAGGGCGCGATGGCCCAGAGGAGCCACGTCACCCGGTTGGGCTGCGTGGTCCCCCGGAGGGTGTCACGCAGGTATACGGCCGTGCCGGCGGCGCCGATTGCGGTTCCGAGATAAATCCAGTTCTCGTTGATCACTGCGGGACAGTCTGCTCCCCGGGGGGGCCGACGTCGCACGACGAGGGCGACCACTCTTGGTCGGGGCCGCCCGCTAGGTTCGTCGTGAGGAGCAATCTCGAGGAGCACGCGTGGCCAAGCGACCGCTGGAATCCGACGCCCATGGCTGAACTTGTCGTCATTGCGTTCCTGGGCGGGTTGATCACCGGACTTTCCCCGTGCATCGTCCCGGTCCTCCCGGTGGTGGTGGCGGGAGGCTCTTCCAGCACAAACCGTGCCCGGCCCTTCCTCATCATCGGTGGCCTCGTCCTGAGCTTCAGCCTCACGGTGCTCTTCGCCACCACCTTGCTGGGCTTCCTCCACCTCCCCCAAGACTTTCTCTTCTGGTTGGGTGTGGCCATGCTCGGCGCCATCTCGGTCGGGCTGATGATCCCCCGAGTGGGCGAGTTGCTCGAGCGGCCCTTTGCCCGCCTCGGCTCGACACGCTACGCCTCCGAGGGTGGCGGGTTCCTCCTCGGATTGAGCCTCGGTCCCGTCTTCGTCCCCTGCGCCGGTCCGGTGCTCACCGCCATCACCGTGGCAGCAGACCACCATCGCGTGGGCGGCAGCGCCCTCCTGGTGACGCTCTTCTATGCCCTCGGGATCAGCCTGCCGCTGCTGGTGCTCGCAATCCTGGCCCAGCGGGCCACGACATGGGCGTCCATGCGCCGTCATCTGCCGTCGATTCGCAAGGTCGCGGGCGTGGTGCTCGGCGTCACGACGCTTGCCATCGCATTCAACTGGCTCGGCGGCCTCCAGCGCGACGTACCCGGATACACCAACGCGCTCGAAGATCACATTGAATCGACCAACTCCGCCTGCGTCCAACTCCAGCATCTCAGTGGCGAGCACCAGAACCAGTTCGCTGCGGCCAATGCGCGACTCGAAGGGAAGAAGGCGACCTGCTCGACCACGGATGCCGGGCAGTCACAGAGCGGTCACCTGGCCGCCGGGAAGCCGACCACCACTACGACGACAGGACCATCGACTCCGAACACCACCGCACCAAAGAAGCCTGCGGTATTCATGGCCAACAAGACGAACCTGCCGGCACTGGGTAAGGCGCCCAACTTCGCCGGGATCACCACGTGGTTCAACACGCCGGGCGACCAGTCGCTCTCCTTGAGCCAGCTCCGGGGCAAGGTGGTCCTGGTCGACTTCTGGACGTACTCCTGTATCAACTGCCAGCGCGCGCTCCCTCACGTCGAGGGCTGGTACAACGACTACAAGAACGATGGCCTCGTCGTTGTCGGCGTCTCGGCACCGGAGTTCTCCTTTGAGCACGTCGTGTCCAACGTGAAGAGCGCGGCAGCCAACCTGGGAGTCGACTATCCCGTGGCAGTCGACAACAACCTCGCCACCTGGGATGCCTACAACAACGAGTACTGGCCGGCCGAATACCTGATCGACCCCACCGGGATCGTGCGGGCGTACGACTTCGGAGAGGGTGGCTACTCGCAGATGGAGAGCAACATCCGGATGCTGCTCTCGGCCAACGGCGTGCAAAACCTGCCGGCGCGCACCGACGTGCCCGACAAGACCCCGACGAGCGACCAGATCACTCCCGAGAGCTACGTGGGCTACGAACAGCTCGACAATGAGGTCGGCACCCCGGTCCGCCACGACAAGGCGGCCGACTACCGCGCCCCCTCGAACATCCCGGCGAACAGCCTGGCCTTCAGCGGGACTTGGAACGTCCACAGCCAGGAGGCCACGGCTGGCGCCAAGGCCAATCTCGACCTGCAGTTCAGCGCCGACGACGTCTACCTGGTCATGGGCGGTCAGGGCACGGTAAGCGTGTCCGAAAACGGTCGACATCTGAAAACGGTCGACGTGTCCGGCATCCCGAAGCTGTACACGCTCTTCTCCAGCTCGGCTCTCGAATCAGGTGTCCTGCAGCTGTCGATGTCACCCGGCGTCGAGGCGTACGACTTCACGTTCGGTTAGGGAGCGCCTCTCAATTGATCGATCGGCCCCGGTCGGCCCAGTAGGGCGACCGCAGTTCGCGTTTGAGGATCTTCCCCGACGGGTTTCGGGGCAGGGCGTCCACGACGTCGACCGAGGTCGGGCACTTGTAGTGGGCCAGGTTGTCCCGACAGTGAGAAATGATGCCGCTCTCGTCGAGACGGGCGCCGGCCGCCAGGACAACGATGGCCTTGACCGTCTCGCCCCATTTCTCGTCGGGCACGCCGATCACTGCGGCATCCACGATGGTGGGGTGCGCGAGGAGCACGTTCTCCACCTCCGCCGGGTAGATGTTCTCCCCGCCGCTCACGATCATGTCCTTGATGCGGTCGTGCAGGTAGAGGTAGCCCTGTGCGTCGAGGTAGCCCGCGTCCCCCGTCCGCAGCCAGCCGTCGGCGTCGATCGTCGCGGCAGTCTCGGCCTCGTTCCGCCAGTAACCGGCCATGTTGTAGGGCGACCGTGTCCAGATCTCTCCGACCTCGCCGAGTTCGAGATCGCGGCCACTGTCCGGATCGACGACGCGAAGTTTCACACCCTCGTGCGGCCTGCCCGCCGAACGAAGAAGTCCGCGGCGCGGTCCGACGGGATCGTGGTCCTCGAAGCGCAGCGCGGTGATCGCCCCCGTCGTCTCGGTCATGCCGTAGACCTGACAGAAGCCACAGCGAAACGCCGTCATGCATTTGACCAGCACGTCTTCAGAGATCGGCGACGCTCCGTAGAAGATCAGGCGAAGGCTGGAGAGGTCGGTATCCGCCAACTGAGGCGTCGCCAGCAGGAACATCAGCACCGCAGGAACGATGAACATTTCGGTGATCCGCTCGGTCGCGATGAGTTCGAGCAGCACCACCGGATCGACGTCACGAAGGATGATGGAGCGGCCGCCGCGAGACATGGCACACAGAGCCCAGCCGGATCCGCCAATGTGGAAGAGCGGCATGGCGACCAGGCTCACGGTGTCGTCGCCGATGGAGAACGTGTGCCCCGCTTCGGACACCGCGGTGGACAGGTTCGCGTTGGTCAGCATCACCCCCTTGGGGAGACCAGTGGTTCCCGACGTATAGAGCTGCATGCTGACCTCGTCCGGCGATCCCTCGTGACCCGGGTCTTCTGACGGGCAACCGGAGATCCAGTCCTCGAAGTGAACGGCGCGAGGATCGGAGGCGGCCGGACCATCCCCGAAGACAACGATCTGGCTCACGTCGGGCAGGTTGGGCATGTCCTGCAGTGCCGGCAGGTAGTCCGTATGGACCGCCAACAGTTGCGCTCGGGAGTCCTGAATGATCGCGGCCATCTCCGCCGGCGCCAGCCGCCAATTCACCGCAACGTTGACGGCCCCGATCAGCGCCCCGCCGAACAGGAAGTCGAAGTACGCGATGCCGTTGCGGTCCAGGAAGGCGACACGGTCCCCCGCTGCCACTCCGTCTCGCCGCATGGCTTGGCCCACCCGACAGGCCACCACGTATTCCTCGCCCCACCGGCGGCGCTCGTCACCCTGTACCAGCATCTCGTGGTCGGGTTGTGACGCGGCAAGGGTGCGGATCAGGCCGGCGACCGTGTAACGGTCCTTCTCGGCAGCGACGTTCGTGGCCACGGCTCACCCTCCCCGGCAGCATGACGCAGCTCCCGTTTGGCCCGGGACCCTACGTTGCCGAGCTCTCAGGCATCGGACCCGGTCTTCCTCCTTCGCGGAAGTCGGAACAGCACTGAACACATGCATTTTCACCAAATTAAGGATTCTTTTATTTGACCATTGATGCAATTACTGATCGATGACCTGGGCTTTTGTGATCAATTTCACAAAGTTTCTGGACGAAATGGCTGTTCAGACGGCAATTTACCGGTTGCATACGAGTTGGGTTTGGGTCCTGCTAAATTCATCGATCACTGAGGCCGATTGGTCTTTCGGGTAGATGCGTTGAGCCAAGAGCCGGCGCATAACCCGAAGTGGATCGCCGATCGGATCTATCCAGATCAGACAAGGTTTCAACGCGCCTGCCCCAGGCCCGAACAAAGACGAATCGAGGACACCACCCAGACGCACCCACTGGGCTGCACACAACCGGCCGCACACCCTGCGGCGACGAGCCAGAACGGACGACGCCTTCCCGCTCTCCGTTCGGGGCGCGAATGCGAAAGGCCGGAGCCCGCCTACACCGAGCAGAGCCAGGCGCGCCCAGGGCGCGCCCGACGAAGGGAGGTGCCGTGCGGATCCGCATTGCACTCGCGACGGCAGTGGCCGTCACATTGATCACAGCTGTAATTCTTGCATTGACCAACAGCAGTCCGGTGGCGTCCGCCAAGGGCGTTCACCATGGGGCAGTCCGTCATGTGGCGGCTGCCCATCACCGGACGACTTCACCCAGCATGAAAGTGATGTCGTACGCAGAAGCTCAGAAGTTGGCCAAGTTGGCCACCTTCTACAACGCCGTGACACTCAGCCAGGAAGAGAACTACCTCAACGAGGTGGCGTACTTGAAGGCGTTGCAGGCACAAAGGCAGCAGGCCGCACAACTGGAAGCCGTGGCTGCGGCACAGCGTGCTGCAGCGCAACGTGCGGCGGCACAGCGTGCCCCGGTGCCCAGTCCGGCGGCTCCGGTCGCCGCGCCGGCCGGGTCAGGTTCGGATGCCTCGAGCACCAACACGCCTCATTGGGCCTGCATCCGTCAACACGAGTCCGGCGGCAACTACGCCGAGCACAACGGCGGCGCCTACCAGTTCGAACTGGGGACGTGGGAAGGCCTGACCGGCCTCGCCACGCCGGCGCAAGATTCACCGCCGGCCGTGCAGGACTCCGCTGCGCTGAGGCTTTTCGCCGAACGTGGCTGGCAGCCCTGGACCACTCGGTACGTCTGCGGCCTCTAGGACGACGACGCGTCAGTCCCCTCCGAACATGGCCGTGACTTGCGCCATGTCGAAATAGTCCCGCCATGCGGTGATCTTCCCGTCCGCGACGTGGAAGGCACCCATGACGGGCAGGGGGGCCGTCTTGCCGTTCATGGTGAACGTGTCGGTGCGTTCGGTCAGTACCGTCGATCCGTCGCTGGCCAGGTGATGGATCTCGAACTCCAGGGCGTCGCACATGCCGACGAACATGTTGATCACGCCCATGGTCGCCTCGATCCCTTCGGCGGGCTCCATCGGGATGTTGTGGTACACGATGTCGTCTGCGAAGTAGCCGCGCAGAATTTCAGGGTCACGCGTGCTGGCGGCCGAGCAGAATTCTCGGACGACCTGTTCGGCGCTTGGCATGGCACTCCTCTCGGCGGTGGACCGGCACCGCACACGCTATCCAGTGGTCCGCCATGATGATGGGGTGCCGAACAAGCGAGTCGTCGTTCTTGCCCCGATGAAGCCCGAGCTCAAGGAGATCGTCCGGTCCTTCGATCTCCAGCCGACCGCCGATGACCCTGACTTCACCCACCGCGGCGTGGTGGGCACGTGGTCTGTCGTGACCCTGGTCACCGGGATGGGTCCGGAGAAGGCGCGGGTCGCCACCCGGCGGGCACTGGACGCCGGTCCCGCCGACCACGTGATGGTGATCGGCATTGCCGGCGGCCTCAGCCCGGAACTCCCCGTCGGGGCGTTGATGGTGCCCGAGGCCGTGCAGCTCTATCCCGGCGGTCCCCGCTTCGTCACTCGGCCGCTGCCCCCTCGCCAACCCGCCGGAGCGCTGATGACGACCGACGGCCTCTTCGACGACGAGGACGTGTGGGGGCCCATCCTCGAGCAGGGTTTCGGTGCAGTGGACATGGAGGCCGCAGGTGTGGCCGAGGTGTGCGATGCCGCCGCGGTCGACTGGTCGGTCTACCGGGGCATCAGCGACCGTCCCGACGAACGGATCGTCGACCAAGCCGTCTTCGGGTTGAGCAAGCCCGATGGCTCGGCCGACCCGGTGGCGGTGGCCAAGTACCTGGCCCGCGACCCGCGCCGGGCCAAGGCGCTGGCCCACCTCAACCGCTGCATGCAGGTGGCGGCACGGGTGGCCGCCGACGCGGCACGCCAGGACCTCTTGGACGCCGGCTGACTAACCGTCTTCGTCCCCGGCCGGCCGGCCGATGGTCTCGTCGCGCCGGGCGATGACATGCAGGTCGATGTCGTTGTCCGAGGCCAGACGCAGGAGCGTCTGGACGACCGACCCCCGGGTCAACGACTGCCAGCGGCTGAGCCGTGACGTCCCGATCACGAGTTGGGTGATCTGCTGGTCGACCGCGGCCGCAAAGATCGTCTTGGCCACGTCGTCGCCGCGGAGCGTCTGCCACCGGCCGCCGACCGCAGTGACCAACTCCTCGAGCCTCCCCGTGTCCGACCGCCGTGCCGCGGCGTCGTCGGAGACGACGTGCACGGCGATGAGGCCGCCCTTGACCCGGGCCGCGATGCGGGCCGCTCGCCGCACCACCGAGGCGTTTCCCGGGGCTCCCGTCACGGCCACCATGATCCGCTCGGTCGTCTCCCACAGTTCGCCGTTGGTGCCCTTCGAACGGAGGTACTCGAGCAACTCCTCCTCCGCCTCGTCCGCGACGAAACGGAGCGACAACTCACGGAGGGCCACCAGGTTCTCCGGCCGGAAGAACCCCGAGAGTGCGGCGGGTACCTTGGCCTCGGGATAGATGTTGCCATGGAGCATGCGCCGGCGGAGCTGGTCGGCCGACGAGTCGATCAGTTCGATCTGGTCGGCTCGCCGAACCACCCAGTCCGGCACCCTCTCGCGGACGCCGACGCCGGTGATGCGTTCGACGGCGTCGGCCAACGACTCGATGTGCTGGATGTTGACCGTGGTGATGACCGCGATACCGGCATCGAGGATCTCGAGGACGTCCTCCCAGCGCTTCTCGTGGCGGCCCGATCCGGGCACGTTGGTGTGGGCCAGTTCGTCGATCAAGACCAACGTGGGGCTGCGGGCCAGCACGGCGTCCAGATCCATCTCCTCCCACGTGGAGTTCCGGTACTCGACGCGCTTGCGCGGCACCGTCGGGAGGTCCCTGATCTGTTGGGTGGTGAAGGGGCGCCGGTGGGTCTCGACGAACCCGATGACGACGTCGGTCCCGCGCTGGAAGCGGCGCCAGCCTTCGTCGAGCATGGCGCATGTCTTCCCGACTCCTGCCGCCGCACCCAGATAGACGCGGAAGCGCCCGGTGGGCCGGACGCCTTCGTCCTCACCACTGGCGCTGATCATGTTCCCTCCTCACTGGACCCGGTCGGACGGTCGGTACACTCGAATGGAGCTCCGAATGACGGGAAGCTGAAAAGGTGACGCCAGGCAGGCTCGGGACGACCGGAACGTACCATCGCATCATTCTGGGCACCGTGGCGACACTGGCCGGGCTGCTGGTGCTGCTCGCCGTGCTCCTGCCCTTCCGCTCGCACCTCGAGCGCGGCCACTCCAGCGCTCGTCTTCGTCCTGCCCGCCCTGATCGGAGTCGTGATCGGCGGCTTCGTGGCCGGGGCCATCGGGGCAGTGGCCGGGTTCATCCTCTACGACGTCTTCTTCCTCCCGCCCTACGACACGCTCACCGTGCACTCGCCGGAGAACTGGATCGCGCTCGTGGTCTACGTCGTCGTCGTCCTCGTCTTGGCCCAGGTGGTGTCCCAGCTCAGAGTGGCCCGCGAGTCCGCCCTGCGGCGCTCCGACGATTCGGTGCGGCTCTTCGAGCTCTCGCAGACCCTCATCGGCGATCTCACCCTGTCCCAGCTGCTGTCGCACATCGTGGCCGCGGTGCAGGGGGCTTTCGCGCCGACCTGGACAGCGCTGGTGCTGCCGGCCCAGGCCGAGGGTCAGCTCGAGGTGGCCGCGTCGGCCGGTCGGCCCCTGGCCGGCGACGACGTGAGGTCGCTGACATCGGGCGGGGGTCAAGCCCGGTCCCTCGGCTTCGAGGACGCGCCCGGACCGCGCCGGGTCTCGGTCGCCTTGGTGGTGAGCGAGCGGCCGGTCGGCATGCTCGTCCTCCAGGAGGTGCAGCTCGGCGAGCAGGACCGCAACCTGCTGGGCACGTTCGCCAACCAGGCCGCACTGGCCGTCGACCGGGCCCAACTGCGCGAGCAGGCCCTGCGAGCCCGGCTGCTCGAAGAGATCGACCGCTGGCGCAGCGCGCTGATGGGCGCCGCCTCCCACGATCTGCGCACGCCGTTGGCTTCGATCAAGACGGCAGTCTCGAACATGCGCCAGGAGGGCGCCCAGCTCGGGCCGGCCGATCGGGCAGAACTGCTCGAGCTCGTGGAACAGCAGACCGACCGCCTGGCCCGGCTCGTCACCAACCTGCTTGACATGACCCGAATTGAATCGGGCGCCCTCGAACTGCGCCCCACGACGCTCGGGCTCGAGGAATTGGTCGACGAGACCCTGGCCTCCCTGGGCGGCATCGTGGCTCCCGACCGGGTGACGGTCGACGTGCCCGCCGACCTCCCGCTGCTTCGCATCGACCACGTCCTCATCAGCCAGGTCCTGGCCAACGTGCTCGAGAATGCCGACCGGCTGTCCACGGGACCGAGTCCCATCCGGGTGGCGGCCCGGGTGGCGCCGGGCAGCGCAGGCGATCGGGTCGAGATCTCGGTGAGCGACGACGGACCGGGCATCGCCCCGGAGGACCGTGACCGCGTGTTCGACATGTTCAGCCAGAACGGCGGAGGGGGCAGGGCCGGGCTCGGGCTGGCCATCGCCAAGGCTTTCGTCGAGGCGCACGGGGGACGGATCTGGATCGATCCCGGTGTGACCCGCGGAGCCAGGGTGGTCTTCACCGTCCCCGGCGAAGCCTTGGTTCGGGAGCCGGCCTGACCATGACCAAGGTGCTCGTCGTCGACGATGACCCCTCCCTCCTCAAGGCCTTGCGCATCGGCCTGCGGGCACGAGGTGACGAGGTGCTGGCCGCCCACACCGGAGCCGAAGCGATCACCCAGGTCGCCCTCGAAGGCCCGGACCTGGTGATCCTCGACCTCGGCCTGCCCGACCTCGACGGGATCGAAGTCTGCCGGAGGATCCGCGAGTTCTCCCAGGTTCCCATCGTGGTGCTCTCGGCCTATGGCGACGAGCGGCGCAAGGTCGAGGCGCTCGACAGCGGTGCCGACGACTTCGTGACCAAGCCGTTCGGCATGGCCGAGCTCGAGGCCCGCTTGCGGGTGGCGTTGCGCCACGGCGCGGAGAGGAACCACGACTCCACGGGAACCGAGCTGGCGGTGGGAGACCTGCACATCGACCTCGTGCACCGGATGGTCACCGAGGCGGGCCGACCGGTCAGCCTGACCGCGAAGGAGTTCGAACTGCTGGCCTACCTGGCTCGTCACGCCGGAAAGGTCTGCACCCATCACATGATCCTCAAGGACGTGTGGGGCCCGGGCTACGGGGAGGAGTCCAACTACCTGCCGCGTCTACACCCATCGCCTGCGCAAGAAGCTGGGCGACGAGGACGGCACCATGCTGCGCACCGTGCCGGGAATCGGGTACCAGCTGGTGGCCGATGCGCCGTCCCCCGTGGGCCACGACGAGGGCTGAAGCGCGCCCGGACCGGGCGCTCACCCCTCCAGCTTGACCAACGCCTCGTTCAGCTGGAGCACGTTCACGGAGGGGGAGCCGAGGAAACCCAGCTCCATGCCTTGCGTCTGCTGATCGATGAGCCGGTTGAGGGTGGCCGGTGAGAGACCGGTGGCCCGCGCCACCATCGGGATCTCGGCCCGGGCGTCGGCCGGCGTGATGTCGGGGTCGACCCCGCTGCCCGACGTGGTCACGAGGTCCGACGTCGGGTTCACGCCACGGAGGTGCCAGTACGCCCTGAGCACCTTGGTGTCGTCGAGCAGGACCGACGAGCGCGGGCCGAGGTTGGTCGCCCCGGACTCGCCGGCGACGCCATTGGCTACCAGGGGGTCGTCGCCGGGGTGCCCGGCCGGGTTGTCGCCGTTGTACTTCCCGGTGTCCGAGTAGGGGCCGACCGCGTCGGGGCGGCCCTGGAACACGCAGGTCCCTGCCAGGTGGCCCGGGCACTTGGTCACGGACCAGTTCTGCCCGATGAGGGTGGAGCCGTTGGCGGTGATGGAACCGTCGGCCTGGTGCTTGAAGAACAGCTGGGACAGGCCCACACCGACCAGGGGGAAGACCAGCCCGAAGAGCACCAGGCAGATGAGCACCATGACGGCCGAGCGGCGGAGTTGGGTCAGCATGCGAAATTTTCCTTAGTACCAGTGCAACGCGGTGAGGACGAGGTCGATCAACTTGATGAAGACGAAGGGGGCGATGATCCCGCCGACGCCGTAGATGAAGACGTTGCGGCGCAAGATGGCGGCCGCCCCGGACGGCCGCCACTTGACCCCGCGCAGCGCCAAGGGGATCAGGGCCACGATGACCAGCGCGTTGAAGATGACCGCCGAGAGCACGGCGCTCTGCGCGTTGTGCAGCTTCATGACGTTCAGCGCGTTGAGCTGCGGGTAGGCGACGACGAACAGGGCGGGAATGATGGCGAAGTACTTGGCCACGTCGTTGGCGATGGAGAAGGTCGTCAGAGAGCCCCGGGTGATGAGCAGTTGCTTCCCGATTTCGACGACGTCGATCAGCTTGGTCGGGTTGGAGTCGAGGTCGACCATGTTGCCGGCCTCCTTCGCCGCGGTCGTCCCGGTGTTCATGGCCACGCCGACGTCGGCCTGCGCCAGGGCCGGGGCGTCGTTCGTCCCGTCCCCGGTCATGGCGACGAGCTTGCCGCCCTCCTGCTCGGCCTTGATCAGCTCCATCTTGTTCTCGGGGGTGGCCTCGGCCAGGAAGTCGTCGACGCCCGCCTCCTGGGCGATCGCCGCCGCGGTCAGCGGGTTGTCACCGGTGATCATCACGGTGCGGATCCCGGCGGCACGCAGCTCGGCGAACCGCTCCTTGATGCCGGTCTTGACGACGTCCTTCAGCTCGATGACCCCGAGGACCTCGGGCCCCTCCGCCACCACGAGCGGGGTGGATCCGGCCCGGGCGATGCGGTCGACCAGTTCGTTGAGGCCGTCGGGCACCGTGCCGCCCTGCTCGACCACCCAGTTGCGCACCGCCTCGGCCGCACCCTTGCGGATCTGGCGGCCGTCCACGTCGAGACCCGACATGCGGGTGGTGGCCGAGAAGGGGACGAACAGGTGAGGACCCGAGAGCTCGCGCTGGCGGATGTCGAAGCGCTCCTTGGCCAGCACGACGATGGATCGGCCTTCGGGCGTCTCGTCGGCCAATGACGCCAGCTGGGCGGCGTCTGCCACCTCCTGTTCGCTGTGGCCACCGGCGGGGAAGAAGTCCGATGCCATGCGGTTGCCGAGGGTGATGGTGCCCGTCTTGTCCAGGAGCAAGGTCTGCACGTCGCCCGCGGCCTCGACCGCCCGCCCGCTCAGGGCCAACACGTTGCGCTGCACGAGCCGGTCCATGCCGGCGATGCCGATGGCCGAGAGCAGCGCACCGATGGTCGTAGGAATGAGGCAGACCAGCAGCGAGACCAGGATGACCACCGAGACGTTGGCCCCGGCGAAGAGACCGAAGGGCTGGAGGACCACCACGACCGGCAGGAAGATGATGGTGAGCACGGCCAGCAAGATGGTCAGGGCGATCTCGTTCGGCGTCTTCTGGCGGTTGGCCCCTTCCACCAACGTGATCATGCGGTCGAGGAAGGTGTGCCCGGGCTCGGCCGTGATCTCGACGACGATGCGGTCCGACAGCACCGTGGTGCCCCCGGTCACGGCGGAACGATCGCCCCCCGACTCCCGGATGACCGGAGCGGACTCGCCCGTGATGGCCGACTCGTCGACCGAGGCGACGCCCTCGATGATCTCGCCGTCGGAGGGGATGGGGTCGCCCGCCTCGGCGACCACACGGTCGCCCTTCATCAGGGCGGACGCCGGCACGATCTCCTCGGAGCCGTCGGGGCGCAGGCGCCGCGCCGTGGCCTCGGAGCGCATCTTGCGCAAGGCCGAGGCCTGGGCCTTGCCCCGGCCCTCGGCCATCGCCTCGGCGAAGTTGGCGAAGAGCACGGTCAGGAACAGCCAGACGGTGATGGACCAGTTGAAGATGTCGGAATGCGACACCGACTCGATGAACGTGATGACCGTCCCGATGAGGACCACGAACATCACCGGGTTCTTCACCTGCACGCGCGGGTCGAGCTTGGTGAAGGCGCCGGCGACGGACTCCTTGAGGATCTCGCGGTCGAACAAGCTGCGGGACTCTGCGACCCCGTGCGGTGCCGGCGAGTGCGGGGCGGCGGGAGTATCGGCGGTGACGGTCACAGGAGCCCTCCGAGACTCAGATGACGGATCGATCCGGTGACGACCGACCAGAACTGGTGGTGGCTCAGCTGCTCGACGATGGGACCGAGCGAGACGGCCGGGAAGAACGTGAGGCCGCCGACGATGACGATCACGCCGACGAGCAGCCCGATGAACATCGGGTTGTCGGTGCGGAAGGTGCCGGCACCGGCCGGGACGACCTTCTTGGCCGCCAGCACGCCGCCCAGGGCAATGGCCGGGATCATGATCCCGAAGCGCCCGATGAGCATGTCCACGCCTCCGACGACGTTGTAGAAGGTGGTATCGCCGGTCAGGCCGCCGAAGGCGGACCCGTTGTTGTTCCCCTGCGAGGTCAGGGCGTAGAGGATCTCGGTGAAGCCGTGGGGTCCTCCGTTCAGCGGGCCGGCCCGCCCGGCATGGATGGACACGGCGATGCCGGTGAAGATGAGCACGGCCATGGGCATGACCAGCGTGCCCAGGCCGGCGAGTTTGACCTCCGTGGCCTGGATCTTCTTCCCTAAATATTCAGGTGTTCGGCCCACCATGAGGCCGCCGATGAAGACGGCGATGATGGCGTAGATGAGGACCGTGTAGAGCCCGCTGCCCACGCCGCCGGGCGTCACCTCGCCGATCATCATGCCGGTGAGGAGGGCGCCACCCCCGATCGGGGTGAAGGAGTCGTAGGCGCTGTTGGCCGACCCGGTCGAGGTCTGGGTGGAGGCCACCCCGAAGAGGGCGGATTCGGGCACGCCGAAACGCACCTCCTTGCCCGTGGTGTTCCCGTTCGGTTGGTAGGTCTGGCCGGCCGCCTGCACGGCGGGGTTCGCCTGGTGTTCGGACACCGAGGCGATGGCAGTCCAGGCGCCGAAGAGAATCACCATGGCGGCGAGGATGGCCAGGCCGTGGCGGACCGACCCCACCATTTTTCCGAAGACGTAGGTCAGGGCGACGGGGATGACCAACAGCAGGTAGATGGAGAGCCAGTTGGTCAGTGCGGTGGGGTTCTCGAAGGGGTGGGCCGAGTTGCTGTTGAAGAACCCGCCACCGTTGGTCCCGAGCTGTTTGATCGCCTCCATGAAGCCGGTCGGGCCCAGGGCGATGGTCTGGGAGACGCCGTTGAGTGCGTTGTGGATGGTGGCCGGGCCGGACAGGGTGTCGACCGCGCCCTGGCCCACGAAGATGAGGCCGCCCACGAAGGCGATCGGCACGAGCACGTAGAGCAGGGCCCGGGTGATGTCGACCCAGAAGTTACCGACCGTGGACGACTCCTTCTTGGAGAACCCGCGCACGATGACCAGCGCCGCCCCGATGCCGACCGCCGGCGTGACGAACTGCTGCACCGTCAGCGCGCACATCTGAGAGAGGTACGACATCGTCTCTTCGCCGCCGTAGTTCTGCCAGTTCGTGTTGGTCACGAACGAGGCCGCCGTGTTCCACGACAGTGCAGGCGGAACCGCCCCGAAATGCTGGGGGTTGAGGGGCAGCGAACCCTGGAAGCGGAAGATGGCGTAGGTGATGGCGAACGAAAGGGCGGAGAAGACGACCAGGGAGCCGGCATAGCGCTTCCAGGACTGCTCACTGTCGGGGCTGGTGCCGAGCAGCCTGTAGATCGGCCGCTCGATGAAGGAGAGGAAGTGGATGCGCCCGTCGAAGACGCCCACCATGTAACTGCCCAGATAGCGCCAGGACAGCCCGAGCGCGATGACGAGCGTGACGATGACCCAGAAGTAGCCCATTCAGATCAGAACCATTCGGGCTTGAACATGGCGACACCCAGGTAGACGAAGACCACGACCGCCACAGCGAGCAAGATGCCTTGGACGACGGTCATACCCGCTCCAAGCACCAGATCAGGCCCAAGAACACCACAAGGAATGCGGCGAAGCTCACGATTGCCAAGAAGTCAGCCATGTCCGCCACTCTGGCGGTGCCGGCATCAATGCGACGTGAACGCGGCCGGCCGGGGCGTCAACAAATCGTGAACGGGCGCAGCGGCGTCGATGGCTCGACCGGCAACCGTGTGCCTAAGGTGACCAACGTCGTGATCTGAAAGTGGGGTGGACGGTGGCATTGGATCTGAAGGGTTGTCGCACGCTGGTCACAGGGGCGTCCTCGGGCATCGGGGCCGGGCTGGCCGAGGCCTTGGCCGAACGGGGGGCAATCGTCGGCATCTGTGCCCGCCGGGCCGACCGCCTCTCCGAGGTGGTCACCCGCTGCATGGAGCACTCGCCCGACAGCCGGATGTGGGCGGTCAACCTGGCCGACCCCGACGAGGTCGACCAGCTGGCGATCGACGTCATGGACGCCTTCGGTGGCGTCGACCTCCTGGTGAACAATGCCGGCATCCCCAAGCGACGGCACGTCACCGCGCTCGACATCGACACCGTCACCGCCGTCATGCACATCAACTACCTCTCGCCCATCCGACTGACCCTCGACCTGTTGCCCCAGATGCTCGCCCGGGGCTCAGGCACCATCGTCAACGTTTCGTCCATCGCGGCCACGCTGAGCGCCCCGGGGGAGGCGGCCTACGAGCGCGTCGAAGGGAGCACTGACCACCTTCTCGGAGGCCATGGCGGTCGACCTCTGGGACGCCGGAGTGAAGGTGATGGTGGTCTACCCCGGGGTGATCGACACCGAGCTGTTCACCCTGCCCGACAACGACGCCTTCGAATCCCCGGTGCAAGCGGAGCCGGTGTCGGTCGCCGTCGACGCGATTCTGGGCGGGCTCGAGTCGGGCGCGGCCCAGGTCTACGTGCCCGAGTACTTCCAGGGCATCGCGGCCGGCAAGGCGAAGGACGTGGGCGCCTTCATCGAGGGGACGGCCAGCTACCTGCGCGAGCAGAAGCAGCAGAAGGCCTGAGCGCGCCATGAAGGTCGAACCAGACGCGGCGGGAATGGACGGTGGCCGGCTCGAGCGCATCACCGACCACTTCAGCGCCACCTACGTGGACACCGGCAAGATCGCCGGGTGCCAGATCACGGTGGTGCGGGGTGGGCACGTCGCCTATTACCGCACGCTGGGATCCATGGACCGTGAGCAGGGCATCCCGATGGCCGACGACGCCATCTTCCGCATCTTCTCCATGACGAAGCCCATCGCATCGGTCGCCCTGATGCAGCTCTACGAGCGGGGCCTGTTCCAGTTGCTCGACCCGGTGCACCGTTACATCCCCGAGTGGCGCACGCTGCAGGTCGGCGTGGTCAAAGGGGACGGCGGCATCGAGCTGGTCAAGCCCGAGCGACCGATGAACATGCGCGACGTGCTGATGCACATGACCGGCCTGCCCGGCGCCCTGTTCCCCGGCAACCCCATCGACGCCGCGTTCGGCGAGGCCCGCGACGCGTTGGGTCCGGGGCAGACGCTCGAGAGCGTGACCGCCCTCCTGGGGCAGCACCCGTTGAAGTTCCACCCGGGCACGCACTGGAACTACGGGCTCTCCACCGACATCGTGGGCCGCCTGGTCGAGATCCTCTCGGGCCAACCCTTCGACCAGTACCTGCAAGGCGAGCTCTTCGAACCACTCGGCATGGCCGACACCGGGTTCTGGGTGCCCGAGTCCGAGCTGTCCCGACTCGCCGCGCTCTACCAGTACCGGCCGGCCAACACACCCCGGCTGCTCGAGGGCCCCTTCGCCACCAGGGTTACGGCGCCCCACTCCTATCTCTCGGGAGCAGGCGGCCTCGTCTCGACGACGCGGGACTACGTGGCCTTCTGCCAGATGCTGGCCAACGGCGGCCACCTCGACGGGCGCCGCGTTCTCGGCCGCAAGACGCTCGAGCTGATGCGCCAGAACCACCTGCCCGGTGGGGCAACCCTGGCCGACCTCGCCGTAGGCGGGTTCGGCGAAGCCAACTTCGAGGGCGTCGGCTTCGGCCTCGGATTTGCCGTCGGCCTGGGTCCGGTGGCCACGGCCGTGGCCAGCTCGCCCGGTGAGTACTACTGGGGCGGCGCGGCGAGCACCGCCTTCTGGATAGACCCCGTCGAGGACCTCTTCTGTGTCTTCATGACCCAGCTCTTCCCCTCGGCGGCCTACCCCTTCCGCAACCAGTTGCGGTCGCTCGTCTACCAGGCCCTCGACGGCTGATGGCCGACCCGGACGGCCCGATCGGACCGACCGACGCCAGCCTCGAGCCGCGCTTCGCCGGTCTCGCCACCTTCGCCCGGCTGCCCATGATGAGTCAGGTGGCGCAGTGGGACGTCGGCATCGTGGGCATCCCCTTCGACGGCGGGACCAGCTACCGGCCCGGGGCCCGCTTCGGCCCGGCCGCCGTGCGCCAGGCCTCCCGGCTCCTCCGGCCGTACCACCCGGCGACCGACACCTTGCCCTTCGCACTGGCCCAGGTGGTCGACGCCGGCGACATCGCCTGTACCCCGTTCAGCACCGAGGAGGCGGTGACCCAGATTCAGGCCGGTGCGGAGGCGCTCCTGGCCGAGGGCGCGCACCTGGTCGCCGTCGGGGGTGACCACACCGTCGCCCTGCCGCTGCTGCGAGCCACGTCGGCCCGGCACGGTCCGCTGGCCCTGGTGCACTTCGACGCCCACCTCGACACCTGGGACACCTATTTCGGCCAGCGCTACACACATGGCACGCCTTTCCGACGGGCCTGGGAGGAGGGCCTGCTCCTCCGCGACCACAGCATGCACGTGGGCCTACGCGGGCCGCTCTACGGTCGGAGCGACCTGGCCGAGGACACCGATATGGGCTTCGCCCAAGTCACCACGGACGACGTCGCCGAGGACGGCGTGGCCGCCGTCGTCGAGCGGATGCGGGCCAGGGTGGGTGACGCGCCGCTCTACGTCTCGGTCGACATCGACGTGCTCGACCCGGCGCACGCCCCGGGCACCGGCACCCCCGAGGCGGGTGGCCTGACCAGCCGCGAGCTCCTCGGGCTCGTGCGCGGCCTCGGGGGGGCCATGCTCGTGGGGGCCGACGTGGTGGAGGTCTCGCCGGCCTACGACCAGGCGGAGATCACCGCGGTCGCGGCCTCCCACGTGCTCTACGAGCTGGTGACCATCCTGGCCCGCCGGGCGGCCGGAGCGGGACCAGGCTTGTAACAGTCCATTCACAACGGGGAAACCGTCCCAGAACGTTGTGCTCCTAGCGTTCCGGGCACGACGACGACACAGGGGAGCGGCGTGGGCCTGGTGGGGACGTGAAGCGGGACCTTCTGGTCGGGGTGGCCCAATGGCTCGCCAGCCCTGGGCAGCCCAAGGAGAACCTCTCGGTGGCCCTGGGCATGATGGAGAACGCCGCGGGTCGCGGCGTCGAGCTGGTCGTCCTACCCGAGTTGTGGTCCTGCGGCTACGACCCCGAATCTCTGGCCTTCGACGCACGGAACGACGCCGAACCGCGGCAGGGGCCGCGCACCGAGCGCCTGGCCAAGGCGGCGCGGACCCTCGGCCTGTACCTCGCGGCCGGGAGCGTGCCCGAACTCGACGACGGGCACGTGTACAACACCGCCCTCGTGTTCAACCCACGGGGCGAGCTGGTGGCCTGGCACCGCAAGGCCCACCTCTACCCGCCCACGCTCGAGCCGGCCGTCTTCTCCCCCGGCGACCGGCTCACCAGCTTCGAGGACCCGACGCTGGGCCGGGTGGGCCTGGTCGTCGGGTTCGACGGCGACTTTCCCGAGGTGGCCCGGGCGCTGGCCCTGCGCGGGGTCCGTCTGGTCCTGGCTCCCTCCGCCTACGAGGTGGAGGGATCGCCGGCCTGGGACCTGCTGCACCCGGCGGTGGCCCTCACCAACGGGCAGTGGTGGGTGCAGGCCAACCAGGCGGGCTCGCACGCGACGTCGACCCTGCTCGGGCAGAGTCGGATCATCGCCCCGACCGGGACGGTGGTGGCCGAGGCCAGCAGCGCGGTGCCGGGCCGGGCCACCCCGGCCGAGCTCCTCGTGCACCGGATCGATCTCCACCTGGCCTACAAACGAGAAGGCGAGAGCGCGCTCCTCGAGGACCAGCGCCGGCCCGAGCTCTACGCCGAGCTCGGAGCGGGCCTCCCGACCGCCTCCTGACTCAACCGGCGGGCGCCGTGTTGGGGTCGCTCGAGCCCAGCACGACACCGGCCAGGCCTTGCACCAGCTGGGCGTTGGCCGCGACCGACTTGTTGGATGAGTGGGCCTCAGTGGCGAGGGCGTCCAATGCGGCGGCCCGGGCCGTGGCCTCGCTGATGGGCGGAAGGGGATGCGCCGCCTCGCCCGCGACGAGGGCACGCAGGTGCGGCGGCGCTGCCCCGACGGTGACGCCGTAGGCCGCCCCACCGCCCGCCGTCGTCCGTATGTAGGCCAGGCGACTGCCATCGGGTCTCGAGACCAGCGCGTCGAGTGCCGAGGCGCCGCTGACGTGCACTGCGCCGTGCACATCGGAGGGGACGTAGATCACCGTGTCCGTGCCCGTCCGGCCCCGGCGGCCCGGCGCCGTCGCACTGGCCGTCAAGGCAAACGTGCCCGAGGAGGGGTCGAACGCGTACGCGCCCAACCGCCCGGCCGTGGCCACGGGCCAGACCCGCATGACCAGGTGCCGGCGGCTCGGGATGAGCCGGTCCTGCGGCGACGGGACCGACTTCGGATTGCCCTGGCCCGCCGTCCCGTTGGACGTCGTCTGGTAGCTCGAGTGCTGCCAGCGCACGCACCAGCAGGTACCTGGTGCCTTGGCCAGACCCTTCCAGGCCCACAGGGTGGCGCCGGTCTGCGTCGCCTCCTGGGCCGAGAGCTCGTGGGCGAGGATGGAGCCGTCGGTGCTCGACGAGTCGCCGAACTCGGTCACGAACACGGCCGCATGCATGGCCTGCGCCTCGGCTTCGGCCGTCTGATACCCGAAGGTGAAGTTGGGCGGGTAGCCGCCGGGCCGGGCCGGCATCCCCAAGAGGTCCTGCTCCACCGTGAAGGCGTAGGTGTAGACGTGGGGCGCGAAGACGATGTTGGGATAGGAGGTAAAGGGCTCGCTCACCTGGGGCGAGAAGTCGACCAGGTTCCGGTAGGCCAGCGGCTCGAAGAAGATCGACTGGCGCGAGACAGTGGCCTGCTGCGGGTAGGCGCAGGCATCTCCGAGCGAGGTCGGTGCGGCGGCCGGACAGGTTGGCCGCCCGTCGCGTACTCCGGTGAGCGCCTCGACGGCCCGTGTGTAGAACGGGTAGAGGTCCTCGCTACTCGCCTGGTAGCCGTTGGCGGCGGGAAGGGAGCCCTTCGAGCCGGGTTGGGGCTCGTTCATCAACTCGTAGCCGACGACGGACGGATCGCCCACGAAGCGACGGGCCAGGGCAGCCAGCGCACCGATGTAGTGGTCCTGCAGGCCGGTGCCGGGTGCCTGCCCCTGCGAACCGGGCACCGGGCTGTTCTGCCAGAAATTGGCGAAGGCGGCCGATTCGGCAGGGTTGAGCTCGTCGATGCCGTAGAGCGCGCAACCCGCCTGGCCCCCGGCCTGCACGGCCCAGGCGGGCGCACCGTCGCTGCCGCCCGACGGCGTGCAACCCGGTGGAGCGACCTTCGCGTCGGCCGGCAGGATGTAGCGCGAGAACTGGTCCTGGTGCATGTCGAGGATGACGTAGATCCCCTGCTGGCGCGCCCACGAGACCACCTGGGCCACCCGAGCCAGGTACGTCTTCGAATAGAGGCCGGGGGTCGGCTCGAGTTGGCTCCAGTTCAGGACGAGGCGAACCACGTCGAAACCCAGCGCGCGCAACTGTGCGAAATCGTCGCCGCTGGCCGGCGCAACGGACTGGGCGTACGGCGAGCGGGACGCCTGGACCTCGCAGAGCGGGGGTTGCGGGAGCAGCGGCGAGGCCTTGGGGCACCGTCCCTCGTAGGCGCGGGACGAAACCGGGAAGAGTGCCGGGCCACCGTTGGCGTCCGGGTAGGCCACGTCCTCGAGCCCGACGGCGGCGGCGCCGTGCAACAGGACCTGGCGCCCCGCGGCATCGGCCAGGTACGGCGTGCGGTCGTTGCCCGTTGACGGCGACACGACATGGAGGAACCCGAGTGGCGGCATCGTGGCGGATCCGCCGGAGACCGCGGCGCCCGCCGGGCCCAGGGTGAGGAGGAGCGACGCCCCGGCGAGGGCGACCATGAGCGCGCCACGGCGCGGACGAAGGTGTTTTGGCACGGCGGGTCAAGCTATCGGACCCTGCCCGGCAGATCCGGGCACGTGCGCAGGGGTGCACCATCCGCCCGTTGGTAGGGTCACCCACATGGCGCACCAGGACGACGTCTCGCTCTACGACGGCCTGCTGAGCACCCGGGCCATTCGGCGCTACACCGACGAAAAGGTCCCCGACGAGGCGCTGCGCGACATTCTCTTCGCCGCCACACGTGCCCCGAGCGGATCGAACCGCCAGCCCTTCCGCTTCGTCGTGCTGAACGACGGCCCCGAGGCGGCCGAGGCCAAGCGGTTGATCGGCGTCGGGGCCAAGGAGTTCTGGGCGACCAAGAAGGCCGAGGACGGGTACGACGCGGGCTCGGGCGCCGAGGAGCACTCGCCGAAGGCACGCATGGCGCGGACCATGCAGCACTATGTCGACAGCTTCGAGTCGGTGCCGGTGCTGGTGCTGGCCTGCTACGTCCGCTATCGCCGTCACACGGCGGCCACGGACGGAGCGTCGGTCTACCCCGCGTGCCAGAACCTGCTCCTGGCCGCCCGGGCCCTCGGCTACGGCGGGGTGCTCACCGGACTGCACCATTTCGTCGATGTCGAGCTCCGCGACCTGCTGCACCTGCCCGAGGAGGCCGAGATCATGGCGACCATCACGTTGGGGCGCCCCCAGGGTCACCACGGCCCGGTGCGTCGCCGGCCCATGTCCGAGCTGGTGTTCGGCGCCCGCTGGGGTGAGGCACCCGAGTGGGCCGATGACCCCGAGGGCACACGGTTCACGGCGGCCGGTCCCCCGCGCCGCAGCTAATACAGTCAGGGATTGCGCCACCCCCGCCAACCAAAGGCTGACCATGCACACGCTCGACTATCCCGTCTTCGACGCCGACAACCACTACTACGAGGCGCTCGACGCGTTCACCCGCCACCTCGACCCGGCGCAAGGGCCCCGGGTGATCGAGTGGGCCGAGGTCAACGGTCGGCGCTACCACTCCGTGGGCGGGCGCATCAACCACGCCGTCACCAACCCGACGTTCAACCCGATCTCGCCGGCCGGCGCGCTCTTCGACTATTTCCGGGGCAATCCGAACGGGGTGCCCATGCACGAGTTGATGGGAAGCCCCGAACCGATCCGCCCCGAGTACCGCGACCGTGACGCACGGCTGGCCGTGATGGACGCCCAGGGCATCGCGCGGGTCTGGCTGTTCCCCACGCTGGGCATGCTCTACGAGGAGGCACTACGCGACGACCCCGATGCGGTCGTGCTGCTGTTCCGAGCCTTCAACCGCTGGTTGGCCGAGGACTGGGGCATGGCCTACCGGGACCGGATCTTCGCGGCCCCCTACATCACGCTGGTCGACGTCGACGAGGCGGTGCGTGAGCTCGAGTGGGCGTTGGACCAGGACGCCCGCAGTGTGGTGCTCCGGGCCGCAGCGCCGGTGACGGCGTCGGGCCCGCGCTCGCCGGCGGCGGAGGAGTTCGACCCCTTCTGGGCCCGGGTCAACGAGGCCGGCATCACCGTGGTCGTCCATGCCGGGGACGCCGGTCTCTCGTCGAACGGCTACGCCGTGGACGGCTTCGCCGCCACGTTCAAGTCGGGGCCGTCCCGTCCGAGCATCAAGATGTTCGCCATTGAGCGGGCCGCTCATGACTGGCTGGCCACCCTCCTCCTCGAGAAGCTCTTCGACCGCTTCCCCAACGTGCGGGTGGCCTCGGTCGAGAACGGCTCCGAGTTTCTGGCTCCGCTCTTTCGCAAGCTGCGCACGACGGCCCGACGGATGCCGGGCTACTTCCCCGAGGACCCGGTCGACACCTTCCGCCGCCACGTCTGGATCAACCCCTTCTGGGAGGACGACGTCGACGAGATCGTCGACCTCATGGGCGACGACCGGGTCATCTTCGGATCGGACTGGCCCCATATCGAGGGCTTGCCCGAACCGACCGACTGGGTGCGCGAACTCCAGAAACTGCCTGAGGAAGCCGTCCCCAAGATCATGGGCGCCAACGTGGCCGAGCTGAACCTGCGCCAACGCAGCGCCGGCTAGGCGGCACTGCGGACGACGAAGCAACCCGGCGGTCGGTGCGGCGTCCCGGGAGAAAGAGGTGGAGTGAGCGACGAAGCAGACGCCAGGACGCAACTGCAGCCGCATGTCATCGTGCTGTTCGGCGCCACGGGTGACCTGGCGGCGCGCAAGCTGTTGCCCGGATTGCTCCACCTCTCGATGTCGGGCCTCATGCCCGAGTACCGCGTCATCGGCTCCTCCACCAGCGAGTTGAGCGACGAGGACTTCCGTCACCTGGCCCGGCACGCCTGCGACCAGTTCGCCACGGGCAAAATCTCGCTGCTCCAGTGGGCCGGCTTCGAGAAGAGGCTGAGTTTCGTCTCCACCAAAGCCGGTCCCGCCGGCCTGGCCGAGGCGGTGGCCCGGGCGGAGACCGAGATCGGCGGCGGCGAGGTCCGGCGCCTGCACTACCTGAGCATCCCGCCCTTGGCGGCCCGTACCGTCCTTTCCATCCTCGGCGAGGCCGACCTCGTCAAGCGGGCCCGCATCATCATGGAAAAGCCGTTCGGCACCGACCTGGCCAGCGCCAAGGACCTGAACGACGCCGTGCACGCCATCTTCGACGAGGACCAGGTCTTCCGGATCGACCACTTCCTCGGCAAAGAGGCGGCCCAGAACATCCTGGCCTTCCGGTTCGCCAACGGCCTCTTCGAGCCCATCTGGAACCGCGACCACATCGATCACGTGCAGATCGATGTCCCCGAGACGCTCTCGGTCGACGACCGGGTCGCCTTCTACGAGGCCACGGGCGCGTTCAAGGACATGATCGTCACGCACCTGTTCCAGATCCTGGCCTTCATGGCCATGGAGCCGCCGACCGCCCTCGAGTCGGTCTCCATCAGCGAGGAGAAGAACAAGGTGTTCCGCTCGCTGCGTCCGCTCGACGTGACCAAGGTGGTGCGCGGCCAGTACGACGGCTACCGCGATCTCGAGGGCGTGGCGCCCGATTCCCAGACCGAGACCTTCGTGGCCCTCCAGTGCGACATCGACAACTGGCGCTGGGCCGGCGTGCCTTTCTACCTGCGCACCGGCAAGGAACTGGGCGGCGGCGAGCGCATCATCTCCATCGCGTTCCGCGAGCCTCCCAAGTCGATGTTCCCCGAAGGCTCCGGCGTGGGGGCCCAGGGGCCCGACCACCTGACCTTCGACCTGGCCGACTCTTCCAAGCTGTCGTTGTCGTTCTATGGCAAGAAGCCCGGCATGGGCATGAAGCTCGAGAAGCTGAGCCTCCAGTTCGCCCTCCACGAGATGGGACAGGACGCGGACGTGCTCGAGGCCTACGAGCGCCTCCTCCACGACGCCATGGTCGGCGATCACACCCTGTTCAACACCGCGGAGGGCATCGAGCGCCTCTGGGAGGTGGCCACCCCTCTCCTGGACGACCCGCCGCCGGTCCAGCCCTACGCCAAAGGGAGCTGGGGACCCGAGGCCAGCAACGAGCTGATCGCACCGCGTCGCTGGCGCCTGCCCTTCGAGCGGCGCTGGCGCAGCGGCGCCGCCGGGCCCAGCTGAACCGACCCCGGGCGGGCCGCCTGGGGTCGGCGCGCTACCGTACGCTCGTGGCGAGCATCCGCGTGGCCCTGGCTGAGGACAATGCGCTGCTCCGGGAAGGCATTTCGCGCATCATCGAGGGCAAGGAAGATCTCGAGCTGGTGGGGCGAGCGGCGGACCTGCCCGAGCTCTTGGCCCTCATCGAACGGGAATCACCCCAGGTCGTGGTGACGGACATCCGCATGCCACCGACCGGGACCGACGAAGGGATCCAGGCGGCATCGTGGTTGCGCGAGCACATGCCCGAGGTGGGCGTCGTGGTCCTCAGCCAGTACAAGACCCCCTCGTACGCCCTGTCCCTCCTCGAGACCGGATCAGCGGGCCGGGCCTACCTGCTCAAGGAGAAGGTGGCGGGCGCAGACGAACTGGCCCAAGCCATCCGGGCCGTGGCCCAGGGTGGATCGGTCATCGACCCCCAGATCGTCGACGAGCTCATCGAGGCGAAGTCGTCCCGCCGCAAGTCCAACCTCTCCTGGCTCACGCCCCGCGAATCCGAGATCCTGGCGGAAATGGCCAAGGGCAAGAGCAACGCCGCCGTCGCCGCCTCCCTCCAGGTCTCGGAACGGGCGGTGGAGAAACACACCAATTCCATCTTCTCGAAGCTGGGCCTGAGCGAGGAGCGGGACGTGAACCGGCGGGTCAAGGCGGTCCTCGTCTACCTGAGCGACCCCGGTGGAGGGTGACACCACTACCCGGCGGGGCGTGGCACCACCAGCGTCCCCGAGAACCCGCCGTGCGAGAATGGAAGGGTGAGCGAGCGCCTTCCCGTCCTCATCGTGGACGACCAGGCGCCCTTCCGGGCGGCCATGAAGGCGGTCCTCAGGCGGACGACCGAGTTCGAGCTGGTCGGCGAGGCGGCTAACGGGAGCGAAGCCGTGTCACTGGCCGGAGAGCTGCACCCCGCCCTCGTCCTGATGGACATCAACATGCCCGAGATGAACGGCATCGACGCGGCCCGGCTCCTCGTGACCCAGCAACCGGACGTCGTGGTGATCCTGTGCTCCACCTACGACGCCGGCGACCTCCCGCGCGAGGTGGCCACAAGCGGTGCCCGGGCCTACATGAACAAGGAACACCTGGGCGCCGACACCCTGCGCCGGCTCTGGGACCACCGCGACTCCGAGGTCTTCACTTCGGCGTAGCGAGCGCGCCGGCGTCCTCCACCAGGGGGACCGACCCTCGGACCACGGAGCCCTTTCCGACCTGGGATTCCCAGCGCACCGTTCCCCCGATCGCGCCCAAGCGGTCCGCCATGTTCACGTACCCGTGGCCACGCTTGGCCTGGGCGGGATCGAACCCGGGCCCGTCGTCGGAGACGGTGAAGAGCAGGCCACCGGACTCCTCCCAGAGCCGCACCTCCACGGTCGCCTCGGGCGCATGCTTGGCGGCGTTCTGGAGCGCCTCGAGGCAGCAGAAGTAGACAGCCGCCTCCGTCTCGGAGGAGTAGCGACCGATCCCCTCGGCCACGATGCCGACCGGCAGCGGGTTCCGGTTGGCCGCAGCGCGTAGCGCCTCGACCAGCCCGCTGTCCACGAGGAGCGGCGGGTAGATGCCGTGGGCAAGCTCGCGCAACTCCTGGATCGTCTGCTGCACTTCGCCGGCCAGCGAGTCGAGCAACTCGAGACCCGTCTCCTGGTCGTCGACGATGATGTCGCGGGCCAACCGGAGGTTGACCGCCAGGGCCACCAGGTGTTGCTGGGCCCCGTCGTGCAGATTTCGCTCGACCTTGCGACGTTCCGCATCGCCGCTGGCCACGATCCTCGCCCTCGATTCGCGCAACGCCTGGGCTTGCTTGCGCACCTCGTCGAGCGTGGTCTGCAGCGCGGTGTCGAGCTGCGAGTTGTGCAGGGCCAGAGCGACCTGGCGGGCCAGGTCCGTCAACACCCGATCGTCGTCTTCGGAGAACGTGCCGGCCAGCGCGGTGCGCTCGACCACGATGAGCCCGAGCAGCTCTCCCCCGTGGCTCACCGGAGCCACCCTGAGCTGCTCGGCGTCCCGCCCGGCAAGCAGCGACGGCAGCCAAATGGCGGCCCACGCCGTTCCCGAGACCCCGGCCCTGGTGACGACGGGGCGCTCCCGCGGGGACACCACGATGGAGCCAGGCCCGAGGTCGGGAACCGAGGCTGTCCGCTCGAGCACCTCGCCGACACCGGTGTAGATCTCCGCGCTGGAGAGGCCCAACGTCTTGCGCAGTGACTCGGCCAGTTGGAGCAGGAGCTCGTCCATCGGGATGGCTCGGGTCATGCGGCTGCCGAAGGTGCGCAAGATCTCGTCGGGCGCCTCGCGCGACCCATAGACGAACCGGGTGGAGGACTCGAGGAAGCGCGAGCGCACCGGCACGAAGATCACGGCCGCCACCCCGGAGGCGACCATGGAGAGAGCCAGTGCCTCCTTGTCACCCGTCGTGGCGGGCGCGTGCCCCAGGCCGAGGACGACCACGAGGTAGATGGCCGAGACCACGACGACGAAGCCGAACACCGCCAAGACCTGAACCAGGAACCGACTGGCATGGGGCGCCGTCTTCCGATTCTCGCTGACCAGCAGTCCCAAGGGGACCAGGGCCGTGGCGCCGGCGGCCACGGCACCGAGCTCAGCGGGCCATTCCACGAGCAGGTGCAGCACCGTCGCCACCAGGGCGACGCTCGCGGCGAGCGTGATCCCGATGCCGAACCACTCCATGCGCTCGCGACCGTGACCCGCCACGCTGACGTAGCGGGCGCGCAGCGGGGCGATGACCAGCAGGCCGGCGACGGCCCAACTGACAGCCGCTTCGACGAGCGAGAAGTTGTGCTGGGTGACGGCCAGTGCGATCCCGACGCCGAGCGACGCCACATAGACGGCGACGGCCAGTCCGCGACGCAACGAGGAGCCAAGACGGCCGTCGGGCAGGGCCACGAGGAAGTGGAACGAGATCGCCGTCACGAGGAGGGTGGCCACGGTGGCGACGTCGCGGGTGCCGCTCGTCGCGTGGAGCACCTCGGCTCGGCGCCCGGCCGTGAGGGCCACCATGGCCACGAACGCGTCCAGCCCGGCGAGGAGATGGTACGGGGAGATCGCGGTGCCGACACGTTCGCGCGCTCTGGTGTCGACCACGCCCACCAGCGCCCAGAGGAGCGTGAGCCCGAAGCCCACGGCGACGGCCGGCTTCAGGCCCCCGGGAGTCGAGGTCTCCAAGCCCACGCCAACCCCGACCACGGTGAGCCCGAAGAGGAGAAACTGCAGCAACCGGGACGTGGCCGAGGTGACCGCGACGTGCGCCCCGTCCGCAACGGGCCGGGCGGCGCCGTCCACCTCGAGGTCGAGCCCGCTCCCGACGGTCACCAAGGCTCCCGGCTCAGGACGGTACGGCCATAGGGATGCCGGCGTCCTCGTTGGCGATGCCGGCATCCTCGTTGATCGCGATCCTGCCGTCACGCATGCGGACGATCCGGTCGGCGGCCGAGGCCACGCCGGCATCGTGGGTCACCAACACGATGGTCTGCCCACCGGCGTGCAGCCGGCTCAGCAGCTCGATCACTTCCTGGCCGCCCTCGGAGTCGAGCGCACCCGTGGGCTCGTCGGCCAGGAGCAGGGTGGGATCGTTGGCCAGCGCCCGGGCGATGGCCAGCCGTTGCCGCTGACCACCCGAGAGCATGCCCGGCACGGTCCCCGCCTTGTCGCCGATGCCGAGGAGGTCGAGCAAGTCGCGGGCGCGCGTCTCGGCCGCCTTGCGTTTGCGACCGGCGATCACGGCAGGCAGCGCCACGTTCTCGAGGACGGTCATCCCCTCGAGCAGGTTGAAGAACTGGAAGACGATCCCGATGTGACGTCGCCGCAGCTGTGACAGCTCGTCCTCCGTACGCCCCGTCACCATCTCCCCGGCCACGGTGATGGTTCCCTCGTCCGCCACGTCGAGGCCGGCGATCAGGTTGAGGAGCGTCGACTTCCCGCAGCCCGAGGGCCCCATCAGCGCGATGAAGTCCCCCGACGGCACGGTGAGACTGGCGCCGCGCAGGGCACGCACGGGTGCGTTCTCCGCCTCGAACGTCTTGCGAACCTTGTCAACGACCAAGGCGTCCATGTCACTCTCCTTCACTTGGCGTCACTCTCCTTCACTCGGCGTGCACCTTTCTTCTCCGGGTGCCACCAACAACAGTTTGTATGCCAGCACGGGTGTCTCGCGGCCCTTCACCAGTTGGGGCTGCAGAGCCACCGTAGGCCGGGGCGTCCGCCAGGTCTGGATGGTCGCCTCCGACACCACGGTCTCGCCGGCGTCGGCCAACTGTTGCAGGCGCTGGGACAGGTTCACCGTGTCCCCGACGAGGGTGTATTCCAGGCGCTCTTCCGAGCCCAGCAACGCCGCGGCAGCCTCACCGGTGGAGAGGCCGAGGCCGAGACCGAAAGAGGGTAGACCCTCCTTGGTCCAGCGTTCGTTCACGACACTCTGCTTTTCGTGCATGGCCAGCGCCGCCGCCACCGCCCGGTCGGCGTGGTCCTCCTGGGCGAACGGGGCACCGAAGACGGCCATCACGGCGTCGCCCACGAACTGCATCACCGTTCCGTTCTCTCCCAGAATGGCGTCATTCATGGCGGCGCGGTGCACGTTCAACTGCCCCGCCAACTGACTCGGGTCCGCATGCTCCGCGATGGTCGAGTACGAGCGGATGTCGCTCATCAACACGGTCACGACGACGCGTTCGGTCTCACCGATGTGCCTTCCATCGCGACGCAACTTCTCGGCCAGGCCACCGGGCAGCAGGCGCGAGAGGGTCTCGCCCTGCTCCTCGCGGTCGACGATGGCCTTGTGAAGCAGGCGGAGCCGCAGGAGGGCACCTTCGGTGCCGGCCGACACACCTTCGGCCAACTTGACGAACACGGCTTCGACCTCGGTGTCGACGGCTTCGGGCGGCAATCCCCTCGCCGCCGCGATGGCCTTGATCGGCTTCCCCTCGGCCACCATGCCCAGGAGCTCCTCCTCGGCGGGCGTCAAGCCCCCGTCGGAGGTGACCGGGCGGACGAGGGCGTCGACGATGGCCGGGTCGAGGGCGTTGCCCCCCGAAGCGACGGCCCGGATGGCGTCGACCAACTGATCGCCCTGGGCGACGTGATCCTTCAGGAGGTAGCCGTATCCGGCGGATCCCTCCGCCAGGAGCGACACGGCGTACTCGGGATCGTCGTACTGCGAGAGGACGACAACACCCGTCCCGGGATGGCGTTTGCGCACCTCCTTGGCCGCATCGATCCCCTCACGGTTGAACGAGGGCGGCATCCGGATGTCGGTCACGAGGACCTGGGGCGCCAGCTCGGTCGCAGCCTGGACCACCTCGTCGTAGTCGGCCGCCACACCCACGATCTCGAGGTCGCGATGCCGTTCGATCAGCGCCCGCACGCCCTCTCGGACGATGAGGTTGTCATCCGCCAGCAGCACCGAAATGGTGCCCCTCTCCTGCCCGTCGTCGCTCATTGCCCTCAGTTCTCCCACGAACACGTTCCGGGGGACAGGGGGCGACCCTCCTGAAACAGGTGGTGCTAGGCCCACCAGGAGATGCCAGTCACCACACTCGCCATCCCCGGCGGAACGGGGCAGCCTGGAGCCATGACCACGCAGACCCTGACCCGACACGAGGGACTGGTGACCTCGCTGTCGTGGATCCCGACCGAGGCCATCGAGGGCGCCCAGCGCCTGGCCTTCGCCTCGGGCATCACGCACTACGACGCCCCACCGCCGAGTGAGAGCATGGACCTGGCGGCCCTCCAAGAGGCCGATCGCTTCCGCTTTGCCAACGAGCTCCGGGCCTTCATCACGGTCGACGACACCGGACGGATCGTCGACTGCGGGTACCTCGGTGGCGGCGTCATGGGATCGACGCTCGTGGACCTGCGAGCGGTGAAGCACCGATTCGCGGCGTTCCAACTGCCGGACATCCAGCGCCCGCCCGAGCAGGGTGACGGTTGGGTGCGCTTCGTCCAGACCTCTGGTGGCCGCACGGGCATGCCGGCGCCGCGACGGGTGCGCCGCAAGCCCTACGTGCAGTGGCAGGCGCCGCTGGTCTGGACGACGCTCTCGCTCACCCTCCATGCTGACGGCCGCACCGAATACGCGCTCACCGGTGCCAGCCCCTTCCCCCGGCACTGGGTCTACGGTGCCGACAACCGGCTCTCGCACAAGTCCGGGCTGACCGACTTCAAGGACTGGTACCGCAAGTCGTTCGGCAAGCACAGCCCCTGGGGCGACGAGGACTCCGAGGCGCTCGTGGCCGCGGTCGAGTCCGCGCTCGAGAGCTCGCTGTCGGCCCAGCTCATGGGGAGCGGCGGTCGGCGTCGCATCGACAAATTCCCGGCTGGCACCATCCTGGTACAGCAAGGGGAGCCGGGCACCGAGGTGCTCCTCATCCTCGACGGGATCGTGCGCGTCGAAAAGGACGGCGAGCGCCTGGCCGAGTACGGGCCTGGTGCCCTCCTGGGTGAGCGGGCGCACCTCGAGGGCGGCTTGCGCACGTCGAGCAACGTTGCGGTGACGCCCTGCCGGATCGCCCTGTTCGACGCCGATCTCGTCGACCGCTCCCATCTCGAGGAGCTCTCGGCGGGGCACCGCCGCGAAGAGACCGCGCGAGACTGAGCGGGTGCGCGTCAGCTTCTGTGGGACGCGCGGGTCGACTCCCGCACCCGGCCCCGACTACATCCGCTTCGGCGGGCACACCTCGTGCGTGGCGATCACCGGCGATGGGGCCGACTCGCCCAGCCTCCTCCTCGATGCCGGCACCGGGCTGCGCCGGGTGTCCGACCTGCTCGGTGGACGCCCCTTCCGCGGCACCATCCTCCTGACCCATCTGCACTGGGACCACGTGCAGGGTCTGCCCTTCTTCGCCAGCGGGGACCGCGACGACGCGCAGGTGACGCTGCTCCTGCCGGCCGAGGGCGGCGTGGACGCAGAGGCCTTGCTCGCCCGCATGATGTCGCCCCCGTTCTTCCCCATCGCGCCGTCCCAGCTGCGCGGGCGGTGGCAGTTCGGGCTCGTGCCGTGCGGCCCGCTCGAGATCGAGGGCTTCCGCGTGGAACCCGTCGACGTGCCGCACAAGGGTGGGCGGACGGTCGGCTACCGCGTCAGTGACGGGCATTCGTCCTTGGCCTATGTGCCCGATCACTGCCCGACCGCGCTCGGGCCCGGACCCGACGGGCTCGGGGCGCGCCACCCGGCCGTCGTCGAGCTCGCCCGCGACGTCGACCTGCTGATTCACGACGCCCACCTGCGGGCGGAGGAGGTGGCGGAGGAAGGGTCGTTCGGCCACGCTGCGGCCGAGTACGCGGTGGCGCTGGCCGAAGCTGCCGGCGCACGCCAGGTCGCCCTCTTCCATCACCGTCCCGATCGAACCGATCGCCAGGTGGAGGCCATGGTGCAGCGGTTCTCCGACGACCCGGTGCTCGTCGTCGGGGCCGAAGAGGGCCACACCATCTCCCTATGAGGCGGCAATGAGGTCGGCCGATGCCATCGTCGTGGGAGCGGGGCCCAATGGATTGGTCGCCGCGCTGATCCTGGCCCGGGCCGGCCTGGCGGTCGACGTCTACGAAGCAGCCGAAGAGGCCGGCGGTGGCTGCCGCACGTCCGAGCTGACCGTGCCCGGCTTTCGCCATGACATCTGCTCGACCGTGCATCCGCTTCTCCTCGCCTCGCCCGCATTCCGCGCCATCGACCTTGCGCGTCACGGCGTCCGGCTGCTCACGCCCGAGATCGCCTTCGCCCACCCGCTCGACGATGGCCGCGCCGCCGCCGTGGGGGGCAGCGTGGGGGACGTGGCCGGCACGCTGGGCACCGATGGAACGGCCTACGCGCGCACGTATACCCCGCTCGTGAGCGACCTCGACGAAAATTCTCCCCGCCTTTCTCGGTTCGATGCGCTCCATGCCCGCGTCCCCACTCGCGGCGGGGAAGTTCGGCCTACGGGCCTTGACCTCCGCCCACCGGATGGCGGAGCGCTTCGCCACCGACGAGGGGCGGGCCCTGGTGGCGGGCACGGCCGCCCACGCCATGCTGCCGCTCACGGCGCCGCTGTCGGGCGCCTTCCCCCGTCTCTTCACCGCCCTGGCCCACCGCTACGGGTGGCCGGTGGTCGAAGGGGGCAGCGCCGCCATCGCCGGTGCGCTGGTCGACGAGCTCACCGCACTGGGCGGCCGGGTCGAGACCGACCACCTGGTGAAGAGCCTGGCCGACCTGCCGGCCGCCCAGGCCACGGTCCTCGACGTCACGCCGCGCCAGCTGCTCGACCTGGCGGGCGAACGCCTCTCTGGCCACGACCGCAGAGCATTGTCCCGGTACCGCTACGGCCCCGGCGTGTGCAAAGCCGACTGGGCCCTCAGCGGCCCGGTGCCCTGGGCCGCTCCGGGCTGCCGCAAGGCAGTGACCCTCCATGTGGGTGGGACGTTCGAGGAGATCGCCCGCAGCGAGGACGACGTGGCGCACGGGCGCCACACCGAGCAGCCCTTTTGCCTGGTGACCCAGCCCTGCCTCGTCGATCCGACCCGGGCACCGGCAGGGAGCCACACGCTGTGGGCCTATTGCCATGTCCCCAACGGGTCCGACGTCGACATGACCGAGCGCATGGAGGGACAGATCGAGCGGTTCGCCCCGGGCTTCCGCGATCTGGTCGTCGGCCGCTCCTCCATGACCGCGGTGGCCACCGAAGCCCACAATCCGAGCTACGTCGGTGGGGACATCAACGCGGGCGCGGCGTCGCTCCGCCAAATGGTGCTGCGGCCGACGGCGCGGTGGAATCCGTATCGCACCGCGCTGAAAGGCGTCTACCTCTGCTCGGCGGCCACGCCACCCGGTGGCGGCGTCCACGGCATGTGCGGGCTGGGCGCCGCACGAGCGGTCCTGCACGACCTGCACCTGCCCGAGAGACTCGCTCCCTTGTAACCCGCTGGTGGCCGCTGGCCAGATGCGATTGGCGTGTCAACCGACAATGATTCGTTTGCGACGTTCAGCGCGGCACATCACGACAGAACCGGCAATGAACGGAGACGGTCGAGGCGGCGCTGCCTCTCACCCGGGACTCAAGATTCACAGACTTCACAGGAACGACCTGTACAAGTCGGAGTTGTTCACGAAACTGCAATGCGATGCTCAGGAATCGCTCAAGGGCTCTTAACTTCCGCTGAACCTCCGCCCATCACGATGGGCTCCCAGGAGGAGGAACCCACTCCCTATGGTTCCCACGAAATCAATGGCACTCTTGATGATCAGCATTCCCCTCATGGTCCTGGCAGTTGCGTTCGCTGTCCTGCCCCTGGTTCTGATGTCACACGCCGACCACCGTCGTCGCACGGCGGAAACGATCTCCCGCAGCCGCGGGATACCGAGTGAGTACGCCACGGCGGTTGAAACGGAGAGCATGCCCGTCGCGGCCTGAAGCTTCTCGTGCCGTACAAGCCTGCAATGGTGTTATGGGTAGCGGCCAGTGAGCGGGTGAATCCGTAGTGTCCAAAGCAGTTGTTGAACGCCACAGACCCAGGCGTTCTTGGGGCCCCGGGCTCACGTCATCTTGGTTGTAGCGATTCTCGGTCAACGGCAACTTGGTATGCGATGCTCTCGCCGTGACAAAAGGGCGGCTCGAGGCATTCACAGATGCCGTAATCGCAATCGTGATGACGATCATGGTGCTCGATCTTCGGCCGCCCGCTGGTCACGGTTTCGGGGACCTGAGGCCACTCGTGCCGAAGTTTCTTGTCTATGCCCTGAGCTTCACCTTCTTGGCCATCTATTGGAACAACCACCACCATCTGATGCAGGTCGTCGAGCGCATAGATGGTCGGGTCCTCTGGGCGAACATGGGACTGCTGTTCTCACTCTCACTGACGCCCGCGGCCACGGCGTGGTTGGGTGAGCATCCGAGGAACACCGCCCCGGTGGTCGTGTACGGATCGGTCCTGCTCCTTTCGGCCATCGCCTACTTCCTCCTCACCCGGGCGCTGTTAGCGCTCCATCCGGCGGGTTCACTCTTGGCCGTGGCGATCGGCAGTGACCGTAAGGGCCGCCTCTCGGCTATCGCCTATGTGGTGGGGATCGTTGTGGCGCTCTTCGAGCCATGGGTAGCCATTGCGATCTACGTCGGGGTAGCTGTCGTGTGGCTTGTGCCCGACAGGCGAATTACGAGGGTCATCGAGGGTGGAGAGGGGACCGACTCCTAAGATCCTGGTTCGGCTCACGAGTCGGGTTTGGTTCCGATCGGGCATGAGGCAGAAAGCCCAGACCCAGTTGCCATCGTCCGAGCGCAGAACCAGTTCAGCGTTCTCCTCCGCCACCGCTACTCGGAGCACGGGTCCGTTCTCGCCGAGTCGTTGCGCGTAACCGACGTGGAGATCCTGGAACTGCGGAAGGATCACGTCACTGCTGTGCATGTGCAGGCCGAAGAGGTTCTCGATCCAGTCGTAGGTGTACAGACCACCCCGACCTGAACCCATCTGGGCCAACCACGGCCAGACGTTGCGGACAGCGGTGTCAATCGAAACGGCGCGGGTAGAAACAAGGTCAGGGTCGTCCAACAAATCGTCACCGGGAAGGGCCTGCGTTATCACTTCATCCGACGCACCCCACGTCAGGCACCAGTCTCGCCAGCGAGGGTAGGACACCATTGCCAGAACACCGGCGAGCGCGCCAGCGCCGGCGACAACGCCGAGTCCTCGGAGCAAAACTCGTTCCGTGGATGGCATCCGACGAGAAGTCACAGCAGTATTGTTCCCCTGCTGGGGAAGACTGTTCCGCTCTCAGTTTTGAGTAGCGCCATGGTACTGAAGTGTCCCACCGTCGAACGGGGGGCACCCGTTTGAGGAAGAATCCCATCGGTGGGACTCGCCTGGATAACCGGCAACTCTGGAACCGGGAAGTCGGAGGTCTGTGCCGCCCTTGCAGGCAAGGGCTACCGGAGCGTCGACTCCGACCTAGGGATGGCCGTCTGGGTCAACCGGACTACAGACCAGGTCATCCATGCCCTTGATACTGGACGGCTGTCACTGGACTGGTTCAGGGACCACAGATGGATTCTCATGCGCTCACGCGTCGAAGAACTTGCTGGGGCCGCAAGAACACAGACCGCCTTTCTCTGTGGGTTGGTTCAAAACGACGAAGAACTGTGGGATCTCTTTGACGTGAAGATCTGCTTGATCCTTGATGACACGACGATCCGGGAGCGTCTCGCGCAAAGAAGCGAAAATCCGTTCGGAAAGGCACCGGCCGAGCTCGAGACCGTCCTCCGATTCAACGGTCCTTTGGTCGCCAAGTACACCGCGCTCGGGGCAACTTTGATCGACTCGTCTCGCCCGTTGGAAGAGGTCGTACAGGACGTTCTGGGCGCCTGTGAAGCGGCCGGGTTGGACGTGCAAGAGTGACGCCAGCCCGGCGCATGGTGACAGGGTTCGCCTGCCTACCGGCGCCGCCAGATGTAGACCGCTGCGTCCTCGACTTTCGTGATCGAGCCGCCGAATTCGTCGTTGACAACCCTCGCCAGGGCCTCGTACTGCTCGTTCGTCCGTTGCCCTCCATAGGTCTTCGTAACTGCAACGAAGGTGGAGGCGTCGAGAGTGCGCTCAAAGACGTGATGGAGGACCAGAGGGTCCTCGAAGCGAGGATCGCTACGGATCGGGCGCATGGAGCCATCGACGTGGTCCATCCGCTTGACCCACGGGTAGCCACTGATCTGGGCCAAGCGCTCCTCGAAGGGTTCTTCACCCCATGAGACGACCTCGGTCCACACGAGGGCCAGCGAGCCACCGGGGGAGAGGAGCTCTCCCACCCGGTCCACTGCGATTTCGGGGTTCAGCCAGTGCCAGGCATTGAAGCAAGCAACCAACTGGAAGGCACCCGGCGCTGCATAGTCCTCGAAGCGACCCACGAAGACCGAGCCACGACCATCGAGCTTGGCCTGTGTCAACGCCGCCATCTCAGGTGACGGTTCGATCGCTATCACCGAAACCCCGCGTCGCACGAGCGGTTCCGTCGCGATGCCGGTGCCAGCACCGATCTCAATCACCTCGGTTCCTGCTGACATGTCGGTGACTGTCAGGATGTCGTCAAATACGCCTTCTGGATATCGAGGTCGATAGCGGTCGTAGTCCAGGGCCTGTCCCCCGAATCTCGCGGATGCCTCGGACGCCTGTTGCCACAGGTCAGACATAGGCATAAACCTATTCCTCCGGCAATCGCACAATGCCCAGCACGTGATGCGGTGACTATCGTCCAGGAAGCGAGCTCGAAGTCTGAGAGGTGGCCAATGGTGACTGTGCACAAGCTTGATCACGAATCGGTTGCCAACATGATCCAATTGGACCTGGCGAGCTTGGACCGAGAACCCGAAAGTCCCATCGGGACCTTTCCGTTCCACGGATGCACAGGTGGTGTCACCGCCTTCAAGGGCCGACCACCTTGGGAGTTCCACGGCCAAGGCGACGAGCTTCTTTTCATCTTGGCGGGCGAGTCGGAACGTACAGTGCTACAGAAGGACAGTCGTTCAGTTTGGATCCTTTCGGCAGGCCATCTTGCGCTTGTTCCGAGGGGTCATTGGCACTCCAACAACACTCCCGACGGAGTGACGATGCTGTGGATCACTCCTCGCGAAGGCAACGAGCACTCCTGGGAAGAGCCGAGCGCCTGAGAGCTTGGGATCGCAGGACGGATTGACGGCTGACGACCGGCAGGTCGGGGGAACTGCGATCTGAGAGGTCTTGTGGCAGTGTCGGGAAGGCTGAGTCGCCCTCAGACGAGGGCATCGAGCTCGAGTGTTGCCACCTCCATCTCTCCTGGGAGCCCCTTGAGCTGGATTGTCCGTACCGCCCCGGTCGGAACATCCATGGTCGCAAGTGCCAAGGTCGAGGTGCTGGCGATGACATCTCCGCCAGCACCCAAGGCCGAGATCCTCGCCGCCTCGTGTACGCCGCGGCCACTGACGCCTCCAGCATCTCGACTCGCCTCGGCAAAGTGGATCCCAATACGGATCCTCACCTCGTCCATCGCTGCTTGGATAGCAATCGCGCACATGAGCGCGTTGTCGACCGATTGGAAGCCGACGAAGAACCCGTCTCCGGTGCCGGTATAGACCTCGCCGCGATGTGTGGCGAACAGCGACCGCAAGGTGGCGTCGTGCCGGCGCAACACCGCGAGCCACGCTTCATCTCCCAACGAGGCCAGCATCGCCGTCGAGCCCTCGATGTCCGTGAACATCATCGCCACAGCGATGCGTTCGGATGATTGGGCTCGACCGAGTTGACCGAGGATCCTCTCGGTATCGATTGTCGCTCCCAAGCGCACGAACGCCTCGAGCGCTGTCTCGAGCTGGACGACCCGAGCTGCCGGAGCCTCGACTTTGGCGAGCGCCACGCGGGACACCGCCTCGTCGTAGGGTGCGGGCACCTGACGCCACCATTCCACCGCGGCGCGGAGCAGATCGAGAGCCGCGCCCCGTTCGCCCCGAGCCGCGGCAACCACGCCCGCACTGGTGGCTGCTCTCGCCTGGTGGATCGGCGTTTTCCACCGGTCGGCCAACGCCGCGAGTTCAGCGGCTGCCGATGCGGCTTCGTCCATCTGCCCTGCCGCCAGCTGCGCCTCGACCGCCACGTGGAGAAGCCGAGAGCGATCGAATTGATCGCTCGTTGCCCCGAGTCCCTCTTCGAGAAGCGCCGCCGCCGTTTCGGGATTCCCCCTCGTGAGCTCGAGCGAGGCAAGCCCCGGCAGCCCGCGGTGACCGAATTCCCTGCACTTAGCGAACGCGTGCGCCGCTGCCTCGAGGTCGCCCCGGTTCAGACTCACCTCGCCGAGCTCGTAGAAGGCCCCAGCGGTGTGCCCGACGTCCCACGTGCCCAGTTCCTCGCAGACCGAGGCCAGCTCCAGCTCGGCCTTCGCCCACTCACCGCGGATCCGCAACATCTCCGCTCGGTGCATCCTGCAGTCTCCGGGATACTCTGCAATTCCGCTGATGGAGCATCGACCGACCTCGTTGGTCCACTCCCAGGCCCGGTCGAGATCGCCCGATGAGGCGCAGATGCTGATCGTGCCGCAAAAGATGTAGGCGGAGGCGAGCTCACCGAGGCACCCGCTCACCGCGAGGGCCATTGCCGAGTCCACCAGCCGAGCGCCCTCTTCGACCTGGCCCTGCATGATCAGAATCTGACCCTTGAGGAGGGTGGCCAAGGCTTTTGCGTCGTCGGCGGCGCCGAGCCGCCGCGCCCGGATGATGATCTCCTCGGCCGCCTCGAGCGCCTTGTCCTCCTGTCCGGACCCGCTCGCCACCATTGCCTCGAGTAGCGAGAAGGTGATCGCCTCCTCGCATTCGCCCTGGTCGGCGAGGAGCTCCTTGGCTTGCTGCGCCCATCCCACCCCCACCGCCATCGAGTTGCGCGCGAGGTGCATCATCGAGCTCACGATCGCGAGCCAAGCCGCTCGGCGCGGTTGGTCGGCGCGCACCAGCGAGAATGCCCGCTGACGCGCCGCCGAGGCTTCGTCAGGTCTGCCGGTAAAGGTCGCCGCCGACGCCAGGAGTTCGAGTTCGTCGGGAGCGAGCGGGTCAGCCCCATCCGCTTCCACGAGTGCCGTATACGCATCCGACCACCGACCCTCATGGGCCGCTGCACGGGCAGCGACGAGCAGGACCGGACTCTCGGTCACCGAGTGCGCACTACGAGGGGAAGTTCGATGGCCCGACCGTAGTCCGAGCCGCTCCCCCACCCCGCCGAATCGGGGCCTGCAATGCCAGCCTTGTGCCCCAAATCCCGGCGGTGAACGGAGACACCGCATTGATGTCACATCATCCAGCGGCGGAATCCACCTTCTGAATTGAGAACTTGGCCGGTGATCCAGGCACTGTCGTCGGAAACGAGCCAAGACACCAGGCGTGACACGTCATCGGGTGAACCCCACCGACCCGCTGGTAGTGCGTATCGGACTTGATCAAAGAGTTGCGGATTGGCCCATCCAGTATCGGTCGGTCCTGGGTTGACGGTGTTCACGGTGATGCCGCGGTCAACGAGGGCGTCGGCCAAGGTAAGCGTCATCTGATGGATCGCCCCCTTGCTAATCGCGTAGGGCACCTCTTGAGCCATCGGGGCAAGGTGTTGTCCGGAGGTGAAGAGGACGACCCTGCCGCCGCTTCGTCGATCGTCGTGCTGGGCTGCAAAGGCCTGAGTCAGCAACACGCTGGCGCGAGCATTGACAGCCCAGCTCAGATCCAGCTCTTCCGCCGTGACATCGGTGAGCGTCTGAGTCCCAGAGCTCATGGCGTGGTTGGCCACGAGCACATCGACGTGCCCAAAGAGCTGCACCGCTCTGTCCACAACTGCTGCCGGAGCTTCCGGCAGGCCGAAATCGGTCTCAATGTGTTCGACGCGTTCTCCATGCTGTCGCAGCGCCTTCATCACACCAGGCATACCCTCGGAGTCACGACCCCATGGCTGTTCGGCGTCATGCGCTGTCCACGACTGGATCAGCACGGTCATTCCCGATTCCAGCAGGTTGCGCGCAATGGCAAACCCGATTCCCGCCCGTCGACTAACTCCGGTGACGATGGCGACTCGGCCCGCTGTCGAGGTGGTCATTTTCCAAGCTTAGGAACTCGGATTGTCCGACAAGGGCAGCAGCACGGTTTGTCCAACTGCACTAACCCGCTAAGTGCCGGTCGGTGACACTTGGCAAACGGCAAGCGGACCCTTGTCGATAACGCGCCCAGAGCCGGCGATGAACTAGGGCGGCCGTGCGACGTAGATTTCACCGACAGCGACTCTGAGTCAGATCTCTAAACGCCACATCGGTCTCGGCTGGTTGTCGGCGTTTACGTCCAGCCGGGTCTTCGATACATGAGCTCGCGAGCTATTGGCCTTGATACCGCCGACATTCTCTTCTAGACGGGGTCAACGACCGGGTTCAGCTGGGATCCGACCGGCTCGGATGGCATCCAAGAAGGACTTGTAATCCCGGTCGTTCTGGTCGGCGTATGAGACCGCAAATGCGGCCACGCCGTCGTCGAAGGCCGTGCTCTTTCCCAGGTATCCGGCGATGAGGGCGGGCTGCCCCGCTCGGGCATGAGCGCGCGCCAGCGCGGCGCCGCAGAGACGCCCATAGAGCGTTAGGCCCTCGGTGCGGGCGTCGTCGAGCGCTACCGACCCCTTCATGTCGCGCAGTTGGCGGACGTAGGTGTCGAATTCGCCGGTGCGCGCCCACCCGAGGAACACATCGCTGGCCACCTGCATGATGCGTTGACCGACCGCTACCCGCTTGCCCTGGTTGGCGTAGCGGGAGCGGCCGACGTAGGGGGCGAGAACCGAGGGCTGTGCTTCTTTGACCTGAAGGAACAGGGGATCGAGGTCCGCCTTGCCGGCCAGCAGCACAACGAAGCAGCGGGTGCCCACGCTTCCCACTCCGACCACCTTCAGCGCGGCGTCGACGAACTCGTAGCGATCCAGCAAGAGGTCGCGGTCAGGATCGAGGGTTGCCAGATATGCCATCACGAATCCTTGCGCCTGTTCGAGTTGGGCGTGGGTGAGGCGAATGACGACCGGCGGATCCTCCACGATCACCCGGTGGCCGTCGCGCACCGTCGTGAGCTTGGACAGCGCCTTCAGGCTGGTGCGCTGGCGGGCCTTGGCCGCGGTCTTTTCGACATGGGAACGGGCCGGCTTGTCAGGAGCGGCGGCGATGAGCGACTCCACGTCCAGACGGGAGTGCCACACCTCGAACGCGGACAGCTCTGCCATCTTCGACATCTCGTTGCGGTACTCCGCCGAACAGCCCTGCACTGCCGCCCTGCCGTCGCCATCGGAGAGCCCGGCCGTCCTGGCCGCCACCACCAAGCTGGCCGCCAGCCGCTTGACGTCCCATTCCCACGGTCCGGGCTGGGTCTCGTCGAAGTCATTCAGATCGAAGACCTGGGTGCGTTCGGGTGTGGCGAAGGTGCCGAAGTTGAGAAGATGCGCGTCGCCGCAGATCTGCAATTGGATGCCCGTGGACGGTGTCCGGCTCAGATCGGCGGCCGTGACGGCCGGGGAGCCCCGGTAGTAGGCGAACGGTGACGCCATCATCCGGCCGTTCCGCACGGGAACCAGCTCGGGCAGCCGAGTGGCGTTGGACCCGGACAGGATCTGGAGCGGATCAGGACGGCCGGGGGAGGGCATCCATCGGCCGTGACTGCGGCGGGGAACCTGAGCGCGCAGCGCCCGCCCTGCTTCGAGCAGCTCCGCCCGAGTCGTCGGCGCGCCGTTGGGAGGACTCACGGGGCGTGCATCACCAAGGTTCGGTGGCGGGCAGCGGCAGTCGGGCCAGGCGCTTGGCCTTGGCCGCTGGGAGGCCGAGGAGGCGGAGGCAGGCCTCGGCGAGCTCATCGACCGAGCTCTGTTCGCGTTCGGGATGTTGCTGGTGCAGGCGCAGCAACCCGATGAGGCCGCCCGCCACGGCGCTGAGAGCGACCTCGGGGTCAGCCACGCTGAACTGACCCGCGGCTTGCCCGGCTTGGATGTCCCGCAGGGCCCGCGGCGCTAGGCCTCCAGGCGCGTCGAGGAGGTCGAGACCGGCGCCGGTGATGAACCGCGCCACTTCGGGATGGGTCCAGCTGAGGCAGGCGGACAGCCGCAGCGACACGGAGAAGACCTCCGCCGGGTCGGTGATGCCGGCGGCTGCCCCGTCGATCATGCGACCCCAGCGCTCGAGGACCTCCCTCGACGCGGTCTCGAACAGCTGGTCCTTGCTCTCGAAGTGGTTGTAGAACGACCCGAACCCGATGTCGGCTTCCTCGGTGATCTCCTGGATGCTGGCCCGTTCGCCGCGCCCTTCGGCGATCAATCGAACCGCCGCGTCGATCAGTGCTTGGCGGGTCCGGGCCTTGCGCCGGTCCAGCCGGGTCGGGCCTCCCTTTATGCTCGTGGATACCGAGCTCACATCAGCCTCCTTCCTTTGACGTCGTAGAAGGGTTTCACCCTGGCGGTTCCACTCGGCCGACGCTCGGGAGGATCCGCCAGGGTGGGAACCCTGATCAGTACTGAGGTACTACTACATGACTGATACCAGCTGGTCGTCCCGCCGGGACTGCTCGTCGACCAGCGAGTCCGCTGTGTGGTTGGCCCGACGCAGGTCGATGCCCTGCACGAGCGCCCAGAATCCGTAGACCAGGTTGAACAGGCCGAACAACAAGGCCAGGGTCAGCGCGCCGACGCCGGGACGGGCGAAGAGGACGATGCCGAAGGCGATCGAGATCAGCCCGCTCACGAAGAAGAGAGCGCGGGTCCCCTTTGTCTCGCCGACTTCGAAGCCGGCGTAGATCTCGACCAGGCCGGCCACCATCGCCCACGCGCCGACCAGCAACACCAGCACCAGCGCGGTTGGCCCAGGCCAGGCCAGTGCGATCACCCCGGCGCCGACGTCGACCAGACCGAGCAGCAGATGACCCATCACGGGACCGGCCCTTTCGCTGCTGAAGGCCTTCACGGCCTCCATGCCGGCGGCGATGAACGCGTAGATGGCGAACAGGATGACCAGGCCCAAAACGGTGATTCCGGGCCATGCCAGCGCCACGACGCCGACTGCGACAGCGAGAAGTCCCCGGACTATGAGGGAGGTACTCAATGACTTCAACATGACAGCTCCTTTGGTTGGTTGATGGCTGTGGCGATCAGTTATTGATACCGAACCACAGAACTGATGATAGATTACAGAAACGATGGTAGAGTGTCAAGTGGCCGGCCGATGCCCCGAGATGGAGAGGTGAGATGACGGATTCAACGAACACCGGACCGGTGCACCCGGTCCTCCTCGTCAACCCGAGGTCAGGCGGCGGAAAAGCGAAGCGTTATGACCTCGTCGCTCGGTGCCGCGACCGCGGGATCGAGCCGGTCGTGATGAAGGAAGGCGCCGACCTCGCGTCGCTGGCCGCCGACGCCGTGTCGTCAGGCGCCGACGTCATCGGCATGGCCGGCGGCGACGGTTCCCAAGCAATCGTGGCCGCCGTCGCTTCCAGGCACGACATCCCGTACGTCTGCATACCGGCCGGCACCCGCAACCATTTCGCCTTGGACATCGGCGTGAACCGGGAAGATGTGATCGGCGCCCTCGACGCCTTCCATCTCGGTTCGGAGCGCCGCATCGACTTGGCCCAGGTCAACGGTCGGGTCTTCGTGAACAACGCGTCGATCGGCTTCTACGGCACGGTCGTTCAATCGCCCGAGTACCGCGACGCCAAACTGCGCACGGTCATCGAAATGCTGCCCGATCTAGTCGGCCCCGGCGCGGCGCCCTTCGACCTGCGTTTCAGCGACCCGGGGGGAGCGGACTACGCGACGGCACAGCTCGTCATGGTGTCCAACAACCGCTACCAGCTCGACCCGCTCGGCGCTCAGGGCACCCGGGGGATGATGGATAAAGGGACGCTCGGCGTCGTGGTGGTGCCCGACGGACCGCCGTTGCGACACTTGCGGGAATGGACGACTCGTCGCTTCGAGATCGACTCCGGAGCCGCCATCGACGTCGGGTTGGACGGCGAGGCCATGAGGCTTGATCCACCGCTCCGATTCGAGTCACTCCCCGCGGCTTTGCGCATCCGGGCTCCGGCCGGCCGGCGCCATCCCGGGCCGCCGCTCAGGCGCAAGCCTTCTCCATAGCCATACTCAGCGCCGCCGCTTCACGCACCAGATTCGTAGGGACAGCTCCGTCGATTTGGTTCCAGTAGGCCCTCGCACGCAGCCCGGCCAACCTGTCTTCGTCAGGAGTTCGTTGCCTCGGGCGACCCCTGCGATTGATCGCCTACATCGTGGCGGGAGTGAATCGGGAGCTTCTCGGATGCGGCCTACTGAGGGTGGAAGTACTGCCCCAATCGTGCCGTTCGGGATACGGCAACGTTGGCTGACGCGGCACTAGTTTTGTTCGCCTGCTCGAAGCATCGCCGAAGATGGCCTTGAAGTTGCAGGCGAAGAGGCCCGCTTCGACTGCGTAGCCTTGACCAAGGATTTGCGGCGAGTCATGGATGACCCGCCATTGTAGAAATGAGACGAAGATCGATATGACGGATGCTTACGCCTTGCGCAACATGGTCGCAGACGAGCAGGCCGACTTCGTGGCCCTGCTCCAAGGGCTCACGCCCGAGCAATGGGAAGCACCGTCACTCTGTCGGGCCTGGTCGGTGCATGACACTGTGATCCACATCGCGATCCACGCACATACCACACCCGTTCAGCGAATCACCCAACTGGCCCGCGCTGGGTTCTCCGAAGACCGTCAAATGGAGCCCGAACAGACTCGCTCGACCGAAGAGCTCATTGACTGGCTCGCATCACCCGCGACTCTGGCGGGGCGGCTTGACATATTGACGCAGCTCTCCGAACTCCTCATCCACCAACAAGACGTGCGCCGACCGCTCGGGATACCTCGCAGTATCCCGGCCGATCGACTGTCGATCGTGCTCGACTTCGGCATTTCCCGAAGTGCGTTGACCTCGACCATGGCCTTCTCTCGTCGCCGTTCGAAGGGTCTGCACCTGGTAGCTCCAGATATCGGATGGTGGGCCGGATCTGGACCACAGGTATGTGGTCCCGGCGAGGGGATTCTGATGGCGCTCAACGGCCGCGCCGGCGCGGTGGATGACCTGACGGGCGACGGAGCCCAATTACTCGCTGACCGCATCAAGCCGTAGAGCCTGGTTCAATCACCGATAGCAGACCCTCCAGGGTTCAATTCGGTCGCAACGGTGCGGGGTATCCGGCGAACCGCGCTCGAGACACGCGGTTTCGCCCATTTGCTCGGCACGCGAGTAGGTCGGATCGCCTCGCGACAGCGTACGACATCGAAATCGGACGAACGTAGGTTGACGGGAGATCGAGAGCCCGCGCCCGCTTACGGGACGAGCAGCACCCGGCCGAACGCCTGGCGGCTCTCGATGTAGGCGTGCGCTCCCGCCGCGTCGGACAGCGGGTAGGCGCGGTCGATGACCACGGAGAGCTCGCCACGGGCGATGGCGTTGAGGTGGCGGGCGATCATCGGATGGACCCGCTCGGGATGCAGCAGGAGCTCCGCCCCGAGGAAATACCCCGACAGGCTCTGGTTGTTCGGCCGCATGGTGGAGATGTCGAGCTGTTCCGCCGGTGCACGACCGGCGTCGCCCACGGTGACGCAGCGGCCGCGGTAGGCCAGCGCCGCGATGCTGCCCTGCAGGGTGGTGCCACCGACCGAGTCGACGATGACGTCGACGCCGCGGCCGTCGGTCAGCCGCCGGGCCTCGGTCACGAAGTCGTGCGTGACGTAGTTGATACCCTCGTCGAGCCCGAAATCGCGCAGCCGCTCCAGACGTTGATCGCTCGAGGCCGTCGCGATCACCCGTGCGCCCGCCCGCTTGGCCATCTGGATCGCTGCGATGCCGACACCGCCCGCGCCGGCATGGATCAGCGCGGTCTCGCTCGCCTGCAAGCGCCCGAACTCGAACAGGCAGTCGTCCGCCGTCCCGAAGGGCACGGGCACGCAGGCGGCCTCGTCGGTCGACACGCCATCGGGGATCTTCCAGGCGAAACCCTCGGGCACGGCCCGGCGCTCGGCGTGCGACCCGTCCAGCCCGACGGTGACCGCCCGGTCCCCCACCGCGAAGTTGCGCACCGCCGGCCCGACCTCGGCCACGGTCCCGGCGCACTGGTAACCCACGACGTGGGGTACCCGAGCCAGGGCGCCGCCCAACCGGTTGAGGGTGTCACCGCCCTCGATGCTCACCGCCTCGACATCGACCAGGATGTCGCCCGGTCCGACCACGGGATCGGGCACCTCCTCGTAACGGAAGACGTCCGGTGCTCCTGTCTCGTAATACACGGCGGCCTTCATGCGTGTTCGTACTCCTCTGGTCGGAACTCCCTGGTTCGCTCGGCGTACCACAGGGAAGTCTGGGGCAGTTGGGTGACGATGCGTCCGTTCGCGTTCTTGAAGTAGCTCTGGCATCCGTGCTGCCACAGTGTGCCGTCGAGGGCCTCGGCCAGGTCGCGGTTGTAGGCGTCCATCACCTCGCGGCGCACCTGGAGGGCATCGATCCCCTCGGCCTCCATGGCCGTGAGCGCGCCGACCACGTAGCCGGCCTGGGCTTCGAGGATGACGATGATCGAGTTGCCGCCCTGGTTGGTGTTGGGGCCGTAGAGCATGAAGAAATTCGGGTACCCCGAGACGGTGAGACCCAGGTAGGCATGGGCCACCTCGGACCAGTCCTCGTGCAGGCGCCGGCCGCCCAAGCCCACCACGTCGATGCCCTCGAGGTACTCGGTCGCCCTGAACCCGGTGGCCAGCACGATGATGTCGGCGGCGCGCTCGGTGCCGTCCGCACTGACCACACCGCCCGGTGTGACGTGGTCGATCGGATCAGTCATCAGGTCAACGTTCTTGCGCAGCAGCGCCTTGTAGAAGTCGCTGCACACGAGGGTGCGCTTGCAGCCGAAGGGGTAGTCCGGCGTGAGCTTGGCCCGCAGCTCCTCATCGGTGATCCGGTAGTCGATGTGGTTCCGGGCCAGAGCCTCGAGGGGGGCGGCCCCGTCGTCGTCGACCCGGAAGGCGATCGTGTTCTCGAAGCCCCAGAAGATCTCCTCGCGGTGCTTGGCCATGGCCTCGGGGTCACGGGCGAAGCGCTCCTTCTCCTCCTCGGTGAACACCACGTCCTTGCGGGGCATGATCCACTGGGGCGTGCGCTGGTACACGTCGACCTGGGCGCACACCTGGGCCAGTTCGGGCACGATCTGCGCCGCGCTGGCCCCGGTGCCGATCACTGCCACCCGCCGGCCCCTCAGGTCGTGCTCGTGCTCCCAGCGGGCTGAGTGGAAGGACGGACCGGCGAAGGTGCTCAGCCCGTCGATGTCGGGCAGTGACGGCGTCGTGAAGGTGCCGATGGCGCTGACCAGGACGTCGGCTTCGTAGACACGGCCTCCGTCGTCGGTCACCAGCCAGTGGCGCGCCGCCTCGTCCCAACGGGCCGCTTCGATGCGCACGGCGGTGCGCAGGTGGGGTCCGATGCCGAAGCGGTCCGCGCAGTCCTCGAAGTACCGGAGGATCTCGGGCTGGGTCGCGTAGGTCTTGGTCCAGTCCGGCTTGAGGGCGAAGGAATACGAATAGAGGTGCGAGGGAACGTCGCAGGCCGCCCCCGGGTAGGTGTTGACCCGCCAGGTGCCCCCCACGCCGTCGCCGGCCTCGAGGAGGACGAAGTCGCGCCGGCCCGACTCGGCCAAGGCGATGGCCAGCCCGAGACCACCGGGGCCCGCCCCGATGATGGCGACCTCCCAGTGCCCGACCGGCTCGCTCACTCCCCTGCCTCGGTCAGCGACCCCATGTTCGCCTGCGCCGCCGCGTCCATCAGCTCGACCCGCACCCCGTTGGGGTCGTGCACCACGGCGAGACGGACCGGGCCGACCGGCGCCACCACCGGCTCACCACCGAGGCCGAGGCCGGCCAAACGGGGCAGGACGGCGTCGAGGTCCGCAAAGAGCGAGAGGAGGAAGAATCCGGCCGCCGGCCCGGGCCCGGCCTCGTCCGGGGGTGCCATGCCGTCGAGATCGACCAATTCGACGATGCCCGACTCGGGTGCGCCGGCGTCACCCAGGAAGACCGAGCGCAACGTCGAGGCGGAACCGCCGAAGAGCTCGGGCCAGGGACCGTCGAAGGAGTGGTCCATCAGGACCTCGAAGCCGAGGCCGTCGCGCCAAAAGACAAGGCTGGCCTCGACGTCGCGCGTCCCGATCGCTGCATGGTGCACCCTGGCCACCGCGGCCTCCGTCACGTGAGAAGAAGGCCCTGAGTCTGTCACCCCCCGCCGGGTACGGTCTGGCCCGGGTGAGACCGAAGGGAGCGCAATGAGCGACGACACCGGACCGGTCGCGCTGGTCGTCGGCGGTGCCTCGGGCATCGGGGCGGCCCTGGTCGACAACTACCGGGCGGCCGGCACCACGGCAGTGGTGTGGGACGTGGCCGGCGTGCGCGACGTCACCTGCGACGTGGCGGAGCCGGGGGCGATCGACGTCGCCGTCGACGAGACCCGCCGGCGCTGGGGCGTGCCGCACCAGGTGACGGTCACCGCCGGGGTGGGCCACGCCGGCCTCCTGAGCGACATCGAGCCCGAGGAGTTCGACCGCGTGCTGCGGATCAACACCCGCGGTCCCCTGCTCTGCATGCGGGCGTGGGCCCGTGTCATGCGGGCCGAGCAGGTCGCCGGTTCCTTCGTCGCCGTCTCGAGCATCAGCGCGCGCCTGGTCGACCGCTCCATGGGCCTGTACTGCGCGTCGAAGGCGGCGCTGAGCATGCTCGTCCAGGTGGCGGCGGCCGAGTGGGGCGCCGACGGGCTGCGGGTCAACGCCGTCGCCCCCGGCGTCACGGCGACGCCCATGCTGGGACGGGGTGCCTCGGCCCAGAGCTCGCCCTGGCTGGCCGGCGTGGCCGAGCGCACCGCGCTGGGGCGCCTCGGCCAGGCCGAGGACATCGCGCCCGTCATCCGGGCCCTCCATTCCATGGAGTGGGTCACGGGCCAGGTGGTCGAGTGCGACGGCGGCCTGGCCCTGCGCAGCCCGATCGACTCGTACTCGGCCACGGACGGCTGAACCCGCCTCGGGGCTGCGAGCGCGGCGGCCGCTTCAGGACTGCCGGCTCAGGACTGCCGGCGCAGCCCGTCACAGACGATGTCGAGCAGGTCGTACGGGCAAGAGTCGGCATGGGACACGGCGGCCTGGCAGGTGCCCACCACCAGAGAGACCACGGTGTCGGCCGTCACGTCGGAACGCACCGAGCCGGCCGACTGGGCCCGTCGCAACAGGACGCCGACCGCCTCGCGCAGGTCCTCTTTGATCCCGGCGGCCGCCTCATCGAATTCGAGACCGGCCCCCATGACGGCGGCGATCAGGTCCCGCTTGGACGAGCTCAGCTCGGCCATGTGGTTCAGGAAGCCGAAGAACGCCGCGCCGGGGTCCGCCGCGTCGGCCTGGGCCCGGGCGTCTTCGGTCAGACCGGCCAGGCGCTCGAGCAGGATGGCCTCGCAGAGCTTCTCCTTGGTCGGGAAGTGGCGGTAGAGCGTCCCGACGCCCACCCCGGCCTTCTCGGCGATGGTGTCGACCGGCACCTCGATCCCCTCGGCTGCGAAGACCACCTCGGCCGCATCGAGGATCCGGGTCCGGTTGCGTTGCGCGTCGGCCCGCAGAGGGCGCACCTCGCTGGCGCTGTCACTGCCTCCCGCTACCGTCGGCTTTGCGCCCACAGAAATCCTCTCTTCCCCCGTTGACAAACGGAACTCTCGTTCCGTATAGTCTAAGTGGAACCGATACTCCGATTCTAGGGCAATCCGGTTGCGAAATCGAGACCCACCCCCCGGTGGTCTCGGACCGGAGCCCTCCGGGCGAATCGGGACAACCCACAAGACGGGAGATTCTCATCATGACCACGACCTTGGACGGTCCTGACCAGGACATGGCCGCACCGCCGGACGGCGACCCCAAGCGCTTCAGGGCGCTGGCCGTCATTGCGGTGGCCCAGCTCATGGTGGTGCTCGACGCCTCCGTGGTCATCATCGCCCTGCCCTCGGCGCAGCGGGCCCTCCACATCTCGACGGCCAACCGCCAGTGGATGCTGACCGCCTACACGCTGGCCTTCGCCGGGCTGCTGCTCCTCGGTGGCCGCATCGCCGACTACTTCGGGCGCAAGCGCATGTTCGTGGTCAGCCTGATCGGCTTCGCCGGGGCCTCCGCCCTGGGTGGCCTGGCCCAGAACTCGGCCATGCTCTTCAGCGCCCGGGCCCTCCAGGGCGCCTTCGCCGCCATCATGGCGCCGGCCGCCCTCTCCCTCCTGACCGTCACCTTCACCGAACCAAAGGAGCGGGCCCGGGCCTTCGCCGTCTACGGCGGCATCGCCGGCGGCGGGGCGGCCATCGGCCTCATCCTCGGCGGATTCCTGACCGAGTTCGCCTCGTGGCGCTGGACGCTGCTCATCAACGTCCCCTTCGCCATCATTGCGGCGATCGCCGCCCTGCGGGTGGTGCGTGAGAGCAGGGCCTCGGCCAATCACGGATACGACCTGCCGGGGGCGGCCACCGTCACCGGTGGCCTGCTCGCCCTGGTCTACGGCTTCACCAAGGCCGGGACCGACGGGTGGAGCTCCTCGACCACGGTTGAGTTCTTCGTGGCGGCCGCCGTGCTGCTGTTCGCCTTCGTGGTGATCGAGATGCGGGCCGAGCACCCGCTCCTGCCTCTGCGGGTCGTGCTCAACCGTGACCGGGGTGGCTCCTTCATCGCCTCGCTGCTGGTGGGGACGGCCATGCTCGGCACGTTCCTCTCGCTCACCTACTACTTCCAGAACACGCTGCACTACTCGGCCCTCAAGAGCGGATTCGCCTTCGTGCCCTTCTCCATCGGCATCATCAGCGGGGCGACAGCGGCCAGCCGCATCCTGCCCCGCTTCGGCCCCCGGGCCACCATGGGGACGGGGCTGGTGATGGCGGCCGCCGGGTTGGTCCTCTTCAGCACGCTGGGCGTGGACTCGACCTACGTCTCCATCGTCCTGCCGGCCGAGCTCATCGTGAGCCTCGGCATGGGCATGTCGTTCGTGGCCATGAGCAGCACGGCCCTGGTGGGGGTGAACCCCGAGGACGCCGGGGTGGCCAGCGCCCTGGTGAACTCGACCCAGCAGACGGGCGGGACGATGGGGGCCGCCCTCATCAACACCATCGCCACCACCGCCACCGTGTCCTACGTGGCCACACACGGGAAGTCGCCGGCGTCGCTCGAGGCGGGGGCGATCCACGGCTACACCAGTGCGTTCACCTTCAGTGCCATCGTGCTGGCCGCCGCCGCGGTGGCCGCCTTCACCCTGATCCGCCGGGCCAAGTACCAGGAGGTCCCGGCGGAGGAGGAGATGGAGGAGGAGCCGCTGGTCCTGGCCGCGGTTTGAGCCACCTCGGCGGACAGGCGCCGCCTGCACCGCCGCTGACGCGCTCCAAAGGGTGCGGTCAGCGGCGGTGATGAGGTTCTGAGTGGTCCCAGTCGGCCAGCAGCGTGCGCAGCGCGGTGAGCAGAATGAGCGGCTGGTCCAGCATGGCGTGGTGCCCGGCCTCGGGAATCTCGATCACGGGGGTCACCCGGCCCAGCTTCTCGTACATGAAGGCCCCGATCTCGGGCGTGACCAGGCCGTGCTCGGAGCGCAACAGGGCCAGGCGGCAGTCGACCTGGTCGAGGTAGGGCACGGCCAGCTCCCGCACGCCGTCCCCGAACTGCTCGAAGATGCGGCGGTCGAACTTCCACTGCCAACCGCCGTCGACCCGCCGGAGCGAGTGGCGGGCCACGAAGTCGACCACGTAGTCGAGGTAGTGCTCCTGGGGTGGGACGGTGCGGAAGCGGGCGATGGCCTCCTCCACGGTGTCGTAGGTCCGGAGCCGGCCGAAGGCGTCGCGGGCGCTGACCTCGGGGTCGGCCTCGGTCACCGGCGAGTCACAGATGATGGCCCCAGCCAGATGGTGGGGATGGCGGGCCGCCGTGACGATGGTGACGAAGCCCCCCATGGAGTGGCCGATGACGACGGGCGGCCCGTCGATGCCGGCGTCGCCGGCGACCGCCATGACCTCGTCGGCCCACTGCTTCGGGTCGTAGCGGTCGCGGTGCGCGCTGTCGCCGTGCCCGGTCAGGTCGATCGCGGCCACCCGGAACCCGGCGGCGAACGTCGCCGCCACGTGGGTCCACCAGTGGGCGTGCGCGCCGCCGCCGTGCACGAAGACGAGGCCGCGCCGGCCGGGCCGGCCCCACGTCATGTAGTGGACGGCTGCGCCGTCGACCTCGACTCGTCCGTCCCCGCCCGGCGTGGCCACGGCGCGGGCGAACCACGCCGGGGCGTCGGGCAGGAGTTCGCGCTCCGCCACCGGAGCGCCCGCTACTCGATGATCTCGATGGCGTACTCGGGGCAGTTGGCCACGGCGAGGCGCGCCTTCTCCTCGAGCTCGACCGGGACCACGTCCACGATGACCGAGGCCTGGCCGTAGTCGTCCACGTCGAAGATCTCCGGAGCCAGGCCGTAACAGCGGGCGTGGCCCTGGCACTTGTCGGGATCGACTCGGACCTTCATCAGAACACCACCGGGAGGACTCGGGGGCCGCGGACCTGCCCGCCGGCCCAGCTGATCTCCTCGCCCGGAGCGAGCGAGAAATCGGGGATGCGCGCCAGCCACTCTTCGAGGGCCACGGTCAGCTCCATGCGGGCCAGGTTCGACCCGGCGCAGCGGTGGATGCCCGAGCCGAAGGCGACGTGGCGGTTGTGGGCGCGGTCGAGCACGACCTCGTCGGGCTGCTCGAAGGCCTCGGGGTCGCGGTTGGCGGCCGGGAAGTTCATGAGGACCTTGTCCCCCGCCTTCATCGGACAGCCGGCGTACTCGATGTCCCCGGTGACCTCCCGGGCCATGGTCACCGGGGAATAGGCCCGCAGCAGCTCTTCGACCGCCGTGGGCATGAGGTCGGGCTGGGCCACCAGGCGGCGGCGGTCCTCGGCGTGAGAGGCCAGGTGCCAGAGCGACGAGCCGATGGCGCTCCAGGTGGTGTCGACCCCGGCGATCAGCACGAGGGCGGCCATACCGAGCACGATGCCGTCGTCGACCGGCTTGCCGTCGACCTCGGTATGCAGCAGCTCGCTCAACAGGTCGTCGCCCGGGTCCTGGCGCCGATGCTCGACCTGTTCGACGAAGTAGTAGAGGAGGCCCTCGGCACCCTTCTGGCGCCGCTCGGGATCGTCGGCGAACTCGAGCACGTCGCGCACCCACCCGGTGAAGGTGTCGGCCATGTCGGCGGGCACGCCGAGGATGCGGGCGATGACCCGCACCGGAATCTGCTGGGCGTAGTCGGCCGCGGCATCGGCATGACCCGAGCCGGCGAAACCGTCGAGCAGGCTCTGGCACAGGTCGCGGGTCATGGGCACGTAGCTGTCCACCCGCGTGTGGGAGAACCAGGGCAGCAGGAGGCGGCGCGTCCAGGTGTGCATCGGCGGGTCGACCGAAATCGGCGGCAGCCCGTACTCGAGGTTGGGTCCGTCGAACGATTCTGGATCCTCGTCTTCGTCGCCGGGAATCACCGCCACCTTGACCGAGCTGAAGTGCTCGACGTCGTGGGCGATGGCGGTGACGTCGTCGTAGCGAAGCGGCATCCAGCTGCTCTTGCGCCGGTTGGTGTGCGGGATGGGGCAGGTGGCGCGCAACTCGTCCCAGATGCTGAAGGGATCGGCCAGATAGCGGGGGTCCATGACGTCGAAATCGGTGGCCCAGCTCTCGACGGGCGCAGTCTGTGTCATCGGGTCCCCCTTGCTGCTCTGCCGTGGTCCGGCTCGTGTTGCCTGTGCTGCGTGCTCGTGCCCCGACCACCAACCCTAGTGCCGGCGGCGCGAGCCCTCCGCCGCGATCCTGCTCCCGTTCCCAGGCGACGCGCAGGGCGGCCACACGGCGTGCGTGCAGTGTGCCGGCGACGGCAGATCACCGATGTAGCACACGGACAGGAGCACGAGCATGGAGACCACAGCCCGCGACGAGCAGGCCGTCGCGACGACACACCTCACCCAACCCCGCGGGCGCGCCCGGCGCCGCTGGTCGACACCGGGTCGGGCCGCAGTGGCGGACGGGCGTGGCGCCTATGGCGTGACCGGAGCCCCCGCGCGCAGGATCTCGTACTGGCGTGCCGCGTCGTCGGCCCTGATCCGGGTCGGAGGACCACCGGGCTCGGACCGGACCACCTCCGCGCCGGTCGGGGCGAACTGCACGATGTAGGACTTGCGCACGACGGTGGTCCGGTTGGGACCGGTCGAGTGCGGGGTGAGCGACGAGAACACCACGATGCTGCCGGCCGGCGCCGGTACCGGTACCGCATCCACGGGATCACGCAGGCACACGAACCCGATGTCGGTGTACTCGTGAGCCAGGGTGCCCAGCCGGTGCAAGCCCGGCACCACCCAGGGGCAACCGTTCTCCTCCGTGGCATCGGTCAGGGCGACCCAACAGGTGAGGTACTGCTGCGGTTCGACGAAGGCATAGCCGTTGTCCTGGTGCCAGGGAAACGGGGAGTCGGTGCCGGGCTTCTTGTAGACGGCCTGGTCCCAGTAGAGGCGGACGTCGGGTCCGATGAGATCGGCCGCCAGATCGGCGAAGAGACGCGACGAGGTGAACTGCCGCAGCAGGGGCGAGCGGGTCACCAGGTGGGTGCTGAACGTGATCTCGTCGGCCCGGGCGATGAAGAAGCGCCCGTCCTCACGCTCTCGCAAGGCGGCAACGGTGTGCGCCTCGAGTGGGTCGATGGCCCCGACGAGCGCGTCCACCTCCGCGGGCGCCAGCGCGCCCTCGAGGAGGAAATAGCCGGACTCGTCGTACTGACACGCCTGCTCCTCGGTGACCCGGTGGAACGGTCCGCCGTGCCTCGACCACGCGAACGCGGTGTTGAGCTCGTGTCGGGCCGGGTCGGGCGCCTCCCTCACGCCCCGGTGAAGTGCGGCGGCCGCCGCTCGGCCGTGGCCCGCACCCCCTCGGCGAAGTCGGCCGTCTCCGCCAGGGCGAGTTGCTGGGCACACTCATGGGCCATGGCGGCCCCGACCTCCTCCACCAGGCCCTGGCGCAGGGTGGCCCGGATGGCCCGGGTGGCGAGCGGGCCCGAGGCGGCCAGCTGGCCGGCGTAGGCCGTGGCGGCTCCCCGCAACTCGCTCTCACCCTCGGGTGCCAGCCGGTCGCACAGCCCGAGGGCCAGCGCCTCCTCGCCGCCGACGCGCCGCCCGGTCAGGAGCAGGTCGGCTGCGGCCTGACGTCCGATCGCCGCGGGCAGCGTGACGCTGAGAGCGAAGCCGTGATGGAAGCCGAGCCGGGCAAAATTGGCCGAGAAGCGCGATGACGGCGAGGCCACCCGGAAGTCGGCCGAGAGCGCCAACCCGCAGCCGCCCCCGACGGCTGCGCCCTGGACCGCGGCCACCACGGGCAACGGGGCCGCAAAGAGGCGTCGTGCCTGGGCGTAGAGCTCGGCGATGTCCTGCCCCGCGTTGCCGGCGAAGTCGAGGCCGGCGCAGAAGTGCTTCCCTTCGGCGGCGAGCACGATGGCCCGGCACCATCCCGCGGCATCGAGCTCCTCGTAGGCCGAGGCGACGGCGGCCACGAGTGCGGTGTCGAAGTAGTTGTTGGGCGGCCGGTGCAGACAGACCACGGCCACGTGCTCGCCCTCGCGTTCGACCGTGACGTCGGCGGGGCGGCTCACGACGGGACGTCGTCGAGGCTGCGCCAGTAGATCAGTGCATCCTCTCCCTCGACGGCGTCGGGAATGCGGCCGATTTCGACGAACCCGAGCTTGGCGTACATGGTGCGGGCCGAGTTCGACTCGAAGACCAGGTTGAAGAGCATGGCGTCGAAGCCCAGCCGCCGCGCCTCGCGCAATGAGTGTTCCACCAGCGCCCGGCCGGCACCCGTGCCCCTGTACGCCGCGAGCACGAAGTAGCCCGCGTTGGCGATGTGGGCCGCCCGACCGACGAAGTTCGGCTTGATGTACGACGCGCCGATCAGGTAGCCACCGAACTTGGCCACGTACACGCCGGCGGAATGGTCGATCCAGTACTCGTTGAACTCGGCCCGGGCCACCGGTCCCTTTTGCGGAAAGCCCTCGCCCGCGTTGGCAATGCGGGTGAAAGCCTCGTAGAGCTCGTCGTAGTCCACGACGGAGGCCTGACGGATCTCGACTGGCATGCTTCCAAGGTAGTGGGGGCCAGCCCGCGAACGATTGACCCCTTACTCCGGTGAGGAGACTGCGAAACCCGTCGAGCCGAGGCCCGGACGTACCGCTTCGATCGGATCGCGCAGGTCATCGATGTAGCCCAACGCGTAGGCGCCCCGGTCGTACCCCATGACCCGCAGGAGGTCGGTCGGCAAGGTGGCGGCCACCTCGCGCGGCACGGAGAGGTACTGGTTCTCCTCCTGGCGCAACCAGGCCACGTTGTAGGTGATGTTCAACCCGATGCGCGTATGCTCCGAACGGTTGGCGCCACCTCCGTGGTACACCGAACCCGAGTAGCAGAGGACGGAGCCCCGGGACATCTCGGCCGGTTCGGTGTCGTCGGGCCCGAAGGAGCTCCGGTCCTCCGCCAGGTTGCTGCCCGGCACGACCCGGGTCGCACCGTTCTCCTCGGTGAAATCGGTCAGGGCCCAGATGAAATTGCACTGCACCTCGTAGCCCGACGGGAAGGGGAAGAAATCGAAGGCCCACTGGTCACGGTGGAGGGGTTGGGCCGACTCTCGGGGCCCGATGGCGATGGCCTGGGTGAGGTGGAGCTGGAAGTTGGTGGCGTGACCGAGGAAGGTCCCGGCCGTCCCCAGGGCCAGCGGGTGCATGATCAGCTCGCGACTGGCCGAGGAACGGGCGATGAGCGACCCGGTGCGCCTGGTCCGGTTCCCGCTGAAGTCGTCGGGCCCGGTCGGCGTGGCCTCGAGAAAGGGCCTCAGCTCCGCCTCGATCCGGTCGAGCAGGTCGGCACCGACCACGCTCTCGACAACGACGGCCCCGTCCCGGCCGACCATGGCGGCCACCTCCTCGGGTCCTGCGTCGGCGCTCAGGCGGGCAATCGGCACGGTCCCATCCTCGCCAACCCGGGCGCCGGCCGGCAAACGCCACGTCGATCCGAGGCCGGCTCGCCCGTTCCCTGAGCGACGCGTCGCTCCGGCGGTGGAACATCCAGCGTCGTCCCCGTCCGACGCGGCACGCCGCTCAGGTGCGGTCGGAGTCCCGCCAGGCGGCCACCAGCTCGTCCGCGGTGCACAGGCGGGCCACGAAGGCCAGCGAGTACCGGAGCATGGACTGATGGTGCGACTCGGGAACGCCGATGGTGGCGTCGGGCACGACGACCACGGAGAAATCCTCGTCCGACGCGCCGATCGCGACGGCGGGAACGGCCAGATTGGTCGAGACGCCGGTCACGACCACCTCGTCGATGTTCATGTTGCGCAGCACGCTGAGCACCTCGGTGCGATGGACCGGGGAGATGCCCTGGTGCCGCTCGAAGACCAGGTCCCCCGGTTCGATTCCGATGGCCGGGACGACCTCGGCCCCCGGTCGCTCCGGGCCCCACACAGACGTCGAAGCGGTCGCCCTGGTCAGAGGCGAGCGCAGGTTGGTGGAGCGGCCCTCCGCCACCGGGGCGTAAGTGAGGTGGACCACGGTGACCCCGTGGCGCCTGGCCTCCCGCGCCAGCCGGGCGATGGTCTCGAGCACGGGTCCGGCCGCCGTGGCCAGGTCGGGGAGGACCGAAAGATCACCCACCACGCCGCGCTGGCATTCGATCATGACCAATGCCGTGCGGGCCGGGTCGGTCATCGTCGTGCCTTCCTGTCGGTTCACGGACCGGGGAAGACCCGGCGCAACACGTCGAGGGCTTCACCGTCGCCCGTGAAGGCCGCGGTGTGGTCGGGGTCGAGGCGCCCGTAGACCAGGCGGCACAACGCCTCGGCCGGCAGGACCAGGTCCGGCTCACCGGAGCCCGACCCGGCGTACTCGACACCCTCGGCGCCGATCGTCACGGTGACGTCACGGGATGGATCGGTCGTGCGGAGGGCGATCGTCCGGGGCTCTCCGATCGGCCGGGCCGTGTAGCGGGCGATCATGCCGAGATTGTCCACGACCAGCGGCACGGCGTCCGCGGCCAGCGTCGCCGCGCCGTGCAAGGCGACCTCCACGTCCCAGGTGTGGAACACGTGCTCGTTGAGGCGCAGGCCGACGTAGGTCGGGAAGTCGATCGTCAGCGGCCCCATGGAGAACGTCAGGGCCGCGCCGTCCTCGTCGCTGACCGCCTCCAACGCCTCGACCAGGGCGCGATCGGCCGCCAACGCGTCGTCGGTCTTGGCCCGGGGTGACTTGGCGTTCCATTCCTCCCAGACCGCCGGTGCGAAACCGTCCGGCGTCTCCGTCCCGGCCTGGACGTCCTGCAGACGCCGCTGCATGATCACTGCGCCCGAGCCCAGGTGCGAGAGCACGTCGGCGATCGTCCACTCGCTGCAGTACGAGGCCCCGACGAGCTGCGCGTCGTCCAAGGCCGTCGTGGTGGAGCGCAAACGCTCGACCGACGAGCGCAGGGCAGTGAGACCAGCGTTCATGTCTGCTCCCTCAGGATTGTCATGCGGCCGAGGGTACCGGCCTACGAGGCGTCGGCCGCCCGTGCCGCGGCCAGCGCCCTCAGCCACCAGGCCAGGTCGTCGGCCAACAGCGTGAGCCTGGGCTCGAGCGGGGCGAAGTGGGCCAGGTCGGTCGGATCCGGCGCCTGCCGCACCGCGATCAGGACATCGGGCAGCACGTGGACGGCGTGGCGCAACGGAGCCATTTCGAACTCGACCGCCACCAGGCGCAACTGCTCGATCGCCCGGGCCCCGCCGGTGTTGCCCCAGCCGACGAACGCCACCGGCTTGCGGCGCCACTCGGGGAAGGTGGAATCGAGGGCGTTCTTCAAGACGGCCGGATAGCCATGGTTGTACTCGCCGGTCATGATCAGATAGCCGTCCCCACGGTCGATCACCTCGCCGAAGCGGGCCACCGCGTCGCTTCCGTAGTCCCGTCCGGTCCGGGCCGGCGCCTCGCCGTCGAAGAACGGCAGCTCGTGGTCGCGCAGGTCGACCAGCTCAACGTCGAACGCCGGGTGCTCGGACAGCCGCGCCATGACCCACGATGCGACGAGCTCACTGAAGCGGCCCTGGCGGGTGGTTCCGGTGATGGCCTGCACGAGCATGTGGCGGTTCCTCCTCGTTGTCGCGCGGATCCCTCTCCGCTGCACCGTAACAAAGCCCGGCACGTATTTAACTTGACAGATAACTAACCTCTTGGTTAAATAACACTCATGAGCACACGGACGGCCGAACGTCTCGATGCCGCCTTCGCCGCACTGGCCGACCCCACTCGGCGGGCCATCGTGAGCCGGCTGGCCCGGGGTGACGCAACGGTGAACGAACTGGCTGCTCCCTTCGACATGTCGTTGCCCGCGGTGTCCAAGCATCTCAAGGTGCTCGAGCGCGGCGGACTGATCTCGCGGCACAAGGACGCGCAGTTCCGGCCCTGCCACCTCGAGGTGCGCGCGCTCGACAGCGCCCTCGACTGGATCGACCAGCACCGCCAAATCTGGGATGAGCGGTTCGACAAGCTCGACGCGCACCTCCGCGAGGTCCAGAGAACAGATCACCGAGAGAAAAGGAAGTCGCCATGAGCGAACCATCCCGAGCCGAACTTCACTTCACCCGCGTCTTCGACGCGCCGCGGGAGCTCGTGTTCACCTGCATGACCGATCCCGATCACCTCACGCATTTCTGGGGACCGACCGGCGTCAGCACACCACTCGAGACGATCGTCGTGGATGCGAGACCGGGCGGCGTGTTCAAGACGGTCATGGTGAGTGACGCCGACGGAACCGAGTACCCGACCCACGCGATCTATGACGAGGTACGTGCACCCGAGCGACTCGTCTGGACAGAACCGGGCACCGGCATGCGGGTGACGTCCGAATTCGTCGAGCTGGCCGACGGCCGCACCGAGGTACAGATCCACCAGGTCAACGTCCCGGAGGCGTTCAGTTCGGCCGAGGCCCAGGCCGGGTTCCTTTCGTCACTCGACCGCTTCGCCGACTACCTGGCCACGCTCGCCGCGTCGGACTCGAAAGGGTGACGCCCGTGCGCGCGAACCAGGCCTCCGATCCCGACCTGCCCAGGGCCATCGCCGAGGAGTACCTTGCGCTGGCCGACCTCCTCGCCTCCTCTCCCGTCGAGGTGTGGGACGCCGCCTCGCTGTGCGAGGGCTGGCGCACCCGCGAGGTGGTGGCCCATCTGACGATGCCGGCGCGCTATTCGGGGCCGGCGTTCATGGCCGAGTTGCAGGCGGCGGGTGGTGACTTCACCCGCCTGTCCAATGTCGTGGCGGACCGCGACGGGGCGCTCCCCGTCGCTCGGCTGCTCGACGATCTGCGCTCCGACGTCTTGCACTCCTGGCGCCCGCCGGGCGGGGGCGTCGAGGGAGCGCTGACGCATTGTGTCATTCACGGACTCGACATCATTGAGGCCGTGCCGCTCGATCGAAAGGTCCCCGAGGCGCGGGTGCGCGCCGTGCTCGACCTCCTCGGTGTCCCCGACGGGCCCAACCCCTTCGGCGTCGAGCTCTCCGGCGTGCGACTGGAGGCCGACGACATGGAGTGGTCCCTCGGCACGGGAGACGTCGTCTCCGGACCGGGCCAGGCGCTCGTCCTGATGTTGAGCGGACGGTCCTTGCCCCCCGGGCGAGTGCGCGGCACCACCGTCGCCGTCAGTTCGGGCTGAAGGGCTCCATGAGCTGGCGGGCCATGAGGCCGGCCGCTCCCGAACGTGCGCCGGCCTGCTCACGGGAACCGGACGGCCGGCCGGGCCGGTGGCGCAGGGCGCACCCTCCGCTGAGGACGCTGGGCTATGCGGGCCAGGTGGTCCCACACGGTGAGCACGACGCCGAGATTGACATCCTGACTGTCCGCCGAGTGGTGGAGCCGGTGATAGGCCGGGCCCGTGACCAGCGACGGCGACCGGACCGAGGGCCGGTGCGACACCGCTCCCGTGGTGGGCGCGCGCGATGGCCAGTACGACGGAAGAGGGCGAGGCCAGATTCGGTCGGACGGCTAGCGGGCGACAGCGACCTCCGGCACGGGGTCGCCCCGCCAGGCCCGCCAGGCCCGATATCCGCCTTTGAGGTCGGCGGCCAGGACGAACCCGAGTTGGTGCAACGAGGCCGCGGCAAAGCTCGAGGCGTAGCCTTCAGAACACACGACGACCACCAGCTGGTCGTACCCTTCGACCTCAGGCAGCGCATGATCGCCCAGGAGGTCGAACCGCCACTCGAGCACGTTGCGCTCGACCACGATCCCGAACGGCAGTTCGCCTTCCTCCGCCCGCTGACGCTCGGGCCGAATGTCGACCACCAACGCGCCCTCGGCCTGCAACCGCTCGAACTCGCTCGGGTCGACCCGCTCGATGTCGAGGCGCGCCTGAGCCAGGAGGTCGTCGACCGATCGGGTCACTGCGCCCCCATGAGCCGCAGGGCGGCCGCATCCAGGAGCACCGAACCCTTCTCGTCCTCCCACCCGTCGTCGGTGAAGCTGACCTCACGGGCCGCCAGCTGATCGCCCACCAGGTCGAAATGGGTCATGGAGGTCAACGCCGGGCTGTAGACGTGCAGACTGAGGGCCGGCTCTGGTCCCTCGTTGAGGACATCGTGCACATGACCCTGATCGAAGCGGAGCGTGACCCCAGTCTGCAGGTCGCAACGAAGGAGGTCCAGCCGGCCCCATTCGTCCCTGTGCGGAACGGTCTCGACCAACGTCCCACTGAGCACGCTGAGCGCCCCACGTGACATGCCGTGATCGTGCAATTCGACCCGGCCCCCGACCGGCCAGACGATCACCCAGGCGTCGAAATCGGGCGTCCGCGCCACTAGCCGCCAGCTGCGCTCGACGACGTCGGAGACCTCCTCCCAGTGCAGGAGGGGGGCGAGCCGGCCGGCGACTTCATAGGGATCCATCCCGATGGTTTGGGCGGGGTGGGGCGAGCTGACGTGCCGGCGGCGGCGCTTCCGGGATGGGGCGATGACGGCTGTGCGGGACATTTCACGAGGTTAGAAGATAAAGCCGAGTAAGTCAATCGTATTTAGGGGATTGCTAGGTTTTGGGGGCCGGACACCGTCTGAGCGGGTGCATCATCGAGGCTCCACAGGGCTTGATCTGACGGAAGGGGGCACCCGCGGGTCGGCTCCGGAACGCCTGTCTTTGCCGGGAAGGTCGCTCCGACCCATCCGCGGCGACCCACGATCCCTCGATCGGGTCGCTCGGTAGGCTCCGTCTCCTATGCCGGATATCACCGTCCAGCTCGAGGACCACATCGCCACGGTCACCCTGGACCGGCCTCCGGTGAACGCCATCACGCGGGCGACGATGGCCGAGCTGCGCGACGTCTTCCTGACCCTCAGCACGGACCGCGACGTCCGGGTGGCCGTCCTGACGGCCAGCGGCACCAAAGCGTTCATGGCCGGCGTCGATCTCAGGTCTGTCGACGAGCACGCGGATCCGGAGACCGTCAGCGCGCGGGCGGTCACCGACCCGGGCAGCACGGCCCGCGACGCCATGTGGGCGATCGTGGACTGCGCCGTCCCCGTCATCGGCGCCATCAACGGCCCGGCCCTCGGCGCCGGGGTCGCGTTTGCGGCCTGCTGCGACATCCTGATCGCTTCGGAGAACGCCCGGTTCGGCACGACGGAGATCAACGTCGGCCTGCTCGGTGCGAGCTCACACTTGTCCCTCCTCGTCGGACGGCACAAGGCGCGCGAGCTCTTCTTCACGGGCGAGCAGATCTCCGCCGATGAGCTGTACCGGTTGGGTGCTCTCCGCGCCGTCGTGCCGAGCGCCGACTTGGCCGCGACGGCCCACGTGCTGGCCACGCAGCTGGCCGCGAAGAGCCCCATCGCATTGCGGCTGGCGAAGGAGTCGATGAATCGGGTCGAGCACCTCTCGTTCCGCGACGCCTACCGGACCGAGCAGGAGTACACGGCGCGCCTGCAGGGGTTCGACGACGCGCGGGAGGCCCGGCGCGCCTTCATGGAAAAACGCGAGCCCGACTTCAAGTGGCGCTGATCCGGGCCGGCGCGACGCTGGCCCGAAGAGAGGGCGGAAGCAGGGGCGACCCGGCTCTGTAGTCTCGACGGCCATGGCACCGTCTCTCGAGTTCTGGCTCTACCTGCCCCAGATGCGCCTGTCGCTCGACCAAATGGTCGAGCGGGCGCGCACCGCCGAGGCGGCAGGGTTCGACGGCATCGCCGGCATGGACCACATGGCACCCCCACTGGCCGAGGATCAGCCGATGTTCGAGGCCATGATCTCCACGACGTGGCTCGCCGCGCACACGTCCCGCCTCTCCCTGGGCTCTCTGGTTCTGTGTGACTCCTTTCGCCATCCGGCGCAGCTGGCCCGGGAGGCGGTCTCACTGGACCATGCCTCCGGTGGCCGCTTCGAGCTCGGCATCGGCTGGGGCTCGGTCGCCCGCGAGTTCGACACCTTCGGGGTGGGATCGACCGAACCGCGGTTCCGGGTCAGCCGGCTCAAGGAATCGCTCGACATCATCACCGCGCTCTGGCGTGGCGAAGCCTTCGACTACGAAGGAGAGCACTTCACGCTGCATTCGGCCCAACAACGGCCGACTCCGATCACGCGCATCCCCATCGTCATCGGTGGGGCCGGCAAGAAGACGATGGAACTGGTCGCCACGTACGCGGACTGGTGGAACCTGCACATTGGGATCCTGGATCGCTACGACGAACTGCGGCCACAGGCCGGCCGGGCCCGGCCTTCGCTGCAGTTGCAGACGGCGCTCATCGCATCAGAGGACCGCCGCGAGGAGATCGTCACGACCGCGCAGCGCCGGTTCGGCAAGAGCATCGTGGCCGGATCGCCCACTGAGCTGGTCGACGAATTCGCCTCGCTCAGCGAACGAGGGGTCGAACGCATCTACGTCTGGTTCACTGACTTCGCTCCGGCCGAGACGGTGGCGGAGTTCGGCGCATCGGTGATCGGAGCGCTCAGGACCCGGGACTCCTGAGCCGGCACGTCGCTCCCGGTCAGGCCGTTGGCGTGAACTCCAAGTGGAGCTGGGTAAGCCCGCGCAGAATGTAGGTCGGGACATAGTCATAGTGACGGTTGCCGACCGGGCCGTGGGCCGACTCGGAGATCCGGATGTCGCCCATTCGAGCCAGGAGCCGCTCGATGCTGATCCGGGTCTCCGCCCGGGCCAGCGGGCCCCCGGGGCAGGCGTGGGGGCCGCGCCCGAAAGCCAGGTGCTCCTTGGCGTTGGGCCGGTCCATCTGGAATCGATCCGGCTCCTCGAAGCGGCGGGGATCGCGTCCGGCGGCACCGTTGAGCACCATGATCGTCGAGCCGGCGGGGATGTCGACTCCGCCCACCGTCGACCCGGTCCGAGCAAGCCGGAAGTCGCCCTTCACCGGACTCTCGAATCGCAGGCACTCCTCGACGAAGTCGGCGATGAGGCTGCTGTCCTCCCGGAGGCGGCTCTGGATGTCGGGGTTGTCCCCGATGGTCTGTAAGGCGGCACCGAGCAACCGGACCGTCGTCTCCTGACCGGCCGAGAACACGTTGGCCGCCACTCGGACAACGTCGATCACCTCGGGCATCGATCCGTCGGGGAAGGTGGCCGTGGCCAGGCCGGTCAACACGTCCTCACGGGGCTCGCGCCGACGCTCTTCCACGTACGTCGACAGGCTGTCGTAGAGGAACTCGAGGGGTGAGTGGCTCATCGTGCGTGAGCCGGTGCTCCCCAGCCCTTGATCACGGTTGTGGCCACCACCTTGGAGTTCCTCGCGGAACCACTCGTGGTCCTCTTCGGGAACACCCAGAAGATCGGCGATCACGTAGAGCGTGAAGGGACCGGCGAAGTCGCGGATGAACTCGCATTGGCCCCTCTCCACGAACTCGTCGATCTGACGGTCGGCGTGGCGCCACATGAAGTCCTCGTTCTCACGCAGACGCTTCGGCGTGATCAAGCGCATCAGCAGCCCCCGGTGCGCCTTGTGCTTGGGCGGATCCATGGTCGTGATCTGGTCGCTGAAGGGCAGTTCATCGCGATGCTGCTCAATTTCGTCGCTCACGTCGTCGCCCTCGAGCGGCACTGGGAAACCGGGAAACGGTCCGGTCACCGAGTTGCAGGACGAGAACGTGGAGGTGTTCGTGTACACCGAGACCGCTTCCTCGTATCCGGTGACCATGACCACCCCGTGCTTGGGCTCGCGCTGGACGGGGCAGCCCGACCGCAGGTGGTCGAAGTACGGGTACGGGTCGGCGATGAGTTCGTTGCCCCGGAAGAAATCGATGTCGTCGTACTCCGGCACTGACGGCCTCCTCCTTGCGTGCGAGCTACGGGGTGCCCGGTGTGAGAACCACGTTCTTCTCAATTGAGAATAGAAGCTCCGGCGAGGGCTGTCCAAGGGCCCTTCCGGCCGACCTCGGTCAGTCGAAGTCGCCGGCCCGCTGCCGCAGCTTGCCGAGCAGGCGAAAGAGGGTGTCGGTGTCCGAGGGAGACAGCTCCACCGCGCCGAAGAGTGAGCCGTTGAGCGCGGACGTGGCCTCCAGGGCCAGGTCGCGCCCGTGTGAGGTGATGGCGGCGAGAACCCCCCGTCCGTCGTCGGGGTTCACCCGCCGACGGACGAGGCGGTCCCGCTCGAGGCGGCCGACTGCGTTGGTCACACTGCCCGGCGCCACCTGCAGCCGCTCACCGATCTTGCCCAACGGCAGCTCTCCGTGCTTCGAGAAGAGGAGCAACATCAGCACCTCGTAGCGGGCAAAGGTCAAACCGAGCGGACGGACTTCGGCCTCGGCCCGGCCGGCCAGGATCTGCTCGACCCGGATCACCGAGGTCACGACCCCCATGCCGCGGACGGCCCCTTCCCACCCGTGACCGCGCCAGTGACGCATCGCCTCGGCGATCGGGTCGAAGGGCAGATGTCCGGTTTCGGTCACGAGGACGCTCCGCAGGGCCAGGCGGGGGCCGGCCGCGCGGGTGGGAGCGTCACGCTCAGGCGACCTGGCGCTCCACGTACGTCCCGAAGACCGACTCGAGCGCACCCATGGCCTCACCGACCGTGACCATGCTCCGAGCAGCCTCGATGAGTGCCGGCATGAGGTTCACCTCCGGATCGACGGCTTCTGTGCTCAGCCGGGACAGCGCACGCCGCACGGCGTCGTCGTCCCGCTCCTGCTTCACGGAGGCCAGGCGCTCGATCTGCTCAGCCTCGACGCCCGGATCGATGACCAGCGTCGAGGGCGACACCCCGTCGTCCTCCACGTAACCGTTGACCCCAACCTGCACCCACTCGCCGCGGGCGATCTTGGATTGGAAGGCGTAAGAGGCGTCCGCGATCTCGGACGTGAACCAGCCGTCGTCGATGCACGCCAACACGCCTTCGAGCATGGACCCGGACCCGCTGACGTCGATATGGCTGAAGATCTCCTCCGCCTGACGCTGCAGTTCGTCGGTGAGCTCCTCGACGAACCACGACCCACCGAGCGGATCCGCCACGTGCACGACTCCGGACTCCTCGGCGATCACCTGTTGCGTGCGCAGCGCCAGGCGTGCGGCGTGCTCGGTCGGCAACGCCAGGGCCTCGTCGAACGCGTCGGTGTGCAGGCTCTGGGTGCCCCCGAGCACGCCGGCCAATGCTTCGATGGCCACGCGCACCAGATTCACCTCGGGCTGTTGTGCCGTGAGGGACACGCCGGCGGTCTGCGTATGGAAGCGCAGCTGGGTCGAACGGCCGTCGTTCGCTCCGTAGCGGTCGCGCATCCAGAGCGCCCAGATACGGCGGGCGGCACGATACTTGGCGATCTCTTCGAAGAAGTCACTGTGGGCATTGAAGAAGAAGCTCAGTCGCGGCGCGAAGTCGTCGATCGCCATCCCCGCCGCCAACGCGGCCTCGACGTACGCGAATCCGTTGGCCAAGGTGAACGCGAGCTCCTGGGCCGCCGTCGATCCCGCCTCCCTGATGTGGTAGCCCGAGACGGAGACCGCATGCCACCTGGGCATCTCCACCGCGCAGAACCGCATGACGTCGGTCACGAGACGCACCGACGGCCGCGGCGGGAACACGTACTCCTTCTGAGCCTGGTACTCCTTCAAAATGTCGTTCTGCAGCGTGCCCGAGAGGCGGGCCCGCTCGACCCCCGTGCGGTCGGCCACACCGATGTACATGGCCAGGAGTGGTGCGGCCGGTGAATTGATGGTCATCGACGTCGAGACCCGGCCCAGATCGATGTCGGCGAAGAGCCGTTCCATGTCCGCCTGCGTGTCCACGGCGACCCCGGCTCGGCCCACCTCGCCCCGGGCCAAGGGGTGGTCGGAGTCACACCCGAGCAGCGTGGGCATGTCGAAGGCCGTCGACAGCCCGTCGCCACCGGCCCGCAGCAACTCTTTGAAGCGCTCGTTCGTGTCGGCCGCTGACCCGAAGCCGGCGAACTGGCGCATTGTCCACAGGCGCGAGCGGTACATGGAGGCGTAGGGACCCCGCGTGTAGGGAAACTGTCCGGGAAGCTCCGCCCCGTCGGGCCCGTAGACAGGCTCGAGCGGCACGCCCGACATCGTCTCGAAGCGCGTGTCGTGCCGCGGCGAACGCTCGTAATCCTGCCGCCAGGAGTCGTGGTCTGCCATGCCCGTCAAGAATAGTTCAACGTCAAAGTATTTTCCGGTTGACCGGCCTCGGACTTCATGTCACACTCTGACGTGAATTGAGAGATCGGGGCCAGACAGGGTGACCACCAGCACGACCGACGTCTACTACGACCCGTACGACGTCGACATCAACGCCAACCCGTATCCGGTGTACCGACGGCTCCGGGAAGAGGCGCCGCTCTATTACAACGACGTCCACGACTTCTACGCGGCGAGCCGGTTCGAGGACGTCGAGAAGGGTTTCCTCGACGCCCAGAGCTTCATCTCGGGTCGGGGCGGGATCATCGAACTCATCAAGGCGAACATCGAGATGCCCAAGGGCATCCTGATCTTCGAAGACCCGCCGACCCACACCATCCACCGGCGCCTGCTCTCCGCGCCTTCTCCCCGCGCCGGGTGGCCGAGCTCGAACCGAAAATCCGGGAGTTCTGTGCCCGCAGTCTCGATCCGTTCGTCGGTGCCGACCGGCTCGACTTCATCACCGATTTCGGATCCAAAATGCCCATGCAGGTCATCGGGATGTTGCTCGGCATCCCCGAGTCGGACCAGGAATCGGTCCGCGAATACGTGGACAACAACCTGCGGACCAAAGAGGGTGAGCCGATGAAGGTCCGCGAGAACTTCGTGACCGGCGAGATGTTCGGCGACTACATCGAGTGGCGGGCCGCGCACCCGTCCGACGACATCATGACCGAGCTGCTCAACGTCGAGTTCACCGACGAGACGGGCACCGAGCGCAAGCTGACCCGCCAGGAGCTCCTGACCTACCTCGAGGTCGTCGCCGGCGCAGGCAACGAAACGACGAACCGCCTCATCGGCTGGACGGCCAAGCTCCTCTCGGAGCACCCGGACCAGCGGGCCCGACTGGTGGCGGACCGCACGCTGATCCCCAACGCCATTGAGGAGATCCTCCGCTACGAGCCACCGGGACCGCACGTCGGGCGCTGCGTCGCTCGCGAGGACATCGTCCTGCACGGTGTTGCGGTCCCTGCAGGCAGCGCGCTCCTCTTCCTCATCGGTTCGGCGAACCGGGACGACCGGAGGTTCCCCGATGGCGACCGCTTCGACGTCACCCGGAACGATGGTCGCCACATCACGTTCGGCAACGGCATCCACCTCTGCCTGGGTGCGGCGCTGGCCCGGCTCGAGGGCTCGATCGCGCTCGACGAGATCCTCTCGCGCTTCCCCGACTGGGAGGTCGACCTGGACAACGCAAAGCTCTCGCCGACGTCGACCGTGCGCGGCTTCGAGACACTGCCGGCCCGCATTGGCTAGCGCGCTCCACGGATCCTCCGCCGGTCAGCCGGTGCCGACGCCACCGCCCCTCCTGAAGCGTTGGTCGTGACCGGCTCTACGGGGCCCGAGACAGGCGGGACCCAGGCCTCGCGGCACTACGACAGTCCGGTGCGCCGAGCTCGGTCGGCGCAGACCCGGGAGCGGATCATCGATGCCGCCTGCGCGCTGATGCACAACCGATCCGTCCGCGACTGGGGCGCCGTGACCATCCGTGGCGTGGCCGGCGAGGCGGCCGTCAACGAGCGCACCGTCTACCGCTACTTCACGAATGAGCGGGGCTTGCGTGATGCGGTGATGCACCGGATGGAACAGGAGGCGGGTATCGATCTCGACGGCATGCAGCTCGAGGACGTCAGGGACGTGGCCGCCCGCGTCTTCTCCTACGTGTCGTCGTTTCCCTTCGAGCCCAGACCTCCGCTCGACCCGACACTGACGGAGGCCAACCTGCGCCAGCGCGACGCGCTGCACAATGCGCTGCGGGCATGGACCGCCGACTGGCCGCCCGAGGACGCCGCCGGTGTGGCCGCCGCCCTCGACGTGCTCTGGAGCGTGGGCGCCTACGAGCGGTTGACGGCCGACTGGCAGATGGACCACGAGCAGGCCGTTCGGACGCTTACCTGGGCCATCGGCCTGGTCACCCAAGCCGTGCGCGAGGGCCGACGGCCGCAGTGACGGCGCGGGCGGTGGACCGGGCTGCGCCCTGACTCAGCCGGCCTCGACCTTCTTCTGCGGCCTCCAGGCCGTCGCGAGCAGGAGTCCGGCCCCGAGCGCTCCCCCGCCCAGCGAAATCCAGAAACCTGGCCAGCCCCACAGATCGTTGAAGGCATGCACTTTGTCGTCGATGCTCCACTGTCCCGGGCCGAGGGTGCCCACGACCACACCCAGCACGGTGAGCGTCATCACGTACTCGTAGCCCTCGCCGGGGCGAAAGATGAAGAACCCGTTCGTGCGGTGATTGGTGATCCAGGCGACGAGCATGACCCCGACGACGCCGGCACCGGCAAACGGTGTCAGCAGCCCGAGGACGAGCAGCGCACCGGCCCCGACCTCCGTCAGGCTGGCGAACCAGGCGTGCACGATGCCGGGGCGCATCCCCAGGCCCTCGAACCAACGGGCCGTCCCTGCGATCTTTCCGCCCCCGATGATGTGATTGATGCCGTGGGCCAGGAAGACCACGCCGAGCACCAGGCGCGCGAGGAGCAGCGCCAGGCTGACGGACGAGGGCGTAAGGCTGCCGAGTAGTAGATGCACAGATCCTCCGGGGTCAAGAAGTGCTCACAATACGTCCAGCGTGGTGAGGGTGCGGACATCATGGCCGAACAGATGCCGGTGCCGCCGGTGCCCCGCCGAGGTGCGCGAGGGCGGCGCCGAACTCGGGCCGCGACGGGTCCCCGGAGCACCGTCCCACGAGAATGGCGCTCGCAGATCCCGCCTAACATCGCTTCCGAACTCAGCAAGGGAAGGACCGGATTGTGCGCACCGTCGTCGTAGGCGCTTCGAGCGGTTTGGGACGCTGTATCGGCGTCGGATTGGCGAAGCGCGGGGCGCAGACGGCCCTGCTGGCCCGCCGGCTCGAGCGGCTCGAAGCCGCGGCAAAGGAGGCGGGACCAGGGACGATCGCCCTGGCCTGCGACGTCACCGACCCGGAGTCCTGCGAAACGGCACTGGCCGAGGCGGCCCGCCAGCTCGGCGGCATCGACGCCCTCGTCTACACGCCGGCCATCGGGCCCCTGGCCAGCCTGACCGACATGGACGTGGACACCTGGCGCCGCGTCTTCGACACCAACGTGATCGGTGCGGCCCTGGTCACGACGGCGGCCCTCCCCCACCTGGCCAAGAGCGAGGGCATCGCCGTCTACCTCTCGTCCGTGAGCGCATCGCTCACACCACCCTGGCCCGGATTGGGCTCGTACGCCGTCAGCAAGGCGGCCCTCGACAAGCTGGTCGAGGCGTTCCGAGCGGAGCATCCGAGCATCGGCTTCACCCGTCTGGTCGTGGGGGACTGCGCCGGAGGCGAGGGTGACTCCATGACCGGGTTCGCCGACGACTGGGACCCCGACCGCGCCGTGCAATTCGGCACCGAGTGGGTGGCCCGCAAGTACCTGAGCGACAGCCTCATCGAGGTCGAGGAGCTGGTGACGGTGGTGGACACCCTCGTGCGCCACGGCGGCAGCCTGAGCCTTCCCTCGGTCACGGTGGCGCCGCGCACGACGTCCTCGTCCCCCGCCACCCCGGGTTTCTGACCTGACCGCACGACGACCGTGACGGTCCAGCGCTACCCCTACCGCGCCCGGGCGTGGCTCGGTGAGACACTCGTGGCCCAGTCCGACGCCTGCCTCTGCGACGACCGCGCCGGGGAGCCGGCCGTGCTCTACTTCCCGCTGGCGGACATCGACCTGGCCGGCCTCAAAGGCGAGACATCGGTCCTCACCATGGTCGGCGAGCCGGCCGACGAAGACGAAGCGTTGCGCGATCACGGGACGTTCCATCCGGATCGGGTCCGTGTCGAGGTGATCGACGCCATGGCGGGCGGGGACGATCGGGACACCACCGTCAAGCAGTTCCCCACGTGGGGTGACGCCTCCCATCTCATCGACATGCTGAATCTGCGCCAGACCGGGGATCTGTCCTGGGAAAGCGTGACCCGGACCGATGGGCGACGTCCCGTCGTGGAGGGCAGCCAGATGTTGGGCCAGGCGATCGTGGCCGCCATGCGTCACGCGCCGGGTCGCCGCGTCGTCTCCGCGCACATGTTGTTCCTGCGAGGGGCCGACGCCGGCCGGCCCCTCGATTTCGAGCTGGCCGAGCTCAGCGGGGGCCGGACGTTCACCGGCGTGTCCGCACAGGTCCGCCAGGGCGGCCGCTGCTGTGCCGCGGGAACGCTGCTCCTCGACACCATGTCTCCCCCACTCGTGCGCCATGCCGCCGACGCTCCCGACGTCCCGGGGCCCTATGACTGTCCGCCCTACGACATGGGTGTGACCGGACGCGATCTGCGGATCGTGGACGGGGCCTACACCAATGACTCTGCCGCGCCGCTCGGACCACCCCTCATCGACTGCTGGGTGCGCTTCCGCCAGGTGCCGGAAGACCCGGCGCTCCACGCCGGCCTCCTCGCCCAATTCACCGGGCACATCCCCATCGCCGCCGCGCTGCGCCCGCACGATGGCCTCGGTCAGGACCAGGCCCACCGCACGCTCTCCATGGGCATCAACGCCATCAGTCTCTCGCTGCACGCCGAGGTCCGGGCCGACCGGTGGATGCTCTACCGCCACCGCTCCACCTTCGCCGGCGACGGGATGACCCACGCCGAGTGCCGCGTCCACGACGAGGAGGGTCAGTTGCTCGCCTCGTTTAGCGTGGACGCCATGGTGCGACCTTTCGGCAACGGCGACCGGTCCCGGGACGAGCGGACCGCCCTGTGAGCCTGACCACCGGCCGCGGTCCTCTCAGTGCGCACCCGGCGGGGCGGTTCACGTCCCCCCTGCCGTCCGACCTCGCCTACATCGAGCCCTTCCGGCGCCGGGTACGGGCGACCAAGGACGGGCGCACCGTGGTCGACAGCGAAGGTGTCCTGCTCGCGCACCGTCAGGGTCAACCCCCGACCTATGCCATTCCCGACTCCGACGTGGACGGCGTCCCCGGCCGGCCCCTCGCAGATACCCCCGGCTACGTCAGCGTCGACTGGGGGGCCGTCGATGCCTGGTTCGAGGAGAACGAACAGGTGTTCGGACATCCGCGCAACCCGTACCACCGGGTGGACTGCCTGCGCTCACAACGGCGGCTTCGGGTCGAGGTGTCGGGGCTGGCACTGGTCGATACCGACGACACCCTCGTCGTCTACGAGACGGCCCTGGACCCGCGGCTCTACGTCCACCCTCGCCGCGTGCGCATGGATGTGCTCCGGCGCAGCGACACCACGACCTACTGCCCCTACAAGGGCACGGCCAGCTATTGGACGGCGCGCATCGGCGACGAGGTGGTCGACGACATCGCCTGGAGTTACGAGGATCCCCTGCCCGAATCTGCGCCGCTGGGTCAGTTCCTCAGCTTCGACGATTCCCGCGTCGCCCTCCAGCACGACTTGCCACCGGCCGGCTGAAGACTCCGGAAAGGGGCTCACGGGCTTCTCGCTAGTGTGACCCCGAAGGCGCCTCAGGCCTGCGCAGGCTGCGTCAAGGGAGCAGCGAGAGTTGGAGACTTCGTTCAAGACACTGCGCTACGAGGAGGACGACGGCGTCGCGGTCGTCACGCTCGACCGGCCCGAGGTGCACAACGCCTTCAATCTGGAGATGCAGGAGGAGCTCGGGCAGCTGTGGCGGGCCCTGCGGGGCCACGACGCGGTGCGGGCGATCATCCTGACCGGAGCCGGGGACAAGGCCTTCTGCTCGGGAATCGATCGGGACGAGAGCATCGAGCAGGGCTACCTCGAGGACGTGCATCCGACCGAGCGCAAGCGCCAGCACCCCACGGGCTTCGTGGCCACCCCCTTCCAGTACAACGACCCGGGGAGCCGCATCAACCCGAAACAGAACGACCTGTGGAAGCCGGTGGTGGCCGCGGTGAACGGCATGGCGTGCGGCGGCGCCCTCTACCTCTTGGGCGAGTCCGACATCGTGATCGCGGCGGAGCACGCCACCTTCTTCGACCCCCACGTCACGTACGGCATGGTGGCCGGCTTCGAGTCACTCCACCTGCTCCAGAAGCTCCCCCTGGGCGAGACGTTGCGGATCGCCCTGCTCGGCGCCCACGAGCGCATGTCGGCGGCCAGGGCCCACCAGCTCGGTCTCGTCTCCGAGGTGGTCCCCGCCGACGAACTGCGCGAGCGGGCCATGTGGGTGGCCCGGGCCATCGCCTCCGCACCGGTGATGGCCGTCCAGGGGACGCTCCGGGCGGTGTGGATGGCCCACGAGGTGGCCCGGCGCGAGGCCCTGGCCCAGATGTCGAGCCTGGTGCTCTTGGGGACCGACTACGAGGACATCGAGAGCGGCCAGCAGTCGTTCCAAGGTGGGCGGATCGACTGGCGGTTGCGCTGAACCCTCGCCGGGACGCCCCCCGGACGTGACTCGCCCCCGGCGCATGTGCGCCGGGGGCGAGCAAACACCATCGGATGGAGTGCTACGACGTCGAGGCTGTCGAGGTCCCGGGGATGTCCGTCCCGCAGTACGGCTGCGCGGAGACCGCCTTGAAGCCGGTCTTCTCGGCCTGCATGATCCACGTGCACTGCTTGGGCAGATCCTTGCCGAAGACCGTGGAGTAGTTGATGCTCTGGGGCAGGAGCCCGTTGACGTTGTAGGACTTCAGGCTGCGCAGGTCCTTGATGACGGCCGAACGCGACGGGGTGCTGCCCCCCATCTCCAGTCCCTTGATCATGAGGTCGGCGCCGGCCCAGGCCTCGTACTGACCGAGGTTCGGGAACTGGGTCTTGGTGAAGTGGGCGTACTTCTCCATGGCGGCCTGCATCTGCTGGGTGCCGGCATTGGGCAGCGACCACGGGCGGAAGAGTGACAGGAAGTACGCGCCCTGCAGCGTGTTCCAGGCCGGTGAGTTGATGGCGTCGGGCTGGTACCCCGTCGCGTAGAGCGTGGCCTTGAGCTTGACCCCGGACTGCTGGAGCGCCTGGGCCAGGGCGTAGTTCGAGTTGGCGTCCATGGCGGGCACCATGGCGTTGATCCCCTTCTGCTTCGCGGTGAGTGCGGTCGCCGTGAAGTTCACGCCGCCGAAGGGGACCGACGTGTCCAACACGCCCACCTTGCCGCCGGCGTGTTGGAAGGACTGTGCCGTCTGCTCCGCGGCACGGGCGGACGAGGGAGAGATCCCGTAGCCGTAGGAGCCCAGGACGGTGCCCCCGTGTTGCTTGAGGAAGTTCCCGATCTGGGTGTTGACGGGGTACTTGGGGTTCACGCTCCCCTCGTCGGAGGCGAACATGTTGGTGTAGGGCTGCGTGCCCCACTCGGGCCCGTCGTCGTAGGTTCCGGTCACCGGCACGCCGGCCTGATTGGGGTACTTGGCGGCCAAGAAGAACAGTGGGCTCTGCGAGACGATGCCGAAGGCCTTGGAGTCGGCCTCCTGCACGGCCGTGGCGATCTTGGACGGGTCGGTCTGGTCGTCGATGACCAGCCCCACCAGCTTGTGGCCGTGCACGCCGCCCGCCGCGTTCTGCATGGCGATGCGGGCGTTGAAGCCGGCCGGCGAGGTCGAGTTCTGCGACCCTCCCTCACCGGTCAGGTCGGTGACGTACGCGATGGTGATCGGCGAGGCCGACGCACGGACAGATGCGCCAGCAGGTGCCGACGGCACCGCCGCCAACATGAGCGGCAGCCCGGCGAAGGCGGCGGCCAGGGCCGCACCAACGGTTCGACGGGTCCGCAAGGACAGGGCTGGTTGCATCTCGACGACTCCCTCCGCGGATCTCTCGTTTGAGATCCCTTGTGCTTCAGCAACGCGAACCGGAGTGCAGATTCCGGAGAATCGCCATTCCGGCTCTGGTGAGGTCCGTTATTGTAACGAAGCCGAAACGCCGGTGGAAGTCGGGGTCGGGCTCTCGGCCTCCCCGAGGTAGCGGTCGATCACCTCCTGGCCCGCACCCGAAGCTGGACCGCTCCAGCCCACATGTCCCCTGGTCAGGATGATGCAGCTGTCCGCCATGGAGAGGGCCCGGTGGACGAACTGCTCCGTCAGGACAATCGTGATCCCCGAACGCCGAGCGTCCTCGAGCCCCTCGAAGACCGACTCGGCCACCAGCGGGGCCAGGCCGAGCGACATCTCGTCGGCGATGACCAGCTTCGGAGAAACGGCCAGCGCCCGGGCCAGGGCGAGCATCTGCTGCTCCCCACCCGACAGGCTGCCGGCCCGCTGGTTGCGGCGACCGCCCAGCACGGGAAAGCGTTCGATGGCCCGGTCGATGCACGAGGCCCGCTCGCCTCGTCGCTCCTGGGCCACGGCCATGCGCAGGTTGTCGATCACCGAGAGGCCCGGGAAGATGCCCCGGCCTTCGGGGATGTAGGTCAGGCCGAGCTTGCGCATCTTGTAGGCCGGCTGTCCCGTCACCGCTCGACCCTCGAAGAACACCTGCCCCGCGCCCGGGCGGACCAGTCCTGACACCGCACGGGCGAGCGTGCTCTTTCCGGCACCGTTGGCGCCGAGGACGGCCAGAACCGTGCCGGGCTCTACGGACACCGAGACCGAGAACAGGGCCTGCGACGTGCCGTAGCTCACGTCGAGGTCACGCACCTCGAGGAGTGGCTCCGTCATGCGTCGCCACCCGTGCCCGCCGAGCCTCCAACCGGCGCGGTCGACCGTTTCGGTGGATCGCTGTCACCGAGGTAGGCGGCGCGCACCGCCGGATCCTGGCGAATCTGCTCGGGGGTGCCGACAGCGATGCGCTCGCCGAAGTCCAGGACGAACACCTCGTCCGAGAGGGACAGCACGGCGGCGACGTCGTGCTCGACCAGAATCAGAGAGAGCGGCGGGTCGGCCTGGTCGACGATGTGACGGAACACGCCGAGCAGATTCTCCGAGGCCTTGATGTCCAGCCCCGAGAGCGGTTCGTCGAGCAGGAGGACCTGGGGGTCGCTGGCCAGGGCACGGGCCACCTCGACCAGGCGGAGGATGCCCAGCGGCAGTGCCGCCACCGGCGCCTTGGCCACCCGGGTCAGATGGAGGAGCTCGAGCAGGCCGTCGATGCGCTCGTTCTCCGCCTTCGAGGGCGGGAGGAGCGAGCGCGGGTCGAACATGTCCCGCCACATCCGATGCGGCGACATGCGGGCCCGGTATGCCACGACCATGTGCTCGCGTACCGTGAGGCCCAAGAAGAGCTCGGGCTGCTGGAAGGTGCGCGCCAGGCCCCGGCCGGCCCGGGCCCGTGGTGACGCGTTCGTCACATCCGCACCCTGGAGCCACACATGTCCGCCGTTGGGCCGGAGCAGTCCGGAGAGCACGCCGAGCAGGGTCGACTTGCCGGCACCGTTGGGGCCGACCAGGCCGGCGATGGCGCCCGGGGCGACGTCGATGGAGACGTCGTTCAAGGCCATGAGCCCGCCGAAACGGACGGTGATTCCCGCGGCGGCCAACGCCGAGGTCGGCGCCGCTGCGGAGCCGCCCTCGTCGACCGAAGGCACGGCGGCCGTCGTCACGAGACCTGTTCCGCCACCAGCGTCCCGCTCTCGACCGCCGCGATGTCCGCTTCGATGTCGTCGCCGTCCTCGAACAAGGATTCAGCCCGTTTGGGCGAGAGGCGGAGGACCACGCTGCGCAGCTTGCGGGTGTTCTCGGCCAGTGCACCATCGGGGTACTTGGCCGCCGAAATGGCACCGAGGCCGAAGAGCACCGGCAGGAGGTTGGGCAGCAGGGTCACGGTCGAGAAGTAGTACTGCAGCAGCGCGGAGGGGAAGACGAACGTCAGTCCGGCGATGAGCGCCGCCGCGTTCGATCGCACACCGATGGTGACCAGGATGGCCAGCCAGACCACGCCGGCGAACGTGGCGAACTCGCTCGGCTGGAAGGTGGTCTGGGCCAGCGCCAGCAGACCCCCGCCGATCCCGGCGATCATGGCCGCGGTCGAGCCGGCGATGACCTTCATCTGCACGACGCTGACGCCCGAGGTCCGGGCGCCCGCCTCGCTCCAACGCGCCGCGTTGAGTGAGAGGCCCGTGGTCGACCGGCGGAAGTTGACGATGAAGAGGGCCAAGACGATGAAGACGACCAGGCACAGATAGGAGAAGGCCCGGTCCGACGTGGCGAACTCCGGCCGGTTCAGCGTCAGCCCCAGGCCCTGGTTGACGAAGCTCGGAAGGGTGAAGACCAGGTTCTCCATGAGCAGCCCGAAGGTCAGGGTCACCAGGGCGACGTAGAGGTCGCCGAGGCGGATGCTGAGGAAACCCACGACGGCGCCCATGGCCCCGGCGATCAGGCCGCCGACCACGACGCCGGCCAGCACCGGCCAGCCGTAGTGGTTGGCGAGTTGCGCCGTGGTCAGCGCCCCCACCCCGGCAAAGGTGATCTGGCAGAGCCACAACATGCCGCCCTCGCCGGTGACGATGGTCCATGACAGGAAGATCACGGCATAGGCGAACGCCGCCGCGCACAGACCGACCCAGTAGCTCGAGACGATCATGGGCAGGGCGCCGGCGAGCACGATCAGCAGCACAGGACCGGCGTACCTGCCGGCGAAGCTCAGCTGGGCCTCCTCGACCACGCTGTTCGTCGATCCGGCCAGCCGGCTCTCACCCTGGGGCGTGATGGCCCGGTCCAGCGCGCCACCCCAGCCGTCGTTCGCCCCGACCCGTCCGGTCCGGAACAGGCTGTAGATGAGGAACAGGGCGATCACGATGAAGGGGACGGCGTCGATGACCTCGGTCGTCCAGTTGCTGTTGGGTGGCAGGTACCGCTGGATGAGCGAGGTGGCCACGCCCATCAGCAAACCGACCAGGACGGCCACAGGCAGGTTGGTCAGCTTGGCCGCCACCACTGCCGCGAAGGAGGCCGCGATGAGCACCGTGAATTGATTGGGATCCAGCCCGATGATGGGGGCGGCCAGGACGCCGCACAGTCCGGCGAAGAAGGTGCTGACGGCCCAGACCCCGACGGAGACCAAAGTCGGATTCGTTCCCGAGAGGTCGGTCATGGCCGGCGAATCCACCATGGCGCGCACCTTGAGACCGACCTCCGTATAGCGGAGGATCAGGGCGCCGGCCACGACGGTCACGATCACGCAGGCGTAGACGATGATCTGGTTCAGGGTCACCGGGACCCCGAGGAACTGGTACACGTGGACAGGCTCTGGAGCGAGACCCGGCGCCTGGTTGATGGCCTGGTTCCCGAAGATGATCGTGGCCAGGGACGGGAAGGCCACGAGCAACCCGATGGTGGCCACCACCTTGATCAGCGGTGACGACAGCCGGAGGTGGCGGAAGAGCAGCGCGTAGAGGACGACGCCGAGCAAGGGCGAGGCGATCACGATGGCGACGAACGCCGACAGCCCGATGCTCCAGCCCTGCTGGGTGTGCAGCCAGTAGAAGAAGCGCGCGATGAAAAACGCGATCGCGCCGAACGCGAAGTTCAGAATTCCCGACGAGGTGTAGGTGATGACCAGGCCGGCGGAGGCGATGGCATAGATGCCCCCGAGCACCAGACCGGCGATCACGAACTGAAGCATCCTGCGGGCCCACTCCTTCGTCGCCGGTCCGTCCCCCGGCATTTCTGACATCGACGTCGATACTGATACTAACGAGACAGGCCGCCCCGTGCATGGCGACGCTTTGCTGCGCTGAGCTGGGAATTCAGCCTCACCTTGCGTGGCGTTGCCTTCAGGCGACCATCGCTACTGCTCGGCGCGCACCTTGTCCTTGACCGATCCCACGATGGGCGGCGCTTCCTTCCAATTGGGAATGCCCGAATCCTCGAGGGCGACCGGATACCGGTTCTCGTTGACCCAGGCCCAGTGCGAATGGTTCAACTCGTGCAGAGTGAAGCAGGCGTTGAGGGCGTTGTAGAAGCCCATGTTGTCGACGCTCTGGTTCACCGCCTCCTTGATCAGGAGCGAGGTCATGGTGGGCAGCTCGGCGATCCGCTGGGCCATCTCGACGGTGCGGTCACCGAGCTCGTCCGGCTTGAACACCTTGCTGACCATGCCCAGACGATGGGCCTCGTCGGCATCGATGGAGTCACCGGTGAGGAGGAGCTCCTTGGCCCGGCGGGGCCCGAACTCCCAGGGGTGGGCGAAGTACTCCACCCCGCACATGCCGAGCCGGGCGCCCACCACGTCGGCGAAGCGGGTCCCTTCGGCGCAGACGATGAGGTCACACGCCCAGAGCAACATGAGGCCGGCCGCGTAGACGTCGCCGTGCGCCTGGCCGATGGTGATCTTGCGGAGATTGCGCCACCGGCGCGTGTTCTCGAAGAAGTAGTGCCACTCCTGGAGCATCAGGGACTCGGCGCCCTTGCGGGTCCCCCCGTTGATCTCCCGGGTCGGCTGGAAATTGGGACCCGGCGTCCCCTCCTCACGCGCTTCTTTCGAACCCAGGTCGTGCCCGGAGGAGAACATCGGACCCGTCCCGCCCAAGATGACGACGCGGACCTCGTCATCGGCCTCGGCCTGCAAGAAGGCGTCGTTGAGCTCGACGAGGAGACCCCGGTTCTGCGCGTTGCGGGAACTGGGCCGGTTGAGCATGATGCGCGCGATGCGCCCCGAATGGAGCGTCTCGTAGAGCACGTACTTGTAGTCAGCCATCTCGTTCTCCCCTGGGCCGTGATCAATTCGTGGCCGCGTCGACCCTACTGTGCGAGGGAACCCGGCGACAGAGGGTGAGCTAGGAGGCGGCGCCGACCGGCGCGTCGACCTTCATGAGGCGGGCCAGGTTGCCGCCCATGATCTTCTCGACGTCCTCGGCCGGAAGTCCCTTCGGCAGGTGGTCGACGTAGCTGGTTGGCTCGGCCAGACCTTCGGGGTGCGGCCAGTCGGACCCGAAGAGCACGTGGTCGGCACCGATCACGTCGATGATCGCGCCGAGGTCGTCCTCGTGGAACGGGCTCACGGAGACGTTGCGCTTGAACTGCTCGACGGGATCACCGTCGAACGCGTTCGGCATCTTCTTGTACGTGTCGCCGAGGTGCTGCACGAAGGCGGGGATCCATTCCCCACCGGCCTCGATGGACGCGACCCGCAGTTCGGGAAAGCGGGCGAACACGCCGTGGCAGACGAACGCGGCCATGGCGTCCTGGATGGGCCGGTGACCACCGGTCATGTAGCGGAAGGAGTCGAGCTTGAAGGGCAGCATCTCGCTCGCCCCGGTCCAGTCGTTGCTGTACCGGGTGTAGCCACTGTCCGAGGAGTGCATCGACACGAGGATGTCGGCGTCCACGACGGCCTGCCAGAAGGGGTCGAATTCCGGGTACCCGAACGAGCGCGAGCCGCGGTAGCCCGGGACCGGCGCCGGCCGGATGAGGACGGTCTTGGCACCACGCTCGACGCACCACTCCAGCTCCTCGATCGCCTTCTCGACGATGGGCAGCGTGATCACCGGTGTGGCGAAGATGCGGTTCTCGTAGTTGAAGGTCCACTCCTCGTACATCCACTCGTTGAGGGCGTGGATGGCCGCGTGCGTCAGATCGACGTTGTCGCGCATCCGCTCCTCGAGCAGGCTGGCCAGCGTCGGGAACATCAGTGTCCGGTCGACGCCGAGCTCGTCCATGACCTCGAGGCGCGGCGCCGGCTCGCGGAACGCGGGGATGGAGCGCATCGGCTCGCCGATGATCTCGCGGTAGGACTTGCCTTCGGGATTCCCGTTGCGGAAGTACTCCTCTTGGGCCCCAGGTTTCGCGACCACCTCGAACGTGGGGTTGGGGATGTACTCGCTGACCGTGCCCAGGATCATGATCTTCGTGCGCCCGTGCAGCTCCACGTAGTCGATGGCGTTCCGGTACTGCTCGGGCAGGTACCGGGTGAACGAGTCCTTGGTCTCGTAGAGGTGGTTGTCAGCATCGAACGTCGGGAAGTCGAGAGATGTCGGCATGCCGACAGGTTATCTAGTTTTGACTTAGACGTCAATATTAGAATCTAATATTGGAATCGAAGTCCCGATCGGAGGGCGGACCCCTGGGAGTCACCCGGTTGGCTCGGACGATGGCTGGTTCCGGGCGCCGCTGCCGGTCGAGGACACGCCGGACCCCCATGACCTAGCATGGCGACCGTGTTCGATTACGACGTCGATGTCAATACTGTCCGGGACCGGGCAGGTGGGACGCCGGACCGAGCCCTGGGGAGCCCGGGTGCCTCCGCTTCCTGAGCTGAGCCTGGCCACCGAGTGGTTCTGGACGTCGGGGGCCGACGGCGTCCTGCGCATCCAGGGCTGTGGGGACTGCGGCCGGCTCGTCCACCCACCCACCCCGATCTGCCCCTTCTGCCGCGGTCGCTCCCCGAAGCCCACCGAGGTCTCGGGGCGGGCCACGGTCATCGGATTCACCGTCAACGAGCACCGCTGGCTGCCCGACTTCGACCCGCCGTACGTGGTGGCCAACGTCGCCCTGGCCGAGGATCCCTCGGTCCACCTGACCACCAACATCGTCGGGTGCGAGCCGACCGACGTGCGCATCGGCCAAGAGGTCGCTGTGCGCTTCGAGCAGCGCGAGGACGTCTGGTTGCCGCTCTTCGAGCCCACCGGCGCGATCGATCCCGTCGACCGGGTCCCCGCCCCGGTGCGCCGGACGCCGCGACCACCGGTCAGCCCGGAACGGTTCGAACACCGCGCCGTCCTCAGCGGGGTCGGGCGGTCCCAGCTCGGCCGGCGCCTCATGGTCGACCCCCTCTCGTTGGCCGTCGACGCCTGCCTCGAGGCGGTGGCCGACGCCGGCCTCACCCTCGGGGACATCGACGGGCTCTCGTCCTATCCCGGCGGCCTGTCCGGCGGTGGGATGAGCGAGGGCGGGCCGCCCGAGATCGAGGAGGCGCTGCGCATCCATCCGACCTGGCACAACGGCGGCCTGGACCTGCCCGGTCCCGGCGGGTCGGTCATCGCCGCCGCCATGGCGGTGGCCGCCGGCCTCTGCCGTCACGTGCTCTGCTTCCGTACGGTGTGGGCCTCCACCCACGCCGCGCTCGTGGCCCAGGGCAAGTACCGCCAGCGGGGCGGCCGGGTCACGGGTTCGATGACGGAGTGGCGCGCGCCGTTCGGCGCCATGTCGGCGGCCAACTGGATCGGCATGCACGCCAACCAGTACCTGCACCGCTACGGCGCGCCCCGCGAGATGCTCGGCCTCATCGCGGTCAACGCCCGCACCAATGCCGGACGGAACCCGGCCGCCATCTACCGCGACCCCATGACGATGGACGACTACATGGCGGCGCGCCCGATCACCTCTCCATTCGGCCTCTACGACTGCGACGTGCCCTGCGACGGATCGATCGCCGTGATCGTCTCGGACGCGTCGGTGGCCGGCGACCTTCCCCACCCGGCGGTGCGCATCGAGGCCGTCGGCACCCAGATCCTCGAACGGGTCTCGTGGGACCAGGACACGGTGACGCACGAGCCCCAGGTGATCGGGCAATCGTCCCACCTGTGGACGCGCACCGACCTGCGCCAGGACGACGTCGATCTCGCGCTGCTCTACGACGGCTTCACGTTCAACGCGATCTCGTGGCTCGAGGGCCTCGGCTTCTGCGAGTTCGGCGAGGCCTACGACTGGCTGGACGGCGGGCGGCGCATCGCGCTGGACGGAGATCTGCCCGTCAACCCCCACGGGGGCCAGCTCTCCGAGGGTCGGACCCATGGCTTCGGCTTCATCTACGAGGCGGTGCAGCAGCTGCGCCACGACGCCGGCGAGCGTCAGGTGCGCGACGCCAGCACGGCTGTGGTCACGTCGGGCGGTGGGACTCCGTCCGGCGTGATGTTGTTGCAGCGGGACGGAGCCTGATCGCATGAACCGAGTCCACCATCGCCCGCACGGGCGAACAGTAAGTTTGTCCAACCGCCGGCCCGGCAGCCGGCACGGAAGGAGGCACGCGTGACGACGGCGCGGCCCACCGCCACGAACGGAACCGACAAGCCCAGCGGACCGCGGTCCCGCAAGGGGATCGAGACCAGGGCCCGCCTGGTCGATGCGGCGAAAGAGGTCTTCGAGCGCGACGGCTTCCTCGACGCCCGCATCTCTGACATCGCAGAGAAGGCCGGGCTCTCCCATGGCTCCTTCTACCACTACTTCGAATCGAAGGAAGAGGTCTTCCGCGAAGTGGCGGCCAACGTGGAGGCGCGGCTGTACGAGCCGATGAACAGCGTGATCCTCGCCCAGTCCTCCGCCCGGCCGGCCGAGCGCATCCGCGAGGCCATCCGGCTGCACCTGGAGAGCTACCGCGACGAGGCGCGCATCATGGGTGTCATCGAGCAGGTGTCCCGCTTCGACCCCGAGATCATGGCCCAGCGTGCCGAGAGCCACCGGGTCAACCACAACGAGGTGGCCAGCTCCATTCGCAGCCTCCAGCGCCATGGCCTGGCCGATGCCCGGCTCAATCCCGACATTGCCGCCGCCGCGCTCGGTTCCATGACCTACCGCTTCCCCGAGATGTGGTTCGTCCAGGGCCTGCTCGACTGCGACTTCGAGGAGGGCGTCGAGCAGTTGACGTTGCTCTTCGTGCGTGCCCTCGGGCTCGAGGACGACGGGGCACCGCTGGCCGGACGCCCGGTGCAGGCCGCCACCGGCTGAGCAGAGCTGGGCTCAGCCCAGCGTCGCCGCCTGCCATTCGAGCAACTGCGGAGCCAACTTGGGCCAGCGGGCGAACAGGCCCTCGTCGTGGGTCCCCTGGCGCTCGATCCACTCACGGTCCCCCCACGGCGGCTCGACCAGACGGGCCTGGGGCAGCAGGTCGGCCACCGCTTCCGAGGTGGCCCGGGTGTGATGGGGATCGCTCTCCCCGCTGCGGAACACCAGGGCGGGCAGGTCCATCTTCCGCGCCTCGGCATCGGGCAGGCCGGGCACGTGCTCGCCCTCACGCGGGCAGTAGGCCAGCATCCAGCGCTCCAGGGTGGTGATGAACTCGTCGCGGTCCTGGTCCAAGAAGCGCTGGCGGTTCGCCGGGTTGCGTTCGATCACCTCGGCCCACTCGTCGAGTCCGGCCACCGCCTCCATCCCGTCGCGCCAGGCCTCGCCGACCGAGTTGCCGCAGTAATGGGTGGCCAACGTCAGCAGTCCGTACACACCTCCGCTGATCCACCACACGGCGACGCCGGCGGCGGCCTCGGGGTGGCGGGCGGCGGCCAGGAGCGACACCCGGGCGCCCCCGGACCCTCCCGCGATCACCGCTGGCGTCATGTCGAGATGCGCCAACAGCCCCACCAGGGCGTCCGCCTGCATCGCCGACTCGGAGCTGCCCGCGAAGCAGACGTCGGACTCCCCGCAGTTGGGCCGGTCCCAGATGAGCACACGGTTGCCGTGCCCGGCCAGCTCGACCGCCAGCTCGCGCACGCCGGGTGACTCCTTGGTGAAGCGTCCGCCGGGCGTGATCACCCAGGGCTGGCCCTCGGTTCCGATGACCTCGTAGCCCAGCGTGAGCCCGTCGACCGTTGCCCGTGCCATGTGCAGAAACCCCCTGTCCGGGTCGGCGCAGTGGCCGACGACGACTACGACGTGCTCGGCCGGCTGCGCGGGACGTCGCGGAACGGTACGTCGCGATCGAGCGTACGTTCGCGCGGCATGCCGAGCACGCGCTCGCTGATCACGTTGCGCGCCATCTCGGTCGTGCCGCCCCCGATGCTGCCCACCTGGCGCATGAGGAAGTTCACCGCGGCGTTGGCCACCTCGCCGTCCCCGCTCCAGGCGGCGCCGGCCGAACCGGCCACCTCCAGGCCGAGCGTGGCGGCCCGGGTCGTGGCCATGCCGTGGAACAAGCGCCCGATGGCCGCCGCCTGGTCGCTGCGCCGGCCGGTCCGGATGCTGTCGCCCACCCGGGCGTGGATCGCATCGGCCACGAGCTCGAACATGCGGGCCTCACCCACCAGTTCCTGGGTGGCCGGGTCGTCCATCTTCCCCAGCTCCTGCGCCACCATGGCGACGGTGCTGCCGCTCGACCCGCCCCGGATGCGGCCCACGGGGTTGTTCACGTAGGGCGAGTTGAAGAGCATGCGTTCGTGGAACATCCAGCGGGTGCCCACGGTCCAACCGTCGTCGACCGCGCCGATGCGGTCACCGTCGGGCACCACCACGTCGGTGATGAACTCCTGGCAGAACTCGTGCGAGCCGTTGAGCATCTCGATGCGGTGCACCTCGATCCCGGCCTGGTGGATGGGCATCATGAACACCGTCAGGCCGCGGTGCTTGGGCACGTCCCAGTTGGTGCGGGCCAGCACGAGACCCCAGTCCGACCACCAGGCCCCGGTGGTCCACACCTTGGAGCCGTTGAGCACCCATTGCTCGCCGTCGCGCACGGCGGTGGTGAGCGCGCCGGCCACGTCCGAGCCGCCGCTCGGCTCGGAGAGGAACTGCATCCACAGCTCCTCGCCGCGCAGGATGGCCGGGATGTGACGCTGCTTCTGCTGTTCGGTACCGAATTCGAGGATCACCGCGGCGCAGGGCGAGAAGGTCGGGACCTGGTAGCGCATCGGGAACTCGCGGTTCTCGATCTCCTCGTTCAGCACCCGCTGGTGGGCCATGGTCAGACCCTGGCCCCCGTACTCCTTGGGGAAGCAGATGCCGGCCAGCCCGGCGTCGAAGAGCATGCGCTGCAGCTCGCGGTCACGGGCGACCTGGGCCAGCTCCTCCTCCTCGCTGAGGGTGCCCCGGGCCCAGCGCAACTCTTCGGGCGTGGCCAGACGCAGGTTGGCCCGGACCCAGCTGCGGGCCCGCTCCCGGAACGTGTCCAGGTCCTCCAGGGCGTCCGACTCCTCGAGCGCCTCGGCCCGCAGCGCGCTCATGCCGCCACCTCCAGGTCCGCCGCGTGGTGCAGCGCCACCAGGCGCCGGTGATCGGCCGGAAGGCCGAAGAGCGAACGATCCACGGTCATGCGGCGCAGGTACAGATGCAGGTCGTGCTCGAAGGTCACCCCGATGCCGCCGTGGATCTGCACGCAGTCCTGCACCAGGTCTCCCCCGTATTGCCCCACATAGGCCTTGGCCGCGCTGGAGAGCTCGAAGGCGTTGGGCGCCGCGGCCGCCACTGCGGCGCAGGCGGCGTCGCTGATGGCGTGGCTGGCCTCGAGCCAGGTCAGCATGTCGGCGAAGCGGTGCTTGATCGCCTGGTAGGAGGCCAGCGGCCGGCCGAAGGTGTAGCGGTCGAAGCCCCACTCGACCGTCATGTCGAAGGCCGCCTGCATGGACCCCACCGTCTCCGCATTCAGGATGGACACCGCGTGGAGGAACTGGCGCTCCACCGCGGCGGCCGCCGTGCCGGGCTCACCCACCAGTGCGTCCGCCCCGACGACGACGTCGGTCAAGGTCACGGCACCGAAGCGTTTGGTCAGGTCCACCGTCTGCATCGCCGTGACCTCGACGCCGGGAGCCGACACCGGCACCAGCACTTGGGTCAGCCCCTCGCCGTCAGCCGCCGTCACCAAGAGGTGCGTCGACTGGGCCGCTGCCTCCACCGGCGCCACCGATCCCGAGAGGACGTAGGTGTCGCCGTCGCGCCGCACCGTGACCCCGCTCCGCCACGCGCCGATGGTGAACTCCGGTTCGGGCGCGCACCAGGCGGCCACGTTCTCGCCCGTCAGCAGGCCGGCCAGCACGGCGGCGTGCGTGTCGTGCTCGCTCAAGGCCCCCGCCACGATGTTGACGGGCAGCAGCGGCCCCGGTGCGGCGTGGTGGCCGAACTCGTAGGCCACCAGGCTGAGGTCGACCAGCCCCTGGCCACTGATGCTCCCGCCGCCGTGCGCCTCGTCCACGAGGAACGACGTCCAGCCGAGCTCGGACCCGCGACGCCAATAGCCCGGGTCGAAGCCGACCGGGTCGTCGCGCCGCGCCCGGACAGCGTCGGGTGGTACCAGCTCGACCAGGAAACGCTCCGTCGTCTCGCGGAAGAACTCCTGGTCTTCGGTCAGTGCAACCAACATCGCGGTGCCTGGCCCTCCTTCTCGAATGGTGTCGCTCGAATGGTGTGGTGACTACGGTCGGGGCTACCGGAGCGCCGTTGTGCGGGCCCCGGCAGCCGGGGTCAGATGGCGCCGATCCCGGCCGCCTCGTTGCGGGTGCGCCACTGGTCCTTGGGCATCCGGGTCACGTCGACGTCGGGCGTCGAGGCGCGCAGGGCGCCCACCGTCGCCTTCTCCTTCGCTGTGTGTGCGAAGGGGTCCCACCCGTAGAAGCGACACGCGTTCTCCCACGTGATCTTGTGGATCTCGTCGTCCCGGCATCCGGCCTCCGAGAACTCCTTCCAGGCGAACTCGGGCGACTCGGGCCAGGTGGTGTCGGTGTGGGGGTAGTCGCACTCCCAGGCGATGATGTCGATGCCGATGCGGTCGCGCAGGAGGAGCCCCGAAGGATCGGTGATGTAGCAGGCCAGCATGTGGTCGCGGAAGACCTCCGAGGGCATCTTGCCGCCGAAGTCGCTGTGCAACCACTCCTGGTTGGAGAAGTGCCGGTCGATCCGGTCGAAGTAGAAGGGGATCCATCCGATCCCGCCTTCGGAGAGGGCCACCTTCAACTCGGGGAAGCGGCGCAGGGTCGGCCCGAACAGCAGGTCCTGTGCCGTGATGGCGCTGATCTGGCAGGCCAGCACCATGAGGTGGTCCACCGGCGCCTCCTCGGGCCGCTGGATCACACCGAACCCGGCGCCGATGTGCAGCGACAGCACCATGTTCTCGTCCGAGATCGCCTTGAGCATCGGGTCCCAGTAGCCGGAGAGGAAGCTCGGGAACCCCTGCACGTGCGGGGTCTCGAGGAAGCTGATGGAGCGGCAGCCCTTCTTGGCCACCCGGTGCACCTCGGCCGCCGCGGCGTCCACGTCCCACATGGGAACGATGCCCAGCGGAATGAAGCGTCCGGGGTAGGTGCCGCACCACTCGTCGATGGCCCAGTCGTTGTAGGCCTGCAGCATGACGAGCGCGATCTCCTTGTCACTCGCCTCGGCGAAGGTGCGGGCGTTCCACCCGGCCATGGTCGGGAAGCACATGGAGCCCAGCACCCCGTTGGCGTTCATGTCGCGGACGCGCTCGTGCACGTCGAAGCAACCGGGGCGCAACTCGGTGTAGGTCCCCGGGTTGAAACCCCACTCCTCGCGGGGCCAGCCCACCGTGGCCGCCATGCCGAAGGACGTCGACGTCTTCTCGCCCTGGAACTCCCACTGGTCGATGCCGTCCTCGTGCACGACCTTGGGCGCCTCGGCCAACCACTTCTTCGGCACGTGGTTCTCGTACATGTGTGGTGGCTCGATCATGTGGTCGTCGATCGAGACCAGGATCATGTCCTCGAGGTTCATGGTTTGCTCCTCTCCTGGGTCGGGCGGTGCGGGGCGGGCGGCGCCGACGCGCCGGTCACGACGTGCGCACGGGCAGGGTCTCCCAGCCGCGCACGGTCGAGGTCCGGGCCCGCCGGGCCTTGTCGTAGTCGACCTCCCACTCCGGAAAGCGCTGCAGCACCTCGTCGAGGGCGACCCGGCCCTCGAGGCGGGCCAGCGCCATACCGAGGCAGAGATGGATGCCGTACCCGAAGGCCTGGTGGCGCCCGATCTCCCGGTGGACGTCGAAGGAGTCGCCGTCGGGGAAGTGCCGCTCGTCGCGGTTGGCCGAGCCGTTGAGGAGCACCATGATGCTGCCCTCGGGCACCGTGGTGCCGTAGTACTCGACGTCGCGGGCGACGTAGCGGGACTGCACCGGCGAGGGCGACTCGAAGCGCAGCAATTCCTCCACGGCGTTGTTGACCAGTGACCGGTCCTCGACCAACTCACGACGCTGGTCCGGGTGGCGTCCGAGCACCTCTCCGGCGAACCCGATGAGCCGCGTGGTCGTCTCGTTCCCGGCGCCGGACAACAGGCCGACGTAACCGAGGATCTCCTCGTGAGTCAGAGTGCGTGTCGTACCGTGCTCGTCCTCGAACTCAGCATTCAGCAATTCGGTCATGAGGTCGTCAGAGGGATGCTCGGCCCGCCAGGTGATGTAGTCGGAGAACACCCGTGCTGAGCGGAGCCCGTCGTACTCGGTCTCGTTCGGGACGCCCTCCTCGAGCCGCAGTCCGTCGTCGATTTGCTCGCGAATGGCCTCCTGGTCCTCCACGGGGATACCAAGCAGCATGCCGATCACCCGCATGGGCATGAACTTTCCGAGATCGGCGACGAAGTCGAACTCCCCCGTTCCGACAAGCGGGTCGAGCACCTCGGCGCAGTACGCCCGTACCTGGGGCTCGAGCGCCTGCATCTTGCGCGGCGTGAAAACACGCGACAACAGGCCACGATGGAGGTCATGGGTCGGCGGATCTTCGAAGAGGATCGACCCGGGCGGGATCTCGATGCCCGCCTTGATGATTTCGAGCACCGAGCCGCGACCCGAGATGAACGTCTTCCAGTCGAGCATGGCCGCGTCGACGTCGTCCCAGCGGCTCAGCGCGAAGAACTCGTACTTCTCGTTCCAGTAGAGCGGTGACTCGTCACGCAACCGCTTCCAGACCGGGTACGGGTCGGCATCGATCTCGAAGTCGTAGGGGTCGTAGTAGACCTCCGGGTCGCTGGTGACGGTCACCCCCGGTCCTCCTACTCGGCCGGCCAGGCGATGGACTTGATCTCGAGGTACTGCTCGAAGCCGGGCAGGCCGTTCTGGCGGCCGATGCCGCTGTGCTTGTAGCCCCCGAAGGGCAGGTCCGGTCCGTAGGGTGCACCACCGTTGACGCCGACGCCACCGGTGCGGATGCGACGGGCCACGGCCAGTGAACGCTCCAGCGAGCCGGAGAAGACGCCACCCTGGAGCCCGTACTTGCTGTCGTTGGCGATGCGCACCGCGTCGTCCTCGTCCTCGAACGGGATGACGCAGAGCACGGGCCCGAAGATCTCCTGCTGGGCGATGGTCATGGAGTTGTCCACGTCGGTGAAGAGGGTGGGCTCGACCCACCAGCCCTTGGCGAACTCGTCGCCCGAGGGACGGCCGCCGCCGACGGCGACGGTGGCGCCCTCCTCCTTGCCCTTCTCGATCAGGCCGAGCACGCGCTCGCGCTGCTTGGCGTTGATGAGCGGGCCCATCATGACGTCGGGCCGCTGCGGGTCGCCGTAGGGCACCGCGGCAAAGAGGCCCTTCATGATCTCGACGCCCTCTTCGTAGCGCGAGCGCGGCAGCAGCATGCGGGTCTGAATGGCGCAGCCCTGACCGGCGTGGAAGCAGGCGCCCATGCCCACGAGCGTCGCCGTCGAAAAGTCGGCGTCCTCGAGGATGATGGTGGCCGACTTGCCGCCCAGCTCGAGGAAGACGCGCTTCATGGTGGCGGCGCCCTTCTCCATGATGCGCTGGCCGACCGCAGTCGAGCCGGTGAACGAAATGCAGTCCACCTTGGGCGACAGCGTGAGCTCCTCGCCGACCAGGTGGTCCGAGGCCGTGACCACGTTGACCACGCCGGCGGGGATGTCCGTCTTCTCGGCGATGAGCCTGCCGAGCAGGGTGGCGTTCCACGGCGTGTCGGGAGCCGGCTTGAGGATCACCGTGTTGCCGGTGGCCAAGGCCTGGCCCAACTTGTGCGAGGTCACTTCGAAGGGGAAGTTCCAAGGGACGATCGCGCCGACCACGCCGAGGGGCTCGTGCCAGATGCGGCGGGCAGTTGACCTGACCCGTGATGGTCATGGCGTCGGGCAGGACCGTCTCCCACTCGTACTCGTCGATCGTCTTCGCCGGCCAGGCGAAGGCCTCGGAGATCGGCGCGTCGAGCTGGGGGCCGTTGGTGGTCATGCGGGGGCAGCCCACCTCGAGGATGAGCTCCTCGCGCAGTTCCTCCTGGGCCTCGTTGCAGGCGTCGTGCAGCTGCTCGAGGCAGCGCTTGCGGAAGGCGTGGTTGGTCGACCAATCGGTCTCGTCGAAGGCCCGCCGGGCCGCGTCGATGGCCCGGAGCATCTCGGCGTTGGAGGCGTCGGCCACCGCTCCGATGACCTCCTCTGTGGCCGGGTTGACGTTGTCGAAGGTCTTGCCCGAATCGGCCTCGACCAACTTGCCGTCGATGAGCATCCGGTGCTCAGGGTTGACCTTGGCTGACTCGCTCACAGTCCTTCTTCCTCTCGTCGTCCTGTTCCATCCGGCCCGCACAAGGCCGGCGGCACCCCCGCGACCGCCGCTTCGGGCAGGAACGGGCCTGGGGAAACCCCCTTTTTTGAGGGTATCTGACTTTGACGTCGCCGTCAAAAATGGCCATACTCTCGCCCTCGCCCAAGGTATCGGCCTCGTCCCGCCACCGGAGCGGGGAACCCGAGGTCGGGCCCTCCCCGCCGGGCATCCGGCAGAGTGGGCCCGGCTGGAGAAATGGGCGAGGAGAAAAGGAGGCGCGATGTTCACGATGGAGGCGTTCCTCGACGCTTTGACCCTCGAGCCGGTGGGCGACGACGCCTACCGGGCCCCCAACATCAAGACCGACTACGGCATGGTCTTCGGGGGCCAGCTCCTGGCCCAGGCCACCTTCGCCGCGCTGGTCGGCCAGGAGGGCAAGGCGGTCAAGACGTGCCACACGGTGTTCGCCCGGCCCGCCTCGGCCGACGAGCCGCTCGACATCACGGTCGAGCGCATGCACGCGGGACGCTCGCTGGCCAGCAGCACCGTCACCATCAGCCAGCACGACCAGATCGTCACGCGCTCGCTCGCCCTGCTCAGCGCGCCCGAGCCCGACGTGATCCGGCACGCCGACTCCCCCACGGTCACCTCTCGGCCTGAAGCCGTGGCCGGCGTTGTGAAGATCAACGGGGCCTGGGAGGCGGGCGTCGTCGACGCCGTCGACGTGAACGACCCTGAGCTGGTCGGCCCGCCCGAGCTGGCCGTGTGGGCCCGCTTCGCCGGTGCGCCCGACGACCCCGCGGTCAGCCAGGCCCTCCTTGCCTTCTCGACCGAGACGTTCCTCATCGGCACGGCCATGCGCCCCCATGCCGGCGTGGGCCAGGCCCAGGCGCACAAGACGCTCTCGACCGGGGTCCTCACCCACACGCAGACCTTCCACGAGCCCTACCCGGCGGCCGAGTGGCACCTCCTCGAGATGCGGGCCGGTTACACGGGGCACGGACGCAGCTTCGGCCGGGGCGACATCTTCGGCCTCGACGGCCAGCTGGTCGGCTCGTGGATGCAGGACGCCATGATCCGCGCCCGCAGCGGCGGCGCCGGGAAGCTCTGAGGAGGACACGATGGCCAACGAACTGGGAGCAGCAGGCCTGCGCTTCGAGCGCGAGGGCGCCATTGCCTGGTGCATCATCGACCGGCCCGAGGCGCGCAATGCGCTCACGCCGGCCATGTACTTCGGGATCAAGCGGGCCGTGCGCAAGGTCAACGCCGATCCCGACCTGGCCGCGTTGATCATCACGGGCACCGGCGACGTCTTCGCCCCGGGCGGCGACCTCGGAGGCCGTTCGCACCCGGACGACGAACCGACGCCCGACATCGGCCACGACATCCTCCCTTTCCTGGCCATTCGCGACAGCCGGGCGCCCGTGGTCAGCGCGGTCAACGGCATCTGCCAGGCCGGCGGGTTGCTCATCGCCATGCTGGCCGACATCTGCGTGGCGAGCGACCGGGCCACCTTCCGGGTGCCCGAGCTGTTGCGCGGCATTCCCGACGCCACCTACGCCGCCGTGCTGCCGGCCCACGTGGGCATCGCCGTGGCCCGTGACCTCCTGCTGTCGGCTCGCCGCTTCGATGCGGCCGAGGCCCAGCGCATCGGTCTCATCTCACGTGTCGTCCCCCACGACCAGCTGCGAAACGCCGCGCTCGAGGCGACGAAGGAGATCCTCCAAACCCCGCCCATGGCGCGCATGCACGTGAAGCGCATGCTCAACGAGCGCTACGGCCTCATCGATTACCAGACCATGTTCTGGGCGATCGAGGAGTCACCCGAGCCTCGGGAGGGCATGACGGCGTTCATGGAGAAGCGCCCGCCCAGCTGGGTGCCCGACTCGCTGACCTGACGCCGACCGGTTTTGGCCGGGCGGCCGATCGCGCTCGACGCTCATGGCTCGTCGCTCAGCGCGGCCTCCAGTCGGGTCTTGGCCTGCGCCACGGCACCAGGCAGCGTTACCGCGTATTGCGGGATGTACAGGGCGGTCTGCTCGACCACCCACCCACGGACTATGAGTTAATCAGGACAGAGAGATGCCGTACCCCGAACTCTGGACCGGGCATCGTAGTTATCTCGCTGCGAACCGCCTCCGATCGCTGCCGATAACTCGGATCGCCGAGGAGCACAGCCGCCTCTGATGTCACCAGGTCGGCAGTCAACGTTTCCACATCGACTGCCCTTCCGACGCCAGCCTTGGTACACGAAGTCTGCATTCTGAAACTGGTCTGCGCCGAGCGGAATCATCAACAGAGGGAGACCATGGCGAAGCGCGCCGAACATGGTTCCCGATCCACCATGACAAATGACTGCGGTCACAAACGGTAGGACGTCCTCTTGTGGGACGTAGCGCTCGACTCTCACATTGGGTGGTTGGGGACCGAGCTCCTCGGGGTCATTGTTGTTGCCTACCGTCACGATGACATTGACGTCGTGACGGGCGAGGCCATCGACAAGCATGCAGTAAGAGTGTCTTCTGCGTGTTGTTAGCAGGCATGGTTCCCATGGTCACGTAGAGAGTGCGATCCTCGGGCAGGCCCGCCAGCCAGGCAGGCGGCTTTGCCGCAGGTCCGGGAGCGTCCGGGCGTAGTGGCTGAGCAGTTGGGATGCTGTCGAGTTCGGGCGCCCTGAGGCTCGGCGGGCAGATATCGAAATAGAGGTATTCATAGTCGCCGCCATGTGCCAGAGGGACTAATCGGAACCTGTCCCATACCGGTTCCATAAGTTCGGCTCTCAGTTGACCCCATTGAGTTTCCCGCGGCGCGCCCCAAGAGTGAGTGACATGTGGAAGTCCGCGAACAGTGCCGGCGATGGCAGCAGCGAACTCCGCCGGTTCGTGAACGATCACATCAGGTTGCCACCGATCGACAATATCGATGAGCGGTTCGACAAAAGCCTCGGCCCTCCACGCGAACATCGACGTACCATGGCGCCATCTTTCAGTTCGTGGGAGGGCCGCCCTCGCCGGTCCTCGGCGATTCCCCTCGCTGAGCATCCACTCGTAAGTCAAGCTGTCAACCGCGGCGACAGGGAAGCCGGCACTCGCCACCACTGCGGCCAAGTCATTGCTGACACAAAAGGCCAAATCGTGGCCCTCTCGTTCGATCTGGCGAGCCAGTGGCACCATCGGCAGGAAGTGACCAGACATGGGGCAACTCGTAAACAGCACTCGCATGCGGAACCTCTAGCACTTAGTTTGACGCTTGGGAAGCCGATCGACCGAGATGGTGCGGCGATCTGATTGACAAGGTTGCATGTTCCGATGGTGCGTTCGGGGATAGCGCGAAGCGTTGGCTGACGCCGCACAAATCTGATCCCTGGCTCGGCTGTCCCGACGCTGTGGTGAGCTCCGAGGCCGTCCCTCGGTCACCCGAAGCCAGCGGGAGATCTGGTAGAGGTCCCAAGCCAGGGGATGAAAGTTGCTGGCGGTGGCTCCATGCCGGGGAGAGACCGTTCGGGCCCCTATTCCTCATGGCGCATGCTGCGCGACTCACCACAAGGAGCCACCACAAAGGCCGACACCACCGAACCATTCCGGAGAGCCCCGTTCCCTCCCGAGGTCCTTGCGTTCGTCTGGAGCACCGTTCTCACCCGCACAACCTTCTCTGGAGCAATCACGCCGTCGCGCCGAACACTTCGCGCATCTTGGCCACAGCGATCGACTCACCACCTGGGGGACGACTTCAGGTATGCCGTTATCAACGGCTACGGCGCTGTTGTGGCAGCGGCGCATTGCCCTCCTCAGGGGTGACCTCACCATCGGGCCGGATCTGCGCGTGTTGGGTGTACCCATGCTCGAGACGACGGTCCCCGAGATCTTGATCGCCGACGCGAACGCCACGTAGCTGATCCAAAGAGAAAATTTCACGATGGAGATGTCGGGCGACTGCGGCTTTGCCACCGACTCTGCTGCGCTGAGGGTCAAGGCCCGCATCACGTCAACTGCCCGACGCGAACAAGAGTCGGCGACGGGCCGTCATCATGCCTGGGCCGTGACCCTCGTCCGCGACGTCATTGTGGGCTAGGGCGCCGACGTGGGTGGAGTGGACCTCCACACCTTCGCCATCATGCGTCAGTCGAGCGCCGAGACCGGGACGCACTTCCCGGTGGTGCGGCTGGCGGCACACAGAGATGGCGATCTGACCACGCCCTACGCCCGGCTGCAGAACCTGGCTCGGGCGCGGGTCGTCGTGTCCTGAGCGTTCAGCGGGTCACGGCGCCGAGGCAGAACGTGGCGACGCGGTCGATCTCGGCCCGGGTCGGCTCCTTTTGCCGCCACACACAGTCCGAGAGCAGGCCGAGGGCGGCGTGCGCGGCGAGCGCGGCATCGAGCTCGGGCGAGCGTGCTGCCCAGCGCCGCAAAGGGCTCGGCCAGGAGCGTGGCCAACGGGGCGCTGGCGAAGTGGCGCCCGGCGGCCAGGCCGGCATCGGCGCTGCCCCCGTTCCAGAGCACGGCCAGGCTGGTGGCCGAGAGCTCGGCGTCGGCCTGGGCCAGGACACCCTTGACCCAGCGCCGCACCTGCCCCTCGGGCGTCGATTCCTTCGCCATCTGGTGGACCAGGTAGGTGCGCAGTCGCTCGCTGCCGTCCTCGAGGATGGCCGTCACCAGTGCGTCCTTCGACTTGAAATGGCGGTAGAAGGCGTCGTTGGACAGGCCGGCCGCGGCGACGATGTCGGCCACCCGAGGGCGCGAGCCGGTGCCGCGGCTCCGCATGAGATCGAGCGCGGCATCGAGCAGGCGGCGCACCTCTTCGGCGTACTCGCTCTCGCGCTTGGCCACGGAACGGCGGGCGATCCGGCCGCTCACGTCCGCACCGGACTCGGCGGCCAGGAACGCCGTGGCCCGGGTGGCCCTGCCCGGCGGCGCCTTGGCCGCAGCTGCGTTGGTCGGTATTGCGTTCTTGATAGCCAGAATCATATTCTTGTTGGCGACCGAGGGAGGGCACGACATGGCGTGGGACTTCGAAACCGATCCTGAATACCAAGAGAAGCTGGACTGGGTGGACACCTTCGTCCGCGAGGAGGTGGAGCCGCTCGATCTGGCGTTCCCCCACCTGCAATTCACGCCGCTCGAGGGCAAGCGCCGTGAGGCGATCGATCCGCTCAAGGAGGAAGTCCGTCGCCACGGGCTCTGGGCCACCCACCTCAGCCCCGAACTGGGTGGGCAGGGCTTCGGGCAACTGAAGCTGGCCCTCCTCAACGAGATCCTGGGCCGCTCGTCGTGGGCGCCCATCGTGTTCGGCTGCCAGGCACCCGACACGGGCAACGCCGAGATCATCGCCCACTACGGCACCGAGGCACAGAAAGCGCAGTACCTCCAGCCGCTGCTCACCGGCGAGTGTTTCTCGAGTTACTCCATGACCGAACCCCACGCCGGGGCCGACCCGACGCTCTTCAAGACGCGCGCCGTCAAAGACGGTGACGAATGGGTCATCAACGGGTGGAAGTACTTCTCCTCCAACGCGAAGACGGCCTCCTTCCTCATTGTGATGGCGGTGACGAACACCGACGTGAACCCCTACAAGGGCATGTCGATGTTCCTGGTGCCCACGGACACGCCCGGCATCAACATCGTGCGCAACGTCGGTCTCTACGGCGAGCCGGTGAACGAGGGCTCGCACGCGCTGATCCACTACGAGGACGTGCGCGTCCCCGAGGAGTCCTTGTTGGGCGGCGAGGGGCAGGCCTTCGTGATTGCCCAGACCCGCCTCGGCGGCGGTCGCATCCACCACGCCATGCGCACCATCGGCATGGCGCAGAAGGCCCTCGACATGCTGTGCGAACGGGCCCTCAGCCGGGAGACACAGGGCAGCCTGCTGGCCGAGAAGCAATTCGTGCAGGGGTACATCGCCGACTCCTACGCGCAGCTGATCCAGTTCCGCCTCTTCGTCCTCTACACCGCGTGGGAGATCGACAAGTACAACGACTACAAGCGGGTGCGCAAGGACATCGCCACGGCCAAGGTCGTGATGCCGACGATCCTGCACGACATCGCGTGGCGGGCCATGCAGGTCCACGGCGCGTTGGGTACCACCAACGAAATGCCCTTCATGGGGATGGTGCACGGCGCCGCGGTCATGGGCCTGGCCGACGGACCGACCGAGGTGCACAAGGTGACCGTCGCCCGCCAGGTGCTGCGGGACTACAAGGCCAGTGACGACATCTGGCCGACCCAATGGCTGCCCAAGCGCCAGGAGGCGGCTCGGGCCAAGTACGCCGAGTATCTCGAGCTGGAGGTAGGGAATCTGTGAGCACGACCGAGGAGGCGGTGCCCACCATCGCCGATGTCGACAAGCTGGTCGCCTGGATGGACACCCAGGGGCTGGGCGCCGGCGCACCGCTCGAGTCTCGATTCATCTCGGGGGGCAGCCAGAACGAGATCTTCGAGCTGCGCCGGGGCGACGTGCACTGCGCCATGCGCATCCCACCGGCCTCGGCGCCGGCTTCGCGCGACGACGGCATCGTGCGCGAGTGGCGCATCATCGAGGCCCTGACCGGCACCGACGTGCCCCACACCGAGGCGGTGGCCGTCTGCACCGATCCGGGCGTGCTGGGCCGCACCTTCTACCTGATGGGCTTCGTCGACGGCTGGTCGCCCATGCAGATGCGGCGGGAGTGGCCGGCCCCGTTCGACACCGACGTCGAGGAGCGACGCGGCCTCGCCTTCCAGCTGGTCGAGGGCATCGCGCTGCTCGGCAACGTCGACTGGCAGGCCAAGGGCCTCCAGGACCTGGGGCGGCCCGACGGCTTCCACGAGCGCCAGGTGGACCGCTGGACCGCCTTCCTCGAGCGCATCAAGGGCCGCGAGCTCCCGGGCTTCGACGAGGCGTCGTCCTGGCTGCGGGCCCACCGACCGATCGACTTCATCCCCGGGCTCATGCACGGCGACTACCAGTTCGCCAACGTCATGTTCAAGGACGGTGCACCGGCCCGGCTGGCCGCCATCGTGGACTGGGAGATGGGCACCGTCGGCGATCCCAAGCTCGACCTGGGCTGGGTGGTGCAGGGCTGGCCCGAGGACACCTCGGCCGACGAGGACCGCGCCGGCGGCTACGTGGACATGACGGGCATGCCCTCGCGCGACGAGATCGTGACGCACTACTCCAAGGTGTCGGGCCGCCAGGTCGACGACATGGACTACTACGTCGTCTTGGCCAAGTGGAAGCTGGCGGTCGTGCTCGAGCAGGGCTTCCAGCGGGCGGGCGACGACGAGAAGCTGCTGGCGTTCGGGCCCATCGTGCTCGACCTCATGCAGGGCGCGGCCGACATGGCCGAGTCTTCGGACTACTCCGTGCGCGCCGCCTCCTGACGTGCGCGCCGCCGTCTGCCGCAGCTACGGCGGCCCCGAGGTGGTGGAGGTGGACGACGTCCCCGCCCCCGAGCTCGGCCCGGGCCAGGTGCGGGTGCGCATCGCGGTCGCCGCGCTGAATTTCCCCGACGTCCTCGTCGTGGCCAACGAGTACCAGGTGCAGGCACCGACTCCGTTCATCCCGGGCAGCGAGTACGCCGGAGTCGTCACGGAGGTGGCGAGCGACGTGACGGGGGTCGTGGTCGGCGATCGCGTCTTTGGTTCGGTTTTCATCGGCGCCTTCGCCGAGGAGGTCGTGGTCGGCGCGTCGTCGTTGACCGGCATCCCCGACGACGTCGACGACCCGACGGCGGCCGCCTTCGGCGTCACCTACAAGACGGCGTACCACGTGCTTCGTTCGGTGGCCACGCTGGCCGAGGGCGAAGAACTCGTCGTCCTCGGAGCGGGCGGCGGCGTCGGATCGGCCGCCGTGCAACTCGGCGTCGCCATGGGGGCGATCGTCACCGCGGTCGCCTCGTCCCCCGAGAAGCTGGCCGCGGCCGAATCCCTTGGGGCCACCCGGCTGATCGACCACCGGGCCGGCGACCTCCGGGCCGCCCTGCGCCAAGCCCTGCCCGAGGGGGCCGACGTCGTGGTCGACCCGGTCGGGGGCGACCTGGCCGAGCCGGCCCTGCGGTCACTCCGCTTCGATGGCCGCTTCGTGACCGTGGGCTACGCCTCGGGGACGATTCCCCGCATACCTCTTAACTTGGTGCTCCTGAAGGGCGTCAGGGTCCTGGGTTTCCAATTCCGTGACTGGGCCACCCACCGCTGGCCGGAGCTGGTCCGCAACGACGCCGAGCTGATGGACCTCCTGGCCCAGGGCAAGGCCAAACCACTGATCGGGGCCACGTTCGACCTGGCCGACGTGGCCGTCGCCCTCCGACACATGGCCGACGGGCAGGCGGTCGGCAAGATCCTGCTCCAGGTGGCCGGTCCACCGGGATGACGAGCAGTCGGGCCGGGCCCGGCCAGGCGCGTCGGGCTTTCCTTTGTCTAATATCGACGTCGATGTCAGAGTCACAGACGAATGCCCGCATGTCCGGCCCCCGGGGCCTGGTGCGGGTGGAGGGAGGAACCCGGTGAGCAGCACCCAGGTGATGGAGGGCGTGCGCGTCCTCGAGGTGGCGGAGCACACGTTCGTCCCGGCGGCGTCGGCCCTGCTGGCCGACCTGGGCGCCGAGATCATCAAGATCGAGCCCACCGAACGGGGCGACGCCATGCGGGGCCTGGCCTCGACCGGGGTGATGCCCATTACGGGCGATGTGCACCCGCTGCTCGAGCATTCCAACCGGGGCAAGCGCAGCCTGGCCCTGGATCTCACCTCGCCCGACGGCCTCGACATCCTCTACAAGCTGGCGGAGACCTCGGACGTCTTCTTGACCAACAAGCTGCCCCGGGTGCGCAAGAAGCTCAAGATCGAACTCGAGGACGTCGCGCGCGCACAATCCCAACATCATCTATGTGGCCGGGACCGGGCAGGGCGAGCGCGGTCCCGACGCCGACAAGGGTTCCTACGACTCGCTGGCCTTCTGGTACCGCGCCGGGGTGGCCCTGGGCGTGAAGCCGGCCGACGCCGACTGGATGCCGGGCCCTCCCGGTCCGGGCTTCGGCGATTCCATCGGAGCCATGACGATCGCCGGCGGCATCATGGGCGCGCTCTTCCACCGCGAGCGGACCGGTGAGGCGACCACCGTCGACGTCTCGCTCCTGAGCTCCGGTATGTGGGCCATGGGCCAGGCGTACGCGCTCTCGCTCCTGCTCGACAAGCCGTGGAACGGACCGCCGTCGACGGCACCGCGCATGAACCCGCTCGTGCGCAACTACATCACCAAGGACGAGCGCCAGATGTCCTTCTGCTGCCTGCAGGCCAGCCGGTACTGGGCCGAGCTGTGCGACCTGGTGGGGCGGCCCGAGGCCGGCACCGATCCGCGCTTCGCCGACCACGCCTCCCTTTTGGAGAACACGGTCGACGCTCAGGCACTGATGGAGGCGGCGTTCGCCGAGCGCGCGCTCACCGAATGGCGCGAGCGGCTGGCCGACTTCAGCGGTCAGTGGTGCGTGGTGCAGGACACGCTCGAGGCGGCCACGGTCGATCCACAGGTCGCGGCCAACGGCTACATGCAGGAATGCCAGACCGCGAGCGGCAGCTCGTTTCAGATGGTGGCCGTACCGATCCAGTTCGGTGGCGAGCCGGCAGCTGCCAAGCGGGCACCCGAATTCAACGAGCAGGGTGACGACATCCTCGCGGAGATCGGGATCGACTGGGATACCATCGTGGACCTCAAGGTCCGCTCCGTCGTCGGGTAAGCACGCGACGTCACTTCGTCAATTCGTCACATCCTCAGGAGGGTATTGATGTCAACGTTCGATGCATTTCGCTACGACGGCAAGCGGGTGCTGGTGGTCGGAGGGGCCACCGGCATGGGGGCGGCGGCGGCACAGCTGGCGCAGGACGCCGGGGCCGAGGTCGTGGTCATGGACTTCGCCGAAGTGAACCTCCCCGGCGCCAAGGCCATCCACGTCAACCTGGGCGACAAGGAGTCCATCAACAAGGCGGTGGACGAGTGCGGGGGCCCGGTGCACGCGCTCATGGCGGCCGCCGGCGTGGCCGACGGGACACCCAACATCGAGAAGATCAACTTCGGCGGCCACCGCCACCTGATCGAGCGCATGCTGGCCGGCAACATGTTGCCCAAGGGCTCGGCCATCGGCTTCATCTCCTCGGCCGCCGGCCTCGGCTGGGAAGCCGGCTGGGACCAGGTGAAGGAGTACCTGGCAACGCCCGACTTCGAATCGGCCTCGGCCTGGGCGATCGAGCACGGCTGGGCGGACTACTTCCACTCCAAGCAGGCGGTCTGCGGGTACGTGGCTCAGCAGGCCTACTCCATGCTGAAGGACCACGGCATCCGTATCAACGCCATCTGCCCGGGACCGACCGACACGCCGCTGGCCCAGGCCAACGCGGAGATGTGGCTGGGCTTCGGCGCCGACTACCGCGAGGAGACCGGGATCGAGGCGTCCACCCCGCTCGAGCAGGCGTACCCGCTGGTCTTCCTCTGCAGCGACGCGGCGGCCGCCATCTCGGGCCAAACGTTGATCAGCGACGTGGGCTACATCAGCTCGGGCATCACCGAGTCCTACCCCCCTGCCACGGCGGCGGCCGGGTTCCTGCTCGGCAAGCTGTAGGCGTCGCGGCGCCACCGCGCGGCGCCGCGACAGGACCCGAAGGAGGAGAACCCATGCGGCCGTTGGGTCTGCGCGAGCTCCTCTCCATCGAGGTGCGTGTCCTGCCACTGGTCGACCTCGGCGCGGGCCGCCGCTACATTCCCTTCGAGGGCGGCACTTTCGCCGGGCGGGATGGCCTGCGCGGGATGCTGCGCGAGGGCGGGGTCGACTGGCAGTCGGTGCGGCCGGACGGCACGCTCGAGATCGATGCGCACTACACACTGGACACCGATGCCGGTGAGCTGATCGAGGTGCGCTCGCAGGGCCTGCGCAAAGCCACAGCAGAGGTGACGGAACGACTCCTACGCGGGGAGGTGGTCGATCCCGACGAGTACTACTTCCGAACCCACGTCCGCTTCAGCACCGCGGCGGAACGTCTGGCCTGGCTCAACGATCTGCTCGCCGTCTCCACCGGGCGCCGGGACCGGTCCCTCGTCACCATCGACGTCCACGAGGTGCTGTGAGCGCACGACGCTGTGTGGTGGTCGGCGCAGGCATCGGTGGCCTGGCCGCTGCCCTCAGCCTGCACGAGGTGGGAGCAGAGGTCGAGCTCTTCGACGCGGTGCCGGAGATACGGCCGCTGGGTGTCGGCATCAACCTGCTACCCCATGCCGTACGCGAGCTGGACGCGCTCGGACTCTTGGAACAGCTGGCCGACCAGGCGGTGGCTCCGGCGCTCCTCCTCTATTGCACGCGCCTCGGGCAGGAGATCTGGCGCGAGCCGCGTGGCATCGACGCCGGGTACCCGTGGCCCCAGCTGTCCATCCATCGCGGCGCCCTCCAGGATGTGTTGCTCGGTGCGGTACGCGACCGGCTCGGCCCCGGGGCGCTCCACCTCGGCCGGCGCCTGGCTCGGCTCGAGGAGCACGGCGACCGGGCCGTGGCCGTGTTCGAGGACGGCGAGAGGAGCGAAGCCGACCTGGTGGTGGCGGCCGACGGCATCCACAGCGCGGCGAGGGCCTCCCGTTACCCCGACGAAGGGCCAGTCAAGTGGAACGGCTCGCTCCTCTGGCGCGGCGTGGCCGAGACCGACCGGATCCTCGACGGCCGCACCATGGTGTGGGCGGGCCACCCCGAGCAGAAGTTCGTGGGCTACCCGATCGCCGACCTGCCCGATGGGCGCCAAGCCTTCAACTTCATCGCCGAGCTGCGCCGACCCGGATCCGACCTGGCGACATGGGAGGACTGGAACCGGACCGGCTCGCTCGACGACTTCCTCCCCGCCTTCGCGGACTGGCACTTCGGCTGGCTCGACGTCCCCTCCATCGTCCGCGCCGCGCCCGAGACGTTCCTCTTTCCCATGGTCGATCGCGACCCCATCTCCCGCTGGACTTTCGGCCGCACCACCCTGCTGGGCGACGCCGCGCACCCGATGTACCCGATCGGCTCCAACGGTGCATCGCAGGCCGTCCTCGACGCCCGGGTCCTGGCCGGTTGCGTCCGCCACCACGGCGACGACCTCGACACCGCGCTGGCCCGTTACGAGGCGGTGCGCGGCCCGGCCACGGCGGCCATCGTCGAGGCCAACCGAGGCTTCGGGCCTGAGCTGCCGATGCTCTTGGTGGAACAGCGGGCGCCGGACGGCTTCGACGACATCACCACGGTGATCACCCCCGAAGAGATCGCCGAGGTGACCGAGGGCTATCGGCGCACGGCCGGCTTCTCCCTGGCCTCGATGGCCCAGGGTGTCTCGCTCGTCGACCAGCCCTTCGGCCGCTGACTCGGTGCGTCAGATCTCGGGTCATGTCTTGATTGTGACGTCAACGTCGATTCCAGTAGATTTGGGCGGGCGGGCCCGCGGCAGGTCGGGCGCGGAACCGGGAGGACGAATGACCACAGTGGTGGAGGACGCGGTGCCGAACGAGCGCCGGCACGTGCTCTCGGACCTGGGGTGGACGGTGGCCCGGACCGAGGACGCGATGCAGGGCTCGGCCCGGATCCACCCCGAGATGCACGTGCCCGGAACCGATCATCTGCGCGTGTCCATCCTCGCCGCCTGGGCCGACGTGCTGGCCGGGCATCTGGCCATCTACTCGGTCGGCCCCAGGGTCCCGGTCACCCTCGAGTTGGACGTGCATCTCTTCGCGCCGGCACCCGCCTCGGGCACGGTCGCCGGTGTGGCCAAGGCGGTGAAGGTGGGCCGGTCCGTGTTCGTGGCCCGGGTCGATTTCACGGCGGGGGAAGGTGAGCCGATCGGCTTCGCCGGACTGTCCTTCATGGCGGCGCCGGACAAGCGCCTGACCATTGCCATCCCCGACACCGTGGGCCAGTTGACGCCCGAAAGCACCAACCGCCTGTCGGTGCCCTGGGCCGAGCGGGCGGGCTGCGAGCGGGTCGCGCCCGGCGTGGCCCAGCTCGGTCACTCCGACGAGGTGCTGAACGCGTCGAACACCGTCAACGGCGGCCTCATCGCGCTGGCCACCGAGGAGGCCGTCCTGTCGCTCTCCCCCGGCGCCACCCTGTCGTCACTCTCCCTGCACTACCTGCAACCGGCCCGGGTCGGCCCGGTGGTGGCAGAGGCAGACGTGCACCAGGGGCTCGGACAGGTGGAGGTGCGTGACGCGGGCAACGAGAATCGGCTCTGCGTTGTGGCCACCAGCCGGACGTTCGGCGGCTGACCAACGACCAGCAACGAGCCCGAGGGAGACGATCTGATGAAGGAACAGCGACGGGGCCGCAAGGCGGCCATGACCGACGAGGAACGCGACGGCTTCCTGGCGGAGGCCCGCACGTGCCGCGTCGCCAGCCTGGGCGGGGACGGTGCGCCGCACGTCACCCCACTCTGGTTCGCTTGGGACGGCACTTCGCTCTGGCTGACCTCCATCGTCAAGAGCCAGCGGTGGGCCGACATCGGGCGCGACAGCCGGGTCAGCGTCATTGTCGATGCGGGGGTGGAATTCACCGAGCTCCACGGCGTCGAGCTGCGCGGCACGGCCGAAGCGGTCGGAGAGGTCCCGCGCACCGGTGAGCCGGTGGCTGAACTCGAGACACCCGAACGGATCTTCGCCGACAAGTACGCCGGTGGGCAGATGCACCACGACGGGCGCCACGCTTGGCTCAAGGTCACCCCGGAGAAGATCGTCAGTTGGGACTTCCGCAAGGTGTTCGGATGAGGCCGGGTGCTGCCCACCCGAACGGGCACTACCCTCGGCCGACAGGTCCAGGGACTGGAAGTGGGAGAGATGACTGAGCAACGCACCATTGCCGAAGGTCTGTTCGATGGGCCGTCCGAGGAGCCGCACGTCCGGGCCTCGCGCTGTGACACCTGCTCGTTCGTGACCTTCCCGGCCCAGGACGCCTGCCCCAGTTGCGGCGGGGACGTGGTGTCGCCGACCCTGCTCTCGCGGACGGGCACGCTCTGGACGTGGACCCGGCAGCGCTTCCAACCGAAGAACCCGCCCTATCTCGGTCGGGAGCCGGCGAACGAGTTCGTCCCCTACGGCGTGGGCTTCATCGAACTCCCCGAGGGCCGGATCGAGGCCCGGCTGGCCGGGCCCATCGATCAGGAGCTCCGTATCGGTATGCCGATGGAGCTGACGGTGGTTCCCTTCACCACCGACGAGGACGGCACCGAGGTCCTGACCTACGCCTTCCGACCGGTCGAAAAGAGCTGAGGAGCAGCCATGGACGACGTTGCCATCATCGGAGTCGGCCGCACCGCCTTCGGGCGCTTCCCCGGCGTCTCGGCCATTGAGCTGGGGGCCAAGGCGACCCGCCTGGCCCTGGCCGATGCCGGCATCGTCTGGAAGGACGTGCAGTTCGCCTTCGGCGGGAGCTACGAGGTGGACAACCCGGACGCGGTCGTGAACTTCCTCGGCCTGACCGGCCTCCCCTTCACCGACGTCTACAACGGCTGCGCCACCGCGGCCAGCGCTCTGACACAGGCCGCCAACACGATCCGCCTCGGCGAGTACGAGCTCGGGATGGCCATCGGCATGGACAAGCATCTGCCCGGGGCGTTCGCCGCCGATCCGGTGCAGTACGGGGTCCCGAGCTGGTACGGCGAGACGGGCCTCTTCCTGACCCCCAAGTTCTTCGCCATGAAGATCCAGCGCTACATGCACGACTTCGACATCAGCCCGCGCACGTTGGCCCGGGTGGCCGCCAAGAACTACCGCAATGGTGGGCTGAACCCCGAACGCGTTCCGCCGCCAGCCATTGAGCGAGGACGAGATCCTCGAGTCACCGATGGTCAACGACCCGCTGACCCAGTACATGTTCTGCGCGCCCGACGAGGGTGCGGCCGCCGTGGTGCTGTGCAAGGCGGACGTGGCCCACCGCTACACCTCGACACCGATCTACCTGCGGGCGTCGGTGGTGCGGACCCGGCGCCTGGGCGCCTTCGAGGTGCACAGCCCCTGGCTGCCCCTGGAGCGGACCGACGCACCTACGGTCGACGCCTCGCGGGCGGCCTACGCCATGGCCGGCCTCGGGCCCGAGGACGTCGACGTGGTCCAGCTGCAGGACACCGACGCCGGGGCCGAGGTCATCCACATGGCCGAGAACGGGTTCTGCAAGGACGGCGAGCAGGAGGCACTCCTGGCCGAGGGGGCGACCGAGATCGGGGGGAGCCTGCCCGTCAACACCGACGGCGGCCTCATCGCCAACGGCGAGCCGATCGGCGCGTCCGGCCTGCGCCAGATGCACGAGCTGGTGCTGCAACTGCGCGGCGCGGCGGGCGAGCGCCAGGTTCCGGGCCAGCCCCGGGTCGGCTACAGCCAGCTCTACGGTGCGCCAGGCACCGCCGGCGTCGCCATCGTCACCGCCTAGACCATCAGTCCCGATGCTCGGGACGCCGGATCGGGCCGTTCCTACCCTTCGCTGGTCTTGAGCACCAGCTTGCTGGTCGACGGATTCCACGTGTAGACGAACGCAGGCCCGTTCCCGTCGTTGTGGCCACCCGAGAAGTTGAAGGTGCCGCCGCCGCCCGGGATGGTCACGTGAGTCAGTGATGCTCCACCTTTGGCGAAGGTCTGATCGGTGAGGGTCTTGCCAGCCGCCTTCACGATGTCCGTGAAGAGCGCAACCTGCTGGCAGGCGACCTCCGGTGCGGTGTAGGTGACGGGAGTCGATGCCGTCGCCGTCACCGGATTGCTGATGGAGTCGCCGGGATTGGCCTTCTTGATCGTGGCCACGCAGCTCTTCATGGCCGGGTCGTTCCAGATGACAGGGGCCGGAGGCGTCGGCCCCGCCGTCAGCACGTTCTTGAGGATGGACTGGGTCACTCCGGCCTTGTTGGACACGTAGGCGTTGAGGTCGTTGTAGTCGGTGGCGATCATCCGCGGCGTGTAGGTGCTCTGGTTGTCCTGGAGCGAGGCGGGCCATCCGTTCCCCGAGTTGCCCACCGCAACAACGAGGTCGACCCCGGAAGACTGGAACTTCCGCGCAATGCTCTGGTACTCGGCGATCTGAGCCGTGGTGTCGGTATCGGGGACCGAGTTGACCGCGGTCTGGACCACGTTCGCCTTGACCTTCTTGAGGGCCGGACCGACCAACGTCATCTCGGCGGAGTCGGCCGAGGTCCCGACCACGCCGACCTTCTTGCCTGTAAAGGCTCCCTCTTGCTTGAAGATGGCCATTTCCTTGGGAATGAGATCACTGTCGGAGATCTGGTTGTTGAACCACGCGGCCTTCGCCGCGGCCGACTGCTGTGCCGTCAGCGACACGCCCACGATCGGCGTCGGGTGGGTCTGCAAGTAACAGGCCACGTCGGGAGCCTGGAAGAACCCCAAGACGGCGAACACCTTGTCGTCCTGGGTCAACTGGGTGCAGGCGGTGGCCGCTCCGGCCGTGCCGAGCGGATTCACCGCGGCGAAGGTCGCGGAGATCTTGCGGCCGTTGATACCGCCCTTCGCGTTGATCTGGTTGAACAGCGCAGTGTACGCGGCTTTGTAGTCGCCGGGGTCGACGTTGATCAGGTTGCGGATGGCGGCAACGTCGGGATAAGTCACCCCAACCTTGATGGTGCCGGCCGTGACGCCGGGGCTCGACTCGGCGGCGCCCGCGCCCGCTCCGGTGACGACGAGCCCGGTGACGGACATGAAGATGACGGCGAGCGCCGAGGTTGCCTTACGCATGATGGCCTCTCTTATCTGCTGTTGTGCTGGTTCGGGTGCGAAGCCACCAAGCCTCGTACCGGCGATCCCAACCGCCTCCCGCACCCCGGTTTCCCGGGTCGGTGAAGGATAGATGCCCGAGGGCTCCGAGGGGTCGCGGCCCGTGGCACGCCCAAATGTCCAGGCACGCCGGCGTCTCTTCGATCGGGACCGGATGGTGGATGCCGCGCCTCGCCGGGCACCCGCCCGAGAGGAGGGCGGGCGGGCGATATCTCCTGGTCATCCGCCTCGCTGGACAACCACGAGGCGTGCACGCCGTCGACAAGCGAGCGCTCGACCAGCTCGAATTCCTTGGCCTTTCACGCTTGGTGGCGAAGGCGAGCCGGACGTTGAGGAACGAGGCCAGCACGACCTCGTCGGGGCTCCGATTTCCTGCTTGACCCGTAGATCTGCGGCTGTGCACCACAAACAGGGCACGTCGCGAACAACTGCGCGGGACTCTGATGTCGCCCGGCCCCATGTCTACGTCTCGGCGACGGTCGTGGGATCGATGGCGCGAAAGGCCGTAGCTCCTTCATCCGCCCACTTCGCGAGGGTCGCCTCTGACACGGCATAGCTCCATTGGTGCGCGCCGGCGGTCACCGTGAGGCGCTCTTCATCTCGTCCGGGCCGAACCACGATCGCAGTCGTGTTCGATGGGACGACGACTGCGAGATGCACCTGGCCGTCCTCGATCGACCACCGGCAGGACGCCTGCCCATAGGGAGTGCGGAGCGAGCACGCAGCGGAGCTCACCCCGCGACCCGGAATCGGGCTGAATCGGATCCTGCGATAGCCGGGTGCGTCCGGGCTGATGCCACCGATTGTCTGCTGCATCCAATCGGCGACACTGCCGAGTGCGTAGTGGTTGAACGAGGTCATCTCGCCGGGGTTGATTGACCCGTCGGGCAGCAGGCTGTCCCAGCGCTCCCATACGGTCGTTGCGCCCATCGTGACGGGGTAGAGCCACGAGGGACACGCCGTCTCGGTAAGGAGGCGGAAAGCCGTCACCGTGTCACCTACCTCGGTCAGAGCCGGCAGGACAATGGGCGTGCCGACGAAACCGGTGGCAATGGTGTAGCCGCGGGCAGAGGACAAGGAGGCGATGCGCTCGGCCGCCTTCTCCCGCTGTGAAGTGTCCTCGCACAATCCGAACCTGATCGCCACGGCGTAGGCGGTCACGGAGTCGGAACTCAGGCGACCCGATGAGGTCATGTACTGCGCCCGAAAGGCGCGGCGCACCTCCTCGGCGAGCTGCTCGTATTCCTCTGCCACCTGTGGTAGTTCGAGAATCCGAGCCGCCCGGCCGACAATCGCGGCCGAGAGCGCGAAATAAGCCGTCGCGACCAGCACTGCGTCGGTTTTCGCCCTCCATGGCTCTGTCGGCGGAGCGTCAGGGTCCAGCCAGTCTCCCAGCTGAAACTCTTCGGGCCACAGAAGAGCAGGACCCGTCTTGGCGTGGACGAAATCCACCCATGCACGCATCGAATCGAATTGGCGAGCCAGGAGGCCTGTATCCCCATAGCGCTCGTACATCGTCCAGGGCACGACTGTCGCTGCGTCACCCCACGCTGCGGCAGCAAAGTTGCCCAAGATGATGGGACCCAACGGGCCGATCGGCACGACGATCGGGACTTGTCCGCTCTCGAGCTGCTCCGACCTCAGGTCCTCGAGCCAGTCAGCGACGAAGCCAGACACGTCGTAGAGGAATGCAGCCGTCGGTGCGAAGACCTGAAGGTCGCCTGTCCAGCCCAACCGCTCATCGCGCTGGGGGCAGTCAGTGGGAACATCGACGAAGTTCCCACGCATCCCCCACACGGCATTTTCGTGCAGACGGTTCAGCATCGGGTTGGAGCAGGTGAAGCTGCCAACGCGCTCCATGTCCGAATGGATCACGACTGCCCGGAAGGCGTCCGGTTGGAGTTCCCCGGGCCAGCCATCGACTTCGACATAGCGGAACCCGTGGAACGTGAACGCCGGTTCCCACGTTTCCGGACCTTCGCCTCGCAGGTGGTAGTGGTCGGTGGCCCGCGCGTTCCGCAACGGTCTGATCCCGAGTTCACCGTCCTCGAGTATCTCGGCGTGACGCAAGGTGACCGCCGTTCCGCGCAAGCCTTCCACCGTGAAACGAACCCAGCCAACAAGGTTCTGTCCGAAATCGAGCACGATGCGGCCCGAGGGAGTCACGATCACCTCGTGCACGGTGCGCTCCTCAATGCGACGTACGGGCGGAGCGGTCGGCGCCACGAGATCGCCGACAGTGGGGCTGAAGACTTCTGCCGGAACCCATGCCGTGTCGTCGTAACCCGGAGCGGACCATCCTTGCCGATCGATGCGAGCATCGAAGACCTCGCCGTTGTACAGGTCCGCATCGATGATCGGTCCATCACACGTTCGCCAATCGGCGCCCGTCCCAACCAACCTCGTTGTCCCATCAGAGAATGTGATCTCGAGCTGGGCCAGCAGGCCCAGTTGATCCCCATAGACATTCCGCCTCATTTGCCAAGTGAGATAGCCCATCCACCAGCCGTCGGCGACAATGGCGCCTACGACGTTGTCACCGAGGTACACGGCGTGGGTGACATCGTGGGTCTCATAGCGGAGCCGGGAGGCGTACGCGGACCAGCCCGGCGCAAGCACGCTTGTGCCAATGATGTCGCCGTTGAGATGGAGTTGATGCACACCGGCGGAGGTGGCGTAGAGGCGGGCCCGCTCGATCACGACGCCCGGTGCGGCCGTCAACTCGAAGGCATGCCGGAGGTAGACGGGCCTGCCTTCCGCCAGCTTCTCCTCGGCGGTGATCCATTGGGCCGCCCAATCCTCCGGCGAGAGAAGCCCGGTCTCGAGCACTATCGGCTCGCTCCAATCCGACCCCGAGCCGTCAACGCCCCAGACCCGCACCCGAACCTGGTGCGATTCACGCGAACTCAGGTCAGGCCCGGGCCACGCGACCAGGACGGAGTCACCGCTCTCCTGCCGGCCGGTTCCGACGCCGTCGATTTCGACCTCGTAGCCGGACTGAAACCAGGCATCGATATCGGTCGAGATGACCCACGACAGCCGGGGCCGTATTTCGCCGATCCCGAGAGCACGGTGACGGTGATACTCGGCCCGGAGGCCGACTACGTCCAACTGCACGGCAGGCTTCCGCACCAGGCGGCTGCTACGCAATGAGGTCTCTTTGGCGTTGGCAAATCCCCGACTGACGTGCGAACTATCCCAGCCTTCATGATTCGCCGTGACACCCCGTCATGACCGGGCGCCGAGCGATCAAAGGGTGACCCGCGCGTCGAAAATAACTGCTGACTGTCACAATTCGAAACTCGCGGTCCGGGCACTGAGCTTTTGGCGTTGCTGCAGCTCCCCCACCTGACCGCCCAAGCTGGCGCGGTCGCGTCGGATCTCCTCCGGAGTGCGCTGAACCACATGGTCACCGGGCCTTGGTGCAAGGCCGAAGCCCGTGTAGACCACGCGCCGTTCTGCTGACACAGGCGGCCGGCTCATGTGAAGCGTGCATGAGCAGTGCACGGTGACATCTCCCGTTCGCGTGGGAAGCGGCAGTCGCGCGAGATCGAGACCCTCGATACCGAGGGCGGCAATGTTCGCCCTATGCGAACCTGGGACCACACCGAGCTCGCCATTGTCGCGTCCTGCCCCAGTGACGGAGATGCCGACGGTCAGACCACAGCAATGACGGCTGTGGCCACCCATCGCGCAGTCTTTGTGCCAACTGACGTCGGAAATTCCCTCAACAACGTGCACCTTCTTGAGCAAACCTTCCGCTGAGTCCCCGACGTCGGGAGTTCGTTGCACGTACTGATCGTCGGTAAAGGTGCCGATCCTGGCAAATCGATCACTGTGCAACAAGGATCGAAGCGCTGGCGACTTCTGGTTGAACCCCAAAATCCGCGCTGGGTACCGTTCTCCCGTTTCGGTTTGCGCCCACCAAGAGGCGCCATCGTCGCTCGCAGCGGCATCGACCGCATCATCGAGATCGCAACTCACGGCGGCCATCTCTGCTTCGCTGAAGACACTTTCAATGTGCAAGAACCCGGCCTGGGCAAGGAAGTGGCCCATTTCGTCGGGATCTGAGTCGAGCGTGAACGAACGTCGGAGTTCAAGGGGTAAACCCTCACGATCCACAAATCCGATTGTGCCCGGCTCGTACACGGCGCGGCCGTCGAACAAGTACCGAAGTAAGGGCTCCCACGCCACGAATGCATCGACGCTGCCGACGCGAATCTCAGCGCGTCCGAGCATCGTCAATCCGAATGTCGATACTTCATCATTCACCAAATCCGAAAATGCCGATTGATCAAGCCCGGCGACCAGTGACTCATCCACTCCTCGGCGGATTCCAAGTGTCCCATCGCTCACGTTGAAGGTGAATTGCTCACCTTCAATATCGAGGCTGAGCGGAACGAGCCCGAGTCGGATTGCCGCTCGACCTGCTTCTGGTCCGCGTGAGTCGATCCATCCCGCCACCTGTTGTTTCACAAATGTGTTGGGGTCGACCAACGCAACTTCACCGTCGTAGCGGGTGCGCATGTCAACTGTGCTCATTGTGTTCCACCTTTCTCAGCGGTATGCCCAAAATATCTGCCCTTATCGTCACCCGTTCGCCGCCTTGGAAAGGCCGGTCGATCGATGACCGGCGTAGACATCAAGTCCCGACCCGAGGTGCGCCGGACCTTCGCCACCGACGTGAGGTCGCCGATGATCGCCTTGAAGTGCACCTACCCTGCGTGCTCTGGCTCGAGCGGAACTCCACGAATTCGGAGCAGGATCGACTCTTGTGATCACGTCAGGACGCCGACTTCGCGGCGAGCGCTATCTGCCCCGTCGACGTGTCGAAGTGACCGATGTAGACCGGCCCCAAGGGATAGGCCCGACCCTGGGCAAAGGAGACGGGGGCGCCGATCCCTGGAAGGGTTGCGTTGTGCAGCCCGTACCCGGCCTTCGTGAAGCTCGATGTGGTCAAGGACTTCCCTGCCGCTTTTGCAATCGCTTCGAACAGACCGAAGGCGATACACGAGTTGATTGGTGCCGTGTACGTGGTGACGGACGCCTGGGAAGCCGGCTGGTTGACCGGCGAGACCATTGCGTCATTGGGGTACGCCTTCTTGATCGCGCGCACGCATTGCTCAACCGCCGGTTCCTGCCACTGAGAGGAAGGAGACGGAGTCGGTGCAGTCGTGACCACGTTTTTGAGATACGTCGGGTCGGCGGACTTGTTGCCCGTCAGGGTTCCCTGAAGATCAGGTTCGCTGGTGGCGATCCATGGCGGGTTGTAGGTGCTTTCGTTCTGCTGCTCATAGGTCGGCCAACTCGACGAACCGGTGCCGACGGCAACGACCTCGTTAGCCCCAGCGCTCTGGAATTTCTGTGCGATCACCTGCTGCTGTTGGGCGGAGGCGGCACCGTCGGTCGTCGGGGCGGAGTCGATGGCCGACTGCACGACCTTGACGTGGTCCTTCGTCAGCGCCGAATCGACAACCTTCACCTCCGCTGCATCAGCCGTCTCCCCGAAGACTGCGACCTTCTTGCCCTTGAACACGCCCTGCTTGTCCAACACCGCGAGCTGTATCGGGTCGTACGCACTCGCCGGTGGGGTCAACGAGAAATTCTCAGCCGACCCCGACGTGAGCGTGCCTGTCACCGTAGAGTTCATGGTCGGGATGCCGTGCTCGAGATAGCACTCAGGACTGAGGGGCCCCAGGGCCACGAACACCGGGGTGTCATCCGTGAGCTTCGTGCACGCCACTGCCGCAGCGGCAGTGCCGGTCGGATTCACCGCGACGAAGACCGGAACCAATCTGCGTCCATTGATCCCGCCGTGGGCATTGACGCTCGCGAACAGCGCGTTATAGGCGTCTTGATAGCTGCCTTGATCGATGTGCAGTCCGAACTGCTTGTCGACCGCGGCAAGATCGACGTACGGAATGCCAACGGCAATCGAGGTTTTCGTGACGCCGGGTGCTGCCGCAGCGGACGCCATGGGAGGGGCGATCGTGGAGGCCAGCACGGCCGCCAGCATGAAAAGTGGCGCCGCAACCAAGGTCCTGCGGACATATCGTCCACCACTGCGAACACCCTGCGCCACGCTGAGTTACCCCCCGATTTCGATTGTGTTGCCGAGGAGACATTCGGGCTCAGTTGGATTCCTTGGGAACGAAATCCGGAGCTTCTACCGCCCCCACTGACGAACGGTAATCCTCTGACGCTATTAGTGTCAAGGTATGGCCCAAATCCTCGGCGCCGCATAAGCTGCTCGTGTGAAGCCGTCGGCCGAACCAGTGGCAGAGCGGGGAGCCGTTGGCCCGGGCCGACCTCGCAACGCCCAGTTCGACGACCTGATCCTCGAGACGGTGCGGAGGCTGTTGGGTGAGGTGGGTTACCAAGCCCTCAGTGTCCAGGAGGTGGTGCGACGCTGCAACGTCCATGTGCGGACGATCGCTCGGCGTTGGCCCACAAAAGCGGAACTCGTCACGGCAGCGATCTCGGGCGGTGATGAATCGAGGGCGTCCCTACCGAACGCCACCGGGAACCTGCGCGCCGATCTCTTCGGCCTGGTCGAGAACAGCCTCAAATACTTGAGCGAGCCTGCCGTTCGTGCCGCGATGCCGGCGCTCATGGCCGAGATGCGGACAAATGAGCGGGTTGCGGCACGACTCCATAGGCGTCAGGAGGACCTGCGAGAAGCGGTACAGACCATTCTCGAGACTGCAGTCGCCGCGGGAGACGCACCCGAGCACGTCTTGCACGGAGCTTCACTCCTGCCGAACCTGATTACCGGAGCGGCCTTCAGTGTCCAGTTCATGGAGGCGGACTCGACGAAGAAGCTTCCTGTTGACGAACTGACCGATCTTGTCTTGGCTGCGATCCTGGGTCATGGCGTAGTCGACCGGAAAGGGTCATGAATGACGGATGGCTGAAGCGACCGGAAGGCAGCTGAACCGAACATTGATGGACCGAACACCGATCCGGTTTCCTACGAAGGTCTCGATCTCTGCTGGCTTCTCAACTCGAGTGCGGATCGATCCTCAAGAGGGCTTCTCGGTTCGACCCTACATGCGAGCGGCGGCCCATGACTCCGTCGCCTGGCGAAGGGATGAAAGCCGTAGTCCGACCTCCCTGATCGATCGCACTCCGATCGCCCCGGCGCTCCCGAGACCTCGCCAACTCAGGCGGCGAAGGGCAGCTTCATGGCCTCGGCCAGATTGCCGCCCATGACCTTCGCCATGTCCGCGTGGGACAGGCCGGCAAGGTCGTCGACGTACGACAGCGGCTCGGACATGCCCTCGATGTGCGGGTAGTCGGAGCCGAACACGACCCGATCGACACCGACGATGTCGATAAGCCCCTGGGGGTCTTCTTCGTGGAACGGGTGGATCCAGACGTTCCGCTTGAGCACCATAAGCGGGTCCTCGTCGTAGAGCACCGGTTCGTGCGCATAGGACTGCCCGATGGCCTCGACGAACGGGCGCACCCAGGCCGATCCGTTCTCGACCGGCAAGATTCGCAGTGTCGGGAACCGCGACAAGAGGCCGTGCCCGATGAGCGAGGAAACCGTGTCAAAGATGCCGCGACCTTGCGTGTGCATGATGTTCATGAACGCCGACGGCTTACTGGTGAAGGGCAGAAGCTCCCCACGGTGATTCCCTTCCCACTGGTTGTAGTAGCGGATCAGCCCGTCGTCCGACGCGTGCATACCGACCGTGATGTCTGCTTCGACCACCTTCTCCCAGAACGGGTCGAACTCGGGCAGGGCGAACGAGCGCCGGCCTTCGTACCCGGGGACCGGTGCGGGCCGGATCAGGATGATTTTGGCCCCGCGCTCGACGACCCACTCGAGCTCCTTGATGGCCTCGCTGACAATCGGCAGCGTGATCACGGGGGACGGGAAGATGCGGCCCTCGTAGTCGAAGGTCCAGTGCTCGTGCATCCACTGATTCAGGGCATGGATGACGACGTGGGTAGCCACAGGGTCGTCGTCGAGGCGCTCCTCGAGCAGGCTGGCCAATGTCGGCCACATGAGGGCGCGGTCCAGGCCGAGCTCGTCCATCAGCTTGAGCCGTGGCTCGGGCGAGAAGAAGGCCTCGGGCGACCGGATGGGCTTGCCGATGATCTCCCGGCGCGTCTTGCCCTCGGGGTTCCCGTGCTTGAACAACTCCTCGGATGCACCGGGACGACCGACCACCTCAAAGGTGGGATTGGGGATGTAGTCCGAGATGACGTTGCGCACGGCGATCTTGGTGCGACCGTTCACCTGCACGTACTTGACCAGCCCCTCGTACTCCTTGGGCAGGAACTGGGTGAAGGCATCGGTGTTCTCGTACATGTGGTTGTCCGCGTCGAACACCGGGAAGTCGACGATCGGCTTGGTCATGGCACACCTCCGGGAGATCGGCTCTTCAAGGTTTTTCAACTTCGACGTCAATATTATGCTGACACCAGAGTCAGCGACAACTCTGGCATCTGGCCAGGGAGTTTGCCCAACACGGGAGGCAGGCTGGATCAGCCCGGCAAAGGCGACGCCACCTCGCCGCTCCGCACGATGGCCCGCTCGTCAGTGCCGAGATAGCTGGCGATGACCTTGGGGTCGTTGCGCACCTCGGACGCGGAGCCCTCGGCGATCACACTTCCCGCCTCGAGGCAGTACACGCGCTGCGAGATACCCAAGATCAACGGCATGTCGTGTTCGATGAGGAGCACGGACGCGGCCAGCTCCTTCTGAATGGTCGTGATCAGCGGACCGAAGGCCTCCGTCTCGCGCTGGGCCAAACCGGCGGTCGGTTCGTCGAGGCACAGGACCTTGGCATTGCGGGCCAACAACCCGGCCAGCTCGACCACACGGCGGGTGCCGGTGGAGAGGTCGCTGATGTAGTGGTCCTGGTAGCGACTCAGCCCCAAGAAGTCGATGAGCTCGCCTACTTCGGCCAGAGCGGCGCGGCGATGACGGCGGGCGGCGGGCAGGCCAAGGGCGGTCGCCACCAGACCGGCTCGGCCATTCGCCTCGAGCGCGACGAGCAGGGTTTCGTTGACGGTCAACTCGGGAAAGAGCGTCGCCGCTTGGAAGGTCCGTCCGAGCCCGAGCGAGGCCCGGTGCCCGGCTGACTTGGCCGAGACCTCCTCCCCCAGAAGCGTGACCGAGCCCGAAGCCCCGACGAAGCCACCCACGGCGTTCATCAGGGTCGACTTGCCTGCACCGTTGGCCCCGATGAGACCGACGATCTCGCCGCTCTCCACGTGAAGCGTCGCCTGGTTGACGGCGGCGATACCGCCGAAATGCACGCTGAGATCGGACACCGCGAGCACCGGACCGGTAACGGCCACTGCCTCGGCCGCACGCGTGCGCACAACCGCCGGACGGGCCGGCCGCTCCGGCTCCTCCTTACGACCTCCCATCCGGCGATCGGCCCACGAGAGGATGCCGTCGCGCACGGCGTAGGTGATCTGGTTGAGACCGCGAGGGAAATAGAGCAGGACCACCAACAAGCCGAGGCTGGAGGAGAGAAGCCCAACCAACGCGTTGTTCGGGGCGATAGCAGGGATACCGATCACGAAGATCGCACCGATGACCGCGCCCGAGACGGATCCCATGCCACCGATCACGACCATGGCCACCAGGTTCAGGGAGTCATTGACCATGAAAAAGTTCTCGGTGAAGGCGATGTTGGCAAACGCCCCGGCCAGCAGCGCGCCACCGAGCCCGGCCAACGCTCCCGCCATGGTGAACGCCTGGAGCTTCACCCGCACCGTGGGCACGCTGTACGCCGCGGCAGAGATCTCGTTGTCCCGGACCGCCTTGATCGTCCGGCCCACGCCGCTGTCGCGGAACCTGCTCAGGACGAGCAGGACCAGCCCCAGGATGACCAACACCACGTAGTAGTAGGTGCGCTGCCCGGGGAAGGAGAGAAACCAGAGGTGTCCAGGAGCGAAGGGGACGTTGGCGCCGTCAGGCGAGTCCCCGGAGAAGAATGGAAGGAAATAGAAGTACTGCTGCGCCGTCAGTGCGAAGACGAACGTCACGACGGCCAGGTAAAGGCCGCGGACACGTAAGGACCCGAATTCCGATCCCCAACGCGAGCAACGCCGAGCCCACGGTGCTGATCACGACGGCCAGCCAGAACGGAACCCCTTCGGTCACCAAGCGAGCCCCGAACAAGGCGGCCAGTCCGGCGAACGCCATCTGCCCGAGCGAGAGTTGCCCCAGCCATCCGGTCAACACCGTCAGTGACGATGCACAGATCGCAAAAGCCAAGACCGCGGTGTAGAGCTGCTGGCGGGACGGCTCGTTCACCAGGATTGGGAGAAGCACCGCGATGACTCCCAGCAACAAGATGCCGCCCTTGTCGATGTTGCGCGCCCACCAGAACGGGCGCAGACGTTCGGGTATCGGGTGTGCTCGCGGGCTGAAAGCGAACACCTGCTCCTCACCGCGCTCTCGCTTGGCGAAGATCACGGCGATGAAGACGGCGATGAAGAGCAGCAGGTCGGTGATGCCGGGCACTGCCAAGAAGTTGTAGGTGAGAAGACTCTGGAGCACGCCGATCACCACCGCGGCGATGACCGCGACCCGGAACGAGCGCATTCCCGCGATGACCGCGGCCGCCAGGGCCTCGGATAGGGTCTGCGGCCCCAACGTCGCCAAGCCTGCCGCGGTCGACGACTCCCCGGCGATCAGGATGACCGAGAGCGTGGAGAGCACGGCGGCGAGCGCCCACACCATGGTGGAGACGAGCTTGGGCGAAATGGAAGAGAGCCGAGCGAGCGACGGGTTGGTGGCGCAGGCTTTGACGGTCTTGCCGATCATCGTGCGGTCCAGGAACCAGATGAGAAGGATGACGCACACCGGGACCAGGATCAGCACCCCGATGTCGGCGCCTCGGATGCTGACGCCCCCCAGGGTCCAGGAGCCGTTGAGCGCACTCGGAAAATGAGCGCTGGCATCGGAGGGCTGTGGGATCTCGATGGCGATGGCCTGCGCCAGACCCGCAATGCCGATGGTGGAAACCAGGACGACCACCCGCGGGGCGTTCTTCAGACGGCGGATGACCGTCATCTCCACGGCCGCGCCGAAGACGAGGCCCACGAGCAGCGCGATAACCAGGGCGATCCAGAAAGGAACGCCGTACTGGAGGACGAGCAAGGAGAGGAGGACCGCACCGACCACGCCCATGTTGCCGACCGCGAAGTTGATGATCCTCGTCGCGCGGTAGATCAACACCACCCCGACGGCGATGACGGCAATGGCGAGCCCCTGGATGATCCCGTCGAAGACGATCTGCGAGTTCACCCACCCGACGGCAAGCATCAGGCCGGCACCTCTCCGCCCAGGAAGACTGCTCGGGCCAGGTCGTCGCGCTCGACCAGGTCGGCGATGGGACCTTCGAAGCGGACCTGTCCCTTCTCCATGAAGACGGCCCGGTCCGCGATCGCCGCCGCGACGTTGAGCGACTGCTCGACGATGATCATCGTGACCCCCTCGCCCTTGAGACGCTCGACCACCTCGATGAGCTCTTGCACCACGATCGGGGCCAAGCCGAGCGACAGCTCGTCGATCATCAGGACCTGGGGATCGTGAAGGAGTGCGATGGCCAGGGCCAGCATCTGCTGCTGTCCACCCGAAAGCGTGTCGGCCCGCTTGCCTCGTGCCCCCTCGAGCGCGGGGAACATCCCGAGGACCCGCTCGATGCGGCGACGCAGGTCGGCCCGATCGCTCCTATAGGCAAACCCGCCCATCTCCAGGTTCTCCGTGATGGTCATCTCGCCGAACACCCCCCGGCCACCGGGCAAGAGGTGGATGCCGAGCCGCGAGCGCTGCTCGGGCGTGGCGTAGGTCACGGTGCGACCGTTGAGCCGCACGACACCACGATCGGACGTGACGAGCCCTGCCGCCACGCGCAGCGCGGTCGACTTGCCCGCGCCGTTGGTGCCCAGCAGAGCCAGGACCTCGCCGCGACGCACCTCGAACCCGACGCCGAAGAGCACCTGGACGTGCCCGTAGCTGAAGTCGACGTTGTTGAGCTGGAGGACCGGGATGGCTGAGGGATCAGCGGCCTGTCGCTTGTGCTCCTCCAGCTCCTCCTGGAGCTCGACCACGACCAGCGAGAGATCGTTGCGGATGAAGTGCGAGCCGCGGAGGATCATGAACCCGCCGATGATCGTCGTCGGGATCACCACGAGGAGCACGGCGGTGCGCGGCCCGAAGGCCTGGTCCAGGCCGGCCGAGAGCACCGCTCCTCCGGTAGCGCCGATGAAGAAGAGGTAGATCGCCGCTACGGCTCCGGTCATGCCGCGCAGGTGGTACGGGGCCACCGACGTGATGACCGGCCCCACCATGGAGAACGCGCTCAGGGAGAGCATGGTGGCCAGGGTGTAGAAGCACGCCCACAACACAGCGTTCGGCATGAAGTACTGGATGGGAACGATCACTGCGACGGGCAGAATCAATTTGCCGATGAGGGCCAAGGCTTGGCCGGGGTCTCTGTGGTACAGCCGGTCGTAATAGCGGCCGACGAATGGCAGCACAACGAGGACGCCGATGCTGCCGATGGTGCCGATCAGGCCACGGCGAAACGCGTTCAGCCCGTACTCCTGCTGCAAGAAGAGGTTGCCCAGGACCGGCTGGGTGAACAGACCGAAGCCCATGGCGGAGAAGGCGATTAGGCACATCTTCATCGTCCGGATCCGCATGATGCGGGCGAACGCGGCCTCCAGGGAGGGTGGCACGGGTTGCGTGTCCTGAATGACCTCACCCAGGACATCGAGCTTCTCGTGCTGTCCCCGCGGGGGCTCACGCAGCTTGAAGGCGATGACGGCGACGAGGACGATCGGAACGGAGAGGATGTAGAAGGCCCAGCGCCACCCGTTCGATCCGCCGATGGAGCTGGCGATGGAACCGACCAGGATCGGGCTGAGCGCGGTGGCGATCCCGGTGGCGATGCCCATGGCCGAGCCGATCCGGCCACGCAGGCTGATCGGATAGGTATCGGCGAGCAGCGACCCGTGGACGGTGTAGGTGGAGGCCTGTGAGACACCAGCTCCGAAGCGAGCCAGAAAGAACAAGAAGATGTTCGTGGCCAGGCCGGTCAGGAAGACCATGCAACCGAAGATCAGCGTTGCGATGCCGACGATCGGACCGCGGCGGAAGCGGTCGGCCAACCAGCCCATGGGGACGATGCCGAGGACGAGGAACCCGCCCGACACGCCGGCTACGAAGACGATCACGCCCGAGCTCACATGGAACGACGACCGGATGTTGGGCGCCAGCACCGCCAGCCCCGAGCTCTGCAGGTTGTCGAGGGCGACAATGATGGCGAGCACGAGGAACGTCGTTGTCCCGGATTTGCGCAATCCCTCGCGCAGCGAGGTGTGCTCCTCTCGGGTGCCCGGCAACAGGTTCTCGGGTAACAGCAAATCCTCGTCGGCCGCCTGCGCGGCATCCTGGCGCTCTTGCGCAGAGTCGGCGAGGAGGCGGGCCAGATCCGCCGCGCTCTCCGAACCGTCCGGCGACGCAACAGGCGGCACCGTCGCCGGGACTTCGCTCATTGCTGCCCCCACCTCATCATCAGGCGGCCCACGTCCGGACCTGCTGTGCCATACACCGGGGACGCATGATAGGAGGATTCTTCTCCCGCGTCATGCGGGTTCTCAGGATGGCGGCCCCTGCCTCCCGCCGCTCCGGCATGGTGCTACCGCGTCGCCGGCTCGAACGATCCGGGACGCCGTTCGAGCAGGGCAGATCGACCCGTGCCCAGCGAGGATCGCCGTCGCCAACCACGATGCTGCTCGTTGCTCATCAGACCCTCCCCCTGTTTCGCCGAGACCCGACAACGGCTCTCTCGGGTCGGCGCCTTTCGCGTGTTTTCGGCCGAACAGCTCAGATTCTTACACGTGTGAGGATTCCTGCCCCTGATCGCGGCGCTGTGGCACGCTCGACCGGGCTCTGCAAGCTTTGCAGTCGTGCTCCTCCCTGACCGCCTGTTCCCGGCAGAACCCTCGACGCGCGACCTGGCACGGGGCCTCTACGAGGCAACCAGGACTTTGCCCATCGTAAGCCCACACGGCCACTGCAGTCCGCGCCAGTTGGCCGAGGACCAATGGGGCGGTGACCCGGCGCTCGAGCTGGTGACCCGGGACCACTACCTGCTCCGCCTCATGTACAGCCAGGGCGTTCGCCTCGAGGCGCTCGGCGTCCAACCCGTGCACGGACCCACGGTCGAAGTCGACGGGCGGCAGGTCTGGCGTGAGCTGGCCAAGCACTATCACCTCTTCTCGGGCACCCCGTCGAAGCTTTGGCTGGACCACACCCTCGCCGCCGTTTTCGGAGCGGAAGAACCGCTCGGCCCCGCGACCGCCGACGACATCTACGATCTCCTTGCGTCGTGTCTCACCAGTGACGAGTTCCGGCCCCGTTCTCTCTTCGACCGCTTCGAGATCGAATTCCTGGCCACCACGGACGGTGCGCTGGATGGGCTCGCCTCCCATGCCGCGTTACGCGGATCGGGGTGGCCGGGTCGAGTCGTGCCGACCTTTCGACCCGATGACATCGTCGATCCGGACCGGCCCGGCTTCCAGTCCAACCTGGCCGAACTCGGCGAACTCACCGGCAGCGACGTCTCGACCTGGAAGGGCTACCTCGATGCGATCCGCCAACGCCGGGCGCACTTCGTGGCCGCCGGTGCCACGGCATCGGACCACGGGCACCCCTCCGCCAACACGACGGACCTGACCGCGCGCGATGCCGAAGACCTTTTCGCCAAAGTTGCGACGGGGAGGCAGAGCCCCGATGACGCCGAACGCTTTCGGGGCCAGATGCTCGTCGAGATGGCGTCGATGAGCCTCGAGGACGGACTCGTGCTGCAGATCCACGCCGGAGCCTGGAGAAATCACAACCCGTCCTTGTGGGCTCGGTTCGGCCCGGACATGGGGGCCGACATCCCTCAGGCGACTGACTACGTGGGGACGCTCAAGCCGTTGCTCGACCGATTCGGGAACGACCCGGCGCTGACCGTCGTCGTCTACACACTGGACGAAACCACCTACAGCCGAGAGCTGGCGCCGCTGGCCGGCCACTACCCAGCGCTGCGGCTTGGGGCCCCGTGGTGGTTCTTCGACAGCCCTGAGGGCCTGCGCAGGTACTACAGCCTGGTGAGCGAGACAGCCGGCTTTGCCAACACCGTCGGCTTCAACGACGACGCCCGCTCCCTTCTCACCATCCCCGCCCGCCACGACGTGGCCCGGCGAGTCAACGCCGGCTATCTGGCCGGGCTGGTGGCCGAGCACAGGATGGAAGAGCCCGAGGCTGCCGCCATCGCAGCCGACCTGGCGTACCACCTCGCCCGCCGAGCTTTTCGCACCTCGACGCGATGAGATCCGTCCTCCTGGTCGGCCTTGATGAGCGCGGACAAGTCCACGACCGGGTCACTCGTGGCTGCGGCAACCGGCCGGGCGTTCGTCGAAGCAGACGCAGCCATTTTCAACGCCCGACGTTACCCTGAGAGCCACAGGTACCTCTGATGACGCGGGCAGCGGAGCAACCCAGACGACTGTCCGCCGCCACGCGCGATATCGCACGAGCTGGGTCCGTCGCCACCTACGAGCGACCACGAAACGCGTCCATCACGCATCTCGGGGTCGGTGCCTTCGCACGGGCGCACCTCGCCGTCTACGCGGACGACCTCCTCCGCCTCGGGATCCCGGCGGCCATTCGAGGGGTCTCGCTCCATAGCATCACGGCGCAGGAGCGGCTCGAACCTCAGGACGGCTACTACACAGTTGTGGAGCGTGAGCCGGACACAGCTGCACGGCTGCGTGTCATCGGCGCCTTCAACTCGGTTTCCACGGGAGCGCCGGCGGCGCTCGCCGCACTGACGGCGCCATCGACCCGTGTGGTGTCCTTGACCCTCACCGAGAAGGGGTACGACCCCGAACCCGACCAGAGTGAGCAGCCAGAGCGTCGCGCCAGTGCCGCCGGGGTCTTGGCGCTTTCCCTGGCCCGATGGCGAGAATCGGGCGGCCTGCCACCAGTAGTGGCATCGTTGGACAACGTGTCCAGCAACGGGGACCGGCTCCGGAAGCGCGTATGCGAGAGCGCCGCCCGCCTCGACGCCTCCCTCCCGGAATGGATCTCCGCCGAGGTGCGATTCCCCAACTCCGTGGTCGATCGCATGGTCCCGGCGACGACAGACGAAGACATCTCCGAGATCGCGGAACGGCTCGGTCTGGTCGACCTCGGCGCGGTGACGACGGAGCACCACCGTTCGTGGATCGTGGAGGCCGACGACGCGCTGGAGATGTTCGGAACGGTCGGTGCGGAGCTGGTCCAAGACATCGCTCCCTTCGAACAGCGCAAGCTCTGGCTCTTGAACGGCCCACACTCCGCCTTGGCTTACGGCGGTCTTTTACTGGGACGAGCGACGATCGCCAGCGCTGCCGCCGACACCACGGTGAGACGGTTCACGCAGCAACTTGTCGAGGACGTGCTGGCGGTGACCGAAATCCCAACCGCGCTCCAACCCCGCCGCTTCGCAGACGCCGCTCTGCGCCGGTTTGCCAATCCCAACCTCCGACACTCGTGCGTTCAGGTCGGTGCCGATGGGTCGCGCAAACTTCCGCTCCGATTCGGCAACGTCGTCTCGACCCGTCAGCGGGCGGGACTCGATACCACGAGGTTCGCCGTCGTCGTGGCCATCTGGATAGCCGCGGTGGCCGGGGTCCCCGTCGGAGGTCAGCCATTGCCCGCGCTCGACGACCCAGAGGCCAGCCGTCTGACGTCGCTTCCCCCTCGCGACCTATCCCGCCTCACTGAACGTGCCCTGGGCGAGCATTTCGACGAGCCCTTCATCGTCGAAGTGGCCGGATCACTGCAGCAACTCACGCTTCAAGGCGCTCGATTGTTCGAGGACCTCTCGTGAGAACGATCGGCGGAGTGATCGGCGTCCTCGAAGACGCGGCAATCCGGGCATTCATCCGGACCCAGATGAATGCGCTCGACCTCGATGGTCGCTCCCTCTGCCTGGTCATACCGGACGCCACCAGGAGCTGCCCCTTACCCCTGCTCCTCTCGGCGGTCGATGAGGCGGTCAACGCCCGGGTCAGCTCGTGCACCGCGGTGGTGGCCCTCGGGACCCACGCTCCTATGTCTCCAGAAGCAATGCGGGCCATGACTGGTGATCTCACCTTTCCGGTGCTCAACCACGCGTGGTGGGACGACCAGACCTACGTGAGTGTGGGCGGCCTGGCGGCCGAGAACGTCGTGAAGCTCTCGGAGGGGCTCCTCGAGGAGCCGGTAGAGGTCCGCATCAACCGGGCCGTTCCCGAGAGTGACGTGACCCTCATCATCGGACCGGTCCTGCCGCACGAGGTGGTCGGATTCTCAGGAGGCAACAAGTATCTCTTTCCCGGAGTCTCGGGCCAGGAGCTGATCGACGTCACGCATTGGCTCGGTGCACTCATCACCAGCAGCGCCATCATCGGCACCCGCGGGATCACACCGGTGCGGGCGCTGATCGACGCGGCCGCTCGTCTGGTACCGGGCGAGCGTCATGCCCTCTGCGTGGTGGTGGATCACCAGACGGGGCGCCTCTCCGCGGCCGCCTTCGGCGCGCCCGAAGAAGCGTGGGCATCGGCGGCTGAGGTCTCTGCGACGACGCATGTCGAGTACCTCGATGCTCCTGTCCGGCGTGTGCTCTCGTTGGTCCCCTCCCGTTACGCCGACCTCTGGACCGGGGCCAAAGGCTTCTACAAGGTTGAGCCGGTGGTGGCCGACGGGGGCGAGGTCGTCCTCTACGCGCCCCACATCGATCAGATCGCCGCAATGCATCCAGGACTGGAGGCCTTGGGCTACCACTGCCGCGATTACTTCTTGGCCAACTGGGCGCAGTACCGGAACTATCCCCGGGGTCAACTGGCACATTCCACCCACCTCTTCGGCGCCGGGACGTACGACCCCGTCCGGGGCGAGCGCGAGCGGGTCCGGGTGACGCTGGCCACCGGTATCCCCGAGGATGTGGTCCGGCGGGCCAACCTGAACTACCTCGATCGAGCCTCTGTGGACCTCGACGAATGGCAAGCCGATCCGGAGGCCCTGGTCGTGCCAGATGCCGGCGAGATCCTCTTCCGACTCCGATAGGTCCCGTTACTCGCCGGGAAAGACCAAACCGATCTGCGCCCGGATGGCGTCGAGCGTGCCGGACAAATCCAAGGTCTGGTCCAGTGACATCGTGGCACTCTCGGTCTCGCCCTCGGCGAGGCAGCGATGCACCTCCTCGATCTCGAAGCGCAACCCGTTCCCTTCGTAGGACCCGTCGAACTGCTCGAGGCCTGAGGGCGACAGAACCTTGAGGGAGTTGGGGCAGTGCATCAAAGCCGGGATTTCGATGACGCCGTCGGTGCCCGAGATCCGAGCGGTGCAGGTCATGGCAACGCGGAGAGCCGCCTTGATCACACCGAGGGTGCCATTGGCGTGCCGCAGCACCGCCGCCACCTGCTCATCAACCCCGGTATCGCCGAGGACACCCTCGGCCGCCACGCGCTCGACGGGACCGAGGAGCAACGTACACAGCTGGAGCGGGTAGATCCCGAGGTCCAGCAGCCCGCCGCCACCGAGGTCGAGCCGAAAGAGCCGGTCCTCGGGATCGAACGACCGCCGAAAGCCGAAATCGGCCTCGACGAAGATGGGCTGGCCGATCCGGCCATCGCCGACGAGGTCGACCAGGTGGCGGTAGGTGGGGAGGAACCGGCTCCAGATGGCTTCCATGAGGAACAGCCCTCGGCGCTGAGCTGCCTCGACCATGTCGCGGCTCTGGCCAGCGCTCAGCGCAAATGGCTTCTCACAGAGCACGTGCTTGCCCGCCTCGAGCATCATCAAGGTGTCCTCGCGATGCCGCGACTGGGGCGTTGCCACGTAGACGGCATCGATATCGCGGTCCTCGGCCAGCGCCGAGTAGTCGTCGTAGCGCCGGGGGACGCCGAAACGATCGCCGTAGGCCGCGGCCCGATCTGCCGCCCGCGAGGCGACCGCCACGATTTCTCCCCCGTCCACCATCGACATGGCGTCGCCGAATCCGACGGCAATGGCACCCGGACCGATCACTCCCCAACGGATCACGTCGTCTTCCCTCCTGGTCCCGCCGGACAGTCCTGGTCGAACAGGCCGGGTTCCGGAATGAGACCGCTCCCCCTGATAACGCTACCATTGCCAAGGTACAGGGCTCCCGCTGCGGCCGGTTCAGAACGCTGCAAAGGATGGCCGCAGACCGGACGAAAGGATCCGACATGTCGGATGACTACACGCCACGTCCCGACCACCTCTTCACCTTCGGATTGTGGACGGTGGGAAATCCGGGGCGCGATCCGTTTGGCAACGTGGTTCGCGCCGACCTCGATCCGGTCGAGACCGTGCATCGTTTGGCCGACCTCGGCGCGTACGGAGTGAGCTTCCACGACAACGACCTCGTGCCCTACGGCGCGACGCCCTCGGAACGTACAACCGTGCTCAAGCGGTTTCGCGCTGCGCTCGACGAGACCGGATTGAAGGTCCCGATGGCGACGACCAACCTGTTCTGGCGCCCCGTCTTCAAGGAAGGCGCGTTCACGGCGAACGACCCCGCCGTGCGCCGGTTCGCCGTCCGGAAGGCCTGCGAGGCCATGGAATTGGGAGCCGAACTGGGAGCCCAGGTGTTCGTGCTGTGGGGTGGGCGTGAAGGTGTCGAGGCCGATGCGACCAAGGACGTGCAGGCGGCTCTCGACCGCTACAAGGAGGCAGTCGATCTCTGCTGCGAACACATTCGCGGGCGCGGACTCGGACTGCGCATCGCCCTCGAACCCAAGCCGAACGAACCCCGGGGCGACATCTTCCTTCCGACCGTGGGCCATGCGCTCGCCTTCATCGGCGAACTCGAATGGCCGGACATGGTCGGACTCAACCCTGAGTTCGCCCACGAGACGATGAGTGGGCTTTCGTTCTCGCACGCCGTCGCGCAGACACTTTGGCACGACAAGCTGTTCCACATCGACCTCAATGCCCAGCGGATCGGCAAGTTCGACCAAGACTTCCGGTTCGGCTCCGAGGGCATCCGGGACGCCTTCTATACCGTGCGGTTGCTCGAGGACGCTGGGTGGACAGGCATGCGGCATTTCGATGCCCATCCCTACCGAACCGAGAACGCAGAAGGAGTCTGGGACTTCGCACGCGGCTGCATGCGGACCTACCTGATCTTGGCCGAGAAGGCCCGACGCTTCCGTGAGGACGCCGAGATCCAGGAGGCGCTGCGCACGGCGAAAGCGGAAGCGCTACGCGAGACGACAGCAGGTCCTGACGGCCTGGCCGGGATCCTCTCAGCGGAGGAGAACGAAGACGCCTTGGCCGCACAGGGCTACGGACACGAGCGCCTCGACCAATTGGTGACGGAGTTGCTGCTCGGGGTGCGCTGATGCCGTTCGTGGTCGGGGTCGACTCGTCCACGACGGCGTGCAAGGTTCAGGTTCGCGATCTCGAGACCGGTGCAGTAGTGGCCGCGGGCCGGTCAGCGCACCCGCCGACGTCGCCCCCACGCAGCGAGCAGCGACCAGAAGACTGGGAACGCGCCTTCGGTGCCGCGTGTGCGCAGGCCGGCGTTCCAGAGACCAGACGGATCGACGCGATCGCCATCGCGGCACAGCAACACGGGCTCGTCGTCACGGACTCCAATGGGACGGCGCTGCGACCGGCGAAGCTCTGGAATGACACGGAATCGGCCCCCGACGCCCGAGAGCTCATCAATGCACTGCCCGGAGGACCCGCCGACTGGGCTTCCGCCTGCGGGAGCGTGCCGGTGCCCAGTTTCACCATCACAAAGCTCAGCTGGCTCCGGCGCTGCGAGCCCGACGTGTTCCGTCGCGTCGCCGCCGTCCTGCTCCCCCACGACTGGCTCTCTTCCCGCCTGACTGGGCGACGGACGACCGACCGGGGCGACGCGTCGGGCACGGGGTACTGGTCGCCGGGCGAGGAACGCTACCGCCTCGACCTTCTCGACCTGGTCGACAATTCCGTCGAATGGGAACCGCTCCTCCCGGCGGTGCTCCCTCCTCTGGCTACTGCAGGAGAGTGGGCCGGAAGCGGAGCCAAGGTCGCTCCTGGCACCGGCGACAACATGGCGGCGGCGTTAGGACTTGGGCTGCGGCCTGGCGACCTCGTATTGAGCCTCGGCACGAGCGGCACCGCGTTCACGGTGAGCGATGACCCATCTGCGGACGCGTCGGGAACGGTGGCAGGCTTCGCCGATGCCACAGGCCGCTTCCTGCCGCTGGTCTGCACAATGAACGCCACCAAAGTGACTGACGCAGTGGCTCGGCTTCTCGGCGTCGACCACGTGGGCTTCGATGCACTTGCCCTTGACGCACCGCCCGGAGCCGGAGGGCTCGTGCTCGTGCCGTACTTCGACGGTGAGCGGACACCGAACCGGCCCGATGATGCCGGCACGCTCATCGGTCTCCGCAGCGACGTCACGCCACAGAAACTGGCCCGGGCGGCCATCGAAGGGGTGGTGTGCAACCTGCTGGCCGGCGCGGACTCGCTCGGGCCGGTCGACGGACGCGTCTTCCTCATCGGCGGCGCGGCCCACAGCGCCGCCTACCGCCGTGTGGTAGCCGACCTGACGGCTCGGGCCGTTGTCGTACCTTCCGAAGGTGAACTGGTGGCGGCGGGTGCCGCTGTCCAGGCTGCCGCCGTCAGCCGCGGGGTCGAGTTCAGCGCCGTGGCCGAAGCTTGGCAGCTGGGGCAGGGCGAGACAGTTGAACCGGACGGTTCGATCGATGCAGCAGCCATCCGGGAGGCCTACGCCGACCACACAGCCAGACTGGCCCAGTGACCTTTCAGAATCCCGTCATCCCGGGGTTTTTCCCGGACCCGAGCGTCTGCCGGGCCGGGGACGCTTACTTCCTTGCTGCGTCCTCGTTCACCTACTTCCCCGGAATCCCGATCTTCCAATCCTCCAACCTCGTTGAGTGGACGCCGTTGGGGAATGCACTCGACCGCACGTCCCAATTGGATCTATCCCGCACGGACTCCTGGGCGTCCTATGGCATCTATGCCCCAACCCTGCGCCATCACGACGACCGCTTCTGGCTCATCACGACGAACGTCACCGAGGCGAGCGCCGCTTCCTTCATCGTTACCAGCAAGGATCCTCACGGTCCATGGTCGGACCCCGTTACCCTTGACGTACCCGGCATCGATCCCGACCTGGCGTGGGACGACGACGGCACCTGCTGGCTGCACTTCTCGGGCCTCGGCGGGATTGCGCGAGCCCGTCTCGATCCGACGACCGGCGCCATTCTCGATGGCCCCGAGGTCACCTGGTCGGGTACCGGACTGCAATATCCCGAAGCCCCACATCTGTTCCAACGGGAGGGGACGTGGTACCTGGTCATCGCCGAGGGTGGCACCGAACGCGGTCACTGCGTCTCGGTTGCCCGCGCTCCCTCGCCCACGGGGCCTTGGGAGGGTGCTCCTTCTAATCCCATCATCAGTCATCGGAGCACCGACAGTCCGATTCAAAACACAGGTCACGCTGATCTCGTCGAGGCGGCCAATGGGTCCTGGTGGATGGTCCTCTTAGGCGTGCGGCCCCGCGGCGTGTCGCCGGGCTTTCACGTTTTGGGTCGTGAGACCTTCCTGACACACGTGGAATGGGTGGACGGGTGGCCGGTCCCATCCACCCTGGCTCTGGAGATGCCCGCCCGGCCACCGGCCTCGCCCGGAGCTTCCTGGGTCCCGGGCATCGGACGTGACGACTTCGACGGGCCTGCACTGGGCCCCGAATGGATCACTCTCCGCCGGCCGCTCGCAGAGATCGGCACGCTCGACAGACGAGCGGGATGGCTCACGCTGCTCGGGAACCCCGAAACTCTCGACGCGCCACGGCCGACGTATGTGGCCAGGCGCCAGCAGCATCTTCAGTGCTCGGTCAGCGCGCTGGTCGATGGTGGGGACTCCGCGGAGGCCGGGCTCGCAATCGTGCTCGACACCGAGGCGCACTTCGAGATCGGACTAGCCGGTGACTGCATCATCGCGCGGGCGCGCATCGGACCCCTCAGCTCCATCGTGGCCACTGCGAGCCGACCCGATGGTGCCGTCGTCCTCACCATGGACACGATGCCCAATCAGTGGGGACCCGATACGGTTGCGTTGGGTTACGTCGACGGCGACGGATCGTCGCGGGTGCTGGCCGAGTTGGATGGTCGCTACCTCTCGACCGAAGTTACTGGCGGTTTCCTGGGACGCACCATCGGCCTGTACGCGGTCGACGGGGCGGCTGCCTTCGACTGGTTCGACTACCGGGGGGCCTGAGGTGGCCGTGACGCAGCGAGCGGTCATGGCCGATGTCGCCCGCAAGGCCGGGGTCTCGGTGATGACGGTGTCGCGCGTGCTCAACGATTTTCCTGGGGTGGCGGAGGGGACCCGGCGGCGGGTCGAACGAGCAATAGCCACGCTGGGGTACCAGGCCAACACTGCCGCCCGGGTACTGGCGGGGGGTCGATCCGGGGCCATCGGGGTCATTGCCGTCGAGTCCCAGCAGTTCGGTCCGTCGCACACGCTGTTCGGGATCGAGGCCGCAGCAAGGTCGTCAGGGCAAACGCTCAGCTTCGTGACCATGGATCCCTCTGGCGAGGACATGCCGACCACCCTCGACCGGCTCCGAGCGTCCCATGTCGACGGGGTCATCGTTGTGGCGCCCGTTCGTGAGGTAGTGGAAGCCACCACCTCGATTCAGAGCGACCTCCCCGTGGTTGTCGTCGGCGGTGATCCGATCGCTGGCTCCCCCACTGTCACTATCGACCAGGAAGAAGGGGCTCGCCTGGCGACTCAGCACCTGCTCGACCTCGGTCACCGCACAGTGCACCATGTGCGCGGTCCACAGAACTGGATCGACGCGGCGGCCCGCGTGCGGGGTTGGTCCGAGACATTGCGGGCGGCCGGGGTGCCGCGGCTGAACCCACTGGTCGGCGACTGGAGCGCGAAGAAAGGATTCGCGGCCGGGGCCCGCCTTGCCCGTGAGGCAGAGGTGACTGCCGTCTTCGCGGGAAACGACCAAACGGCGCTCGGTGTGATCCGAGGCCTCCTCGACGCGGGCCGCCGCGTGCCCGAGGACGTGAGTGTCGTCGGCTTCGACGACACGCCGGAGTCCGCCTATTTCGCTCCCGCGCTGACGACAATCCGGCAGGACTTCGGCGAGGTGGGCCAGCGCTGCGTTGCCTTGCTGCGCGACGTCATGGACGGCAACGAGGGCAGTGAACATGTCGTCGTTCCGGCCCACCTGATCGTGCGGAACAGCACAGCGGTACCCCCAACTTCGAACCGCCGCCGCCGGACACCCCGGTGACACTCGAATACCTAGTGGATCAGACCCTCGACATCATCGAGGGAGCCGACAGCACAGGCAACCACTACCGTGCCACCACATCCCCCACCGCTCGATCGAGCGCCATAGACACCGGGACGGGCAAGCGTTTCCTCGACAGCGCCGGCGGCTGCCGGGTGCCCAAGGCCCATCGCCCGGTAGGCGGCATCGCTCTCCGCCATCAGCGGGCCAAGAGGCACAGACTCGCCCGCCTTGAGGTGCGACAGCACCTTCATACTCCGGAGGTGTTCTTCGACTCCGAAGGTGGTGGCCGCGCGGACCGGATAGATCTCGTCCTGCTCGACGATAGTGAGGGGATCGTCGGTACGACGCCAGCGCTCCAAGAAGGTCGCACCGTCCATCTCCTCTGGTAGGTCGACGGTGGCTGCCGCGGGAAGTTCGCTCGTCCAGGCCCAAGAGGGACCGGCGCGCGATTCGACCATGCGTTTGCCTATGAACGCCGCGGCGCGGGCACGTCGGTAGGGCAGACCGCCGACATCGTGTTCCGCTCCGGTGGGCCAGCCGACCACGTCGAGGCCGTCAGGGAGTGGAACGTGTTTCCAGACCTCCGCCGGGCGACACAAGACGGGCAGCACCGCGCCCGCGCGGCCCGCCACCACGGCGACCTGGTCCATGATGCCGCACGGGGCACCGACGATGTAGTTCTCCGCCTCCTGGCAGAGGGTGGCCAAACGCAGAGGTTCTATGTCGGCGCCCAGGGCGCGCGCCGTGGCCACCTCGAGGGCCGCGCTCGAGGCCACGCCGACGGACGCCGGCAGATCGGAAGCAACCACGAGCCGGGCTCGAGGCGGTCCGATGACCGCGTGACGGACAAGAACCAGTGCCACCCCAAGCACGTAGAGAGTCCACTGCGGGTGCTCCGCCCAGGCCTCGCGGACGACGGGATAGGGCGCGGCGGGAAAGGTGCTCGAGCTCGTCGACCGAGACCACCGCTGGACCCACGACCAGCGCATCGTCAGGCTCAGCCACCACCTCGGTGCCCTGATGGGTCGGGATCTCCAGGACGAGTGCGCCCGAGTAATCCGCCACTCCACCCATGAGATCGAGACGGCCCGGAGCTCTACCTCGTCCCGAGCTCATCCACCAGCTCCCTGAGGATCGGTCCGATCCATTGGGCTAAGGCTTCGTTGGCATACCCGACCCAGGCCACTGGGCTGACGGTATCCAGCGGGGAGTCGAGGGGCTGTCCCCAGGGGTCGGTGACCACACCCCCGGCCTCCTCCAGCAACAAGGAGGTGCAGATGTCGTATGGGTGACAGAAGAAAGGAACACCCGGGATCAGCGGCCGCAGGTCGGCGACGAACCGGTCGTGCCCGCTCATCAGCTCGTGGAGTTGCCCACCCGACGAGAGATACTCGTCGTCGAAGACATGCTGGCATCCAAGGCGCCGAAACAGCTCCGCCTCCAGAGCAGCGAGTTCCGCCTTCCCGGGCAGGAAGAACTTGGCCACGCCGCTGAAGCTGTGCTCGAGGTCGGTGGCCGAAGACGGGCGCACCAGCAAAGGCATCGTCGATCCATCGTGGAGTGACAATCGCTCGCCGTAGAGCCCACCACCGCGGTGGCCACTCAACTGGTCGACCATTCCCATCTTGCTCGTGGGCAGTTCGGTCATGGCCGCCGCGATGAGATCGACCAACGAACCTCCACACGGCCCCACCGCAGCAAGACACCAGGCAGACCGTTTGTCGTACATCAGGCCACGCGTCCCGTCGATGGTGTCGACGATGACAGTCCACTCAGGGTCGTTCCCGATGTCGACCGGTTCGTCAAGGCCTTCGCTAACCACCCGGACGCTCCCGCCAATGCTTCTCGAACCAGCCGAGGAGCGCATCGTCGGCCACGCGGTCGATGCCGTAGATCACATCAGCCGCGGTCGACCCGGTGACGGCGGCCATGTCCACGCCGCGAGCGTTGGCGACCAGGTCTTGTAGGTGCGCTCCCAGCGCGCAGAGGCGGCCGCGCAGCGTGTCAGACGAGAGCGGCACGGAGCTCCGCAGCCTTGACATCGGGATCGGATTCATTGGTCATTGACCCTCCACCGACCTCTGGACCGGCGAGATGTTTCCGCAGTCCTGGACCGCGCAACGGCGGATGCAGCTCGAGGTGAAAGGGATACTCGGGATAGTCCCCCACCGGGGCCTGATGGACGGCGAGCACATACGGCATGCGAAAGCCCCACAAGGCGTCATAACGGCGCACGACGTCGCGCAGGACCAGGCCGAGCGAGCGACATTGGCTGTCGTCCAGGTCCATGAGCGACGTCGTAGGACGGCGGGGCAGCACCAGGACCTCGTAGGCGTATTGGGCGAACCATGGCACGCAGGCGAAGAAATGCTCGCCCTCGCTGACCAGCCGTGGGCCGTCCGATTCCCGCTCGATCACATCCTCGAGCAGGGAACGGCCCGTCCGGCGGCGATGCTCGTCGGCCAAGACCGCCTCACGCGCCATGGTTGCGTAGACGAGTGAACCCGCGTAGATCTGGCAATGCGGGTGGGGGTTCGAGGTCCCCACCATGTCGCCCCGATTCTCGAAGATCAGCACGTGAGCGACGCCTTCAGTTCGTTGCAACTCTCGGGTCCGTTCGCGCCAGCACAGAACAACAGCGGTTATCTCGTCATCGGTGAGGTCGGCGATCGACCGATGCGGGTCGTGGTGATAACACACCACTTCAGCCGTTCCACTCGCTCGTTTGGTCCGGTACAGATCGTCATTGCACGCGGGTTCGGGTGCGTCCGGCGAGAACACGGGCAGATCGTTCGTGAACACATAGACCCCCCGATAGTCGGGATTGACCGTCGCGATCCGTCGTCCGCCGGGAGCGAGGGCATTTTCTTCAGGTATCGGAGTCTCCTCTGGTCCCACGGACTCGCCGATCCACGGTCGAGTGTCTCGGTGCGAAGTGAAGAGAACCCATTCGCCACGAAACGGATGCCATCGGAGTTCCCAGGTCATGCGGCGCGTCCGGTCAGGACGCGCCGACACGAACCTGAACTGGCTCGCATCTTTCTGGCGTTATCTCGTGCCACTCATCCCTCTTTCGTCTCCCGTGGTGATGTTAACGCTATCAGCGCCGCTAACCGCAGCTTAGGTCGTCATTTCTGTCAGCCCTATCAGCGGTATGACGAGGTCTGAATCGCTGCGCGGACGATGAACGGGGGGCGCGGTGACTCAGACCGTGATCATTTCGGTTGACGGCCATTTGCATGCCTCCCGGGCTGACCACCGGGATTCGTCGAACGGGAGTCTCTCGGCCTCTACGACGAGTGGGTACGGAAGGACGGACGAAGCGGTGGACGCCTCGTCACAGTGGGACTCCGAACTTCGAATGAAGGACATGGAGAGCCAGGGAGTCGTCGGGGAGGTTCTATTCCCTAACGGATCGCCCTTTCGGAGCCGCCCTCCGACGACGTCGGCTCTCTTTCTTTGATCTGCAATCGATCGACAAGCCCGACTGACGTACAACAGATGGCTGGCCGACTTCTGCGCCCAGACTCCGCGACGGCGGTCGAGGTATGAGCGCTATCAGGGGCCGCTGACTCGGGCCTGTGCTTGCGAGACAGGTTTACGCGACCTCGATGCGGCACTCGGCCACGATGTCAGCCGACGATCGTCCGATCAGCACGCGGTAAAAGCCCGGGTCGATCTGCCAACCCGCGGACCGTCGATCGTGCGCCGCCACCTGGGGTGAGATGGCGGTGAACCGGCTGGCCACTTCGTCCCAATCCGCTTGACCCGGATCCCAGTATGCGAAGGAGCGATCGTCGAGCTCGAGAGCGACTTGGGTGGACTGGCCGGGTTCGAGGTGGACCTTGGCGAAGGCCTTGAGCTCCTTGATCGGACGCGCCAACCGAGGCGATTCCGGGGCGACGTAGCACTGGACGACCTCGCTCCCCGTCCGATCGCCGCTGTTGCGTACGTCGACCGTGACCCGCAAACGGGTGCCGGCACGAAACGTGTCGGACGAAAGGCTCGGCTCGCCGAATTGGAATGTGGTGTAGCTCAGGCCGTGTCCGAAGGGGTAGCGCGGTTCGATACACCGGTGTTCGAAGCCCCGGTAGCCCATGAACAGCCCCTCGCCGTAGCGCAGCTCCCCGTTCTCGCCGGGGAAGTTGTCGTGAGACGGACTGTGCTCGAGCCGAACGGGTACGGTCGTGGGCAGGCGCCCCCCGGGGTCGGAGAGTCCGGTGAGGACATCGGCCACGCCGGCCGCCATCCCTTCGCCGCCGAACCAGCACTGCAGTACGGCGGCCACGTCGTGTTCCCAGGCCAGGTCAACCGGCGCGCCGGCGTTGATGACGACCACCGTGCGCGGGTTGACGCCGGCCGCGCGTCGCACGAGATCGTCCTGGCGGCCCGGAAGGGCCAAGGTCGTGCGGTCCCGCCCTTCGGTCTCCCACTCGTGCGTCGTGCCGACGAAGACGAAAGCGACATCGGCCTCCTTGGCTGCGGCCTCGGCCCGGTCGAGCAAGACTTCGGTGTCGATGGTCCGGAATCCCACCCTCATGCCGGCCAGTGCTGAATCCACCCTCGCGTACTCGAGCACGAGCTCGACCGGCCGCCCCGAGACGAGCTCGACCTCGGCCACCAACTCTTGGCTGGCGAACCCGAAGAAATCGTGGCCGCCCGGTGGAGGTGGGTCCTCGAACCCGTCGAGCACGACCACACCATCGACCAACACCCGCGCTCGACCAACCTGCGCCAGCGCCAACTGGAACCTCCCACTCTCGGAAGGCACGACACGGCCGCGCGCACGCAGCGACCACTCGCCGTCGGGATAGTCCTGGACGGCCGCGCTGAAGACGAACAACCGCAGCTCGTCCAGCCGTGTCCGTCGCACCACGTCGCCCGAGAACTCGAGCCCGTCGAACACGTCGACCTCAAATCCGTCGGGTGCGGACAGGACGGACCGCCCGACCGGCGTCGCCGACTGGTCCACCTCGCAGCCCCGCTCGAAGACCACCTCGACGTCACGGCCCAAAGCCGACGTCAAGGCTTCCAGGGGTGAGGTGATCCGACGCTCGACGACGTGGGCGGACCCGCCGCCTTGGATTCGAGGCGTCGCCGCGTGGTCGCCCAGGACGGCGACGCGAGTGAGCGATCCCGTCTCGAGCGGCAACAGACCGTCGTTTCGCAAGAGGACGACGGACTCGGAGGCGGCGCGCCGGACCAGCGCCTGGTCCTCGGGACCAGGTTCCTTCGGTCCAGGGATCTCAGCCGTGCCGTCGAGCGCTCCGGCCCGGTCCAGGCCAGCGAGAAGCCTGCGCACCGCCGCGTCGAGGTCGGCCTCGGACACGCTGCCCTCCTCGACCAGGGCCGCGATGCCGTTGCCCAAGGCCCTTCCCGGTCCAGGCATCTCGAGGTCGAGTCCGGCACCGAGGGAGGTCTTGCTGTCCGCCACGGCGAACCAGTCGGTCATGACGAGCCCCTCGAAGCCCCATTCGTCGCGCAGCAGATCGATCAGGAAGCGCGGCTGCTCGGTCAGCCACCTGCCGTTGAGACGGTTGTACGCGGTCATGATGGCTTGGGCACCGCCCTCCCGGACCGCAAGCTCGAAGGGAACCAGATACAGCTCGCGTAGAGACCGCTCGTCGACGACAGAACTCATGGCATTGCGTTCGTACTCCGCCTCGTTGGCCACGAAGTGTTTCACCGTGGCAAAGGCGCCCGTCGACTGCACGCCCCGTACATAGGCAGCGGCCAGCCGACCGCTCAGGAGAGGATCCTCGGAATAGCACTCGAAGTTCCGCCCGGCCAGCGGGGACCGGTGCAGGTTGACCGTCGGGGCCAGCAGACCCCGGCAGCCGCGGTCGAGCGCCTCGCGCCCGACGAGCGCACCGAGTTGCTCGACGAGTTGTGGGTTCCAGGTGGCCCCCAACGCCGAGCCGCACGGGACGCAGGTGGACGGGTCGCCGCCGATACCGGGGTAACTGGGCCCTCTCGCCCCGTTGGGACCGTCGGTCACGGAGACGACAGGAATGCCCAGCCGTTCGATCCCCGCCGTCGCCATCATGTCCCCGCCCGCGGTCAGGGTTGCCTTCTCCTCGAGGGTGAGCGCCGCGAGCAGCGCCTCGATGTCAGCCACACGTCCTCCCGTCTCCCGCGTCCTTGGTGGTCCCGGGCTGTTGCCTCGCGTTGAAAATCCTGGCGCCGTTCCTACCAGAGCCGTTCGCTGCACCAGGGGGGAGATCGACCATCGCGGCTACCGTGACCGGCGATTCCGCTCTTCCACCAGGGAGCACCCGACAAGGAGGTCTGACGCAGTGGCGACCTATGTGCTGGTCCATGGGGGCGGACACGGGGGCTGGTGCTACCAGCGGGTGGCCCGTCTCCTTCGCGCCGAGGGACACCTGGTGTACACGCCGACGCTGTCGGGCCTGGGTGAGCGCTCCGGCCTCCTGACCGATGCGATCGACCTGGCCCTGCACGCAGAGGACGTCGCCGCGGTCCTGCACTACGAGGACCTGCGCGACGTGATCCTCGTCGGCCACAGCTACGGCGGCATGGTGATCACCGGCGCGGCCGACATGGCCGCCGACCGGGTCGGGAAGCTGGTGTACCTCGACGCCGCCACCCCACGGAACGGCCAGTCCCTCGTCGATGTCGCCGGTCCGGTGATCAACGCCGTCCGGCCGATGGGTCAGGTCGTCGACGGCATCGAGCTCGTCCTGCTCCCCGCTCCCGATGCTGGTCTCCTCTACGGCGTCACGGATCCGGACGACCTGGCCTGGATGGCCGAGCGCCTGACCGGCCATCCCTGGAAGTGCTTCGAACAGCCTCTCGCACTGCAAAACGAGGATGCACTGTGGGCGATCCCGCAGTACCACATTGTGTGCACTTCCACTGTGGCCACCAGGGACAAGTCCCTCATGGACCAGGCCCGGGCGGAGGGACGGCTGTGGGAAATTGACACGGGCCACGACCTCATGATCACCGAACCGGCGCGCACGGCGGATGCATTGCTGCAGGTCGCAGCGTCTTAAGCCGCCCTCGAAGCCGGCTGACCTGCATTCGACGCCACGGGCGTGTATTTCTTTGTGCACACACCGGCGAACGCCTGGTGACTTTTTGGGGAGGACAACACCATGCGTAACCGCTCGAGCAGGCCTTTGGGCCGCCTGGGCTTGGCAGGACTTGCGATGGCCACCGCAGCATCGGGGCTCCTGACCCTGGCGGCGACCACTGCGACGACCACGCCGGCGGGGGCCGCCAGTTCGGAAGCACCCATCACCATCGCCATGATCACCTCGCTCACCGGACCGGGCTCGTCCGAGTTCAGCAATGCCCCGGCCGGGTTCAACGCGCGAATCGCTCAGCAGAACGCCGCCGGCGGCGTGAACGGCCACAAGCTCGTCGGTCTCGTCCTCGATGACCAGACCAGCCCGACGGAGATCGTCACGGCGATCCAGTCTGCGCTGTCCAAGGGTGCCTTCGGCATCGTCTCGACCAGCCCGCTGTTCTTCCTGGGCGACAAGTACCCGAACCAGCAGGGCGTGCCGGTCACCGGGGGGTTCTTCGACGGCCCCGAGTGGGGCACCAAGCCCTTCACCAACATGTTCGCCTCCGATGTCGGCAGCCTTGACCCGAAGTACCCGGTCAACACCGCCATCGGCAGCTTCTTGAAAGCCCACGGGGGCACCGTGGTCTGCTCGTACGGCTACGGCATCTCCCCGTCGTCGTCGCGGTCAGCCATCGGCACGGTCGATTCCTTCGTGCACGCGGGAGGGAAGCAGGGGGTGCTCGACACGTCGATCCCCTTCGGCTCCGTCCAGATGGGCACACCTGCCCTCGTCGCCAAGCAGAAGGGCTGCAACGCCTTCTATGCCGGCCTCGACGACAACTCCAACGATGCGCTCGCCGCAGCGCTCAAGCAGAACGGGGTGAAGCCCAAAGTCATGGTCTTCCCGACCGGCTACGACCCCGCCGTGATCGGTTCGCCGTCCTGGTCCTCGGTTCAAGGTGGGTACTTCGACACCACGTTCCGTCCCTTCCAGATTCCCAATGCCGGGACGAAGAACATGCAGGCGGCGCTCGAGAAGTACGCGCACTTCAAGTCGAGCGACTTCCCGACCTTCAGCCAGTACGAGTCGTGGCTCGGCGCAGACCTGATGATCAAGGGCCTGACGCTGGCCGGGAAGAACCCGACCCGCGCCGCCGTCATCAGCGACCTGCGTCACCTCAAGAGCTACAACGGCAACGGCCTGCTGCCACAGACGATCAACTACACGAATAACTTCGGCAAGGACCTGCCGAAGTCGTGCGGCTGGTACATGATCGCCGAGAAGAACGGATTCGTCCCGGCCTCGACCACGCCGTCCTGCGGCACGGACATCCCGGGAACGAGCACCGCTTCGTCCTGACCGAGGTCCGCCCGCCGGCCTGATGTTCGGGTCCGGCGGGCAGGCTCAGTCCTCGACGGAGATGGCGTTCTTGGGGCAGCTTCTGACCGCCGCCATGACCTTCTCGCGCAGCTCTTCGGGAGGGTTCTCGTCGAGCACGTAGAGGAAGTCGTCCTCGCGGACCTCGAAGACCTCGGGTGCCGCCGCCATGCAGAGCGCATTGCTCTCGCACAGGTCGAAGTCGACGACAACACGCATGAGATCTTCCTCCTCCTCAGCGGTCGATCCGCGGGTTCTTCGATGCTACGACACCGCGGCGGGAGCCGGTTCGCCGGGGGTTCCCCCGGTCCGTCGGGGGCCGCGGTCCTTCGAGCGAGGTCAACAACTCCTCCACGAAGGCCACGGTCGCCGCATGTCCCGTCGACATGCCCAAGATCTCGTGCTCGATCACCAGGAACTGGGAGATGGTCGTCATCAGGACGGTGCACACCAGCGGCGGGTACTGCTTCTGGTCGATGTCGTAGCGGTTGAGCGCGGCCTCTATGCCCTTGAACTCGTCGGCGCGGAAGCGCTCGGCCGAGGCGGTGATCTCGGCGAGGATCTCCTTGCGGTGATTGGCCAGAGCGATGAATTCCATGGTCAGCCTGGTACCCCTGGCGTCCTGGCTCAGATCCCAGTACGCCCACAGCGGCTGGTCGGATGCCGCGGCCTGGGCGTGGCGCTCGAGTCCCTGCTCGGCCCGGCTTCGGTAGAGCGCCAGGAAGAGGTCGTCCATGGTGCGGAAGTAGTAGTGCACCAGCTGGGGTTTGAGGCCGGCCGCGGCGGCGACGCGCCGCGACGTCACGGCGGCGTACCCCTCTTCGAGCATCAGCTGTCTCCGCGGCGTCGAGGAGCGCGGCCCTGGTCTTGGACGTCTCCGCGCCGAGACGCCGACCGGCCTCCGAGCGGATGTCGCTCGACTCGTTCTGGGCGCGGTCCGTTCGGACTGGGATGCTCAGATGTACATCCCCCCGTTGACCCCGATCACCTGCCCGGTGATGTAGCTGCCGTCCTCGGAACAGAGATAGGAACAGGCGCCCGCGATGTCGTCGGGCGTGCCGGCCCGGCCCAAGGGCACCATGCGGCCCATGACCTCGATGCTGGGCACGTGGCCTCCCGCCACTCCCTTTCTGGCCATCGGCGTGTCCACGATGGTCGGTGGAATCGTGTTGGCCGTGATGTGCCGGTCGGCCAGTTCCCGGGCCAGGGCCTTGGTGAGACCGATGACTCCCCCTTTCGACGCGACGTAGTGCGCCATGTTCGGCGCGCCCGGACTGGGCGCTCGACGAGGAGATGGTCACGATGCGGCCCCAGCCGGCTTCGATCATGTCCGGCACGGCAAGCTGCACACAGGTGAAGGTGCCGGTCAGGTTCACCGCGATCAAGCGGTCCCATTTCTCGGGGGTGATCTCCACGACCGGCTCGAAGGCCTCGATGCCGGCGCTGGTCACCACGATGGTGATCGGGCCGAGATCCTGGCGGACCGAGGCATACACGCGCTCGATCGCACCGCGATCGGCCACGTCCACCTCGTATCCGGACGCCGTGTGACCGGCCCCGGACAGTTGGGAAGCGGCCTTCTCCGCTGCTCCACCATCCTGGTCGAGCAGCGCCACCGCGTGCCCGTCGCCCGCCAGGCGGCGTGGCGATGCCGAGCCCGATCCCCGAGGCGGCTCCGGTGACGACGGCGATTCGACTCGTCATGCCGTCACCTCCGCCGGGGTGAATTCGATGTGCAACTCGTGCAGCCCGCGCAGGACCCACGTCGGCTCGTACGCGAAGTGACGGTCCCCGGGTGGGCCGTGGTGCTCTTCGGAGAGCCGGATGTCCCGCATGCGGTCGAGAATCCGCTCGATGCTCACACGGCCCTCCACCCGGGCCAAGGGTCCCCCGGGACAGGCGTGGACGACCGCGGCCGAACGCGATGTGGACCTTGGCGTTCTCACGGTCGACGCGGAACTCGTCGGGGCACTCGAACAGCCGCGGATCGCGATTGGCCGCGCCGTTGAGCAGCATCACCGGCGTCCCCGCCGCGATGTCGACGCCACCGACGCTGGTGTTCCGACGGGCCAAGCGGAAGTCGGCCTTGACGGGACTCTCGATCCGCAACGCCTCCTCGATGAAGCCGGGGATCCGGTCGCTATGGGCCCGCAACTCGTCCTGAAGCTCGGGGTACTCGCAGAGGTACTTGAGGCCGACGGCGAGCAGGCGTGCCGTCGTCTCCTGCCCCGCCGCGAAGAGGAAGGTCGCGGTCCGCACGACCGAGGTCACATCGGGGGTCGACCCGTCGGGGTAAGTGCCCAGAGCCAGGTCGGTCAAGACGTCCGCCCGCGGCACCCGGCGCCGGTCCTCGATGTAAGTGGTGAACCAATCGTCGAGCCAGTTCGAGCGCGTTGGAGGACATGCCCGTGCTCCCGCTGCCCAGCTTCCCCGGGCTCGAACTGAAACCGAACCCCTCACGGAAGCGATCGTGATCCGATTCGGGAACGCCGAGTACGTCGGCCACGGCCAGCATGGCGAAGGGCTGCGTATAGGCCTTGATGAATTCGCAGCGGCCGTCGGCGACGAACTCGTCCATCTGCCGGTCGGCCAGGCGCCACATGAAGGCCTCGTTCTCCTTGAGCCGCTTCGGCGTCAGCAGCCGCATGATGAGCGCCCGCTCCTGCGTGTGCATCGGAGGGTCCATGGTGACCATGTGCTCGAACATCGGCAGCCGGTCGCGGTAGGTGTCGATGATGTCGCCGACGTCGTCACCCTCGAGGGGCACCGGAAAGGTCGCGAAGGGCCCGATGACCGAGTTGCACGACGAGAAGGTGTCGGGGTTCAGGTAGATCTCCGAAGCCTCCTCGTACCCCGACACCGCCACCACCCCGTGCGGGTTCGTCGGCAGGACGGGGCACTGGGAGCGCAGGTGCTCGAAGTAGGGGTAGGGGTCCTCGAGCAGGGACTCGTCCGCGAAGAAATCGACTGAGTCGTAGTCGGTCATCACAGCTCCGTTCTGCACCACGTGCGCTGAGCACTTGCTCAGCGCGATGCTGTGCGACTGCTTAGCAGCCGTCGTCCGGGCCAGTCAAAGACGGGGTCAGGAACCCTCGACGAAGGGGTAGATCCGGGTGAAGTCGGCCCCCGGCTCGTCATCGGCAAAGCGCTCCCAGAGGGCGGCGGTGACGCGGCCGATGACCGAGGGTGCCCCCTGATCCTCAGCGGCCCCCAGGTAGAGGGACAAATCCTTGGCCATGAGGGTGTTGGCGAAGCCGGCGGCATAGCGGCCCGTCACGACGTGGTTGGGGAATTTGTCGCTCGTCGCTGCGCTCTGGCCACTCGAGGCGTCGAGCACCTCGACCATCGTGGCCAGGTCGAGGCCCACCGACACTCCGAAGGCCACCGCCTCGCTGGTAGCGGCCAGCGCGGTGGCGGAAAGGAAATTGTTGGCCAGCTTGAGCGCCTGGGCCATCCCCGGACGCTCCCCCACCCGGCGCCGGCGGTCGCTCAAGCCGGCCAGCACCGGCTCGACCGCAGCGCAGGCCTCGTCGGACCCGGCGTACATCACGTTGAGCGTGCGCGCCCGGGCCCCGGCGACACCGCCGGAGACGGGGGCGTCGACGTAGCCGAGTCCGGCCGCCGACAGGATTCCGTCGATCTCCCGGGCGGCGGCCACCCCGATGGTCGACGTGTCCACCACGTGCGTGGTGCGGCGCTCTGCCGTGGCCACGAGCGCCTCGATCACCTGCTGCGACGCCGACCCGTCGGGCAGGCTGCACACCACGTTGGCGGCGAGCCGTGCCAGCTCGTCGAGCGACCGGGCGAAGCGCGCTCCGGCGGGGTTGCGCCCGTCGCCGGCCACGTCATAGGTCACGACCTCGTGGCCCGAGGCCACCAGGTTGGCGGCGAGCACGCTGCCCATGTTGCCCAGGCCCACGACGCCGAGCGAACCCATCGTCAGCTCCCCGCCTGTTCGGCCCGGACCGCGAGGAGCGCGCGCTTGGCCGCGTTGCCCGCGGGCGCCCCGCAGTAGCCCGCGATCTGGAAGAGGAGCTCGTCCAACTCGTCGTCAGTGACCCCGGTGCGGTCCTTGGCCGACGCGTGGAGGCGGAACTCCTCCATCCGGCCCGACGCCGCGGTCATGGCCAGCACGTGGAGGCTGCGGTCCCGAGAGCTGAGCGCGCCGCCCCGCGCCCACACGCCCCACACCATGGACGTGACGTAGTCGGAGAACTCACCCATCACCGGATTTTGATCGGCGGACTGGGCATCGACGTAGGCATCGCCCAGCATGGCGCGGCGCATGGACTCGGCCGCCCCGGGTTGGTCGTTCTGGGGCATGGTGCGCTCCTCTTCGGTGGGTGCTGTCCGCGCGCGCTCGTCGGCAAGCGCTCGTCGGCGGGGGGCCCGGCTCAGACGCCCTTGTAGATGTGGCCGTCCTTCATGACGAAACGCACGTCCTTGGTCACCGTGATGTCCTCGGAGGGGTCGCCGGGCACCGCGATGATGTCGGCCAGGTACCCCGATGCCAGCCGGCCCAGGTCGTGCTCGTGCTCGATCAGCTCGGCGCTCGTCAGGGTCGCCGCCTGCAGTGCCTGCATCGGCGTCATGCCGCGGTCGCACATGGCGATGAGCTCGAGCGCCTGGGACCCGTGCGGGATGGCCGGCGCATCGGAGCCGCAGGCGATCTTCACGCCATATTCGAGGGCCTTGCCGAACATGCGGCGAGCCTGCGGGAAGATCTCGGCGGCCTTCTTCTGAAGGATCGGGTGGATGCGGTCCACCGCCATGTGGTCGGCCAGCGCGGTGGTTCCCACCAGGAACGAGCCCGCCTTCGCCATGTCCTGCAACGTGTCGTCGGTGGCCAGCGAGCCGTGCTCGATGCAGTCCACCCCGGCCCGGACGCAGGCACGGATGCCGGCGTCGCCGTGGGCGTGGGCCGCCACGCGCAGGCCGTTGCGGTGGGCCTCGTCGACGATGGCGTCCAACTCCTCGTCGGAGTACTGCTGGCATCCGGCGGCGGAGCTGAACGACATGACGCCGCCCGAGGCCGAGATCTTGATCAGCTTGGCCCCGTACTTGATCTGGTATCGCACGGCCTTGCGCACCTCCGGCACACCGTTGGCGATGCCCTGCTCCACGCTCTGGGGCATGATCCCGGGCGCCAGCCCCTGGAACATGGTCGGATCGAGGTGACCGCCGGTCGGGGTGATGGCGTGTCCGGCCGGGAAGATGCGCGGTCCGGGGAACCAGCCGTTGTCGACCGCCTTCATGAGGTCGACGTCGAGCAGGAAGCCCGCCGTGTACACCATGAGGCCGAGGTTGCGGCAGGTGGTGAAGCCGGCCATGAGCGTGGTGCCGCAGTTCACCGCGCCGCGCAGTGTCCGGTAGACCGGGGAGTCCTTCACCCCGTGCATCGGGTCGGGCAGGCCGTCGGGACCGCCCGGTCCTCCGATGAGCATGTTGAGCTCCATGTCCATCAGCCCGGGGAGGAGGGTGACGTCGCCCAGGTTCACCTCGGTGGCCGGGCTGGGGAGCTCGGAGGGATTGACGGCCACGATGGTGTTGCCGTCGACGACGATGACGCCCGGCGACTTCACCTCGCCGGTCTCGACGTCGCACCACCGGTCGGCGCGCAGGATCGTCACGTCGCTCACACTTGGCTCCTTCTCACTCGGAACGGGGTCACTCGGAATGGGTCACTCGGAACGGGTTCACCGGGAACAGGTTCACTGAAAATCGTGTCACTGACGTCTGGTCACTGACGTCGGGTCACTGAATGGGCTCGTCGCCGCTCATGGTGGTCCGGTGCATCTCGCGGGCGGACGAGGCGTCGTAGGGCTGGACCCTGTGCATGACACCGGTGTTGTCCCAGATGACCAAGTCGCCCAACGTCCACTCGTGGCGGTAGATGCGCTCCTCGGCGGTGGCCCGGGCCTCGAGGTCGGCCAACAGGGCCCGCCCCTCGTCGCGCTCCAGACCGACGACGTGATCGGCCGTGGCCCCGATGACCAGCGAGCGCCGACCCGACCGGTGCCGCCAGACCAGGGGGTGCTCGCGGTCCGGTCGCTGCCGCCACTTGGCCAGCTCGTCGCGGGTGGGCTCCGGGTTGACCAGACGCTGCGAGGCCTCGAAGGAGTGGAGGACGCGCAGTGCCGCGACATGCTCTTTCTCCTCGTCGCTGAGTCCGTCGTAGGCGGCATACGTGCTGGCAAACTCCGTCTCGCCGCCGCGTGGCGGACAGCACATGTGCGCTGAGCATGGTCGCCTTGGTCGGCACCTCGTCCTGGGCCCCGTCGATGTGCCAGAAGACGGTGCCCTTGAGGTACTCGGCCGTGGCCGTCTTCGTCGGGTCGAGGGTGACCTTGTAGATCGACGGCGTCGGGGCCGGCTCGCTCTTGCCCACATCGTCGAGCTTCTTGGAGAACGCCACCTGGGTCTCGTCGTCCAGGTGGAGCTCGCGGAAGACGAGGACGCCGTGCTCCTCGAGGGCCGACATGGCGGCGGCCGGGAGCCCGTCGTCGTCCAGCAGCCGAGCCGCTTCGATCCCGAGAACCTCCGCGCCCACGTTCCCGAGCCGGCGCGTGGACAGCGCGCTCACAGGTACCAGCCGCCGTTCACGTTGATCTGCTGGCCGGTGATGTAGCCGGCCTCCTCGGAGCAGAGGAAGGCACAGGCGACGGCGATGTCGTCGGGCGTGCCGGCCCGCCCGAGCGGCGCCCGGGCCAGAACAGCGTCCATGCTGGCCATGGCACCCGACTCAATGGGGCGGCGCATCATGGGTGTGTCGATGACCCCGGGAGGGATGGTGTTCACGGTGATGCCCTTGGGAGCCAGATCGAGCGCGAGCGCCTTGGTCAGCGCGATCACGCCACCTTTGGAGGCCACGTAGTGCGACATGCGGCGGGTGCCCGACTGAGCCGAGGACGACGAGATGGTGACAATGCGACCCCAGCCGGCCTCGATCATGTCGGGCACGGCGGCCTGGAGGCAGTGGAACGTGCCGGTGAGGTTGACCGCCAGCATGCGTTCCCAATCCTCGACGCTGATGTCGAGGAAGTCCTCGAAGCCTTCGATGCCGGCACTCGTGACCATGATCTCGATCCGGCCGAGGGACTGGCGCACCCGGTCCAGCGCGCCCTCGACGGCGGCGCGGTCCGACACGTCGACCGGGACGCCGAGCGCGGCGAGACCATCGGCTTCGAGCTCCTTGGCCACGCGCTCGGCGGCGTCGCCGTTGACGTCGAGCACCGCCACCTTGCGGCCCTGGCGGGCCAGGTGGTGGCAGATGGCTGCCCCCATGCCCGACCCGCCGCCGGTCACGACGGCCGTCCGGCTCACCTCCGACTCGCTCCTTGCCATTGCCGGCCTCCCACTCGTACCGCTGCCCAGGCGAGCGGGTCCCGCGGCTGGCGCGGCCCCCGCCCACGAACGTCTCCGACGGCTCCGCGCCCGCCCGTGTCACGGCGCATCCGCCGACCCCTGCCGGCCCCGAGGGGTGCCGATAGAGTTGGCCGATGTTACGGAGAGTGCACTTTCGTGTCAACTGTCCCTAGCATTGAACGATAAGACGCTATAGCGTTTAAGAGAACGCCATTTCCATCGAGAAAGGAGCGCGCCCATGCGAATCGGTCTTCAGGTGAGCGCGGACCGCGGGCGCTACGCCACCAAGGTGGAGAAGCTCCAAGCCGACGCCCGTTGGGCCGACGAGGCCGGCCTCGACACGATCTGGACGCCCCAGATCCCCGACGAAATCGACGTGATGACGGCCGTCACGCTGCTCGGAACGGCGACGTCGCGCCTAGAGATCGGTACTTCCATTGTGCCGTTGCAGCCGCGCCATCCCGTCGTGCTGGCCCAGCAGGCCCTCTCCAACCAGGCCGTGTGCCAAGGGCGCTTCACCCTGGGCCTGGGCGTCTCGCACCACTGGATCATCAAGGAGATGATGGGCCTGCCCTACGAGCGCCAGGCACTGACGATGCGCTGCTACCTCGACGTGCTCGACCAGGCCCTGGCCGGTCCCGGGATCGTCGAGGTGAAGAACGAGCTCTTCGACATCCACCAACCGCTCGACATCACCGACCTCACGCCCACGCCGGTGCTGATCGCCGCGCTGGGCCCCGTCATGCTCAAGCTGGCCGGCGAACGCACCTCGGGCACCGTGTTGTGGCTGGCCGACGAGCGCACCATCGCCTCGCACGTGGTGCCGAGCATCTCCAAGGCGGCCGAGGAAGCGGGCCGACCGGCGCCGCGCATCATGGCGGGCGTGCCGGTGTGCCTCTGCCGCGACGACGAGGTGGAGGCGGCCATCGAGCGCACCAACCGCACGCTGAGCGAGGTCGTGGCCTCGCCCAACTACATGCGTCTGATGGAGCACGGTGACGCCCAATCGATCGGCGACGTCCTGATCTGCGGCAGCGAGGCGGCCATGGAGCAGCGGCTCCGCCGGTTCGCCGAGGCAGGCGTGACCGACCTGAACTGCCGCATCGTGGCGCTCGGGGAGGGGCGCGAGGCCGTCAAGGCGTCGGCCGAGCGGACGCGCGAGTTCCTGGCTTCGGTCGTGCCGGCCATGCACAAGGCGAGCTAGACACCACTTCGTGGCCATTCCCTCGACCGTCGAGGAGCTCACCCCGGCCTGGTTGAGCGAGGTCCTCGGCCTGGCGGTGGACGGGGTCGAGGTCGTCGACGCGCATTCAGGGACGACGGGCCGGGCCCGTCTGCGCGTACGCGGCGACAGCGGACTGCCCGACACGCTGTTCGTGAAGCTGCAGCCGTTCCAGCCGGCCCAACGCAAATTCCTGCGGGCCACCGGCCTCGGGGTGGCGGAAGCCCGCCTGTATGCGGCCGTCGGAAACGCACTCCCCGTGCGCGTCCCGCAGGTCTGGCACTCCTCCTTCGACGAGGGTGAGGCCCAATTCGTCATGGTGCTCGAGGACTTGGCCGCGGCAGGCTGCCGCTTCCCCGATCCCGATGACGGCGACGTCGTGGCCATCGCCACCTCGCTGGTCGACGAGCTGGCGCTGCTGCACGCGGCCTACTGGGGCCAGGAACTGCCCTGGCTCGGTACACATGTGCTGAGCACCCGGAGCAGCAAAGAGCAGCGGCGGAGCATCGGCGGAGCCACGGCCATCGTGCAGTCGGCCCTCGACCAGTTCGCCGCAGACATGTCTCCGGCCTTCAGGGCGATGGGCGAGCTCTACGCCACTCGGTCACGTGAGGTGGCCGCCCTGTGGAACGAAGGCGAGTGCACCCTGATCCACGGCGACGACCACATCGGCAATCTGTTCGTCGACGGGGAGCGGACCGGCTTCTACGACTGGGCCGTGGCCAGCCGCTTCCCCGGCATGCGCGACGTGTCGTACTTCTTGTGCAACTCGCTTCCGCCCGACGTGCGCCGGACCGAGGAGGATGCGCTGCTGGCCCGCTATCGATCGGCGCTGGCCAGCCACGGCTTCACGCTCGAGCCCGGTCTCCAGCGCGAGCAGTACCGGTTGTTCTCGGTCTACTCGTGGATCTCGGCCACCACGACGGCAGCCATGGGCTCGCAGTGGCAGCCGGCCGAAGTGGGCCGCCGGGCCATGGAGCGCACGACGCAGGCCCTGATCGACCTCGACGTGCTCAGCTTGCTCAGCGAACGACTCGGCTGAGCGCGTCCGGCGCCGCGCCGATCAGGAGTTGGACGGAGCGAGCATGCCGGCCGAGACGAACTGCCACATGGCGTCGGCGGCCTGCGCTGAGTCGTGCGGCTCGGTTCCCGAGATGGTCGAGGCGTAGGTGGCGTTGAACATGATGGTGGAGAGGATGAGCCCTGCCGCATCGTCTTGCTCGAAGCCGGTCCGGACCTCGCCGGCCTCGACCGCATCGGCCAGGACCTTCTCGAGGAGTGAGACCAGCGGCACGAACGCCCGCGCCGCCTCGTCCTGGTGCCCGGTGAGCAACTCGTGGCTGAACTCGGCCATGACCGGGGTCGGGTTGTTCTTGGAGCCCCGACCCTTGGGTGCGGGCAGGCACATGCGGTAATACTCGACGACGAAGCAATGCAGGCGCGCCAGTGGCGTGGTCTCCTTGGCCACCAGGTCTTCGAGGCGGTCGGCCGTGGATCGGATCGCCTCGTCGAAGAGGGCCAGGAGCAACTCGTGCTTGCCGGCGAAGTACTGGTAGAAGCTGCGCAGCGACTGGCCGGAGCGATCAACCACCTCTTGCACCGTGAACTCCTTGCCTGACTCGGCGCTGGAGAGGAGCTCGAATCCGGCGTCGAGGAAGCGCTGGACCCTGCCCTCGCTCCGGGCCCGGGCCGAATCGAGGGAGCGGGCAACGGCCAGGTCCCGCCGGCGCAGTGGCGCGCCGTTGTCGGCCGCAGGGGTCTCTGGGGTGGACATTTTCCCAGTGTACCGAGTTCGCTTTCCCGGAGAGCAGGACTCTCCCCACCCTGGAGGGCGCGCCGAAAACTCCGTGCACCATCGCTTCCACCGTGCAGCGGAGCGTCCAGGCTGACGACTCTGCTCATTTCGGATTTTGAGAATGCTGTTATCGTCAGCAACCGTGGACGAGGCCCGGATGGCCGACATCAAGGAGCTCGAGCAGGTGTTGGCGCGCTACGCCGTCGGGATGACCCAAGACGACATCGACGCAGTGATCGACGTCTTCACCCCCGACGGTACCTACAGCGCGTTCGGTGAGACCTACACCCTCAAGGACTTCCCCACGCTGGTGGCGGCCGCCCCCAAGGGCCTGTTCCTGACCGGCACCCCGGTCCTCGAACTCGAAGGCGACGCCGGGACGGGCACCCAGACGCTGTGCTTCGTGGACCAGACCACCCACGACATGCGCATCGGCTGGTACACCGACACGTACCGCAAGACGGAGCAGGGCTGGCGGCTGCGCACCAGGAAGATGACCTTCCTGCGGCGCAACGGCACCCGGGACTCGGGCAAGCCACACGACCCGACGCGCCCGCGGCCTTCCGAAGAACCGGCTGGGTAATCCGGGCCGGTCGTGGAGCTCGTCGAGTTCAAGGCCGCGGTCGACCCGTGGCTCGACGCGCACGCAGCCGAGCTCGCACCCGACTACGCCGGCATCGGGACGCTGGACCAGCAGATGGCGCACCTGCGCAAGGTCATGCGCCTCGCCTATGACGCCGACTTCATGCGCATGGGCTGGCCCGAACGGGTGGGCGGGCTGGGCGGGAACAATCTCTTGCGGGCCTACCTCGGTGAACAGCTGACGGCGCGGGACTTCGTCGAGCCCGGCATCTACTCCCTGACCGAGGTGCTGGCACCGACGATGATCGACTTCGCTGCCCCGGAGCTGGCGGCCGACATGGTGCCCCGGTTGCTCAGCGGTGAGGAGACCTGGTGCCAGGGCTTCTCCGAACCGGGGACCGGGAGCAACCTCGGCTCACTCATGTGCCGGGCGACGCGCACCGATGACGGCTGGAGCGTGAGCGGGCAGAAGGTCTGGACCAGCCTGGCCCAGTTCGCCTCGCGCTGCGTGCTCCTGACCCGAACGGGCAGCCCCGAGTCGGCCCATCGCGGCATCACCGCGTTCTTCATCGACATGGACACCCCGGGCATCACCGTCCGGCCCATTGAGGCGATGCACGGCGTCGAGGAGTTCTCCGAGGTCTTCTACGACGAGGTCCGCGTCCCCGACGACCGGGTGCTGGGCCAGGTCGACGGCGGGTGGGCCATCGCCATGGACCTGCTGCCCTACGAGCGGAGCACCGCGCTGTGGCACCGGGCCGCCTACATGCAGCGGCGGCTCGAGAAGCTGGTCGGCGCGGCGGCGCCCGGCGCGCTCGACCCGGAGGCGCTCGGCGAAGCCATGGAACTGCTCTGGGCGTTCCGGGCCCGCTCGCGGGCCACCCAGCGGCGGCTGGCCGCCGGCGCAACGCTCGGCGCGGAGACCTCTATCGACAAGGCCCTCGTCGCGGCGGCCGAGCAGGCGGTCTTCGACCTGGCGGCCGAGGCGCTGGGCGCGGAGGTGGCGCTGGGCGACGATCCGGCCGGCCAGCGCTGGCGGGCCGAGTTCCTCTACTCGCGCGCCGCCACCATCTACGGGGGCAGCTCCGAGATCCAGCGCAACATCATCGCCCGTCGCCTCCTCGACCTGGGAGACGACCGGTGATGGAGGACGACGAACTCGCCCTCTTCGCAGTCACTGTGACCCGTGCCACCGACACCGCGAGCGGCGAGGCCCTCGACCGCGCACTCGAGGACCTCGGGTGGCGCGATGCGCTGGCCGCCGACCGCAGGGCCGCCATCTCGCTCCTCTTCGACGCGGCGGGGCGGGCCAACGCCACCTCCTCCGCGCTCGAGTGGCTGCTGGCCGACGCCCTGGGCGTCGCGCCGGACACGGCCGTCGTCCTGCCCCGATTCCGCACGAGCTCACCGCCGGGCCTGGTGCAATCCGGGCGTTGCGCGGTGTCCGGGCTCGGGGCGGCCGCGCTGCGCGACCACAGCAAGGCCCTGGTCGTGGCAACGACGGGCGAGGGCTCTGTCGCACTCGACGTGCCTGTGGACGCACTGGCGCTGCGCCCGGTGGCGGGCATCGACCCGGCGCTCGTCCTGCTCGACGTGAGCGGCGACGTCGAGGCCGGTCCGTCGTCGCACCCGATCAGTCCCTCGGAGTGGGACGGTGCGATCGCCCTGGGCCAGCTCGCGCTCAGCCACGAGTTGATCGGCGCGGCGCGGACCATGCTCGAGCTGGCCCGCCAGCACGCCACCGAGCGCGTGCAGTTCGGGCGGCCCATTGCCATGTTCCAAGCCGTGCGCCACCGGCTGGCCGACAGCCTGGTCGCCATCGAGGCGGCCGACAGCCTGCTGGCCGGTGCCTGGGAGGAGCCCACTCCGGTCCTGGCCGCCATGGCCAAGGGCATGGCGGGACGCGGGGCGCGCACCGCAGCCAAGCATTGTCAGCAGGTGCTGGCCGGGATCGGCTTCACCGCCGAGCACCCGTTCCACCGCTTCTATAGACGGGTGGTCGTGCTGGACCAGTTGCTCGGCGCGGGCAGCGTCCTGACCCGCCAATTGGGGACCGACGTGCTCGCCACGGGTACCCTGCCTCCAGCCTTCACGCTCTGATTTCGGACCGACCCGGCTGGTCGGACCGGTCCGACGATCGGGGAGGGCGGCTCTGGGGCAGCGTCGATTATGCTTGTTGCAGATTTTGATAACTACGTTTCCGCTCAGCGAGAAACGACGGAGAGACAGGGGTGGGTCATGACGGCAGGCACCGACCACGAAGTGAGGATGCTCGTCGACGGCGAGCTGGTCGAGGCCGACACGGGCCGGACCTTCGACAACATCAACCCGGCGACCGAAGAGGTGCTCGGCCCCGTGGCCGACGCGTCCAACGACGAGATGCACCGGGCCATCGACGCCGCCCGCCGGGCCTTCGACGAGTCCGACTGGTCGACCAACCGGGACCGCCGCAAGGAATGCCTGGCCCAGCTCCAAGAGGCGCTGGAGAAGGACCGCGAGGCGATGCGCGAGGAGCTGATCCTCGAGGTCGGCTGCCCGCGCATGACCACCTACGCCAACCAGCTCGACATCCCCCTCGAGGGCGCGTTGACGTACCCGATCAAGCTCATGGACGAGTTTCCCTGGCGGACCGAGATGCCGACGGCAGTCGACCGCCGCGGCGCCACCAACACGCGTCAAATCTGGAAGGAACCCGTGGGCGTGGTCGGTGCCATCGTCCCGTGGAACTTCCCGCTCGAGGTGACGTTGAACAAGCTCGGGCAGGCGCTGGCGACCGGCAACACCGTCATCCTCAAGCCCGCTCCCGACACGCCGTGGAACGCCACCCGACTGGGCCGCCTCGTCGCCGAGCAGACCGAATTCCCACCGGGCGTGCTCAACGTGGTCACCTCGTCGGACCACCTGGTCGGTGAGGAGCTCACCCTCTCGCCCAAGGTCGACCTGATCTCCTTCACCGGCTCCACCGCCGTGGGCATGCGCATCATGGAGCGGGGCGGGGCCACGCTCAAGCGCACCTTCTTGGAGTTGGGGGGCAAGTCGGCCACCATCGTGCTCGACGACGCCGACTTCGCCTCCTCGGTGCCCTCCGGGATCGCCGTCTGCTTCCACGCCGGCCAGGGCTGTGCCATCCAGACCCGCATGCTCCTCCCCCGCTCGCGCTACGAGGAGGGCGTGGAGATCCTCAAGGCGACACTCTCCTCGGTGGCCTTCGGCGACCCCCAGCAACCGGACGTCTTGATGGGCCCGGTGATCTCGGCCAAGCAGCGCGACCGCGTGCTCGGGTACATCGCCAAGGGCGTCGAGGAAGGAGCCACCTTGGCCCTGGGTGGTGGCCGCCCGGCCCACCTGCCCAAGGGCTGGTTCGTCGAGCCCACGCTCTTCACCGACGTCGCCAACTCCATGACGATCGCACAGGAGGAGATCTTCGGACCGGTGCTGGTCACCATCCCCTACGACGATGACGACGACGCCGTGCGCATCGCCAATGACAGTGTCTACGGCCTCTCCGGTGGCATCTTCTCGGGCTCTCTCGAGCGGGCGATCTCCGTGGCGGAACGCATCCGCACGGGCAGCCTCGCCGTCAACGGCGGCATGCCCATCGGCCAGGCCGACATGCCGTTCGGGGGGTACAAGCACAGTGGCATCGGGCGGCAGAACGGGCTGGCCGGCTTCGACCAGTACCTCGAGACGAAGTCGGTCGCCTGGCCGACGCCGCAGTAGCGCCGCCCGCCGGGCTGAGATCGGTCGATCAGGTGGCCGGCGCGCCATGACGGGTCACGATCCCGTCCTGCGGCAGCACGGCTACCACCAGCTGCGGGTGAAGGAGGTCGTGCACGAGACGCACGACGCCAGCTCCTTCGTGCTGGACGTCCCGCCGGAATTGGCCGAGACCTTCCACTACCAACCCGGACAATTCTGCACGTTTCGCGTTCAGGTCGACGGCGAGGAACAGCTGCGTTCGTACTCCATGTCGAGTGCCCCTGCCACCGACACCGATCTCACCGTGACCGTGAAGCGGGTGCAGGGGGGCGTGGTCTCCAACTACGTCCTCGACCACGTCTCGGCGGGAGACGTCCTCGAGCTGACGAAGCCGGCCGGCGTGTTCTGCCCCCGGGACTCGGCGCGGGTCGTGGTCGGCCTGTGCGGTGGCAGCGGCATCACGCCCGTCATGTCCATCGCCAAGCACGTGCTCAACACGGGCGAGCGGCCGGTCCGGCTGCTCTACGCCAACCGCGATGCGTCGTCGGTCATCTTCGAGGACGCATTGGCGGAACTGCAGGCGGACCACCCAGGCCGCCTCGAGGTGCGCCACCACCACGATTCGGGGGCCGGATTCCTCGGCCCCGACGACGTGGGCGGGTTCGTCGGTACCGACCTCGACGCCGACTTCTACGTCTGCGGCCCCGGTCCCTTCATGGACCTGGCGGAGACCGTCCTGGCCGGGCTGGGAGTGGCATCCGAGCGCATCTTCATCGAGCGCTTCCTCGTCGAACAGCAGGAGAAGGAATCAGCGGCAGAAGAGGCGGGCGGCGGGGACGGCGTGGACGAAGACGTGCCGGCCGAGGTCACCGTGATCCTCAACAAGAAGTCCGTGGTCGTGGCCTATCAGCGCGGGGACACCCTGCTCGAGACGGCACGCCGGGGCGGCCTGCGCCCCCCCTTCTCCTGTGAGTCGGGCAACTGCGCCACCTGCATGGCCTTCTTGAAGGAGGGGTCTGCTGTCATGCGGGCCAACAACGCCCTGACGCCCGAGGAGGTCGATGAGGGGTGGATTCTCACCTGCCAGGGATTGCCCCGCGGGCCGACCGTCACCGTCGAGTACGAAGCGATGTGAGGCGGAGCTCGGTGGAAGGATGGGTGCCGTGACCGAGCCCATGCGTGACATCCGCGAGTTGAAGGACGACCCCGATGCCTACCGCGACGAGCTGACTCGGCGTTGGAGCGGGCTGCTCAGCTACCGCTACATCGGGCGCAACCATTCCTCCATGAACGTGGGGCCTGAGGACAACACGGTGCGCATCCGGCGTGACATGCGCAACGAGGCCGGCGGCATCATGGTGGCGCCGTTGGCCATCTGCTCCCCCGAGGGAGGGCAGCCTGACCTGGTCGCCGTCCCCAACCCGGTCATCGCCTCGGTGCAGGTCCTCGATCCCGGCTTCGACGTGCAGACGGTCGAGGTGGTGGACTCCGGGTCGATCCACCAGGGCCGCAGCATGGGCTACGGACGCTGTCGCATCGTCGACGCCGAGAATCATGAGCGGGTGATCGCCTTCATCGACGGGCAGAGCGCCATCATCGGCGTCCCGCCCGAGGGCCTCGAGCGCATGGATGTCGACGAGTCCAAGCTCGTCATCGAGGACTCGCCGTCGCTGCCTCCGCTCTGGCAGGTCTTCGGGGCGTCGCTCCGGGCGGACGGCCACTGGATGCTCCCCGAGCTCACGACTGAATTGGCGTCACCGGATGCGGCGCTGCACATCGGGCCCCAGCACGTGGTGCTCGAAACGGCGGCTCTCGACCTGGGCGCGGACCTGGCCGGCACCCGTCGCGTGGGTGTGCAGAGTTGGCACGTGATGTTCCTGGCCCGCGGCAAGGCGGGGCCGTTCCGGGTGGACGGTTCGGCCTACCCGGCCCCCGACGGCAAGGTGGGCGTGCGGTTGCTCATCCACGACGAGGGCAACGGCGACCGCGCCATCACCTCGGGCTCGGCCGTGCTCGCCATCTTGAACTGAGCCCTCCCGAGCTCAGGGTCCGGGTTCGACCAGCAGGTCCAAATAGGCCGCGCCCGTGTCGGGCACCCGGCCCTGACCCCAGCACTCGATGGGGAACGACACCATGACCATGGACAGCAAGAGGTGCAGCAGGTTCTTGGCGTCCTCGGGCATGTCGTCGAGTGGGAACTCGTCGAGGTAGGTCAGGGCGTCCTGTGCCCGTGCCGTCACGGCGTCGTAGAACGCCTGCATTTCGTCCATGGGGACGGCGAGGCGCTTGGCGAAGCGTTCCGGCTCCGTGGCCAGACACCAGGTCGCCGCGAAGGTTTCGAGGTCGGAGAATTCGGGGGGCAAGTAGGAATCGGCCATCGTCATCAAACCTCCGCCGTCTCGCGGGACTTCTTGTAGTCGTCCACCCACTCGGCGGCCACCTTGTGCAGGTGACGGCAGAGCACCTCCTGGTCCATCAGGGGGAAGCGGTCGATCACGCGTGACTCGAGCGCCCGCTGGGTCGCTTCGAGAGTGTTGGCATCCTGGAGCCCGTACTCCTTGAACGAAACCGCCGCCAGCTCCTGCTGCACGCGTTCGCGGGCGTTCTTCGGCGGCACGAAGTACAGCGTGCCCTCGAAGACGTGCGAACCCGCTGCGGTCGGCCAGTAGTGGTAGGTCAGGTACCAGTTCTGCCCCCAGACCAGGATCACGAAGTTGGGCCAGACCTGGAACGAGTCCAGGCCCCACGGGTCGCAACCGGCCGGGTTGATCCCCGCGTCCTTGGGGTCGAAGTCGAGGTCCGGTGCGTCCCACGGACCGAAGAGCCCGCTGCGCGTGATGAGCTCCATCGGCTTGAGCATGTTCTCGGGCAGCGTCCAGGGGTGGACGCCGGCCGTGCTCACCAAGCGGTGCGGCCCGTCGATGGCATAGGCCGGCGCCTCGAAGCCGGCCTGTTGCATGGAGGTGGACAGGTCGGGCGGCGTCTGCTTCGCGTGCAGAACGGGTGCGTGGTAGAACTCCTGGAAGGCGTCCATGTAGAGCTTCCAGTTGCTGTTCACCGTGGCCCGGTAGAAGTAGCGCTCGGTCAGCTTCTCGAACGGGTAGTTCTCGAGCTTGGTCACCATCGGCCCGAGGAAGTCGCGCAGGCTCTGCTCCGGCTCACCCTTGGCCACGTTGACGAAGATGAAACCGGCCCACACGTCACAGTGCACCGGGACCAGGCCGTAGTCGTCCCTGTCGAGGTCGAAGAATTCGGACTCTTGCTGGACGAAGGAGTTGGACCCGTCGAGGTCGTAGCGCCAGCCGTGGTATTTGCACACGAACTGGCGGCAGACGCCGCTCGTCTCCTCTTGGGGATAGTCGTTCCACACCAACTTGTTGCCGCGGTGACGGCACACGTTGTGGAAGGCCCTGATCTCCCCGTCGGTCCCGCGCACGACGACGACCGACGTGCGGGCCACGACGAGCTCCTTGGTGAAGTAGCTCCCCTTGCGGGGCAGCTGCTCCACGCGGCCGACGTTCAGCCAGGATCGTTTGAAGATCGCGTCGCGCTCGAGCTCGTAGAACTCGGGCGAAATGGAGTCCTCGTACGAGATGGGCTCCGTCCCGAGATCGAAGTGCTCGGTCCAGCTCCCTTCAGGCGGCTTCGGCCAACGTGCCATGCGTGGGTCCCTCCCAGTGCGGCGGTCAACGACGGAATCATGGTAGCAGGCCTCTCAGCTAGTGAGAAGGGCGTTTCCGTTCTTGGGATGATCGGTACACCCGAAAGGGAACTCCCTGATCAGCCCGAGGATCGAGGGTCGCCTAGCGGGCTGAAGAGGCCTCGCCGCCGGCCGACCCGCCCAGGGCGGCCTTGTGCAGCGTGTTGGCGGCCAGGCGCATATGGGCGGCGTCGACCAGGCGCCCGTCGCGCCCGATGGCTCCGACCCCGCCCGCCTCGGCCTCCCGGTACGTGGCCATGGCCCGGCGGGCCTCGTCCACCTCCTCCGCCGTGGGCGAGAAGATCTCGTTGGCCACCGGCACCTGGGAGGGATGGATGGCCCACTTGCCGTCGAAACCCAAGGCGCTCGCCTGCCGGGCCGCCCGTCGGTACCCGTCGGGGTCCTGGTAGGCGGGATAGGGGGCGTCCACGGCGTCGACCTGTCCCGCTCGGGCCGCGGTGAGCACCTGCACCCGGGCAAAGTGCCAAAAGTCGCCCGGGTAGTCGTCGATGGGGTCGAAGTTCCCGTCCACCCGGGCGTGCAGCGAGGCCGAGAGATCGCCCGCGCCGAAGATCAGCGCCTCCAGTCGCGGACTGGCCTGGGCAATCTCGAGCGCGTTGGCCAGTCCCTCGGCCTCCTCGATGAGCACCTCGAGACCGATGGGCCGGGTGAGTCCGAGCTTGGCTTCGAGCTGGCCCAGCAACACGTCGACCCACCACACGTCGCGGGCCGTGCGCACCTTGGGCACGATCAGCACGTCGAGGGCCTCACGGGCGCCCGTCACCACCTCGATGATGTCGCCGTGACACCAGGGCGTGTCGATGGCGTTGATGCGTACGGCGCGCACGGTCCGTCCCCAGTCGAGACCCGTCAGGGCGCCGACGGCAATTCCGCGCGCCGCCTCCTTCACCGACGGCGCGCAGGCATCCTCGAGGTCGAGGAAGACGAGATCGGCGCCCGCCGTGGGTGCCTTCTCGCACATGCGCTCGCTGCTGGCCGGTGTGGCCAACTCCGATCGTCGAGCTCGGGGTGGTGGCACAGTCGCTCCTTCGTTCCGCGTTCAGATGGTGCCCGCGGCCCGCAACTCGGCCAACCGCGCCGGGTCCAGGCCGAGGAGGTCACCGAAGACCGCGTCGTTGTCGGCGCCGACCGCCCGGCCCAGGAAGTCGATGCGCCCCGCCATGTCGCGGAAGCGAACGACCGGTGCCTGCACGGTCATCGTTCCCAGGTCGGGGTCGTCCACCTGCACGAAGGTCCCGCGCGCAGCGAAATGCTCGTCGGCCAGGAGCTGGGCCGCGTCGTACACCGGTGCCGCGGCCACCTCCGCCCGCTCGAACTTGTCCATGACCTCGGCGAAGGGGTGATCGGCCACCCAGCCGGCCACGATGGCGTCAATCTCGTCCGCGTGCCCTTGGCGCCGCACCGGGTCGACGTACTCGGGGTCCTCGGCCAGATCGGGCCGCTCCACCGTGCGGTAGAGCCGCTTGACGATGTTGAGCGACGCACTCGAGAGCGCGACCCACCGGCCGTCCGCCGTCCGGTACGCGTTGCGCGGCGCGCTGGCGTCGAGTCGGTTGCCGGTACGCCCCTGCACCACCTGCTTGTGGCTGTAGGCCAGCGTCGCCGTCTCGATCAGCCGAGCCAGCGGCTCAATGAGATTGACGTCGATGCACTGGCCGCCGCCACCGTGCACGTCGCGGTGATAGAGCGCCATCATGACGGCGTAGGTGGCTGACTGCGCCGCCACCCCGTCGGCCAGGAAGAAGGGGGGCAACGTCGGGGGACCGTCGGGCTGCCCCGTCACGTGGGCAAAACCGCTGATGGCTTCGGCCAGGGTGCCGAAACCCGGACGGTCGCTGGCCGGTCCACCGCTGCCGAATCCGCTCACGTGCAGCATGACGATACGCGGGTTCGTGACCCGCACCGACTCGTAGTCGAGGCCCCAACGGACCAGGGCACTGGGACGGTTGTTCACCACGACCACATCGCTGACGGCCAACAGGCGGTGGAACAGCTCCTGGCCCTCGGCGTTGCGCAGGTCGAGAGTGACGCACTGCTTGTTGCGCCCGACGCTCTTCCAGAACAGACCCACGCCATCCTTCATGTGACCCCAGGTGCGCAGTGGGTCGCCGACGCCGGGCTGCTCCACCTTGATCACCTCGGCGCCGAACTCCCCGAGCGCGGTGGCCACCATGGGACCGGCCGCCAGGGTGGCCGCATCGACGACCCGGATGCCGCGCAGCGGAAGGTCGGGTGGTTCAGGCACGTAGCGCAGTGGCGGGACGCTCGAGCCCGAGGTGCTCGCGCAGCGTGGTGCCGGCGTACTCCCGGCGGAAGACCCCGCGGCGCTGCAATTCGGGCACGACCAGGCGGACCACGTCTTCGTAGGCCCCCGGGGTGTGGGTGGCCGCGATGACGAAGCCGTCACAGGCGCCACCCTCGAACCAGGCCTCCATCTGGTCGGCGATGTCCGGGCCGGTGCCGACGAACCGGGGGCCCTGGAGCAGGGTGGCCCGGTGACCCGCCAGATCGGCCAGCGTCATGGTGTCGCCACCGATGTGCTTCTTGATGTTCTGCACGAGCCCGCGGATGCCCGAGACCGACTCGATCAGCTCGTCGGTGATGGGTGAATCGAGCGAGAGGCCCGAGAAGTCGTAGTTCATGAGCTCGGAAAGCAACGTGAGCGACGCCATCGGGTCGACCAGGTCGTTGAGGAAGAGCTGCTCGCGTTCCTCGGCGTGCGCCTTGGACTCGCCGACGACCGTATAGGCCATGGGCAGCATCTTGACGGTCTCGGGGTTGCGACCGCGCTCGCCGATCTTCTCTTTCTGATCCTTGTAGTGACCTCGCGCGATGTCGATGTCGGGGTCGCCGGTGAAGATGAGCTCGGCCCAGCGAGCGGCGAAATCGCGTCCCCGCCCCGACGACCCGGCCTGGAGCAGCACCGGCCTGCCCTGCGGGCCCCGGGGCACGGTGAGCGGTCCGCGGACCTTGAACCATTCGCCCTCGTGGTCGAGTCGGTGCACCTTCTCGGGGTCGGCGAAAAGCGGCGTCTCGCGGTCGAGGATCAGCGCGTCGTCCTCCCACGTGTCCCACAGGCCGGTCGTCGCTTCGAGGAACTCGTCGGCCCGGTCATAGCGCTTGTCGTGAGGCAGCGCCTCCTCGAGCCCGTAGTTCTGCGCCTCGCCGTCGTTCACCGAAGTCACGACGTTCCACGCCGCACGACCGCCCGAGAGGTGGTCGAGGGTGGCGAAGGTCCGGGCGACGTGGAAGGGCGTGTAGTAGGTGGTGGAGTAGGTGGCGCCCAGCCCGATGCGGCTGGTCGCCGCGGCGCAGATCCCGAGCACGATGCTCAGATCGAGCTTCACGGGTCGGGCCCCCGTGCGCACCGCTTCGGCCACCGAGCCGGCGTAGATCCCCGGCATGGCCAGCCGGTCGTCGAAGAACATGAGGTCGAAGCAGCCCTGCTCGAGCGTTCGGGCCAGCTTCTCGTAGTAGCCAGCCTGGAGGAAGCCGTGCTCGGTCGCCGGATGGCGCCACGAACCGGCGTACACCGTGGCGTTCCCCGCTTGCATGAACCCCACCAGCGCCATCTCGCGCTTCGAGCCCTTGGGCATGACCCTCTCCTTCTCATTGCATCCACGGCGCGGTGCGGGCGCGGCGGTCATCGACGTGACGTGCATCCTGAACCGTAATATGTAATATTTCAGATATCAAACTGATCAGCACCACGGTCCGGGCCCAGGCGGCCAACGAATTACGAGACCGCATCCTCACCGGCCGCCTGCGCCCAGGTGACCGGTTCGACCTCGACCAACTGACGGCCGAATTCGGCATCAGTCGCACCCCCATCAGGGAGGCCCTGCTCGAGCTCTCCTACGAGGGACTCGTCGCCATCACCCCTCGCAGTGGGATGGCCGTCGTCGGCATCACGCCGGACGACGCGGTGGACAACTTCGCCATCCTGGCCGCCCTGGCCGGCAAGGGGGCAGAGATGGCCACCCAGCGCATGGGGGCGGCCGAGCTGGGGGAGCTCGAACGCCTGGCCGACTCCATCGACGGATCCGACGACGTGGTCGGGGCCAACCGTCGCTTCCACCGGGCGGTCAACCACGCCGCCCGGTCTCCCCGCTTGCTGGTGTACCTGCGCCAGGCGATCCGGGTCGTGCCGGGGAACTTCTTCGAGTTGTTTCCCGAACAGCAGCACCGCAGCAAGCATGAGCACGCTGCCCTCTTGGCGGCCATGGCTCGGGGCGATGCGTCGACGGCCCGACGTGTCGCGGAGGACCACGTCCTCACGGCCGGCCAAGCGCTGGGCGACTTCCTCGCGGCGCTCAACGCGAACGAGGGGGTGGACGCACCCGTCGTCGCCGGCCGAAAAGGCCAACCGAAGAGGTCACTCCGTTGAGCGAGACTCCCGCTTCATCATGCGATCCAGGTTCGCCCGGAGTTCGGGCGAAGTGAACGAACGGTCCTCGGCCGTCAAGGCGTAGTCGATCGTGGCCAGCACGGCCCGCTCGAGGTGCAGGTTGATCACCCGCTTCGTGTCCTCCACCGCACCTTGAGGCAGGCTGGCGATGCGCCGCGCACACTCCATGGCGTGGCTCATGACCTCGCCGTCCGGGCAGACGTGGTTGACCAGTCCGATCGCCGCGGCGCGAGCCGCCGGGATGCGTTCCCCCGTGAGCGCATACTCCTTGGCCAGTTGCAGGCTGGTGAGCAGCGGCCAGACCACCGGACCGCCATCGGCGGCCACCAGCCCCAGCAAGACGTGCGGGTCAGCCAGATGAGCCGTTTCGGCCATGTACACCACGTCGGACAGGGCCACGAGCGAGCAGCCGAGCCCCACCGCCGGACCGTTCACCGCGGCCACGATCGGCACGCGGCAACCGACCATCCCGGTGACGATGGCCTTGCCGTCGATCAGGGTCTGCCTGCGCAGCGCAGTGTCCTTCGTCAACTCGTCGATGTACGAAAAGTCGCCGCCGGCACAGAAGGCCCGTCCGGCGCCGGTGATGACGGCGACCCGCGCCTCGGTGTCGGCGTCGAGCTGCGGGAACAACGTGGCCAACCCGGAGTGAAGGACGTGGTTGGTCGCGTTGAGATCGTCGGGCCGGTTGAGCGTGATCACACGGATCGCACCATCGGCCTCCACCAGGATCTCGTCGGGCAGGTCGTAGCTGATCATGTGGCGGGCATCTCCAGAATTCGGGTGGCGATCAGGTTGCGTTGGATCTGCGATGTGCCGCCCATGACGCTCTGCGCCCGGCTGTAGAGATACGCCTTGAGCCACGTGTCGTCCTCACCGGCGGGAGCGACGCCACCGATGGCCAGGGCGGCGTGGCCGACGGCCTGCTCGCACCACGTCATGAGGAGCTTGTCGACCGAGCCGTCGGGGCCATGCACGACGCCGTCGAGCCGGTCCGAGAGCCGCCGGCTCACGTGGCAACGGAGCATGTCGACCTCGACGAGCGCCCAGGCCAGCTCGCGGCGCTGGTCTGCGCCGTAACGCGCCGGTTCGGCCTGTACCCGGTGCACCAGCTCGTTGGCCATCTTCCCGTAGCGCGCCACGTAGCCGAGCTCCCCGGGCTCCCGTTCGTGGCTCACCACCGTCATGGCCAGGCGCCAACCTTCACCGGGCTGCCCGACCATGTTCGCCGCGTCGACGCGGGCGCCGTCGAAGAGCACTTCGCCGAATTCGCGGGTGATGCCGTTGATCATCTTCAAGGGCCGCTGTGTAATGCCGGGTTGGTCCATCGGCACCACGAAGGCCGAGATGCCGCGGTGCTTGGGCACGTCGGGGTCTGTGCGGGCGAGCACGAGACACCAATCGGCGGCGTCCGAGTAACTGGTCCACACCTTATGGCCCGTAATGACATAGTCGCCGCCATCGGGCTCGGCTCGCGTGCGCAACGCGGCCAGGTCCGAACCCGCGTCGGGCTCGCTGAAGCCCTGGCACCAGCGGTCCCGCCCGCTCACCAGTCGCGGTAGGAACCGCTGCTGCACGTCCGCGCTGCCGTGCTCCAGTAAACCCTGGACGAGGTAGCCGACACTCGGACGAGGCGGGGCCGCCGCCGCGGTGAGCTCCTCGTCGAGGATCACGTCGTAGACGCTGGGCAGGCCGTGCCCGCCCACCTCGGTCGGCCAGGACAGGCCGAAGAAGCCGGCGTCATAGAGCGTTTGATGCCAGGCCGCCTGGCCGGCCCAGTACTCGTCGGCCGTCGAGGACGGGGGCAGGCCTGGATTGTGCGCGCCCAGCCACTCGCGGAGACGCAGGCGGAATGCCTGCTCCTCGGGCGAGTCACCGAAGTCCATCGTCGCCTCCGATCCCACGACCGGCCAGCACCCGCTCCAGGCTGACACCGACCCCCCCGAGGAGTTCGGTCGAGAGGAGGGCCCGACGCAGGTAGACGTGCGCGAGACACTCCCAGGTATTGCCGATACCTCCGTGGACCTGAATGGCCGTCTCGCAAACGGTGCGGGCGGCCCGGCCGCAGTAAGCCTTGGCGGACGAGGCCGCCGCGAGCGCATCGGCCCCGGGCAGGGCATCGACCGCCCAGGCGGCGTGCCGGGCGATGCTCCGGGAACCCTCCATGGCCACATGGGCGTCGGCCAGCAGGTGCTGGACCGCCTGGAAGGAGCCGATGGTCGCGCCGTACTGCCGGCGCTCGCGGGCATAGTCGGCCGCCAGCGCGAGAGCGCCGCGCATCACCCCGACCAGGTCGGCGCACGCCACGGCCAGGCCGAGGCTGTGCCAACGTGCCAGCTCGTCGGCTTCGAGCACACGGGCCGGGCTCGGCAACGGCGCCACGGACGCACCGGGCGGAAACCCGACGACGACTCGGGTCAGGTCGACGCCTTCGCCGGGGCCGTCGTCGGTGCAGGCGAGAGATCCCGCCCCCCAGCCGGAAACGGAATCGCTCCGGCCTGGCACCAGGGCCAGCGCCGACACCGCGCCGCGCGCGTCCACGGCCAGCCCGCCCTCGGGCAGGCGACCGTCACGGCTGCGGGCGGCCTCGGAAAGGTCGGGTGCGAGCACGATCGTCTCGGGTATGTCCGTGGGCGTCGCCCCGGCCAGCCGTCGCAGGTCGGCCGCCATGGTGGGTCCCAGGTAGGGAACGTCAGCCAGGCCGCGGCCCAACTCCTCGGCCACCACCGCCACCTCGACCACCGACGCCCAGGGTCCCCCCTCGTCTGACTCCGTGCGCAGCTCGCGCCAGCCCGAGGCCGTGACCGCGGCGTCCAGCTTGCCCGTCCGCTCGGTGTCGTCGAGGTCCGCTACCACGTGGAGCCCGAGCCGGTCCACCACCTGGGCGGCCGAGTCGCGCAGGGCCACCTGTTCGGGCGAGAGTCGAACGTCCACGTCAGTCCACTCTCGTCGATGACGACGCGGCGTGCGAATCCCATTCGTTGCGCAGCGTTCGACGCAACACCTTGCCCGACGGGGTCCGGGGAATGACGTCCACGAGCACCACCGTGCGCAGGTGTTTGTAGGTGGCGAGCGAGCCCGCCACCAGGGCCTGCAGGTCTTCGGCGCGGACGCCGCTGCCCGGCTCGACCTTGACCGCGGCGACCGGTACCTCACCCGCCCGCACGTCGGCGACGCCGAAGACGGCGCAGTCGAGCACGGCGGGGTGGCCGTGGAGCACGGCTTCGAGCTCGGCCGGCGCCACCTGGAAGCCGCTCACCTTGATCATCTCCTTGCAGCGGTCGGTGAGATGGACCCATCCCTCCGCCTCGAGCCAACCCACGTCGCCGGTGCGGTACCAACCCTCGTCGAAGGCCGCCGCCGTGGCGTCATCGGGGAGGTACCCGGCCATCGCCGACGCGCTGCGCACCTCGATCTCCCCTGTCTCACCCGGTTCGAGAACGGCACCCGTATCGAGGTCGACCGCCCGCAGGGCGACGTCACCGACCGGAAGCCCGGCCGAGTCGAGCCGCCACTCCTCCGGGCGCCCGACCGGGTTGGCCGTGATCACGGGGACCTCGCTCGTGCCGTAGGCCGGGAGCCAGCGAACGCCGGTGCGCGCCGTCACCGTCTCGGCGACCGAGGGTGTCACCGGGGTCGCGCCCCACATGATGTAGCGCAACGAGGAGAGGTCGAAGCGCTCGAGCTCCGGATGGTTGGCCATGGCCAGGGCGATCGGGGCCACGGCCATTTCGAGCGTCATGCGGTCGCGCGCAATGGAGCCCAGCTCCTCGTCGAGGTCGAAACGCCGGTGCAGGCGGACGGTGGCGGCAGCTTCGGCCGCGGTGAGCATGTTCAGCAGCCCCAGGATGTGCGACGGCGGGGTGGCGATCTGGAAACGGTCGTCATGGCCGAGTCCGAGTGCCATGACCCAGTGGGCCGTGGCCAGCACCATGGAGCGGTGCGTGTGACGGACCGCCTTGGGAAGGTCGGTGGTACCCGAGCTGAAGACCAGCACGGCCTCGTCGTCCTCGGCGACATCGCGCTCGGGCACGGGCCCGTTGCAGGTCCGATCGACGACGCGGTCCGCGTCGGCGTCGTCGAGGTCCAGGACGGCCTCCTCGCCCAGGCGCTCGCGGAGCAGCGCGGACCCGCCGCCGTCCGCCACGCCGAAGCGCGGCGACGTCAGGCCGAGCGCGGCGTCCACCTCCAGGCCCTTCCAGGCCGGATTCAAGAGCACAGGCGCCACGCCGACCTTGCTGGCCCCGTGGACGACGGCCACGAACTCAGGACGGTTCGAGGTCATCATGGCCACGCGGTCCCCCGGCCCGAGACCCCGATCCACGAGGGCGCGAGCGACCGCGCCGGCGGCGCGGTCGATATCGGCGAACGTCCAGGACGCGGTACCCGCCAGCACGGCGGGATGATCGGGAAAGCGGGTCGCGGCCGACTCGAGCCCTCGATGCATGAGGCCCGCAGTCATCGGGAAACAATCCTCTCCGAATTGAGATTCAGCGTCAACACCAGCGAAGTGTATGGTTTTCGCGGCCAAGAAAGAGGTGCTGGCGTGACGGGAGCGAACCCGCAGGACGTAGACGAGGCGGTCCGGACCGAGATCATCGAGCTGGTGCGCAAATTCGTGGCCCGCGAGGTCATCCCGGCGGCCTCCGAACTCGAACGGAGCGACACCTTCCCGGCCGCGATCGTCGACCAGATGAAGGAGCTCGGCCTCTTCGGGGTCACCATCCCCGAGGCCTACGGCGGCCTTGGCCTGGACCTGCTCACCTACATCGGGGTGATCGAGGAGCTCTCCTACGGCTGGATGAGCCTCACCGGCATCGTGAACACGCACACCATGGCGGCGACGCTGATCATGGCGCACGGGACCGAGGAGCAGAAGCAGCGCTGGCTGCCCGCCATGGCGTCAGGTGCCATGCGGGGCTGCCTGTCACTGTCGGAACCCGACGCCGGGAGCGACACCCGCAACCTGTCGTGCAAGGCCAGGCGCGACGGCGAGGAGTACGTCCTCAACGGCACCAAGGCCTGGGTCACCAACGGGGAGCGGGCGGCCATCGTGGCGCTGGCCGCCCGATCGGAAGAAGGCATCTCCGCCTTCATCGTGGAGAAAGAGCCGGGGCCCAGCTTCGAGGGCATCTCGGTCAGCAAGAACATGAGCAAGCTGGGCTACCGGGGCGTGGAGACCGTGGAGATGGCCTACGCCGATCACCGCATCCCGGCCGCCAACCTCATCGGCGAGGCCGGGCGCGGTCTGCCCCAGATTTTGAGCGTGCTCGAAGTGGGCCGGATCAACATCGCGGCGCGGGCCGTCGGCGTCGCCCGCGCCGCCTTCGATGCGGCACTCTCCTACGCCCAGCAGCGCGAGACGATGGGCAGACCCATCGGCGAGCATCAGGCCATCGCACTGAAACTGGCCGACATGGCGACCCGGCTCGAAGCGTCGCGGTTGTTGACGCGCAATGCAGCCGAGCGCAAGGCCAAGGGTCTGCGCTGCGATGTCGAGGCCGGGATGGCCAAGCTCTTCGCCAGCGAGACCGCCCTCGAGCTCAGCATGGAGTCGATGCGCATTCACGGCGGGGTGGGCTACACGACCGAATTCCCCGTCGAGCGCTACTACCGCGACGCGCCGCTCATGGTGATCGGCGAGGGAACCAACGAGATCCAGCGCATCGTCATCGCCCGAGGCCTCCTGGCCCGGGCCCGCGCTCAGGACTGACCGGCCCGCCCGCTCTCCCGTCGTTCGGCCAGCTCCTCGAGCACGGCCTCGGTGTGCTCGCCGAGCCGGGGTGCCGGCCCGGCCGGTCCGACCGTGGCGTCGGAGAACCCGACGGGCCCGTTGACCAGTCGCTGCGATCCGCCATCGTCACCGAGGTCGAGGTCGACGAACCCATCGTTGGCGGCGAGCTGCGCGTCCTCGAGAACCTCCGCCGGACCGAGCGCCGGGGCCCACCACACGCCCTCGCGGTCGAAGCGCTCCGCCCACACGGCGAGCGGTTCCGCCCCGATGATCTCGTCGAGCAGCGCGATGACCTCGCCCCGGTTCTTGCGCAAGGAGCGAGCGTCGGCGAAGCGAGCATCCCGGTGGAGGTCCTCACGCCCCAGCGCACGGTAGATCCTCCCGATGTGGCGATCCGCCTCGAGGCCCATGAAGAAGAACCAGCGACCGTCCTTGGCCCGGTACGAATTCATGAACGGCGTCTGGTTCACCTCGCGTGCCTCGGCCGGCGCCACCTTGCCCAGGGCAGCCTGCAGGCTGAGGTCCCACCCGAGGATGTAACTGCCGGTCCGCAGCAACGAGACCTCGACGACGCGCCCCCGACCGGTCTGACGCTGCTCGAGGATGGCGGCCAGAATGCCGGCCAGCCCGGCCAGCCCGCAGATGTGGTCCCCGATGCCACCGCGCGCGTTGAGCGGGACGCCTTCGGCGTTGGTGGCCAGTTGGACCGAGAGCCCGGTGCGGGCCCAGAAGGCGCCGATGTCGTAGGCGGGGCGGTTGCGGTCCTCGCCCCGCAAGCCGTACCCGCTCATGCTGCAGTAGACGAGGTGAGGGTGGCGGGCCACCGTGGCTTCGGGTTCGAGACCGAGGCCGTCGAGCGCATCGGGCCGCAGGTTGCTCACGAACACGTCGGCCGTGGCGAGCAGCTCCTCGAGTGTCTCCTTGGCCTCGGGCTGGCGCAGGTCGAGCACCACGCTCCGCTTGCCCCGATTGTCCTGGGCGAAGGCCGGGTTGGGCCGGTCGCCGATCCCCAACGATCCGAGGGCGCCCCGGATGGGATCACCCGACGGGGGTTCCACCTTGACGACGTCCGCCCCCCAGTCGGCCAACAGCGCCGCCGCCGAGGGGGCGGCCACCCAGACCCCCATCTCGACAACGCGCAGGCCGGCGAGCGACGACAGTCCCGAAGGCGCAGTTGTCATGACTGTGCCTCCGACACCAGCTCGCGTAGCGCGTCCTTCATCACCTTTCCGGTCGCGTTGAGCGGAAGGGTGTCGACGATCGTGACTGCCCGGGGCACCTTGTAGTTGGCCATCTGCTCGCGGCTCCACTTGATGATGTCCTCGCCCGAGACCGGCTCGGACACCACGACGAAGGCCATCCCCACCTCGCCCAACCTCTGGTCGGGGACGCCGATCACCGCGGCCTGCGCGATGGCCGGGTGTCGGAGCAGGGCGTTCTCGATCTCCGCCGGATATGCGTTGAACCCGCCCACGATGAACATGTCCTTGACCCGGCCCACGATGCGCAGCCGGCCGGCTTCGTCGAGCGATCCGAGGTCGCCCGTGTGCAGCCACCCCTCAGCGGTGAGCACCTTGGCCGTCTCGACGGGGTCGTCGAGGTAACCCAGCATGATGCTCCCTCCGCGCAGGAGGACCTCGCCGGCCTCGCCCGGTGCGACCTCGCGTCCGCCCTCGTCAACGATGCGCACCTCGAACCCGGGCCGAGGGCGCCCCACCGTGGTGGCCACGGCCTCCGCGTCGTCGGCGTCCGAGGTGCCGCACGCGGTCCCGCCCTCGGTCAGTCCGTAGCCGGTGACCACCCTGGAGAAGGGGAGCTCGGCATCGACCCGCCGGATCAGCTCGACCGGGATATCGGCCGCACCCGTAACGGCGACCCGCAATGTCGAGAGGTCGTGGTCGCCGCGGGCGGGGTGGTCGAGGATGGACTGGTAGAGCGTGGGCGGACCGGGCAGCACTGTGACCCGCTCGGACGCGACCCGGGAGAGCACCCGGTCCACGTCGAACACCGGCTCGGGGAGCATCGTCGCCCCCGCCGCCACACTGGCCAGAATGCCCGCCTTGAGCCCGAACATGTGGAAATACGGGTTCACCTGGAGGTAGACGTCGCCGGCGGAAAGGCCGGTCATGGCCACCCAGTCAGTGGCGATGGTGAGCGTGCGCCCGTGCGTCATGACGACGCCCTTGGGGACTCCCGTGGTGCCGGACGTGAAGAGGATGTCCGACGGGTCGTCGGCGGTGAGCGCGGCGCTCCGTCGTCCCACCTCGTCGAGGCCCTCCGGCGTCGCCCGGCTCACGAAGTCCTCCCACGACAGCGCGCCCTCGGGAACGGGACCCTGCACGACGACGGTGGCGGTCAGGTCGGGCAGCGGGGTCCCGGCGCTCGCCAAGAGGGCGACGTAGTCGGTACCGAGGAAGTCCGTGACGGTCACCAGGACCTTGGTCCGGCCGCGCGAGAGCAGGTCGGCCGCCTCGGACCCTTTGAACCTGGTGTTGACCGGGACGAGGACGCCGCCGGCGGCGAAGATGCCGAGCACGGCCACCACCCACTCGGCGCAGTTGAAGCACCAGATGCCGACCCGGTCGCCCTGTTCGACGCCCGACTCGACCAGCGCCGCGCCGAAGCGGTCGGCCGCCGCTGCGAGCTGCGCGTACGACATGGAAACCCTGTCGTCGCGTATGGCCGGCACGTCTCCGAACTCCTTGGCGGCGCCGGTCACCATGGCCGGGACGCTGGGCCAGGCGGCGGGGGTCCCGCTCACGCCGCCGGCGACGGCAGCGAGGCCGCGCCCACCGCTGAGAATGCTGCTCTTGCCATACAATAATGTTACTTTCAATCGGCGACCGCACAAGGCGCCGGTTGGGATGCTCGAGCGGCCGACTGCAGCAAGGGAGACGTGATGGCCATGACCGCGCCGGCGGCGTACTACGACCCGTACGACTTCGATATCGACGCCGATCCGTATCCGGTGTGGAAACGGCTTCGTGACGATGCACCCCTGTACTTCAACGAGAAGTACGAGTTCTACGCGCTCAGCCGGTACGAGGACGTCGAGAAGGGCCTCAACGAGTGGCAGAGCTACAGCTCCGCCCAGGGCTCGGTGCTCGAGATCATCAAGGCGAAGGTGGAGATGCCGCCAGGGATGTTCATTTTCGAGGATCCGCCGGATCACGACCTGCACCGCGCTTTGCTGAGCCGCGTGTTCACGCCGCGGCGAATGGCGGCGATCGAGCCTCAGGTGCGCGCCTACGCCGCCCGCACTTTGGACCCACTTGTCGGCCAAGGCGGGTTCGACTTCATCGCCGACCTCGGAACCGAGATCCCCATGCGAACGATCGGCATGTTGCTCGGCATCCCTGAGGAGGACCAGCAGGCGCTCCGCGATCAGCTCGACGAGGGGCTGCGTCTCGAGGATGGAGTCATGCCCGAAGTGATGGCTCGCGACGGAGCGTCCACCAACTACGCGGCGTACATCGACTGGCGGGCCGCGAATCCCTCCGACGACCTCATGACGGAACTGCTGACGGCGGAGTTCACCGACGAGCACGGGACGGTGCGCACGCTCACCCGCGACGAGGTCCTGGGCTACATCGGGTTGCTGGCCGGAGCGGGCAACGAGACGACCACGCGCTTGATCGGCTGGGCCGCCAAGCTGTTGGCCGCTCATCCCGACCAACGCAAGGCCATGGCCGAGAACTTCGAACTGATCCCCAATGCCATCGAAGAGTGCCTTCGTTACGAACCGCCGTCACCGGTCCAGGCCCGCCTCGTCACCAAGGACGTCGAGCACCATGATCAAACGGTGCCCGAGGGCAGCGTCGTGCTCCTCCTGAACGCCTCGGCCAACCGCGACGAGCGGCAGTTCACCGACCCGGACCGCTTTGACATCCGGCGCAAGGCCCAGCGACACCTCAGCTTCGGCTACGGGCTGCACTTCTGCCTCGGTGCGCACCTGGCCCGGCTCGAGGCTCGCGTGGCCCTCGAGGAGGTGCTCCGCCGCTTCCCGGTCTGGGAGATCGACGAGGCCAACGCGGTGCAGGCCCGGACGTCCACCGTGCGCGGGTGGGAGAAGCTCCCGGTGTTCGTGCCGTGAACAGAACGGGAGCGCGCGGTGCGTGACGCCGTCTTGACGTCGACCGTCGACCAGGTCCGCTTCATCACCCTCAACCGGCCCGAAGTGCGCAACGCCATCGACTCTGACGTCTCGCTCGGCGTCTTCGAGGCGCTGGCTGCGCTCGACGCGGACGACGACGTCCGGGTGGGGATCCTCACGGGTGCGGGCGGCGACTTCTGCGCCGGGATGGACCTCAAGGCGTTTGCCCGCTCGGGGCTCCCGGACAAGATCGACGCCATCCTGCGCAACGGTTGTCGCAAGCCGTTGATCGCCGCCATCGAGGGTGTCGCGGTGGGCGGAGGCCTCGAACTGGCGCTGATCGCCGACCTCCTCGTCGGCTCGAGCACGGCCCGGTTCGGTTCGCCCGAGGTCAAGTTCGGCCTGTTCCCCGGTGGAGGGGCCCTGTTGCGACTCCCCCGCCACCTGCCGCAGTCGCTCGTGGTCGAGCTCGCTCTCACCGGCAGGCTGATCTCGGCCCAGACCGCGTTCGACCACGGTCTGTTGGTCCGGCTCTCCGAACCGGGAGCCGCGTTGGACAGTGCCGGTGAGCTGGCCACCGCCATCGTCGCCGCGGCACCGCTCGGCGTGGCCGCGGTGAAACAACTCCTGCGCCGTACGCCGGGCCGTACCGAGGACGAACTCTGGGACGAGCAGGTGACGCTGGTGGACGCCGTCTTCCATTCCGAGGATGCGCAGGAGGGTGCCCGAGCCTTCGCCGAGAAACGGGCGCCCCGCTGGACCGGTCGCTAATGCCGTTTCAACCAACAATGATGCTTGCTACATCCATCTATCGCTCTCGCTCACGTACTAGGTGCCCACTCCGTACGGGACATCGGATGCGAGACGGGCACCTTTGCCTACCGCCCGCGCTCGTCCGGTGGGTCCTTCAACCTCAGATCGGCCTTCCGCCGACGCACCACGCGTTGTTCGGCACCCCCTGACATGGATTGGACATCGTCGGAAGGTTCGTCGGTACCGATGTCATGAGAGGAGGCGTGGTCGGGGTCGGGTACGTGATCCCGGTGCACGAAACGCCGAAGCTGGGGGCGAGTCCGGTGGCGCACAACAACTGGGTAAAGAGTGCGCCGCCGGTGTTGGCGGCGGTGGTCGTCACGCCACACGAGCCGGGGGGCTGGGTCTGCTCGAGGTCGGAGGGAGTCGAGCCGGCGGGGGCGGTGTTGCCGCCGTAGCAGTTCTGTGGCTCTCCACCAAAGAAGGTGATCTGCCCGAAGTCACCGTTCGTCGGATTGCCGTACCCGCCGTTGCCCGCGTACGTGTTGTTCAGCAGGGCGTCGTTCTTGGGGTCGTAGATGCACACGCCCGCGACCACTTGCCCACCGGAGCCAGCACACAACCCGGGCGGCCCCGGATCGCTGTCGGGGAAGGGGACGAACAGAGTGCCCCAGGCGTCGTTGTTGGCGAACGTGTTGTTCATGACCGTGTCGTTGGTGGCACCCGACACGGTCATGCCCGTCCCCGGCGGCTCGCCGGACAACCCGGCGCCCGGAGCCCCCACATTGTTGTTGTCGTGGGAGTTGTTGTCCATGAAGACCCAGCACGAGTGGGTCCCGGTGAATCCGCTGACCCCAGCGTGTGGACAGGCCCCGTTCTGAGGCGGCGGCGGATCACCGGAGCTCTGTGTGTTGGTGTCGAGCCCGTCCATGTTGTTGTCGAACTGGGAGTGCTCGATCACCAGCGTGCCGCCCGAGTTGGTGCCCGAATAGCCGAGGGCGTTGTTCTCCATCCACGAGTTGTTGACCCAGGCGTCGCAGGCCTGCTGGCAGGCTCCGATGTACATTCCCGAGTCGGCGAAGTTGTTGGCGTACGTCTGGTTCCACACTCCGGGTCCCTGCGAAGCCGATGAGAAGATGCCGTAGTTGCCGAGGGCCGTGCCGCCGGTGACCGCGCCGTTGAAGGTGTCAGTCGTCGTCAGGTAGCTGCCCTCGTAGCCCTCTAGCCCGATCTTGCCGGTGCCGTCACCGCCATCCCACCAAATCTCGTTTCCGCCGTTTCCCGCCTGGCTCCCTCCAGTGTCCTCGACGAGTTGGAAGTTGCACACCGTGAGGTTGTCGACCGAGTCGCCGTTGGCCCAGATATCGATTCCGTTCCGCCCGAGCGGGGCACCGTCGGAGTTCAATGGCCCGAGATCCTGATCGGCGGCGTTGCCGCTGCATTGCGGCGCACCAGGCTTGGTGCCGTCCACCACGACCGAGCTCCGGTTCATTCCGCGCAGATGGATGTCGCTGGTATGGATCGCGACGCCGCCGTACCATCCGAGTGACACATCGGCCGCGGACGGTGGATTGACGTGATCGGCCTGCTCGTGGTAATCGCCCGGAGCGATGAGGATCCAGTCACCGGGCTGAGCGGCATTCACGGCATCCTGGATGCTCTGATACGGCCCCGGTATTCCGTCGAAGGTCCCGACCAACAGCGCGCGACCCCCGATCGCCGGACCGACCGACGCCATAACGACGATGGGCTTGTTGAGCTTCACTGAGCCCAGCGATCCACTGAACGGGGCGGTCCCGAAGTTGAAGATCCCACCGTCGGCTGCCACCAGCCAGTAGCCGTTGCCGTCCCCGGTGGCGGCCATACCCACGACCGGCTTGTTCAGCGGCATGCCGCCCATCGATCCTTCGAAGGCGGCTGACCCGAAGTCGAAGACGCCGCCGTCTGATGCAACGAGCCGGTAGCCATCTCCGGCCGGTGTGCCGCTGATTCCCTCTACTGGCTTGTTCAGCCGCGTGCCACCCATTGAGCCTTGGAAGGTCGCGTCACCAAAGTTGAAGATCCCGCCGTCGGACGCGACGAGCCAGTAGCCGTTGCCCGTCGGTGACGCTGTCATGCCAACAACGGGCTGATTGAGCGGTTTGCCGCCCATCGAGCCCCGAAAGGTCGCGTCACCAAAACTGAAGATCCCGCCGTCGGAGGCGACGAGCCAGTAGCCGTTGCCAGTCGGTGTCGCCGCCATGCCCACGATCGGGGCGTTGAGGTGTACGCCGCCCATAGACCCGAAGAACGTCGCGTCCCCGAAACTGAAGACTCCGCCGTCGGATGCGACGAGCCAGTAGCCGGTGCTCGAGGGTGTGACGGCCATCCCCACGATGGGGGCATTCAACGGTTTGCCACCCATGGAGCCTTCGAAGGGAGCAGCACCCTCGGCGAAGACGCCGCCGTCGGAGGCCGCCATCCAGTAGCCGGCGGGGCCACTCGACGCGTGCGCCATAGCGGGCGGCGCCGCCGAGGTAGCGGCACCTGCCCGCTGTGCGCTCAACCCGACCAGCAAGCCGAACACCAGGGTCATCGTCGAGAGCAGGTACACCGTTCGGGACACGTAGCGAGGTCTCATTTGCTCACTCCCGACTGCTTCGCGGCCATTCCTTGAACCGCACGATCGGCTTACTACGCATCGCCGCTTTCGTCAATCAGGTTCTCAGTGCGAGTTGTCCTCGGCCGCGATTCGAACCGCCAGGAAGGAACGGCGCACGAACCCATTTCCCCAAATCCACCGCTCCCGTTTCGGTCAATTGGCCTATCGAGACACGCCGCTTATCGGTGCGTCGAGAGGGCGCTCTATCCGACCCGCGACGCCGCCGCCTCGGCGCTCGTGTGCCAGCTGGACTCAGTAGCTACATCTTGAAACCCTCGTGCTGGCGTTCTGGTGAGTCCAGTTCGAACCCCAAACCCCCGACACCTCGACCTAGGGGACAGTGTGTGTGTGTAGCAGTAGCCACCGCTCGAGGGTGTCGCTCCTTCTGGAAACGAGCAGGGATGCACTGCGTGCACAAACGAATTGCAAGACTGCCGACCACCCCGGCGCGACACGGCCCGAACTCGGCCCCAGGATTGCTTGCCTGCCCATCGTCGAAAAGGGAGGCCCGGCATCACACCACTCGGTATCCATGTACGTGCCATCGGGGATACGGCAAACGAATCATTGTTGGCTGACGGGGCATTAGCGGGAGGGGGCGGAACTCCTCCCCTCGCGACCTGGTCCGCGTCTCTTGGACACGCCCTCATCGAGCGGACCCTTCGCGCCGTTGGGTCGTTCTCCCAGGCGAGACGAGGTCCGCGTCCGGGAACATGATGCGTCTTCCAGCGACTCACGTGCAGGAAACTCATCACAAAGTCAAGCCTTTCGGGGTCCAGGAAGATCTAGCCCAGGGGCGCTGAGCCGACCGCGGCGCGGAGCTGCGGTGCCGCCAGCTCGAGCCACACGCCCACCACGTCGTCGAGGACGTCGAGCTGGTCCTCGGTGACATAGAGGCCGCGGGTGGGCAGGGTGGCGCCGAGCTCTACCAGGACGGGGCGCAAATGGACCTCGACCGCCAGCGCGTGGTCCCGTCCGGCTCCAACCATGACTGGGATCACGCACACCCCGAGCAGGTCCGTCGTGCTGAACCAGTCCAGGAACGACTTGAGCAGCCCGGTGTAGCTCGCCTTGTACGTCGGTGAGGCCACCACCGCGAGCGCGCAGGTGCGCACGGATTCGACGGCGCCGCGTACCTCTGGGGACCCCCAGTCGAAGAGCTGAGGTCCCAGGTCGGCCAAGTCCACCGTGATGCGCTCGGCCGTCTCGAGGGCAGTGGCCCGCGCCGCGGCCGTGGCCACCCGAGACGCCACCTCCAGCGTGCGCGAGCGCGGCTTGGGGTTGCCGACGACCACCCCGATGGTCCTCACGTCAACCGGCTGTTCAACGTGCGTCGCCGGTCACCCGAAGTTCGGGATGATCTGCGGCAGGTCGGGCGTCGTGCGGATCCCGGGAGCCGCCGCGCAGACATAGGGCACGGCATTGACCGGGCGGTGCGCGGTCAGGCCCGGCGACGTGGCCGCCCATTCCTCCTCGGGAACGGGGAAGCGGATGTCGAGGTCGAGCGGGGTGTCGCCCTGGACCAGCACGTGCCACCCGGTGTCGCGCAGATCCCAGGCCGGCTCCACGTCGCGGGTCAGGTACCAGTTGGCCCGGAATGTCAGGAGCGGCCGCCCCCTCTGCATCCCCGACACCTCCAGGCGCTGAGCCGCGATGGTGCGGGCCTCGATCCGCCCCGCCGCGATCTCGACGGGCTGACGGGCGGTCGCCACCGCCGCGGTCGACACCACGTCGTCGAGCGGGACGGAAAGGGCGTCGGCAACCGTGGCCAGCGAACCGGCGAAGGACGACCCACCGTGGGCTTCGACCCCGCGTGGATCGAATCGGGCCGGGTCACGCCCGAAGCCCATGAGGTCGAAGATCATCTCGGGCGAGTTGCGCGACGACATGTCGGCAAACTCCTCGATCAGCAGCCGGTCCAGACGTCGCTGCAACGAGAGTAGCGCGAAGGGCAACGCCTCGGTGATGAAGCCGGGGCTCGAGCCCGTGCTGTAGAGGGATGACCCGCCCCGGGCGCAGGCCGACTCAATACGCTCGCGCACGTCGGGGTCGAGGTTCTGAGGACGATGGAACTCGCTGCGCGTCGACACGACGTTGGCCCCCGACTCGAGAAGCCGGCACAGGACGTCGACGTCGGCCCGGTCTCCCATGAAGAGCACGCAGTCGGGTCGGAGAGCGATGATCTCGTCGACGTCCTGGGTGGCCCTGATACCGGTGGGCCCGCTGCCGCAGAGCTCCCCTGCGTCCCGTCCCGCCTTGGCGTCGGAGTAGACGTAGAGGCCCACCAGCTCGAGCTCGGGATGGTCGATCACGGCCCGGAGCGAGCGCAGCCCGATATTTCCGGTGGCCCACTGGACCACTCGATAGGGACCTTCACCCATGCCCGACCTGCCCTCCTCGACTGTCCGCCGCCACGACGGCGAAACACTCGGATGGCCGGGCTCACCGGCCTTCCGCGGCCGCCGGGAGCGGATTTCAGAATTGCTGAACGATGTAACAGAATCGCACATCGACACCGGCGGAAGCCAGGGCGGTCGCCGGCAACACGGAACTCGGGAGGTATGCACCGCAATGAGCCTTTGGCAGAACCTGAAGGCGGTCATCCGGCTCGAGGAGTTCCAGAGCGACCCAGTCGAACGCCGGCTGGCCCACGCCGCCTCGGTGGCCGACTTGCGGCGTATCGCCAGGCGCCGCCTCCCCGGCGGGGTCTTCGACTACGTCGACGGCGGATCCGACGACGAGCGGACCCTCGCCCTCAATACCGACGCCTTCGCCCACGCGGTGTTCCGCCCCCGGGTGCTGCGCAACGTGAGCTCCGTCGACATCTCCTCCACGTTGCTCGGTCAGTCGATCCCCTACCCGCTGGTGCTCGCACCGACCGGGTTCACGCGCATCGTGCATCCCGACGGCGAGCTCGCCGTGGCTCGAGCTGCCGCACGCCACGGCCTGCCCTACACGCTCTCCACGCTCAGCACCTGTTCCATCGAGGACGTGCGGGCCGTCAACGCGGGACGCCTGTGGTTCCAGGTCTACGCCTGGCGCGATCGGGGGCTGGTCAAAGAGATGATCGCTCGGTGCGCCGAGGCTCGCTACGAAGCCCTCGTCCTGACAGTCGACACGGCCATGCTCGGACGGCGCGAACGCGACGTGCGGCGCGGCTTCTCCATGCCACCTTCCATCGGTCCACGCACGTTCGTCGACGGTGCCCTCCACCCGCAATGGACGCTGAGCTTCCTGCGCAGCGATCCCATCCGTTTCGCCAACGTGCTCGGACGGGACGACGTGGGCGATGGCGCAACGCCGGTCAAGGTGTCGGACTACATCAACACGCAGTTCGACCCCGCTCTCTCCTGGTCCGATGTGGAGTGGTTGCAGGCCAACTGGGACGGCCCGATCATCCTCAAGGGCATCCAATCGGTGGCCGATGCCGTCATTGCCGCCGACATGGGGGTGGCCGCGGTGGCGCTCTCGAATCACGGGGGCCGTCAACTCGACGGATCCCCGGCACCGTTCTCCCTCGTCGCTCCGGTCGCGGATGCCGTCGCAGGCCGCACCGCGGTCGTCTGTGACGGGGGCGTGCGCCGGGGCAGCGACATCGTCAAGGCGGTCGCTGCAGGCGCAACGGCGTGCATGGCCGGACGCGCCTACCTCTACGCGCTGGCGGCGGGGGGCGAGCAGGGTGTCGACCGGGTGCTCTCGTGGTTCGAGAACGACATGGTCCGCACCATGACACTCCTCGGGGCGTCCACGGTGGACGAGCTCGATCGCTCCCTCCTCGAGCAAGGGGTGGCCGGCACCTGAGCATGGTGACGATCGACCGCCTCGTATCCATCGGTGAGGCGGTCATCGCGCGCGATGGCAGTCGAGGCGAGCCGGATGACACAATGCGGGCACCTCGCCCATGACGACGCCACCGCCCGAGACCCGGCTCTCCCCCATCCCCTTTGCCGAGTGGGACGAGCGGACCCGCACCGCGTTGCTCGCCCATCTTCGCCGACCCGAGCTTTACCTCTCCGGCGGGCCCGAGGCACGACCGATGCCGGTCGTCATGGAATTGTTCGCCCATCACGTGCCGGTGGGCGAGAGCTTCATGAGCTTCACCGACGCTCTCGCCGGCGACGACTCGACGCTCGAGCCCAGGTTGCGAGAGCTGCTGATTTTGCGGGTGGCCTGGCGGACCGGATCGGGTTACGAATGGAACCAGCACCACCGCATGGGGGGCGATGAGGGCCTGACCGCGGCGCAGCTGGCGGCAGTGGCCGCGGGAGCGGCCGATCCGGTCTGGACACAGGAGGAGCGCGCCCTCTTGACCGCGGTCGACGAGATGATCGACCACTTCGAGGTGAGTGACGCGACCTGGAACATGCTGGCCGAGGCCTTCGCGCCCGCGCAGCTCTTCGAGCTGCTCTTCGTCGTCGGCGGCTACCTGGCCCTCGCCGCCGTCTTGAACAGCATCGGCCTGCGCGGCGAGATCACCGCCGGGAAGAAGGGGGACTGATCCCATGAAGGCAGTGCGGGGGCGGGAGGGCGGCGTGGCCGTGGTCGAGGTGGACGAGCCACCGGGCGTGCGTGACGGCGAACTGCTCGACATGCGGGCGACCAGCGTCTGCGCCTCCGATCTGAGCTACATCAGATTCGGAAGTACCAACATCCTCGGCCACGAGCTGGCCGGCGTGCGCAGCGACGGCACGCCGGTCGTGGTCGAGGCCATCTACGGATGCCTCGACTGCGCGCAGTGCCGGAGCGGGGCCTACAACCTGTGTGCGACGCACGGACAGCGTGCCCTCGGGATGTTCGCCGACGGTGGCATGGTGGAGCAGTTCCGCGCCCCGACCGAGCGCCTGGTCCCGCTCCCCCCGGGGCTCGACCTGCGCGACGCGTCCATCGTGGAGCCCGCCTCGGTGTCGTGGCACGCCTTGCGCCTGGCCGACACCGGACCGGACAAGCGGGTGGCCGTGGTCGGTGCAGGTGCCCTCGGACTGCTGGCCGTCGCCGGAGCGCTGCGGATGGGCGCCGAGGATGTCACCCTCGAAGCACGCCACCCCCATCAGCAGGAGGCGGGCGAGCGTCTCGGGGCGCGCATCGGGGCGTCCGGGACCTATGACGTCGTGATCGAGGCGGCGGGCAGCGAGGAAAGCCTGGCCCGCTGCGGTCAGCTGGCCGGACCGTCGGCCACCATCGCCGTGCTCGGGGTGCACTACCGACCGGTCCAGGTCAACTGGATGGAACTGTTCCACCACGAGGCACGGCTCGTCCCGTCGTTGGGCTACTGCGCTCACGACGGCGTGCGCGAAATGGAGGAGGCCGCCGCAATGCTGGCCGAGCAGCCCGATATCGCCCGGACCGTGATCACGCACCGCTACGCCCTCGACGACGCGGCGGAGGCCTTCGCGGTGGCATCGGACAGGCGCAGGGGTGCCATCCGGGTCGTCATCGAACCATCCTGACCCTGCAACCTCGTCTTCGCCTTTGGAGGAGTTTCTGAGCCGCCGCCAATCCAAAGGGACGAACTGATGCCGACTGAGTGGTGGGTATGCCCTCAGAGAGCAGAGCACCTCAACGAGCCGTGCCTGCACGCGCCCGACTGCCGGTTTGTGCTGAACAAGCGCCGGAGACAGCCCCCACGGCCCGCCACCTCGGAGGAGATCGCCCGCGGCTAGGCGAGGTGCCTGCTGTGACCCGTGCTCGCCCAACGTCCGCCGAGCGCCCACCAATCGGGACCACCGGGACCGTCGATCGCGGCGCTCGGAGGTCGAGGAGTTCCTGAGTCGCCGAGAGGCTCCACGCCCCTGAGCTGAGCATCGCCCGCCGAGCTCCACGCCGCACAACCGGAAGTGTGACCCACTCCCGGCGTTATGAACTCACCCCTGCTCCCCTCGGAGACCCCCGTCTCTCGAAACATCTAGGGTGTTGTGGCTGCCGCTTGATGTGGCATGCGAATGGGAGGATCAAATGGCTCACGCTGTAGTGATGCGGGTGAAGTTTCGCGAAGGCGGGATGCCTGAGGACGGCCAACGCATGCTGGAGGAAGTTGTCATTCCAATGGCCAAGTCTCAGACTGGATTCCACAACGGCACGTGGCTGCACGACGGTAAAGGCAATGGTATGGGCGTGATTGTGTTCGAAACGGCCGAGAACGCCGAATCGGCCCGAGATGCGCTTAAGCCGCCGCCGGGAGGACCGGGACCCGAATTCGTTTCGAGCGATCTCTACGAAGTCGGGGGTCAGGCCTAGCCGTCCTGGAGAGGCCAATATCGGCCATTTGCCGAGCGGCGCAACTTTGACAGGTCGCAAAAGTGCCGAACTGCCCCACCGTCCCGGCGAACGGCGGCACCATAGAGTCCAGCGGACGAGATCTCGATTCCGGCGTCGACCCTTATGAGGAGATGGCGTGAAGAACTGGCTTCCGATGGCCTTTGAGCCACCCGAAGAGTCTCCTCGTTCCTCCAAAGCATCATCTCCGTCCGATCAGAGCGTCGGATGTCGACATCGACTATCCAGCGGTCATGGGTTCGAGAGAACGGCTCTGGACGATCTTCGGGGATGCTTGGAGATGGCCGCCCGAGTCGATGACTTTCGAGGAGGATCGAGCCGATCTGGCACGGCATGAGCGCGAAATGGTCGAGAGGCAATCGTTCAACTATGCCGTGCTCAACGAAACAGAGAAGAGACTCGCGGGTTGCGTCTACCTCGACCCACCGGGACGAATCGGGGCCGACGCGGACATCAGCTGGTGGGTCGTGGACGATCTCGCCTCGACCCCCCTGGCGTCATCACTGAGCGTGCTCATTCCTCGCTGGGTCTCGGAGCACTGGCCTTTCGTCGAGCCCCGGTTCATCGGCATCGACATCACCTGGGATGAATGGCTCCGCCTTCCCACGCCATGATCTCCTTTGTTCCTACGATGCCCCCTCCCGGCGTACTGCGGCAGTCCAGGGCGAGATGTCCTGCGATCAATACTGGTGACGTGGCGAGCTGTCTTGGTTCTAGCCCTGCTGGCTCTCGGCACGGACGCTTGCTCGACGAGCGGCCCCCACTCGTCGGCGATCAAGGGTTCGACCAGCACCAGATTGCCAGGGTTGACGACCTCCACTCTTGGCGCCATAGCTCCTGGGCTGCCGACCACAACAAGCGGCGGTGGCGCGTTTCCGGCTCCGATGGCGCCTACGACCACCCCGGTCGGACCGCCGTGCAGCAACAGCCAATTAGCGGTCTCCGTTCAGACCGGCTTCGAGGGAGCGGGAAGCGCGGCAGAAGAGCTTGGATTCCGCAACGTAAGTCAGTCTCCCTGCACCCTCTACGGGTATCCGGGCATTGCTGACCTAGACGCTCAGGAGCGGCAAATCACCCAGGGCAATCGCAATGGTGATCTGCCATCTGCGGTGGGCCTGCAACCAGGAGCTATCGCCGCGTCGTTGGTATCGGGAAGCAACGGGTCGTTGCCGCAGTGCGCGGGCCCCCACACCGATTCCTTTCTCGTAACGCCACCGAACCTCACCCACTCCGTAGAAGTTACGGCTTCCAACTCTTTCGGTTCGATTGCAATCTTGTGCGGCATCGACATTTCGCCCGTCACCCCTGAACCGCCACAGCCCATCGCGATACCCGCACCCGCGCCGTCAACCACATCGGGCTAGCCGTGTTCTGGCTCGGTCGGACCACACCATCGGAGTGGCGACTGTCCCACCTTCCCGGCGTCTGGGGAGACCCTCAGCGGAGTCCCGATGACGAAGTACACCGAGCTGACCGACGAGACCGAATCTCACTCGATGACAGTCGGCATTGGCTGATTCGACGTCGAGCGCCGCGGACCGCCGGCAGTTCTGGTTCAAACCGTGGCTCGACAGTTCAGGCCTGTCCCCAGAGCAGCTCGCTGCCCACGTCCGCACCGAGCTCGACTCCAAGGGCAGCTGGACCGACTTCTGCGAGGTGCGGTACGGAGGCGGTCCGACCGCTCGGATCGCCCTCGTCGAGATCGACGGCGAGACGTGGTTCCGGGCCACGGGTGGCTCTGGTCTCGCGGTTTCGGCGGACTACCGCACGCTGGAAGACGCGTTGGACATGGTCCATCTGTTCGCGTGGCTCTCCTGGGATGTCTCTGAAGCTACAGAAACCCGTTCATATCGTTATCGGTAGCTGTTGCGCCGGTGCAATGCCGCCGGGTGGCACCCCAACCCGGCGCGATAGGGAGCACCCGCGAACCGTCCTTACACTCTGATCCCGGCTGCATGGCGCCCGCCTTCGAGCCACAGTCGAAGCGCCGGATCGAGAGCCGATGCGGAGGTCTCATAGAGTGCAAGATCGTCGGCCGTCAACACCCCGCGCCATCGACCGCTGTCGCCCTTGTAGAAGAAGCTGTCTGCGCCGCCCTTCCAGACCATGGCCATGGGATCATCGAAGTGGCGTGCTTCGTCGCGCATGGAGTCGATTCCAACCGTCGCGAGCAGAGCAGGCCAGGAGTCCTCGCTGACATCGATGGCGCAGAACTCAGCAATCCGACGCATCTCGGTTTCAGGGTCGGCTTTGAGATCACCAAAGTGGACGAACAACACATTGGGAAGCTCTCGTATCGCCCACCAGGTCGAGAGATGGTGGTGATGCGACCAGAATGGCCAGCCATCAGATTCCCATCCGAACCATCCTTCTTTCGCCCACACTGGCCACAACTCGCCCGGCGTCGCCGGGCAACGCGGAAATTCCGGCCCAGGCCGATCAGGATCGTTGAACAGTTCGAACATCATGTCCGTATAGGACGAATAGTGGTTGAACAACGACATGAAGACGTCCCGGGTGTCGCGGCCGACGACGATGTACTTGGCCTGTGGGAAGAACCGAAGCCCGTCAGCAGCCAGATGGCTCTTTATGAACCGGCGATGATGCTGTGAATCTAGACGATCGAGAATCGGTTGAAGAGGTCCCATGAACCGAGCATCGACCCACGGAGATATTTCGCTCAATCTGGCAGGCAGGGGTTTTGGTCCAAGGATCAGAGCAGCCAGGATGCGCTGCGTCCATGTCGTGCCAGCCTTGTATGCGGTCGTAACGAAGATGTCGTCATCGCGCGGTGCAAACTGGTCCCAACGTGTGCTGTCGAGGTGGTGATTGCGGTACTCGCGGGTTCGCGCAGGTGGTTCGAGGCTCATCGCGACAAATCATGCCACCAAGCCCGTTCTGGAACTGATCCGATCACGCCTGACTCGTATTATCTTCTTCCCGGCGAAATGGGGCAGTCTTCTCACCCGTGAAGATCGAGAAGAAGCTCGGACGGCAAGAGGTCCCCCACGGCCAGTTCCATGACTCTCTTGTGATCCGCATCGATCGAGTGCTCAGATGATCGAGCTACTTCCTGGGACGCCTCGATGTCATCCACCTCCATGACGTAGACGACGACAGGACCCTCAGCGCCTTCAATCAAGTGCGCTGCTGCACACGGAGGCGACTCGTCGACTCTGCGGAGCTAGCCGGCGAAGAGCGCGAAGAATGATCGGGTCGTGCATGGCCTCTCCCACGTGGCCACCAGCGACGAGCAGCGTGTCGAGGGGGCCTCTCACGGAGGATAGGGAGCGATCGACGCCCAGGAGTAGACCGCTTTCCGACCGCACGGACTCACCCTTGGGACTGGCCAGCTCGACTTGGTACCCACCGGCCCGCAGTACCTCGAACGGTCCCGTGGCGTCGAGCTGCTGCAGCCGATCGAAGACGACGATCACCACGCGTTGCATATGCCTCAGCGTTGCCCGAGAACGAAATGTCGTCAAGGACACCTACACGACGATTCCTGCCATCTGCTCTGGGCACATCCCACACGTTTCCGAAGAGCCACGGCTCGACAAGCGAGGGCGGTCTGCGTTTGGTGGCCAGTTGGACTGCGACTCAGGCACACATTGGCGAGGGCTTGTCCACGCGCCCCGAAGTGCCTGCTCCTGATCTGGGACTGGCACCCAGTTCAGGAATGTTCAGGTCCCCCAACCCATATGCCGGATGGTCCCAATCACTGGGTGGACAGCGTCGGCAGCTCGAGGATCAGGAAGGAGCGGCGCCGATGCGCAAGGGGACGTCACCGAAGGGGTCGAGGTGGTACGCCAGGGAGACCCGGTGGTACCCGTCGGCGATGTCACCACCATCACCCGTGGAGACGACGAGCACGGGACTGAGCCGCTTGCCAGAGGCGGCGTTGAGCAGGTCACGGCGCACACCGGCGTCGTCCAAAGGCAAGGCCACAAGGTTGCAAGCGCGCAAGATGTCGTTGGCCCGACGGCGGGTGACCACAGCCTTGCGAAGGCGTCCGACGGCAGCCGCCGCCTGTTTCTCATCGAATTTCAATGACAGGTATGCCGATGCGGCGTCGAAGTCGTGGGCGGCCACGTCGTCGAGCCAATGCAAGCCGAGCGATTCGCCACCCGGGGGGATCGTGCCTCCCTTCGCCTTTTTTGTTTTGTCCTTTGCCATCTGTCTTCTCCCTTCCTTGGTGGGGACCGCTACTTGGATCCGACCCACCTAGCGCAGGTACGGCTCCGCTGCGCTTCCTATCCTCGCCTACGGACCAAGGTCTGCCAATCGGTAGAAGTTACGGCTGCCAACTCTTTCGGTTCGATTGCAATCTTGTGCGGAATCTACATTTCGCCCGTCACCCCTGAACCGCCACAGCCCATCGCGATACCCGCACCCGCGCCGTCAACCACATCGGGCTAGCCGTGTTCTGGCTCGGTCGGGCCACACCATCGGAGTGGCGACTGTCCCACCTTCCCGGCGGTATGGGATGGCCTATAAGCAGTCGGATACTCCGCCGGTCTTAGCCCCGGGGTGCGAAGAACTCAAGTGCGATGTTGTCGGGATCTCGAAACGACAATGCCGAATAGTAAGGCGTGTCCACGATGCCACCGTTGGGGATGCCGAGTTCGTTCAGACGGATTTCCCATGCCTTTAATTCATCGCGGTTGGCACAGCCGAAAGCCAGATGATCGAGCCCCGGCCGCCGCTCGTTGAACGGCTCAGTGCTGTCCAAGTCAGGGAACTGAGTTACGCCAACGATTGTGCCGCCGGTAAGCCAAGCGACGCGCTGGAACGGACCTGTGTCCTCGTCAAGGATCGGGTCCGAGCCGAACAGATCCTTGTACCAAGGCACACTCCGTTCAAGGCTCGTAACCGTTAGCGCCACGTGAGTAATCGCAGGGAACTCAGGCATCTCTTTTCTCCCCTTCGCACCTCGTGGACGCAGCGAATGCTACCTCTTTTGGCTGGCAACTCTCGCGGAGCAAAAGCTATCTGGCAGCACGAGTCGTCGCGCTAACTGAGGCCCCAGTCCCGGCGTGCTGGGGCAGCCTTGACCGCGGATAGCCCCTGGATCAGTGATGCTCAAATGTCGCTGCGAAGCCATCTCCCGCGCTATTGAGCTGGCCGACCTTCACCTGCGTGATGCTCTTCCCATCCCTCGTCTTCGTCAGGGGAAAGCTGATGGGATCGTTGGCGCTGATCGGCGTCGCGTTGACGATGCAGTTCCTGAACTTCGCCTTCGTGAACGTCGGGATGTTACTTGTATCGCCAGTCTGCGCTCACGCTGTCGAGACCGCCCAACAGGAAGCATTCGTTGCCGAGTTTGTCGGCTGACACCCTGTCCCAGTCGTGCGATTACATGGGTGATCCACCGGGCCTGGGCTGAGCGTCATCGAACCACATTCAGCCGTCGGCGTCGATCTCTTCGATGAACCCCTCGAGTAGCTGAGCCCGGTCCCCTTGGCCGTGGCGATCGGCGTCGTCTCGCTGGCGGCGCAGGATGGTCAGGAACTGGGGCCCAGTCTCGAAGAAGCCGCAGCGTTCGCAGACCGACTCGAAGGTGCAGTCGAGCCCGGTCGGCCGAGTGCAGTGACCATTGCCCAAGAGACGGCGATGCTCGGCGGCGATGCGACGCATGTTGGCTCCCTCGACACTGGCCGGGAGCGCTTCGCCGCTCTCGTAGCTCGCCTCGACGGCCTGGGTGACCCTGAAGTACTCCTCGGCCACCGTCCGGTTCGAGATGCGGGCATAGGTCAGCGTCATGCGCATTGAGCGGTGACCGAGCAGGGCGGCGATGGCTTCGAGGCTCATGCCCCGGTTGATCATTCGGGTGGCGAGGGTGTGACGGAGCTGATGAGGATGGACGTGGCCGACACCGGCACGCTTGGCCACTCGTTCGACGTAGCGATGGACGGTGCGACGATCGAAGGGCCGCCCATCGTCGCGCTCGACCAAACGCCCCGAGCGACTCGGTCCCCGGAACCTCTGGTAGTCGGCGATCAGTTGGACCAGTTCGGGTCCGATCGGCACATAGCGGTCGTTGTGCAACTTGCCGACCGGGATGCGCAACGAGAAGGTGTCGCCGAGCAAGGTCACGGCCTTGTCGTCGAGCCCGGAGAGCTCACCCACCCGGATGCCGGTCTGAGCCAGGATCTCGACCATGACCCGTCGTCGTGGATCGGGATCGTTCGCCAATGCGGCAGTGAACTTCTCCATGGTCGGGTCGTCGAGGAACTTGGGCAACGGTTCGTCGGCCTGGGGGAAGTCGCCGGGGAAGATCAACGTCTTGGTCGGAGCGTCGTCGTAGTCCCAGTCCCGCAATCGCTCGAAGAAGGTGCGCAGCGTTCCGAGTCGATGGCGAATGGTGACGGCGGCGAGAGGCTTCCCGGTCTTGCCCGGCCGAGCGGCCAGCCACAGCTTGTGTGCCTCGATGTGACGGCGCTCGACGGCGGCCATGGAGGTGCAGGTCGGGTCGGCCTCGGTGACCTGGCCGGCGAAGTGACGCAGTGCCTGATCGGCAGCACCCACCGTGGCCGGACGGGCCGAGACGCCGAGTTGGTCCAGGTAGGCGGCCATCGTGGCCACCATCACCGGTGCCCTGCGGGCAATCTCGGCCCAGGGGAACTGCATCGTGCTCCACCACGGCGACGGGATCTCTGATGACTTGGGAAGGGCGCTCATCGGGCCACCTCCACCGGTGCGTGGAGGGATTCCATGGCCTTGCGGTACTCCTCGGCCAGCCAGTCGATGCTGAGGTGGAGGTAGATCCTCGTCGACGCGATCGAGCGGTGACCGGCCTGGGCCTGGACGGCTTCGATGGCCATGCCTCCCTCGCGCAATCTCGTGAAGCAGGTATGGCGGAGCTCATGGCAGGTGCCGTGGGCGAGTCCGGCTCGCCTGCGTGCTGCACTGAAGATCTCGATGATCCCCTCGGTCGAGAGCGCCTGGCCCCGCCTCGGACCCTTGAGCGAGACGAAGAGCCGATCAGTCGACGCATCGGGTGGTCGCTCCTTGTTCATGTAATCGGCCACCGTGGCGAAGAAGGTCGGAGAGATCGGGACGAGCCGTTGATGGCCGCCCTTGCCCTCGGCGATGAAGACCCGCCATTCGCCCAGACGAAGGTCCTCGAGTCGCAGCCTCAGCACTTCGCCACGGCGCAGACCGCCGAGCAGCATGGCCTGGGCCATGGCCCGGTCCCGATCGGTGCGCAGGGCCGCCATGAGCGCCTCGACTTCGTCGGGGTTCAAGATGCGCACCGTGACACCCTCCCGGCGGATGGGGGCAGTCCCAATCGCACCAACAGCTATGCCGGGGTGTCGATCAGGTCTGTCCATACTTCAATCGACGGCGGCTCGTTGCTGATTCACATGATCCGCGTGGTCGACGGCTAAGCGAAGTGCTTCGCCATTCCTAGGGCGCCTCGGCGGGTCGCACGTTGGAGATACCAACGAATAAGGCCTCCCAGCGGCCGCAAAATGCCACTCAGTGCGACACCCATGGTCTGGGTCAACACCGACCTCGTCGGATCCGCAAGGTCCGGCACGACGGCCCAATCCTCCACAAGTGAGCGGAAACCCGGAGCAGATGTGGTCAGACCCGAGAAGGTGACCCGCACGCCGTCCTCCCAGGTCACAAAACGCTCCTCGAAGCGAACTCCTCCGGCCTTTACTTTCCGCCTTGCGCCGACCCCTGTTGTCAATGGACCGACGACGACGGTCTCGCTCACGCCAGTGCACCAGGCTTGCCAGTTGCCAATGTCGGCCAGCACGGCGAAGACCTGATCGGACGACGCGGGTACCGACACTTCGTTGGACACCACCAGGGGCGCCTGGGCCAACCAGGTGCTGTCGCGTTCTTCGAGGTGGTAAGAGGGCACGGCAACCAACGCTAGTGCCGTTCGGTTGCGCCCAGGGGCCGTCGATAGGGGGCACTCTCGGACCTGCTCGGTATCGGCACTTCCCTGATGCAACGGTGGCGGTAACTCTACGGGCCGCCCTCGTGCTGCGATGGAGTAGCAGGATCGACGCCGATGACGCCACAACGACTTTTGTACTTACGTAACAACAAAGGGCGAATCCATTGGATTGGCTTTGGGAGCGTAGCCAGGAACTCGGTCGCCTGTTCCTTGGTCATTCCATACTCGACCGCACCGATAAGCCAAGATATGCCCTTGCGTGGCGTCTTTTTGGCGAGATCGGCGCCTAGCCGCTCAGACTCGGCGTCCGGCATGTACTTGGCGAGCAACGGGAAGAAGATCGGTTCTTCATGGTCGAGGTGAGTCAACATGTCGTGCTTGAAGCGGCCCACGAGCACGCGGAGAGAGTCGATGGCCTGGGCATCTGAGACCCGGTTCCTAAGGCCTTGAAAGGCATTCTCCATTTCGTCGAGCAGTGAGACAATCAAATGGTGTTCCTTGACCAGTGGTTCCAGAAGGGACTCGTCAGCGCCGTTTTTCACAATCGCCGGCCAGAAATAGTCGTCTTCCGAGCCGTGATGAAAGTGAGAACCGGCGACGGCGAACAAGCCCAACTCAGAAAGGACCTTCATCTGGTTGGTGTCGCCGGGTTTCGCCGCTGAGACCGCCGACTCCAAGAGTCGCACGAGTCCTCGAATCATGTTGTGGATTCCGGTGAACTCTCGAACGGCCGCGTTTTCCATGGACGAAATCTATGCGAGGGCCTCGGACCCCTGCTCGTTGTTCCACCTCGGGAAGCCGATGGAGCAGGCGCTCGTCGTCACGCTGGCCCAAGGGTCCTGCTGCTTGGAATGCCAAAGATCTCGGCTGTCGCTCTGGGACGCGCTGATCCCGTACGTCCGAAGCGATCGGATCGCAAGGGGTCGACGTTTGCGTGCGGGTGGCCCTGGGACCTGAGCGCTCGCCCACGGCTCATACCGAGCGTCGTAGCTACCTTGGAATGACGTCGCGGAGACGTGCCAAGCTGTAGTGCCGTGACCGCCCTGCCAACGACCCAGTACGCGAAGAACGGCGATGTCCATATCGCCTACCAGGTCGTGGGCCAGGGACCTCTCGATCTCGTCCTGATCGAATCCTGGGTGCATCACGTCGAGCTGTTCTGGGACATCCCGGAACTAGCGCGCCAGTGGCGGCGGCTTGCCACTATCGGGCGCCTCATCATCTTCGACCGCCGTGGTACGGGACTGTCGGATCCGGTGCCGCTCGATCGGATGCCCGACCTCGAAACCCAAGTGGCTGACATCTGCGCAGTCATGGATGCTGCTGAGTCAGAAGAAGCGGTCATTCTCGGATTCAATGACGGTGGGCCGCTTGCCCTCCTCCTAGCCGCAAGCCATCCACAACGATGTCGCGCACTGGTGCTCTGCAATGCCGCGGCCAGATTGACTGCCGCCGCTGACTATCCGTGGGGAGCCTCGGAGGACCAGCTCCTCGAGGTCGTCAATCTCCAGGCCCAATCATGGGCTACAGGCGATGCCAACCACGTCGCTTACTTGGCACCCAGCCAGGCAAGCAATGCACGGTTCGCCGAGCGGTTCGTCCGCAGCGGACGGGCTGCGATCTCGCCAGGTGCCGTGGCTCACTACTACCGACAGACGGTGCTTACCGACGTGCGCGAGGCATTGCCGTCCATCCAGGCTCCAACTCTGATACTGCACCGCGCGCAGAATCAGATCGCTCCGCCTGAGCTCGGCATTTATCTGGCCTCCAACATCCCAAATGCCAGATATGTGGAGATGGCCGGGGCCGACCACTTGTGGTTCACCGAAAACGCGGACGAGGCAATAGAAGAGATCGAGGAGTTCCTGACCGGCGCCCGATCCTTGGCTGACCCCGATCGAATGCTCGCCACGGTGCTATTCACCGACATCGTGGGCTCCACCGCACGGGCATCTGCACTCGGTGATCGACTCTGGCGCGCGCTACTGGACGAGCATGACGCCATTGTCCGCCGCGAGCTGGCCCGATTTGGCGGACGGGAGGTCGACACGGCGGGCGACGGCTTCCTCGCAACCTTCGATGGGCCGGGTCGAGCCATCCGCTGCGCTCGTGCCATAAGTGATTCCATGGATGGCATCGGCTTGGCGGACCGCGCCGGTGTGCACACGGGTGAAGTGGAGGTGCGAGGAGAGCGGATCGGCGGGCTCGCAGTTCACATTGGCGCCCGAGTGGCGGCTAAGGCCAACGGTGGTGAAATCGTTGTCTCGAACACGGTAAAGGACCTACTGGCGGGCTCAGGATTGACCTTCACCGATCGCGGCGAACATGAGTTGAAGGGCGTGCCCGGCAGCTGGCGCCTTTTCGCCGTGGATGAATGAGGACGGACGAGCTTTGCCAGTGCTAGGTCGCACGCAGGCGTAAGCCTGCGCTAGGTCCCTAACCGCCCGGTAGTGCCGGATACCGAGTGGCTGCTAGGCCCCCTGCGACCGTGCCCAGGGTGCCGAACGGTGGCACCCGTCCCGGCAGCGTCGTACGGGGCAGTTCCGAGAATGCGAGCTGCTGCTGTCATCATGGTCTCGTGCCGTCGGTCGAGGAACTCGTTGAGGATCACTTCTCCCGATGGGCTGGGAATGGCGCCGGCGCGATAGAGAGTGACGTGCTTGGGACAGATGATCCCCGAGAGATTGCGGAGACCTTCAATTCGTTTTGCGTCCGTGAGTGTGGCGCCGGTCCAGCGGGCTGCTTGTTCTATCTGGCCTCGGCCGGATGTGTGCTCGGGGTCAAGCTCGAGTCTGGCGACGATGTGGTCATCAAGGCGTACCAGAGTCGTTGGGACGTACCGCTGCTGGCCGCTGTGCAGGCCGTCGAGGACCGCGTGGCGAAGGGGGGTATTCCGTGCCCTCGTCCTCTCGGCCGTCCGACCCAGATCCGTGAAGGGCGCCCCAATCTCGCTGTTGTTGAGACCTGGCTCCCCGACCCGGGCGTGCGTCCTGGTGGCTCTGCCGCTGCGCGGAGAGTGTCGTCCCGCGGACTCGCTCGACAGATCACATTGTGCAGCGGCCTGCCTCGAATGGCACCTCTGGCGCACCATCCGCTGCGTTCCGATGGCGACACGCTCTATGGCGTTCCTCATAGCCCACTCTTTGACTTCGAGACGACCGCAACAGGTGCCGAATGGATCGATGACATAGCTCGCCGAGCAAAGGCGCTGCGCCAGCAAGACAAGAGCGCACCTGTGGTGGCCCATACGGATTGGTCGGCTCGCAACGTCCGCTTCGACGAGAAGGACCTCTTGGCTGTCTACGACTGGGACAGCGTGGCTCTCGTTAGGGAAAGTACAGCACTCGGCCAGGCGGCCATGACCTGGTCCGTCACGGCTGATCCGGGAGGGACTGCGTTTCCCGATCTGGATTCGGTGTTGGCCTACTTCGATGACTACGAGCGTGCGAGGACTTCCCCGTTCACATCGAGGCAGCGTCGGGCTGCGCACGGAGCCGCCGCTTATGTCCTGGCCTACGCGGCACGTTGTGAACACTCGCTGGCAGTGCGGGGGCTCGCTCGACCGGATCAAGACGCCGCCCGTCTGCGTCTGGCGGATCTCGGCGAAGTGTTGATCGATGGATGATGCGCTCCAGTCCGGCGGGCTGGGACACCCGCCACATCGGCTGGCCTTGGACCGATTGGCTGTCGTTGCGGGAAACACTCAGGGTGCGAGCGGCCACTGTGGCCACTCCGGACTCGTCGACATGGTCGATCTTCACACTGCCTTCCGGGGGGATCATGTCACCACGATCGGTGACTACGACGGGGCCGAATCCGCCGATACGACGATCAAGAATGTCGCCTGACTCGGCATATCGACGCCTGGTACGGGCTACGACCCAGCTGCTTTCACTTCGCCGGATGGAGGTAATGACGTCCCATTTCTCTGACCACCAGCCTTGACTTCGTAGCCCGTCGTGCACCACCTCCAGAGCCTGTTCGATCACCACACCAAGCGTCTACGGACGATCGGCGTACCACCCAGAAGTGACGTTCGGGGCTCACACAACGTTGTCTGACGGCGGCACGAGCCGGACCCGGCTCTTTCTTCCCTGACTTTCCTCTCCGGCACGCCGCGATACAACCCGGCGGACTGAGGCAGACCTTGAAAGACTGGTTCCGTGGACGAGATCCTGTCAGGTGGAGTAGCTAATGCTGGAAGTGTCGTCCGCAAGGGTGACTTCGTCCTTCGCCCCTCGAATCCCAACTCCGAGGCCGTGCACGCCTTCCTGCTTGGACTCAGATCGGCTGGATTCGAGGGAGTTCCGCTACCAATCGAGATCCAGGCGGACCGCCGGGAACGGTTGCTCTTCATCGAAGGGGACGTTGCGGTGCCGCCGTTCCCGGCCTGGGTGCAGACTGACCACGCACTCTCCTCGATCACCGCCCTGATCCGGTCGTTCCACGAGGCTTCGTCCCGACAGCCCGTCATCCCTGCGAAGTGGAGCGACGAACTGGCTGATCCGCGCGGCGGGACGATGATCTGCCACAACGATGTGTGCCTCGAGAACGTCGTCTTCAGGGATGGTGAAGCCGTCGCACTCTTGGACTTCGATTTTGCCGCACCAGGACGGCCCCTCTTCGACCTCGCAGCCTTCGCTCGGATGTGCGTGCCCATCGACGACGATCTCAGCGCCAGCCGCCTTGGGTTTGAGGACCTCGATCGTCCTGCACGTCTTCGGTTCGTCGCCGACACCTATGAACTCGGCCCGGAGGGTCGCCACACCCTGGTCGAACTCCTCGACGGGCCAATGGAGAGCGGGGGGTCATTCGTCCAGCGACGGGTTGAAGCCGGCGACCCCAACTTCATTCGGATGCTCGACGAGATGGGAGGGATGGAACGCTACGAGCGCCGACGCAGGTGGTGGCAGGCCTCACGGGAGGCATTCGTGCGGGCGCTCGGGTGACCTTCTCTTGGTGAATCACCCTGCCACCGAAGTGCGATTGCACGGGTGATCCACGGACCTGGACTGAGGGTCACGGAACCACACTCAGCCGGAACCCGGCTCTTCTTTCACTGACTTTCCTTTCGACGCCTCGGCCCCAGGGTCAGGTCGGGCGATGCGGGGGAACCTGTGCTTCGTGACGCCGAACCCTCAACCTCTGGGAAGCGGCTTCCAGTTCTGCTCGACGACCCAGCAGGCTCCGGCCGGAGGTGCCGGAGCGGGGCCGCGCTTGCACAGACTCGTCGGAGGGTGGTTGTCGTGGACCTCGACCACCCGGTACTGCGTCGGACCAGCGAACGTGTCCGGCCCGTAGCTCAGCACGGGAGAGTAACCGCCCGGGAAGTCCCGGATCCGAGCCATCGCCTCGACGAAGGTCCGTCGGTTGAGGTTCGTGCCCGCCAGGGTGGCCGCCTTGGCGAAGAGGCGGATCTCCTGGCACCAGCCCTGGACCGGACCCTGCTCCTCGATGTCGTCGTTGATGTTGCCCGGAGGAGTCTCCGGGTAGGCCTCGTGCCAGGCCGTCCAGCAACTGCGCACCCCCTGGTCGTACCCGCCCTGTGACTCGGGCACGGGAAGGTCGATCCCTCCGAGCGTCTCGGCCGTGACGCCCTGTTGGCCGTTCAATGCCTTCTCGTATGGGATCGGGATGAGTCCGAGCGCGATCTCGATTTCGGACTGATAGTCACTGAGAAGGAGCGTCGGGATGTAATTCTGCGCAGTCTCCGCGCCGAGGTAGGGAGTGAATGCGTTGTCGGGCAGCAAGGGAATGACCGATTGAATCCCCGCCGCCTTCAGTCGCTCGACCGCCAGCACCGCATCCGAGTCGGTGCTGGCGGCGCCTTCGACGGCAGCCGCGATGGTCACCACCTGGGGCACGACGCCGATCCTCTTGAGGTCGGGCAGCAAATACGAATCGAGCGCGCTCTGGTCGCTCGCCTGGTCCGACACCACGACGCCAACCTTCTTGCCGTGACCGAGGCGGCCCGAACGCAGGCCCCACTGGACCGTCGCCGCCAGAACCGCTGCCTCGTCCGCCCCCGTCCACCACAGGTAGGGCGAACCGAGATTTGTCCAGTTGGTCGTCGTCGTCCACTGGGACAGCATCGGCGTATGGCCCTCTCGGGTGACGCAGAGCTCGTCGACCCCCTGAAACGTCCCGAGACCGTCGACGACCGCGAACACGGGAGGGTTGCCCTGGGTCCACTGCTCGCACAACGCTCGCTGCTGGGCGACATTCGTGGGATCGAAGCTCACGATCATCGGGTTGATCTTGCGGCCGTTGATGCCTCCGGCGTCGTTGATCCCGTCCACGAAGAGGTGAATGGCCTTGGTCTGCTCGCCGTATTCGGCGTCCGACTTGATCTCGAATTCCCCCTCGATACTGGTGAACGAGATGATCGGGAAGACCACATTGATGGCGCCGGCCGACACACCTCGGGTGCTCGTGCTGGCATGGGTCACTGGCGTCGGCCCACCCGCCGCTCCTGACGGCGACGCGCCGGCACACACGAGGACGCTGGCGACAGCGGTGGCCGCGGCCCAAACCCTGAGTGGAAAGCGTCTCGTCATCGGAGAGGGCATGGGTCCTGGCCCTCGCCGATCATGGACTCATTCTCGCCCGCCTGTCGCTGCGGGGCCAGCTCAGGGTCCCAGGTGCAACAGCGTGGCCGCCGGGTCGTGGGCATGTGCGCCGACCTCGAGCTCGACGTCGGCCGCGGCCGGCAGGATGCGCCGTCGGTCCCCCGGATCCCAGGCAGCGAGAGGAAGGAGCGACACCTCCACCTCGACCGTGGCCGTCGCGCCGGCGTCGACGCTGACCGGCGCGAAGCCCACCAGGGTCAGCTCCCCGGCGTAGGGGCCGCTCGAGCTCCGCCCGTAGATCTGGACGACATGGGTGCCGTCGCGTGGACCCGTATTGGCCACCTCCACCGACACGACGCGAGAACCGTCCTCGGTCGAGCGCACCTCGGCCCGGCGCACCTCGTACCTCGTGTACGACAGGCCGTAGCCGTGCGGGAAGGCGGCGTTGACGCCCAGTCGGTCCAGCAGCCGCTGGCCGTGGAAGTGGTCGTAGGTGATCGCCGTGGCCTCGCGGTCGAAGGAGGGGAGGTGGGTCTCCGAGGTGGGAATGGAGAAGGGAAGGCGACCGCTCGGGTTCTGCGCGCCGCGCAGCACGTCGGCCAGCGCGTGCCCGCCTTCCATGCCTGCGTACCACATCATCAACACGGCGGGCACTCCCTCCCGCCAGCTCTCGGTGAGGACGGCACCGGCCGCCACGATGGCCACCACCGTGCGAGGGTTCGCCGCCGCCACCGCGCGGATGAGGTCTTCGTCCAGTGGCCGCAGCGCCAGCGACACGCGGTCGCCCCCGGTGCCGCGGTCCTCGTTCTCGGGTGCGAAGGCCTCACCGAGGAGCGCGGCGGCGGACTGGGGTATCGGAGGGAAGAGCGTCAGCAGTTCGGCCGTCATCCCCGAGTCGGGCCCGATGAACTCCCCCTCGTCCGCCGCCGTGTACCCGGCGACGACGACGGCCACATCCGACTCGGCCGCAGCACGGCGCGCCTCGTCGACGTCGTCCGATTGCACCAGGCGGATCTCGACCTCGGGGAAGGCGGCCCGCAAACCCTCGTACGGGGAGACCGACGACGGGGGCCGGACGTCGGAGGACCCGTGGTCGCCCATGTTGGCCGCGCCGGCCAGGCGGCCCACCAGCGCGATCGAGCGCACCGACCCGGGATCGAGGGGCAGCACCGCCCGGCCGTCCACCGGATCGTTCTTCAGCAGCACCATGGCCCGGGCCGCCACCGTGCGGGCCAGGGCGCGGGCCTCGGCATTGGCCACCACACCGACCGGCGGATCCGTCTCGGTCCGGCTGGCGTAGGCGCGCAGCTGCGCCGCGATGAGCCGGAGGGCGGCGCGCTCCACCATGTCCCACGACGTCTCGCCCGCTTCGAGCTGGCCGGTCAGGCGCTCGGCCCGCTGCTGGCGGAACGGCTCTTCGAGGTCCATCCCCGCGTTCAGCGACGCGGCGGCATGCCTCAAGCCGAAGATGAAGTCGGTGACCGTGATGCCCTCCCACCCCCACATGTCGCGCAGCACCGTGGTCAGCAGGTAGGTGTTCTGCCCGCACCACTCGCCGTTGACCGAGTTGTACGCGCCCATGATCGCCGCCACGCCCTGGTCGACGACCCGCTTGAAGTGGGGCAGGTACACATCGTGCAGCGTCGCCTCGTCCGCGGTCACGTCGACGACGAAGCGGGCGTTCTCCATGGAGTTCAGCGCGTAGTGCTTGGCACACGCCATGACCCAGCGCTGGGTGCCCCGGGTGAGGGCGGCCCCGAACTCGCCGAGATGGTACGGATCGTCGCCGTAGGTCTCCTGGGCCCGACCCCAGGCCGGGTGGCGGGGCAGGTTGATGCAGACCCCGCCGAAGAAGTTGCCGCCGAGGGCGCGGATCTCCCGCCCGATCACGTCGCCGACCTGCTCCTCGAGATCCACGTCCCAGGTGGCGCCGCGGGCCATGGAGACCGGGAACGCCGTGGCGTTGCCGGCCACGCAGCCACGGGGTCCATCCACGAAGCGCGTGCCGGGCAACCCGACCCGCTCGACCTGGCCGTGCACGATGGGCGTCGTGTTGTACCCCTCGGTCCGGAACCGGGCCAGCCCCTCCCAGCACTCCGTGTCGCCGTCGAGCAGCCAGAGGCGCTCGTCGTCGGTGAGCGCCGAGGAGAGCTCGGCGGCCGCCTCGGTCGCCGGGCGACCCCCCTGCACGGCGCGCACCGCGTCGTCGAACATCGTCATCGGCTCGCCCTCCCTCGCCGCGAGAATCGATCCGTGCGCCGCGACGGTGTCAACGATCCCATGCGGCGCGGCGGGTCGCGGCCTCCGCCGTCCCGTGCGCCAACACCTGATTCCGGTTCTCCAGCTCCGTCGCCGCCGCCAGGTCGGGGGCGTCGGTGTTCACGTGCAGCGCCCGCTTCGTCATTTCGACCGCCAGGAGCGGAAACCGCGAGATCTGGACGGCCAGCTCCAACGCCCGGTCGAGCAAGGTCTCCGGTGCCAGGAGTTGGCTGACCAGCCCGCGCCGGTCGGCTTCTTCGGCCGAGACCGTGCGGCCGGTGAGCATCCAGTCGGCCGCCACGCTGGTTCCGACGACCCGGGGCAGGTGGTAGCTCATGCCCATTTCCGCACCGGAGAGACCGAGGTGGATGGCGCCGTTCCCGAAGGACGCCGCCGTCGAGGCCAGGCGGATGTCGGCGGCCAGGCAAAGGGCAAATCCGCCACCCACGCAGGGCCCGTTGACCGCGGCGACGACGGCTTGGGGCAGGGAGCGCAGGGTCGTGGGAAGCGCGGCCATCCGCTCCTGGAACCGGAGCAACTCCAGCGTCGGTGCGCCCGGGGCGGGCAATCCTGGTCCGAAGTCGCGCACGTCGAGGCCAGAGCAGAAACCCCGCCCCGCGCCGGTCACCACCACGGCGCTCGTCGCGTGGTCCGCGGCCAGCCGGGCGCAGGCCGTTTCGAACTCGCCCAGGAGCTCGTGGTCGATGGCGTTGAGTCGCTCCGGACGGTTCAGGCGGAGCAGGACGACGCCGTCGGCGGGCGCCTCGAAGACGAGCGTCCCGGCCACCTCAGACCCGTTCCACGATCGTCGCCGTGCCCATGCCTCCCCCGGTGCACATCGTCACCAGGCCGGTCTGCTGGTCGCGGCGCTCGAGCTCGTCGAGCACGGTGGCGATCAGCATGGCGCCCGTGGCACCGATCGGGTGCCCCAGCGCGATCGCTCCCCCGTTGACGTTGACGGTGTCGGGGTCGAGCTCCAGGTCGCGCACGGTCTTGAGGGGAACGGCGGCGAAGGCCTCGTTGATCTCCCACAGATCGATGTCGCGGGTCTGCATGCCCGCCCGTTCCAGGCACCGGCGCGCCGCAGGACCCGGAGCGGTGAGCATGATCACGGGCTCCGACCCCACCGCGGCGGTGGAGCGCACCCGGGCCCGTGGGGTGACGCCGTGGGCGCGCACCCAGCCGTCCGAGGCCACGAGTGCCGCGGCGGCGCCGTCCACGATGCCCGACGAGTTCCCCGCGTGGTGCACGTGCTCGACGTGGTCGAGGGCGGGATACCGGGCCAGGCACAGTTCGTCGAACGACAGGTCCTCGCCCTCGACCCTCCCCGTGGCACCGAGCTCGGCGAAGGCGGGGCGTAGCTTGGCCAGCGCCTCCATGGAGGTGCCGGGACGGAGGTGCTCGTCGACGGCCAACACGACCTCGCCGTTGGCGTCGGTCACCGGCACCAGGGAACGGTCGAACCGTCCCTCGCCCACCGCCACCGCGGCGCGGCGCTGGCTCTCCACGGCGAAGGCGTCCACATCCTCGCGGCTGAAGCCCTCCACCGTGGCGATGAGGTCGGCGGAGATCCCCTGGGGCACCGTGGGCACCCGTTCGCGCAGGGCCGGGTTGGCACCGTCGATGGTCGAGGCGCCGACGCCCACGTCCCAGCGCGACATTGACTCGACTCCGCCCGCCACGACGAGATCCTGGGCACCGCTGCCGACACCCATCGCCGCCACCGTCACCGCCTGTTGTCCCGACCCGCAGAAGCGGTTCAGCGTCATGCCGGGCACGGTGTCGGGCCAGCCGACCAGGAGCGCCGAGAGCCGCGCGATGTCGTCGCCGTGCTCACCGGAGAGCACTCCATTTCCGGCGATGACGTCGTCCACCTCCGCGGGATCGAACCCCGTGCGGGCGGCCAGGGCCACCAGGCAGCTCCCGAAGAGGGCTTGGGGATGCTGGCCGTGCAGCCCACCGTCGGGGCGTCCCTTGCCCCGTGGCGTCCGCACGACGTCGATGATCCAGGCGTCACCCATGGTCCGGACCGGCCTCTCGAGAGGCTGTCCTACTGTTGGTGCCCACGACCGACGTTGTTAGCACCGGCCGGTTCGAGAACACAATCGGAGAGGGCAGAACGATGGCATGGGACTTCTCGACCGACGCCGAGTGGACCGCGCAGTTGGCCTGGGTCGAGCAGTTCGTGCGCGAGGAGTGCGAGCCCGTCGACCTGATCGTCGAGGAGTCCCACGACCTCAACGATCCGGTGCGCCAGGCCCTCATTCCTCCACTTCAGCGGATCGTCAAGGAGCGTGGACTCTGGGCCACGCATCTCGGACCGCACCTCGGCGGTCCCGGCTACGGGCAGGTGAAGCTGGCCCTGCTGAACGAGATCCTCGGACGCTCGGAGTGCGCGCCGATCGTCTTCGGCTCCCAGGCGCCCGACTCGGGCAACAGCGAGATTCTGGCCCACTACGGGACACCCGAACTGAAGGAGCGCTACCTCGAACCCTTGCTCGACAATCGGATCGTCTCGTGCTTCTCCATGACCGAGCCCCAGGGTGGCGCCGATCCCAAGGTCTTCACGACGTCCGCCGTGGCCGACGGTGACGAGTGGGTGATCAACGGCGAGAAGTGGTTCTCCTCGTTCGCCTCGATGGCCTCGTTCCTCATCGTCATGGCGGTGACCGAGCCCGATGCGCCGCCCTACGAGCGCCACTCCATGTTCGTCGTGCCGGGAGGAACCCCGGGCATCGAGGTGTTGCGCAACGTCGGCCTGGGCTATCAACCCATCGGCGGCGGACGCGAGGGCTATGTGCGCTACACGGACGTGCGGGTGCCGGCCGACCACATGCTCGGGCCACGCGGCGGCGCCTTCGTGGTCGCCCAGACCCGCCTGGGCGGGGGTCGCATCCATCACGCCATGCGCACGGTCGGTCTCGTCCGGCGGATCTTCGACATGCTGTGCGAACGCGCCGTGTCACGCTCGACGCAGGGCGACCTCCTCGGCAACAAGCAGCTGGTCCAGGAGATGGTCGCCGATTCCTACATGCAGATCGAGGCCTTTCGCCTCCTGACGCTCCAGACGGCGTGGAAGATCGACCGGCACAACGACTACAAGGCGGTGCGGGCCGACATCTCCGCGGTCAAGGCGATGATGCAGCAGGTGCTCCACGACGTGTCCGCCCGTGCGCTCCAACTCCACGGATCATTGGGCACGACACACGAGATGCCTTTCGTCCAGACCTTGGTCGAGTCTTTCGTCCTCGGCCTGGCCGACGGCCCCACCGAGGTGCACAAGGTCACGCTGGCCCGTCAGCTCCTCAAGGACTACGAACCTGCCCCCGATCTCTTCCCGAGCGAGCACCTCCTGCGGCTCCGGGCCGCGGCCGAGGCGAAATTCGCCGACCGCTTGGCCGGCATCCCGCGGTCCTAGCGGGCCAACTCGAGAGCCCGGGCCAGCAGGCGCGGCAGGTCGCGTACCATCGACTCGAGCTGGGCGTCCGGCTCCGCACGCCGGCGATTGTGCTTCACGATGAGCGACCAGGTGGCGGCCGACTTGAACGAGGCCAGGGCCTGGAACCAGGTGAGATCGGGCACGGGCGCACCCAGGGCGTCGGCGTACTCGGCGGCCAGCTCCCCGAGCGTCGGCGTCAGCCCGGCGTAGCGGGTGGGTCGGGCGTACGTCTCGGGGTCGGCATTGAGGAGGAACCACCCGACATCGACCCTGGGATCGCCGACCGACCAGATCTCCCAGTCGATGACGGCGGTGACCCGGGGGCCCCGGGCCAGCACGTTGCCCAGGCGGAAGTCACCGTGCACCACGGCCGGCCCCAGCGCCGGCGGTGCCGTCTCCTCCAGACGTTCGCGGACCGCGGGCCAGCCCTGGACCAGTTCGGGGTCGACCGTCTCGAGGAGGCGGCTCCAGCGCGCGATCTCGTCGAGCAGACCGATGGCATCCTCCGTCAAGCCGAGCCGGCGCGGCTCGACACGGTGGAGGGCTGCCAAGGCCCGCGCCGCATGGTGCAACCGCGCCGACATCTGCTCGGGCTCGACCGGCTCGCCCTCGAGGTCGAAGAGCGGCTCGACCGAGCTTCCCTCGACGAAGGACATCACGAAGAGCGGCGGCACCTCGGGTGGCGCGCCGCCGTCCTCCCACAGCACCTCGGGCACGGGCACGTCGGACCGTGCGAGCGCGCGCACGAGCCTGGCCTGGCGCAGGACATCGCGGTGCAGGACGGGCGGCAGTCCCGGCGGCGCCACCTTGACCACGACCTTGCGCCCGTGCCGCTGCGCCACGTAGGTGAGGCTCGACGCGCCCCCGGACAGCTCCTCCACACCGGTGATGCCCGCGACCTCCAGGCGGGTGGCGAGCTCCCCGAGGTCGATCGTCGGCACCGACGTAGTATCGGCCAAACCCACGAGGGAGGATGTGTGGCCGGAGCCTACGAGGGACGGGTCGCGCTGGTCACCGGCGGCAGCCGGGGCCTGGGAAAGGCAATCGCCCAGCGGCTGGCCCGCGAGGGGGCGACGATCGCCATCACGGCGCGCACCATGGATCCCGACCCCAAGTACGTGGGATCACTGCGTGAGACGTGTCGGGAGATCGAGGACGCCGGGGGGTCGGCGCTGGCCGTGCCGTGTGACCTCTCCGACCGGGAGGAGCGCGAGCGCATGTTCGCCGACGTCGTGGCCGGCGTGGGCGCTCCCGACATCCTGGTCAACAACGCCGCGGTGACCTTCCTGCGCCCGCTCGACGAGTTCCCCGAGCGCCGGGCGTCGCTGATGGTCGAGATGCACGTGCTGGCCCCGTTGCACCTGACCCAGCTGGCGCTGCCCGCCATGCGCCGGCGCGGTCGCGGCTGGGTGCTCAACCTGACCTCGGTGGCCGGGGATCTCATCGACGGCCCACCCTTCTCCGAGTTCGACCGAACGGCGGGCTTCGGCCTCTACGGCACGGTCAAGGCCGCCCTCAACCGCCTGACCCTCAGCCTGGCCGCCGAGCTCTTCGACGACGGCGTCGCCGTCAACGCGGCCGCCCCCACGAACCCGGTGGCCACGCCGGGAGCCGGCACGCTCGACCTGGCCCAGACCGACACCGAGGACATCGAGCTCATCACCGAGACGGCCTGCATTCTGTGCGCGGGTGACCCGAAGGTCCTGACGGGCCGGGTGGTGCAGACCCAGTCCTTCCTGCGCGAGGTGGGCCGGCTGACCTGACGCGTGGGCGGCTCACCAGGTGTCGACGAAGGGGCGCCTCCCCCATGCCGCCGCGCCCGAACGCGAGCCCCAGCCCCGCCCGTCCCCGGCGGCCGAGGCCAGCGCGTGCACAATGCGGTTCCGGGTCAGCGCCGGATCGATCACGTCGTCGATTTCGAAGTGGGCCGCCACGTTGAGCGCCTTGCCGTGGTCGTAGGCGCGCTCGACCATGGCCGAGAACGCCGCCTCCCGCTCCACGGGGTCCTCGATGGCGTCGAGCTCGCGCCGGAAGCCCAGGCGCACGGCGCCCTCGAGCCCCATACCGCCCAACTCGCCGGTGGGCCAGGCCACCGTGAAGAGGGGCCGGTGGAAGTGGCCCCCGGTCATGGCCTGCGCACCCAACCCGTAGCCCTTGCGCAGAATGACGGCGCAGAGCGGCACGGTGAGGGACGAGCCGACGACGAACATGCGACTCACGTGGCGCACGAGCGCCGTCTCCTCCGCCTCGGGTCCCACCATGAAACCGGGTGTGTCGACCAGCGAGACCACGGGGAGACCGAAGGCCTCGCACAGCTGGAGGAACCGGGCCGCCTTGTCGGCGTTGGCCCCGTCGATGGCGCCGGCCTGATGCAACGGGTTGTTGGCCACGATGCCGACGGCCCGCCCCTCCAACCGGGCCAGCGCGGTGACCATGCCGGGAGCGAAGCTCGGCCGCAGCTCCAGGAGCGAATCCTCGTCGGCCAGCAACTCCACGGCCCGGTGCATGTCGTAGACCCGGCGCCGGTCCCGCGGCACCACCTCGCGCAGCTCCTCCTGGTCCGGCGCGCGCCACGTGGGCAGATCACCCTGGAAGTAGGCAAGGTACCGGCGGGCCACCTCGACGGCCTGCCCCTCGTCGTCGCAGAGGACGTCGATGACGCCGTTGGCCGTCTGCACCGCGACCGGGCCGATCTCCTCGGGTGCGAACACCCCGAGCCCGCCACCCTCGATCATGGCCGGGCCACCCATGCCGATGTTCGCGTCAGGCGTGGCGATGATCACGTGACAGCAGCCGAGCAGCGCTGCGTTGCCGGCGAAGCAACGACCCGACACCACACCGACCAGTGGCACCCGCCCGCTCAGCGCGCCGAAACGGGCGAACGCCTCGGTGTCGAGCCCGGTCACCACGGCATGGTCCGTGTCGCCGGGTCGGCCGCCGCCGCCTTCGGCGAAGAGCACCACGGGCAGCCGCAAACGCTCGACCAAGTCGAAGAGGCGATCCTTCTTGCGGTGGTTCATCTGGCCCTGGGTGCCGGCCAGGACCGAATAGTCGTAGGAGAGCACGGCGCAGCGCGCCTCGGTGCCGAACAGGTCCCCGTTGACCCGGCCGATGCCGGCCACCAATCCGTCCGCCGGCGTGTTGGCGACAAGGTCGTCCAGGCTGCGCCGGGCCCGCTGCGCCGCGATGACCAGCCCGCCGTACTCCTCGAAGCTGCCCGGGTCGCACAGGTCCTCGATGTTCTCGCGGGCCGTGCGCCGGCCGCCGGCGTGGCGGCGCCCCGTCGCCGCCGGTCGGCCCGCGTCGGTCGTCGCCGCCACCCGGGCCAAGAGCTCGGCCAACTCCGGGCGCACGCCGTCGGGTGCCTCGGGCGCCGCCAGGACCGCCGCGGCCTCGGCCGGCCCGGCTGACTCGGTCATGGTCGCCAGGACGTCGCCGGTCTGCACGGCCGCGCCGGGCGCCACCGCAACCGAGTCGATGCGCCCAGGCGTGGCGGCCACCACCACATGCTCCATCTTCATGGATTCGAGGATCACGACGGTGGCCCCGGCTCGCACGGTGTCCCCCGCTTCGACCTCGACCTGCACCACGGTCCCGGCGAAGGGTGCGACGAGCGTCATCTGGACCCGCCGTCCGGTCGCTCGCGCATGGGTGGATTCTTGACGAACGCGGGCCCGGGGGCCAGCGACGCCCGCACGTTCAGCCCTTGCGCCTACTCGAGGGTGGCCGCCTCGATCTGATCGCCGATGGTCTTGTCGACGTTGCGCCAGTACTCGAAGGCCCGCCAGAGCACGTCGTCGCGTTGCACCTTGGCGAGGTTGTCCGACACCGTGTCGACGAAGCGCTCGCGGGCGGCATCGTCCATGACCTCGGTGAGCAGGGTCCGGGCTTGGCCGAAGTCGTCGTCCTCGGCGTGGAGGGTGTAGGCGGCCCGCACCATCTCGCCGTCGGCGGCCCAGACCGCATGCTCGGCGTAGGTGTCGCTGTCTGCCGCCGGGGCGTCGGCGAACGAGTTCGGGTAGTACACCGGGTCGCTGACATTGTCGATGCGCATGGCCCCGTCCTTCGAGTAGCTGCGCACGGGCGCCTTGGGGCGGTTCACGGGGATCTGCTGGTAGTTGACACCGAGGCGGGCCCGGTGGGCGTCGGCGTAGGAGAAGCCGCGGGCAAGCAGCATCTTGTCGGGGGAGAGGCCGGTACCGGGCACCATGTTGTTGGGCTGGAAGGCCGCCTGCTCCATCTGGGCGTGGTAATCGGTGACGTTGCGGTCGAGCGTCATCGTGCCCACGTCGACGAGCGGATAGTCCTCGTGCGGCCAGATCTTGGTCAGGTCGAACGGGTTGAAGCGGTACGTCTTGGCCTCGTCGAAAGGCATGATCTGCATTTTGAGAGACCACCGGGGGAAGTCGCCTTGGGCGATGGCCTCGTAGAGATCGCGCTGGTGGTAGTCGGCGTCCTGGCCGGCGATCCGATCAGCCTCGGCCTGGGTCAGGTTCTCGATCCCCTGGTCGGTCTTGAAGTGGTACTTGACCCAGAAGCGCTCGCCCGCCTCGTTCACCCACATGTAGGTGTGGGACGAGTAGCCGTTCATGTGACGCCACGAACGCGGAATGCCGCGGTCGCCCATGAGGTAGGTGACCTGGTGAGCCGACTCGGGCGACAGCGTCCAGAAGTCCCACTGCATGTCCGGGTCGCGCAAGTTGTTGGCGGCCAGCCGCTTCTGCGAACGGATGAAGTTCTGGAACTTGATGGGGTCGCGGATGAAGAAGACCGGCGTGTTGTTGCCGACGATGTCGAGATTTCCCTCGCTCGTGTAGAACTTCACGGCGAAGCCACGCGGGTCACGCCACGTGTCGGGCGAGCCACGCTCGCCGGCCACGGTGGAGAAGCGGATCACCAGCTCTGTCTTGGTCCCGGGTGCGAAGACGGCGGCCTTCGTGTAGGCGCTGACGTCGCCCGTGACCTCGAAGCTCCCGAAGGCGCCGCCACCCTTGGCGTGGGGCTGGCGCTCGGGGATGCGCTCCCGGTTGAAGTTCGCCATCTGCTCAATCAGGTAGAAGTCCTGGAGCAGGACGGGTCCATCCGGGCCGACAGTGAGGGAATGCTCCTGGCTGGCGACCGGGATCCCGGCGTCGGTGGTGGTCGGCGGACGATCAGGCTGAGTCGGGGCCATGGCGGTGTTCTCCCGTCTGTTCTGCAACGTGCTTCCTTCGTTCCACGCTAGCGAGGGGACCGGGCGGGCGGCCGCGGCACACTGGCTGAGAGCAATGGGGGTGATCGGTCAGAGGTGACGGGTCAGAGATGGAGAGGCGGTCCTCGGCGAGGCCGCGGCGGCCTCCGACCCGGTGGCAGACCGTCGGCCACCCAGGCGCCGCGCTCGGCCGGGCCGGGCGGGGCGGCCGCCATGTTCGGCGGACTGACGGGGACCGGTGCCTCCCGGCCGAGCAGTTCACGCCCGTCGATGATCTCGTAGCGGTCCTTCCCGTTCTTCTTGGCCGTGTACATGGCCCGGTCGGCGTTCTGGAGCAGTTGCTCGACGGTGGCTCCGGGCACGTCGAAGGTGATGCCGATGCTCAGGGTGGTCCAGAGCATGTTCGGACCGACCGCGATCGGCTCCCGGCAGGCGTGGAGGAGTTGCTCGGCCAGGACCACGGATCCGCCGAGATGGGCCATGTCCTCGATGAGGACGCCGAACTCGTCGCCGCCGATGCGCGCCGCGGTGTCCAAGGCGCGCAGGCAGCCGCGCACCCGGTCCGCACTGGCTTTGAGCACGGCGTCGCCGGCGGCGTGGCCGAGCGTGTCGTTGATGCTCTTGAGATTGTCGACGTCGAGGAAGAACAGCGAGAGTCGGCGACCGGCCTCGTTGCCATGCCGGACCGCCTGGTCGAGTCGATCCTGGAAGAGGGCGCGGTTGCCCAGGCCGGTCAATGAGTCGTGGAAGGCCTGGTGCTGCAGCTCTCGCTCCAGCCGGCGGCGCTCCGTGACGTCGACGCCCGAGACCACGAAGCCCGCCACCGTCGGATCATCGAGCAAGTTGACGATCGACAGCTCGAAGGGGACGAGGGTCTCGGTGCCGTAGTGCACCATATAGACGACCACGACCACCGGGCTCACCGTCGTCGCCCCGCGGGACGCCCGACGCAGGGCCTCGCGCAGCGCCGGCCTGTCCGTGACGGAGATCAGGTCTTCGAGAGGCCGGCCCTCGACCAGTTCGGAGTCGTGGCCGAGCAGCCGGGTGAGCGCACCCGAACAGGAACGCACGAGGCCGTCGGGCGACAGCAAAATGGTCAGGACGGCCGCATTGTGCACCAAACTCCGGAAGCCAGAATCGGCGTTGTGCGAGACTTCGAAGCGCCGGCGTTCCGTCAGGTCGCGGAGGCTCAAGAGGACCGATCCCTCCTCCAACCAAGAGACCGGCGTGCCGACGACCTCGACGAGGCGCCAGCCCGTGGCGGAGCGCACGCGGAGCTCGATGGGCGCCCCGGTCTCCTTGCCCTGGATGCTGGTGAGCGAGCGCAAGACCAGCTCGATGTCATCGGGATGCACGAAGTCCAGAGCCGACAGGCCCACCGAGCTCTCGACCGACCGCCCGAAGAGCGTTTCGCCGGCGCGGTTCCCCCACTTGATGCAGCCGTCAGGTCCGACGATGACCGCGACGTCGGGGAACTCGTCGAGGCAGCGCAGGAGCTGTGCCTCTGGGAGAGATCGGTTCTGCGCGCTCACCGTACCGGCCCCACCACAACCCCGGCGCGGGGCCAGAGCGTCTCGACCACCCGGCCCGAACGCGACAGCGTCAGCACGGCCCGGCGGCCGTCGGGACCGCCGAAGGCCACGTTGGTCGTGACGTCGCCGGGGATCGGGTGCACGTCGACCTCCTGACCGTCGGGAGTGAGGACGACGATCCCGTCCGCGATGGCACCGATGACGATCCTCCCGTCGGCCTCGACGGCCAGCGAGTCGAAGGAGAACGGGGTGGCGGCCAGGCAGACCCCGCCGTGGCGAACGGCGAGATTGCCCCCGGCCGGCCGGATCTCGCCGGGGCCTTCGAGGTCCCATGCCCAGAGCCGCCCGGTATGCGTCTCGGCGACGTAGACCCGATGCCCATCAGGAGAGAGCCCGACACCGTTGGGACCGAGCAGGGGGAACGCCTTCTCGATCACCTCGGATCCGTCGGGCGGGACGTAGTACAGACCGCCTCGGTCGACGCTCTCCCGACGGCCTTTGCCGTGATCGGTGAACCACAGCCCGCCCGCCTCGTCGAACACCAGGTCGTTGGGCCCGCGCAGCGAGCGACCGCCGCACGCACGGTGCAGCACCTCGACGGTGCCCCGCTCGAGGTCGACCCGCTCGATCCAGCCGCCGGCGAACCCCGGGGGCTCGTTGGTGTGGGTGGCGCGGTCGATGGGGATCCGGGTCCCCCGTACTTCGGTCCAGAGGAACCCGCCGTTGTTGGCCACGATTGCGGTGGTCGCCGTCTCGGGCGCCATGCCGTTGGGACCGGCTCCGGGACGGGCGACCACGGCCGGTGCCCCGCCGTTGCCGTTGACCCGGTAGACGACACCGCCGTCGATGTCGACGACGTGGACCGTTCCGTCGGCGGCGATGACCGGGCCCTCGGGAAAGCCGACGCCTTCGGCCAGGACGTCGAACTCGAGCGGCCCGTGGACGGTCGTCTTCACGGACCGGACGCTGCGGCGGCGGCCATGCCGGGCAGATTGGCGCCGTCGACCAGCACGTCGATCCCCGACACGAAGGAGGCCTCCTCGGAGAGCAGGAACGCGACCACCGCGGCCACCTCGTCGGCCTCACCCAGGCGGCCGAGTGGCGCCTGCTCGAGCATCGTGCGCATGAACGGCTGCTGGTCGAGCTCCTGGCGGCCCATCGGCGTGTCGATGATGCCGGGGGCAACGGAGTTGACCCGCCCGCCGCGGGCGCCCCAGCGCACGGCTGCCCGCGCCGCCGCCCGGATCACCCCGCGCTTGGCCAAGCCGTAGGCCAGGCCGCTGTCCGTGAAGAGCCCGACGGCCCGCTCCAAGAAGTCGGGCGCCATCGGATCGTCGATGAGCGCGTCGATCTCCGCCGTGGCGAAGGGCGCCAGCTGGTAGGCGGCCAAGGACGAGAAGCAGACCGCTGCCGACCCGGTGACCACCAGTGCTTCGAAGGCATCGAGCAGCCGCTGCGTGCCGACCAGGTCCACGTCGAAGACGCGCCCGGGTTCGCCCATGGTCGGCGAGATCCCTGCCGCGTGGGCGAGAGCCCGGAAGGGACCGAGCTGGCGAACCTGTTCGGCCAGCGCGGTCACGGCACCGGGATCCGAGACGTCGCAGGCCAGGCCGATGGTGCCCTCGATGGCCGGGGCCTCCAGGTCGACGACGACGAGGTCGTCGGCCATGCCGCGCAGCCGGTCGACACAACGGCGGCCCATGCCGCTGGAGGCTCCGGTGACGACGGCGACGCTCACGACCGCGCCACCGTGGCCGGCCGGCCAGACCGGTCGGGTCGCAGAGGGAAGTCCGACACGAGCGCAAAGGTAGCCGATGCCGTATGGCGCTCCAAGGGTGTCGGGACCGCCGCGCCGCGGACCGTGCGGGATCGCCGGGGGCCCGGGTCACGTCCGTGGGAGAGGCGCGAGGAACTGGGTCTGCGCGCAGCGGCCGAGCACCCCCGCCTCGTCGTGCAGCACCGACGACGCCAGACCGACGGCCGTGTCGGCCACGGTCGAAGGGGGCGCCGTCAACCCGACCCAGTCCCCCGCCAGAGGCCGCACCAGATTCACGGTGAGGTCGGTGCTCATGAAGGCCCACCGCTTCATGGAGAGCACCAACACCGTGCCACCCGAGGTGTAGTCGGCGGCGGCCAACGTCGATTGCAGACCGGTGATCGACCCGCCCGAGAGGGCCGGGACCACGAGCCGGAACCAGCCGTACATCGCGTCCCGCCGCTCTCTCGACGTGAAGATCTCCATGGAGCGGTTCTCGAAGCCGGGCCATCCGGTGCGGGACTCGGGCAACAACGAGAGCGGACCCGGTGGTGCCGGCGGTCGATCGGCCGCGGCCGACTCCGGCACCTCGAGGCCTGCGCCCGCCACGGAGAGCGCGGTGGCCTGCGCCACGGCTCTCTCCCCGTCGTGCAGGGTTGCGGTGCGCCTTCGGACGCGACGCCCGCCCCCTCCTTGGGCGATGCCCACCCGCAGGGGCCGGAGCCGGACCGCTCCGAGGAGGTCGATGGTCACGCGAGCCACGGTGGCGCCCTCCTCCTCGAGGAGGGCGCCGAAGAGGGCGGCCACCGCTGAGCCGTGGAGGGCGTCGGGGCGCCACGGACCGACCGAATACGCGGTCGGCACCAGGTGCTCGCCCTCGCGCACGAAGAGCGCGGCGACGTCATCACGGGGCATCGGGTCGGGCGGGGTCATGGGCGAGAGAAGGAGCCAGTTGCGACGTGGGTGGTCTCGACGACGTCGACGATGCGGGCACCGAGAAAACCGTCCCGTTCGAACACACTCTTGGCTGCGGCGACGAGCTGGGCCCGGGTCTGCTCTCCCTGGCGCGTGCGCGGGGCCCACCTGTCCGCTCCCCCGGGCGGGCCCGGCCGGGCCGTGCGCTCCGGCGTCGGCACCTCAACCACGAGTCGGACCCGTTGGCGGCGGCTCGCGGGGTAGCCCGAGCCCACGCTCGGCAATGGTGGTGCGCTGGATCTCGTCGGTGCCCCCGCCGAGGCGGAGACCGGGTGCGAAGAGGAAGCGGTCCTGCCACGGCCCGGCGTCGGCGCCGCCCAGCACCGTCGCCGCGGTGCCGAGCAAGCCGAGAGCCACCTCCGCGGACAGTCGGGCGTGCTCGGAATAGAGCAGCTTGGTGACCGGGCCCCCGGTTGGGATGGGCGCGCCGGAACCCACTCGGGCCACGGTCAGATCGAGGACGCGCTCGCGGACGACAGCCTGCGCCACGTCCTGACGGATCTGAGGCTCGCCCCGGCGGCCGAGACGGGTCACCAGGTCGACGAGCTGGAGGGCGGAGCGGGCACTCGTGCCACCGCCGATCGCCGCGCGTTCGCTCGAGAGCATCGTGCGCAGGACGGCGCGCGCACCGCCGCGTCCGCCGACGAGGGCGGTGCGAGGAACGAAGACCTCGTCGAGGAAGACTTCGTTGAAGTGGTAGCCCCCCGACATCTGGCGCAACGGCTGCACGCGAACGCCCGGGTCGGACATGTCGAGGATGAGACACGAGAGCCCGGCCATGCCGGTGACGTCGTGTTCGGTCCGGGCCAGGAGGAGCGCGAACGCGGCGCAACCGGCGCCCGAGGTCCACACCTTCTGCCCGCGCACGGACCACCCGCCCTCGACGTCCGCAGCTCGCGTGCGCACGCTCCCCAGGTCCGAACCGGCGTCGGGTTCGGACAGGAGCTGACACCATCCCTCGTCCCCGCGGACGACGACCGGGAGATGGGTGAGCCGTTGCTCGTGCGTGCCGTGGGCGAAGAGCACCGCCGGGAGCATTTCGAGCGCGACTGCAGCCATCTTCGTCGACACGCCGTAGTGGCTCTGCACCTCGACGATCACCTCGTCCTGCCAGGCCGGTGCCGACCGGCCGCCGTACGCACGGGGCCAGGAGCGGCCCGCCAAGCCCGCCTCGAAGAGGGTGCGCTGCCAGCGACGCGTCACCTCGAAGGCCACCTGCTCGTTGTGTTGGAACTCCTCGACCGACGTTCCGGTCACGATGTGCGCGGTCGAGAAGTCACCGTCACTTCCCCTCTTCGGCGCGTGATCCTCGAACCACTGCTCCACCTGCTGACGGAACGCCGCGGGCGACGCCGCCGTCACGCGCGGCTCCACGCCTCGGCGCCCACGGCGTGGTCGTACCCGTTCACCCGGCGTCGCCTCCCTCGCCCGGCAGCAGCACGTCGAGGCGCTGCCGGTCGGCGTCGCCGAGCGGCTGCAGCGTGGCGCCACGAGCCGGCCTCCAGTAGACGCCCGGCGCCGTCCAGGCCTCCCGGCGCAGCCTGGTCTTGTCGATCTTCATGCTGGCCAGTTTGGGCAGCTCCCCCGTCGTCCGGACGAAGGCGGGAATCCACTTGGGCCCCAGGTCCGGTTGGACCGAGAGGAAGTCGTCGAACGCCACCGGGTCGAACACCATGCCGTCCCAGAGCTCGAGCGCCGTCATGACACGATCACCCACCGGGTCGTCGGGCACGGCGTAGACGGTGGCGGAGCGCACCGCGGGGTAGCGGGCGACGATCGCCTCCACCGGGGCGGCGGCGAAGTTCTCCCCGTCGACCCGGAGCCACTCGTTCGAGCGCCCGGCGAAATAGAACCATCCGTCGCTGTCCCGGTACCCGAGGTCGCCCGACCAGTACCACCCGTTCCGGAACCGCGTCTGCATGGCGTCCGGGTTGTTGTAGTAGCCCTCGAAGCTCGCAGTCGGTCCCGTCTCCACGATCTCTCCGACGGCCTCCTCGACGTTGGTGATCCGTCCGTCGGCCAGCCGGATCGGCGGGCACTCGCGCAGGGTCTCGGGATCCATCACCTTGGTCGACTCGTTGGCCTGGCCCAGGGCGCCCTCGGGCATGGACGGATCACGCCGGATGATGATCATCCCCTCGGTGGAGCCGTAGGAGTCGCGCACCGTGCACCCGAACCGGCGCGAGAACGCCCGGATGTCGGCCACCGACGCTTCGTTGCCCAGGGCCAGGCGCAACGAGTTCTCCCGATCGTCGGGGGACTCGGGGACGGCCAGGATGTAGTTGAGCACCTTGCCGGTGTAGGTGATGATCGTCGCCCCGTAGCGCCGGACGTCGGGCAGCGTGCCGGACGCAGAGAACCGTCGCCTGATGGCGATGGGTGCGCCGACGGCCAGCGCGCCCGACCAGCCCGAGAACAGGGAGGACGAGTGGAAGAACGGCAGGGCGCAATACACCACGTCCTCGGGCGTCTCCTCGGTGATGGTCGACACGTGTGACCCGTTCCGGGCGAAGCGACCCTGGGTGCAGCGCACCGCTTTGGGCAGCCCGGTCGAACCCGACGTGAAGATCAGGAGGAACAGATCGTCCTCGCCCACGGGCGGGTGCTCCGACGGGGCAGCGCCGTCGACCAGGTCGCGGTACTGCGGGCCATCGACCACCAGCAACTGCTCGGGCGACACGGCATCACCAGCGCCCTCGAGCAGCCCGAGGTGATCGGTCGAGGTGACGACGACCTCACAATCCGTATGGCTGATCAGCTGGCCGAGCTGCTCGCCGCGGTAGGTGGAATTGATCCCCACCACGACGGAACCCGAGAGCGCGGCCCCGGCAAGCCAGAAGATGTACTCGGGCGTGTTGTCGAGGAGGACGCCAATGTGGGGAGGCCGGCCCGGTCGAAGCAGCGCGGCAGCAATCGACGCACGTCGTCGTGCCTCCTCGACCACCTCGCGGTAGCTCCAGGCGGCCTCCTCGAAATAAAGAGCCGGGTGGTCATCGTCGGCCCGACGCAGGAGTTGCTCGGTCGTGCTGTTCACGAGTGGACCTCGGGCTCGAGGTGGTCCGCGCCGGTCGGGATCCGCAGGGCGTTGGCACACAGGAGGCTGAGCTCCTCAGTGACCTCCATGATCGGGGCTTGCTCCCGGTAGCGCTCCAGGTAGCGGCGGTTGGCCTCCATGATGCGCTCCATCGCCGTGGGTGCGACATCCCCTTCCCCGGCGCCCCTGCCGCGCGATGGAGACGTCAGGCGAGCCTCCTCGAGCCGGGCCACCTCCAAGAAGACCGCCTCTTTCGAATCGAAGGAGTGGGAGAAGCTCCCGTACGAGATCTTGGCTCTGGTCGCGATGCCAGAGACTCGCGCGTTCAGGAAGCCGTTGCGCTCGAACAAGAACTTGGCCGCCTGCGCCAGTCGGGCCCGGGTCGCGGCACCCTTTCTGGTCAGTGGTTGCACGACATCGGTGGTCATAGTGTCCGCCCGACCGGCTGCAACGCGTCAGTCGACGGCAAGGCCGAGCAGGTCCGCTGCATTGTCCCATCTGATGCGGCGCACGGCGTCGTCCGGGACTCCGGACAGGGCCTCGCCGAGGAAATCGACCGGTTGACGCGTGCCCTCGGCATGAGGCCAGTCCGACCCCATCAGGAGACGGTCGACCCGGACCTCTCCGATCAGTTCGCCGACGCGGTCCTCCCAGAACGGGGTCACCCAGACGTGCTCACCGAACACCTCCCTGGGATGGTCGCGAAAGAAGTTCGGGTTGCGGTTGGCGGCGTCGTCGAGACCATGGAGCAGACCGGGCACCCACATCGCCCCGTTTTCGACGCTGGCCATACGCAATCCCGGGAAGCGCTCGAAGACCTTGTGGCACACGGCGGCGCCGTAGAAATCCGAGACGGCGCGACCCTTCGTCACGATGTTGCGCAAGGGCGAGCGGAACAGCGAGCTCTCGGCCACCCCCGGCTCCCACATCTGCACCAGGGCGTCGTAACCCTCGATCCCGGCGTGCGTCGCCACGACCGCTCCGGCCTCGGCGGCCAGGCCCCAGAAGCCGTCATACACCGGGTCGAAGGGTGAGCGGTAGCCGCCGGGCACCGGAACCGGTGCGCTGCGCACGTTGACCACCACGGCACCGGCGTCGAGCACCCGCGCCAACTCGTCGCGCGCGGCTGCGGCATCCAAGAGGGGGAGATAGGGCGCAGCGAACAGCCGCTCCTCGCAGGCGAAGCCCCAGTCCTCGTCCAGCCAGAGATTGAAGGCGTGGAACACCTTCGAGCAGGCATCCGGGTCGTGCTTGAGCGCGTCTTCCATCCCGACGCCGAGCGTGGGGAAGAGAACGGCACCACTGAGACCCTGCTGGTCCATGACCCGCAGCCGAAGCTCTCGGTCCTGGTACTCGGGGCGCAGGGGCTCGAGTTGGCCGAAGGCATCCTTGATGTCCTCCCGACGCGGGTTGCCTCGATACCAGTCGTAGAGCGCGCCCGGTTTGGACACGGGATCGAAGGTCGGATTGGCCACGTAGGAGTTGACGGTCCCACCCACCAGGAGCCGGCGGCGGCCGTCGATCTCGGCCCAGCGGATGCCCCGTCCCCGCAGCCCGGGGTCCTGGTGCCGGGTGAAGGCATCGATCGATTCGTAGTAGTGGTTGTCGAAGTCGAAGATCCGGTCGGTGTGCGCCGTGCCACCCTGTGCCATCCGTCACCCCCTCGCGGACCGTCCCCCCCATTTGCTTCCGGGTCGACGGACCTCACAGAATATCGAATCTGACACCGATTTCGAAAAACGGCACACGGGTCCGGGGTCGTGGAAGTGCACGGTGAGCGCATCGGCACTGACCCTCGGCACCTGGGTCGGACCGTTCGAGGATCGGTTCGACGTCGAGCGCATCCGCCGGTTCGCCGCGGCCACCAACGAACCGGACCCACGCGTGCGCGCCGGAGAGGTCGTGCCCCCGGGAGCGGCGACCACTCTGATCTGGTCGGCGCAGAACGCGGGGCGCGACGCGCTGGTGTCCCAGAGGTTCCAAGAGGCGGCGAGCGGCGGCGTCCACGGTGAGCACGACGTCGTGCTGCACCGCCCCATCGCACGGGACGAGCCGCTCCTGACCCGGGTCGAGGGTTGGGGTGCCCGTCCCGCCGGTGCCAGCTCGGTGGTGACACTGCACTACGTGACGAGAGACGCTCGGAACGAGGTGGTGGTCGAGCAGTGGTGGAGCACCGTCTGGCTCGGCGTGCCCTGTACGCCCGAGGGTGCCGCCGCACCGGCGCACGCGTTCCCCGAAGCGGCACGGCACCACGTCACCGGTTCCTGGGCGGCGGAGGTCGACGAAGCCATGGCCCGCCGCTATGCCGAAGTCTCGGGTGACTGGAGCGCCCACCACTTCGACGAGACCGCGGCCCGGCGCAGTGGATCCGATCGGCCCTTCCTGCACGGTCTGTGCACCCTGGCGCTGTGCACCCAGGGCGTGGTCGACGTCGTTGCCGGAGGGGAGAGCGGCGCGCTCGGGCGGATCGCCGTGCGTTTCGCCCGTCCCATGCCACTCGGAGAACGTCTGGACGTGCAGTTCTTCGAGGTCGGACCGCACGAGGTGGCGTTCGAGGCTCGCTGCGACGGCATCGCCATTGTCTCGAACGGCCGAGCCCGTGTGTCCTGATCACCGCGGGGCGGGTGTCGCCCCTCCGGTCAAGCCGGTTCGACCTGCACCCGCAGGTCGCGTTTGAGGACCTTGCCCGACGGGTTCCTGGGGAGTGCGTCGAGAAAGGTGACCGCCTTCGGAACCTTGAACTTGGCCAGTTGCCCGCTGCAGTGCGTGATCAGTTCCCCGGTGGTCGCCGACGAACCCGGGCGGACCACCACGAAGGCAACCGGGACCTCGCCCCAACGCGCATCGGGCCGACCCACGACCGCGGCCTCGAGCACTGCCTCGTGCTCGTAGAGCACACGTTCGACCTCCGAGCCGGCAATGTTCTCACCGCCCGAGACGATCATGTCCTTCAGCCGGTCGACGATGAACAGGTAGCCATCCTCGTCGCGCACGCCCACATCGCCCGTGTGGAACCAGCCGCCGGCGAACGCCCGGGCCGTCGATTCGGGATCGCGCCAATAGCCCTTGAACACCTTGGGCCCGCGCAGGACGACTTCCCCGCGCTCGCCGGCCGGAACGGGGTGTCCGTCGTCGTCCCACACCTCGAGTTCCAGGTGCAGGCAGGGACGCCCGACACTCCCCAGCTTGGTCACGATGCTGTCGCGGTCGAGGAAGGTGTCGCCCGAGACCGTCTCGGTGAGGCCGTAGGCGTCGGCGAACCACGCCGAAGGAAAGGTGCGCTGAATCCGCTCGATCAGCGGAATGGGCATCTTCTCCCCCCCGTTGATGATCACGCGCACCGAGGAGAGGTCGCGCTCCTCGATGCCGGGGATCGACATGATGGCGTTGACCATGGCGGGCGCCAGCCACACGACGGTCACCCGCGAGCGCTCCAGCTCGTCCACGACGGCCGCGGCGTCGAAGGTGCGGTGGACGATGGTGGGAGCGCCGACTCCGATGAGCGATGTCGTCGTCAGGTCGAGTGCTCCGACATGGTAGAGCGGACCACACGCCAACCCGAGGTCGCCGGAGGTGAACCCGAACTCCGTGATGTGCGCCAGGTTCTTCCACGCCAGGTTGGCGTGGGTGATCATCACGCCCTTGGGCCGACCGGTCGTCCCGGACGTGTACATGAGGCGGTGGACGTCTTCGGGTTCCATGGGCACCCGTGGTGAGGGGACCCGCCCGGCCTCGAGCTCGGTGAGGCCGGACCATCCGCCCGGAGGGGCCGCAGCGATGCAGGCGCGCACCAGCGCGGGCGCCCGGCCGTCGGTCGCCGCCGTGGCCACCTCCGCCAGCGCTTCGTCACAGACCAAGGCCCGCGCCTCCGAATGGTCGAGGATGTACCGCACCTCGGCCGCGGCCAGTCTCCAGTTGATGGGCATGGCGATGGCCCCGAGGTAGTTGGCGGCGAAGATCACCTGGAGGAACTCGGGGCAGTTGTAGGCCAGGAGCCCGACGACATCTCCTTGCCGGACACCACGTTCGGCGAGGCCGCCGGCAAGGGCAACGGCGCGCGCTTCCATCTCGGCGTATGTCGTGGCCCGACCCTCGAACACGGTGATCGGCCTGTCGGGTGCACGGAGCGCATGGTGCGCCAGCACGCCGAACCAGTTCACGTCGGTTTTCATGTCGTCGGTCCCTCCCACTGCGCCCGCCTCCGGCCTCGACGATGGCGTCCGTCAGGCGGCCCGACGGAGTTCTTCGGCCCCGGCCTCGTTCCAACTAGCGTCGCACCCATGAGCGTGCAGGCGACCGGGGAGTCCAGGCGCAGCCCCAAGTGGGAGCAGCGGCGCCAGGCGATCGTCGACACCTCGGCGCAGGTCTTCGCCCGCCAGGGGTACCACGCCACCGGGATCATGGAATTGTGTGCGGCCAACGACCTCGGCAAGGGAGCCCTGTACCACTACATCGGGTCCAAGGAAGAGCTGCTGGCCGCCATCCACAACCGGGTCATGGACGAGGTCATGGTCGGAGCGGACCGGGTGGCCCATGCGGGCGGTTCCCCGACCCGGCAACTGGCCATGCTGGGCGACGAGTTGATCGACGTCATCCACCGCTATCCCGATCATGTCTGGGTCTTCCTGCACGAGTTCCCCGCGCTCACCGGCGACCGGGCCGACCAGTTCCGCAAGCGACGCCAGGCCTACGAGCGCCGGGTCGAGGACGTGCTGCGCGCCGGCGTGGCGAGCGGCGACTTCCGCGACCTCGACCCCTGGCTGGTCGCCCGGGCCTGGCTGGGCATGCACAACTACACCTATCTCTGGCTCAAGCCCGAGGGACGCCTGAGCGCGCGCTCGGTGGCCCGCCCCTTTGCCGAGATCTTCATGCGCGGCATCCGGCAGTCCGACCCCGAGGATCACGGCGCCGAGTAGCCGCCGTCGATCACCAGGGCCGAGCCGGTGGTCCAGCGCGACTCGCTCCCGGCCAGGTACGCGTAGGCACCGGCCAGGTCCTCCGCCGTCCCGAGCCCGAGCGGGTGGCGGGCCGCGATGGTGTCGAGTGCCTCTTCGGGGAGGCCGGTGTGGATCGCCGAGCGAAACGTCCCGGGACACACGCAGTTGACCCGGATGCCGTCGCGGGCGTATTCCACCGCGGCCACCTTGGCCAGCTGGATCACGGCCGCCTTCGTGGCGCAGTACGGAGCCGAATGGGACCACGCGGTGAGGCCGGCCACCGAGGCGGTCAGCACAATGGAACCAGATCGTTGGGGCCGCATGACCCCGACCGCCGCCTTGATTCCGTTGACCGCGCCGAGCACGTTGACGCGGAACGAGCGCTCCCAGTCCTGTGTCTCGAGGTTGTGGATGCGGCCATTGGGGGCGAGCACCCCGGCGTTGCTGATCAGGACGTCGAGCCGGCCGAAGCGCTCCATCGCCAGCGCGACCACATCCTCGACCTGCCGCGTGTCGCTCACGTCGGCGACGATGGTCTCCGTCGGCGGTGCCGGGTGTCCGAGGCCCGCCCGCGTCGCCGCCAGAGACTCCCCGGACACGTCGCTCAGCACCAGCGCGGTGTCGGGCTCGGCGCCCAGCCGTCGCGACACCGCGGCACCGAGCGCTCCGCCGGCGCCCGTGATGACGACGACCCGCAGATGCCCAGGTTCGTCAGTCATACGAGCAGGTACCCTCCGTCCACGTTCAGCACCGTCCCCGTCATGAAGGCCGACGCGTCCGAGGCCAGGAATTGATAGGCGCCTGCCAGATCGGTCGGCGCCCCCCAGCGTCGTTGCGCGGTGTGTCCGGTGATCGCCGCGTCGAGCTTGGGCGCGTTCTTCCACCCGTCGGCGAGGGGGGAGTCGAACCAACCCGGCGCCACGACGTTGACCGTGATGCCCGCGGGGGCCAAATCGAGCGCCAGGGCCTTGGCCAGCGCGGTCAGGCCCGCCTTCGACGAGCTGTAGGCACACAGGCCCTTGCGGGGACGTTCACCGAGCACCGATCCGGTGAAGATGAGCCGTCCGCCCTCGCCCATCACGCGGGCCGCGGCACGGGCGCCGAGGAACGCACCGGTCAGATTCACCTCGAGCACGCGACGCCAGGTGCCCACCTCGGTCTGGCGCGGGCCGGCGACGACAGGGGAGATGCCGGCATTGCAGATCCAGACGTCGAGGCCGCCCCACTCGGCGACGACGGCGTCGGCCACCGCCTCGTTGAAGTCCTCGTCGGTCACGTCACCACAGAGCACCAACGAGGGACCCGGGAGCTCTTGGGCCACGGCCTTGAGGTCCCGCTCGGTCCGGGCCACCAGCACGACCGACGCGCCGGCGCGGGAGAAGGCGTGCGCGAGCAGCGTGCCCAGACCCCGACCGGCACCCGTCACGACGACTCGCTTTCCCGCCACCTCACCCGGGGTGGGGAACGAGTCGGGGATCTCCATCTGGTCGGACATCTGCCTCCCGCTTGTACCGGTCAGTACAGTACACGAACGTGAAGCGTCCTCGACCTTCGGTACCCCGCGACGACCTGGTCGAGATGGAGCGTCAGATGCTGCTGATCCGCGGGTTCGAGGAGCGCGTGGCGGATCTCTACCGCGACGGGCTGATCCCCGGATTCGTGCACCTGTCCATCGGCCAGGAGGCGTCGGCCGTGGGAGCGTGCTGGCCCTTGCGCCGCGAGGACGTGATCACCTCGACGCACCGCGGTCACGGCCACTGCCTGGCCAAGGGCTTGGACCCCGAGGGCATGTTCGCCGAGCTGATGGCCAAGGACGAGGGAACCAATCGAGGTCGCGGCGGGTCCATGCACATCGCCGACCCGAGGCTCGGCATCTTCGGAGCCAACGGCATCGTGGCCGCCGGCCTTCCGATCGCCAACGGCGCCGCCGTGGCCTCACAGCTGCGCGACGACGGGTCCGTCGTCGTGGCCTTCTTCGGCGACGGGGCGGCGGCCCAGGGTGCATTCCACGAGGCGCTCAACCTGGCCGCCATCTGGCAGCTGCCGGTCATCTTCTTCTGCGAGAACAACGGGTATTCGGAGTTCTCGCCGACGCGAACCCAGCAAGCGGCGTCGCTCAAACGTCGCGCCAAGGGCTACGCGCTCCCCTACGTGCCGGTGGACGGCAACGACGTCGTCGCCACTGCCGTCTGCATGCAAGACATGGTCGTGGCGGCCCGGGCCGGGGGCGGACCCGTCCTCGTGGAAGCGTCCACCTATCGCTGGCACGGGCACTACGAGGGCGACCCCCAGCGCTACCGCACCGAAGAGGAGTTGACGGAGTGGCAGGAACGCGATCCCCTCGTGGTGCATCGGGCGCGGCTCATCGCGGCGGGCGTGGACGCGTCGGAGATCGACGCCCTCGAGTCGTCGGTGGGCACCCGGCTGGACGAGGCCGTCGAGCGGGCGCGTGGACTGTCTGCTCCGGCCGTCACCACGCTGTTCGACTTCGTTGCGCGGGCGCGGCCCGCAACACCCGAACCGCCGGCGCTGCCGGCCGACGCACCGGTCTTCCGCACCATGGATGCCATACGGAATGCGCTGGAGGCGGAACTCGAATCCGACGAGCGCGTGTTCCTGGCGGGGATCGACATCGGTGAAGGTGGAAACGTGTTCGGCTTGACCCGCGGGCTGCGCGAGCGCTTCGGCGACCGCGTCCGAGACACCCCGATCTCCGAGACGGCCATCGTCGGGCTCGGCGTGGGTGCGGCCATGGCCGGGATGCGGCCCATCGTGGAGGTGATGTACCTCGACTTCCTCGGCGTCTGCCTGGACCAGTTGCTGAACCAGGCCGCAAAGCTGCCCTTCATGACGGGGGGGTCCGCCGAGATGGCCTTGACCGTGCGGACCCAGTTCGGTGCGGGTCGCTCGTCGGGCAGCCAGCACTCGCAGAGTCTCGAGGCGCTGCTCGCCCACATCCCCGGGCTCAGCGTGGTGATGCCGTCGACCCCGGCCGACACCTACGGGCTCCTCCGCGCAGCCATCGCGGACCCCAATCCGGTCGTGTTCGTGGAGAACAGGCTGCTCTACGGGATGAAGGGGCCGGAGCCGGCGCCCGACTTCCTCCTGCCCATCGGGCGTTCGGCCGTCGTCCGCGCCGGCTCCGACATCACGGTCGTCTCGGTGTCGCGCATGGTCCACGAGGCACTCGCAGCCGCAGAGGAACTCCGCGGCGAAGGGATCTCGGTGGAGGTGATCGACCTGCGGACGGTGGCCCCCCTCGACCTCGAACCCGTGCTGGCGTCGGTCCACAAGACCAGCCGGCTCCTCATCGCCCACGAGGCGGTCGTCCCTTTCGGCATCGGCGCCGAGATCGCGGCCACGGTGGCCCGGGAGGGATTCTGGGACCTCGATGCGCCCATTCAGCGCGTGGGGGCCGCGGCCACTCCTCCGCCGTACGCACCCGAGCTCGAACGAGCCTGGCTGCCCGATCGCCGAAACATCGCAGAGGCGATCCGCACCTTGGCCGCCGTCTGAGGGCTGAGGGACTCAGCAGCCGAGCGCGCGGGCGATCACCATGTGCTGGATTTCGTTCGTGCCCTCGCCGATCTCGAGCACCTTGGAGTCGCAGTAGAACCTGGCCACCGGTGACTCGAGCATGTACCCCACGCCGCCGTGGATCTGCACCGCCTCGGAGGCGGCCCACGCCGCCACCCGGCTGGCCTTGAGCTTGGCCATCGCCGCCTCCTTCACGAAGGGCTCCCCGGCGTCGCGCAGCGAAGCGGCGCGGTAGGTCAACCAACGGGCCGCCTCGAGCTCGGTCGCGATGTCGGCCAACTTGAACTGCACCGCCTGGAACTTCGAAATGGGCTGCCCGAACTGGACCCGCTGCCGTGCGTAGTCCAGTGCCAGGTCCAAGACGGCCTGGGTCAAGCTCAACGACAATGCGGCGATGGAGATGCGACCGACCTCGAGCGTGCGCAGGAACTGGCTCAGGCCCATGGCCGGGTCACCGACGAGTTGGTCATCAGGAACCCACACGTCGTCGAAGTACAGCTCGCGGGTGTCCAGACCCCGCCAACCGATGCCGCGCATTTTGGGCCCGCTCGTGAAGCCCGGTGCGTCCCGTTCCACGACGAAGCTGGCGTAGCGCGCCGGCTCGCTCTCGCCGGCCTCGGTCCGGGCCAACAACGTGACGCCGAAGGACATGTCCGTTCCCGCGTTGGAGATGAAGGTCTTCCGTCCGTTGATGAGCCAGCCGCCGTCTTTGGCCACGGCGCGCGTGCGGATGCCTCGGGCATCGGATCCGGCCCCGGGCTCGGTGAGGCCGAACGCGCCGAGGACGCGGCCTTCGGCCAACGGGCGCAACCAGCGCTCCCGCTGGGCGTCGTCACCGAAGAGAAGCAACGGGAGCGATCCGATGGTGACGTGGGCCTGCCAGGCCGCGGCCACCGACTGGTCGGCCACGCCGATCTGCTCCATGGCGGCGACGAAGCCGACGGTGGACATGCCGATACCGCCCCACTCCTCTGGCACGAGCATCCCGAGCAGGCCGAGGGTCCCCATTTCGCGGAGGAGGTCGGTGGGGCAGCGCGCCTCGTCCCAGGCCGCGGGAGCCCGGAGGGCGATCTCGTTCTGGGCGAAGTCGCGGCAGAGCGCGACCAGCTCGCGCTCGGGTTCGCGCAGGGAGAAATCCACTCCCGTCATCCTATGGACTGACCGGTACAAACGCCCGTACACTGGGTCCCGTGGCATCCGACCGGCTCCCGCACCGCTTTCCCAAATTCGGCACCAAAGAGGAGGAGCGGCGGCACCGCAAGCAGCGGCTCGCGGCGGCCTTCCGCCTGTTCGGCCGGCTCGGCTTCGGCGAAGGAACGGCCGGGCACATCACCGCGCGCGACCCCGAGCTGCTGGACCACTTCTGGGTCAACCCGTTCGGCATGAGCTTCCGCCAGGTCCGGGTCAAGGATCTCCTGCTGGTCGACCACGAGGGCACCGTCGTCGAGGGCACGTGGCCGCTCAACGCCGCAGCCTTCGCCATCCACTCCCAGATCCACGCCGCCCGGCCCGACGTGATCTCCGCCGCCCACGCGCACTCGGTGCACGGCAAGGCCTGGTCCACGCTGCACCGTCCGCTCGACCCCTTGACCCAGGACGCCTGCGCGTTCTACGGCGATCACGCCGTGTTCGACGACTACACGGGAGCCGTGCTCGACCTCGAAGAGGGAAAGCGCATCGCCCACGCGCTCGGCGACGGCAAGGCGGCCATCCTGAGCAATCACGGCCTGCTCACCGTCGGGCACAGCGTCGACGAAGCGGCGTGGTGGTTCGTGACCATGGAGCGCTCGTGCCAGGCGCAGCTGTTGGCCGAGGCCGCCGGCACCCCCGTCCTGATTCGCCCCGACGTGGCCGAGAAGACCGCCGGGCAGACCGGCAGCCACCGGGCCGGATGGTCGCAGTTCCAGCCCCTCTACGACCAGATCGTGGCCGAGGAGCCGGACCTGCTCGAGGAGTAGCGCCGGAGCGGCCTCAGTCGCCCTCGGGTTGCAGGTGGGTCATGAACGAGGCCGACCAATCCATCAAGCTCTTGGGGATGAAGTAGCCGGCTTCGTCGTTGATGACGGCCCAATGTTCGGCGATGTCTTCGATGGACGCCGTCGGACCCGGGTGGACGTAGCCCGGAGTCGTGGCGATGAACATGCGGGCAAAGCGCCCGGCGCCGGCCGCGTACATCTCACCAGAGACCGGGCAGTCCTCGTGCGCCAGGTAGGCGACCATCGGCGCCACGAGCTCCGGCGTCATCTCCGACGGCCCGCCACCGGGGCCCGCCATCCGCGTCATGGCGGCCGGGGCGATGAGATTCACCTTGATGCCTCGCTTGGTCCCGGCGATGGCCAGGCTGCGCGTGAGCCCGACGACGGCCGCCTTGGCCGTGGCGTAGGACGTGTTGTTGGGTAGCCCGAACATGCCACTCGAGGTCGTCATGACGATCCGTCCGTAGCCCTGGTCGGCCAGGTGGGGCCAGGCGGCCCGGGCCGTGTTGAACGCCCCGACCGTGTGCACGGCCAGGTGGCTGATCAGGTTCTCCTCGTCCGCCTCGGGAAAGGCCGCCCAGCGGATGATGCCGGCGTTGTTGATCAGGACGTCGATGCGGCCGAAGCGATCGAGGGCGGCCTGCACGACTGCACCCGCTCCCGCCGCCGTGGCGATGTCGCCGGTGTCGGCGACCGCAGCGCCACCGAGGGCGGTGATCTCGTCGGCGACGTCGGCCGCCGGACCGCTGTCGGACCCCACCCCGTCCATCGATCCACCCAGGTCGTTGACGACGACGGAGGCTCCCCTTTCGGCGAGCAAGAGTGCGTAGGACCGCCCGATGCCGCGTCCGGCACCGGTGACGACGGCGACCCGGCCGTCGAAGCGGTGATCGCGGGAAACCTGAGCGGTCAGGCGGCCACCGGCGCCTTGAAACCGAGGAGCCCGCCCAGCGTGCCGCCGAGCATGGCGTCGCGCTCAGCGGCCGGGACGCCGGCGAACTGCTCGGCGATCAGTTGCCGGCTTCCCCGGAACGTGCCCTCCGCGTGCGGGTAGTCATTGCCCCAGACGATGGTCGACACGCCGGTGATGTTGCGACAGGCGATGGCGACGGGGTCGTCCTGGAACGACACGTGGAACTGTCGCCGCACGTACTCGCTCGGCATCAGCGGATAGGGCCACTTCTCGTTCAGCCGGAAGAGTTGCGCCATGCCGCTCTGCTCGCTGGCGGGACGTGTCTCGTCCCACACACCGAGCCACCAGTCCGCGTCCTGGCCGATGCCGGTGGTCCAGCACTTGTCCATGCTTCCGACGAGGGACGCCAGCCAGTGCGCATTGAATTCGATGAGTGCGAAGTGCAGGTCGGGAAAGCGTTCTGCGACGCCGCCCCCGACCAGTTGGCAGATGACCTGTTGCGGAACCATCGTGCTGTAGATGCACTGCGTGATCATCCGCTTCGCGGCGGCCTTCTCCGTCATCGGCTGATTGACCTGCTGTGCGTTCTCCATCACGACCTTGAGCGTGGTGGCCTCGGTGTCGTTGACCTTCACGCCGCCGGTCTGGGTGTGGATGAACACATGGACACCGTTGGCCTGGGCCGCCGCCCAGATCGGGTCGAAGTCACGGGAGTAGTACGGCTTCGGCGGGACCGCCGGCAGGAGAATCCCCCGGAACCCGCCCGCGGCCACGCGCTCGATCTCGACCACGGCTTCCGCGACGTCGGTCAGCGGGATGGGGGCGGTCGGGGCCAGGCGTGCGAAATAGGGGCTGAAGCGCTCGAGGATGTAGTCGTTGTAGACCCGGGCGTGGGCCATGGAGAGCTCGTGGTCGTCCGAATAGAGCCCGAAGAGCGAGAGATTCGGATGCATGACACCGACGTCGACCCCGTCGGAGTCGAGGTCCTCGAGAATCAGTTCGGGATCACCCTCGGGCATCCGCCCTCCCGTCTGGCGGTAGCGCGAGATCGTCCACCCTTCGAAACCCGGAGTGTGCAGACGCCGGAAGAACCGCGCCCCCCCTTCGACGAGTGGCTCGATTTCGAAGTCGTCCTCCCAGACCCCGCGATCCCGCAGATGCTTGGGCAGGCGGGTCCGGAAGAGGTCGGTGGGCTCGAGGATGTGCCCGTCGGCGGAAACGACAAAGGGCTTGTCCTGCATGTGCTGTCCCTTCCGTCCGTGTGACAGAGAGTGGCCACCGCGAATTCGCGCGAAGCTCCTTTCCAAAGGCTAGACCAACCGGTCGGTACACGGCAACGCGACCAGGGAGGACGGCGACACGTGGCAGAGCGATGGAAGCAGAGGCCCACCGGCTCGACCTGGGGGGACTGGGGGGACGACGACGAGCTCGGGCGCGTGAACCTGATGACGCCGGAAAAGGTGCTCCAGGGTGTCCGCGAGGTCGAGGCCGGGGTGAGTTTCTGCCTCAGCCTGCCCCTCGACTACCCCGGGGGCACCGCCCTGAACCAGCGCCGCCATCCGCCGGTGGTGTCACCCACCGAGGACATGAACGGTGAGGCCTCCGTCTTCTACAACGTCCGCATGAGTGAGATGGAGGACTGGGGCGACGCCAAGTACGTCGACGTGTGGGCCGATGACGTCGTGACCCTCGCCCTCCAGTACTCGACCCAGTGGGATTCCCTGGCCCACGTCGGGGCGGAGTTCGACGCCGACGGGGACGGGGTCGAAGAGGCCGTCTACTACAACGGCTACCGCGCCGGCACCGACCTCGTGGGCCCGCAGGACGACGCCCGGGGGGACGGCAGTGCGCACCGGGCCTTCGCCCACCACCTGGGCCTCGAACACATGGCCTTTCATGGCGTGCAGGGGCGCGGGGTCCTGGTCGACCTGGCCCACCACGTGGGAGACGAATGGCGCGGCATCGACCACGCCGCGCTCGAGGGCATCATGGCGGCCGACGGCGTCGAGGTGGAGCCCGGCGACGTGCTCCTTCTCCACACGGGATTCGCGACCCGGGTGCTCGAGTGGGAACGTGAACCCGACCCCGTCAAGATCCACACGATGTGTTCGTACCTCGACGCCAGGGACCCGTCGTTGCTCGAATGGATCGCCGACTCGCAGATCTCGGCTCTCGTGGCCGACAACTACGCCGTCGAGGGGCTCCTGGGCAAGGACCGCGACCCGGGCCGGCATTCGTTCCTCCCACTCCACCATCTCTGCCTGTTCAAGCTCGGCGTGCCGCTCGGCGAGATGTGGTACCTGCACGAGCTGGCCCGATGGCTTCGGGCGCACGGCAGAAGCCGGTTCCTGCTCACCGCGCCGCCCCTACGACTCCCGGGCGTCGTCGGATCCCCGGTGACTCCGATCGCCACCGTCTGAGCCGTCGCGCCGACCTGCGCTATCCGAGTGCCTCTGCCGGCTCATCCGAGCCGGAGAAGGTGAAGGCGTCATAGTCGTTGGCGGCCACCTCTGCGATGATGGAGAACAACTTGGGCCGGCCGCCGGAGTTGAGCAGGTACCGCTTCGGCTTGCCCGGGATGTTGCTGCCGAAGTAGTAGCTGCTCTCGCCGAAGGAGAGTGGTGACGCGGCACCGCGGTTCACCATGTTGGTCCAGCGCTCCTCGGATTTCGCCGACACCTCGATCACCTCGAAGCCGCGGCGACGGGCGAAGAGGAGCAGATCGGTGACGAAATCGACCTGGTCCCCGTTGTAGCGCGGATTGTTGCCGGCGGCGGCATGGGGCCCGCCGGGAAAGAAGAGGTTCGGGAACCCGTGGGTCTGCACGCCCAGGAAGGTGAGCGGGCCGTCGGCCCAGTGATCGACGAGAGCCAGCCCGTCTCGGCCCACGATGCCCATCCGGGCCAGGGCACCGGTGCCGAAGTCGAAGCCGGTCGCCCACACGATGATGTCGAACTCACGGATGCCGTCCGTCGTCTCGATCCCGGTCGGTGTCACCCGGACCATGGGGGTCTCGTGGAGATCGACCAGGGAGACATTGGGACGGTTGAAGGACTCGAAGTAGCCGTGCACGAAGGGCGGTCGCTTCTCCCCGAACCGGTGGTCCTTCGGGACGAGGCGATCGGCGGTCACCGGGTCCTCGACCACGGCGCGGATCTTCCCGGCGATGAAGGCACACCACTCGGCATTGACCTCGGGGCTCGAAAGGAGGTCGAGGTAGTTGCTGGTCAGCTTGGTGAACCCGGGGCTGTTCCACATCTTCTCGTAGAACGCCTGGCGTTGTTCCTCGGAGTCTTCGAAGGCCGTGCGGTCGTGCGCGGGGTGGTGGAAGCCGTGCACCGAGGTGTTGAGGGTCTCTCGGAGTTGCTCGAAGCCGGCTCGCAGGTCCGCCTGCTCCCGGGGCGAGATGGGTCGGTTGTTGAGGGGAGTGCACCAGTTGGCCGTGCGCTGGTACACGGTCAACGAGTCGACCTCGTCGGCGATGGAGGGCACGACCTGGACACCGCTCGAGGAGGTCCCGATGACGGCCACGCGCTTGCCCTTGAAGTCGACCGGCCCGGCCGGCCACGAGCCGGTGTGATACGACGCGCCGGCAAAGTCCTCTCGCCCGGCGACGTCGGGTGTGTAGGGCACGGAGAGCACCCCGGTGGCGGCGACGACGAAGCGGGCCCGCAGATCGATGCCCCCGCTCGCCACCACGCGCCAGGTGCCGCTGGACTCCTGGTAATCGGCCGAGCTCACTCTGGCGTCGAAGACGATGTGGCGCCTCAGGTCGAAGCGGTCCACGACGTGGTTGAGGTAGCGCTCCGTCTCGGGCTGGGGGGCGAAGTGCTCTTCCCAACGCCAGTCCTCGAAGAGGTCCTTCGAGAAGAGGTAGCCGTAGGTGTAACTCTCCGAGTCGAAGCGGGCCCCGGGATAGCGGTTCCAATACCAGGTCCCCCCGACTCCCCCGCCGGCCTCGAGGAGGCGGGCCGAATAGCCCTCTTGGAGGGCGCGGTACAGCTGGTAGATGCCCGTGATCCCCGCGCCCACGACGAGGACGTCCACGTCGACGCCACCAGACGGGGCGCCGGCAGCGGCCGAGCCGGGAGAGGTGTTCATGTCGATGCAGCCCCTGTCGTCACCGAGTGAACCGCGGCGGCCTGGCGGAGGTGCAGCGGCGGCATATTGTACCGACCGGTTAGTCTAATCCGGCCGACGCGCACTGGGAGGAGCGGCACAATGACCATCATGGACAAGAAGTGGTCAGCCCTCCAGGTGCCGTACGCCATCGAGGAGCTGGATCGGGTGCGCAAGGAGCGGTACTTCGATCCCGACTTCTTCGCGATGGAGGCCGAGCTGCTCTGGCCGCGGGTCTGGCAGATGGCGTGTCGTCTCGAGGAGATCCCCACGGTCGGTGACTTCACCGAGTACGAGATTCTGGATCAATCGGTCGTCGTCATCCGCACCGACGAAGGTGTGCGCGCCTTCCACAACGCCTGCCGGCACCGCGGTGTGCGCCTCGCCCAGGGCCGGGGCTCTCGCCGGGGTGGTTTCGTCTGCCCGTTCCACGGCTGGTGCTACGGGACCGACGGTCGCAACACCCGGGTGACCCAGCCCAGCGCCTTCTCCGAACACAACCTCGAGCCTGGGGACATCGACCTGGTGCCGGTCCGGTGCGAGACGTGGGGCGGCTGCGCGTGGATCAACCTCGACGACGCCGCGCCACCGTTGCGCGCCAGCATCGAACCCTTCGCGACGGTGCACGACGCCTGGCAGGTCGAGGCGTTCCGGGCCGAGTGGTGGTACGCCTGCCGGCTCCCCGTCAACTGGAAGCTGGCCGAAGAGGCGTTCGTGGAGCAGTACCACGTCCTCCAGGCCCACCCCCAGCTGCGCATCCCGAACCGCTACCCCGCCCGCGACCCGGCCGACTTCGATCCCCGCGTCCTGATCGACGGCGAAGTGCAATACCTGCGGACGATGTGCGAGGGCATGGACGGGATGGTGCACGCCCGCGACGTCGAGATTGCCGAGTCACTGGCGGGGTTGGAGCTCCCCCGGGACTACCAGCAGGCCCGCACGACGTGGGAGCGCAGCCTGAACGAGGCGGTGACCCGGACCCACCGCGAACGTGGCTGTGCCATGCCGGATCTCAACGAGCTGGAGGCACAGGGGCTGAACCAACCCATGGGGTACTGCTTCCCCCACTACTTCATCCTGCCCATGTACAGCAGTGCGTCCTCCTACCGCTTCCGACCACTCGGACCCGAAGAAACGCTCATGGAGATCTGGGCCCTCAGCCGATTCCCCGAGGGTGAGGAGCCACAGACACCCCCGGTCCCCGAGGTCTGGGAGTACGACGATCCCCGCTGGCCACCGATACCCGCTCAGGACTTCTCGAACTTGCCGAAGCAGCAGCGCGGCCTGCACTCGAAGAGCTTCGACTTCATGCGGCTGGCCGAGCGCACCGAAGGGCACATCTCGAACTACCAGCGCGTCGTCGACGGGTACCTGGCCGGCCTCCCCTCCGACAGGCTCCTGCCCTCGCTCCGAAAGATCAACGTGAATCCCCTCGACATGCCCGTGGTCGAGATCGGGTTCTGAGGATCGGCGATGGCAACGACGCACACCCTGGCTGACGTCGTCGCGGGCGTCGGCAACACCATGGCGGCCTACACGCAGGCGCTCGACGACGGCCGCACGGAGGACATCGTGGCCACGTTCTGCCCCGACGGCTCCTGCGACATGCCGGGCCTGGGTCGCCACGTCGGCCACGACGCGCTCCGGGCGGCCTACGACTCGTGGAAGCCGAGGAAACCACAGCGCCATCTCATCACCAACACGTTGATCGCCGCGTGGGACGAGCACGAAGCCCGGGTGTCGAGCGACGTGGTGCTCCTCCTGCAGACCGACCGCGGCTGGGTCGTCGGCGTCGTGGGGCGCTACGAGGACGTCCTCCACCTCGACGGTGGCACGTGGCGCTTCCACCGTCGCGTGGCCACGTTCGTGAAAGAGAGTGGAGGGCAATGAGATTCGGGCTCGACGTGGCGCAGCAACGTGTGTCGTGGGACGCGTTGGTCCAGCGGGTCCGCTTCGCCGAGGATCTCGGCTTCGACGGTGCGTGGGGGTTCGATCATTTCCAACCCATGTTCGGCGACGGAGCGGGCGAGACGTTCGAGGGCATGAGCACGTTGGCTGCGCTGAGCGGACTCACCAGCGAGATACGCCTGGGCCTCCTGGTCACGGGCGCCACCTACCGCCACCCCTCGGTGCTGGCCGCCCAGGCAGTGACGATCGATCACGCGTCACACGGGCGTCTGGAGCTGGCCTTGGGTGCGGCCTGGTTCGAGAAGGAGCACCAGGAGCTCGGGATACCGTTCCCGGCCACGGCCGAGCGCTTCGATCTCCTCGAGGACACCCTCGAGATCGTCACCCGCCTCTTCAGTGGTGAGGTCGTCTCCTACGAAGGGAACCGCATCTCGTTGCGCGCGGCCCAGATGTTGCCCCGCCCGGTGCAGCCCCCGCACCCGCCGATCTGGATCGGCGGCACGGGGCCACGACGGACCCTTCCCCTCGCGGCGCGCTACGCCGACGTCTGGCACGCCTTTGGCACCCCGAACTCGTTGCGCGAGGCCGGCGCCGAGCTGGACCGGCTGGCCGTCGAGGCAGGCCGCGAGCCCTCCGCCATCCTGCGGGCCGGGTCCCTCTCGCTCGACGACCTCGAGGCGGCCCGCCGCCATGCGGCAAAGTGGCGCGACGCCGGCTACGGGTACCTGGTCTGCGGCTGGCCGGGCGCCGGCGAGGCCCAGATCGAGGCCTTCGTGAAAGACGTGCTCCCGGAGTTCACGTCTTGACGACCACCATCACCGCCGAACGACTCACCCCGACCGTGGGTGCGCTCGTCGAGGGCGTGGACCGCGAGCGCCTGCTCTCGGACGAGACGTTGCCCGGGTGGACGCTCGAGGCACTCGACGCGCACGGGGCCCTCGTGTTCCGGGGGCTGCACCTGACCGACGACGACCAGGTCGCCTTCTCGAGGTTGCTCGGGACCGTGGAGGTGTTCGGGACCGGCGCGCACCCCGAGATCTTCCGGGTCACCCTGGACCCCGCACGCAACCCGGTGGCGGCCTACCTCAAGGGCACATTCCACTGGCACATCGACGGCTGCACCGACGACGTGCCCATCATGGCCACCATGCTGAGCGCCCACGAGGTGGCCGCGTCGGGTGGAGAGACCGAATTCGCCAGCTCGTACCAGGCCTACGAAGACCTGACCGACGAGGAGCAGGTCCGGTTCGAGTCCGTCCGCGTCGTGCACTCGATCGAGGCCTCCATGCTGCTCCACACGGCCGATCCGACGCCGGAACAACTGGCCCTCTGGCGCCGACGACCGACCAAGGAGCACCCTCTGGTCTGGACACACCGAACCGGGCGCAAGTCACTGGTGCTCGGCGCCACGACCGACCACGTCGTGGGCATGGATCCCGAGGAGAGCCGGGCCTTCCTCGACGGGTTGGTGGAGCGGGCCACCGTTCCCGGCCGGGTCTACCGCCACGAGTGGCAGGTCGGTGACGTCGTGATCTGGGACAACCGTGGGGTGCTGCACCGCGCCGCCCCCTACGACCCGACATCGCCCCGGGACATGCACCGGACGACATTCGCCGGCGACGAGCCCATCAATTGAGCCCGACACCGGAGGACAGCTCGGTGCCGCGGGTGCAACCGCTCCGACCGCGTGAGTGGCCGGCCGGGATGGCCGAGGCGCTGGCGGCCGCGTACCGGCCGACCAATCCCCGTCATCCGCCCTCACCGCTCGATCCGGCGAGCCCCAAGGGCCTCAACGCCATGGGCGTGCTGGCGTACCACCCCGAACTCACCGCGGCCTACAACAACCTCATCAGCCACGCCCTCTACTTCACGACGATCACCCCCCGGCAGAGGGAGCTGCTGATCCTGCGCGTGGCCCACCGGCGCGGTTCGCGCTACGAGTGGGCCCAGCACGTCTACCAGGCCGGTGTCGTGGGCCTCACGGCTGAGGAGGTCGAGCGGGTTCGCTCGGGCGCAGAGGCCGAGGGTTGGGACGAGCTCGACTCGGCGTTGCTGCGCGCGGCCGACGAGCTCGTGGCCGATGCCCGCATCGGGGATGCCACCTATGCCGTGCTCTCGCGAGCGCTCGAGACCCGCCAACTGATGGACGTGGTCTTCACCGTCGGCGCCTACGAGCTCTTCGCCATGGCCATGCGCACGTTCGACGTCCCGCTCGACGACGATCTGCAGCCATTCGCCTGACCCCGGCCCGTCAGGTGTTGCGGCCGCCGTTGACCCCGACGATCTGGCCGGTGATGTAGCCGGCCTCTTCGCGGCACAAGAAGGAGCAGGTCGCGGCGATGTCCTCGGGCCGGCCGGCCCGGCGTACGGGGGTCCGGGCGATGGCGTCCTCCATCCCTCCTTCCCCGAACTCACCCCGCTCGACCGAGGCCCGGAGCATCGGGGTGTCGATGAACCCGGGCGGGATGGCGTTGACGGTGATGCCGCGCGCGCCCACCTCGAGGGCCAGGGACTTCGTCAGTCCGTTGACCGCCGACTTGGACGACACGTACGGGGCAAGCAGCGGCTGGCCGCTGTGCGCGCTCGACGACGAGATGTTGACGATCCGACCCCAGCGCGCCTCCACCATGTCGGGCAGCGCGGCCTGGCAGCAATTGAACGTGCCGGTGAGATTCACCCGGATGACCTGCTCCCAGAACTCGGGCGTGATCTTGGCGAAGCGGCTGAAGGTCGAACCCATGCCCGCGTTGTTGACCAGGATCGCGATGGACCCGAGCTGACTCCTGACCTCGTCGATGGCGGCGAAGACCTGCTCCCGGTCCCCCACGTCGACCGGGAGACCGATCCCCCGTCCCCCGGCCGAGGCGATGGCCGCCGCGGCGCCGGTCGCCGCCTCGCTGCTCAGGTCCAACACGGCGACGGCATGACCGTCCGCCGCCAGACGACGACTGATGGCCAGGCCGATACCCGAACCACCGCCGGTGACGACCGCAACCCGCTGCTCGCTCATGAGACCACCCTCTTCGTGCGCCAGAACGATGAAAGGTACCGCTTCTGACAAAGGACCGATCGAGACCACGACATCGAGACGATGACCCGAGACGATGACCCGAGCCGATGACATTGACACGACACAGCGTCACCGCTTGACTCGTTTGATGACCGATGAGCTCGGGACCACACAGCGGGAAGGGACGCTCGGCGTCGTCTCCGGCGCCAACCTGGCCGTGAAGTTCGGCCTCGAGCTGACCAGCCTGGCCGCTTTCGGCCTCTGGGGCGCCTCCGCCGCGCCGGGCCTGGGCGCAGTCGTACTCGCCGGGGCGGCACCGGCGGGGGCGGCGACGGTCTGGGGCATGTTCGCCGCACCACGGGCCCGGCGCCGGCTCCCCATGCCGGGGCGCGCCGTCCTCGAGCTGGGTGTCTTCGGCCTGGCCTGCGCCGCGCTGGCGGCCAGCGGCCGCCGCACCCCCGCCGCCGTCATGGGTGCGGTCGTGGTCGTCAACGCCGGCCTCATGACCGCACTCGGGCAGTGGGAGCAGTGACGCCGCCGTCTTCCGAGACGGCGTCGGCGGCGCCGGCTGGAGCGGCCCGGCGGTGCGCTCAGAGCGACGGTTCGGGCAGGCGAGCGACGGTGGCTCCCCCGAGTGTCGGCCCCGACGTGTGCAAATGGCAGCGGACCGTGGTCCCGGCTGGCGTCAGGTAGGGCTCCGGGTCGACCTGCGCGCACACCTCCATGGCAAACGGACAGCGGGCGCGGAAGCGGCAGCCGACCTGGCCGACCCGCAGCTCGCTCACCTCGCCGCGCAGGATGATCCGTTGGCGCTCGTACTGGCGCGCCGGGTCCGGGACGGGAATCGCCGAGAGCAAGGCCGAGGTATAGGGGTGAGTCGGACGTTCGTACACTTCGTCGGCGTCGCCCTCTTCGACGATCTGGCCGAGGTACATCACGGCGATGTGATTGCTGATGTGACGGACCACCGAGAGGTCGTGGGCGATGAAGAGATAGGCGATGCCCAGTTCACGCTGGAGATCGATGAGCAGGTTGATCACCTGCGACTGCGTCGAGACGTCGAGCGCGCTGACCGGCTCGTCGCACACCAGCAGTTTCGGCTGGAGGGCGAGGGCGCGGGCGATGGCGATCCGCTGGCGCTGCCCGCCCGAGAACTCGTGGGGCTGGCGCTGGAGGACGTGCGAGTCCAGGCCGACCTGCGCGAGGAGCTCGACCACACGGTGCTCGCGTTGCGTCCGGTTCATGGAGGTGTGGATGGCCAGGGGCTCCCCCACGATGTCGGCGATGCTTTGCCGGGGGTCGAGGGATGAGTAGGGATCCTGGAACACCAGCTGCATCGTTTCGCGGTGGCGACGCAGCTGCGGGCCGCGCAGCGTGCTGATGTCCTTGCCGTCGACCACGATCTTCCCCTCGGTGGCGTCGATGAGGCGCAGCACCAGGCGGGCCAGGGTCGACTTGCCCGAACCGCTTTCGCCGACCAGGCCGAGGGTCGTTCCGGTGGGTACGACGAGATCGACCCGGTCGACGGCCTTGACCGACCCCGTCGTGCGGCGCAGGACGCCGCTGCGGATCGGAAAATCCTTGGTCAGGCCCGACACATCCAGCACGGCTGCGCCCTCGGGTGCCGCTCCACCCGACGTCGACGTCTCCGAAACGCCCGGGACGACCGCGGGTGGTGGCCCCGACAGAACCAGCTCGTCCATGCGGACGCACCGGACCAGACTCGACGACGCCGTGGACCCCTCACCGTTCCCGTCGGGCCGGGCTGCGACGTCGGCCGGTGCGACCAATGGCACGGGCGCCGACCGGCACGCGTCCTGTGCGTAGGAACACCGCGGCGCGAAGCGGCAGCCCGACGGCACCCGGTCGGGGCGGGGCACCATGCCGGGAATGGCATGGAGCGGTTCGCCCTTGGGCGTGAGCTGGGGGATCGAATCGAGGAGGGCCTCTGTGTAGGGATGGCGCGGCCGGACGAAGAGCCGGGCCGCTGCCGCCTGCTCGGCGATCTGCCCGGCGTACATGACCACGACGTCGTCGGCCACGTCGGCGATCACACCGAGATCATGGGTGACGAAGATGATGGCCATGTCGTCCTCGCGCTGGAGCACGTGCAACAGGTCGATGATCTGCGCCTGGGTGGTCACGTCGAGCGCAGTGGTGGGCTCGTCGGCGATCAGCAACTTGGGTGAGCAGGACAGGGCCATGGCGATCATCACCCGCTGGCGCATGCCACCCGAGAAGGCATGCGGGTAGTCCCGGGCCCTGACGCCCGCCTGGGGTATCTCCACCCGATCGAGGGCGCGGACGGCCGCCTTCCAGGCTTCGGCCCGGCTGAGACCGAGATGCGTCCGGACCTGTTCGGCGATCTGGTTCCCCACCGTGTAGGCGGGATTCAGGCTGGTCATCGGCTCCTGGAAGATCATGGCCATCTCGTTACCGCGGAGCTGGCGCAGCTTGGCCGGGCTGATGCTCGTGAGCTCCTGACCCTCGAAGCGGATGGAGCCCGAGAGCCGGGAGACCTTCGCCGGCAAGAGGCCCATCACCGCCAGCGCGGACACGGTCTTGCCCGAACCGCTCTCGCCGACCAGGCCGAGCGTCTGGCCCCGCTGGATGCTGAAGCTGGCGTCCTCCATGACGGGCAGCCATCCCCCCCGGGTGAGGAACTCCACTTTGAGGTGGTCAACCTCGAGGAGCGCCGCGCTGGGTGACTCGACGGGAGGCGCCGCCTGGCGGCTGGCCGCGGGCATCCGGCCAAAGCGGTGTCGGCGGCCTTCCGTCTCACCGGCCACCGGACTGCTCCCGGCCGGTCGCTCCCGTCCCAAGGAGTCCCTCAGGCCGTCGGCGACCAGGTTGAACGCCAGGACGCTCAGCATGATGGCGAGGCCGGGGAAGATGAGCGCCCACGGCGACGAGTTGATGAACTGAAAACCCTCCTGGAGCATGCCGCCCCAGCTCGGTGTCGGTGGCTGCTCACCCACGCCGAGGAAGCTCAGCCCCGCCTCGGCCAGCAGGGCGAAGCCCAGGGACAGCGCGAGCTGGATGATGATCGGGGAGGCCACGTTGGGCAGGACGTGCCGGCCGATCAGTCGATTCGAGTTCGCCCCGAGGCTCCTCGCCGACTCGATGTACGCCTCCTCGCGGACGGCGATCACCTCGCCTCGCAGCAGACGCACGAAGCCGGGGATGAACACGATGGCGATGGCGATGGCGGCGTCGTTGACGTCGGCGCCGAGCAGGGCCGCCACGGTGAGGGCCAGGATGAGTGGCGGGAACGAGAAGAGCGCGTCCATCGTCCGCATGATCACCGTGTCCACCGTGCCCCGGAAGAACCCGGCGATGAGGCCGAGCGGGATGGCGAACACCGCAGCGAGGGCGACGATCTCGAAGGCCGCCCGCAGCGAGATCCGCGCGCCCCAGATCAGCCGGCTGAGGATGTCCCGTCCGAGGTCATCGGTCCCGAGCCAATGCGCCGCTGAAGGGCCGGCATTGACCGCGTTGATGTCCTGGACGTCTGGCGGATGCGGTGCCACCAAGGGAGCGAAGATGGCCGCCACGATGACGACGAGAAGGAAGACAAGACCCGCAATGGCCCAGCGCTGATGGAGGAAGCGCACCCAGAACCCAGGTCGGCGTTCGGGCATTTCGTCGCTGCTGTCTCCCGTCTCGGGGATCACGGTCAGGCCGACAAAAGGATCGCTGGCGTCCGGTGTGCTCCAGGTACTCATGGCGAGATCTTCATGACAGGCGGATCTTCGGGTTGAGGTAGGCGTAGATCACGTCGACGACGAGATTGATGAGGACGAAGGACGCCGCGACCACGAGCACGACTCCCTGGATCTCGGGGATGTCCTTGTCGTTGATCGCTTGGATGATGTAGGTGCCGAGTCCCGGCAACGAGAAGATCTGCTCGATGATGAGTGTGCCGCCGAGCAGGTATCCGAACTGGATCCCGATGACCGTGACTGCGGGGCTGAGGGCGTTCTTCAGAGCGTGCTTGCCCACGACCATGCGGGGACCAAGGCCCTTGGCGACCGCGGTCCGCATGTAGTCCTGGTCGAGCGTGTCGATCAGCGCGCCGCGCACTTGGCGCGCGATCACCGCAGACCCGCCGATGCCCAGGGCCAACCACGGGAGGAGGAGGTCTTGGAACCACTCTGTCGGCGACTGGGTGATCGGGGTGTAGCCGAGGGCCGGCAACCAGCCGAGCTTGACGGCGAAGACGATGACCAGGAGCATGCCCAACCAGAAGTCGGGTATGGCGACCGCGATGCTCGACCCCACGGTCACGACGCGGTCCCGGGTTGACCCCTGCCGGAGCCCGGCGATGACTCCCGATGGCACTCCGAGCAGGATGGCGACGACCATCCCGCCGACGGCGATGCTGAGCGTCACGGGGAAGCGGGCCGCGATACCCGATGACACGGTCTCGTTGTTGAACAGCGAGTTCCCGAGGTCCCCGTGGAGGGCGGCCTTCAACCAATTCCAGTACTGGACGAAGAAGCCCTCGTTGAGATGGAGCTCTTTGGTGATCCTCGCGATCTCCGCCGGCGTCGCCTTGGTCCCCCCGGCCAGGGCGACGGCCGGATTTCCCGGGAGGATCAGGATGAGCGAGTACACCCCGAGGGAGATGAGGAACAGCAACAGGACGGCGATGAGCAAACGGCGAACGAGAAACGTGAGGAGAGATCCACCGCTGCCGGACGCCATCGCCGTCTATCTCAGCGCGGTCCGCTGGTGCGCCGCACCTTCCGATCCGTGCGCTGTTGCGGAAGCATCGGACCGCGGCCCGCTACTTCTTGATGTAGATGCCGGCCAGGTCCGAGCGACACTGCCCGATCGGGGCCACCACTTTGCCGCCCACCCGATTCTTGTTGTAGGCGACGATCGAGGGCATGAAGACGAGGGGGACGAGCAGGCCTTGCTGAATCACGGTCTTGTCGATCTGTTGCATCAGGGGACCCTGGAGGCTGGCACTGAGCGACGCGTTGGCCTGCTGGATCAGCGGAGTCAGCTGCGCGTTCACCGAGCCCAAAGCGTTGGCCGGGAATCCAGAGGACTCGAAGAGGGCTTCATACGCGTTGGCGAGATCCGCACCGTTCGTCAGCTGCTCGCTCAGGACGGCGTCACCCTGGTGCTTGATGTAGACGTCTTCGAGGAAGTCGGCCCCCGGAATCTGTTGCAGCGTGGCATTGAAGCCGGCCGATGCCATCTCCTGCTGAAGGAGGACGGCCGCCCGTTGGTACGTGGCGTCACCCGCCGGAATGATCAGGGTGAACTTGACGCCCTTCGGGTAGCCCGCCGCCTTGAGCATCGCCTTGGCCTTGGCCGCGTTGTAGGGGTCCGGGGTCCCCAGTGACTTGGAATAGCCCGGAGACCACGTGGGAACAGGCTGATAGGCCGGGGCGCCCAGCCCGTCGAAGACGACCTTGTTGAGGGCGGCGCGGTTCACGGCGAACTCGAGAGCCGCCCTGACCTTCTCGTTGGCGAAGGGCCCCGTGTTCTGGCGCAGCTCGATCTCCATGTCGTCATAAGACTTGGCCACGGAGATGCCGATGTTGGAGTCACTCTTGAGTTGCGGGTAGTTCTCCGGCTCGACCTCGATCATGTCGACCGACCCCGAGGTGAGGGCCGTGGCCGCCTCGGGGCCCTGCGTCACCTGGGTGAAGTCGACGCCCCCGAGGGGGTACGCCTTCGCATCCCAGTACTTCGGATTCTTGGCCAGTTCGATCGACGCGCCCTGGCGATAGCTCTTCAGGACGAAGGGTCCGGCACCGACGGGCTGGCTCGACTGGGACGAAATGGCGTTCGCCGGGTAGATCTGGCCGTCGACGTAGGTCGAGGCCCAGAGAAAGTCGCCGGCAGTCGGCTTGCTGAGATTCACCACCACGGTCGAGGGGTCGGGTGTCTCGATGCTCGAGATGGCAAAGAGCGACGAGCGGAGCGGGCTGGTCTTGGTGTGGTTCAGGCTGGCCGCCACGTCGGCCGCCGTCACGGGCTGACCGTTGGAGAACTCGAGGCCCGGCCTGATATGGAACGTGATGGTCGAGCTGTTGTTCGACACTGTCCAGCTTTGCGCCACGCCGCCCCCGACAGCCGTGTTCCCAGGGGTCGCCATCGATTGGTAGATGTTCGACGTGACCGTGTAGGAGCAGTCGTTCTCCTCGGTGGCCGGGGCGAAATCGTTGTCGAACTCGTTGTTGAGGTCGAATCCGTAGCGGAGAACTCCGTTCGGGTTCACGTTCGACGCGGCCGCGCCCGCCGGGGTGCTGCCACTGGAGAGCGTCAGGGCGAGAGGAGCCGCCAAGGCTCCCGCCACGCCCACGGCCAAGAGCTGGCGTCCCTGCGACAGGGTGCGTCGACGGTGGTCCTTCTTCGATCCTCCCGACGGGTTCCGTCGGTACCGCTTCCGCTCATCGAGCGCCATCCCGATCCCCCTGACTCGCGCAGGTCGTCACCATTCGGGATCCATCGAGAAGAACCCCGAACTGGCGGGACTATACCGATTGCTGACACTCGTGTCAGGTCAAAGGCAGGACGAGGCCGAGCGGAGAGACCAGGATCCTCGCATCGGCGCAAGCACGAAGGCCTGCGTCGATTGAGCCTGGCCCGGCCCATGGATCGACTGGTCGGCGTCGACGCTCGTCGACACCGAGGCCGGCCGGCTCCGCTCTCTCCCTCATCCGAGCATGTACCCACCGGCATCAACGACGACCGACTGCCCCGTCATCATGCGACTCTCGTCGCTGGCGAGGAACAGCGCGGCGTTGGCAATGTCCGATGGTTTGGAGATGTCTCGCAGCGCCACGCTCGAGAGGAGTTCGGACCGACGGGTCTCGTAGTCGACCTGGCTTTCGGCCGCCGTACGGCGAACCCAATTGTTCCAGAGCTCTGTTTCGATGCCGCCCGGCACCAGGCAATTGCACCGGATCCCCTTCGGACCGACCTCGAGGGCGACTGCCTTGGTGAAGGCGCGGAGCGACGCCTTGGCCGTCACGTAGTGGCTCTTTCGCTGCTGCCCGCGCAACCCCGCGGTCGAGGAGAAGTTGATGATGGCGCCTGAGCCGCGCTCGAGCATCGACTGCTTGAGCACCTCGCGCGTGCACAGCATGGCCGCGGTGATGTCGACGGCAAACGTTGCGTTCCAGTTCTCCAGCGTCTGCTCCCAGACGGTGAGATCCTGCCCGGGTGTCGCCGCGTTGTTGCACAGGACGTCGACCTGACCGAAGGCCTCGATGGTCCGCGCCACCATGGCGGCGACGTCATCCTCGACGGTGACGTCCGCCCTCATGGCCACGGCGTTGGGGCCGCAGTCCGCGGCCGCCTCCCGTACCAGGTCTTCGCGTCTTGCTGCGAGCATCACCTGGGCTCCGTGTTCGACGAAGAGCTTCGCCATCACCGGACCGAGGCCGGAACTGGCTCCGGTGATGATGACGACCTTTCCACCGAGTCGACGGTCCGTCATCGCCTCTCCTGCATGCGAACATCCTTCCACGCGCCGGCGTCGACCGAGCTCTGTCGGCGCGCCGCGTTGCGCTACCTTGTGACCCCTCGATCGGGAACCCTTGCTCACGTCGATCGAGTGTGGCGTCGCACAATGATCGCTCGAGGGTCCGTTCACTGAGCCAGCAAGAGGTGGAGCTGACATGACGCCGGCAGCATGGGCCAAGAGGTCTCGATCGTGGCGCCGCCCTTTGGTCGTGAGCGTGATCGGTGCCCTCTCAATGCTCGGATCGGCCTCGGTGAGCGGAGCGTCGACGCTGAACCATGCGGCGTCCCGGACATTGGCCTCGGGTGGGGACTCGGGCCTGGCCCTCGCCGGACCACGATCCTTCGAACTCTCGCCGCGCCGTCGATTCTCCACTCACTGCCGGCAACATCGCGCACGTCAAGACCGCCTGGTCGGTGCCGGCCGCCGGCGGGCTACCCACATCTCCTGTCGTCGTCGGAAACTCGGTCTTCATCGAGGATCAGGCCGGAGAGGTCTTCGACATCGACCTGCGCAGCGGGCACGTGCTCTGGAAGTCGGCGCCGTACGGATTTTCCATCGGGCCCGAGGGTGTGGCCGTGGGCTGGGGCAAGGTCTTCGGCGTCAGCCCGACTTCGTTGTTCGCACTCGACGCCGCGACGGGTCGGGAGCTGTGGTCAACGAAGCTCACGCGTTCGGCAACCGAAGGTGTCGACGTGGAACCGCAGGTTGTCGGGCGAATGGTGATCGCGTCGACGGTACCCGTCAGCATCAACGGTGGCATCTACGAGGGCGGTGCTCGTGGCGAAATCGAAGCCGTCGACGAAGCCACCGGTGGGAAGCTCTGGAGTTTCGATACGGTGGCGTCGCCGGACCTCTGGGGCAATCCCTCAGTGAATTCCGGCGGTGGCTCCTGGTATCCCCCCTCGTTCTCGCCGGCATCGGGAATGCTCTACGTCGGAATTGCGAACCCTGCCCCGTTCGTCGGTACGCCGCAATACCCGAACGGCAGCAGCCGTCCCGGACCGAATCTCTATACCGACTCCACCGTCGCACTCAAGATCGCCAACGGAAAGCTTGTCTGGTACCACCAGGCCCATCCCCATGACCTGTTCGACCGCGACTTCGTGCACACGATGATCGTTCCCGTACCGGCCTCGAAGAACCGGTCAGCCACCACGATCGTCGTGGGCACGGGCAAAGGTGGCGTCGTGATCGGGATGAATCCATCGACCGGTCGCCAGATCTGGCGGACGGCGGTCGGCATCCACCGAAACGACAATCTGACCTCGCTGTCCGGGGCGACCGAGATCCTGCCCGGGACGTTCGGCGGCGTCTTGACCCCTCCGGCCTCAGCTCCGGGCACGGTCTATGTGGCGACCCTCAACGCCCCCGACACGCTGCATCCCGACCAAACCGCGTATTTCGGGGGCAAGACGGGAACCATGCCCGGAGAGGTGGTGGCTCTGGACGCTCGGAGTGGCCGCAAGCTCTGGGACACCAGCGTGCCGGGAGACCCGACCGGCGGAGTCACGCTCGTGAACAATCTCGTTCTCACCGCCACCTTGCAAGGCTCGATCCTTGCCCTGTCGCGCTCCTCCGGGAAGCTCGTCTGGCAGATGCGGGCACCCGGCGGAATCGACGGATGGATGTCCGTCGTGGGGAAGACCATGATCGTTCCCGTCGGGTTGGGGAGCAGCCCGACCATCTGGGCGCTCCGCCTGCCCTGAGGGCAGCGCCGGTGCCGCGTCACGTGACGACTCAGTTCGGCTTCTGGCTGACGAAGCGAAAGTGGAATCCGAGGATGTCCGTCCGTGCGGCCCGGAACCCGACTGAGGCCAGGCGACGGACGAGCTCATCGGGGTCGACGGGCGTGAAAACGTCGTCGGCATGGCCCGCCCGAATGGGCTCGAGGTCGAGGGACTCCTGCCCGACGAAGATGCCACCCGGTCGGAGCACCCGGTAGATCTCTTCGAACAGTCGGTCTTGAAGTTCGGACGAGGGCATGTGATGGAGGATCGAGAAGCACGCCGCCGACGAGAACGACTCCGCCGGCAGCCCGGCTTCGACGGCATCCGCCACGATGACCTCGACGTTGGTCCGCTCCAGCCGTCGGCGCAGGGGTTCGCCCAGGGCCGGGTCGATCTCCACCGCGGTCACCTGGTTCACTCGTTCTCGCAGTAAATCGGTGGTGAGACCGGGGCCCGGGCCGATCTCGAGCACGTGGTCCCCGAGGTCACCTGCCGCCTCCACCCAGGGAATGAGCTCGTCCTGGAGCATCTGTGCCCACTGGGGGCTGGCGAGAAATTGCAGGTGCGTCTCGTTCACGTCTTCACTTGTACGATTTCTCGATGGTGGCCGTCTCTGCACAATCGGTCAAAGATTTGCCATTGTCGGCCAAGTCTGGCCTCGTGGACATGCGGAGAGGGGGCCGCCCTGCGGCCGGCAGCTACCTCTACGAGGGTCAGGAACTGGTGACGACCTGGCACTCCCATGATCTCCATCAGATCGAGTACGCCTGCCACGGGGCAGTCGAAGTCGAGACCGCTGTTTCACACTGCCTGTTGCCCCCACAGCAAGCCGCCTGGATACCCGCCGGCGTGGAGCACCGCACGACCATCCGGACCTCGGTTCGGACCATCTCTGTCTTCTTCGCTCCACACCTGGTGCCCGCACCCGGAGACCGAGTGCGGATCTTGCCGGTGCCGCCCGTCCTGAGGGAGATGATGACCTACTCGGGTCGTTGGCCCATCGGTCGACCGGCGTCTGACGACATCGCTGACACCTACTTCGCCGCCTTGGGTCGTCTTGTCTCGGAGCACCTCGATGAGGAGCAGCCGCTCACCCTTCCCACGTCCAGCGACCCGGTTCTCTCCGGAGCAATGGCCTGGACCCGCGACCACCTCGATACGGCAACCGTGGCGGCAACGGCGCGCCAGGTCGGACTCTCGGAGCGCTCATTGCGTCGCCGCTTCGATGCCGGCCTTGGCATGTCGTGGAGGCGCTACCTGGTGCAAGCCCGCTTACTGCGTGCGATGGCACTTCTCGCCGAACCTCGTCCGTCGGTCCTGCAGGTCGCCACGACCGTTGGATTCGAGAACGCCAGCTCCTTCAACAGGGCTTTCCGCCAATGGACAGGCGAGACCCCCTCGGCCTTCCGCACCAAGAGGGTACGACCGGAGTAGTGGCGCAACGCAACCGCCTCCGGCGAACGCCGACCCCCACTGGACCCAACGGGGCCGACGTTGCGACCACGAGGTCGCCCGACTCAGGCTGCGAGACGCTCCGAGTCAGCCGAACGGGCCGCCACCGTCTCCCGCACCTTGCGGGCCACCGACGGGGCCGAGGCGAGGATCTGACGAAACTCCGCCCGTGACCCGGCATAGATCACGGCGTCCTTGCTGACAGTGACTGTCGCGTTCCGCCGGCCAGCGCCGTCGTGATCGAGAAGGGCCATCTCACCGACGAGATCTCCCCGACCGAGAGTGGCGATGGGGTGGTCGCCCTGACTCACCGTTGCCTCGCCCTCGGAGATGATCATGAATTCGTCTCCCCTGGCGCCTTCGTGCACAAGCACACGGCCGGCCGGTACTCGAAGGGGCGTGAGGAGCCGCCGAACAACTGTCATCTCCGACCTGCTGACCTCGGAGAACAGCGGCAACTTGGCCAAATCGTCTCTGAAGACACCCATCTTCGGTCCTCTCTCTTGTCTGCCTGCAACCAGACTGCAGGCCCCAAGTATATCTGTCAACCTGCTAGGACCGTTCCAGCAAATCGTTTTTGGAGATAGACACTCGAGGGGCGGGAGATGGCGGGGCAGGAGCATTGCAACTCCTCTTGAATTCGGGCCCGATGGTCCGATCCGCTCAGGCAGGCGCCGGCGTTCCGGCCGGCAAGGGGTACACCGGGTCCTTCTTCGGATTGATGGACCTGAAGCAGACGAAGACGTTCTTCCCCTTGTTCAACGTCGGGACGTACTTGTCACCGGACACCTTGATGTAGGCGTTGCAATACGGCGGCTTGTGACCGCTATGGCCTGCATCCTTCCAGTTGGTCGGCGACGTCAGTCCGCCCGCCGTAAACGACGTCAAGGAGTTGTCCTGTTTGATGACGTTGGCCTGTGTGAGGTCGTTGCCCGCCATTTTCACACCCTCGACGAAGAGAGCCGCTGACTCCCAGCCCTGGATCGCGAGCTCGTCGTTGACGTAATTGGGCTCGTACTTCTTCATTTGGGTCACGTACAACTTCAGACCGGGGTAGAGCGACTGCGGCGCGCCGAACGGGACGTGGGCGATGGAGAAATAGATGCCCTGCATGAGGCTCTGATTCGCGTTCAGCGTGGACTGGTCGTTCCCGTTGAGCCAGAGCTGAGTCATTTTCACTCCGTACTGCTTGATCGCACGAGCCATGCTGATATTGCCCTGCACGTCCATACAGCTGACGACGAAATTGGATCCCGCTTGCTTCATCCGCTGGACATCGGTCGCCACCGTCGAGCCCGGATAGCTGATCTTCAGGTCGGAGTAGCTCACGTTGTAGCCGGCAGCCTTGAGCGAGTTTTCGGCCGATTGGCAGGCAGCGGCCGATGCGGCGATGCCGTAGGCAACGAAGGCGATCGATTTCGAGTTCGTCTGCCGTGCGACATAGGCGTCCGCCGGCGCTCCGGCCGGGTAGTACTGAACGGATCCCCCGGCTGCAAAGAGGTTCGGAGCAGGAGTCCAGTTCCCGGTCACGTTGTAGCCGTAGGTCGGGATGCCCGACTCGACGAACAGATTCGGCGAGAAGAAGGCGGTTGCCACACCCGTCACGGCGAACACATGATCTTGGTTGATCAACGTGTTGGCCAATTGGTTGAACGTGGTCGGGTTTCCGCCGTCGTCCAACTGGTACTTGTAGTCGATCTTGCGGCCGTTCACGCCGCCCTGCGCGTTGATGTACTGGTAGTAAGCCTTCTCACCTTGAATGAGCGAAGAGAAGTTCGATGCCAGCGTCCCGGTCTGAGTCGAGATCGTCCCGACCGTGATCGAGTTCGAAGTGACCCCCGGAGCATCTCCGCCTGAGGATGCCGCTCCGACCTCGGTCGCCGGGGCGAACAGCGTGGCACCCGTCAACGTGACCCCCGTCAGCGCTGCTGTCGCCATCAGCGCCCTGATTCCACCATTCCCTCGCATACCGCCCCCCGTTCATCCGTTGTGATGCAACCCCTCGAGTTGCGGTCACTGTACTGAGGGAGCGCACCGAATTCGCCTCACCGTGGGTTCGCGCCGCCGGTTCGACCTCAGTACCTCGCAGCCGGAGCTTGTGCATCAATGCACAAGCTCGTCCTCAGCCGCTTCGGGTGCGGACACACGAAGGATTTCCCAGCCGGATCCAGGAACGAACAGGCTTGCGATGTCGACCACGCGCCTCGACGGACCAGTCGCGCCGGGAGCCGGAGCCCACTCCCGGCGCGGCCGCCGGACGACCTACGAAGAAGCGTTCGCGGTCGATGTGCCAGGAATGTCCGTGCCGCAGAAGGGCTGCGACGACACTGGTGTAAAGCCGGTTTCGTTGGCCTTGACCATCCAGGCACAGCTCTTCGAATCGTGGCCGAAGTTGGTTGAAAAGTTCAAGGTGATGGGCAGGAGGCCATTGGCGTTGTAGGACTTCACCCCGCGCAGCGCCTTGATGACGCTGGCGTGCGTGGGATTGGGCCCTGCGAGCTGGAGACCCTTGATCATGAGGTCCGCGCCCAGCCACGCCTCGTACTCGCTGAACGAGGGAAAGTCGGTCTTGGAGTACCCGTCGTACTTCTCCATCGCTGTTTGCATCTGTTTCGTCGCAGCGTCGGGAAGTGACCACGGGCGGAACAGCGAATAGAAGTAGTCACCCTGCAGAGCCGACCACGCCGGAGAGTTGATCACGTCCGGCTGGTAGCCCGTCGCAAAGAGCGCAGCCTTTAGCTTGACCCCGGCCTGCTGAAGAGCCGTGGCCAGGGCAAAATTGGAGTTGTTATCCATCTCCGGTGAGAGCGCGTCGATGTGATTCTGTTTCGCGACGAGGGCGTCGCTCGTGAAGGTAACTCCGCCGAACGGCACTGTTGTGTTGAGCACCCCGACTTTGCCGCCCGCATGCTTGAACGAGTCCGCGGTTTGGATTGCAGCACGGCTCGACGAGGGCGAAATGCCGTATCCGTAGGTCCCGAGCGTCGTTGCGCCGTGAGCCTTGAGGAAGTTTCCCGCCAACGTTGTGACGGGATACTTGGGATTGAGGCTGCCCACATCGGCCGCGAACATGTTCGTGTAGGGCTGCTCACCCCATTCCGGTCCGTCGCTGTAGGAACCGGTCACCGGAATGCCCTGTTGCTGGGGGTACTTCGCCGCCAAGAAGAACAGTGGGCTCTGTGACACGATCGCGAAGGCTTTGGAATCGGCTTCTTGGACTGCGGTGGCGACCGCCGACGGGCTTGTCTGGTCGTCGATGATCAATGGCACCAGTTTGTGCCCGTTCACGCCTCCCTCGGCGTTCTGCAGGGCGAGTCGTGCCTTGAATGCTCCTGGGGACGTGGAGTCCTCAGACGCACCTGGGCCCGAGATCGACGTGACGTAGGCGATCGTGATCGGCGCAGCTGAGGTCGCGGCCCCCGCCGCGGCGGGTGTCGTCATATCGAGCGCTGTGGGCGCTCCGGCCACCAGGGCCAGAAACGCAGCACCGAGCGCTCCCCTCCGCGTCCAGTTTCGTAGTGGTTCCATCAGCATGTGCCTCCCCCCCGACCTCAGGTCAGGTGACGTACGAGTGGATCTGCTTCATTGCGGGTTTTGGATCAAGTCATTCTCTTGGGCTGCAAAAAATAGTGGTTGGAACGCGCCACGGGTACGCGGGTGAACCGCAGTCTCCGCGTCGACTCATCAGACGAGCACCGACGAGTAGGCCTGATGATCGGCGACAGCCGTACCGAGTCGCTCGAGCATCACGGTGGTGATCGGAGGCGCCACCTTCAGTGTGATCGCCCAAAGAAAGAATCCGTACAGGAGGCCCCGCCCGATACTCCGCATTGCGACGCCCAATGGCGGAGCGTCGACGCCTTCGCCGCGAAGCCGGTCCAGATAGTGAGCGAGGAGATCCGACTCGGTCTCCCGTCGCTCTTTGGGATTCAGCGTGCATCCGATGTGATATCCGACGTCCAAGTACCACGGGCCGCGCTGGACAAGTTGCCAGTCCAGGAGGCACGGTCGTCCGATCGCATTGAGAAAGAGGTTTCCGATGTGTGCGTCACCGTGCAGTAAGCATCGCGGCGCAGCGTCGTCGAGAAGGTCTGCCAGTTGACGAACGGCCTCGAGCAGGCGTTCGGGATCACGCACCTCCTCGGGCACTCCGGACCCGATGGGACCTTCGAAGTTCCCGCTGATCTCGGGGAGGCCGCGCGCCCTCATGGTCATCTCCAGTCGCGGCGCAAGCCACGGCTCGTCGGTCCGGCCCGATTCCCAGGACCGTCCGTGCAAAATCGCGAATTGCTCGAGGCTCTCAGCCACCTGATCAGCCGTGTAGGGACTCAAGGCGTCAAGAAATGTTGCCCCCTGCGCGGCAACGTCCTCGGTGATGACGACGCCGTGTTGCGTCACTGGATCGACGTCGGCATAGAGGCACTCGAGAGTGCGCACACCGGCCGTGGCGGCCAGGTGTTGGTAGAACAACGCCTCGGGTACTCCGGCCCTCCTACTGTCGGACGCCGCCTCGGAACAGTCGGCGAAGTAGCCTTTGATGCACAGATCGCGGGTCATCCCGGGAGGCAGGTTTCCCTCGCACTCGATGCGAAACCGGGCGTTGGTGGACACCCGGGCAACCACCGGACCCGGTTGCACCGCGGTCACACGGATGCCGGGAGATCGCTGACGTAACGCCTCACTCAGCCAGGCCGCATCCAACGCCTCCGCAAGTGTGTCTGGCACCGAAACCGTCATCGGGTGGTCCGGGCCTCAGTGTCCCGGTTGACGAAGGCGGTCACGAAGCACGTACTTCTGGATCTTGCCCGAGGAAGTGCGGGGGAAGTCCTCAACGGAGTGCAGCTCCTCTGGCCACTTTTGGCGTGCGACACCACTGGCCGCGAGGTGATCCCGCAGCCCGGCGAGGTCAGGTGCCTGGGATCCCTCGACCATCCGCAGGAAGGCGGCGGCATGCTCCCCCATCCGGTTATCGGGTGTCGCAACCACGGCCACCTCGGCCACGCCCGACAGCGTCATGAGGACTTCCTCCACCTCCGCGGCACTGATGTTCTCTCCCCCGCGAATGATGATGTCGGAGATCCGGTCGGTGATCGAGAGATACCCGTCTGGGTCGAGCACGCCGACATCGCCGGTGTGGTACCAGCCGTGCGGGTCGAACACCTTCGCGGTGAGCGACGCGTCGGTATACCCCAAGAAGCATTCGGGTCCCCGAGAAAGAATCTCACCCGGGTCCCCGGGCGCGACCTCGCGGCCGTCGGGATCCACCAGCTTGATCTCGTTACCCGGCAACGGTCGTCCGTCTGTGGACAGACGCTTTTCGAGCGAATCGCCGTACGTGCATCCGGTGATGGAAGGATGCTCAGTGGATCCGTACATGGAGTAGATGACGAGGCCGAGTCGTGTGGCGCGCTCCATGACCGCCCGCGGTACCGGGGCACCCCCCATCCCCTGGTAGTGCAATCGCTCCAAGTGGCTCTCACCACACCGTGGATGATCGAGGAGGCTGGTCAGGAAATACGGCGCACCGCCGCCCGCGCCCAGGTCCTCGGAATCGATCAGGTCCAGCACCTCGCCGGGGTCCCACTGGTCCAGGAGGTGGACGGCCTTGCCGCGATCCACCGGGATCAAGAGCGCACCCAGCATGCCGATGGCATGGCTGATGGGATTCGCCATCAGGCCCGGCCGCTCCGTCGGTGGTGAGGTCGCCCCGAGCTGCGCAATCTCGGCACAGACCGTCTGATGCGAGTGGACGACGCCCTTCGGGCTCGCCGTCGTACCCGAGGTCCACCCCACCAGCGCAGGGGTGCCGGGGTCGACCTGAACGGGCGAATCGATGGCATCCTCCTCGAGCAACTCGCCGAATCCGATGCTCCCCGCGGGACCGGTTTGGTCGAGAACGATCAACTGCGTCGCCGGGACATCCGGCATGGATTCGAGGTTGGCCAGAAAGTCCTGATGGCCAAAGCGTGACGCGGTGACGTGGACCTTCGGGTGGCACTCATTGAGGATGTACGACGTCTCGCGTGTCCCGTAAATGTGCACGATCGGTGCGACCACTGCACCCGCGAACGCTGCGGCATAGAACGTGATCGCCCCCTCGAGCCAGTTCGGGGTTTGGAATGTGACCACGTCTCCCGGCCGCACACCGCGCGCGACCAGTCCCGAGGCGGCACGTCGGGCCATCTCGAGGACGTCGCCGAACGTGCCGCGCCAGGGGCGCGTCCTCGAATGAATGACGAACGGCAGGTCTCGGTGCGCAGCGAGGCCGTCGGCCATGCGCTGACCCACGCTCCGAGTACCCCACCAACCTTCGCTGGTGAACCTCTGGCGGTCCCGAAGGTCGACCTCTCGCAGGTTCCATGCGGAAGTTCCCATTCGTCCGGCGTCCACCTCCCCTTCGCAGCCCGCTCGAGCCCTCCCCAAAGGCAGAACGTATCATAGCCACTTAGTAGAACGTCATTCTGACATGGACGGCGAAACCCCCCTGGCTTTCTACCTCGACTCAAGAATCTGGTGCGGCTCAGCCTCCTGAGCGACGCGCCTTCGCAGGGCGGCGAGCAGCCTTGGCAGAAGGGTTCGCAGGAACGGGCGCACTCAGGGCGGTGAGGCAGAATTCCCATACCTTGTCCGCAATCTGGTCGATGGGTTCGTCGAGGCCGGCGCAGTCGTAGTGATGGAAGACGGCCATCGACAGTTGGGTGATGAGCCAGGCCGAGTATTCGGGGTCGCGGGGGTGAAGTCGGCCCGACGCCATTGCCTCGCGGATTTCCTCCACGAGAAGGTCGGTGAAGTGTTGCGTCGCCCGGGACACCTCCGCGGGGTACAGCGTCTGAAGCCGGAAATGCTCCGAGGTCATGAAGCTCGGGCTGCCGCCCGGCACCTTGAGCGCTTGGACCGTCGCCGTGACGTAGTAGCGCAGCCTTTCGACGGGGCCAGGGAGTTTTTCTGCCTGCTTCCGGAATACTGCGCAATTCTCGTCGATGACGTCTTCGATCACCGCAAGCAGGAGGTAGTCCTTGCCAGGAAAGTAACGGTAGAAGGTTTGGAGCGCGATTCCCGCCTCTTTGATGAGCTCCTGGGTGGTGAAGCTCGGGCCTTTGCTCTCCATGAGCCGCCGCGCCGCCGCCACAATGGACGTGGCCTGCTCGACTCCTCGGTCCCTCGACCGCTGCACGACCGGTGACCGATCAGCGGCACGCTCGGCCCACGTCACGCGAGCCACAGTAGCGGGGTTCGTGTCACGTTCACGCGTGGACGCGCACTCGCAATCGGAGCGGACATCAGAAGAACTCGGAACTGTACGCCACGGCGCCGCCGTAGTGCGGAGAGGAGTGGCACGCCAGACCTATTGAAGCGCCGGCACGCTGCCGCTCACCCGCCCGCCTCGACAGCTGCAGGTAGCACTCGAGCATCTGCGGGACTCCATGCATACGTCCATTCCCGAGCGCGCCACCACCCGAGAGCACGGGCAATGCTCCCGCCCGGTCACTGTCAATGTCGCCATCGAGAGCAAGTTGATGTGCCTCGCCGACCGGACAGAGCGAAAGCGCCTCCATCCACAGGTAGACGAACGGCGAGAAGCCGTCATAGACCTGCGGGAGATCGACCTCGGTGGGTCCGAGCCCCGACCGCTCCCACAGCCGACGTGCCGTCTCGGATCCGACTTCCATGATGTCGTCCAGGGGCCAGTGCAAAGGGAGTCGGTGCCGCACCGGTGCTCCGGTGGCGTACCCGGCGACGTACACGGGCCGGTGAGGGAGGTCCCGAGCGCGCTCCGCCGAGGTAAACAGGAAACACGCCACGCCGTCGACCGGAATGTCGCAGTCGAGTCGACAAATCGGATCCGTGATCAGGGGTTCAGACAGATACTCCTCGGGTCCGAGCGGCCGGTCATGCCAGTAGGACCACGGGATCCGAGCTCCGTTCTTGCGAGCCTCGGAAACCACGACAGCCATCGCCTCGCGGGTCGCCCCGTAGCGCTGCAGATACTCCGTGTAAGGCAGGGCAATCATGGTCAGTGGGCCGAAGTAGCCCTGGGGGACCGTCCACTGCTGAGCCCCACGTGCCTCCGTCATCGGATTGGCGTGGTAACTCCCCGCCGGGTTGTGCAGGGCGCGGTGGACCAGCACGTAGTCCGCCGCTCCGCTCACGACCGCGTTGACCGCCAAGGCGACGGCACCCGGCAGTTGTCCGAAGCCCTGGAAGCCTGCGGCATAGCCGGGATTCACGCCAAGGCTCTCGGCCAGCCAGTTGGCCGAGACCAGACTGACACCGTCCACCGCAGCGTGGGCGCCGGCGGACGGAAAGAGGCTGGCCGTCACAAAGCCGTCCACATCGGCGACCGCCAGGCCGGCGTCCGCGATCGCTTCTCGGGCCGTCTCGACCGTCAGGGCGCCGAGCGACGACGGGGCGTGCCGTCGCACTTGGCTCTGGGCATAGCCCACCACGGCAACCCTGTTACTCGACGCCATGCGGCCGCTCACGAATGGCCCTCGAGAGCAAAGGCGGGAATGGCCACGCCGGGAGCCAGGTCCTCGAACACCAGCCGAACAGGCAAATCGAGCTGGAGCGATGCACCGGGGCCGTCGACCAGTCGACCGATCAGTCGCAGCTCCGTCTGCGCCGCCAATTCGACGTCGACGAGGACGAAAGGCACATCGAAGCCGGGAAGGAAGGACTGACGTACGAACGTCCACGAACGGATCCGCCCGGATCCGTCGACCGGTACGAACTCGAATGATGCATCCGTCGAACCACAATGGGGGCAGACGGTGTCAGGGGGGTGGCTGAACCGGGTGCATGTGCTGCAGCGGGCCAGCACGAGCGAGTGCGTAGCCGCGGCGGCCCAGAACTCGCGCGACCGCTCGTCGGGCACGGGCACTGGGCGAGCCGTTTCGCTCAAAGAACGACCCCCGCCTCCTTCAGAGCACCGATGTCCTCCCAGCCGTAGCCCAACTCGAGCAGCAGGGCCTCGGTGTCCTCGCCGTGCTCCGGAGCACGGCGCAGCGCTGGTGGCCGGCCATCGAACTGCACCGGCACGGCAGGAAGGCGGTAGGAAGGCCCGCCATCGACCACCACTTCGCCGATGTAGCCGTTTGCCTCCACCTGCGGGTCGTCCAGCAGTTCTGCGACTGACTGCACCGGAGCCCAAGGTGCATCGAGCCGAGCGAGAACCGATTTCCACTCGTCGAATGTTCGTTTGGCGAACTCGTTGTCGAGCTCGGCCACACACGCGGCACCGTTATCACGCCGGGTCATCATGTCGACAAAGCGGGCGTCCTCGGCGAGGTCGGGGCGATCGATGACCCGGCAGAAGTCGGCCCAGTACCGATCCGGCTGGAGAAACACGAGCTGAATATGGCGATCGTCCTTCGTTCGGTAGACGCCGACGAGCGGGTTCACCAGTGGACCACGGCCGCTCGACGCCTTCGGTTCGTCCCCACCGAGCGCGGCCAGGAGGTCGGATGAGAGGGTCCACATCGCCGTCGCCAAGAGCGAGACGTCGACGATCGAACCGGCTCCCGTTCGCGTCCGCTTGAGCAACGCGGCGGCGACACCGAACGCCAGGGCCAGCGCGCCGTTGCGGTCCCCCAAGGCGCCGCGTTGGCCGATCGGATACTCGCGCTCGGGCGGGGTCAAGATGTGCGCCATTCCGCCCCGGGCCCAGAACGCCGTCGCGTCATACCCGGCCAGGTCGGCGTCAGGTCCCTTGGCGCCGTACCCGTGCCCTCTGGCGTACACCAGTCCCGGGTAGCGCTCCATGAGCTCGTCAGAGTCGAGCCCAGCGCGCCGCAGGGCCCCCGGCCGCATGTTGGTGAGGAAGACGTCGGCCGACTCGAGCAGCTTGTGCAGGATTGCGAGACCGTTCTCGTGCCTGATGTCGAGTGCGAGAGACCGCTTCCCGCGGTTGGCGAGGGCGAGCGACAAATTGATGCCATTGCGCTCCGAGCCGATCCCCTGGGTGGCCAGGCCCCGGTAGGGATCACCCTCGGTCGGCTCGACGTGCACGACCTCGGCTCCCCAGTCCGCCAAGAGGGCTCCCGCCACCGGGACGAAGACCCACTGGGCCAGCTCGACGACCCGGACTCCATCGAACGCCTGGTCGGTCATTCGGCTCAGGCTCGGCCGGAGGGCGACAGGACGACGACGGGGATCACCCGATCGGTCCTGGACTGGTAGACGTCGTAGTTCGGCCAGACCTCGGTCACGATCTTCCAGAGCCTGGGCTTCTCATTGTCCTCTGCGGTCCGAGTCGCGACGTCGAGGTGGTCACCGCGTACCTGGATCCTTGCCGACTGATCCGCCAACAGGTTCCGGTACCAGTTGGGATGTTGCGGAGCCCCGCCCATGGAGGCCACCACCAGATAGTCGCTGCCGTCGCGCCCGAAGATGAGCGGCGTCGTCCGTGCTTCGCCGCTCTTGCGCCCGGTGGTGGTCAGCAGCAGGGTTGGGACCCCGTTCCAGATGTAGCCGACCTCCCCATCCGTCTCCTGGTAACGCTGGACGTGTTCTTCTCCGAGCAGCATGAGGTCGGGCGGTTGATATGTGTCTTCACTCAAGGTGACTCCTCCAGTGGGGCTGTCAGTCGAAGCGAACCGGGATGGCCGTAGCCCCCCGTTCGTAGAAGCCGATGAAACGGGGCGCTTCTGCATCGGGATCAAGTCGCAGATTCGGCAGGCGGTCAAGCAGGGCATTGATGGCGACGGTCATCTCGGCTCGGGCCACGTGCTGGCCGAGGCAGACGTGCGGACCTCCGCCGAAGGCCAAGCTCGGCCGCATCGGGCGAGAAGGATCGAACTCGTCGGGACGCTCCCAGCGCCCGGGATCCCGATTGCCGGCACCGAGACAGATGTGCAAGACCGAACCCTTCGGGAGATGGACGCCGAAGAAATCCACGTCCGCGGTCACCCAGCGCGAGAACATCGGGTCAGTCGGTGCCCACCGCATCGATTCCTCGATAGCCGACCGCAGCAGGCTCCGGTCGGCCCGAACGGCATCGAGGTGCTCGGGCTGGAGGAGCAGAGCGGCCAGGGTGGTCCCCATCTGTTTCCAGGTCGTACCCGAGCCGGCCGCCAGGAGAAGCAGAGCGAAGGAGTAGATCTCGGCGTCGGTGAGCCGGTGCGTGTTTTCCTCTTCGTCGGTGACCTCAGCCTCGACCAGGACGCTGATCAGGTCGTTGGCCGGCTGTTCACGACGGGCCGCCACGATCGGGGCCAAGATCTCCATGATCCGTTCTGGATGCGCAAGCGATTCTCGAACGTCGAGCGCCTGGTCGACCGGGATACCGAAGCTTCCCGTGATCGTCAGAACCGGGATGGCCGCGCAGAGTTCCACGTTCAGCTCGGCCCGGCCAGCCTTCTCGAAGGATTCGATCATGGCGTGCACCGTGTTCTCGATCCAGTTCTCGACCCACCACTGGACCTTCGTGGGTGAGAACGACGGCTGCACGAGCGCCCGGTAACGGCGGTGCTGGGTGCCTCCCATCGACAACATGCTGTTCGTTGGACTCGGTTCGCCAGCCTCGAGATCGACGGCTTCGGCAGATGACGCGAAAGTCTCCGGATCACGGTAGACGGCGTCGCAGGCCGCCCACGAGAAGGCAGAGTAGTGCGGACGATCTGGATAGGGCAGCCCGTGGAACATCAGGTCCTCGTCGACCCCCGACAGGGCGTGCACAGTTCCCTGGTGAACGGGTGCCTGTTCCCGAAGTCTGTGCCAGATCGGGTACGGATCCGCAGTGAAGTTGCCACCGTTCCAACCCTGGACATGATTTGCCAGGTCGAAGAGTTGACGGACCCGACCCGGGTCCAGGAGTCCCGTGGTGCCGGTCATTTGGCGACGTACCCTCCGTCGATCGGGAGCAGTATCCCAGTGACGTTGGAGGCCTGATCGGAGCAGAGGTAAACCGCCGCAGCCGCGCAATCCTCAGCGGTGATCGGACGGCCCAGCGGGTGCATGGTGCCGGTGTGTGCGGCCACGGCTTCCAGGTCGTCGCCCGAGACCGTCATCCCACCGGCCGCCATGAAGCCCGTGTAGGGCATCCCGGCGGGGCAGATTGCGTTCACCCGGATCCCGAACGGCGCCACCTCCACGGCGACGGCCCGGGTCAGTTGGTGCACCGCTCCCTTCGTGGCTCCGTAGAGCGTGCCACCCCACCCCACGAGACCGGCGACCGATCCCGTGTTCAAGATCACTCCCCCCTCGCCCTGCTCTTTGAACCGGATCACGGCGTACCGACAACCGAGAAACACGCCTCGGAAGTTGACCGAGTTCAGGCGCTCGAAATCCTCGACGGTGTGTTCCTCGAAGGACATCCCCAGCCGGGGCGTCGGGATGCCCACGTTGTTGAACATGATGTCCAGGCGCCCGAAGTGACCGACCGCGCTGGCGATGGCAGCGGTGACATCGGCATCTTCAGCGACGTCACACCGTTCGGCCACCGCTCTCCCGCCTGCTGACTCGACCTGGGCCACGGTTTCTTTCGCCCGCTCCAGATCGATGTCGGCGCACACGACCGCGGCACCCTCCTCGGCAAATCGCAACGCCGAGGCCCGCCCCACGCCGGAGCCTGCGCCCGTGATCACTGCTGTCTTGTCCTTCAGCAACACGATCCTTCACTCTCCTTCTCGTCCACGAATTCGATTCCTGCGGTCGGACAGCTTTCGGCCACGCTTCGACTCCGGCAACGAGAATCTTCGTCAGGGTCGTCGGAGCCGATCGCCGCTTCAGCCGCCCACTGAGACAGGTGGCCCGGCCGGCGTGAAGCGGTACAACCTCTCGGCGTTTCCACGCAGCAGCTTGTACTGGGTCTCCGACGGGAGGTGGTCGATCAGCTTCTTGACCGCCGTGATGCAATTCGGCCAGGTCGAATCCGAGTGCGGGTAGTCCGTCTCACACATGATGTTGTCGACACCGATCTCGTCGATGCTGGCGATCCCGTGATGGTCCTCGATAAAGCAGCCGAACACGTGCTCACGGAACAACTCTCGGAGATTGAGCGTGTCCAGATCCACGTCCGTCGTTGCGTGGTCCATGAACTTCTGGCCCCGCATCACCCAGTAGCGCTGCTTGTCGAGGACCTGTTCGGCCCGCTCCAGGAAGTACGGCATCCAACCGATTTCGCCCTCCGACAGCGCGATCTTGAGATTCGGGAACCGCTGGAACATTCCGCTGAAGAGCCAGGAGAGCATGGCGCCTGAGGTGCGGATCGCTCCCCAGGCAAGGTTGGCCATGAACGGAGAGTCCGGGGCGATCTGCGGCACCTGCGACGAGGACCCGACGTGCATCGAGGCGACCATCCCGACCTCGTTGGCGGTCGCCATGACGGGGTCCCAGAAGCGATTCACATCATGAATGGTTGGGAGGCCAATCGGGGCAGGGTTCTCGGAGAACGCGAATGCGGTGACACCCTTGGGCGCCATCCGCTCCATCTCCTTGGCGGCAAGCACCGGGTCCCACATCGGGATCAGCATCAGCGGGATGTAGCGCCCGGGCGCTGCCCCACACCACTCTTCGACGATCCAGTCGTTGTAGTGCTGCAGACACTGGAAGCCGAACTCTCGATCGCTGGCCTCCATGAACAATTGACCACAAAAGCGCGTAATGGTTGGGAAGCACAATGAGGCGAGAATCCCCGCCTGGTCCATATCACCGAGGCGAGCCTTGGGGTCGTAGCACCCCGGGCGCATTTCGGAATACGGTAACGGTTCGGGACTGAACTCTTCCTTCGACTTTCCCGCCACGGCGCTGAGACCGGAGCTGGGGTACCTCTTGCCGTCGTAGACCCAGTAGTCCATGCCATCGACGGACTCCATGTGCGGCGCCCGGTCGCGATCCTTGGCGGCCACCCGGTCGATCCAGAGATGCGGTGGTTCGAGAATGTGGTCGTCGACGGAGATCAACCACTCCAAGTTCGGGTCAGGTGATGTCATCGTTGCCCTCCTTGCAGAAACTCAGTCCGGCAATTCACCGATACACAGATGCTTGATCTCCTGGAAGGCGCGAATGCCTTCCACGCCGCGCTCACGGCCAAGGCCGCTTTGCTTGTAACCCCCGCTCGGCGCGTAGGCGCTGAACATCGACGTGTTGACGTTTACCGCACCGCTGCGGATTCGGCGGGCCACCGCCGTCGCCGTGGCTACGTCCGCGCCATAGACCTGGCCTGACAGTCCATAGATGCTCTCGTTGGCGATGCGGACCGCATCGTCGAGATCCCGATAGCCGATCACGGCGAGCACCGGGCCGAAGATCTCCTCCTGCGCCGCAGGATTCAAGTTGTCGGGAATGTCGAGGACAGTGGGTTCGAAGTAATACCCACGCTCGAGCCCGGCCGGACGACCGCCTCCCACGACGACCTTTCCGCCCTTTTCCTCGGCCAGCGCCACGAAGCGCTCGCAGCGCTCCCGCTGAGACGCAGTGATAAGCGGTCCCATCATGGCGGCCGGATCGCTAGGGGGGCCGACGGTGAGGGTGGCGTACGCCGCGCCCACTGCTTCGAGGACCTCGTCCTTGCGGTCCTCCGGCACCAGCATTCTGGTGGCCGCCACACACGCCTGGCCTGCCGTCATGGCCACCACCTGCGCAGCGCCGGCCGCAACGCGGTGCAGGGCGTCAGGGAGATAGATCTGAGCCGACTTGCCGCCGAGCTCCAGCGCCACGCGCTTCACCGTCGGTGCGGCCTGGGCCAGGATCTGGCGGCCGACGGCGGTCGAACCGGTGAAGGAGATCATGTCCACTGCCGGATCGGTGGTGAGCACCTCAGCACCGGCCGCTCCACCCTCGACGATCACGCTGAGCACACCTGCAGGTAGCCCGGCCGCTTCGGCTGCCACACCGAAGACGAGCGATGAGATCGGCGTGAGCGGGCTGGGCCGCAGGATGACCGAGTTCCCGGCCATCAGCGCCGCGAACAGCTTTTGGAAGGCCATGATGATGGCGCCGTTGTACGGCGTGATTGCCACCACAACCCCGACGGGCTCGTGCCGGCGCAAGCTGAGCGCCACCCGTCCTCGGACAAGCTCCTCGACCGGGACCGGGTTCGCTTCTTCATGTGGCAACGACAGGTAGAGGTCGATCGTGTTGCGGGCCAGCATCAGGCCCGCGGCGTACTGCGCCATTTCCGCAAAGAGGACGGGCTGCCCGGCTTCGGCCACCATCGATGCCACCAGCGGCTCGTGCAGCGTTTCGAGGTGATCGAGCAGGGCATGCAGGGTGCGCGCCCTGTCGCGCGCCGGAAGATCAGCCCATGCCCCCTCGTCGAAACTCCGACGGGCCTCGGCGATGGCACGACCCACTTCGACGAGTGGTGTCGCCGCAAGCTCGGCAGCGAGAGATTGGTCAGCAGGATTCTCGACGGCCAGGACCTCGTCGCTCTCCACCCACCGCCCCGCGACGAACGAACGGCGCTCGGCGAGGATCTCTCCCTCAGCCACGCGAGAGCACCACGGCCGCTATGTAGAGCATGGTTCTACTGTTTCAGAGTACGGTGCATTCGTCAAGCAACCGGCCGCACACTCGCGATGGCCTCGAAGGGACGGGGTCAGCAATGAGCTCGAATCGTCGGGGTTCGCCACCACGAGCACCAGACTCGGCGACTGCCTGACACTCGCGACCACTCAAGGGATCATCGACGAGAGCCTCGACCAATACCCAACTTGACGGCTTGATGAGAGTAGGTTCACAACCCGGCGATGGCGGGAAGGATTCCAATGGGCGGCTTGAACGGTGTTACCACGACGATCCCGAGCTTCTTGAGCTCGGGAAACTCCCCACCATTTACAACTTTTCCGCTGCACAGCGGGACCAGCGGCGTCGGAGCTCAGAGTGGAGGATCAGTGTTTGCGGCACCAAACGCCGGACTCAGTATCGCCACGTTCGTGAGCTTCTTTCTCGAACTCTTTCTTGCCCTGGTCGTACTCTCCGTGATTGGTGTCTTCATCATCATCGTCGTGGCGAACCGAGCCGACCCTGATCCGAGTGGACGTCGACCCCAGGCCGTGTACTACTTCGCCGTCTCCTTCGTGACGCTCTTCGTGACGATTGTCGGCTCTGCCTTGGTGGTATCCGGCGTGGACGCTCTGATCGGTAACCACTCGAACGCGGTCTCAAATACTGCGGCCCGAGCGATTTTGCTCGGTGCTCTGAGTATCGTGATCGGCGCCGTCCTTCTGGTCGTTCATCTGCGCCGGGGACTTGACCTCGTCCGTTCAGATACGCAGCCTCCTGCGCCTTCGCGACGCGTGGGTCAGAGTTACGTGTCTTCGGTTGCCTTCATATCTGTCATATCCCTGCTATTTCTCTTCGTGTTGTCGGTGTACCTGATTTTCGCCCTGGCGGCACCGGGAGTGTTCGGAGCTCCTGGCGGCCAAGGGATCTCGGCTCACGTGCTCGCCGTCGCGATCTATCTGTGGATCGTCGCCTGGGTCGTCCTGGAAACGCACCGCAGGCTCGTATCTCCCGGACTCGACATCTTCGGAGCCCGCCGGAGGGCTGAGGGTCCGGCTCTGCCGGACCAGGACACTTGATCATCGTCCGGTCCCGCTGAGTTGCAGCAAGACCTCGTGACCGAACCCGTCGGACCGCGTGAGGCTGCGGGTGCCCGTCCTGGGGGGATTTAGACGACCTCGAAACGGCTCTGCTGTCCTCGCGTCTTCGCCCCACGCGACTCGACTTCCTCGATTACGTCGTCCGAATGCTCGACGTCGAACTCATTTCCGTTCGCACGCAACTGGGCGAGAAGGGCGACCAGGTCACCTCGTTGCTCCTCGGTCAGCCCGATCCCCTCGTACACCGTGGCATTCAATTCCTGCGTCGCCTCGTTGGCCGCTCTCCGGCCCTTTGCGGTGATGACCGCAAGTGTCGTCCGGGCGTCAGAGGGGTGGGGTACACGACGGACCAGACGGTCGTCCTCGAGCCGGTCGATGATGTCGGTCACCGTGGCCGGTGGAATACGCAGGGTCTTGCTGATCCAGCTGAGGGTCAGCGAGGACTCGGGATCCGTCTCGAGCCAAGCCAGGACCTGGTACTGCACGAAGGTAAACCCGTGGCGCTTCATGACGCCGTTCACCTGGTCATTGAGGAGCTGGTAGGACCGGAGAATGGCCGTGAACACCGACATCCCGGACGCTGCTTGAGGTTCCCAGCGCTCGAGCCAGACGCGCCGTGAGGCCTCGACCACGTCGAAGGGCGCGGCCAAGAATCCCGCGCCCGAGGGTGCGGAGCGAGACCGGGCGCTAGGTGCCCGAGGTGAGCGTGCCACCGATGATCCCGTCCGCTTCGAGCGCGTCGATCTCTGTCTTCGTGAGTCCCAGTTCGCCGAGCAATTCGTCGTTGTGCTCTCCGAGCAACGGCGCGTGCCGTTCGTGCAGCCGTTCGGGACCGCGGGAGAACCGCATGGGCAACGTGCTGTAGCGGGACGATCCGATCACCGGGTGCGACACCTCCTCGAAGAAATGGCGGGACTCTAGCTGGGCCAGTTCAGTCTGACCGTGAGGTTGCATGACCTTTCCCACCGGCACGCCGGCCTCCCACAGACGTTCGACCAGGGTGTCGGCTGAAAGACTTCGGCACCACTCCTGAAGGTTGGCATCGATCCGATCCTGCTCGGCCATCCGACCGGCGGCAGTGAGGAACGCAGGCTCGGCGGCCCAATCGGGCTCGCCCATGACCCGGCGGAGCGCCAGCCAATGCTCGTCGGTGGCCACGGCAAGGGCCACCCAGGAGTCGTCACGGCCGTGCTCGTCCGGACCCGCAGCCTGATAGAGATTCTGCGGCGCTGCGCAGGGCCCGCGATTCCCGGTGCGGGTGAGCAGCGCGCCGTACGCGGAGAATTCGATCGGTTGCTCTGCGGCGATGTTCACGGCGGCTTCGACCATTGCCGCCTCGACCAGACCGCCTTCACCCGTTCGCTCCCGGTGCTCGAGGGCAAGAAGCAATCCGAAGAGCGCATGGAGTCCGGCATTGGGATCACCGATGCAGTACGGCTCGAACGGAAGCAGATCGGGATGTCCGGTGAGCCAGGTGAGTCCCGCAGCGTCCTCAATCACGAACGCGAACGCGGCCTGATCCCGCCATGGGCCCTCGAGACCGAACCCCGGCATGCGGAGCATGATCAAATCCGGCCGATGGACTCGGAGCGACTCGTAGTCAAGACCTAGTTGATCCAGAACCCGCGGCGTGTAGTTCTCGATGACCACGTCGCACGTCCCGATGAACTGGCGCAAGAGGTCGATACCTTGCTGATCGCGAAAGTCGATGGTGAGACTTTTCTTGTTGGTATTGAGCGCAGCGAAGATTGGGCCGCGCTCCCAGTAACGATCCTCCGTCTGCGGCACTCCACCGACGAGGCGGGCCCCGTCGGGTCGGGTCGACGATTCGAGGTGAATGACCTCGGCGCCGAGAAGAGCCAGGACGTGGCCGGTGAGCGGACCCGCCCAGTACGACGTCATGTCAAGGACGCGCAACCCTTCGAACGGATGCCTCGGGCTGCTGTCTGCTGCGTCGTTCTCCCGCGGGGCGCGGAAGCACGTATCACCGAGTGGCCACTCGCCGAGGCGCGGAGCCGGCTCGGGAGATCGCACGCTCGCTGAACCCAGCCGGAAAGGTGGACCCGGATTCGCCGCCCCGTCACGTGGGTTGGCAACGAAGGTCCCCCGCTCACGGAAGTGTTCGAAGGATGTGATGTTGGCGCCGTTGGCGATGGGGGCGTTCGGAATCCGGAAGGCCGAGGCCAGGTCGAGCACCTCATCCACCGATTGCCCCGCGATCCACTCATCGATCGTTGGCGCCAGTTTCGTCCGGTCGAGAAAAAGCGAACGGTCCTCCATCCACTCGGGGTGCCCGACCATGACGCAGAAGTCCAACCACTGCTGCCCTGTCCCGCAGCCAAGTCCGACGAGTCCGTCGCTGGCGGCGCCGACACCCGGGGTGGGAATGAAACGACGACGTCGCATCGGCCGGCCGAGCTGGTCGTTGAACGTCACGGGATAGTAGGTGAGGCACATGGCCAGGGACTCGAGCATCGACACATCGACGAGCTCACCGGTCGAAGAATGCCGCCTCCTCGCGGCCAGCGTCCCGATAGCGGCGAAGAGACCCGAGAGCCACTCCCCGACCTGGCCGCCGACATGGACTGGTGCGCGATCGGGCAATCCCCGGGCAAGGCCAACGACCGCGCCCGACCACGCCTGGAGAGTGAACTCAGTGGCAGCGTTGTCGCTCCACGGTCCCTCGAGGCCGAAGGGGGTGATCGACGTGACGATCAGATGCGGATGGACACGCAGGATCTCGGATGGCGCCAGAGACGCCAACTCTGCCAACTGAGAACCGCGGGACCACACGACGGCATCCGCCGATGCGAGGAGCTGCTGCAACGACGCGAGGTCGTCCGCGACTGCAATTTCGGCGACGACGCTGCGCTTCGACGCAGCCAGGAAATTGAAGAGCGCACCATCTTCTTCGGGTGGAATCTCTGCACCTGAGGCTGACCACCGACGTAGCGGGTCGCCCGCTGGCGACTCCACTTTGATCACCTCCGCGCCGCCGTCGGCCAGCAGCTTGGTGCAATAGGCGCCACCGATCCAAGTCGAGAGATCGACGACGCGAAGCCCGCTCAGCGGCGACACGGTCGTGCTCGTCGGTCCATCCGGAGACATGAAGGTCACGTCAGTCGGATTCGGGGCGGCGGCGACCTGATCGGCTCAGCCGCCACTCGGGCGGGTATGCACTGTCGTTGTCCTTCACCGCCAGGTTCAGTCCTGCGTCCATGGTCTCCTGGCTCAACGTGGCCCGCTTGCCGTCATCGTCGCTGCGGAGCTGTCCACCCATTGATTCGAGCCAGGCGCTGAGCATGCTGCCCATGTACTCGCCCTGGTGTTGCTTCATCACCTCGAAGAAGACCTTTTGCATGAACACCGTGTCAGTGGGTCGCGTGCGCGCACAGGCGCGGGCGTACTTGTCCACTTCCGCCTCGAGGTCCTCGCGAGGGACGACGCTGTTGACGAAGTTGCAGTCGTACATCTGGTCGGCCGTGAACGGCCGACCAGTGAACACCATCTCCTGGAACTTGCGCATCCCCATCATCATCGCCCACTGCCACATGCGGGGCACGTAGCCGACATAGCGGAACGCCGGGTGGCCGAAGAGCGCGTCATCGGAAGAGATCACGATGTCGGCATCCGCGGCCTGGTAGAAGTGCCAGCCGTAGCAGTAGCCCTTCACCTCGAGGATGCTGATCTTCTTGAAGTCTTGCAGGGTGCGGCAACCAGACCTCGTATTGCCGTACCAGTGCAGGAGCGACGCTCCGGCACGATACGAGCGACCCGGCGGCAGGGTGACGTCGTCATCCTCGCCGAGGCCGAGCTCGTCGTACAGCACGGTGCCGTCGGCCTGCTTCGCCATCACCTCGTCGAGGTCTGCGCCCGTCCCGAGATGGTCACCGACACCTCGCACCACCAGGACCTTGACGTCGTCGTCGATACTGGCCTTGAACAAGAGGTCGGCATAGCGCCGCCGGGCAGCGATCGTCGGGATGTTGAGCTGATCGGGGCGATTGAGGGTGATCGTCGCGATGCGTGTGCTCGGGTCCTTCTCGTAGAGGATGATTTCCTCGGCCGATGGAACGTCGTCGTCGGGCACGTCAGGAGCTCCTTCCAGAGCGAAGTGGAGTCGATGTGAGCGCCTCGGGTCCGTTCGCGGTCACAACCACCGGGTCGGCACCGTAGAGGGCACCGACGCCCTCTTTCCAGAGGTAGGCGGTCAGGACCAGCACCATGCCTGCCTCGACCGTTTGGCCGGCGGCCTCACCGGGCAAGGCGTGCGTCACCAGGGGCAGGTCGAATCCCAGTCCGAGCCCTCTCGCCACCGGCATCGGCGGCGACGGGAGCCCGGCCGTGTCGTAGGCGGCCAGCAACCTGGAGAGCGGTGCTCCCGGCTTGCAGGCAGTGAGGAGTCGATCCCAGAGTTCGTTCCATCCCTCGCAAAGCTCGGGATCCACGGCGGCGTTGCCCCCCGCCTCGTGCGTCCGGCCGAGCTCTCCGGCATAGCCGCCAACGATGACACCCGCGTCAAAGGCCACCAAGTCGCCATTGGCCAACGGCACATCCCGATTCGCGCGTTGCCAAGGGTGTCGGCGCGAGGTGGTCCACGCGACATCCTGCGTCGAAGGGGTGGTGACCCCTGCCGAAGCCATCGCCTGCATGAACACCCCGGTGAGCTGCCGCTCGGTGATGCCAGGTGCCAAAGCCGCCTCAGCTGTGTGCAGCGCACGCTCCGCAAGACGGACCGAGGAGCGGATCGCCTCCACTTCCTCAGGCGCCTTGATGCGGCGGACCCGGCGGAGCATGGGCTCCCCGTCGACGAGTTCGGCCGCGGGGAAGGCTTTGGGCAGCAGGTTTGCCGATGACCCGCTCAGACTGTCCGTGGCCACGGTCCGAGCCGTTGCAGCGCCCTCGATCCTCCGGAGCGCCTTGACGAAGTTGCCGGCGTTGAACGAGATCCCGTAGAGATTCTCGTGGGGAATGTCATCGGGGATGCCCTCGTCCCACGTGCTCAACAGGTACACCGACCCGGTGGCCCGCTCGAGTACGCACCCGGGGCCGAACGCTCGTGACCCGGCCGTCCACAGTCGCGGCGCACCCGACACGTAGCGAGCGTTCCCCTCACGTCCGAGTACGAGCAGATCGATGCCCTCGGACTCCATCTCGGCGAGCACGCGCGCGCGCCGAGATTGTCGAAGGGCGGCGTCGTCAGGAAGAACTTCGGTGGCGGTCAAGGGATGCTCAGAAGGGATCGTAGGAGTAGTCGGTCATGGGCTCCCAACCGTCCTCGGTGATGAGGAGTACCTCTTCGGAGCGGTAGCCCGCGGCACCGTCTTCCCAGACGATCGGCTCGATCACGAGGACCATTCCAGCCGCAAGGACCAGCGAGGCGTCGAACGCCTCTCCGATGTCGCTCCCCACATAGGGCATCTCGGCGCTGTCGATGCCAAGACCGTGCCCGAGGTAGAAGTGGGGCATCCAAGGCTTGACGCCTCCAGCGGCGTCGATCGCCGCCGCCGTCAGATCCGACGCGGTTGCTCCAGCCGTCGTGACCCCGAGAACGGCATCGCGGATCGCCCGCCAGCGCTCGAATTGGGCCCTTTGTCGTGTGTTTGGCTCACGTCCGACGATCCAGGTGCGCCCAAAATCGGAATGGAAGCCTCCGTAGCTGATACCGGTATCGACCCAGAGGACGTCACCTTCGGCCAGCTCGCGCTCGGTCGAGAGAAGGGGACAGGCCAGATCGCCCGTCGTGGTCCAGGGTCCATCGGCCATCCGCTCGGGCATCACCTGCCAGATCGGGTCGAGGATGTTCGCATCCGCGCCCGCTTCGAAGATCGTGCGGAGGAAGGTCGCGGTCAGGTCGGTCTGACGAACGCCAGGTTCGATGCTCGCTTGCACATCGGCAATGGCACATTCGGTGATCCGCAGCGCCTCGCGCATGCAGGACAGCTCATCAATTGTCTTCGTCACCTTGGCCTGGCTGATGACACGCCCACCATCGACCGGAGGACCCTTGGCGAAGAGGATCGACTGCTCGCGACAAAGTGCGTTGGTCCATTCGTCCAGTGCCACAACGGCGTTGGCGGACAGGAGTCCCTCCAGCTGCGACGCGAACAGCTCCACGCCTTCATCGAAATCGAGGTAGACCGGACCGTGGAGATGATCGGCCGGCAGTTCCACCAAGAGCTGCTCGTCCTCACGCATCGGAGAGAACAGGTGTGGCCACTCGTCGTCGACCAAGACGACGGCAACGGGTTGTTCGAAGTTTGCTCGGCCTGAGTCAGCCAGTGGCCAGATGGCCCCCGTGGCATAGACGACGTTGGTGTTGCCGAGCAGCACCAACGCGTCCAGGCCCTGGTCGCGCATGGCGGCCTGCATCCGACCCATGCGCTCGCGGCGCATGCGTACGAGGTCAGGCTTCGGGGGGATCCGTGCCGGTGGCGCGAGAGCCATCAGTCCGGCGGGCATCAGGCGTCGACCCCGAGGTAGCGCTTGATGTTGCCGCTGACAATAGCGACGGCCGCCTCCGGTCCCACTGCGTCAACCACCTCGGCCAGCGATTGGCCGCTATAGCCGTAGGTGCTCTCGTTGTGCGGGAAGTCGGTGGACCACATCACCCGGTCGACACCGATCCTGGCCAGAAGCGCGAGCCCGAGCCGGTCGACCATGAAGGAGGCACACATGTGGTTGTCCCAGTAGTACGTCGGCTCGTGCTTGATCTTGAGGTTGGAGAGGTGCTGGAACGATGCCGCAATGTGTTCGGCGTCCTGAAGGGCCGAGGGGACCCAGTTGATGCCGCCTTCAAACCAACCGATCCGCAATCCGGGGTGACGATCGAGGATGCCGCCGAAGATGTACTTGGCGAAGGCGTCCCGGAACGGCGCGACCGACTGAAACATGCCGATGCTCACGGCATTGAACTCGTTGGGCGTGGCGGGAGGATTCTCACCGATGTGGTGTGAGACCGGGAGCCCGGCCTCTTCGATCGCATCCCACACGCCCTCCATGGCGCGACTGGCGTAGTCGATCGGACGCTTCTCCAGGTCCTTGCCGGGGGAGAGCGGCATGAGGAATGTCTTCAACCCGAGCGCCTTGAGTTCGGCCAGGGTGCGGCGGGCCCCGGCTTCGTCCCACCAGTTGATGAGACCCACGCCGAAAATGCGGTTGTTCGAACGCTCCTGAATCTCCGCCATGTGCTCGTTGTAAATCCGGAAGCAGAGCTCACGGACCTCCCGATCTGGCCATCCGAACAGGGCGAGGACGGAGTTCGGGAACGCGAGCTCCCGAGAGACACCCTCCGAGTCCAGGGCGGCCAACCGGGCATCGATGTCGCCCGTGTGCGATCCGGGGACGGGGTCGTACTGCGTCAACACCTCGATGAACTCACGAACAAGAATCGACTTGCCGTCCACTCCCAGAACCCACCCGCCGTCGACGTTCATCACCCGCGGGGCGCGCTCCTTCATGCTGTCGGGAAAGCGCTCGTAGAAGATGTCCTCGGCCAATGAGATGTGGTCGTCGGCCGAGAAGACTTCGGTCCCGATGGGGAGCCCGACATCGGGCACGGGGCCTGGGTGGCGATCCTTCGGGGCTCCCAGACCCTCCGCCGGGTAACTCAGCATCTTTGCATTGCCGGTCATTTCCACCCGCTTCACTCGCGTACCGTTGCTGGACAGATTACTTCGGTTCCGTAGCAATCGTCAACGGATCCTGCTAGCTTGCTCCGACGCTGAGGAAGTTCGGGGAGGTCAGAGAGGTCGTGACATGACGACATGGGACTCCACCGTCGACGTCGTGATGGTCGGATCGGGCGGTGGCGGCATGGTGGGTGCGCTGGCCGCGGCCGCGCAAGGTGCGAGTGCTCTCGTGCTCGAGAAGCAAAGCCTGATCGGCGGCTCGACCGCCATGTCCGGCGGGATCGTCTGGGTCCCGAACAATCCGGTGATGCAGTCCGTCGGAGTGCACGACTCCTACGAGGACGCGATGGTCCACTTCGAAACCGTCGTGGGCGATGTCGGACAGGCGTCGTCGTTCGACCGTCGTCACGCCTTCCTGACTGCGGGGCCGGAAATGGTCTCGTTCTTGCAGAGCTGTGGTGTGCGCTTCGTCTATTGCCGCGGCTACAGCGACTACTACTCGAGCGCCAAAGGTGGCCACGATCTCGGACGCGGCATTGAGCCCGTCCCCTTCGACGGTCATGTCCTCGGCGAATGGTTGGCGAAAATGCAACCGGGACTCGCCAAGAGCCTCGGGCTGGCGGTGATGACAAACGAGGCACGCTCTCTCTCCAACTACAATCGCAGCGTTGGCGCATTCACGACTTCCGCCCGGGTCGTGACCCGGACCTACCTGGCCCGCGTGCGCGGCCAGGAACTGCTCACGAATGGTGCCTCGCTGATAGGACAGATGTTGCAGATCGCGCTCGCTCGTGGGATCCCTCTCTGGACGGATTCACCCGTGGAGGAACTGATCGTGGAGCAGGCCCGAGTGGTTGGGGTCCGCGCCGTGCGCAACGGATCCCCCGTGCTGATCCGGGCCCGCCGGGGCGTTGTGTTGGCCTCGGGCGGCTTCGCCCACAACGCCGAGATGCGCCAGGAGTACGGCGGGGAGCAGCCCAACAGTGCAAAGTGGTCGATCGCCAATCCGGGCGACACCGGTGAGGCACTCAAGGCCGCGATGCGGATCGGAGCCAAGACCGACCTGATGGATGAGGCCTGGTGGTTGCCGTCGCCGCGCACGGGCCGATTCGGTCAGTCCACTCTCGACCAGGCCCGCCAACGCCCGCGCACGATCTACGTCGATGAGGCCGGAAAGCGGTTCGTCAACGAGTCGAACTCGTACATGGAAGTTGGCAAGGAGATGTACGCCCGCAACAAGACAAGCCGGGCCGTGCCGTGTTGGCTGATCTTCGACGACCGCTATCGGAAGCGTTATGCCCACCAGCGGTCCAGCCCCGGACGATTCCCGAAGAAGCTGTTCGAGAGCGGAATGCTCAAGCAGGCCTGGACACTCAACGACCTGGCCACAGTGTGTGGAATCGACCCCACCGGGCTCTCCGAAACTGTGGCGCGATTCAACGAGCACGCAGCCCGCGGTGTCGATCCCGACTACGGGCGGGGTGAGTCGGCCTACAACCGAGCCCTGGGCGATCCAAACCCGAGAGTGCACCCGTGCCTCGGCCCGATCGACGAGGCCCCGTTCTATGGCGTGCAGGTCGTGCCCGGCGACATAGGCACCTGCGGCGGGTTGGTCACCAACGAACATGCGCAGGTGATCGACCAGGACGATCGGCCCATCGAGGGTTTGTACGCCACCGGCAACGGCACCGCGACCGTCATGGGCCGCCACTACCTCGGGCCCGGCGCCAGCATCGCCAACACCATGGTCTTCGGGTACGTCGGCGCCCGCCATGCCGCCGGTCAGGCCGCAGCCACGTAAACGGTGCTCCGGTCAGCGTGATGCCACCCCGTCGGCCCGAAGTCGCCATAGTCAGATATTCGGGCGAGGCTGACACGACCGCCCACCGTGCAGATCGTATTCGTTCAAACAAGCTGACAGAGGTTGCACATGAGTGAGTTCGTAAGCGCCAATTTCTTCGCCGATCGTGCGATCCAGGACGACCCGTACCCGTACTTCGACTGGGTACGCGAGCAGTCTCCTGTTTGGCGCGAGCCGAACTACGGCCTCTACATCATCACGGGCCACGCAGAAGCCATGGCCATCTATGGTGACCCGGCGTCGTTCCCTCCGAACGATCCGCCCTCGGGGACCTACTCGTCGTGCAACGTGGTGAGCGGGCGGTTCGTCAAGTTCTCGTCGCCCTTCGAAGGTGACGACATCAGCGACATCATTGTCAAGTGCCGGGACGAGCTGCCGTTCAGCGATCAGCTCCCTTCGTTCGACCCCCCGAACCACACCGCGCATCGCCATCTCCTGATGCGCCTTATCACACCGAAGCGCCTCAAAGAGAACGAGGACTTCATGTGGCAATTCGCCGATCACCTCATCGATCGATTCATCGAGGAGGGATCCTTCGAGATGGTCGGGGCTTACGCGGAGCCCTTCACTCTCACCGTCATCGCAGACTTGGAGGGGGTCCCTGAATCTGACCATTCCCTCTTCCGGGAGCGGCTGTCCACGGCACACCAGGACATTTCCCACAAGCCACTGGAGTTCCTCTACGAGCGGTTCTCGGAGTACATCGAGGACCGACGCTTGGAACCTCGAAATGATGTGCTCGGCGGCCTGGCCGCGGCGACGTTTCCTGACGGGTCGACCCCGGACGTGAAGGATGCCGCCCTCCTGGCCGCCAATCTCTTTGCCGGCGGCCAGGAGACGACGGTGCGGCTCCTGTCTTTTGCTCTCCGCATGCTCGGCGAGCGACCCGACCTCCAGGAACAGGTCCGGGCCGACCGTGACCGAATTCCGAACTTCATTGAGGAGACCTTGCGGTTGGAGAGTCCGCTGCGGACACAGTTCCGCATGGCGCGGGTGCGCACGACACTCGGAGGAGTCGAGATACCGGCCGGGGGCACAGTCATGCTCGTGCCCGGCGCCTGCAACCGTGACCCTCGAATCTTCGCGAACCCTTCCGCCTTCGACATCGACCGGCCCAACGCTCGACAGCACATTGCCTTCGGGTTCGGGATCCACACGTGCGCCGGTGCGCCACTCGCCCGGGCCGAAGGCAGGGTGACGATCAACCGGTTTCTCGACCGCACGACGGACATCACGATTTCGGAGGAGCACCACGGCCGACCGGGCGCCCGCAGTTACGAGTACCTGCCCACCTTCTTCCTGCGGGGCCTCGAACGTCTCTACCTCGACGTTGTTCCGGTGCGCTAGCCCACGCGGGACTGCCCCTTCATGATGCGGGTCTCCCAGCCTCCTCCGATGGCGTGGCGGTGGACATGATCAGCTTTGTCTGTGCAAAGGGTGGCCCCGCCGTCGTCCCGCCATCAATCGGCATGACGATGCCGGTGATCTGTGCGGCGCGATCGCTGGAGAGGAAGACCACCGCGTTGGCCACGTCCTCAGGCTGCGCCACCCGCTCCAGCGGCTGCATGTAGCGCAGAACGGGGCCCATCTCGTATGTCGTAATGCCCGTGCGGATGTGGGCGGGAGTAAGGCAATTGACCCGGATGCCGTACGGCGCCAAGTCGATCGCCATGCACTTTGTCGCGTGCGCCACCGCAGCCTTGGCAGACCGGTAGGAGATCATCCCAGTACCCGCGTTTATGGCAGCGATGGAGGCATTGTTGATGATGGAGCCACCGCCGTGATCCTTCATGTAACGGCCGGCGCGTTGGGCGCCGATGATCACGCCGAAGAGGTTCACGTTCATGATCCGGGTGAAATCCTCGAGGTCATCGGGCAGGAACCGCTTGAGCGGGCTCCCGATGCCGGCGTTGTTGAACATGATGTCCAAGCCGTCGAAGCGGTCCACCGCGAAGTCCACCAGGGACTGCATCTGCTCGGCGTCGCTCACGTCCGTCCGCTTGAAGGCGGCGGCCTCGCCTATCTGCGCGGCCACTTCATGGCCTTTCTCTTCATCGATATCCGCGATCACGACCCTGGCCCCCTCTGCCGCAAGCAGTGCGCCGGTCGCCTGACCGATTCCCCCTGCGCCGCCAGTCACGATCGCCACCTTGCCGGCGAGCTGCTTTGTCGTCATGCCACGACCATACGCTCTGGCACTCGGACCCTGCAGCACCGACACGACACGACGCGGACGGCACGGCTCCGTCATGGCAACGCCGAGACGGTCTCCCAAAGCAGAGAAAGACCCTCGCACCTCCGGATCAATGTGAGACGAACCCATGGAGTTCGTCGCCGGGAGCCGCTTTGAGACCCCGCCGAGACTCACTACGATCCGTTCTGTGACGGAGGGACGACGGCGTGCAGCTGAACTCCTCGTCCAGTGCCTCGAGCACGAAGGCGTCACCTGCGTCTTCGGCATCCCCGGTGAGGAGAACATCCATCTCACCGACGCGCTCTCCCGATCGCCCATTCGCTACGTCTTGGTCCGCCACGAACAAGCTGCATCATTCATGGCCGAGATGCACGGCCGGCTCACTGGAAAGGCCGGCGTCTGCTCCGCCACCCTGGGGCCCGGTGCCATCAACCTCCTTCTGGGAACAGCGGATGCCTATACGAACAGCACGCCGGTCTTGGCCCTCTCGGCCCAGGTCGGACTCAACCGGATCTACAAGGAATCACATCAGAGCGTCGACCTGGTGTCGATGTTCGCGCCGGTGACGAAGTGGTCCGATTTGATCCTGACACCGGGCTCCATCCCCGAGATGGTTCGCAAAGCGTTCAAACTGGCCCAGACCGAGCGGCCCGGATCCGTCTATCTCGGCGTCCCGGAGGACGTTGAGGCGGCCTTCGTGCCCGATGCGCTGGTGCCACTTCACGTCAATACGCCGCGCACCGACGAGCCCTCGCCGACGCAGATTGCGCGGGCCGCAGCCGTACTCAACGCGAGCCAGCGGCCCATTATTTTGGCCGGGCACGGAGCGGCTCGTTCGGGAGCGGCGGATGCACTGCTGCACTTCTCCGAGTTGCTGCGTCTCCCTGTGGCGACCACGTTCCACGGCAAGGGCGTGTTCCCCGACGATCACCCCTACGCCCTTGGTGCGGTCGGGTTCATGAGTCACGATTACGTCAACTTCGGGTTTGACGAAGCCGACGTGATCGTGAGTGTCGGATATGAACTGCAAGAATTCGATCCGGTCCGGATCAACCCAGGCGGGGACAAGCAGATCATCCACCTGAGCCGCGTCCCAGCGGAAGTGGATGCCCGGTACGTCGTCGAGGTGGGGATCCAGGCCGACATCGCGAGCACGCTGGACGCCCTGGGCGGGGCGACCACTCGCCGCTTTGACCGGGGAATGAGAGCAGAAAAGATACAGAGGCTCCTGGCCGACGAATTGGCCCAGGGCGCAGCTGACGACAGTTTTCCCCTCAAACCGCAGCGAGTCGTTGCGGACACGCGAGCAGCCCTGGCTCGCTCCGACATCGTCCTCGCCGACACCGGTGCCGTCAAAATGTGGATGGCCCGCCTTTACCCTACGTTCGAGCCGAACACCTGCCTAATCTCTAATGGGCTCTCGACGATGGCCTTCGCCCTACCCGGCGCAATCGGAGCGAAGCTGGCAGCACCCGATCGCAAGGTGCTGGCCGTCGTCGGAGACGGGGCGTTCCTCATGAACTCCCAGGAGTTGGAAACCGCACTCCGGGAGCGCATCGCGTTGGTCGTCCTGATCTGGCAGGACGATGCCTATGGTCTCATCGGCTGGAAGATGGACCTCGAGCTCGGGCATCACGTCGAGGTCGGATTCTCCAACCCGGACTTCGTCGCCTACGCCGAGAGCTTCGGGGCGATGGGCTACCGGGTACGTAGCGCTGGTGATCTTCTCCCCATGCTCAAAGAGGCGCTGGCCGCCGACACGGTGTCGGTGGTCACGTGCCCGGTCGACTATTCGGAGAACCTCCGCCTCACCGAAGCACTGGGTGAGCTCTCAGGACCGTTCTGACGAAAAGAGACGGACCCGGATTTCAGCGTTGCGCCTCGAGGCATACGGTCTTTGAGACCGAAGCTGTGGCCGTCACGGGATCGATCGGAGGGTTTGGGTGAACGATGCACAGTTTCAGAAGGTGAAACAAGGGCGAGGCTTTCTCGCCGCCTTGGACCAGAGCGGGGGAAGCACCCCCAAGGCGCTCAGGATTTACGGCATCGACGACGACCAGTATTCGGACGACGATGAGATGTTCGCGTTGATGCACGCGATGCGGAGCCGGATCATTCAGAGTCCAAGTTTCAGCGGCGATGACATCATCGGAGCAATCTTGTTCGAGGACACGATGGATCGCGAAATCGATGGTCGCGGGTCGGTGTCGTATCTGTGGGACGTCAAGCGCGTGGTCCCGTTCGTGAAAGTGGACAAGGGCCTGGTCCCTGAACAGAACGGCGTGCAGACGATGAGTCCGATGCCGGGCCTCGCTCCCTTGCTCTCACGTGCCAAGGAGAACGGCGTGTTCGGCACCAAGATGCGCTCGTACATCACGCGGGCGAACCACGACGGCATCAAGGCCGTCGTCGACCAGCAGTTCGAAATCGCGCAAGCGATCATGGCCGCTGATCTGGTGCCGATCATCGAGCCCGAAATCGACATCCGGAGCCCCGAGAAGGCCGCTGCCGAGGAACTTTTGAAGGCGAACGTTGTGGAGCAGCTGACCCAGCTCGATTCCAAGCAACTCGTCATGTTGAAGTTCTCGCTGCCCGACATCGACGACTTCTATTCCGACCTGGTGAGCCACCCGAAGGTCTTGAGGGTGGTGGCGTTGTCGGGCGGCTCTGGTCGCAACGAGGCCGATGCTCGCCTCGCCGCCAACCATGGCGTGATCGCCAGCTTCTCGCGGCACTCACCGAAGGATTATCGGTACACCAGAGCAAAGAGGAGTTCGACGCCACTCTCAAAACCGCCATCGAGAGCATCCTCCGTGCGTCCCTTACCTAGGCTCACTGGACCGGTCAAGGCGGCATCTGCGGTGTCGCCGGCGCGTGCCTACTGCGGACGTGCATGGCTTCGACCACCGGGCGGCCAGGGCGGTTACCCTGAAAGCCAAGACGATCTCTCGTTGACGTTGCATCTCCAAGACCGAGGGAGGACACCATGAACGCTGACCACGCCGCACGGCCGTGGGCGCTTCGTTCCACACTGATTGCGGTCTCCGACCTCGATCGATCGGTGGCCTTCTACCGGGAAGTCGGTCCTTTCGAGGAGATCACTCGCGAGGATGCAGTCGCGGTGCTCGGTGAGGAGTCGACGTCGTCGATCATGTTGATACTGCGTGAATCCCGGGGCGGTCATCAGACTCGTCATGGCCAGCAATCACTGGGTCTCAGGTCGATCACCTTCAACGTCGGATCGCTCAGTGAGCTCGATCGGGTCGAGGCCGTCCTTCGAAGCCATGACGTCGTACCTTCCCGTTTCGAAATCGCTGACGGCGCTTCGGTCATTCTCCGTGGCCGGGATCCGGACAACCAGCCGCTGGTTTTCGTCTGTTACGACGAGACCAAGGAGCATGGAGCCGACTATTACCGAGCGATCGCCAATCTGTTCTATACGCTCGACGTCTGACGCCGGCCGCCGACCGCTTCGCTTTCGAGCCGAAATTGGGAACTGACGCGGTCGCACCCAGAAAGCACCGGACCAGCACTAGCTAGTCCTCCACACGGGTCCAGGGTGGATCCGTCTTGCCTGCCTCGTAACTAGCCAGAGCGACCGCAGCGATGACCACCAGCGCAATGACAAGCGGGACGACGATCCGTACGTGGAGGACAAGTAGAGCTCCGATCAGCGCCCCGATGAACATGGCCGCCACTGCGACGAGGCGTCGTCCGGATTTGGATCCCTTGCCCCCACCGAGGACACTGTCCGCGCCAATTCCGGTGACGGTCATGGTCAACACCGTCGTGGTCAGGTCGGGAACGGCCAGCTTGCGAATAGTGGCGTTTTGGACTCCCGTGGCGAGGCTGAGGACGACGATCAGCGCGTAACGAAACCCGTGCTGGGGCGCGTTGGAACTCCAGAGTGCGAGCACCACGGAAGCAGCCAGGAAGACGGCTTCCACGACCATTGCGCTCGCCAAGTGACGCCCACGGTGGTGGCCGTATCTGGCGACGATCCGGCCGCCGATGACCGACCCGAATCCGAATGAGACCAGCGCGACGAGAGATGCCGGAATGGAGAACCCGTGCGCACCGGCGACGGCAAACCCGAGGAACACGACGTTTCCCGTCATGTTGGCGACGAACACATGTCCCAACACCAGATAGCTGAACGCATCCACAAGACCGGTGACAACAGTCATCGCGACCAACAGTGGCGGAAGTGGGCCGAAGAGAGTCGACCTGCTCGGTACCAGCGTCTCTCGCACATCAGTGAGGAAGGCGTTCATGCGTGCACGCTCCTTTTGTGAGTGTCCATGCTCAGTCGACCGCCATCCCGATCAGATGGCCCAATCCGAAGGTCAGACCTGATGCAACGAGACCGAACACGAGTTGACGAATACCCGAAAAGACCCGGCTCTGGTCGTCCAGTCGGCGTCGGCCACATCAGTTGGGCGTCTATTGAGAAGTCCGCCAGGACGGCAAACGCATCAGCGGTCATTGAGCAAATCTTGTCTCAATTGAGCTGACGGGGTAGCCCACTCGTGCTGAGCGGTCGCCACCTCTTGGCGACGAGGGCACTTTGGCGTGGAGTTGAAGCCTGTGCAGACGAACGCGATGTAAATGGTCGCAGGCGAACGATCCTTATCCGAAGGGGACAGTCACCGGGCCGGGAACCGGTCGGTAGACCGCAAAGAAGTCACGGTCATCGGGGACGAGGTAGCGGTCGGGCGACTGATTCGGGTTGGGCCCAACCATCGTGGGGTTGAGGCCCGGGGGGTTGTACGTGTTGAGCGTGTGCCATTCAGGGTTGATGTCGAACTCCATTGCCCGCACGGCTCCGACGTGCTGAAGGATCTGCGCGATGCTCACCACTGTCTGATAATTGGCGGCAACGTAAATGAGGTTGCCTCGAGCATCGATGCCAACGCCAGTGCGCCAAACTTGGGTAACGCCGCCGAGCGTGTATCCCCACTGCGGGCTGTCCGGATTCGTATCCAACGTGGGATTCAGCTGACTGTTCCAGACGATCGGAGCCAGGCTCTGTCGGGCCCATGCGACGTCAGGGCCTGGGTTCGGTCCCCCGCTCCAATCCACGATGTCCACGCGACCATCCGTATATCCAACGAGCGTCGCGTTGCCGTCCTTCAGCGGCTCGTTCGTTTGGCCGTTGTCGGCTGACCCGTTGTCGCCGTCGACATAGGTGAAGCCGCCGTTGAAGGTCGCAAGGAGACGAGAACGCTGGCTGTATGGGACCATCGTGGGCCCGCGCACGGCTGCGTTCGGCGGCTCATAGCGGCCCGGGTAATACCCGAGCTCGGTACGTGTGTGGTCGAACCAGGCGACATAGGCCACGATCTGTGGGTAGTTGGGGTCTGGACGATACGTCGTTACCAAGACGGGTGCAGCACCGCCGACCGATGGCCCGGTCGGCTGCCAGACCCCCTCGCCGGGAAGCGGGTTGGAGAGAATCGGAGTGATCGCCGGCGGCCACGCTGCCGTCGCTGGGACCGTGGTGTGCGTTACCCCCACCTTCGGCAGGCTCTTCAGCTGCGGCCCGCCCTTTTTGGGCGCTTGGCTGCTGTAGTAAACCTGCTCGACGTGGTCGGCGACCCAGTTGCCTACGCCGAAGGGGACGTTGTACCTCGCCCATTCAACGCTATTCACTTTCCATGAGAGGCTCGTGGGCCGCAGCATCCAGACCGAATAGGAAACGGTCGTCCATAGCATCACGACGACGAGCGATGCCACGATCACAGCACGCACGAGTCTGCCTCGGCGACTGAGTCTCCTCCGCCTTCGTCTCCGCGCAGGGTCGCGGACTTGCGTTTGGATATCTGGATCCTCAGAAGATGTCACCAGATCGGTTGACGCGCGGGTTACGGAAGTGTGGTCGGCGATTTGGCGGTCGGGCGCCACACCTGAAGCCTAGCAGTCGCCTTTCGATGTCCCTTAGTGCGATTCCTACGCCTCACACTGCCACGACGCCGCATATCCAGCGACGCAAACTGGGGCAGGTACCACCTACCCGTCAAGACTCGATCAGCGTCGCACTGGGACAGGGGGGTCTGCCTACTCGAACGCGCTGAAGACCGATTGATAGAGCTCCGGCAGCGTTCCTACTCAGTACTGATCTTCTCGAGCCTCTCCAGGCTGGCCGTCATGGACTCGAGCACCGAATTGGTCCCGTTGATCCACACCCCGCCGTCTCGCAGGAGGTCCTCCGGCAAGGGGCCGTAGTCAAAGACCTCGGTGACGACGGTGGCGTCGTCTCCGTCTGGAGTGAGGATATAACCCCAGCGGTAGCCCGCAGGAATGCCGACCTTGGATGGATCGTCACCCTCAGCCCGCGAAGGGTCTCCGGGAGCCGGTTCCCAAAATATGCGCCGATCTGGCTCGAACTCCACCACATAGTTGAGCATGAGGTAGTCGTCTCCGAGGCGATGCATCTTCATGGTGAAGGTGTCGCCCACGTCGGAGATGGGACGGTCGAGGACCGGTCCCCGGAGCATGCCGGATCCGTCGAAATCCACGTGACGTCGCGGATTCGCCAGGATCTTGAAGATGAGGGCCGCCGGTGCTTCGATTCTGCGTGACACTTCGACCGGCTTGCTTTCCTCTGCCATGATCCAGTGCTCTCTTTCTCTCTGGCTCTGCATTCTGCGTCTGCTCTACCGAGCGCACGTCAGTGGTTTCATCCAGTTGGACGTTGCAGGTCCCGCGAATTCATTCATCGGTCAGGAATTCACATTCTGACCTATTCGAGGTATCCCGCTTTGACAGTGCTGTCAGCACGGTCGAGCATGCCCCTGATCTTTCCTTCTCCCTCGTCGGGTCCGAATCCGAGTTCGTGGCGGACCCGGGCCCGGGAATGCCGCCGATCAGGACGCGCTGGAATTCTCCAGCACGAGCGCGACCCCCTGGCCCGAACCGACACAGACGCCGAGCACGCCGTAGCGCACCTGGCGCACGTGCAGCTCGGTGGCCAAGGTGAGGACGTAGCGGGTGCCCGATGACCCGAACGGGTGGCCGATGGCGACCGCCCCGCCGTTGGGGTTGAGGCGGTCGTCGGGCACGACGAAGCCGTCCAATTGAGTCTCGAGCTCGCGCAGGACGCCCAGGGCCTGGGCCGCGAACGCCTCGTGCACCTCCCACACGTCGACGTCGGTCGGCGCCAGATGAGCTCGCTCGAGTGCCGCGGTCATGGCGAAGGCGGGAGCGATACCCATGAACTGAGGGTCGAGGGCGTAGGTCGCCGACGCCACGATCCGGGCCAGTGGGGTCACGCCCAGGGACTGGGCCGCCTCGGTGGAGGCCAGGACGACGGCCGAGGCACCATCGCTGAGAGGTGACGAGTTTCCCGCGGTCATCTGGGTCGTGTTCGGCTGGGGCGCCAACGCGGCCAACCGCTCGGCGGTGGTGTCGCTTCTGATCATTTCGTCGTGCTCGAAGGTCCGACCGGGTTCCTTCCTCGTCCCTGGGATCTCGATCGGATGGATCTCGGCGGCCAACCGGCCCGAGTCGCGGGCGGCGGCCGCGTGCTGGTGGGAGCGCAGCGCGAAGGCGTCGATCTCCTCGCGACTCAGGTGGTAGCGGTCGGCCACGTTCTGCGCAGTCTTGATCATCTCGACGTAGGCGTTACGGGCGAGCAGGACGGGGTTCGGGGGCCCGCCGGCGCCCGCCCACATGGTGTCGAGCAAGAAGACCGGGCCCCGCGGGCTGAACGGGGCGTCGCCCTTCATGTTGGCCCAGCCCGAGCGCGACATGGACTCGACCCCGGCGGCCAGCCCGACCTCGAGCTCGCCGCAGCGGATGGCGTGGGCGACAGAGATGGCGCCCGTGAGCGACGAGGCGCAGAAGCGGTTCACGGTGACGGCGGGAACCGAATCGGGGAACCCGGCCGCCAGCGCACCCCAGCGTGCGATGTCACCCATGCCTTCGTGGGCCACGTTGACGCAGCCGGCCGAGATGTCCTCGATGCGCTCGAGCGGGACCGACACGCGCTCGCATGCCGCCACCATCGTCTGACCCAGGAGATCGTCGGTGCGCAGGTGCGAGAGGGACCCGCCGTAGCGACCGACGGCAGTCCGCACACCACCGAGAATGAAGGCGTCCGTCAAGATGCGAGCGTGGCGTCGAGGGTGATCTCGGGGACACCGGCCAGGGCACGGCTCACCGGGCACCCCGCCTTGGCCGTACGCGCGTGTTCGGCAAAGGCGGCCTGGTCGATGCCGGGCACCCGGCCGACGGTCACGAGATCGATCTTGGTAATGGTCGGCGCGCCATCGACGGGGCGCAAGGTGACGGTGGCGTCGGTGTGCACCGAATCGGGCGGGTTGCCCGCCTGGGCCAAGATGTTGGAGAGCGCCATGGAGAAGCAGGCCGCATGGGCGGCCGCGATCAGCTGCTCGGGGTTCGAGCCCGGTCCGTCCTCGAAGCGGGACTTGAAGGTGTACCCCCCGTGAATGGTGTCTCCCGCCGTGAAAGTCCCAGTCCCTGTGGGCACATCGCCCTTCCATTCCGCGCTGCCCTTTGCCGGCATGTCAGCCTCCTAGGTCGTTGCCGAGATGGTTCCGGTTCTAGTCGGCGCGGCGGTGTTCCGATACGGCCCCCTGCCGGGTTTCTGGCAGGCGGTCGGGGCTGCCCGGTCGGCCCCTACGGCAGCGGGCGCGGGCGGACTGGTCGAAACAGGTCGACAGGGATCGTCCGGAGCCTGACCGAGCGAGGGACCGGTGGATCGAGAGAGGCAAGCCGATAGCGTCGCAACCGCGGGACGCTCGAGAGGAGACGAACATGGCCAAATCGCTCTATACGGCGCAAGCCCACGTGGTGGGCGGTCGGGACCAGGGTCACGGGGTCACCAGCGACGGGGCGTTGGATGTCCAGCTCCGCACGCCGGTCGAGATGGGAGGCGACGGTGGGGGCACGAACCCCGAGCAGCTCTTCGCCGTGGGTTACGCCGCGTGCTTCGAAGGTGCACTGGGCGTTGTCGGACGACGGGAGCACGCCGATCTCGGCGCCGTGGCCATCGATTCGGAGGTCAGCCTGATCACCACCGAGAACCGCGGCTTCACCGTGGCCGTGGGACTCGACGTCTCGCTTCCGGGAGTCAGCGATGCCGCGCAGGCCATCTCGATCGTGGCCGCCGCCCACGAGGTCTGCCCGTACTCCAACGCCACCCGCGGCAACATCGAGGTGACCCTGAAGGCCAACGGCAACCCCGTCCCTTCCGCAGCGCCTGCAGCCAAGTGACCACGCCAGCCCCGACGACTGGAGCGTCAGCCATGAACGCGCAGGCTCCACTGGTGCCACCCAGGGGCCACACCGCCGAGGGTGGCGTCCTGGTGGGCGACACCAACGCGAGGAAGAGCATGGTGCTCTTCGAAGATCCACAGTGCCCGTACTGTCGGGAGTTCGAAGAGCTCAACGGGGCGCGCATCACGGCTGCGCTGGCGGCCGGTGAGCTGGCCATCGAGTACCGCATGCGTTCTTTCCTCGGTCCGGAGTCAGTGCGAGCAGACAACGCGCTGGCCTTGGCCGCCGAGGCCGGCCTTTTCGACGAGCTCCGCCACGAGCTGTTTGCGGCCCAGCCCCCCGAGGGAACGGGGGGCTTCACGAACGAAGACTTGTTGCGCCTCGGCGCGCAGGTAGGACTGAACGCTCCGGACTTCGTCTCGGGTGTCCAAGAGGCCCGCTACGAGCAATGGGTCCAGAGGCGAGAGATGCTCTATCAAGCGGAGGACCCACAGGGAACCCCGGCCGCGTGGCTCAACGGCAGCCCGATCGACCCAGGGGTGCTCTTCAACCAGCAGGAGTTCGAGAAGCGACTGCGCGCCTAGGGCGTTGACCCCGATCGACGCTCACTGCCTCTCGCGGTGCAGCGTCGTCACGAGCCCATCAAGAGCTCTTGCCAGTTGGCCGGGACCCGTCCAGCCGGACCTGGCACGGGTTGGTCGAGTGGATGATGCTCGGGGGGCGCGAGGCGAGGACCCTCCAGGTAGTCGTTTGTCTGGTAGTTCCAGAACCAGTCTTCGCCTGGCTCGAAGCTGCGGACGACGGGGTGACCTGACGTGCGCGCATGCGCCCTCGCGTGCTTGCTCAGCGAATCGTCACAACACCCGATGTGGCCGCACTCCGCACAGCGTCGGAGGTGCAGCCACCATCCCCCAGCCTCCAGACATTCCACGCACCCCGTTCCGCTTGGTGGAACTTCCGTGTCGACCGCATTCGTCATTTCGGCACCTCCCGCGACGTCTCCCGCCAACGGTAGGGGAAAGGCAGAGGGCCGTCATGTTCGGCCTCGCACTCCGGCTGTTCGTTGGGTTGGGACGCCGCGTTCTCTCCAAAATGAGGCCGGATCAGGGCTCTTCCTGGTCGTGCTCACAGGTCAGCGGCGTCGGCTGGGCCGTCTGACCGGTCGGCGGAGGCTCCGTTCGGGCACGGTCGCCCATCCCGAGGCGGGAGCAGCGACACCCGAGGCGTACCACTCCCCTAATCTCTCCCTTGTAGCGCACGCACACAACCACAAGGAGCGCGACCCATGACGACTACGGCCGCACCGATCCGCCACGCCGACCGCTTCTTCATCAGCGGGGAATGGGTAAGGCCCTCGTCCTCCGATGTCATCGAAGTCATCGATTCGGCGACCGAGCAGCTGTACTTCAGCGTGCCCGAAGCACGGGAGGCCGACATGGCTCGGGCCGTCGACGCCGCCCGACAAGCCTTTGACCAGGGACCTTGGCCGAGGATGTCACACGCCGAGCGAGCGGAGTTCTTGCGGGCGATGGGCGAGGGCTTGCGGGGCAAGTCTGACGTGGCTGGCCAGCTGTGGCCGCGAGAGTCGGGCGCCCTCTTCGCCATTGCACAGCACACCGCAGGTGGCATGGCGGGCGTGTTCGACTATTACGCAGGCTTGGCTTCGACGTTCCCCTTCGAGGAGCAGGCAAAGCCGACGATGGGTGGGAAGTTCGGCCTCCTGGTTCGTGAGCCGGTCGGCGTGGTCGGAGCGATCATCCCCTGGAACGCACCCCTCAGCCTGATCACCTACAAGATTGCGCCGGCCTTGATCGCCGGGTGCACCGTGGTCCTCAAGTCATCCCCCGAGGCACCGGGCGACGCGTACCTTTTCGCCGAGATCGCTGAGGAAATTGGCTTGCCACCCGGCGTCCTCAACGTTGTGACCGCGGACCGCGAGGTGTCCGAACTCCTCGTTCGCAACCCCGGCATCGACAAGATCACGTTCACCGGCTCAACGGCCGCGGGCCGTCGCATCGCGTCTCTCTGCGGAGAGAGGATCGCCCGCTGCACGCTCGAGCTCGGTGGGAAGTCGGCGGCTGTGGTCCTGGACGACATCGACGTCCAGGACGCCGCCACCGCCATCTCGGGCGCAGAGTGCTTCCTCTCGGGGCAGGTCTGCTCCTCCCTGACCCGCATCATCGTCAGCCGCTCTCGCCACGATGAGCTCGTCGAGGCATTGGCCGGCACCTTCTCGCAGGTCAAGGTCGGTGACCCCTTCGATCCGCAGACCCAGATGGGCCCCTTGGCCATGGACCGGCAGCGTGACCGGGTCGAGGGCTACATCGCGAAGGGTATCGCCGAGGGGGCGACGCTGGCCACCGGCGGCGGTCGGCCCAAGGATCTCGAGCGTGGCTACTACGTCGAACCAACGGTCTTCGGCAACGTCGACAACCACGCGACCATCGCACGCGAAGAAATTTTCGGGCCGGTGCTCAGCGTAATTCCAGCGGACAACGAGGACCACGCCGTGACGCTCGCCAACGACACGATCTACGGCCTCAACTCCTCCGTCTTCACCAACGATGTCAACCGGGCCCGGCAAGTGGCCAGCCAGCTGCGCTCAGGCACGGTTGGGCACAACGCCTTCCGCACCGACTTCGGGATGGCGTTCGGCGGCTTCAAGCAGTCGGGCCTCGGTAGGGAAGGCGGTACCGAGGGATTGCTGCCGTTCCTCGAGACCAAAACAGTGATCCTGAACGGCGAACCATCCAGTTCCTAAGAGGAAGCGGGCGGGGACACTGGTCGCGGGGCGTGTCCGGCGTCTGACCCGACGCTCATCGGGGCCGTTCTCGGACGACGTCAGTAGGGCTCTTGTCGTCGCGGAGTCCCAGAAAGCGGGGCTGGCGCAAGCGTGCGTCGTTGGTCCATTCGGCAAATCCGATCTGAGCGACGAGCGCCGGTCGAGTCCAGTGCGTGCCGCGGGGGATCGGTCGAGCGTCGACAAACGCCGGCTCAGCCGTATCGAGCTCTCGCAGCCGGGCGCCAAGGTCGTGGAGTATCGCTTTGGTGTAGCCGGTGCCGACCTTTCCGGCGTAGCGGAGGGAGCCCTGTTCGTAGTAGCCGACGAGCAGGGCTCCAAAGTCGGTGCGGCTGCCGCTCGGGTCGGTGTACCCGCCGATGACGAACTCCTGCTCCCAGACGCACTTCAACTTCAACCAGTCCCTCGAGCGACCGGCGACATAGGGCGAGTCGGCCCGCTTCGCGATCAGCCCCTCCCAGCCCGACCGGCAGGCCTCGGCAAAGCGGCGCTCCGAGTCGCCGCTCCAGGCCTCTGAGTGCTGCAAGGCCGAACTGGACTGGACCGTGCTGATGAGTCGGGCGCGACGCTCGACGAGTGGCCGGTCGGTGAGATCCTCCCCGTCGATCTCCAGAAGATCGAAAAGGCAGTAGACGACCGGGTATTCGGCCATCTGCTCTGTCGACGGCCTGGCCGCTCCGAGACGTTGTTGGAGCCGGGTGAACGAGGTCTGGTCGCCGTCATAGGCCACAACCTCACCGTCGAGAAGCAGATCTCGTGGATGTTGCGCGGCCACGGTGTCGCGGACCTCGGGATATGTGGAGCTGAGATCCTTGCCTGTACGCGACTCAAGACTCACCTTGCCGCCTACCTTTCGGGCCACACAGCGCTCACCGTCGAACTTGCGTTCCAGCAGCCAGTCGTCGCCGAACTCGCGACGGTCGGTCAACGTGGCCAACATGAGCGGGATCACCATGTCCCTATCGTTTCACCGCGGCAAGGCGGAGCGCCGACCAGCGTCAGCAGGGGTCAGCAGGGGTCAGAACGAGGTACTCCTCGCTGCCGGGGCCCGGGGTGCGCCGGTCACCGCCGAGAGGTGTGGCGATGGACGGGCGGTCGAGAGTGGCTGGGCAATGTCCTCGAGGGACTTCTGCTCGGCGTCGATTCCCAGGAAGGCCGCGACGACTCCGCCGATCAGCATCACACCGGCCCCGATGAGATAGCCGATAAACAGCCGGAAGTGATCCTGCCCGTTGCCTATGAGCTCGCCATAGATCCACGGACCGAAGGCACCGAAGCTCTGGGCGATGGCAAAGAAGACGGCGATGGCCTTGGCCCGCACCTCGACCGGGAAGATCTCGCTCACGGTCAGGTACGCCGACGACGCGCCGGCCGAGGCGAAGAAGAAGATCACACACCAGCACGCCGTCTGGGTGACGGCGTTGAGGAGTCCGGCATTGAACAGGACGGCGCTGAAGGCCAGGAGCAAGCCGGACAGGATGTACGTGCCGGATATCATCTTTCGTCGCCCAACGGTGTCGAACAGATGCCCGATTGTGAGCGGGCCGATGAGGTTCCCCAAGGCGAAGAAGATGAAGTAATACGCCGTGTCGGTGGCCGGGACGTTGTAGATCTTTGTGAGCACCAACGCGTAGGTGAAGAAGATGGCGTTGTAGAGGAAGGACTGGGTGATCATGAGGGTGGCACCAAGGATGGACCGCCTCGGGTAGTGCACGAAGAGCGTTCGAGCCAGGGCCACAAAGCCGATATCGCTGGCCGGCGTGATCTCGATCGCCTTCGATTCATCGATCTCACCGATCGTGCCGCCGCTCTGTTCGGTGAGCTGTTCGATCTCGGCGACGGCGCGCTCAGCCTCTTCCTCGCGGCCATGCATCAAGAGCCAGCGCGGGCTCTCGGGAAGGTTCTTGCGCACGAAGAGGATGACGAATCCGAGTGCCGGGCCGAACAGGAAGGCCACCCGCCACGAGTAACTCACGGGGAGATGGTTCACGGCGAGAATCGTCAGCACCGTGGCGATGAGCGCACCGCCCCAATAGGTACCGTTCACGGCGATGTCCACGCGGCCCCGGTACTTGGCCGGGATGAGCTCGTCGATGGCCGAGTTGATAGCTGCGTACTCACCACCGATACCCATGCCGGCGATGAATCGTGAGGCCCAGAGCCAGTAAGTCCAGACCGGTGAGTGCCCGAGGGTCAGAGCAGTGAGCAGGCCGCCCAACAGGTACACACCCAGAGTGATCATGAAGAGGTTGCGCCGGCCGAACTTGTCTGACATCCGGCCGAAGAAGAGCGCCCCGGCCACCTCCCCCAAGAGGTAGACGGTCCCCACGGCGAAGGCCACTTCCGAGGAGGAGAGGTTGAGGGCCTGCTTCTGGCTGATCAGGCCTTCGGCGTTGCTGGCGATGGTGATCTCGAGGCCGTCCAGCACCCAAGCCACACCGAGAGCGACAACCAGCCGGGTGTGGAACCGCGACCACCCCAGGCGGTCCAGCCGGGCCGGGATGAGACTCCGGATTATTCCTTCTGAAGGACGGTCCTCATTCGACCGTCCCGGCGCTTCTGTGCTGATCGTTGACACATTGCCTCCCCTCAGACCGGTCTTGACGAACTTGTGTTACCCCGCAAACCGCGTGTCATCACGAACGATTCACGAGAACGCGCGGACCTGTTCAGAACTCGTGTTCTCCGCGCGTGGAATTGGAGCGAACGGCGCCGTAACTCGGTTTAGGCGCCTTGAAACTCGGGTAAGAACGCCACCACGGTCCCTCTGCGGGCCTCGTTGTGATGTCAACCTTGCGGGAGCCGGAGGGGGCACGGCCTGCCGCCGGGGACCGCGCGACCAGCGAAGGAGTCTCCGATGTTGCGCCACCGGATTGCTTCCACCCTCGGTGTCATCATGTTGTTCGCGTCCACCGTAACCCTGGTGTCGACGGCCGGACCGACCCCTTCTGGGGCAGCGACTCCCGGACCGTCATGCACGTTCAACAAAAGCACGCTGCCGCTCATTACCGGCGTGAGCAGCGGGAAGGTGATCGACATCAGTTGCACCGGTCTGCCCGCTCTCCATCCCTATCTCCTCGCCGAGACCAGCCTCCTTGCCGGTATCGACCCGAAGGCCAAAGCCGCATTGTCCGGCGGCATTACCTCCGTCTCGGGATTGCTCGGCGCGTTGTCAGCGCTGCAAGAAATCAATATGAACGCGCTGGCCTTCCCCATCTCTGACCTCAACGGGAACCTCGACTACAGCTGGACGGTCCCCAGCTCACAGCCGCTGGATCCCAATGCCAGTTGCCCGCCGTCGACCCAAGAGTTCAACGTGGGTCTGATCGGTTGCGCGCTGGCGATGATCGATCTCACGAGCTTCACCCCCGTCGGCGCGGGAAGCGCGCTGATGCAATGGACCGGTGAGTCACTCTTCCCGCCCCCCCCGACCCTGGTTCTCTCAGCCAGCAAGGGCAAGCCGGGAAAGATCGTGAACGTCGGTGATGCGCCGGGCCATACCAGCTTCTGGTGGGTGTCCACCCTGTCGGCGCTCGAAGCTTTGCTCGGCGGAAGTGCCAGCCCGCCCGCAGTGAACGTGAGCTTTGGGAAAGGGAGCACGAAGGTGCCGGTGGTCTCCAATGCGACAGTAACGCCCGCGTCGTATGTCAACTCGGTCTTCACGCCGCCCGTCCTCTCCGGCACCTTCACGGTCCCGCAACCGTCCATAGGGACCAAGATCAACGTGGTCCAGAGCTTGACCGTCTTCGGCTTCACGCTGGCGGCGACGGCCTCGGCGCCCTTCAAGATCAAGACAGGCTGAGCGTCCCACGTACGGGTCGAGGTCGAATCCGAAGACAGACGCTCGACGCACATCCAGCGGGTCGCTTGTCAGACGGAGCGCTCCAATGGATGGGGTCAACCACTCGAACATGACCGTTCGCGTTGAACCGGAGGCCTAATCATGGAAGGTTCCACTTCCGCCTCGACACTGACGGCGGTGGCCGGCGCGGCCCTTATCGGTAGCTCCACGGGATTGCGTTCGCAGATGGGCATGGCCGTGTTGCTCAATGGCACTCCCCCTGGGCAACTCCCGGCTCTGCTCGGTCACCGCGCCGTCCGCCCCATCGCGGCGACTGCGGCTCTTGGAGAACTCGTCGCGGACAAGCTTCCTTCCACTCCGGCGCGCACCCAGGCCCGGGGTCTCGTGCCCCGCATCGGTCTCGGTGGTCTTTCGGCCGGCCTGCTGGCACGAAGCGCCGGAGCACCAACCGCTGCGTCCGTTGCTGTGGGCGCCGGCGCCGCCGCCGGAGCCGCGTTCGCCGGCATGGCCGCTCGAGGAGCCCTCGCCAGGCGGCTGCCGCCTCTGGCGGCTGCCCTCGTCGAAGACCTCGTTGCGGTGATGCTCGCCGTCGTCGCGCTACGCATCACGCCTAGAGGGCCGACGGATGGTTCGCCGGCACGCGGACACGCCCGACCCGCCTGAATCTCGATCTTTCCTGGGCCCTCCCGTTGTTTCCCGCCGGGGAGATTCCGGGCCGCATCGACCGGCGGCACGGCCAGAGCAACACCGTGCATCCGTCACGACATCTCGAGCTGAAGGGTTTGCATATTCGAGACCGACGGGGTACGGATGATCGGATTGTCGGGGTGGCCGTCAGCGCCAGAAAGAGCTGACGGCTTCAGCCTGGGCCCGACCGATCTCCCGGCCTTCACGGGCTGCCGGAGTGCGAGTCGAGGGGGACAAGGGATTCGTGCCGAAGGCGGCCACCGAGGAATCGTTGGCATAGACAACGTGGACCTCGGCTGGCGACAACTGATCGATCTCGTCATCGAGGTTTCCCCACGCTTGCGGCGCGGCCCTCTGGGAGGGGGTGACGACAAGAACACGATCGCACCCCACGGCAAGATCAGCGTTGGTTCCCGACCGGACACCACCATCGATGTAGCGATGCCCGCCGATGGTGACCGGCGGCCAGACGCCAGGGACGGCACAGCTCGCGGCAACGGCGTCGACGAGATCGACGCCCGAATCCTTCGTGAACACTGCCGGCTGTCCAGTCTCAGCATCCACCGCGGTCAGGAGGAGGGACCCATTTGGCCAGCTTTCCTCGGGCAACCGCGCGGCGATGACGCCACGACGAGTCGGCTCACTGACCGTTGGCGTTTCGAGCGCGAGAGTACCGATGCGTCGTCGCATCTCTTCGGGACCGGTGGCGCCGGTCGCTGCCGTGACGAAGCGGGCCATGAGCTCCTCGAGATTCAGCTTCACTTCGAGTTCGCTGGAGTGCTCGTTCAGTTGGGCTTCGTAGAGATCGTCCATCTGCGCTCCGCTTGTGATCTGCGCGGCGACGGCCGATCCAGCGGAGGTGCCGATGACGACATCTGCTCTCCGCAGACTGGTCAACAACGCAGGATCTACGTCCCCGAGCCCGCGGAGGACACCGAGCTCCCAGGCAATCCCGGCCACGCCTCCTCCGGCCAAGACGAGGGCGCGTCTCACTGCATTGACTCGGTTCTTGAGGTATGCGTCATTCGATCACACCCTACCGACGCCGAGGCTGTCTGCCAGGTTGACCCGAGCTGATGTTCAAAGGTGTTTACTGGGTCGGTGGTTTACCCATTCGACAAGATGTGGTCTGGATTGACGTTCCAGGATCTTGAAGCCGCCATCCGCGCATCCTGGAGTCTTGAGACCTGCGATCCGACGGACGTACCGGAATGGACGCAGTCCAATCCGTCTCGAGGCCAGTGCGCCGTCACCGCACTTGTCATTCACGATGTGTTCGGCGGCCAGCTCCTTGAGGCAGAAGTCCATTTGCGCGATGGATCACGACAAGGATTTCACTACTGGAATCGACTTGATGGCGTCGATGTGGACCTCACCCGAGGCCAATTCGCGAGCCACGAGCTTGTTCAGGAACCTCATCAAATCGACCGCTTGCCGGGGACTCCCTGGCGAGCTCATGAGCAGTACCTGATCTTTCGGTCCCGTGTTCACTCGGCGTTGCTCGCGCAGTTGCCCGACCCGTGATTTCTCTTCGTCACGTTCTCGCTACGGGAACGTATCTCTACGAGTGGCTCGGACCTATTTTGAAGGAGCTGGACACGGAGACCTTCGGCAACCTCCAGCTCAGCCAGGCCGACCATCCGGGTGTGAGTCTTCCGCTTGAGCGCCAGTACCGTCGCCAGTTGCGCGTGGCCAGAACGGCTGCGGCACCATCTGCGTCCCCATGACGCGACGATTGTTACTGACACCCTCGATCGTTAGCGCGCGGACTCTTGATTCGACGCCAGGGCGCGCAGACCGCCCATGACCATCGACACGTACATCTCCGAGAGCGACCTGGCGTTCTCCCCCGTCGCACGCACCCTCCAGGTATCCAGCACGCTGGCGATGCCGGCCAGGGCCATGCGCATTGCTGGTTCTGCCAGCTCGCGGTCGATGCCCAGCTCCCTCACGGCCTGGTCCGTGAAGTAGCGCAGCGTCCGGCCATCCCTCCGGCGCTGCCGAGCCCTCTGACCCGCCGGTCGCGCGCCCCGGCGGCCAGGGCGACGAACGTCACGCTGCGGGTGGCCTGGGCAGCCAGCGCTCCCTCCACCAAGGCCCGAAGCATGTCCTCGAGCCGGTCGCATTGGAGTACCGCGGCACTGAGCTGGCGATGGAGGAGCGAGGACTCGCGCTCGTACAGCGCGCCCAACAACTCCCGTCGATGCGCAAAGTGCTTGTACACCAGCGCCCGGCTGACCGCGGCCCGGGCGGCAACCGTCTCCATCGTCACCTCGTCGGCGTGGCCACCAGCCAGGATCTGAGCGGCGGCGTCCAGCAGGAGCTCGCGCCGGGACGAGCTGGGGTGTGGCCCGGGCCGTCCGGCCGTCGGCTTGGGGACTACTGCGGTGGCGGAGGGTCGGGCCATGAGGCATCATTACTACCACGTGGTGACAAATTGTCACCTTGGTAGCTCAGGGGGGACCTCCATGACCTACGCCGGAGAGCGCGCCATTCTCGACGCCGACAGCCACGTGATGGAGCTGGCCGACTTCCTCGACGACTTCATCGACCCGCTCGAGCGGGACCGTCTGCGCCGGCGAGGCATGGACGCGCTCGCTCCGGTGCTGGCCGACGCCACCGAGAAGGCACGGCTCCGCGGTGCCGACGCATCGGTATCGGCTCGGGCCGAGGAGCGCCTGATGCAGGACAAAGGTTGGATGGCCATGGGCGGCTTCGACCCTCTCGAGCGCAGCCGGGTCATGGATCTGCTGGGCTTCGATGGCCAGCTGGTCTTCGCCACCTTCGCCACGGCCATGTACAACCTTCCGCGCAACATCCACCGCTACACAGACACCGAGGAGCTGTCGGACGACCTCGAACTCCTCTACGCCGGCTGCCGGGCGCAGAACAAGGCCATGAACACCTTCTGTTCCGACGATCGCCGGCTGCTGCCAGTGGCCTACGTCTCGCTGGTCGATCCCCTCCGCGCCGTGGATGTGGCGGCCGAGGCCATCGACGGCGGATGCTCCGCGGTGATGGTCCCCTCCACTGCTGCCGGGGACCGCTCCCCGACGCATCCCGACCTGGATCCGTTCTGGGCGCTTCTGCAGAACCGGGACGTCCCCTTCGTCTTGCACGTCGGCGGCGGGGGCCGGCTGTTGGACCCGGCCTTCCACAACAACGCCATGCCCGTCACCGATCACCTGGGCGGCGGCGAAAACATCCGCTCCAAGGACTACCTGGCCATTTACCAATCACCCGCCCTCTTCCTCGGAGCTTTGATCCTCGACGGCGTCTTCGACCGCTTTCCGGGCCTGCGAGGCGGATGCATCGAACAGGGGGCGGGCTGGGTGGTGTCGTGGATGCGTCATCTTGACTATGCCCAGCGGGCCTTTCGTCGCACCGAGGAGCCCCTCCAGCGCCTGGCCCACAAGCCCTCCGAGTACGTGAACCGCCACCTCAAGTTCACGCCGTTCCCGGGCGAGCCGGTGGGCTGGATGATCGAACAAGGCGGCCCCGAGCTGTTCATGTTCTCCACCGACTACCCACACCCCGAGGGCGGGAGGGATCCTCTGGCCAAGTTCGAAGAGGCAATGGAGGGCGTCTCCCCGACCGACCAGGACCGCTTCTACCGGGCCAACATGGCCGAGCTGCTCGGCGCCGGGGCTCACGCCGCCGCTGGTTGAGGAGACTCGGATGTCGGCACTTGGCCGCGCCGGGCGGCCCCTTGACGCCGGTGTTCGACGTCTCGTGGCCGGACGCACCGATACGAACAACATGCTTCACGGAGGGGGCATCATGCGCAAGTCTCTTGTCGCGGTCGCCACACTCTTCATCTCCCTGACCGGATCCATTGCCGTCGCGGTGGCCGGCACGGCCGCAGACGCTCAGGCTTCGGGGCAAGGCGTCACAGCTGGAACCATCAAGGTCGGGGTCACGTACCCCGACGTCGCCGCCATCAGCAAGGTCATCAATGTCGACCCCGGCAACTACCAGGTGGCCTACTCAACCCTCTTCAACCAGATCAACGCAAACGGCGGTCTCAACGGCCGCAAGATCGTCGCCTCGTACGCCGCGGTCAACCCCCTTGGCACCGCCGGAGCAGCCACGGCATGCACGCAGCTGACCGAGGATGACAAGGTGTTCGCGGTTCTGGGTTTCTTCCAGCAGCCGGACACTGCCTGCTACCTGACCACCCACTCCGTTCCCATCGTCGGCGCGTCGCTGACAGCGGCGCAGGCTGCGCAGGCGAAAGCGCCCTGGTACAACCCCATCATCTCCGATAGCCACCTTGTGCCAAAGGAGATGGCCATCTTCAAGAAGGAGGGGGTGTTCGCAGGCAAGAAGGTTGCGGTCGTGGGGACCACCACCGACCAGCCCGTGGTGAACCTGGTTCTCCCAGCCCTGCGCAAGCAAGGAGTACACGTCATCCAAACCGCGATCAACAGCGTGCCCGACACCGACACGGCTGCCCAGGTACAGCAGTACGCCACCATCGCGGAGAAGTTCCAGTCCGCCGGAGCCGACGAGGTCGTCACAGTCGGCAACTCCGGAAACGGATTCCCGGCTGCGCTGCAGAGCACCCAGAGCAGCTACCGGCCGCGCCTGGTAGCGACCGACTCGGTCACCCTCGACGCCTACGTGTCCAACAAGGCGGGCTACACCCCGTCAATCCTCAAGAACGCGATCACGGCCGGTGGCTATCCGCCTCCCTCGTTGTGGTACAACGACCCCGCCATGAAGCGCTGCTTCGCAACGGTGCATGCGGCAGAGCCCGCTGCCGTGATCAACAACCCGGTTACCGCGACTGCGTCGACGCCGGTCACTTGGACGGCGCCCCAGACGGCGTGCGTGCAGGTCGCGCTGTTCGCCGACATCGTCAAGGCCGCGGGCAAGACGCTGAACAACCAGACTCTCGCCAAAGGGGCCTCATCGTTGACCCACGTCACGCTCCCCGGTGGTGGCGGCACGTTCAACTTCTCGGGCGGCCACAATGACGGCGACGGCCCGGTGTTCGTCTACCAGTGGAGCCCCAAGACCAACACGCTGGCGTTGAAGACGACGGTCGGTTAGTACCACCGGGAGCCACCCGGAGCGGCACCGGCATGGTCGCAGCACCTGGAGTCGAACCAGGATCGGACGGCGTATGAAACCGTCAGGGTCGCCGTCCCCTCCTGCTGCGATCGGACCTTGTTCGAAAGGGTGACCGAGCGGATTCGAACCGCCTATCTCGGGGGCCAACACCAGACGTCCATTTCCGTCTGGATCGCCGTCACCATGTGTTATCTGTGTAGGCCTCCCGGGAATCGGACCCGGATCTCCCGCCTTATCAGGGCGGTGCCGTCCCAGCTGGCTCGAGGCCCCCGGTGGACGTGGGACGTGCCGACCCTCCTGCCACCGCTTTGTGAGAGCTTCGCTCTGCCGATGAGCTACACGTCCAGCTTTTGTGCGTCCCAGGCGTGCTCGCACCGCCCCTTCCGGGTTTCGACCGGGCGCTCTAATCCCTGAGCTTCAGGACCATGGGTCCGGCCAGCGGAGGGTCGAGCTCCCGTCTGCGCCGTGGCGGGGCGCCATCGTTTCGTTGGACCACGACCGCAATGTGCGGCACCGTGTCGGTGTCGCTGGCTGCGAAGGAAGGACTCGAACCTCCGGCGTCGATGGTTAACGGCCACCCGCTCTACCGCTGAGCTACTTCGCACTGTGCGCACTGGATCACGTCATGCTCCGGGGGGTCGCATGCCGGCTTTCCTTGTGTGTTGTCCACCGCAGGCCCATGACCCACAGGACGGACCGGGGTGCGCGACTCCGGCCGATGGTGACCCGTGCAGGACTCGAACCTGCCCTCGCTGCGTGAGTGCAGCCGTCCTGCCGCTGGACGAACGGGCCGTACATGTTGCTGTGCGGAAGGCGGAGGGTTCGAAACCCGAGGCCTCTCGACCTCCACCAATTTTCGAAACTGGGCGCCGGCCACTCGGACAGCACCTTCCAAACCCAATCTGCTCTCGCCGCTCCGATTCGAACGGACGACCGTTGCCTTCGGAGGGCAGCGCTCTGTTCCGCTGAGCTCCGGCGAGATGGCACCCGAGGCCAGATTCAAACTGACGACTGGGGCTTCGCACGCCCCTGTGGTGTTCACTACACCACAGGGGTCTGACAGCAGTGCGGCGCGCTGCAGGGCGACGCGTACGGGACTCGAACCCGTACCTCCCGGATTGACGGTTTGGCGCTCCTCCATCGAGCTCACGCGCCAGGTTGACACAGGTCCCCAGTCGGGCTGGCCGGAATCGAACCGGCGGCCTCTGCGTCCCGAACGCCGGGCGCTTCGGCCTGCGCCAGCGCCCGTTGTGACAGCTCGGGAGGGAGGGGACGATCCCCCGCCTCCTGGTTCAGAGCCAGGTGTGCTTCCAGCTACACCACTCCCGAATGGTGCGTCACCGGCCGGTCGAACTCCGATCCGCTGGGTAAGTGCCCGCTTGGTTACCAGTTACCGCAGAGACGCGGAGGGCGAGAGCCCGGCCCGCTCGTGCGAGCGACGGCGCAGAACGCCGGCCGCCGGGTCGGGCCGAAGGGGGGGTCCGGCACCGACGGGGTCGTCGGCGGTCGGCCGGGCTCTCGCCAAGGTACGGACGGAGAGGGTCGAACTCTCATGGACCGGGTCCGCCGGCTTCTGAGGCCGGTGCGTCTACCAATTCCGCCACGTCCGCAAGGTGCGCCAGACTTCGCGACCACCTCAAGAAGGCAGTCGCTCGGCTGGCGCAGTGGACCCAGACGGACTCGAGCCGTCTTCGTCCTCCTTGCAGGAGGTGCACTGCCACGTGTGCGTTGGGCCCATGAGTCCGCGGGGCAGGAGTCGAACCTGCCTTGTCGAAACGCCTGGGTTACGTCCAGGTGCCGTCCCACGACGGCAACCCGCGGATTTGGGACCGATCAGAGGCCGCGCTGTGGCGTACGACGCGACCATCGATCCCATTGCTGGCGATCTCTTCAATTGTCAAGGAGCTATATGGGCGCGACGAACCAAGCCTTTTGCGCAAATGGATCCGTCACACTCGCAGGGGCGCAGGGAGTCGAACCCCGTCTTCGGCAAGTTTGGAAGCCGCCCGGCTACCGGTGCCTCGCCCCTCTGTCGTGCTGTCCTGGTTTTGTATCGGCCCGGAAACCAAAAGAGCCGCCTCCTGGTGGAGGCGGCTCTCGAACGGTCACAGACCTTCGAAGGTCCTGTTCATACGTTCGAAAGCGCCCCCTTGGAAAGGAGATCAAAGCACATCGCTTGCTTGCCGCCGGCATGCGATGCGATGCGCGACGTCGACAGGGCGACCTGCCCTTCGATCCACCGGTGATTCCGGCCCGATGTCACGTCGTTGTACCGCATGCGTCGAGAGTATACGGAACCCCGCGTCATATGTGAATGGCAATCGAGCTTCTTTCAACGATTGTGCAGCAGCGATCATCGATGCAATGAATGCATGTGTGCACTGCCTTCGACGGAGTGCGCCGCGCACGAATGGGCTCTGTCGTGGTGATGCGGCTATTGGCATCGCGACCTGCCTGCCAGGTTGCGACGGTCCACGGCGGACGTTCGTCAAGCTCGATCAGGACCACTTCGCGCGGAAGGGGTCCGACGCCGCCGACGTGTTCCTGTGCCGAAGGCAGCCAGGACGAGATCGACAGTCTGTGCGGCCAGCTCGGGGTCGAGCGGTTCGCCGCGCACCACCGAGCGCACGAAAAGCGGCCCGAGCAACAGGTCGTAGATGAGGGTGAAGTCGGCATCGGGGCGCAGTTCGCCGCGCTCGATGCCGCGCTCGAGGGCTTGCCACACCGACTCCTGGCGCGGTCTGATGTAATCGCCGAAGTAGCGCTCCGCCAGTTCGGGGTGGCCAACCAGATCGGCTACCAGGCCCGCGGTGATGCGACGTGACTCTGGCCTGTCCATCATCTTGAGCTGTTCGCGTTGAAAGGCGAGCAGGTCGTCTCGGAGAGCACCGGTATCTGGGGTGGGTGACAGACCGATGGACTGGGTCAGGGCCGCGATGACGAGCGCCGGTTTTGACGACCACCGCCGGTAGATGGTGGGCCGGCCAACACCGGTCCTGGCCGCGACGCCGTCGATGGTGAGACCGGCGTAGCCCTTGTCGAAGAGAATCTCGAGCGTGGCGTCGAGGATGGTCTTGTCATAGCCGGGGTCGCGGGGTCGACCCGGGCGGCGCTGCTCGCCTTCATCGTGCGGGGCGTCGTCTCGCCCACTCGCGGCGTCCTGGCCATCGTTCTCTCCCGTCGGCATTGCCATTTTAGTTTACAACCCCTTGTGTAATGTTTCGGATCGGTCTATAGTACGGAACGTAACGATACTCGGTGTCCTGAACGGAGCCGACGAGCTAAGGAGGCCAAGAACCATGACCAGCATCAGACTGGCGATCCGCCGTATCCCTGCCCGAGCTGCCGTCGGGGTGGGAGCCATCGCGGCCGGTGTCGCGCTACTCGCCGGAGGGGGTCTGGCCGCCTCGTCCGGGGCGTTCGCAGACACGGGAACGCCCTCGGCGACTGCGACGCCATTCTCGTTCGGGCTCGAGGCGTCCTCTCCGGCCATCTCGGCCTGCCTGCCCAAGGCCCGCGGGAACGTCACCATCACCCCGGGGGCGCTCAACGACACCATGACGGTCACCCTGCACGGTATGCCCGCCAATACGGGCTTCGACCTGTTCGTGATCCAACAGGCCACCGCTCCGTTCGGTGTCTCGTGGTACCAGAGCGACATCGAGGTCAATGCCAATGGGACCGGCGGCGCGACCGTCGCGGGCGTCTTCGACGCCGAGACCTTCTCGGTGTCCCCGGGCGGTACCACCACGTTCGCACCGACCCACCAGTATCACCTCGGGGTCTGGTTCGACGACCCCAGAGTCCCGTTCAAGCTGGGCTGCGAGCCCGGGGCGACATCGAAGATGGTGACGCCCTTCAACGGAGAACAGCACGCCGGGATCCAAGTCGTGAACACCGCACAGTTCCCCGCCGACGCCGGGCCGCTGTCCAACGTCCAACGCTGAGTTCCGCGCATGAAGTCGAAAGGGCTGGCCCACGTCACGTGGGCCAGCCCTTTCGCGCGTCGCCGCAGATGAGCCGCGGACGGTTGGCGGGAGGGGCGGCCCCCTCGCGGCCTTACCCTGACGGGACCTGGTTCGCGTTGATTGCGTCGGCCCCAGTTTGGGTCCGCCGAGGCCCCGAAGGGCGGATGATGGCCTCACCGCCCATTTCACACTGAGTCTCCTCGGCCGGTGGCATTCATCACGCGCTTGGCGTCAACTCGCCGACGCCAATGCGGACGAGGACATCGAGTCTCGCAAGACCATCGAAGTGCCCGAACTGTCCAGTTCGACGTCGGGCCCACGGCGTTCGTAATGCAAGACGACCACGTCATTGAGGCCGACGAGGGCTCCGAGTATCTCGCTGCGCTCGGGGTGATCCCGGTCAGGACGGACTCCCCCCAGAATCCGAAGAGCCATTCTCATAACCGTGGCCCACCCAACGGGGTCAACCACATGAAGCAGCCCCAACGGGATTCGAACCCGTGTCGCCACCTTGAGAGATCGGGCAGGCACGTCCAGCAGGTGCGCTCCAATACCATCGGACCTGGTCAGAGGCCCACGTGCGTCCAGCGGTTAGGGCCTCTGTCCATCGAAATCGTCTGAATGGACGGGCAATTGGATGGACAGTGGGTTCCCGAAATCCATACCGTTCTACGGACCCAGTTTTGGCGAATCCGCCGCCGTTACCCTGCTCGGGGTTCGCGCCATTTTGTCGATCGGAAAACCCAGTGAGGCGTAGGCCGGGAGACGCTTCGCCTGCATCCGAGCCAAGACGGGCACGTTGATGTCGACGTAGTCGTGCACCTCGACCCGCGATTTTCCCGACATAGGCCGAAGTACTCGCCCCACGTACTGAACTATGCGGCCCCTGAATGCCAAGGGAAACGCGAGGTACAGCGTGTCGAGCTCTGGAAGGTCGAAACCCTCCCCCAGGAAGCTTCCCGTCGCCAGTAGGGCGAGTCCACCAGCGGAGGCCTGCGCCCGCATCGCGGCCGAGGCGCTCGCCCGGGCCTTCTTCCCCATCCCGCCTCGCATCACGATCGCTTCGATCCCGAGCCGTTGGAGCTCGCCGGAGAGTGATTCGAGGTGCTCCGTCCACTGCGTCAACACAAGGCAGTTTCGCTGGACCTCGACGGCAGCAGCGACGTCACCGCAGATCTGTCGCGACCGCTCCCTGTCCTCGACGAGGGAGCGGAATACGGCTTGAATGCTCAGTTCCTCGTCGCTGGGCTGCTCGTGACCGGTCGTGTGGGTCACAAGTACCCGCTCAACCGGGAGACCCTCATCGTCGTCCGGTGTCATCCGGTGTCGCTCAGCTCCGCAATACATCGTGATGAGCTTCTCGAGATGATCCCGCCGGTAGGGAGTTGCGGTCAGTCCGAGCCAGTGCCGTACCGGCATCTGACGAACGACGCGCTCGAAGGTGACCGCTGGCACGTGATGGCACTCGTCAACAATGACGAGGCCATACGCCTTGGCGATTTCGCCCAGGTCTTCCCGTCGAGCGAGGCTTTGTGCCATCGCGATGTCGACGGTTCCCTTCGCCTTGTTGCGACCGCCACCAAGTTGACCGATCTCCTTGGTGGCCATCCCGAGGTGCTGTCCGAGACGTTCTCGCCACTGCTCGACGAGCGGTTGCCGATCGACCACTATGAGTGTGGGGAGCCGGCGACAGGCGATGACTCCGCAGGCAATCACGGTCTTTCCCGAACCGGGCGGCGCCACGAGTACGCCGAGATCATGTGGAATGAGCGCATCCAATGCGCTCTGCTGACGGTCCGAGAGATCGGCCGCGCAGGGAGAAATCCATTGACGTTGGTGACGAGCACGCATCGGTGACCGCCAGAGTGCCTCCGGCCTCTCCGATCATGCGAGCGGCATGGTCTGCGATTCCGCGAGGGAGTAGCAGCTGATCGATGGTCTCTCCGTAGCACCGCAAGAAGCGAGGCGTGTTCCATGTGGAGAAGCGCAGTCGCTCCTTTTCGTAGTACTCCGGATTGTGCAGTGAGGCCAGATGCTTGAGTGCGGCCAACAGCGCCGGGGGCACGCCGATGCGGTCAATGGCCAACATGGCGCCTGAGACGGCCCGGATGACCTCCGGCGGTTTCTGATGTGCCCCGCGGGCCAGTGGCAGTCGGTACCTCGTGTCATCTGGTCCGGCGGTGACGGGCGCCAGCGTCTTCTCCAGCGCCTCCACGGCTTCGGGAGACATGCGTGGGATCGACGCCAGGAACGCCCACTGGTCCTCATAGGGCTCGAGGCTGGACGGATCGAGAAAGACGGTGTTCCCCTGTCGCCGGCACTCTCCCTGGAGCGGAAGAGCGATCAGGTTCCCGAAGGATCCCTTCGGGACGAAGTCCTGGGTCGGGAACAGACGGTCGTAGCTAGCCAGATCGAGCTCTGCTCGCAGCTCCATTGCCTGGCGGAGGACGTGCACTCCCAGGCGTCGAGCCGCTGAAGCCGCGACCGGTCCAGAAAAGAACGTCCACGTGTGCGCTCCTTCCCCTGAGCGTGATCGCTCGAGCGCGACAGGAACGCCGATCGCGGCAGCGGCGTCGAGATAGGCCAGCGCATCGAGCACCCAACCTCTTCCGTCGAAATCACAGGCCAAGAGTCGACATTCGTCGCCGCGGCGCAGCGGGTAGAGACCGAGGTGACTCTCACCAGCGAGGTGCGACTCCACCACTCCTTCGTCAAGTGACAGATACGTACGGCCTGGTTTCTTCGCGTTCGCCCAGCCACCCACGACGGCGGGGCTCCAGCCGCTCTTTCCGGTCCGAGAGCTCTCCCAGCGAAGGGCGTACACATCCTCACGGCCGGCGAACAAGAGTCGGAAAAGGGCGATCTTGGCCGCAGCCGGTGAGTTCGCGTTGACGTCGCCTTTGAGGTCCTGCCGGTCCGAGTCGACGAACAGGGTGGGCTCCCACGGGTCGGTGACTTCCATGCCGGCTCGGCTCGTCAAGGCCAAGGAGCGATCGCAGGCGCTGATTCTCCACCCGTAACGCAAGGACCTCATCGACCAGTGCCTCGATGTCCTCGGGTTCGGTACCGCTCATCGATACCTACTGCCCGTTCGGAATCAGCTGGGCTCTTGACCCAGCTGCCGGAATGCGGATCCCACTGACCGGATTGAACAGATCCGTCCAGAAGCGGATCGATAAACATCGCCACCAGATTGATGGCATCGGAGTAACTGCTCGGTACGAGCCCCTCCAGGCCGGCGCTAGCGATGAACGTTGACCACGCCTGCTGGCGCTCGGTCCCCAAGACTGCCGAGGAGAGCAGCCAGCGGACGCAGAACAGCCTCTCGGTGCTCGGCGGTTGCGTTCATAGCCGCCAGAAGCTCGGATGCCGCAATCTGATAGCGCCGAGAGAGGACCACGACATCTGCAAAATCTCGCTCACGCGTCGTCGCAACCCCTCGCTCGATCATCGTGACGACTTTCTCCGCCAGAACGGTGGCCAGCGGATACCCGAGCAAATGGAACGGGCGGTCGAGAAGGGCTGGGTACTCGACGTCGACCGGATGTGGCGTCACAGGATCTCCGACATTGACATCGAGACGGAGAACCACCTTCGCCCGTTCGATACGGGAAGGAACGCTGAGCCGAACCCCGGAATAGAGCGCAGCATCGCGAATGACCTGCGTCGGTCATCTCGTCCACCTGATAGGTGACGCCGTCGTCAACCGTGACGGACAACACCGTGCGAACGACGTCGGCGATTGCCGCCACATCGTTGTCGATGGCACGGGCCAAGAGGTCGACGTCACCGGTGGGCCGGCGGCTGCCCAGGACCGCGAGCAGCATTCCACCCTTGAGAACCAACCGGTCGCGATAGGTGGACCTCGACAGCCGAAAGAGGAACCGCTCGAGCACGTAGGTCAGCAACAGTTCTTGGGTCGGTCGACCGCGCCGACGTGCCATCTGCTGGAGGTCGAGATAGGCGCGCCCCGCAGTCGAGTCTCGTTGGACCGGACTCATTCCTGCAGCACCCGCATCGCTTCGAGGATCGGCGTGCGAACTCGCAGCTCCTCGAGCCAGTTCGAGGACGCGGCCTGGTTGGGACCGCGGACGGCGAAGGTACCGGCGCAAACCGGCGACGGCGAGGTCGACCCCAAGGCGATGTCGCTGACGGAAGCAGTCGACGACAGTCCTTTCGGGGTCAGTGATGCGAAAACCGAGGTCCTGGCCGACCGCCACCTCGATGCGGCCAAGTCCGAAGTTGCTCGCTCCAAAGACGTGGACGCGGGTGGGTGGATAGTCGATCTGCGGGCGATGGCTCCCCGCCGGAACGGCCAGGTCCACCCGGGTCGGGATTTCGTCGCTCAAATCCCAATGAGCGAGAGCGGAGCCCAAGCAGACCATGCCCTGGGGCGCTCGGGCACAGACCACCACGAAGTCGATCTGGTCGATACCGGCTGCCTCTCGTAGTTGGAAGAGCCCGCGGGACACCTCAATGAGAAGACCCGAGTCGCGGACTTGATAGAGGTCACGCCAAGAGATCCCGTGCTCAACGGCGTCTCGGGCGCGAAAGATGGCTCCCAGGGGCCGGATCTTGTCGATGACCGCCGAATCGGTGGGCATACGTATGAAATCCTACTACAACAGGGTGTACCCATGTAGATATTCATACACACACCCTCGGCGTGCATCGGACAGGCCCTGGGTGTCAATTGCTGGCTCGGAAGCCATGGAACAGCGAAGCCGCGAACATGTCGCCACTCTTTTTTAGTGGAGACACAGGATCAGCACGGCCCGTGTCATCAGGACACTCCGCGCGCACCCTGCCCATCGACTCCCCTGCACGATGGGCAATTGGATGGACAGAGTGGAATCGAACTACAAGTTGGAACTCTCTGACCAGGAAATGTGAAGCAGCCCCAACGGGATTCGAACCCGTGTCGCCACCTTGAGAGGGTGGTGTCCTAGGCCTCTAGACGATGGGGCCGAGCGGAGACGTACGGCACAAGTGCCGACAGTGTCGCCGGTGCTCGGGGGGAAGGACTCGAACCCTCAATAACTGGACCAGAACCAGTCGTGTTGCCGATTACACCACCCCCGAATGGGTGGACATTCAGATTAGCCGAGCCGTCCAGCAGAACGGATCCCCGTCCTGACCAGGAGGGGCGCTCGCAACCGGCTTCTCCCCTATGGGAGGATTCGTCCTTCGGGAAGACGCGGGGTCGGACAGGACACGGAGGTCGTCGGATGTGCCGGTGGAGGGCTGCCGCGGTCGGCGTCGCCTGCTTGGGTCTGCCGGGCGTCGTCCTCGTCATCCTTGGCTCCTCGCCGGCCGGCGCCTCGGGGGTGTCGGTCCACGTCACCCCCTCCCGCGGCCTGGTCGACGGCCAGACCGTGACCGTCTCAGGCCGGGGCCTGGCCCGGACCTACGCCGGAAAACCCCTGACCTGGTTCCTGGCCGAGTGCACCACCACCGTCCACGGCCGCATGAATCCCTCCAAGGACACCCCGCACTGCGACGTCACCGAGGCCAAAGCCATCCGCCTCAGCAGCCACGGCACGTTCTCCGCCCACTTCAACATCGAGACGGGCATCGTCGGCGACGGCTACTGCGGCTCGAACGGACACGGCACCTGCGTCATCAGCGTCGGCAACGCCCGCGGCCAGGGGACGGTCGTCCATATCACCTTCCGTGATCCTGGCGCCTCGGCCTCCAGCTCCACCTCGACGACGGTCGCCGCCACCTCCACCGCACCCACATCCACGTCGACATCCACGTCCACCTCTACGACGGCTGCCTCGACCCCGACCATGAGGTGAGTGACTAGGCGTCGTGCAGCCACTCCAGGTGGTCGTACCCGATGATCCGCCCCAAGCCGACGCCGACCGCCTCCTTCAAGAAGTACGGCACCGTGGACCACCCTTTGATCGGCGACGTCTGGGTCGGCGTGGGCGAGGGCACCAGTCCCTGGTCTGAGGCGATGGCCATGGAGCGGTGCTCGTGGAACGGATCTGTCGTGACCAGCACCACCGTGGCCTTGCGCCCCTTGAGTTCTGGTGCCGCCTCGGCCACATTCTCGTAGCTGTTGTCGCCACCCGCCTTGAGGATGTCGGCCCGGGGCACGCCCTTGCGCACCAGGTACATCTCGCCGGACTCCGCCTCGGTGTAGACATCGCCCGGTTCCTTGTTGCCCGTCACCATGATCAGGTGCGCATGCCCCTGGTGGTAAAGGAGCAGCGCCTCGTTGAGGCGCGCGGCCAGGTCCGGTGACGGCACCCCGTCGTACTGTGCCGCTCCCATGACCAGGATTGCCCCCGCCGCATGCGGGTCGTACTGGCGCGAGGTCAACCACACCTGCACAAGCGTCACGCCGAAGTAGAGGACGATCGCTGCGAGCACCAGCGCCGTGATGCGCAGGAACCAGCGGATCGGCGCCAGGAGCATCAGGGCAGAGCGGCCAGCCGGTCGAGAGCGACGGCCAACCGGCGCCGCGTCTCATCCCGGCCGAGCACGGTCAGGGAGTCGAAGAGGGGCAGCCCCCGCGTCCTCCCCATCACGGCCACCCGAATCGGCGCCTGAGCCTTGCCCAGCTTGCGCCCCACGCCTTCGGCGATGGCCAATGTGGCCGCGTGCAGCGTGTCCACGTCCCACTCGCAGGTCTCGTAGGCCCCCAGAGCCTCGGCCAGAATGCGGCCGGCCTGGTCGTCGCCGGCCACGGCCTTTTGCCAGCTGTCGGGATCGTCGGGCGCGCCGTCGAGGAACAGGAAGTCAACCAGCTCGGGGACCTCGCCCATGACGGCGACGCGCTCCTGAACGGCCGGAGCCAGGCGGGCGAAGGTGGCGCCGTCGAAACGGCCGGGCTCCCAGGCCGGCGGTTCGGTGGCCGGCGCCCCCGTGTCCGGATCGCGCCACCCACCGGGCGACCACGCTCCTGGCACCGGGTCGACCCAGGGCCGGACGGCGTCAATGAATCCCTCGGTCGACAGCTCGCGGATGTAGACCCCGTTCATGTGGGTCAGCTTCTTGACGTCGAAGAAGGCGGGCGAGCGCTGGACGTGCTCGAGTGAGAAACGCTCGAGGATCGTCTCGATCGGCACGATCTCCTCGTCGCCGGGGCTCCAGCCCAACAGTGCCAGGTAGTTGCGGAAGGCATCGGGCAGATACCCCTGCTCCCGGTACATCTCGACGGCCACCGGGTCTCGTCGCTTGGACAGCTTCTTGCCCTGCTCGTTGACCAGCAGAGGCAGGTGGGCGTAGTCCGGCAGGGCGAGGTCGACTCCCTCGGCTGCATTGAGCGCGCCCCACAGCATGATCTGGCGCGGCGTCGTCGGCAGTTGGTCCTCCCCGCGGATCACGTGGGAGATCGCCATGGTCCGGTCGTCCACCGCGTTGGCCAAGACGAAGAGCGCCTTGCCGTTGCCCTTCACGCAGATGAAGTCCTCCAGCGCCCGCTGGGGGAACTCGACATCGCCTCGCACGAGGTCGTGCACCTCGACCACGCCCTCGTCCGGCGTGCGGAAACGCAGCGCCCTTCCCTCGCCCCGGGGCAGCCCGAGGTCGCGGCAGTGCCCGTCGTAACCCGGGGTGGGGTCTCCGCGCTCGGCGCGTGCCTTGATCCGATCGTCGATCTCCTGGCGCGTGCACCCGCAGGCGTACAGCGCGCCGTTGGCCCACAGAGCCTCGATCGCCGCATTGTGCGGCCCGTCCTGCTGCGACTGGAAGTACGGCCCTTCGTCGGGCGCCATGCCCAGCCAGTCCAGGGCAGAGATGATTCCGTCTGTCCACTCGGGGCGATTGCGCATCTCGTCGGTGTCCTCAATGCGCAGGACGAACGTGCCGCCGTGCTGGCGCACGAAGAGCCAGTTGAACAGTGCGGCCCGCGCACTGCCGACGTGGAAGTAACCGGTCGGGGAGGGTGCGAAGCGGGCGCGGGGCGGGTCGGTGGTGTCAGTCATACGGTACGGCTGGGCAACCCCGGCGGAGGCGGGATCAGGGTCGGACTCTCGGGCGTCAGTCTTCCTCTATGGAGATGGCGCCGGTCGGGCAGCCGTTGACAGCCTCGCGCAGGCGGTCGCGGAACTCCTCGGGGGGGTTCTCGTTGAGCACATAGAGGTACCCGTCGTCGCGTACCTCAAAGACCTCGGGCAAGATGCCCATGCACACGGCGTTGCTGGCACACTCGTCGAAGTCCACGACGACCTTCACAAAGACCTCCTGGTCAGGGCTGGCTTGGCACCGCCGAGCATATCGGCAGCGCCCTCCACTCAGGGTTTGTCGGCGCTGACCACCCACATGGCGAAGAACTGCGATCCTCCACCGTAGGCCTGCCCCAGCGCTCTGCGGGCGTCGGCCACCTGATGCTCCCCGGCCAAGCCCCGCACCTGGAGCGCCGTCTCGAGGAAGCGCAACATCCCCGAGGCCCCGATCGGGTTCGACGACAGGACCCCGCCCGATGCGTTCCAGGGAATGTCCCCGGCCTCGATCATCGAGGTCGCCCCGGCGTCGGTCAGTTTCCAACCGTCGCCCTCGTCGCAGAAGCCGAGATTCTCCAGCCACATCGGCTCGTACCAGCTGAACGGCACGTACACCTCGGCCATGTCGAAATCGGCCCTCGGGTTGGTGATACCGGCCTGGCGGTACAGGTCAGCCGCGCAGTCCCGGCCGGCCTGGGGGTTCACCTGGTCGCGCCCGGCGAACATCGTGGGCTCCGACCGCATGGCCATGCCGTGGATCCAGGCCGGCGGCCGCCCCGTGCTCGCCGTCGACTCCCCGGCGGCCTTCTCCGACCCGATGACCATCGCCGCGGCCCCGTCCGACGACGGGCAGGACTCGAGGTAGTGCAGCGGGTCCCACAGCATGATCGACTCCTCGACCATCTCGAGGGAGATGTCGGGGAGATGCAGGTGGGCGTAGGGGTTCTTCAGTGCGTGCAGGCGGTCCTTGACCGCCACCTTCATGCCGATGTGGCTGGGCGCACCCGACCGGTACATGTAGGCACGGATGATCGGCGCGAAGTAGCCGCCCGCACCGGCCAGCAACGGGGCCGAGAACGGTTGGGGCACAGAGAGGGCCCACATGGCGTCCGAGTCACTCTGCTTCTCGAAGGCCACGGTGAGGACACGTTGGTGGATGCCCGAGGCGACCAGGTGGGCCGCCACGATGGCGGTCGAGCCGCCGACCGAGCCCGCCGTGTGCACGCGGAACATCGGCTTGCCCACGGCGCCCAATGCCGGCGCCAGGTAGAGCTCGGGCATCATGACGCCCTCGAACATGTCGGGTGCCTTGCCCACGACGACGGCGTCGATGTCGGCGAAGCTCAACCCGGCGTCCTCCAGGGCGGCCAGCGCCGCCTCGCGCACCAGGCCGGCGATCGAGACGTCCTCCCGCTTCGACTTGGCCACGGTCTGGCCCACTCCGATGACTGCGCAGCGCTCGGCCATCACACACCCTCCAGGACACAGACCAGGTTCTGCTGCAGGCACGGGCCCGATGTGGCGTGAGCCACCGCCCGATCGGCGTGGCCCGACCAGATGGCCCGGGCCGACTCACCGATACGGATGAGCCCGGCCGACATCATCGGATTGGCCGCCAGCGCGCCCCCCGAGGGGTTCATCGACACGCCGTCGTCGAGTCCGAGTGCGTCGGCCAGGATCAGTTCCTGGTGGGCGTAGGGAGCGTGCAGCTCGGCCAGGTCGACCCTCTTGGACCCGACGCCGGCCTTCTCCCCGGCCAGCCTGGTCGAAGGCGATTCCGTGAGGTCCCGCGCCCCGAGCGCGTGCGTCTCAATCCGGTGGTCGATGCCGGTGATGAAGGCCGGGCGCTCACACCACTCGTAGGCCTTGTCGCCCGCGGCCAACACGACGGCGGCGCAGCCGTCGGTCAGCGGCGGCAACGCGTGCCGGCGCAGAGGCGCCACCTCGTAGTCCTCGGCCAGCAGCTGCTCGGGCGTGCGGTCGTAGGCCACTTGCGCCTTGGGGTTGTCGAGTGCGGACCGGCGGGAGCGGCTGGCCACCACCGCGAAATCCGCCTCGGTCGCCTTACCCGCGTCGATCAGGGACTGGGCCTGCATCGCCGCCAATGACGTCGGGTCCGGCCACAGTGGGGCCATGTAGTAGGGGTCGAGCTGTACGGCCATGATCTCGCTCAGGGTGCCCATCGACGACCGCCCGAACGAGTAGACCAGCGCGGCGTCGATCTGCCCCTCCTGCAGGAGCACCCAGGCCTCGTAGAGAGCCCAGGCGCCGTCCATCTCGACATGGGACTCGGCCCGGGGTGGCCAGACGCCGACGGCGTCGAGGGCCGCCACGAAGGAAAACGGCCCGCCGATGAGGTAGTCGGTCGAGCCCGAGCAGATGAAGCCGACGTCGTCCTTGGTGATTCCGATGTTGCCGAACGCCTCGGCCACCACCGGCATGAGCATCTCGACCTCGTTGCGCGCGTCCTCGCGTCTCACGTTGTCGTACTGGGCGAAGGACACCACGGCCACCGGGCGTGAGCCCGACACCAGGTCGGGGAAGCCGCTCACAGGTACTCCTTGTAGGTCTCGTAGTCGGCGTCGGGTTCGCCCGTCGGGCGGAAGTACTTCACCGAGGCCATGGTGGGTCCGAGCTCCTCCGGCGGGACCCAGACCGCCTCGACCCGCAGGCCCATGCGTACCTCGTCGATCGGGATCTCCTGAAGCAATCCCATGAACGAGAGGTTGGACCCGTCGAGGAGGATCTGCCCGCAGATGTAGGGAATCTCGATCGACTGGCCGGCAAAGGGCACGTTGACCACGCAGTAGGTGGTCACCGTGCCGGTATTGGGTAGCTCGACGATCTCGTCGGTGGGCACGCCGTCCGTTGGGCACGAGCCGCGTGACGGCACGTAGACCTTCTTGCATTTGGGACAGCGCTGCCCGATGAACTTGCCCTGCTCGAGTCCGAGCAGGTTCTTGCTCTGGGCGATCCCGGCCGTGAACACGTAGTCGAGGCGTGTCGTGGCCTCCATCATGGTCACCGGCTCACGCTCGCTCACGACACACCTCCGACCGCCACGAAGTGGCTGATGTCCTTCACGTGACCGACCCGGTCGGCCTCGGGAACGAACTCAGGGCGTACGCGCATGCCGGTCGACACCTCCTCGGGCGACGCCGCCGGCAAGACGTGGAGAAAGGATGTGTCCGCGCCGTCGAAGCGCACGAGCACCCAGGCGAAAGGCGTCTGCAGAGGGTGCTTCGCGTGCGGGCGCGGCACCCACGACCACGACGTCACCGTCCTTCCGGTCCGACCTCGACCACCCCGGAGGTTTCCTCACCGGTCTCGGGGTCGTACTCGGTCGGCGGCACGATGACCCGGCCCCCGCTCCCCTTGGTGCCCAAGACCTTGCCGTCACGCAGGCCGGTCAGGAAGGCGCCGATCGTGGGGCCCACGGACCGCACGAACGGGTACTCCAGCACGTGGTCGGACCTGTAGATCACCGCCTCGTCTGCCATCACACCTCCCCGTTCGGGCCCTGTCTCGGGCCCGGACGAAACTAGAACAGATTCCAGTTCTGCGCCAAAAGTCCGGGTCAGTCGGCCAGGCTGGACAGGTCGACCCCGGCCAGGAGCTGCCCAATGAAGGCCCGGTCGTTGAGGATGGGGATCTCCGAGACGAACATGCGGCCGTAGCGCTCGAAGTACATGAGCTGCTTGGCCAGCAGGAAGGTCCCCCGGTCGAACTCGGACATCAAGCCGCCCGACTCGTCGGCCATGCGGCGCACCGCGCGCTGGCTCCGCAACCGTCGCAGGATCGACCGCACGCTGCGTTGGTGGGCCTCGACCCCCTGGGCCTTGGCCATCTGCAACTGGATCGACTGCAAGATCCCGGCCAGGCTCACCTCTCCGAAGGGCCGGGTCAGCGCCGGTTCGAGCACCGAGCGGAAGAACGCGGTGAGTTCGTCGCCCGACAGGCCGACGGCCACGCCGATGGCCGGGCCGTAGACGCCGGTGATGTGCTTGGTCACCACAGGCCAGGCGGACTCGTCGCCCATTGCCGCGGCCAGCAGGGAAATGAAGAAGCGGTGGGTCGACGGATCGAGCCGCCCCACGATGCCCCAATCGATCACCCCGATCCGGCCATCGCGCAACAGCATCATGTTGCCAGCGTGCACGTCGCCATGGAAAGCGCCCCAGCGCACCGTGGTCAGGAAGAAGGCCCGCATCACCTCTTGGACGAGCGGCGACGGGTCGAAACCGAGCTCGGCCACCTTGGCCAGGTCGTCGATGGGGACGCCATCGAAGAACTCCATGGTGAGGACGTTGCGCCCCGACAGGTCGAGGTGCGGCTCGGGCACGGCCATCATGCGCAGGTCGAATTCGTTCTGCAGCCGGCGGAAGTGCACGAGCGAGCGCGCCTCATTGCGCAGGTCCATCTCCTCACCGATCTGGACCCGGAAGCCGTCGAGCAGTTGCAGGGTGGAGCCCGCCATCTGGTCGCCTGTCTGGCGAACCAGGATCTCGAGCAGCGGTTGCATCAGGTCGAGGTCGGTCGCCACCACGTGCTCGATCTCAGGCCGCAACACCTTCACCGCCACCGTGCGTCCGTCGAGCAGCCGCGCCCTGTGCACCACGGCGATGGACGCCGTCCCGATCGGAAGCGGGTCGAATTCGAGGTAGGCATCGCGCAGCTTCAGACCCAGATCCTCCTCCACCCGTTGACGCACGTCGGGGAACGGCACGGGCGGCCCCGTATCGAGGCAAGCCCGGAACTCGTCGGCCACGTCGTCGCCGAACATGCCGGGCGACGACGCGATGATCTGGCCGAATTTCATGAAGGTGCCGCCGAGGTCCTGGAAGCTCCGGCGCAGCGGCCGGGCCAGCTGGGCCGCGGGAAGCACCCCCTGGCGGATGTGGAGTAGCTGGCGCACCGCGGTCGGAGCGAAGTGGAACCCGACCACCTTGGCAATGGTGCGACTGCGCCGGAAGAGCTCGCGTCTGGTCGGGGTGGGCAGGGGGCGCGGATAGATCCGCGGCACATCCTCGGTGAGGGGCGCGGCCCCGGTGCATGCCGCGACGCCGTCGCGTCCACCGGGCCGTTGCTCACCGCCCGCCAGGGTAGGCGCGGCGCAGACCGGAGAAGACCCGCTCCAGCTCAGGCCCCGTGTCAGCCGAAGGCGTTCTCCAGCTGGGCGAGCGCGGCCTTGTAGGTGTCGCCGAAGATCGGGGCCATTTCGTCCGGACTCACGTCGTAAGCCCAGATCACCCGCGAGCCGCCGTCCTCCTCCTCCTCCACCGAGATGGTGGCTGTGTGGCTGTCGATCGGCACCCCGTCGACCACCGAATAGGTGATCGTGCGTGCCGCGTCGTCCTTGCCGAGGAGCCGCTCGCGGATCTCCATGCCGAACATGCCGATGATTCGGTCGTCGCCTTCGAGCCGAAACGACTCGATGCCGGGGAAGAAGTCGCCCACGCCGCCGAAGTCACCCACCTTCTGCCACACGACGTCAGGCGACGCCCCGATCTTGACGTCCACCGCACCTGCTGCCATCACTGCCTCCTCGCGCACGGTCGGACTGACCCGGAACCGATGCCGCCGGTACAGTACTGCCGAGGTAGTCGGCCCGCACGGCCGGCGACCAGGACGGAGGTGTCGGGTGGAGACGCGCACGATCGGATCGCTCACGGTCAGCGTGGTTGGCCTTGGCTGCAACAACTTCGGCGGTCGCCTCGGGCCCGCTGAGACCGACACCGTCGTTGGCGCCGCGCTCAATGCCGGCATCACCCTCTTTGACACCGCCGACGTCTACGGCGGCGCCAAGAGCGAGAGCTATCTCGGCGAGGCGCTCGGCCGTCGGCGCGACGAGATCGTGCTGGCCACCAAATTCGGCGCCCCCTACGAGGGCCACGAGGGCGGCGCGTCTGCCGCCTATGTGCGCATCGCGGTGGAGGACAGTCTCTCCCGCTTGGGCACCGACCGTATCGACCTCTACCAGTTGCACGTGCCCGACCAGAAGACGCCGATCTCCGAGACGCTGGGCGTCCTGGCCGAGCTGGTCGCCGAGGGCAAGGTGCGCGAGATCGGCTGCTCCAACTTCAACACCGCTCTGCTCGAGGAAGCCGCGGCCGCTGTCGGTGAAGGTGAACCGGGGTTCGTGAGCGTGCAGAACCAGTACAACGTCCTCCACCGCGGTCCCGAGGATGGTGTCCTCGCCGAGTGCGACCGCACCGGTATGGCCTTCCTCCCCTACTTCCCGCTCGCCATGGGTTTGCTGAGCGGGAAGTTCCGTTCGGGCCAGCCGCTGCCTCAGGGCACCCGCCTGGCCAACATGGGTGACGCTGCCGCTCAGCAGCTGACCGAGGAACGGTTGACAAAGGTGGAGGCTCTTGACGACGTGGCCCGCGGCGAGGGGCACACCGTCCTCGACCTGGCCTTCGGCTGGTTGCTCTCGCGCCCCGCCGTCGCCTCGGTTATCGCCGGCGCCACCAACCCCGAGCAGATCAAGGGAAATGTTGCGGCCGGTACCTGGCGCCCCAGCGCCGAGGTTCTTGCCGCAGTGGACGCGATCGCACCCCGCTGAACGGCGCTCATGCGCCAGGTCAGGATCCGAGCATTTGCATGACCGCCGCCTCGACGATCTGGATGTCCGGCGGTTGAATGGCCAGCGGTCCGCCCGCCACCGGCACCTGCCACACCACGGACAGGTAGGGCGTCGGCGTCACCGTCGAACCGCTCGGGCACGGCGGATAGCCGGTGATGTGCAGCGGCATGGTGGATGAGCTGGTGCCGTCCCCGCAGACGGCGAGGCGGCGGTGCCACTGCACCAGCGCGCCGTAGGGCATGGGCGGGCTCGACACCGTGGAAGGCAAGATATAGAAGGCACCCGCCAGCGCCTCGGTCCCCGACGGTGTCTGGGCGTAGACCAACCCGTCGAGGTGCGCCGGGTCGAGCGTGCGCTTGGCCGCCGCGTTGGCCGCCACGACGGTCGGGTTCACGTACGCGACGACGGGGTAGTCGGTGGGCGATGCCGCCACATAGCCCGCGGCCACGGCCGCCGCCGACGTGGGGTAGCGCGCGGCAGCCTGGGTGGTCGCCTGCACGTACTGCTGGGCTCCCAGTTCCTCTGTTGCGGTCAGCTTGGGCGCGCAGCCGTTCTCCGCCATCTGAATATCCCGGGGGCCGTTGTTGCCCTCCGCCAGTAACTGCCTCGCCTCGGCCTGGGGCAAGGCGGGACCGGTGTAATTCCAGTTGGGCTTGGTCACGTTGAAGCCGGCCGCGGCACTGGCATCGGCGCCGTTCATGTCCATGCCAAGGGACCCGCTCATGATCATGTACGGCGTGTTGTTGAGGTTGAGCCCCTGGAGCTTGAGACCCTTCTGGTGCAGGTGGCAGGTCTCGGACGCGACCGAGGCCGATCCGGTGGCCACGGCGCCGTTGCCGTTCATGCTCATGCCCGACATGGCCGCCGAACTCGACTCGTCCGAGGCCGCCGGATAGGTCGCGCTGAGCGCCAACCCGGCAGCGAGGGCCACCACGCCGAGCACCGCCGCGGCCGGCGCCCGGCGCACCACCGTGAGCGCGGGCGGGTCCCACGACTCGCGGGTGGCGGCGACCAGCGGCACCATGGCCGCGGCGAGGAGGATCAGGAGGGGCCCTGTGTTGGGGTCGGTGCCCGAGCCGCTGAACACGTCGCCCACCAATCCTTGAGCGCCCACCCACATGGCCAAGCTCAGGACTGCGCCCCCGGCCAGAAACCACCCCGGCCGGCGCACGAGCAGGGGCCCGAGCCCGACCACCAGCGAAAGCAGGGCCAGCACCCACGCCGTCTGCGTCCCGGTATGGGCGAACTGGTTGCCCACACTGGTGAGGAAGTGGCTGAACCAGCCGGGCTCACCGTCGGCCATCCCCACGATGGCGCTCTGCACCGAGCTGGGCGTGCGGTTGTCAGGGACCAAGAAGAGGACAGCGGCCACGCACCAGTAGCCGCTCCAGACCGCGATGGGCGTGATCGAGCGCCCGATGCCCTGGGCGGAGGCGGACGACGCGATGCCCACCGGCGCCGAGTCCTCGGCGCCACCCCGGCGCGGCGCCCTGGGCCAACACATGAGGCCGATGAGCCCGTACATCAGCACACCACCAGGAGCGCCCGTCAGCGCGCTGGCCGTCCCGGTCAGAATCATCCCCAGCCCCTCGCCGAAGACCCAGACCCCGAGCACCCAGGCGAACGACAGCGCCAGTGCCGGCTTGACCGTGGGCCGGTAGAGCAGGCCGACGCCGATGAAGAGCTGGATCAGCGCGAAGAAGGTGTTCCACACCGCGATGTCGGGGGCGATGAAGTTCCCGACGTGGGTGATGAGGTCGCCGATGACGAAGGGCTGACCCTGGGCGTTGGCCAGGATGTTGGCCTCCACGAAGCCCCGTCCGAACATGAACGGCTGGAACTGCAGTGCGGCGTCGAGGATCCAGAAGAGACCCAGCACGATCTGGAGCACCCGCTGGGAGGGGACGGCGAGGGGGAACCGGCGGGCGGGCGCCGCCGCGTGCGTGCTGGTGCCCCTGCCTGAGCTCGTGTCCTGGTCCATGGCCCTGGGTTCAGGGTAACGGGCCGCTCCAGGGCCATCAGGTCGCCCCAGCCGGCCTTTGTCCCGCCTGTGGCTATTCCGTGCTGAGCAGGAGTCCTGGCTGGCACAGTTCGTCGGCGGCACCGCTACCGCCGCAGCCACTGCTGGCTGCTCAGAAGGCCGTCCCGTTCCACACCGATGGTCGTCCGTTGGGACAGGCCGACTTCGGAGCCAGCACCATGTCGAGGGAAACCGCCCGGCCTTTGCCCATACGACACCGGGGTCTTTGGCGCGCCTGGACGGAGATCACCCCGAAATCGCGTCACCGCGGCCGGTCCAGCTGCTTGACTCCGTGTACGAGCACCACCGATGCGCGGCACGTGGGCCCGGCGGGCGAGCCGGACCGTCTGGCGGACTCCCTGGTCGGGCCTGCGGTCGAACTGGCCCGACAGTGGCTCGAGTCGGCCGCTCCGACCCGGTCCGAGCGCGCCCAGGCCCGACGCCTGCACGCCCTCACCTCGGACCCGGGGTCGGTCTCCTTCGCCATGGCCTTCTGCGACCGGGTCTTGCGGCCCGAGTCACCCCGCGTGGCCGCCCGCCAGCTGCGCCGACTCGCCGGTGGACCCAAGCCCGCCTTCCTGTCGCCGGCAGACCGCACCCTCCTGCGCTGGGGCGCACGCCTGTCCTCGGCCCTCCCGGGCACCGTGGTGCCGCTCGCCCGTCGGCGCCTGCGCGCCCTGGTCGGCGACCTGGTGGCCGACGCCCAGGACCCCGCACTCGGTCACCACCTGGCCCGCCTGCGCGCCGAGGGCTTCGGCGTCAATGTCAACCTGCTGGGTGAGGCCGTCCTCGGCCACGAAGAGGCGGGCCGCCGGCGCGACGCCCTGGTGGCATTGATGGGGCGTTCCGACATCGACTACGTCTCGGTCAAGGTCTCATCCGTCGCCGCCCAGCTCAACCTGTGGTCGTACGGCGAGACGCTCGCCCGCACCAAGGACGCAGTGCGCCCCATGCTGCGCGCTGCCGCGTCGGCTTCTCCACCGACCTTCGTCAACCTCGACATGGAGGAGTACAAGGACCTCTCGCTGACCGTCGACACGTTCGCCCAGTTGCTCGACGAGCCCGAGTTCCTCGAGCTCGAGGTCGGTGTCGTGTTGCAGGCCTACATCCCGGACTCCCTTGATGCACTCGTGCGACTGAGCGCGTGGGCGCTGCAGCGGCGCCGACGCGGTGGCGCCCCGGTCAAAGTGCGCATCGTCAAGGGGGCCAACCTGGCCGCCGAACGTGTCGACGCCGCCGTGCACGGGTGGCCGCTCGCCCCTTTCGGGACGAAAGCCGGGACCGACGCCAATCACAAGGCGATGCTCGAGTTCGCCCTGCGTCCGGAACACGAGGGTGCGCTGGCCGTCGGCGTGGCCGGTCACAACCTCTTCGACCTGGCCTGGGCCCATCTGTTGGCCGACGCACGCGGCGTGGAGTCGTCGGTCACCTTCGAGATGCTCCAGGGCATGGCGCCGGCTTCGGCGCGGGCCGTGCGCGCGGCCACGGGGTCCGTCCTGCTCTACACGCCCGTGGTTGCACCGGACGACTTCGACCACGCGCTGGCCTACCTCTTTCGTCGTCTCGAGGAGAATGCCGGAGGGGAGAACTTCATCGCTGCTCTCGGAGAACGCCACGACGAGGTTGCCTTCGGGCGCGAGCGCGACCGATTCGCCACGGCCGTGGCCCACCGGGACGAGGTGCGGGTGGCTGCCGGGCGGCGCCGCCTGGCCGACGGGTCACGCGGTCAGCAGAGATCCGGCCGCTTCGTCAACGAGCCGGACACGGATCCCACCGACCCCGGCGCCCGCCGTCGGCTGGTCGCCGCCCTCGACACCGATCCGGCCGGCGCCCTGCCGGGTGAGCTCGACGAGACCGGCGTCGACCGGGTGGTGCGCACCGCCGCCGCGGGCGCGGCGCGCTGGGCGGCCGTGCCGCTCGAGCAGCGAGCCGTTCTGCTCGAGCGCTGCGCGGAGGAGCTGGCTGCGCAGCGACCGGCCTTGGTGACCCTGATGGCCCGCGAGGCGGGCAAGACACTCGCTGAAGCCGACACCGAGGTGTCCGAGGCGGTCGACTTCGCCCGTTTCTACGCCATGAGTGCACGGCAACTGGCCCGGCTCGACGGAGCGACGGCGCGGCCACTGGGCACCGTGGCCGTGATCGGCCCCTGGAACTTCCCCCTGGCCATCCCGATCGGCGGTGCGCTGGCGGCGCTCGCCGCGGGAAACGCCGTCGTCCTCAAGCCCGCACCTCAGACCCCGGCGGTCGCCTTTGCCGCCGCGGCGGCATGCCGCGCCGCCGGCATCCCGGCTGACACGCTCCTCTGCGTCCGCTGTCCCGACGGGCCGGTGGGCTCCTCCCTCGTTCGCCATCCTGGCCTCCGCGGCATCGTCCTCACCGGGTCCTTCGAGACTGCGGAGCTGTTCGCCGGCCTCGCCCCGGGCACGCCGCTCATGGCCGAGACGTCGGGGAAGAACGCACTCGTGGTCACGCCCGAGGCCGACCTCGACCTCGCCGCTGCGGACCTGGCCCGCTCCGCGTTCGGGCACGCCGGTCAGAAATGCTCGGCCGCGTCGCTGGCCATCCTGGTGGGCGACGTCGCCACGTCCGAACGTTTCAGAGCACAGCTGGTCGACGCCGTCCGTTCCCTCCAACCGGGCCCGGCCACCGACGCCGGGACCACCATGGGTCCGCTGGTCGAGCCACCGACCGAGAAGCTGCAGCGGGCGCTGACCGCCGCCGAAGCGCACCAGCGCTGGCTGCTCGAACCGCGCCCACTCCCGGCCGCGCCGAACCTGTGGTCGCCCGGCATCCTCGACGGCGTGCGGCCCGACGACTGGTTCGCACGGACCGAGTGCTTCGGGCCGGTGCTCGGCTTGCTGGCGGTCCGGGACCTCGACGAGGCGATCAGCGTGCAGAACGCCCTCCCCTTCGGGCTGACCGGCGGCATCTGGTCGCTCGACCCGGCCGACTGCACCCGGTGGACGGACCACGTCGAGGTGGGCAACGCCTACGTCAACCGCCACATCACAGGCGCCATCGTCGGCCGCCAGCCCTTCGGTGGCTGGAAGCGCTCGGTGGTCGGTCCGGGGGCCAAGGCCGGTGGGCCCAACTACGTGCTGCAACTGTGCCGGATCGAGGACGCCCACCTGCCACGGCAGGGAGCCGAGCCGGCGCCCGAGGTGCGCGCCCTGCTCGACGCGTTGCGCGCCGCCCTGCCCCTCGGCGAAATCGCCACGGCCGAGCTCGAGGCCGCCGCCCGCAGTGATGCGCTTTGGTGGTCGACCGAGTTCGCCGTCGACCACGACCCGGCCGGCCTGTTCTGCGAGTCCAACCGGTTCCGCTACCGCCCGATCCCGGGCTTCACGGTGCGGGTGGGTGCCGACGCCTCGCCGCTCCACCTCGCCCGCGTCCTGCTGGCCGCGGCCGTCACGGGCGTCGCTCCCGTGGTCAGCCTGCACCCCGACGTCTCGCTCGAGCCGGAGGCGGCGCTCAGCCTCGTGACCGGCGCCACCATGCTCGTCGAATCGACGGCGGAGGTCCTGGCCCGCTTGGCCCCGCCCGCCCTCGGGCGGGTCCGCCTTCTCGGCGCCGAGCCTGAGCTTTCCCCACTCGAACCGGCCGTGCACGTCGATGCCCGCCCGCCTGTCCTACTGGGCCGGGTCGAGCTGCTGCGCTGCCTGCGCGAGCAGGCCGTGTCGCGCACCCTGCATCGCTACGGCAATGTCGTGCTCCCCTTCGACGACCAAGGCACCCCGGCGGATCCGGCCGCCGGGGCCTCGTCGACGTCAGAGGGCGACGTTGCGTTGCGTGACGGCGACGACCGCTGGCTGGCCGCGGTCGATGGCGACGCCTGAGGACCGATCAAGCCTCGTTGACCGCGGCCACCAGCTTCTGCAACGTGTCCTTGGCGTCCCCGAAGAGCATGGTCGTCTTCGGGTCGTAGAGCAGGTCGTTGTCGATGCCGGCGAAACCGGGTCGCATGGAGCGCTTCAGGAAGATGATGTTCTCGGCCTCGTCGGCGTGGATGATGGGCATGCCGTAGATCGGGCTGCCCGGCGTCGACTTGGCGGCGGGGTTCACCGTGTCGTTCGCCCCCACCACGAGGGCGACGTCGGCCGAGGCCATCTCGGGATTGGCCTCGTCCATCTCCTTGAGCTCGTCGTAAGGCACGTTGGCCTCGGCCAGGAGCACGTTCATGTGGCCCGGCATGCGCCCGGCCACCGGGTGGATGGCGAAGAAGGTGTCGACGCCGCGCGCGCTGAGCGCATCGGCCAGCTCGCGCACCGTGTGCTGGGCCTGGGCCACCGCCAGCCCGTAGCCGGGGATGATCACCACCTTGCGGGCATAGGCCAGGAGCACGCCGACGTCGTCGGGCGTTCCCGTGCGCACCGGTCGGGAGGCGTCGCCCTCGTCGCCGCCCGTCGCCGTGATGACCGAACCGAAGGCGCTGAAGAGGATGTTGGGCAAGGACCGCCCCATGGCCGACGACATGAGCCGGGTGAGGATGATGCCCGAGGCACCGACGAGCGTGCCGGCAACGATCAGCAACGCGTTGTCGAGCACGAACCCCGAGGCGGCCACGGCCAGTCCGGTGAACGAGTTCAACAGGGAGATGAGCACCGGCACGTCGGCCCCGCCGATGGGCAACACGAAGATCACCCCGAGCACCAGCGCGAGCACCAGGATGATCCAGACGTAGGCGATGCTGCCCGTGACCAGGGCGAGAATGATGCAGACCCCGATGGCCACGCCGACCAGGGCGTTGATCACCTGCTGGCCCGGGTAGGTGATGGGCCGCCCGGTGATGAGCTCCTGCAGCTTGATGAACGCGATGGCGCTGCCCGAGAAGGACACCGACCCGATGAGCACGCCGAGTAGCACCTCGGCCGTGACGTAGACCGCCGGTTGGAGCCCGAGCGAATGCAGATGGAGCAGCTCCACGATGGAGATCAGGGCCGCCGCTCCGCCGCCGACGCCGTTGAAGATGGCCACGAGTTGTGGCATGGCGGTCATCTTCACGAAGCGGGCCACGGGCACCGCGATGGCCGCGCCGAGGACCATGGCCACGACGGCCAACACCAGGTTCTTGCCCGAGTGCCGGAGCGTGGGCTCGGTGAAGGTGAAGCCCACGGCCAAGATGGCCGACGCGGCGCCCACGAGATTCCCCTGCCGCGCGTACTTGGGCGAGCTCAGGAACTTGAGAGCCAGGATGAACCCGATGATGGCGATCAGGTAGACGAGGTCGCGCGCGTCGGCCAGGGTGAAGGTTGCGGCCAGCATCAGGCGGCACCCCCGTCGTCGGCCGGGCCGGGGGCGTCGCCGGTCTCAACCGCTTGGGCAGCTTGGGCAGGGCTCGGCTGCGCCTTGGCCCTGGCGCTCACCAGGCTTGGACTTGAACATTTCGAGCATGCGGTCCGTCACCACGAAGCCACCCACGATGTTCAACGTGGCCAGGAACACGGCCAGGAACCCGAGCACCAGCTCGGCCGCCCCATGGGCCTCGCCCATGACGGTGAGCGCACCCACGAGCACGATGCCGTGAATGGCGTTCGACCCCGACATGAGCGGGGTATGCAGAATGCTCGGCACCTTGGAGACGACTTCGATGCCGACGAACGCGGCGAGGACGAAGACGGTCAGGTAGGCCACGATGCCGGTTGCCGATCCGTCGACGCCCATGCCCAGATGAACCGTGCCCAGATGGACTGGGCTGAGGTGCACGAGATGCGTGATCACGACGCCGCTCCTCCGGTCCCGCTGCCCAGCAGTGCCAGCGCGGCCGGTGCGATCGGCTGGCCCTCTCGCAGCACGCACATGCCGGTCACGATCTCGTCCTCCCAGTCGGGGGCGAGCGTGCCTTGCGGGCCCATCAGCCCGAGCACGTTGGCCACGTTGCGGGCGTAGAGGAAGCTGGCGTGGGTCGGCATGCCCGACGGCGGGTTGGCCATCCCCACGACCGACACGCCGTTGTGGTTCAGCACCTCGCCGACCCGGGTCAGCTCGCAGTTGCCTCCTTGGTCCGCCGCCATGTCGACCACGACCGCGCCCTCGGCCATCCCCTCGACCATCGAGGTGGTGACCAGCACGGGCGCCTTGCGCCCCGGCACTGCGGCAGTGGTGATGACGACGTCGGAGCGGCCGACCTCCTCGGCCAGGGCGTTGCGTTGGCGCTCGAGCTCCTCGGGCGTGAGCTCGCGGGCGTAGCCGCCGGCTCCCTCGGCCGACACGCCCAGGTCGAGGAAGCTCGCTCCCAGGCTTTCCGCTTCCTCCTTGGCTGCGGCCCGCACGTCGTAGGCCTTGACCACGGCGCCCAGACGCCGCGCCGTGGCGATGGACTGCAAACCGGCAACTCCGACACCCATCACGAGCACCTTGGCCGGAGGTACCGTCCCGGCGGCCGTCATGAACATGGGAAAGAACTTGGCCAGGTGCTCTGCGGCGCTGAGCCCGGCCCGGTAGCCCGACACCGTCGCCTGTGAGCTCAAGGCGTCCATGCCCTGGGCCCGGCTGATCCGGGGCAACAGGTCGAAGCTGAAGACCGTCGCCTTCTTGGCGGCGAGGGCACGCAGCGCGTCCTCCGACTGGGCCACCCCGAAGAAGCTGAGTGTGGCCACGCCCTGGGGCAGCGCCGCCACCTGTTCGACGCTAGGCGGGTTGACCTGGACGACCAGGCCTGCCCCGGCCACGCTGCTCGGGCCGTCGGGTGCCGTGGCACCGCCGGCCTCGGTGTAGGCCGAGTCGTTGAAGGCCGCCTCGTGGCCGGCACCCGATTGGATTCGGACCATCCAGCCCGCGCCGACAAGCTTCTTGACCACGTCCGGGACGAGGGCCACGCGGCGCTCTCCGGGACGGGTCTCCGTGGGGACCGCCAATAACACGGTCGCATTGTCTAGCAGCTGGGCCCCGTGCTCCCCCTCATCGCCCAGGTCAGGGGCCGCTGTTCGCATGACTGCGGTAGACGTCGGCCGCGCCCCACCAGGGTCGAGGCTCGCTGCGGGAACATCCCGTTGCGCCCGGCGCCACGGGCGCCCCGGGCGCCCCGGCGCTCCCTACTTGCTGAGCGCGGTGAGGAAGGGTGGCACCTCGCCGCCCCCGTCGAGCACGAGGTTCGCCCCCGAGACGAACCCCGCCGCCGGCGACGCCAGGAACAGGCAGGCCTGGGCCACATCGTCGGGCGTCCCCATGCGACCGAGCGGAACCGTGGCCACCACCTTGGCCACACCGCCGGGCCCCCCGTAGAAGTCGTCGCCCGCTCCACTGTCGAGCAAGCCGCCACTCACGCAGTTGACCCGCACCGTCGGCGCCCACTCCATGGCCAGCGTCTGGGTCAGGTTGATCAACCCGGCCTTGGCCGCGCCGTAGACCGACGCTCCGGGCGACGGTCGCAACCCCGACACACTGGTCACGTTGACGATGGCCCCGCCTTCCTCCTGGAGTGCCATCACCTTGTGCGCGGACTGGGCGCACCACAGCGGGGCCAACAGGTTGAGGTCGACGATGGCCTGGGCAAAGCGCGGCGTCGCCTCGGCCGCCGGCACCGACGGCGATCCGCCGGCGTTGTTCACCAGCACGTCGAGGCGACCCCACTGCTCCACCGCTTTGGCGATGACCCGCTCGGCCTCGGCGGGCTTGCGGATGTCGGCCGCCACGAACACGGCACCGTCCACCTCCGCCTCGTGGCGTCCACAGGTGACCACGTTGGCCCCGGCATCGAGGAAGGCGGTGACGATCCCCGCACCCACCCCGCGCGAACCGCCCGTGACCACCACCACCTGGTCGTCGAAGTCGAAGGCGGGCTGGACCATGGGAGCAAACCCTAGGGCACCCTTCCGGCGCCGGCTCCGGGCGGCTTCGTGTCCTGGCGGATATAGATCGCCACCCGCGCGATCCGCTGCGCCACCACCTCGAAGACCAGGCACTCGTGGGTGAGCAACGGCGCGCCGTCCACCTCCACCGTCTCGCGCAGCTCTACGAAGACGCGGCCCTCGCCAACCTCGGTGACCAGGCCGATGTCGAGGCGGTAGCCGGGCAGCGACGGCATGGTCCGTTGCAGGAATTCGAGGTAGGGGCCGCTGCCCTCGTAGTCGTCGCCGTAGGGACCGAGTCGCACCACCCCCGGGGCCACGCAGGCCTCGACCCCCGCCCAGTCCTGGGCCGCCACGGCCAACAGATAGCGCTCGGCCAGCGCGCCTGCGCTGTGTTGGCGGGCCGCCATCTCCGCACGCTACCGCCGGGCGCGCCCCAGGTCCGTCCCGGTCCGTCCCGATCCGTCCGGGTCCGTCCAGCTGCCCCGCGTTGGCCCCTGCGAGCGCCCTGACCTAAGTTCCCACCCGTTTCTGACGTCGCGTCAGGAACCGACGAGCGGACGAAGAGGGAGATCCGGGCACTCCATGCCGATCGAAGTGCTCCAGGAACACGACGGGATCGCCGAAGTGGTCATCGACCATCCGCCGGTCAACGCGCTCGACGTGGCGGGCTGGTTCGCCCTGGCCGACGCTCTGCTGGCCGCCGGCCGGGTCCCGACCAACCGGGTGGTCGTCCTGCGCGCCACCGGACGCGGCTTCTGCGCCGGGGTCGACATCAAGGAGATCAACGCCAAGGGCGACGAGGCGCTGGTCGGCGTGAACCGCGGCTGCTTCGCCGCCTTCGCCGCCGTCTACGACTGCGAGGTGCCGGTGATCGCCGCGGTGCAGGGTTTCTGCCTCGGCGGAGGCATCGGGCTGGCCGGCAACGCCGACATGGTGGTGGCCTCCGAGGACGCCACCTTCGGCCTGCCCGAGGTGGACCGTGGCGCACTCGGTGCGGCCACGCACCTGGCCCGGCTCGTGCCCCAGCACGCCATGCGCAAGATGGTCTACACGGCGAAGCCGATCACTGCCGCCGAGCTCGCCGGCTATGGCTCGGTCGCCGCGGTGGTGCCGCCCGACCGCCTCCACGCGGCCGCCCTCGAGCTGGCGGGCGAGATCGCCACGAAGAGCCCGACCATCATCCGCCGGGCCAAGGAATCCCTCAACGGCATCGACCCCGTCGACGTCAAGCGCAGCTATCGCTACGAGCAGGGCTTCACGTACGAGCTCCATGTGCGCGGTGTGGCCGACGAACAGCGGGCCGCCTTCGTCGAGAAGCGCGACGCCGACACCTCGAAGTGAAGTCCTGATGCCCGACAAGCGCACCACGGTCGACGACATCGTCGGCGAGCTCCGCTCCGGCATGACCGTCGGCATCGGAGGCTGGGGCTCGCGCCGCAAGCCCATGGCCGTCGTGCGTGCCATCTGCCGGTCGGATCTGACCGATCTGACCGTGGTCGCCTACGGCGGCCCCGACGTCGGACTGCTCTGCGCCACCGGGAAGGTCCGCAAGGTGGTGTGCGGCTTCGTCACCCTCGACTCCATCGCGCTCGACCCGCATTGGCGGGCCGCCCGCCAGCACGGGAAGGTCGAGGTGATGGAGGTGGACGAGGGGATGTTCTTCCTCGGCCTCCAGGCGGCGTCGTGGCGGGTGCCCTTCCTGCCGACGCGGGCCGGCCTCGGCTCCGACGTCCTCACGGTCAACCCTGACCTGCGCCTGGTCCGCTCCCCCTACGGAGCCGAAAGCCCGTTCGTGGCGGATCCGGACGACGCCGACGTGGAGCTGGTCGCCATGCCCGCCCTCCAGCTCGATGCCGCCATCGTCCACGTCAACCGGGCCGACACCGCCGGGAACGGGCAGATCCTCAGCCCCGATCCCTTCTTCGACACGCTGTTCCTCGGCGCGGCCCGGCGGCGCTTCCTCACCACCGAGCGCATCATCGAGAACGGGGAGCTGGCCGGCGAGGAACACCCGCTCTCCTCCGTGCCCATCCACCGCATCCTGGTCGACGGCGTGGCCGAGGCCCCGGGTGGCGCGCACTTCACCGCCAACCCGCCCGACTACGGGCGCGACGAGAAGTTTCAGAAGGAGTACGCCGCGGCGGCCACCGACCCGGCGGAGTGGGAAGCGTTCGCCAAGCGCTACGTCTTTGTCGACGACGACGAGTACCGGGCCCACCTGGCGGAACGCCAGCCATGAGCGACCCCGGCGTGACGCGCGCCGAGTCCTGCGTGATCGCCTGCGCGGACACCTGGCGCCAGGCGGGCGAGGTGATGGTCAGCCCGTTCGGCACCATCCCCGCACTCGGCGCCCGTCTGGCCAAGCTCACCTTTGCGCCCGACATCGTGCTGACCGACGGTGAAGCCGCGCTGATGGTCGGCGCGCCGCCGCTCAACACCCGGCCGGCGGAGCTGGTCCGCGAGGCGGCCATGCCCTACCGCACCGTCTTCGACGTCGTGTGGTCGGGCCGGCGCAACATGATGATGATGGCGAGCCAGATCGACCGCACGGGTAACCAGAACATCTCGGCCATCGGGCCGCACGACAAGCCCAAGGTGCAACTCGTCGGCGTGCGCGGCGCGCCGGGCAACTCGGTCAACCACCCCACCAGCTACTGGGTGCCCGACCACACGGTGCGCACCTTCGTGGAGCAGGTCGACGTCGTCTGCGGGGTGGGCTACGTACGGGCCGCCACGGCGGGCGCGGGGGCCACACGCTTTCACGACATCCCACGCGTCGTCTCGAACCTCGGTGTGTTCGACTTCGAGACGCCGGACCACACCATGCGGCTGCGCTCGCACCATCCGGGCGTCACCGTCGACGACATCGTCGGCGCCACCGGTTTTGCACTGACCGTCCCCGACGATGTCGAGGAGACACGCCTGCCCACCCCCGAGGAGCTCGAGCTCATCCGCGATCTGCTCGACCCGGGTTCGCTGCGCGACCGCGAGGTGCGGACCTGAACGCGCCGGCCACGCCGGAGCCGTTGCACGCGGCCCTGCACACGGCGTTCTGCGATCGCGTCGGCGTGCGCTACCCGCTGGTGCAGACCGGAATGGGCTGGGTGGCCGGCCCCCATCTGGTCGCCGCCACGTGCGAGGCGGGCGCGTTGGGCATCCTGGCCTCGGCCACGATGACGCTCGAGGAGCTGGCTCGGGCCATGGCGGAGGTGCGCCAGCGCACGCAGGCGCCCTTCGGCGTGAACCTGCGCACCGACGTGGCGGACGTGGAGGCGCGCATCGATCTCATGATCGAGGCCGGGGCCCGGGTGGCCAGCTTCGCCCAGGCGCCCAACCCCAAGCTGGTGGCCCGCTGCAAGGAAGCCGGGCTCTTCGTCATGCCCACCGTGGGGGCGCGCCGCCACGCCGAGAAGGTGGCCGAGTGGGGGGTCGACGCCGTGATCGCCCAGGGAGCCGAGGGCGGGGGTCATACGGGCACCGTGCCCACCACCTTGCTGTTGCCCCAGGTGGTGGAGGCCGTCGGCGACCGCGTCCTTGTGCTCGGTGCCGGGGGTTTCTACGACGGCCGGGGCCTGGTGGCCGCCCTCTCCTACGGCGCCGCCGGCGTGGCCATGGGCACCCGCTTCCTGCTCTCCGCCGAGAGCCGGGTCCCCGACGCGGTCAAGCGCCTCTACCTCGGGACGCCGGTCACCGGGACCGTCGTCACGACCAAGGTCGACGGCGCGCCCCAACGCGTCGTGCGGACCGACCTGGTCGCGCACCTCGAGGGCCAATCGTGGCTGCGCTCGCTGCCGCGGGCCGTGCGCAGCGCCTTCGTCTTCCGCAAGGAATCGGGCACGAGCCTGACCGCGCTGCTCCGCGAGGGGCGCGCCATGAAGCAGGGCAACGACCTCACGTGGTCACAGGTCGTCATGGCGGCCAACGCGCCGGTCATGACGAAGGCCGCGCTGGTCGACGGGCGCACCGACGTCGGCGTCCTGCCGACCGGTCAGGTCGTCGGCGTGCTCGATGCGCTGCCACCGGTGGTCGACATCGTCGGCGCCGTGATGACCGAAGCTGACGGGATTCTCCGGGCCTGGGCCCAGGTGTGAGCCGAACCGGGGCCCCCTCGGATCTTCCGGCCCCGCGTTCGTGCTCGTGTTGCCCGCCGCCTGATTAGGACTCGCCGTTCGCCAGGTTGCCCTGGGCCACCCGGCGCAACAGGTTCGACACCCGCTGGTGGGTCACCCCGAAGAGGTGGGCGATGCTCGGAATGCTCTGCCCCTCGGCACGCAAGGCCACCACCAGGGAGCGGCGCAGGTAGCCGCTCGCCTCGGACTGGCGGCGCAGGATGGCGCTCACCAGCTGGACGGTCCCGGGCTCGTCCTCGTCACCGAGGATGGCCTTCCATTCCTGACCATTCTCCCGAGCCTGCCGTACATCGGCGATGCGCTTGGCGAGGAGACGCTCGTTCTCTGCGTTCTCGCGCAGTGCCGCTTCCAGCTCGTCGAGTGCCTTGAGCACCTCGTCGTCGTTCTGATCGGCCATGAAGTCCTTGTCTCCTCTTTGCCGCTCTACGCCTTGCCGGTCTCTCAGGTCTGTGGTCAACATACGTATTTGCCCTCCTCGCAGATCTATCTGTTCCGTCGACACGCGAAATAGACGACGAAAACTGCGAGGACCCCACCCTAAGAGCTGGGCCCCGCAGTGTGTGTCACGTACATCCATACCCCCATGAGGCCGTCTCACACGCCCAATGCACAAACGCGCACCCTGACCTGCGACGTCCGCCAGGGAAACTCAGCGGCTGAGCACGACCGACGAGCCGTGCCCGAAGAGTCCCTGGTTGGCCGTGACGGCCACCCGGGCCCCCTCGACCTGGCGTCCGCCGGCGGCCTCCCTGAGCTGCCACACGCACTCGCACACCTGGGCGATGGCCTGGGCCGGAATGGCCTCGCCGAAGCAGGACAGGCCACCGGAGGGGTTCACGGGCACCCGGCCACCCAGGGTGGTGGCGCCGTCGCGGAGCAGCTTCTCGGCCTCGCCTTCGCCGCAGAGACCGATGTCCTCGTACCAGTCGAGCTCCAGGGCCGAGGACAGGTCGTAGACCTCGGCCAGGTCGACGTCCTCGGGCCCGATGCCGGCCTCGGCGTAGGCCGCGGCGGCGATGGAGGGTCGGAAGCCTTCGGCCCCACCCCCGGCCGTACCGCCCACGGCCACGGCGGAGTCCGTGGCGAAGTTCGGCATCTCGATGACCGTGTTGGGGAAGGTCGGCGTCACCGTCGAGACGGCGTCGATGGTGACGAGCGGTGTCGACCCCCCGGCGTGGGCCCGGGCGAACTCCATGCTCGAGAGGACCAGAGCGGCACCGCCGTCCGAGGTGGCGCAGATCTCGAGCAGGCGCAGCGGGTCGGCCACCATCGGCGAGCCCAGCACCTCTTCGACCGTCACCTCCTTGCGGTAACGCGCGTTCGGGTTGGCCAGCCCGTGCCGGGCGTTCTTCACCTTGACCTGTGCGAAGTCCTCTTCGGTCGCGCCGAAGCGGTCCATGCGGCGCCTCGCGTAGAGCGCGAAGTAGGTGGGGTTGGTCGCGCCGAGCAGGTGGAAGCGCAACCAGTCCGGGTCGTCCCTGCGCTCGCCGCCGACCGGGGCGAAGAACCCCTTGGGCGTGGTGTCGGCGCCCACCACGAGCGCCACGTCGCACAGCCCGGCCAGAATCTGCGCGCGCGCGTTGGCGATGGCCACCGCGCCAGAGGCACACGCCGCGTAGACGCTCGATACCCGGGCACCTGTCCAACCGAGCGCCTGGGCGAACGTCGCCCCCGAAACGAAGCCCGGGTAGCCGTTGCGGATGGTGTCGGCTCCCGAGACGAACTGCATGTCCCGCCAGCCCAAGCCGGCGTCGGAAAGGGCATCCCGAGCGGCGGCCAGCCCGTACTCCACGAACGGACGGCCCCACTTGCCCCACTCGTGCATGCCCGCACCGAGGACCGCCACCTTCCTGTCGTCGCGCACGCTCACCCCTCTCCGGCCGCCGCGCCCAGCGGCTGCCACTTCCACACCAGGTAGTCCGTGCCGTCCTCGGAGTAGAGGGTCTCGATGACCAGCTCGACCTCGTCGCCCACCGAAAGGTCCTCGACCGTCACGCCCGCCGTGACCTGGCCCATCACGACCAGCTTCTCGGCGGCCAACTCGACGGCGGCCAGGCAGAACGGCACGTAGGGGTCGGCCGCCACGTAGGGGACCGGCGGCTGGTAGCGGGCGTCGGTGTAGGACCAGATCCGCCCCCGCCGCGACAGCTGGACCGTCTCGAACGTGCTCGAGCTGCAATCAGGATTGCGGCAGTACTGCGACTCGGCGGGAAAGGCGAAGGTGCCGCACTCGCCGCAGCGCGACCCGAGCAGCGCCGGGGCGCCGCCGTCATCTCCCGTCGTGAACCAGCCCTCGATCGCGGGGATTTGCGTCGGCGCGGCCATCAGCCCAGCCGCTCGATGATGGTGGCGTTCGCCTGCCCGCCGCCCTCGCACATGGTCTGGAGCCCGTAGCGCCCGCCCGTGCGCTCGAGCTCGTTGAGGAGTGTGGCCATGAGGCGGGCGCCCGAACAGCCCGTGGGATGGCCGATGGCGATGGCGCCGCCGTTGACGTTCACTTTCTCCATGTCGGGGTGGTACTCGCGCTCCCAGGCCAGGACGACCGACGCAAAGGCCTCGTTGATCTCGACCAGGTCGATCTCGTCGAGCTTCAGCTTGGACTTGGCCAGCACCAGTTCGGTGGCCGGGATGGGCGCGGTCAGCATGATCTGCGGATCGTTGGCCGCCACCGCAAAGGTGTGGAACCGGGCCCGCGGCGTCAGGCCGAGCGACGTCGCCCGCTCCTCGCTCATGATCAGGACGGCCGCCGCGCCGTCGGAGATCTGCGACGAGGTGCCCGCCGTCACTGTCCCCGTCTCGGAGAAGGCCGGCTTCAGCCCGGCCAGCTTCTCGAGCGAGGTGTCGCGCCGGATGCCCTCGTCGGACTCGAGCAGGCCGCCGGCGTCGGCGGCGCCCGGCACATCGGGATGGACGCGAACCTCGAGCGGCACGATCTCGTTGGCGAAGCGGCCCTCGTCGGTCGCCCGCGCCGCCCGCTGGTGCGAGCGCAGGCCGAGCTCGTCCATCTCCTCGCGGCTCACCTTCCAGCGCCGGGCGATCTCCTCGGCGCACTCGCCCTGGTGGACGAGCTCGAAGCGCGCCTTGTAGAGCGGGCCGTAGGCCTCCCCGGGGCCGGGCTCGGTGGTCGAACCGATCGGCACCCGGCTCATCGACTCCACGCCGGCGCCGATCGCCACGTCCATGGCCCCGGACATGACGGCCTGCGCCGCGAAGTGGATCGCCTGCTGGGCCGAACCGCACTGGCGGTCGACCGTGGTCCCGGGCACCGATTCGGGGAAGCCGGCCGCCATCGCCGCGTTGCGGGCGATGTTCATGGCCTGCTCGCCCACGGTCATGGTGCACCCCATGACCACGTCCTCGACCAGGGCGGGGTCGAGGTCGTTGCGGGCCAACAGGGCGGCCAGGGGCTGGGCCGCCAGGTCGGTGGCGTGCCAACCAGAGAGGCGGCCCCCTCGGCGCCCCACAGGGGTACGGACGGCGTCGATGATCACGGCAGTGGGCATAAGAACGTCAATTCTGACCCCGAATCAGATTTGGTGCCACACGGCGCCACAATTCGGACCCGGGCACCTCGAGCTGACCCGGCCCGGGACACCGCACGTTGGCAACCCGGCGGTCGCTGTGCCAGATTCCCCCGCAGTGGACCTGACCTTCTCACCCGAGCACGAGGCCTTCCGCGCCGTCGCCAGAGCATGGCTGGAGGCGCACGTCCCCGCGGACCCCCTCCCCTCGCTCGATACGGCCGCCGGCTTCGAGGCCCACCGGGCCTGGGAGCGCACCATGTACGAAGACCGCTGGTCGGTGGTCAGCTGGCCGACCGAGTACGGCGGCCGCGATCTCGGCCTCTTCGAGTGGCTCGTCTTCGAGGAGGAGTACTACCGGGCCGGCGCCCCGAAGCGGGTGAGCCAGAACGGCGTCTTCCTGCTCGCCCCCACCATGCTCGAGTACGGGACCGAGGCCCAGAAGGCCCGCTTCCTTCCCCCGATGGCGGCCGGCGACGAAATCTGGTGCCAGGGCTGGTCCGAGCCCGATGCCGGCAGCGATCTCGCCGGCATCCGCTCGCGGGCGGCGCGCACCGTGGCCGGCGACGGCTGGGTGCTCAACGGGCAGAAGACGTGGGCCAGCCGGGGCGCGTTCGCCGAGTGGTGTTTCGGCATCTTCCGGACCGATCCCGAGGCCGAGCGCCATCGCGGCCTGACCTATTTCCTGATCGCCATGGACTCACCCGGCGTCACCGTGCGCCCCATCCCCCAGATCGACGGCGAGACGGGCTTCGCCGAGATCTTCTTCGACAACGTCGAGGTCCCCGAGTCCCAGGTGCTCGGCGAGGTGGGCGCCGGCTGGTCGGTCGCGATGGCCACCGCCGGCTCTGAACGCGGACTCTCGCTGCGCAGCCCGGCTCGCTACACCGAGGCAGCCGACCGCCTCCTCCAGCTCCACGCGGCGCGCGGCGGTCCGGCCGCTTCTGCCGACGCGGTGGCCCAGGCCCACATGCAGGCCGAGGCCTACAAGCTCCACACCTACTGGACGGCGACCAAGGTGGCCCGCGGGCATGCGGTCGGACCCGAGGCCAGCGCCAACAAGATCTTCTGGTCCGAGACGGACGTGGCCATTCACACCGCCGCGCTCGACCTGCTCGGTCCCGAAGCCGAATTGCTGCGTGCCGGCGCCCCCGGCGAGTGGCTCGACGGCTACCTCTTCTCGCTGGCCGGTCCGATCTACGCGGGCACCAACGAGATCCAGCGCAACGTGGTGGGCGAGCGCCTGCTCGGCCTGCCCCGCTGAAAGGTCGACCGATGGACTTTGGTTTCTCCGACGAGCAGGACGAGCTGCGTCAGGGCGTCCGCACCGTGCTCGATGCCGAGTGCAACGTCGACGCGCTGCGCTCCTTCGAGCTGGCCGACCCGGTCGGCCGGGCCGAGCAGGCCCGCAACCGCTGGGCCGTCCTGGCCGAACTTGGTGCACCCGCGCTCGTGGTGCCCGAGGACGTCGGCGGGTTGGGCCTCGGCGACGTCGACCTGGTCGGGGTGCTCGAGGAGGCGGGCTGGGCCTGCCTGCCCGAGCCGCTCCTCGAGACGGCCGCGCTGGCGGCGCCCACCCTGGCCGCCCTGGCCCCCGAGCCGGCCGCCGTCGCCGCCCTGGCCGCTCTCGTCCAAGACGACGCCGTCTTCGCGGTCGGTGGCATCGACGTCGGTGCGAGCGGCGTCACGTCGCCCAGCGTGGTGTCGGCCGACGGCATGTTGCGTACGCCCCGCGTCGTGGGCGCCCGCGACGCCGACCTGTTCCTGCTCGCCTGCCGCGACGACGACTCGGGCTGGCAGCTCCACGCCGTCCCGGCGGCAACATGTGTGGCCGACCCGATGCCGGCGCTCAGCTCGACGCGGGACCTGAGCACCGTGCACTGGCCTCTTTCATCGGACACCCTCCTGGCCTACGGCGTGGCCGCCGAGGCCGCGGTGGCCCTGCTGGCCGACCGCGCTGCGGCCGGGACCGCGGCGTTGCTGGTCGGGCTGGCCGATCGCATGGTGGCCATGACGGCCGCCTACGCCAAGGAACGCCATCAGTTCGGCAAGCCCATCGGAAGCTTCCAGGCGGTCAAGCACCACCTGGCCAACGCACGGGTGGCGCTCGAGTTCGCCCGGCCCGCGACCTACCGGGCGGCCTGGTCGCTGGACACCGCCCAACCGACCCTCTCGCACGACGCGTCGATGGCCAAGGCGATGGCATCGGACGCAGCCGAGCTGGCCGCCCGCGTCGCCCTCCAGGTGCACGGGGCCATCGGCTACACGTGGGAGTGCGATCTCCACTTCTTCATGAAGTGGACCTGGGCGCTCTCGCGCGCCTGGGGTGACGCGGCGACGCACCGCCGCCTGGTGCTCGCCTCGGCGCTGAACCGCTGAACCGCTGACCGGCCCGGATCCGACTCTCCGGCCATCCCGTCTCTCGGGCGACCCCGTCTCTCGGGCGGCAGGCACCCCGGCCGGCGAGCTCCAAACGGGGCAAACGGTGATGTCCGATTTCCGCCAGTAAATGTCACGACGCCGTGCCACGCTGAGGGGGTGATCGAGGACCCGGAACGCTGCTACCAGGCCGCGCAGGGCAAGGACGCCCGCTTCGACGGCTGGTTCTTCTGCGCCGTCACGTCCACCGGGATCTACTGCCGGCCCAGTTGCCCGGCCCGCACGCCGAAGCGCGAGAACATGCGCTTCTACCCCACGGCGGCCGCGGCCCAGCAGGCGGGCTTCCGGGCCTGCCTGCGCTGTCGGCCTGACGCGACGCCCGGATCGCCCGAATGGAACGTGAGGGCCGACGTCGTGGCACGGGCCATGCGGCTCATCCGCGACGGCATCGTGGACCGCGAGGGCGTGGCGGGCCTGGCCGGACGTCTCGGGTACAGCACCCGCCAACTCAATCGTCTCGTCACCGCCGAGGTGGGGACGGGGCCGTTGGCGCTGGCCCGCGCCCAGCGCAGCCAGACCGCCCGCATCCTCCTGGAGACGACCGAGCTCCCGGTCACGCAGATCGCGTTCGCCGCCGGCTTCGCCAGCGTGCGCCAGTGCAACGAGACGGTACGCCAGATCTTCGCCGATACGCCGAGCGGGCTGCGCGCCCGCGCCGCACGAACGGCCCTCGGACGGCGGGCGGCACATGATGGCGCCTCGGGCCAGACCATCCGGCTCCGCCTTCCGTGCCGGCGCCCCTTCGACCCGGCCTCGGTGCTCGAGTTCCTCGCGGCCCGCACGCTGCCCGCGGTCGAGTCGTGTGCCGACGGCTCCTACCGGCGCAGTCTCCGACTCCCCCTGGGGCACGCCGTCGTCTCCCTCTCGGCCCCCCACACGAGCGACGAGGCCGGTCCGGCCTACGTCGAGGGTGAGCTCGTGCTCTCCGACCTGCGCGACCTGACCACGGCCGTCGCTCGCTGCCGTCAGCTGCTCGACCTCGACGCCGATCCCATCGCCGTCTTGGAGGCACTACAGGCTGACCCGGCCGTCGGCCCCCTCGTCGAGGCCACTCCGGGCCGCCGGGTGCCCGGCGCCGTCGATGGATTCGAGTTGGCGGTGCGCGCCGTCATCGGCCAGCAGGTGTCGGTCGCCGGCGCGCGCACCGTGGCCGGACGGCTGGTCCTGGCCGCGGGCGAGACGCTGCCCGACACCGACGGCGTGGTCACGCACCTCTTTCCGACTCCGGCTGCGCTGGCCCAATTGGCCGAAGAATCTCCGGCGGCCTTCGCCATGCCCGCCGGCCGGCGCCGCGCCCTCGGGGCGCTGGCCCACGCGGTCGAAGACGGGGCGGTGGTGCTCGACGCCGGCGCCGACCCCGACGAACTGCGACGTTCGCTCGTGGCGTTGCCCGGCATCGGGCCCTGGACCGCCGAGTACGTGGCCATGCGCGCGCTGCGCGATCCCGACGCCTTCATGCCGACCGACCTCGGCATCCGCCGGGGCGCTGCTGCCCGCGGCCTGACCGAGGATCCCGGCGGCCTCGTCGCCCACGCCGAAGCCTGGCGGCCGTGGCGCAGCTACGCCATGGCCCATCTGTGGGCACTCCCTGCCGCAGGTTCCCCTCGACTGTTCACCCGACGCGTGAAAGGACGTGCCGCATGACCACCACCACCGCCACTCTTCCCTTCGACTCACCAGTCGGGCGCCTCGTCCTCGAGAGCGACGGCGACGTCCTCATCGGGATCTGGTTGCCCAGCGAGACCCGGCCCCGGCGCCGCCCCGTCAACGAAGTCCCGCCGGTGCTCAAGGAGACCGCGAACCAGCTCGAGGGGTACTTCGCCCGAGAGCTCGTCGACTTCGACGTGCCGATGGACCTCGACGGGACGGACTTCCAGCGCCAGGTCTGGGCCGAGCTCTCGCGCATTCCGTATGGAGAGACCATCAGCTACGGCGAGCTGGCCCGCCGGGTGGGTCGCCCGAAGGGGCCGCGCGCCGTGGGCCAGGCCAACGGGCGCAACCCGATCCCCATCATCGTGCCCTGTCACCGGGTGTTGGCCAGCAACGGCATCGGCGGCTATGGCGGTGGGCTGCCCATGAAGCGCGCGCTGCTCGCCGTCGAGGGGGTCACCGCCTGAGTTCGGAGGCAATGTGCCTTCCTGACGGCGCCCTGCCTAAGGTGCGCCGGTGGAAACCGCCGGGAGTGTGCAGCACGCGTTCGATCTGACCGGGCGGGTGGCCCTGGTCACCGGAGCCGGGAGCGGCATCGGGCGCTCCAGTGCCGAAGTCTTGGCCGGTGCCGGCGCCACCGTGGTGTGCGCCGACATCGACGCCGAGCGCGCCGCCGAAACGGCGAAGGCCATCGTGGCCGAGCACGGCAAGGCGGAGAGCGCGCAGATCGACGTCTCCCAGCGCGGCGCGGCTGACACCTTGGTCGGGCACGTCGTCGAACGCCACGGCGGGCTGCACATCATGTGCAACATCGCCGGGATCATGATCGACAGCTCCATCATCGACGTCGATCCGGACGAGTTCGACCGCATCCTCGGGGTGAACCTCAAGGGCGTCCTCTACGGATGTCAGGCCGCCGGAAAGGTGATGGTGGCCCAGGGCGGCGGCTCCATCATCAACATGTCCTCCACGGCGGTCCTGGCCCCCTCCCCCGGCATCGGTCCCTACGCCATCTGCAAGGCCGGCGTGGCCCAGCTGACCCAGTCGATGGCGGTCGAGGTGGGCCGGAGCGGGGTGCGGGTGAACACCGTCGCGCCGGGCTTCGTGCCGACCAACATGACGGCGCGCTACTACACGAACGAGGACGGCTCGGTCGACGAGGCGATGAAGGAGGCGGTGCTCTCACCCATGGCGCGCCACGTGCCCCTGCGCCGGGTCGGCCTGACCACCGACATCGCCTACTGCGTGCTGTATCTCGCCTCGGACGCCAGCAGCTATGTCACCGGGCAGATGATCAGCCCCAACGGTGGCGCCTCCATGCACTATTGAGCGGCTCTGCACCCTGCGGCAGCCGGTCGCAACAGCGACGGACCCTCGGGACAGGCGGACCTCGGGACGGGCCGACCTCGGGACAGGCGGACCTCAGGAGATGCGGACCAGGACGAACTGGTTGGTTGTCGTGTTCGAAGCGACCACGGCCGGCCCCGGGCCGAGCAGTGTGACGGCGGCCCCGACCGCGACGGGGTCGGTGGTCGTGCCGTGCGCGTCGATGCGGAAGACACACGCCGTCGGGGACGCCCCCTGCGGACAGATGGTCCCGGCCGTGGCGCCCTGCTCCAGCACGAGGGGGCCCGCTGCGGTGTCGGCGACGGTGTCGGTGACCGAGCCGCCGAACGTCCCCACCTCGGCCAACGAGGTGTCGGCGTACGTGGTGTAGCCCGCATCGAGCCCCTGGCCCGCCGGCTCGGAGACCCAGACGTAGCCTCCGGCGACCGTGTCGATGTCCTGCACGCCCCCGCCCAGTCCGTTGGGCTTGTCGACCAATGCGGGACCCGGCGTCGTGGTGCCGTCGGGGCGCCGCGCGTCGAGGTGGTGATCGCGGCTCTCGTAGTAGATGGTGCCGTCGCTCCCGATCGCCGCGCTCAACGCAGTGAGGAGGAGGCGCGGCGCGGCCGAGGACGCCGGCTCGATCCGGAAGATGCGCACCGTGTTGCCCTGCGTGATGGAGACCAGCACGTTGCCGCCGGCGGCCGCCATGGAGAGGAGATTCTCGTCGGAGGCGTTCGACGCCTTGATCGGCGGCAGGTTCCACTGCCCGTTCTGGTTCCCGCTGGCCCGGCCGTAGGAGAACACGTTGTTGTAGGTGGCCACGTAGAAGTTGGAACCGTCGGCAGCCAGCGCGGCCACCCCGGCCGGGACGTGCTCGGCGATTGCCGCCGGGCCGTTCCCGTCGATGACCCATGTCACCGTCGGTGCCGGGCTGGTCGGGTCCCGCGGGGAGACGAACACGGCACCGTCCGGGCTCTCCGCCCCGGTCACGGCACCGGCGGTGAAGGGCAATGTGATCGGCGCGCCCGGGGTGAGCGGGCCCGAGGTGGACACCGGAGCCAAGGTCGAGGGCGTGGCCGGCGCAGTGGTGGCCGACGAGGCGTCGCTGGTCGTCGTCTGTCCCGATCCCTTCGAGCCTGCGCTCGGTGACGACGGGCTCGAGCTACACGACGCCAGCAGTGCCGCGAGCGCCGCCGCAGTGCCGGCCACTTGCAGGCGCCGGACTGGTCTCCCGCGCATCGGGCCCAGTATGGCGTGCGCACGCCACGACTACCGTTCGGGCCATGGTGACCTCCCGAGACATTTCCTACGAAGCCGACGAGCGCACGCTGATCGGCACCCTGGTCCTGCCCGACGGACCCGACCGGCGCCCCGGCGTCCTGGTCTGCCACGAGGGGCCCGGCCTCGACGACCACGGGCGGGGCATGGCGACCCGGCTGGCCGAGGCGGGCTACGTCGCCTTCGCGCTCGACTACCACGGCGGCGGAAAACCGCTGACCGACCGGGACGAGATGATGAGCCGCATCGGCGAGTTCCATGCTGATCCGCTGCGCACGCGGGCCGTGGCCCAGGCCGGCCTGGACATCTTGTGCGCCGAGCCACGCACCGATACCGCCCGCCTGGCCGCCATCGGTTTCTGCTTCGGCGGCACCATGTCCTTCGAGCTGGCCCGGAGCGGGGCCGACCTCAAGGCCGCGGTCGGCTTCCACGCCGGCTTGAGCACGGCCCGCCCGCAGGACGCCGCCAACATCAAGGGGACGGTCCTCGCCCTCATCGGAGCGGACGACCCGATCGTGCCCAATGAGCAGCGCAAGGCCTTCGAGGAGGAGATGACGGCGGGCGGCGTGGACTGGATGCTCAACGTCTACGGCGGGGCCGAGCACTCGTTCACCCGGCCCGGTTCCGAGGCGGTCGGGATGCCCGGAATCCGCTACCACGAGCCGACGCACCGGCGCTCGTGGAAGGCGATGCTCGACCTGTTCGACGAGGTCCTCGCCTGAACTGCCGCTCCATCAGGACCTCGAGCCGCTTTCTCAGCTATCTTTCAGGTAAAGGGAGCAACGGGAGGTGCCGTGGGATCGCTGAAGGCTTCGTCGATGGCGGCAGGGTTGGTGTTGGCCGGTGGGGTGGCGCTGCTGGCCCCGGCTGTGGGGGCGGGCGGCCAAACGACTCCGCCCCCGGTGAGCGCACTCAGTTGGACGAACGCGAATGCGGCGGCCGGCTCGGGCACGAACGAGCTGAAATCGATCTCCTGCACGAGCGCGAGCTTCTGCGTCGCCGTGGGAGCACAAAATTCGGGCTCGGGTCTCGGTGCCCTCACTGAGCAATGGAACGGTGCCGCGTGGACCGTGACGAGCAACCCCGCATCAGCGACGAACGGCGCCGAACTCAACTCCGTGTCGTGCGTCGGTCCCAATTTCTGCATCGCCGTCGGCGCGGGAACCACGCCGTTCCTCGCGGAGCGCTGGGACGGATCCTCCTGGTCCGTGTCGACGACCGGCATGTCCGTCCCATCCGGGGCGACCGCCCCCACCCTCTATTCCGTGTCGTGCGTCTCGACGACCGTGTGCGAGACGCTCGGGACGTACTTCGGCCAACCCGGGAACGTGACGACCGTGACTGCGTTCCAATGGAACGGCACTTCGTGGACCAACGAGGCCGCGGCAACCCCGGCCGGCAGTGGCGCCCCGGCCGTGACCGAAGCGACGGGGATGGATTGCGTCAGCCCCACCTGGTGCCTCGCCGTCGGCAACGTCGACGCCAACTCGAAGGGCACCCCGTTCTCGGAGGTGTGGAACGGGTCGGCCTGGGTCCTCGAGACCACGCCCGCACCAACGTCCGGCGTCGGGAGCCACCTCTCGTCCGTCTCGTGCGCGGGAACGTCGTACTGCAAGGCCGTGGGCGGAACCTTTCTCAGCCCGACGTCAGACGACCAGAACCTCATTGAGACGTGGAACGGATCTGCCTGGTCGATCGATCAATCCGTGCCGAACGACTCGCCCAATGGTCTGACCGGCGTCGATTGCTTCGGTGCGACCTCGTGCACCGCGGTCGGTACCAGCAGCGCGGGGTCTAAACCGGCCAGTCTCGTCCTCAATTGGAACGCTTCGACCACCGCTGGGACCGCACTGTGGACGATCGCGCCCGCCACCCCGAACCAGGGATCGCTGTCGACCAAGCTCAGCAGTGTCTCGTGCGTGACCGACTGGGCTTGCGTGGCCGCGGGTGAGTACGGGGTCCCGGCCCCAGGCTCATTCAGCGCCTTCGCCATGTCGGCAACGATCGCCCGCTCGGGATACCGCTTCGTGGCCAGTGACGGCGGCGTGTTCTCCTACGGCCTGGGGGCGCCGTTCTACGGCTCGACCGGCAACCTCCTGTTGAACCGACCCGTGGTGGGCATGGGCGTCATGCCGGCCGGCGACGGCTACGACCTGGTGGCGTCGGACGGGGGCATCTTCAGCTACGGCTCGGCCCATTTCTATGGTTCGACCGGGAGCATCACCCTCAACAAGCCGGTCGTCGGCATGGCCGTGACCGCCGATGGCGCGGGCTACTGGCTGGTGGCGTCCGACGGCGGCATCTTCAGCTACGGCGACGCCCAGTTCTACGGCTCGACGGGAGGCATGCCACTCAACAAGCCGATCGTGGGAATGGCCTCGACCCCGGACGGCAAGGGCTACTGGCTGGTCGCGTCCGACGGCGGCATCTTCAGCTACGGCGACGCCTCCTTCTACGGCTCGACCGGGTCGATCGCACTGAACAAACCCGTCGTCGGGATGGCCGCCTCGCTCGGCAAGGGGTACTACCTGGTCGCCTCCGACGGAGGCATCTTCAGTTTCCCCGGCGCCGGCGAGGGTGGACCACCCTTCCTCGGCTCAACCGGGTCGATAGCGCTGAACAAGCCCATCGTGGGCATGACCACAGTGAGCGGCGGCTACTACCTGGCGGGCTCCGACGGTGGGGTGTTCGCGTTCCCTGGCACCGGTGGCGTACCGCCGTTCCTCGGCTCGACCGGGAGCATCACGCTCAACAAGCCGATCGTCGGGATCGCCAGCTAATCGGGGTCAAGAAGCGCTGCGAGGGGCCGACGGCCACCTCGGCCGTCCCCTCGGGACGACTGAACCGGGATCTGACGGTGCGTCAGATGGAGCGGTACGCTGATTTCATGCCTGAGCCCCTGCCGATGATCATCTCGGTCGACGACCACGTGGTCGAGCCGCCCAACGTGTGGCAGGACCGCCTTCCCGCCAAGTACCTCGAGGTCGGCCCCCGGGTGGTCCGGGCTCCCATGCCCGAGGTCGAGTTCCGCGGCGGCGCGCTCAAGGTCAAGCCGGGCGCGGGGAGCATCCCGGTGGACTGGTGGTACTACGAGGACCTCAAGCGCCCGCTGCTCCGGGTCGACTCCGCCGTCGGGGTGCCCCGCGACGAGGTGACCATGAAGGGCGTCACCTACGAGGACATGCGGCCCGGCTCCTACGAGGTGAAGCCCCGGCTCGAGGACATGGACGCCAACCACATCGAGGCGGCGCTGTGCTTCCCGACCTTCCCCCGCTTCTGCGGCCAGACCTTCACCGAGGCCAAGGACAGGGAGCTCGGGCTGCTCTGCGTCCAGGCCTACAACGACTGGATGGTCGAGGAGTGGTGCGGTGACTCGGGCGGGCGGCTCATCCCGCTCACCCTCATCCCGCTGTGGGACGCCGAGCTGGCCGCGGCGGAGGTGAGGCGCAACGCCGAGCGCGGCGTGCGCGCCGTCTGTTTCAGCGAGATCCCGCCCTTCCTCGGGCTGCCCAGCGTGCACGATCCCGACCACTACTGGGACCCGTTCTTCCGGGCCTGTGCCGAGACGCAGACGATCGTCAACATGCACATCGGGTCGTCCTCGAAGATGCCGTCGACGTCGGCCGACGCGCCACCGGCGGTGGGCTCGACGCTGACCCACACCAACGCCACCTTCTCGCTGGTCGACTTTCTCTTCAGCGGCGTCTTCGTGCGCTTCCCCGACCTCAAGGTGGCCTACTCGGAGGGACAGATCGGCTGGATCCCCTACATCTTGGAGCGGGCCGACCGGGTGTGGGAGGACAACCGCGGCTGGGGCGGCGTCGCCGACATCGTTCCGGAGAAGCCGTCGAGCTACTTCAAGGACCACGTGTGGGGTTGTTTCTTCGACGACGCCCACGGGCTCAAGTCGGTCGACGAGATCGGCGAGGACAACATCACCTACGAGTCCGACTACCCGCACTCGGATTCGACCTGGCCGCACACCCGCCAGATCGCCGAGAAGCAGATGGCCGACCTCACCGACGAGCAGCGGCGCAAGATCGTGCGGGGCAACGCCATCAAGCTCTTCGGCCTCGACTTCGTCGCCTGATCCTCGGTCCCTCCTGCGGCACCTGACGTATGGACCTTCGTTACACCGCGTCCGAGCAAGCGTTCCGTGACGAGCTGCGGGCCTGGCTCGTCAGCGCCCTGTCCGGGCTGGGCACACCGCCACCGCAGGACGACTGGCCGGCCCGGCGCGCCTACGACCTGGCGTGGCAACGGCTCCTCTTCGATGCCGGCTACGCCGGAGTGGACTGGCCGGCCGAGGGCGGCGGCCGCGGGCGCGTCGCCGGTGGAGCAGTTGATCTTCAAAGAGGAGTGCGAGCGCGCCGGCGCGCCCTACGTCGGCGTGAACTTCGTGGGCCTGCTGCACGCCGGCCCGACCGTGATCGCCGAAGGCACGCCGGAGCAGAAGGCGCGCTACCTGCCCACGATCCTCAAGGGCGAGGAGGTGTGGTGCCAGGGCTTCAGCGAGCCCGACGCCGGGAGCGACCTGGCCTCGCTGCGCACCCGGGCCGTGCGCGACGGGGACGACTACGTGGTGACGGGGTCGAAGATCTGGACCTCGCACGCCGAGGTGGCGGACTTCTGCGAGCTGTTGGTGCGCACGGGTGACCAGGGCAACCGCGGCATCACCTGGCTCATCCTGCCCATGGACTCGCCCGGGATTGAGATCCGTCCGCTGCGCACCATGGAGGGAACGACCGAGTTCGCCGAACTCTTCCTCAACGAGGTGCGCATCCCGGTGGCCAACCGGGTGGGCGACGAGAACGACGGGTGGCGGGTCACCATGGTCACGCTGTCCTTCGAGCGCGGCACCGCCTTCGTGGGCGAGCTGCTCGAGTGCATGCGCCTGCTCGGTGAGCTGCGCGCCGCGGCCGACCGGATCGGGCTGCTGGGCGACGAAGGGCTGGCCCGGCGCTTCGGGCACCTGGTGGCCGCCTTCGACGCGCTGTGGGCCCTGACCAAGCGCAACGTCTCCGAGGCGGCCCAGACCGGTGTTCCGGGCATCGGCGGCTCCGTGTTCAAGCTCTCCTTCTCCGAGCACGCACAGGCGCTGGGCGACCTGGGCATGGAGGTGCTCGACCGCGCCGCGCTGAGCGCCGACCCGCTCGTCGGGCTCGACGGCAACCCGCTCGACAACGCGGAACACGTGCACAACTGGTTCAAGTCGATCTCGCTGACCATCGCGGCGGGCACGTCGCAGGTGCAGCGCAACATCGTGGCCGAGCGCATCCTCGGTCTGCCCAGGGCGCGCTGATGGACTTCCGCGTCAGCGACGACCAACGAGAGCTGGCCGAAGGCATTCGCTCGATGGTGGCCGGGCGACTCCCCCTCGAGCGCCTGCGGACCCGTGAGGGTGCCGAGCGCGTGGCCGAGGCGGCCGACTGGCACGCCCTCGGCGAGACCGGGGTCTTCTCCCTCACCCTGCCCGAGCCCGACGGCACCGGCCTGGGCCTGGCGGACGCCACCGTCGTCTTCGAAGAGCTCGGCCGGGCCCTCGTCCCCGGCCCGCTCGTCGGGACCTTCCTCGCCGCGGTGTCCGGCGCGGTCGACGGGGCGGCCGAAGGGAGGATCCAAGTCGGCACGCTCTGTACGGCCCGGCCCGGTCCGGTGCTGGTCGAACACCTGGGCTCCCTCGATGCCCTGCTCGTCCTCGCCGCCGACGGCCCGCCCCAGCTGCTGGCCCCGGCGCCCAGCGGTGGGGCACACCACCTGGCCCACGCCCTGGACCCGCTCACCCCGATGTGGCGGCTCGACACGCTCCCCTTCGGCGGTGCCCTGGCCGACGACGGTGGCGATCTCTGGCGCACCGGGACCCTGCTCACCGCCGCACTCCAGGTCGGTCATGCCGCTGCGGTGCTCGACCTCGCCGTGGCCTACGCCAAGGAGCGACACCAGTTCGGCAAGCCGATCGGGAGCTTCCAGGCCATCAAGCACATGTGTGCCGACATGCTGGTGCGGGCCGAGGTGGCCCGGGCTGCGGTCCACGCCGCCGCGTGCCTGGCCGACGCGCCGGACGTGGCCACGACGGAGGCCGCCGTGGTCGGCTGCACCCGGGGCCAGCTGCTCGAGCGCAGCGTCTCGGGGGCCAAGGTGGTCGCCGACGAGGCGGCCATCGCCAACGCCCGGGCCGCCATTCAGGTGCACGGGGGCATGGGCTTCACCTGGGAGGTGCCGCTCCATCTGCACCTCAAGCGGTCGCACGTGCTCGCCACGACGTTCGGTACACCGGCTGAGCGAGCGGCCACCCTGGCCGCCTACGCCTGAACCAGCATGGGTCGCAGCAGTCGAACGGAGGCCACGTCATGACCGATCTCTCCCTGATTCCCACCGACGTGGTGCGCGCCGTGCCCGAAGGCACCGTCGCCTACGGCATGCAACTGCCCATCCAGTCCCAATCCACGCTCTACGTGGCCGACTGGGAGAAGGACTCGGGGCCCGACGAATTGGGCCGCATCGCCCGCGCCGCGGACGACGCGGGGTTTTTCTACATCGGCGTCTGCGACCACACCGCCATCCCCCGCCGCCTGGCGGACGCCATGGGCACCATCTGGTACGACACCACGGCCACCCTGGCCTGGTTGGCCGCACAGACGACGCGCACCCACCTGCTCTCGCACGTGCTGATCCTGGCCCAGCGCCACCCGTTGCGCGCCGCCAAGGAGCTCTCGACCATCGACCTGCTCTCGGGCGGCCGCCTCATCGTCGGGGTGGGCGCCGGTCACGTGCCCGAGGAGTACGAGCTCTTCACGGGCGACTTCGACCGGCGGGGTCGTCACACCGACGAGGCCGTCTCCGCGCTGGCCCGCTGCTTCACCGACGAGTTCCCGGTGCTGCCCGGACCGCGCTTTGCGGCCCAGGACATGGGTCTGGCCCCGCGCCCGGCCCGCACGCCGCGGCCGCCCATCTGGATCGGCGGGTCCTCGCCGGCCGCCATCCGCCGCACCGCCGCGTTCGGCGACGGCTGGCTGCCTCAGGGCACGCGCCGGCGCGACCTGCCCGAACAGGTCGGCCGGCTCCGGGCGCTGCGCGACGAGCTGCGGGGCGGGGCGCCACTCGACATCGGGACCATCGTCGAGCCCATCTACCTGACGTCGGGCGGATCGGGCTGGGACCTGCCGGGCTGGGTGATCAGCGGCGGGGCCGACGAGGTGGCGACCTCGCTGCGCGAGCTGGTGGCCGTCGGGGTGAACCACCTGCAGGTACGTTTCATGGCCCGCTCGGCCGAGGAATTCTGCGACCAGACGGCCCGCTTCGGGGCCGAGGTGGGGCCCCTGCTGAACCACTGAGGTGCCCGCGGCCGTAGGGTGGAACCGAGATGTCCGCTTTCTCCGTCTTCATCGGGGCTGTCCTCCTGATCCTGGTGCTGCTGCGCCAGGTCGCCGTCCGTCCGGTGCCCCGCGTCATCCGCTTGGGGCTACCCGTCTTCATCGGCGTCATCGGCCTGTTCGAACTGGTGGGCTTCGCCAACAGCCATCACCACATCGCCGGATCGGCCTGGGCCTGGCTGCTCGGCACGCTGCTGATCGGCGCCGTAGGCCTGGGCATCGTGCGCGGCCTGACGGTGCACATCTGGACGGCGGGCCAGTGGGTGCTGCGCCAGGGCACGGCGGTGACGATGGTGCTCTGGTTGCTCTCCTTGGCCGTGCACTTCGCCGGTGACGCCTTCGGCTCCAACGTCCACGACGGGTCGGGCCTCGAGTCCTCGAGCTTCCTCCTCTACCTCGGGCTCACCCTCGGCGTGCAGACGGCGATGGTGCACCGGCGGGCCCAGCCGCTGTGGGCCGAGCTCGGTCCCCCGGCCAACAACCCCTTCCAGATGAACTTCAGCCAAGGTCCCGGAGCCTTCTTCGCCACGTTCCGCACAGGCCCCGGTGGCCCGGCGGGACCGTCCGGTTGGGGCGACCCAGGACACAACGGTGGCCGCGTCGAGCATGACGATCCGAACGTGATCGACGCGGAGGTGGTCGAGGACACCGACGATCCACCGGAACTGCCCCGCCCGCGCTGAGCGTCCATACACTCGGCGTCCGTGACCACGCCGCCGCGATCGTTCAGTCAGCGCCCCTACGTCGGACCGCCCGGCTCCACCGAGTTGCTCCTCGTGCGTCACGGCGCGTCGGCCGACGCGCTCGAGGGGGAGAGCTTCGAACTGGTAGAGGGCCAGGGCGACCCGCCGCTCTCCGAGGTCGGCCAGCACCAGGCCGAACAGGTGGCGCTGCGCCTGGCTTCCGTGCCGTTCGACGCCATCTCCGTGAGCACGCTGCGCCGCACCGCGCAGACGGCGGCTCCCCTCGTGGCCCGCACCGGCCACGTGCCGGTCGTGGACCCAGATCTGCGCGAGGTGTTCCTGGGCGAGTGGGAGGGCGGGCTCCTGCGCCAGAAGGCGGCCGACGACGACCCCACCCTGCGCGACGTCATGCGCGAGCAGCGCTGGGACCTGGTGCCCGGCGCCGAGTCACGGGAGGTCTTCGGCGGGCGCCTGCGCCGCGCCGTCGAGCGCATCGCGGCAGCCCACCCGGGCGGACTGGTCGTCGTGTTCAGCCACGGGGCGGCCATCGGCGAGATCCTGGCCCAGGCCACCGGCTCGGCGCCCTTCGCCTTCCTCGGGGCGGACAACGCGTCCATCTCCAAGCTGGTCGTGAGCGAGGAGCGGTGGATCCTGCGCGGTTACAACGACATCGCGCACCTGAGCGACTGAGGCGTGCGCCCGAGGTGACCTGTCGCGCGGTACGCGCGTCTTCCCGATTGCATGCATTTTCCGCTATAGCCACGGTTCCATGCACTTGACTCACCGTCCGGGTCAGAGCCCAGTGCACACCAGTTCGATGACCCCACCACGGGTGTTACCGTCCGAGCCGATGCAGCCGAGAAGCGGCTGCACAGGCGGTGAAAGGTGTGCATTCCATGAACACGAAGAGTTGGCGATTCACCTCGTTGATCGGCGCAGCGACGATCGCGGTGACGGCCGCAGCGACGCTGGCGGCCACCGGTATGGCAAGCACTGTCTTCGCACTGAGCGCGCCGAATCCGACCACGTCGGCGGAGCCGCCGGCTCAAGCGAGCCCCTCAGCACCGCAGGCGCCGGTGGGGGTGAAGAAGCAGACGCTCGTGGGCACGTACGTCGAGTCTGGCAATGAGGACAACGAGACCCTGGGAGCAAATGCGACGGTGTCGCTCGACAGCATCAACAACAAGCTGGCGTGCCCCGCCGGTCAGACCTGCACCATCACGTCGACGATCAGTGTCCAGTTGGTCGACCACAACGAGCACGCCAACAACCTGATCGCCATGCCGTGGCACATCGACGGGAACATCGCAGGCGAGGGTGGTCCATTCGTCGGAACGACGTCGACAAGCGGGCTGTTGGGCGGCGCCACCTGGACCGATCAGCAGTCCGGCGTCACCGCCGGCAAGCACACCGTGCAGAGCTTCGTCCTCACCCAACAGGGCGCCAGCCTCTTTTCGTGGACCGTGATCTACAACGTCTACGACTAAGGATCGCTGATCGGTCGACCCTCGTCCTCCCACGAGGTCATGATGGGCTTATGTGGCCTCCCGTCATGACGTCCTGCGGTGGGTAGGCCAAGACGACGCAAACCCACACGGCGACTCCCGCCGGTGCCCAAATACGTGACGTACACCGGCGGGGGGCGCCGCTACTGGCGGCTGGGTGGGCCGCTCACCGCGGCCCACGAGAAGGATGCCGTGGCGGTCCGGCGCGCCCGCCCGACCGGGCCCATCGGGAGATTCGTGCTGCGCATGTTGGGCGGCCAGCCCAAATCGAAACCGCCGGCGCCACCGTGATCCAACCGGCCTCGAACTGCGTCTTTGGCGACCCGGCACAGCGCGGGCTTGAATGTGACGCGGCGTCAGACGCCGCCGGCGACCACCCGACCGCGACACCCTCGAGGAGCACCCATGGCCGACACCCCCCAGCGCAACGAGCACCAGCTCCTCATCGGGGGTAAATGGGTCGACGCCTCGGACGGCACCTACGAGATCGTCAACCCGGCCACCGAAGGGGTGGTGGGCCTGGCTCCGAACGCCAGCGCCGACGACGCCGCTGCCGCCGCTGCCGCCGCCAAGGAGGCACAGCCGGGCTGGGCCTCCTGGTCCCAGGACGACCGCAGTGCGCTGATGCGCGAGGCGGCCGCCGCCATCAGGGCCAAGTCGTCCGAGCTGCTCCCGCTCGTCATCGCCGAGACCGGGGCCACGGCCACCGTCGGCTCGCGCATGCAGGTTCCGGTGGCCGCCGACCGCTTCGAGCGTTACGCCCGCGATCCGCGGGCCGTCCTCCAGACCCCGTTCGTCCCCCAGACGGCCCAGGCCACGCCGCTGGCGCCGGGTGGGATCATCAGCGCCATGGTCAACCGCCAGGCCATGGGCGTCGTGGCCTGCGTCACCTCCTACAACTTTCCGATGGTCAACATGGCCGGGAAAGTGGCGCCCGCGCTGGCCGCCGGCAACACCGTGGTGGTCAAGCCGGCACCGCAGGACCCCTTGGCCATCGTCGAGCTCGTCCGCATCCTCAACGACGTCGGCTTTCCCCCCGGCGTGGTCAATCTGATCAACGGCAACACGCCGGCGTCCTCCGTCGCGCTCGTGGACTCCGACGACGTCGACTGTGTGAGCTTCACCGGCTCGACCCAGGTGGGCGTCACCATCGCCGAGAAAGCGGCCCGGACCATGAAGCGCACCCTGCTCGAGCTCGGGGGCAAGGGGGCCTGCCTCGTGTTCGACGACGCCGACGTGAAGGGAGCCGTCGGGTGCATCGGTTCGACCTGGTCGTTCCACTCGGGACAGATCTGCACCGCCCCCACCCGGGCCGTGGTGCACCGCAGCGTCTTCGACCAGGTGGCCGAGGGACTGGTGCAGATGGCGGGCTTCCTCAAAGTGGGCGACCCGACCGACAAGGCGACGATCGTCGGACCGGTCATCTCGGCCGCCCAGCGCGGTCGCATCGAGGCGCACATCGAGACGGCCCGGGACGACGGGGGCGAAGTCGTGCTCGGTGGCGAACGACCGCCTGACCTCCCGGTCGGCTTCTACGTCGCCCCGACCCTCATCACCGGCAACAACGACATGCGCGTCGCCCGCGAGGAGATCTTCGGACCCGTCGTCACCATGATTCCCTTCGACGACGAGGAGGAGGCCATCGCCATCGCCAACGACTCCGAGTTCGGGCTCTACGACTACGTCTTCTCCAAGGACGGCGGCCGCGCCCTCCGCGTCGCCAAGCTCCTCCAGGCGGGGCACGTCGGTGTCAACACCGCGCAGCGCCACCACGAGGCGCCCTTCGGCGGGTTCAAGATGTCAGGCATCGGGCGCGACGGTGGCGACTACGGCCTGCTGGCCTACACCGAACCCCAGTCGATCATCTGGAGCTCGTAACACCTCTCAGCACCGATCCGGCCGGGTCCGGTGCACGGCCGATCCAACTCGCCGGTGCCAACGCGCCCAAGTCACGCCCGGCGACGTGTCAGGGCGTCACGTCGAAGCTCGTCGAAGCGCCGGCAAAACTCTTCTGGCCCCGGGCGTCGATTTCAACCTGGCCCGGCGGCCCCGATGGGACCGTGACCTTGACGACGAAGGCTCCGTCAACGTCGGTCTTGACGCGCGCGATCGACGCGAAGTCCCACAGGACGACGACCGGTTCGAAGGCGAAGAAGCCGTGGCCGCTCACCTTGACCCGCCGGCCGACGACGCCGCTCGTCGGGTGGACCGACACCGACGTGTTCGTGAACAGATCCGCGCTGGCGAAGAAATCGCAGCAATAGTCGCTCCCGCCGGCGACCAGGACATCGCCGTCGGCGAGCACCGTTGCCGAGGGGTCGACTCGAGCCTGGGTCATCGACCCGACAGAGAACCAAAACCCGTCCTGCGTGTCGAATTCCTCCGTCGTCGCCGTGATCTGGCTGCTGTCGCACGCCGCGGTGCAGCCACCGACCACGAGGGCGTTGCCACCCTGAAGCTCGACCGCCGCCTGGTCCTCTCGGGGTTCCTGCATCTGTCCTTCGGTCAGCGACCACTTCGCCGTCGTCGGGTCGTACACCTCCGAGGTCGTGAGGGGTGTGAATTGGCTCGGGTCCCGGCCGCCGGCGAGCAGCACGTCGCCGTTGCCGAGCAGGGTGGCCGTCGGTTCCTCCTGCACGGCCGCCATGGACCCGGTGGCGGTCCAGCTGTTGGTGCCGGGGTCGTAGAGGGCGGCCGCGGTCGTGGCACCACCGCCGACGAGAACGTGGCCGTCGCCGAGCAGCGTCGCCGTGGCGTCCTCGTTGAGCGTGGGGAGCGGGCCCGTGTCGGTCCACGTGGCATGGACGGGGTCGTACACCTCTGGTGGCGAGTCAGGGAAGCCGGTGACGAGGACGTCCCCGTCGGTGAGGACGGTGGGTGTGAGCCGGTAACTCGCGGCGTTCATCGGCGTGGTGAGGCTCCAGCTCCCGGTCGCCGGGTCGTACAGCTCGGCGCTCGACAGGGCGCTGGGCACGTTCGAGATGCCCCCGACGACGAGCACGTCCCCGTCGGAGAGCAGCGCGCCCGCGACGAGGGCACGGGCCACATTGAGGGAGCCGGTCTGCGAGAACGTGCCGGTCGACGGGTCGTAGAGCTCGGCGTCGGAGAGGCTCCCTTGTGAGACCTCGTTCTCACCGCCGGCGACGAGCACGTCCCCATTGCCAAGGAGCGTGGCCGCGGCACCGTCGCGCCTTACGGCGAGCGAGCCGGTCGGTGTCCACGAGCCGGGCCCGCGGCCGTAGCCGTTCACGGCGAACCCCTGGGGGCTCCCAGGAGCATCGTCGGCCACCGCCACCGTCGCCTGGCGCACGTCGATCGCAGTGGGGGCGAATTGCACCCCCACTGAGCAGCTGGAGCCTGGCACCACGACGCCACAGCTACCCTTCGCCACGAAGTCACCGGGATCGTCGCCGCTGATGGCGACGCCGCTCACGTGAAGATCCGCGGTCCCGTCGTTCGTGACGGTGACGTTCTGGGCGGGCCCCGTCGTGCCCACCTGTTGGCCCCCGAAGGACAGGCTGCCGGGGCTGATGGCCACGAGCGGGCCGGGGCTGTTCCGGTAGAGCTCCGCCGTGGCCTGAGCCGAGCCGTCGTTGCCCGTCCCACCGGTGGCGAGCACGTTCCCGTTGGACAGCACGGTCGCGGTCAAGTTGGTTCTCGGCGTGGTCATCGATCCCGTCGGCACCCACTGGCCCAAGGCCGGCCGGAATACCTCGCTGGTCGAGTCACCACTCCCGCCGGTGGCGAGCACCCAGCCGGTTCCGGGCAGCAGCACCGCGGCCTGGCCGGACCTCGGCCGGGACATGGAGCCGGTGACGGTCCAGGTCCCCTTCGTGGGGTCGTACAGTTCGGCCTCGGCATAGGTCTTTTGGTTGCTGTTGAAACCGCCTTCGTTGAGGCCGCCGGCCACGAGGACCGCCCCGTTCGTCAGAAGCGTGGCGGTGAACTGCTCCCGCGCCTTGTGCATGGAGCCGGTGACGGCCCAGGTCCCCTTCACGGGGTCGTAGACCTCGGCCCGGCGGTTGTCCGAGCAGAAGTCGTCATCGCAGCTCGAGAATCCGCCGGCGACGAGGACGTCGCCGTCGGCGAGCGGCGTGGCGGTGAAGAACTGCCGCTGAAAGTGCATGGAGCCGGTAGCGGCCCAAGTCCCCGTCTTGGGGTTGTAGAGCTCCGAGCTGGTCAGGTTGTCGAGGAAGCTGCCCGCGTTGCAGAAACCGTGACCCGCGTTGCATCCACCTCCGGCGACGAGCACCTTGCCGTCGGCCAGCAGCGTCGCGGTGTGCCCGGATCGGGCCGTACGCATGGAGCCGGTCGGGGTGAAGGTACCGGTGGCCGGGTCGTAGAGCTCGGCACTGGCCACCTGAAGGCCGGTGTTGTTCACTCCGCCGGCGACGAGCACGTCTCCGCTCGGCAGCAGGCTGGCCGTGGCGTTGGTGCGAGCCACCGACATGGAGCCCGTCGGGGTGAAGGTGCCCGTCGACGGATCGTAAAGGTCCGCGGTTCTGGTGCCCCCGCCGGCGACCAGGATGTCGCCGTCGGCAAGGAGCGTCGCCGTGCCGCTCGTCCGGGGGACCGACATCGGGCCGGCGGTCGGGGACCAGGTATTTGGCGGATGCACCGGGGCGCCCGCAACCGAAGCGGCGGATGCGGACGTAACCGGCAACATCCCCCCAGCCAGCATCAACGCGGCCCAGAGCATTGAGCGGCTCCGCGCTCCACGGCGGCCCCGCCCTCCGCCCAACGATCCTCGAACTCGACGACGCGTCATGAGGACCTCCGTGACTCGGCGTGCGTGACCGGGCGAACGCCCCATCGGATCCGGCCGTTCCCCACGCTCGGATTTGGGTTGTGACTCAGGTCTAATCCAGCTTTCCGCAGAGTGGAAGGGGATCACCCGATGTTCACTTCGTCGGATGGAAGGCTCCTGACCCATCGCCGGATGCAGCGAGTCACGACCCGGGACCTCTGCCGTGTCCGGGCTGGACGGCCGGCCCAGCATCTCGCCACAGGGAGACACCGCGCTCTGCAACCTGGTCGGCTAAGAACGCGGCCATGGCCGCTGCCTTCCCCCATACACCCATGCCCGAGCAGGGCCTGCCCCGCGCCGAGGTGATGCAGCACCTCATCTCCATGAAGCAGGACGACCAGGACTGGCGGGGCGGCCGCGTCTTCAGCCTGGTGTATTCGGCCGGCGACGATCTGCACGAGCTGCTGTCCGACGCTCTTTCCCTCTACAGCGCGGAGAACGGTCTCAACGTCCTGGCCTTCCCGAGCATCGGTGTGATGCAGCACGACATCGTCTCGAACACGGCCAGCCTGCTCGGCGCCGACGATCCGGCGGCCGGTGGAGAGGTCGAGGGCTACCTCACCTCGGGTGGCACCGAAAGCCTCCTCCAGGCGGTCAAGACTGCCCGCGACGTCGGGCGCGAGCGCGGGATCACCCGGCCGCAGGTCGTGGCGGGGCAGAGCGCGCATGCCGCCTTCACCAAAGCGGCCGACTACTTCGACGTCGACCTGGTGCGGGTCCCGGTCGAGCCCGACTACACGACGAGCGCCGCCGTTTTGGAGGCCGCCTGCACCGACAACACCATCATGGTCGTGGGCTCGGCCCCGACGTACCCCCAAGGCGTGGTCGACCCGATTGCCGATATTGCCGGGCTGGCCCAACGCCGGGGCATCCTCTGCCACGTCGATGCCTGCATGGGCGGATTCCTCCTCCCCTTCCTCACCGAGCTCGGTCGCTTCGCCCAACCCTTCGACTTTCGGGTGCCCGGCGTCACCTCGATGTCGGCCGACGTCCACAAGTACGGCTACGCGTCGAAGGGCGTGTCGGTGGTGCTGTACCGCTCGCACGAGCTAGCCCGCAAGCAACTGTTCGTGACGACGGATTGGCTGGGCGGCTTCTACGCCTCGACCGCCATGGCCGGCACGCGTCCCGCCGGACCGATTGCCGCGGCCTGGGCGGCCATGATGCACCTCGGCCGCGCCGGCTACCTCGAGCTGACCCGGATCGCGCACGATGCGGCCACCGCCCTGCGCGCCGGCATCGAGTCGGTGGACGGACTCGAGGTGCGGGGCGATCCGCGGGCCACCGTGATGGCCTTCGGCGCCCGCGACCCGGACAGGCTCGACATCTTCGCGGTAGGCGAGCGCCTCCACGCCGACGGCTGGTACCTGGACCGGCAGAACCACCCTGATTCGCTCCACGCCACCGTGCACGCCGGGAGCGCGGGCACCGTGGACCTGCTCGTCGTCGATCTCCGACGAGCGGTGAAGCAGGTCGGCGGGACGCGCACCCCGCAGCGCGACACCACTTATGGCCAGTCCTCGTGAACGAGAGCGGCGGCGCCCTCGCCCGCTCGAGGGACCATCGCCGCTGGGGGCTCGAAGGCGGTTGACTTTCCATATTGGAAAGTAATAGAGTTTCCAACATGGAAAGTGAAGGAGTCCTGAGATGAAACACGAGGTCACAGAGGCAGAGGCCCGTCTCGCCTTGAGTTCGATCGACCGGCGGCGTCAACAAGTGATCGCAGAGATCGACGTGCCTTGGTGGTACTGGGTGGGCATGGCCGGAGGCTGGGTTGGACTCGGTGTGCTGGCAGAATTCGGGCCCGGCTGGGCGACGGTCGTGGGAACGGTCCTCTTTGGAGCTGTCCACGCGGCGATCGCCCCCCAGGTCCTTTCCGGGCGCCACGGCTCGCCACATTTGAGCGTGCACGGTGACGTCGTCAGTCGCCGCATCCCGGTACTCGTGATCGGCTTTCTGATCGCCATGACCATTCTCACCGTGGCCTTGGCTCTGATCGCCAACGCAGACGGTGCCCGGCACGCCACGCTCCTCGCGAGTGTTGTCGTGGCCGCACTCGTTCTGACCGGAGGACCGAGTTTGATGGCCATCGTGCGCCACCGTGCCGAACGGCACCTCGACGCAGCGTGACATCCCCTCAATTCGACGAGATCATCCACCCCAGCACCCGTCTGTCCATCGTGGCGCTCTTGGCCTCAGCCGATTGGGCGGATTTCTCCTTCGTGCGAGATCGACTGGGTCTGTCTGATTCTGCCCTGTCCAAGCAATTTTCGATCCTGGAAGACGCCGGATACGTCACGATCGATCGGTTGGTGACCAATCGCAGGCGACGAGTTCGCGTGCGTCTCACAGACGCCGGCAGGAAAGCGTTCGCGGGACACGTTGCCGCGCTCCAGTCGGTGATTGCCGGCGCGGGAGAGCCTGTCGCTCCCTAGATCTTCTTGGTCCGCCGGTCTCTGGATTTTGTGACAAGTTTCAGGCTGCGAGCCCGAGTCGAGCGTTGGTGACGTAGTCGTCCACCACGTGTTCGATGGTGCCGAGAGCGCGACGGAGCTCGATGGGTGCAGGAGGTCGGTCGGCGTCGAGGAGCGGGCCGAGGAGGCGGGCGTGGACCTTGGTGTAGAAGACGGCGACGCGGATGCCCTCGGGCGTGAGGGCGTAGGAGTTGGTGCCCGGTGCTCGCTCGATCAGGCCGTGGAGACGGAGGCGACGCAGGTCATAGCTCATCTGCGAGAGCTGTAGTCGCTGCCGAGGAGTCCGGCAACCTGCCCGCGAAGGCTCTTGTTGGTGAAGCCGGTGACGGCGTGGACGACGAGGCAGAGTGCGCCGGCCAGGGCCATGGCGCGTTGATCCCCGAAGCGCAAGGCTCCGGTTCGTTGGCCCTCCCTTGCGTAGGGCTGGTGGATGCGCTCAAAGAGCGCAGAGCCGATGGCACAGCCCTGGCCGGCACGTTCAATGCATAAGCAGACGGTCGTTGACCCCGCGGGCCTTGCTCCACCAGCTCGGGCAGGTGCTCGAGCCGGGCCAGGACCCCGATGTCAGCCGGCTTGTTGATGACGGTCTCGATACGCAGGGCCCTCCCTTCCTTGAGGTATTGCTTGATTCGGCTGTGTTTGTAGGAGAAGTCGACGTGCACCTCGGTGCCAGGCGAGAACACCCTGGTGCGGAAGGGTTGGGTGGTGGTCCGGCCCCGGCGGTCCCGCCCGAAGACGGCATGGATCTGCTCGGGACGGCCGATGTCGATGTTGTCGGCGACCAGGGACTCGAAGAAGCCCCGGGCCCGGCGGGGGTCGTCGAAGACCAGGTGCGTGAGACCTCGACCTGGCGCATGGAGAGCTCCCAGAAGTAGCCGGCGGCCCGGTCGGCCTCGGTGAAGGGGGTGGGGATCACTCGGGTCCAGCGGTCGAAGAAGCCCTGGATGTCGGCCGGACCGAAGCGATCGCAGATGGCCTGGAGCGCGGCGGGATCGTCGCAGGAGGCGAAGCCGTTGGCCAGCTCGGTGAAGGCGATGCCCGCTCGGTCGGCCTGGCGCTTGGCCCACTCGTGGCCGTTGACCCAGACCCGGGAGGGATAGGGGAAGTAGGTGCAGATCTTGATGAAGCCGGGCCCGAACTCGGGGTCGAGCACGTAGAAGTAGTACATGCCGACCCGGCGGTCCTCCTTGACGAAGTCGAAGCTGACCACCCCAGGGGTCGACGAGCGGTTCTTGGCGCTGAACACCCAGGCGAACTCCTGGGTGGCCACGATGGCCACCACCCCGAAGCGACCCTCGGCTTCGGCGCGCTCGAGATAGGGACGGACGTGGTCGAGCTTGCGGTCGTCGAAGCGGCTCCGGTCGGGCTTTTTCAGGTGCAGGATGGGGATCTCGTGCTCGGCCGCGAAGGCCTTCACGTCACGGCGGAACCGGTTGCCGATCTTCTGCAGCAGCGCGGGCGAGGGGATCGGGAAGCCCAGGTGCGCCGTCAAGAAGGTCACCACCTGACCACCCACCTGGAGATTGGGCACGTAGGCATTGAGGTAGAGCCGGTCGATGCAGGCAAGGTCGAGGCCCACATGACCGTCGAACACGTCGTTGATGTTCACCACACTGGTCATCCACACAGTGTGCGCGCCTGAGGGACGGCTCTGCCGGCCCGACAACACCTACGCGGACCCGGTCACGGGGAGGAGGCCGGGAGGGGGGCCTGCCCCCCTCCCGCTAATGCTTCATCCCTGAAAGAGGCGAACAGCCGGATTCGTCGCGTGCGACGATCCGGCCCATACGCTTGGCGAACGTGGTTGTCCGACGCGAGCTGCTGCGGGGTGTCAGGCGGCTGGAGGCGACGACCACGGTCCTGCAGCGTGCTCGACAGGCAGATCCGCTCGGCGGCATGTGGGAGGCCGCCGACGTGCAGTGGTGGTGGCGCCGGCCCCGGGTGACCGACGAGCTGGCGCTGCCCGTTTGGTTCGACGAGGGAGGCCCCGTGGCTGCCGCTGGACTGACGGCCTGGGGCGACACTTGGCAGGCGGATGTCTTTACCGTGTCGTCGACCATCAATGAAGCAGAGGTCTGGGCTTCGACATTGGAGGCCACCAATGGACGGCGAGGCGAGGCACTCCGGGTGCTCGCACGCGAGGGCGATGCGCGGCTGGTGGACCTTGCCATCGAGAGTGGATTCGCGCTGACCGACGAGTTGTCGGGCACAGCATGGATGAACGCCGACCATCGCCCCTCTGTTCGACACATCGATGGGTTCGTGATCGTCGATCGCGAGCGGCGCCCGGGGCGTCCGCACCCGATGGTCGCTCGCAACGGAGCGTCGGTCGAATCACGGTTGCGACAGTGCTCGCTCTACGATCCGACACTCGACTTGGCGGTCGAGGATGCCGATGGCAACGTTGCCGGATACGCGCTGTTCTGGTTCGACCCCACGACACTGGTCGGACTGCTCGAACCAATGCGCGTCGAGGACCGATACCAACGACGCGGCCTCGCCCGTCTGTTGCTGGCGAACGGACTCGATCGGATCGCACGCAAAGGAGCACGCCGCCTCAAAGTTGGCTTCGAGGCCGACGCTGCCCGCAACCTCTATCTGGGCGCCGGCTTCGTTCAGACATCTGTCGATCGGCTCCTCATTCGACCAGCGCCTCACGAAGACTGCGGGCAGTCACACCTCGGGTGCTAGTGCCGTGGCAACAAAGGTTTGCCTGGTCCGACCGCACCAGAACGGGCATTATGAGCGGACCCTCGAACGGAGCTGCTCGATATGTCCGAAAGCCCACCAGTGTTCAACCAGATCAACCTTGTCGTGCGCGACATGCAAGCGATGGTCCGATTCTACGAACGACTCGGCGTGCCGATTGAACCAATGATCGAGCCTTTCGCTCCTCATCATCGGACGTTCGCGTCGAGTGCCGTTACCGATGGCTTCGACTTCGATTTCGACAGCGTGTCGTTTGCAACGGAGTGGAACCATGGCTGGCCGCCTGCCCAGATTGGACCCGTCTTCGGGTTTCGGCTGGTTTCAGCCGAGGGCGTCGACGCGACGTACGACGATTTGACTAGTGCGGGCTACGTCGGTCAACAGCCGCCATACGACGCGCTGATGGGCGCCCGTTATGCCGTCGTTCTTGATCCGGATGGCAACTCGGTTGGACTGATGGGCCCGAGAGACCCAGCGCGCATCGTCGTGCCAGAACTGCCAAAGGACTAGCCGAGCCCTGCGCCAGAACTGCCGATCCGTGCTCGTTCAAACGATGCGAACGTCCGCTGACACGGCACTCTAGCCAGGCTCCATCGCCAGCTGATCGACGTAGCACCAGATCCAGTCCTCGCCCGGTTGGAACGACTGGATCAGCGGATGGCCCGACGAGTGGAAGTGCTTCGTGGCGTGCTTGTTGGGCGAGGAGTCGCAGCAGTTCACCTCGCCGCAAGTGAGGCAGAGCCGGAGGTGCAGCCAGGTACCGCCCGTCTTCATGCACTCCCCACACCCCTGCGGGGTCTGTGGCTCCACCTCGTCGATCTGGTCCAGATGCGTGCACTCGCCAGCCATGTCGCTTCCTCCTCTATGACGTCGTCAAGCCGCCGTCGACCGGGAGGGCGGCGCCCGTCACGCCACCTGAGTCCGGCCCGCACAACCAGGCGATGAGCGCAGCCGGCTCCTCGGGGGTCAGGAGCCGTTCGATCAGCTGCTGACTGGCGAACTCTTCGGGTGACTCGAGTCCGTAGACGGCGGCCGACGCGTCGAGCATGGGTCCCCGTGTCGACCCGGGGCTCACCGCATTGGCGGTGATGCCGGTTCCGGCCAAGTCGGCGGCCAGCGAACGCACCAGCCCGATGACCGCCGCCTTCGAGGCGCTGTACGCGCTCAAGCGGCGCAGCCCCAAGAACCCGGCCGCCGAGGCAATCGCCACCACCCGGCCGCGCCGCGGTGGTGGCTCGCGCAACAAGGCGGGCACGGCGGCCGTCGCCAGCCGGCGCACCCCGTTCACGTTGACGTCGAAGAGCACGTCCCACTGGGCGTCCGTGGTCTCCCAGAGTGGGGAGCCACCGCTGATGACGCCCGCCGCGGCCACCGCGGCGTGCAGGCCACCGAAGCGCCGCACCGCCTCGTCCACCGCGACCTGCATGTCGGATCGATTGCGCACGTCCCCCACCAATGGGACCACCGCGTCGCCGTGGCGCTGACCCAGCGCTTCGAGCTCGGCCTTCGACGCCAGGGAGTAGTCGAGGGCGGGGTCGTCCGACGCCCGGTCGACGGCCACGACACCCCAGCCGGACTTGACCAGTGCGTCGACGGTGGCCGCACCAATGCCCCGGGCCGCACCGGTGACAATGGCCACAGGGCTCACGGTGCGGGCCAGCGCGACGACACTTGGCCGACCAGGTTGGTCACCAGTTCGTCGAGCAGGGCCCGGCCCTCATCGGCGTTCGCACCAGCAGGGTCGCCCAGCACGCCGTTGGACGATACCGGCCGCACTCCTTCGGCGCGCAGACGGGGCATGAGTTCGCCGATCGGCTCGGTGCAGCCGGCCTCGGCCAGTTCGAGACGGACGGCGCCGGGGTCGATGGCCAACATGAGCGAGGTCTCGGTGCGTCCCGCATGGGCGTCTCCTCCGGGCACCGTGGCCGACCAGACGAGGATGTCGTCCCCCTCGTCGACACTCCGGGCGCTCACCCGTTGCAGCGCCTCGCCGTTCCCGCCGTGCGCGCTCACGACGACGACCCCCTCGAACGCGCCTCGGGCCGAGCGCACCAGCTCGCTGACCAGTTCGGCCAGGACCGGATGGCCGACGAGAAGGGTCCCCGGGAAGCCGGCATGCTCGCCGCTCGCCCCGTAGGCCAGCGCAGGGGCCAGCGCAACGTGCTCGAGGCGCTCGGCCAATCCGGCCGCGACGGCGCCGGCGATCCGGGTGTCCGTGTCCAGGGGCAGATGGGGACCGTGTTGTTCGAGCGAGCCCAGAGGGAGCACCAGCACATGCCTTCCTTCGCTCGCCTCCACCTGACTCCAGGTGGCGCGACCGAGGTCCACGGCGGTCAGGCCCGCGCCGGCGACCGGAAACGCACGGGCGTGGGCACCGGGATGGGCACGCCCTGGCGATCCACCTTGGAATGCCCGAGCGTCGAGCTGGGCCGTGCCTCGAGCGCGGACAATGCCGCCTCTCCGTGGCCGTACACGCATTCGGGATCGGGGCCGTCGAGCGGCAGGCCCGTGAAGAATTTTGCCGCCATGCACCCGCCGCGGCAGGCGTCGAACGACCCGCACGACGCGCAGGCCCCGGCACTCTGAGGCTCACGCAACGAACGGAACAGCTCGGAATCTCTCCAGACGACGGGGAAACCGCCCGGATCGCGGACGTTGCCGGCAAGAAATTGCCGGTCGATGACGAACGGGCAGGCGTAGACGTCACCGACCGGATCGATCAGGCACACCACCCGGCCGGCGCCGCAGAGATTGAGCCCGTCCAGGGGCTCGCCCAGAGCAGAGAGGTGGAAGAACGAGTCGCCGGTCAGAACTCCCGGTCGCTCGAGCAGCCAGTGGTACAGCGCACGCTGTTGCTCGGCCGTGGGGTGAAGAGCGTCCCAGCTGTCGACGGCCCGGCCCGATGGGCGCAGGCGGGTCAGCCGCAGCTGTGCGCCGTAAGAGTCGGCGATGCTCGCCAGGGCGTCGAGCTCGGTCACGTTCTGGCGCGTGATCACGACGCTGATCTTGAATTGCCCGAAGCCGGCCGCGGCCAGGTTGTCCATGGCCTGGCGCGCTGCGGCAAAGGAGCCGTCGCCGCGGACGGCGTCGTTCGTGCGTGCGGTGGCGCCGTCGACGGAGATCTGCACGTCGAGATAGTCGAGGGCAGTCAGCTGGCGGGCACGCTCGGTGCTCAGACGAGTGCCGTTGGTGGAGAACTTGACGCCGACCCGCCGGTCGACCGCGTAGCCGACCAGGTCCATGAAATCCGGCCGCAGCATGGGCTCGCCGCCCCCGATGTTCACGTAGAAGACCTTGAGGTCGACCAGCTCGTCGACGATGTGGCGCGCTTCGGCAGGCGACAGCTCGCCGGGGTCACGCCGGCCCGACGAGCTCAGGCAATGCACGCAGGCCAGGTTGCAGGCGTAAGTCAACTCCCAGGTCAAGCAGATGGGTGCGTCGAGGCCTCGGCTGAATTGATCCTTCAGGGGCAGCGGAGCGGGGTCAGCGGGCACCGATCACCTCCGAATCGGCCAGTCGGTGCAGGGCGCGCCCGTACGCGCTCCGCTGCTCCTCGGGAACGATCGCCGCAATGGCGTCCGCGGCCGTGTCGTACTCGCCGAGCGACGAGACCAGCTCCACCAGGAGGCGGGACTTGAGGAAGACGAGGCGCCGGTTGCCGTAGTGGTAGGCCAGCGCGCCGAAGGACTCGTCACGCAGTGCGACCTGCGGATGCAGGCCCCAGGGCTGATCAAGGGTGAGCGCGGCGGACGACCGCGCCTGGGTGATGCTCAATAGACCCCGCACATCCCGTCGATCGAGACCTCTTCGACCAGGAGGTCGTCCACGTCCTCTTCGGACACTTCCTCGACGTCTCCCGTGTCTTGGTCCTCAGCCAGCATCCCGACCTCCTCTGGGCAAAGACCCAGCCTATCGCCGGTCCCGGGCTGCCAAGATTGCCTGGTGCACCCACCAGGCGACGCCGCCGGGCCTGACCCGCTCCGGCCCGCACCGCCCCGCTCGTCGACCCCGGTGCCCGCTTCGTTCCGGCTGGCCCAGGACCCGTCGACCACCGTCATCGACGACGGTGCGGTCTTCCTCGGCGGGAGCCCGCTCCGCCTGTTCCGGGTGTCCGAGCGGGCCCGCGGAGTGATCGAGCGCTGGCGGAGCGGCGAGCGCGTCGGCACCGGGCGGCCGGCGGGGCTCCTCGCCCGCCGAATGATTTCGGCCGGAGCGTTCTCGCCAGAACCGGGCGGCGCCCCGTACGGCCCATCCGACGTCACCGTCGTCATTCCCGTGCGAGACCGGCCGGCCCAGTTGGACCGCCTTCTCACGCGCCTCGATGGGCTGCGCTGTGTCGTCGTCGACGACGCCTCGCGCGACGCCGCCACCACGCGCGAGCTCAGCCTGCGTCATGACACACGTTTCGTCGGCCTCACGGCCAATGTCGGGCCGGGCGGGGCACGCAACGCCGGGCTGGCGGTGACCGAGACACCGGTGGTGGCCTTCGTCGACTCGGACTGCCTCCCACCCGAGGGCTGGCTGGAACCGTTGCTGGCCCACTTCGAGGATCCCCTCGTGGCCGCCGTGGCGCCGCGCATCGTCGCGGCGGCGCCCGACGAATCCAGGATCGTGGCCCGCTACGAGGCTGTACGGTCGTCGCTGAACCGCGGCGCGCGGCCCGGACTCGTGCGGCCCGGGTCCAATGTGCCCTTCGTACCCAGCGCCGTCATCCTGGTTCGAACCGAGGTTGTCGACGGGCACCAGTTGTTCGATCCCGAACTGCGGGGAGGTGAGGACGTCGACCTGGAGTGGCGTCTGGCCGGTGCCGGATGGGACGTCCGCTACGAACCGGAGAGCGTGGTGGCACACGACGGCGCGGCCACGGTGGGCGCGTTTCTCGGTCGGCGTTACGTCTACGGCACCTCGGCCGGGCCGCTCGCCGTCCGCCACGGCGAGGCCATGGCACCGGTCCAAACTTCGGGTTGGTCGGTCGCCGTCTGGCTTCTCAGCCTGCTGCGGCGGCCGGGGTCGGCCATGACGGCGCAGGCGGCATCCATCATGGTGCTGGCGCACCGACTCCGTGGCTTGGTGCGGAACCCTGTGGCGGTGGCGGTGAAGATCGCCGGCGGCGGCACGGCACGCGCCGCCGTGCCCACCCTGGCCGGGATCGCCCGGGTCTGGTCTCCCCTTCTCGTGACCGGACTGTTGCTCCGGCGCACGCGGCGCCTGGCTGCCCTGGCCCTGCTGGTGCCCGCCCTGCACGACCAGGGCGAGGAGCCTGGGAGCCTCGATGCCGCCCGCTACGTCGCTCTCCACGTCGCGGACGATCTGGCCTACGGCGCGGGAGTCTGGGTCGGTTGCCTCCGGGCGCGCACGGCTGTGCCACTGCTGCCCCGGGTGGCCTGGCGTTCGCGGACCTGGTCATCGGCGGGCCTCCGCGAAGACCTCGGCGGCACGAACGGGCCGGGAGTCCCTGCCCCGATCCCGGGGGGCCAGATCCCCAGTTGACCTTTCAGCCGTGGCGTCGGGCTCGCCACACGTCGCAGCGGTAGCCGACGTCGACGGTGACGTCGCCTTCGACTCCGAGCGCCTCGCGCAGCACCCGCCGAGCGGTGTCGAAGAGCCGCTGGCGCGCCTCCTCCTCCATCAAGATGACCCAACTGAACGTGCCGAGAAGCCCGACGAGGTCGTCGGCGGTGAGAGCCTCGTCCCAGGTCACGCTGTGCATCTCGGGCTGGTCGAAGGGAACCCCGGGTGGGATCTCGAGTACCTGGTCGGCGCCGTAGGGATCGTTGACCGCGGCGGCCAGGTCCGCCTCGAGCTCACCCACCGGCGAGGGACCGTCGCCCGCCAGGAGCGCCTGTGCCTGCTGAATGAAGGCGGCGTCGCGGTCGGGTCCGCTCCACATCACACCGAGCACGCCGCCCGGCGCGAGCACCCGGCCGACCTCGAGCAGCGTGGGGACGAGCTCCATCCAGTGCCACGACGACGAGGCGAACACGGCGTCGGCACTTCCGTCCCCGAGTGGGATGGACTCGCCCCGACCGGCCAGCGCCCGGGCGGCGGGCACGGTCTGCTGCAACACCTCGCGCATGCGGTCGTCGGGTTCCACCGCCACCACCTCGTCGGCCCGACCCACCAGCGCGCGGGTGAGCCCGCCGGTGCCGGCACCGAGGTCGACGATGCGGTGGACGTGGGCAGTGAGAACCCACTCCACGGCGGCGGCCGGCGGACCCGGGCGAAAACGCTCGTAGTGCGTGGCGGCATCACCGAAGCTCGAGGCCCGGGCCGCCTTGGCCTCGGGTGTCAACGAAGGAGGACCGGTGTCCGAGCTGGTCATGGGCGAACCATACCGGCGCGGCCGGGCGGGTGCCCTGGGCGCGTAAGGTCTCCCGGTCACGGTGTTCCGCCGGGGCGCCAGAATGGTCACCATGGCAAACAAGTGGTTCGAGACAGTGGCAGAGGCCCAACGGCGAGCCCGCAAGCGGCTGCCGAAGTCGGTGTACGGCGCGCTGATCGCCGGCTCGGAGCGCGGCACGACCCTCGAGGACAACGTCGCCGCCTTCGGCGAACTCGGGTTCGCTCCCCATGTCGCGGGACAGCCGGCCAGCCGAGACCTCACCACCAAGGTGATGGGTCAGGAGATCTCCTTTCCCGTCATGGTGTCGCCGACCGGGGTCCAGGCCGTCCATCCTGAGGGCGAGGTGGCGGTGGCCCGCGCCTCGGCGGCCCGGGGCACCGCCATGGGGCTGAGCTCGTTCGCCAGCATGCCCATCGAGGATGTCGTCGCGGCCAACCCGCAGACCTTCTTTCAGATCTACTGGATCGGATCGCGCGAGCAGATCCAAGCCCGCGTCGAACGGGCCCGGGCGGCCGGGGCGGTCGGCCTCATCGCCACCCTCGACTGGTCGTTCTCCCATGGGCGCGACTGGGGCAGCCCGACCATCCCCGAGACAGTGGATCTGCGGACCATGCTGCACTTCGCGCCCGAGGCCCTTTCGCACCCACGATGGTTCTGGTCCTTCGCCAAGACGGGAAAGGCGCCCGACCTGACCACGCCCAACATGGTGGCCAAGGGCGAGCGGGCACCGACGTTCTTCGGGGCCTACGGCGAATGGATGCAAACGCCGCCGCCGAGTTGGGAGGACGTGGCCTGGCTCCGCGAGCGGTGGGGAGGAGCCTTCATGCTCAAGGGCGTGTCGCGGCTCGACGACGCCAAACGTGCGGTGGACGCGGGTGTGAGTGCCATCTCGGTGTCGAACCACGGCGGCAACAACCTCGACGGGACGCCGGCCACCATCCGCTTGTTGCCCGCCATCGCCGACGCGGTCGGCGACCAGATCGAGGTGCTGCTCGACGGTGGTGTGCGCCGGGGAGGAGACGCCGTGAAGGCGGTCGCCCTGGGCGCCCGCGCCGTCATGATCGGACGGGCCTACCTCTGGGGTCTCGCCGCCAACGGCCAAGCCGGGGTGGAGAACGTGCTCGACCTCATGCGCAGCGGCTTCGAATCGGCCATGCTCGGCCTCGGGCATACGTCGGCCCACGACCTGGGCCCGTCGGACCTCGTCATCCCCGAGGGATTCACCCGCGGCCTCGGTGCCTGAGCACGAAGCTCCTGGCGGTCAGTCCTCGAACTTGACCACGCCCCGGATGATGCTGCCGGCACCCTGGTCTTCGTAGCCCTGCTGGACCTGATCGAGCGAGTACTCCTGCGTGATGATCTCGTCGATCTTGAGCTCGCCGGCTTCGAAGAGGTTGAGCAGATTGGGCACCTGCACCCGGGGGCTCTGTGAGCCGAAGACCGTGCCGAGGAGCGCCTGGTTGAACATCGCGAGGTTGAACAGGTTGAGCTGGACGTCCGTCTGATCGAACGGTGCGATGGCCGTGACCACGATCCGGGCGTCTTTGGAACCCAGGGCGCAGGCCGGGGCGATGAGCTCGCCCTTGAGCACGCTGGGCGTCAGGATGACCACGTCCGCGTTGCGACCCATCGTCAGCTCGGGCAGCATCATCTGCGCGTCGAGCAGCGACGCCGCGGTGTGCGTGGCCCCGACCTCCAGGGCCTTCTCGAGCTTGAAGGGCACCGGGTCCACAGCGATGATGTGACGCGCCCCGGCAATACGCGCGCCCTGCACGGCACCCGAACCGACACCGCCGATGCCCACCACCACGACGGTCTCGCCCGGCCGGACCTTGGCCCGGTCCACTGCGGAACCGAAGCCCGTCGAGATGCCGCAGCTGATCAGTGCAGCCGCCTTCATGTTGTCCCAGGGGTTGAGCTTCACCAAGGAGTTCTCGTGGACGACCATCTCATCGGCGAAGGTGCCCAGCTGCGCCATGCGGTTGAGGTTCTCTCCACCCAGGTGATAGCGGTAGGTCCCGTCACTGATCATGCCGCCCGCCAGAGTCATCATCCCGAGGTCGCAGAGGTTCTGACGGCCCGAGGCACACCAGTGGCAGGTCCCGCAGGAGGGGATGAAGGACACCGCGACGTGGTCGCCCTCCGCCACCTGGGTCACGTTGGTCCCCACCTCGGCCACGATGCCGGAGCCCTCGTGGCCACCGACCACCGGGAACATGGACTTCACTCCCATCAGTTCGAGCACCTCGGGCGTCTGGCTGATGTCGCCGGTACGCAGGTGCTCGTCGGAGTGACACAGGCCGGCCCAGACCATTTTCACCCGGACCTCACGATTGCCCGGAGGGTCGATCGTGATCTCTTCGGTCTTCCAGGGCTCGTTGAGCCCGGTGCACACCGCCGCACGCGTGGTCGTCATCTGTGAATCCCTCCCTGAGGCTTCGCGGCGAGATCTGCTCGCGCCCTCAGTATCGTCCCCCGGACCGGCCGGGGACAACCGAGTCCGGGCCGCCCGGCGGTAGTGTGCGCGCGTGCCCGTTGCCGACACGTTCTCCGAGGTCGCAGCGCGTGTCCGTAATTGGGGCCGCTGGGGTGTCGAGGACGAACTGGGCACCCTGAACCTGATCGACGGCGCGGCGCGCCGACGGGCGGCGGCATCGGTCTCGAGCGGTGAGGCCTTCGCCTTGGGCCTCCCTCTGTCGGCCGCCGAGGGCATCCAAGTGGGGTTCATCGAAGGCCGGGTCAACCCGAGCCGCACCATGATCCAGGTCAACCTGCCGTTGAGCCCCGACCCCGACTGGATCTGCGCGAGCGAGGACGTCCTGACCCTGGCCACCCAGTGCGCCACCCACTGGGACGCGCTGGCCCACGTCAGCTACGGCGGTCTCATCTACAACGGCTACCCGGCTTCGAGCGTGTCGGAGGACGGCGCGGCGCGGTGCGGCATCCACCGGCTGGGCGCCGTCGTCGGTCGCGGCGTGTTGCTCGATGTGGCCCGGGCCAAGGCCCTCGACGTCCTCGAGCCGGGCTACCCGATCATGCCCGACGACCTCGACGCGGCGAGCGCGCTGGCCCATCTGGAGGTGGCGCCCGGCGACATCGTGCTTGTCCGCACCGGCCAGATGGTGCATCTGGCACCGGACCGGCGCGATCTCGTCGCCTACACCTGGCCCTCGCCCGGCCTGACCATCGAGACGGCGGAGTGGTTCCGCGCGCACGACGTCGCCGCAGTGGCGACCGACACCCTCGTGTTCGAGGTCTTCCCGTCCCAGCACAAGGACATCTATCTCCCGGTCCATCTGCTCCACCTCGTCGAGATGGGCCTGACCCAGGGCCAGAACTGGGTCCTCGATCCGCTGGCCGAGGCCTGCGCGGCAGATGGCCGCTACAGCTTCTTTCTCGACGCCACGCCGATGCCGTTGACCGAGGGGCTCGGGTCGCCCCTCAACCCCGTCGCGCTCAGGTAACGCGGCGCGGGCGCGGCGCGCGGCCGATCAGCGACGCGGACGGCGGGGCTTCGGTCGCGGGCAACGGGGCGGCGTGCGCCTCCCGCCCGGTCACCGCCCAGTGCAACAGGCGCGCCTGGGTGTCGATGAGGTGAGGCGTACGGATGCCCCAGTACTCGAAGCCGTAGCGGTGGGCCGAGACGCTGGCGAACATGGCGACGATGGTCCCGGCCACGGCCATCGGGTCGCTGCCGGCCGGCGATGCCGTCGAAGGGACCGCGGCCTCCCGCGACGAGGGGCAGGCCGCGACGATGACCTGGGCCAGCGCCACGGTGACGGCGTTGAGCGCCCGCACCCGAATGCCGCGCAACTCCCGATCACCCTCCTCGGTGGCCAAGTCGACCACTCGGAACACGGCCCGGTTGTCTTCCCAGTAGGCCAGGAAGCCCTCCGTGACGGTGCACGCGGTCTCCCAGCTCGTCTCTTCGGACCAGTCGCCGCCCACCAGCTCAACCAACTGCGCGGCCTCGTCGACCATGCCCTCGGCCAGGACGCGGATGGCCTCCTCGACGTTGGCGAAGTACTGGTAGAAGGTGGCCGGAGAGGTACGGGCCTGCCGCGCGATGTCGGTCACCTTCACCGAGCGCCACGACGTGGTCGAGAGCAGCTCGACGGTGGCGTCGAGCAGGCGTTGCCTGGTCTGGCGGCCCCGTTCGCCGGCCATCCGGCCATCGGTCGTTGCCACCGGCTCGAAGTCCAGGTTGACCATGGCGGCATCCGCGCCCCGCAGTTCCGCTGACATGAGGCGTCAGCGTAGCGGCAGGCCTCCCGAAGGCCCAGGTGGGGGACGGATACCATGACGGAATGGAGCAGACGCTGACCCGCCCGCTCACCCGCGCCCAGCAGGCCCGCCGGCAACGTGTGATCGACGCCGCAATGGCGTTGGGGCTCGAAGGCGGCTACGAGGCGGTGCAGATGCGAGACGTGGCTGCCCGCGCCGACGTCGCCATGGGCACCGTCTACCGCTACTTCACCAGCAAGGACCACCTGCTCGCGGCCACCCTCGTCAACTGGGTCGAGCTGCTCGACACCCGGATCGGCCAGCACCCGCCCGACGGGTTGCACCCGGCCGACCGCGTGCTCGACGTGCTGGACCGGGCGTTCCGCGCCATGGGCCGTCAACCCAAGCTCGTGGCCGCGGTCTTCACCTCGCTCTCGTCCCCCGACCCCGCCGCGGTCGGCTGCCAGCAGCAGATCACCTTCCTCATGGAGGGCATCATCGCCCGGGCCATGGGCGAGTTCGACATTCCGGACATGGCCGACCGGGCGCGCATGATCGGGCACGTGTGGTACTCGGCCCTCGTCGGGTGGGTCAACGGCTGGTCGACGATGGTCCGGGTCTACGACGAGCTCGCCGTCTCGGTGCGGCTGCTCCTGCCCGAAGAGCTGGTCGAGCGGCGCCAGCCTGCCTCCTGACGACCGCCGCGAGCCGGGAAGTCGGCGCTAGCGTCGCAGTCCGATGACGGCCGGCACACCCCAGCGTGCCGGCCTGCCCATCGAGTTCAACGGCATCACCAAGCATTTCGGGCAGGTCCAGGCCGTCGACCATCTGACATTCACCGTGCAGCCCGGGCGGGTCACCGGGTTCCTCGGTCCCAACGGCTCGGGAAAGACGACCACCCTGCGCATGCTGCTCGGACTCGTCCATCCCACCGCCGGGACCGCAACCATCGGCGGCCGGAACTACGCCGAGCTGGAGAATCCGTCGTCCACCGTCGGCGCGGTCCTGGAGGCGACCAGCTTCCACCCGGCCCGCCGGGCCCGCACACATCTCCGAATGGCCGCCCGGGCCGGCGGGCACGACGACGAGCGGGTCGACGAGGTGCTGGAACTGGTCGGGCTGAGCGGGGACGCCAAGCGCAAGGTCGGCGGCTTCTCCATGGGCATGCGCCAACGACTCGAGCTCGCCACCGCCCTCATCGGCGACCCGCCGGTGCTCATTCTCGACGAGCCTTCGAACGGACTCGATCCCCAGGGCATCGCCTGGCTACGCGACTTCATGCGCTACCTGGCCGGCGAAGGCCGGACCGTGCTGGTGTCGTCGCACCTGCTCTCCGAGATGGCCCAGACCATCGACGACGCCATCATCGTCTCTTTCGGCGAGCTCCGGGCGCAGGGGACGCTCGACCAGATCACCTCGAACATGACGGGCGTGGTCATGCGGGCCCGCACACCCGAGGCCGACCGGCTCTGCGCCGTTCTCACCCAGGCCAACGTGGCCTTCCGCCGGCTGACTGCTGAAGAGGTGGCCATGGACGGCGTGCGGCCCGAACAGGTGGGCCCGCTCCTGGCCTCCAACCAGATCATCCTGTACGAGCTCACCCAAGAGGGTGGCGACCTCGAGTCGGTGTTCCTCTCGCTGACCGCGGGGCTCGGGTTCGGAGAGGTGGCGGACCAGCTGTGAAGTACGCCCTGCGCGCCGAGCTCCTCAAGATGCGTTCCATGCCCGGGGTCTGGGTGACCTGGGCTCTCGCCCTCCCCCTGACGGTCTTGGGTTGCCTCGGTGTCTTCGCCCTCGCGGCCAACGGAGATCCGGGCCACGCGTTGAACTTCCCTCAGACTCTGCACCAGCGCCGGATGCTGCTCGGCGCGGGCTACGGAACGATGCAGGTCCTGGCGCCGATTCTCGGCGTCTTGTGCATCACGACCGAGTACCGGAACAAGACCATCACGACATCGCTGATCCTCGTGCCGATCCGGACCAAGGTCATCGCCGCCAAGGTTGTCGTCGTTGCACTGTGGTCGGTCTTCATGGTGGTCCTCTCCCTGGCCACCGTGGCCGCGATCGGGTTGCCCTGGAACGCCGCGCTGGGTGGGTCGGCATCGCAGATCTTCGATCAGCTCGGGGCGGTGCTCCCCGGCCTGCTGGCGGCCACGGTCATGCTCGGCCTCTTCGGGCTCGGCTTCGGCACGCTGGTCAAGAACCAGGTAGCCGGCATCCTCCTCACCATCGGGAGCACGTTCATCCTCGAGCAGATCCTGGTCGGGCTGGCCCGGGCCATCTTCGGGTACAACCTGAACTGGCTCCCCAACGGCGCCGGCGGCGCACTGGCCGGCGACATCGCCCGTGGATTCGGCAATGCGCAAGACGCCACGTCGCGCTTGCTCTCGTGGTGGCAAGGCGGGCTCGTGATGCTGCTCTGGGGGCTCGTCCCCCTGACGATCGGCTACTTCACGACGTTCCGCCGCGACGTCACCTAAGTACGGCAAACGACGGAGGCGAAGTTCCCCGAAAGCGGGGCTAACAGCTCTCATCATCCACCAACCGGGCACCGTTGCCAGCGCCCCGTCCAAGTCCCACACACAGGCGCACACGGGCGCCAGTGCCGCTTGGTTCTGCCCTCAGGCGGTCGCTGCCGTCGGAGCACGAGCTCCGCCGGTCTTGTATGACCTCGGGTCAGCGTTTCGCGTCTCGGGTCGTAGCCCCGCGACGTAAGTCTCAACGGACGACCCAGAGAAGAGCCGTGCTCCCTCCTGGGCGATGTTGCGCGCTGCATTGACGTCTCGATTAAGGGACGTTCCGCAGCTCCCACAGTCGAAGACCTTGGTGCTGAGAGCGAGCTTGGCTTTCACTTCTCCACAGCGCGAACAAGTCTTCGATGACGGATAGAACCGGTCCACCATAAGGAGAGTGGTGCCCCGGTCCGCACACTTGTAGGCGAGCTGGCGCCGCAGCTCACCGAGGCTGGCATCGGCCAGGCTCCGACCAAGGTGGAGCTTGTGGTTCGACATCGCCGCCAACGCAAGGTCCTCGATGGCCACAGCATCGAAGCAGTCCACCAGGACGTTGGTCACGCGATGCAAGGCCAGAGCCCTGGTCTTGGTGATCCGCCCGTGCAGGCGGGCCCGACGTTGGCGGAGTTTGGACCGGTTTTTCGATCCTTTCTGGCTTCGAGACCAGGCCCGGTTCAGCTTTGCCAGCCGCTTTAGCTGGTTCTCAAAAACCCTGGTATTGACGATGTGTCCAGCCTCGTCAGTGAGGCCGTTGACTACCTGGTCGAGCGTGGCGAGGTGGGTAAGTCCAGCATCGAGGCCTACGATGCCACCCTGGCGGACCGAACGCGCCAGCGGTTTCCGAACCGGCAAGCCCGCCAAATATCGCATGGAGAACGAGGCCTGCCATCGGCCGCCACGTTGGGAAATCGTGACCTTTTGGATCCGGGCCCGACCCTGCCCGACCAAGTTATAGATGCGACGGGTGGACTCGGTGGTGTGGATCCAGGCGAGGTCGGCCGACTTTCTCCGAACATCGGTGTCAGGACTGTACCGCGGCAGCATGAGCCTGACGTGATGGCGGTCTGGGTGGAACCACGACAGCTGGTGGTTGATCTCGACGAAGCTCACGGACGGAACGGACCGGCTGCGGGATTTGAAGCCGGGGAAGGCGATCCGCCGGCCCGTTCGGGTTCCCTTTTGGGAATCGTTGAAGTGGGCCAAGGCGGTCGCCGCATCGGCAATTCCCGAACGCAAGGCGTGCATTGAGACTTCGCGCCACCAGGGCGCCACATCCTCTTTCACCGCGTTGAACGCCTTGTTGAGGCTGTACGCCGACCACGAGAGCGCCGGAGTCAGTTCATCCGTGTTCACACCCTCTGCCCGCTCTGCCGATCGGGTCTCGAGATTCTCACGCACGACGCCTATAACCCAGTTGTAGGAGAAGCGCCTGGCTCCGGTGTAGGAGTAGGTCAATCTCTCCTGGGAGCGAGACAAGTCTAGGTTGAGGACAATCGCCCTGGTCGTGTACCGCTCAGTCATGCATCCATGATGTCCAAGGGGTGTGACGAGCGATGGACCCCCATTGGGGTAGGCCAACTCACCCAACTCATCTATTTGTCGCGTTCTGCCGCACCAGTCAGCCGCGCAGCACCACCCCGGGGCGTTGGGCCAGACCTTCCTCCGAAGGTGCTCCGTCCACCCGGATGGGCACGCCGTTCACCAGCGTGTGCGTCATGCCCACCGGTGCGTCGGCAGTGAGGCGCTCGCCGTCGGCCGGGAAGTCACGCAGCCGGCGCAACGGGCCGGGCGCCACGGTCTCGGGGTCGAAGACGCAGACGTCGGCGGCCTGGCCCTCCGCGATCGTCCCCCGGTCGGACAACCCGTAGACCCCGGCCGGCTCGCCGGTCAGCTTGTGGATGGCCCGCTCCAACGGCATGACACCCTTCTCACGCACCCAGTTGCCCAGCAGGTCGGTGGAGAAACAGGCGTCACAGAGCTGGGACACGTGGGCACCCGAATCGGCCAGGCCCAGCAGCACGTTGTCGCGGGGCAACAGCCAGGCGATGCCCTCAGGGTCGTCGTTGGCCAGCACCGACCAGAAGCGGGCCTCGAGATTGTCGTCGAGCGACACGTCGAGCATGACGTCGAGCGGCGTGCAGCCGCGCTCGTCGGCCAGAACCTGCACGGGGCGGTCGGCCAGGTCGGGATGGCTACGCGACTCGGCCACCGAAATGTTGGCCCAGTTAAGCGGGAAGCCGCCCGCCTTGCCGCTCACGTCCTCCCACGCTGTGGCGCGCCAGGCCGGGTCACGGTACGCGGCCAGCCGCTCGTCCTTGGACTTGTCCATGAGGGCGGCGAAGGTCGGCCGCATGTTCAAGGTGAAGGGCTCGGAGAGGTTCATCTGGAACACGAGCGGGCGACACGACACCTGAGGCCACACCTGCACCCCGTCCGACCACGCCGCGTCGTGCTCGGCCACCACCTTCTCGTGGTACGGGTAGCCCTTGACGGTGAGCAACGCCGTCCAGGTGAACGGGCGGCCGATCTCACGCTGGAGCGCGAACACCTCCTGGTTGGAGAAGACGCCGCCGGGGAGCAAGGCGACGACACCGCGCCCGGACTGCTTGACCGGTTGGAGCAAGGCGCGTAGCTCGGCCAGGTCGGCCACGCGTGACGGCACGGGGCGACCGCCGTCGCCGTTGTGGGTGGGCGACGCGCTCGAGGCGAAGCCGGCGGCACCGCCGGCCATGGCCTCGGCCACCACGGCCTGCATGCGGCCGATCTCCTCGTCGGTGGCCGCCCGCTCGTAGGCCGCTTCACCCATCACGTAGAGGCGCACCGCCGTATGTCCGACGTAGCAGCCGTAGTTCAGGGCAGGACCCCGCTCGGTGACGGCGTCGAGGTACTGCGGGAACGTTTCGAACTCGTCCCAGGGCACGCCCACCGAGAGCGTGTCGAAGCTCATGTCCTCCACGTGCTGGAGGGTGCGGGCGAGGAGCGCCACCCCGTCGGGACGGATGGGGGCGATGGAGAACCCGCAGTTGCCGGCGATCACCGTGGTGACGCCGTGGAAGGACGAAGGGGTCAGGTCGGGGTCCCAGAACACCTGTGCGTCGTAGTGGGTGTGGATGTCGATGAAACCGGGACTGACCACCTGCCCGCCGGCGTCGAGCACACGCGCACCCTCGAGGCCGTCGCCCACGGCGCTGATGCGCCCGCCGGTGATGGCCACGTCGGCCGGCCGCCCGGCCGATCCTGTGCCGTCGATGACGGTCCCCCCACGAATCACGATGTCCGCGCTCATGGCACCATCGTCGCAGCCCGGGCGGCATCGTGCACGCCGCAGTTGCAGATCGGCGGGTTGGGTCAGGTACGGTGGCTTTGGGACCGGTTCTGTCTGCCGGCTGGGAGAACGACGCGCCGATCCGGCGCGGGACTGGAGTGTCGGGATGGCGGTTCGGTGGTTCAGGTCGAAAGCGGAGCCCCCGTCCGACGACGAGCTGCAGATCTCCGGTGCCATCGTCGGACCCTCCGACGGACCGTCTCCGGTCGCCCTGGTCGATGCGGGTCACGCCCCGCTCGGCCTGGGCGTCGTGCGCGATCAGTACACCCGCAAGATCCGCAAGAGCCCGACCATCCGCATGGTCCCGAGTTCCATCATGGTGGACGGTCACCGCCTGCGCTTCGCCGTGTCCGACAATGTCAACGCACACGGCCCCGACGGCCCGGGATCGCCACCGATCTGGGCGGTCAACATCCACGGCTTCTTTGCCGGGGGCGGCATGTACTGGCGGGAGAGTGCCCGGCTGGCCGAGCAGCTCGGCTGGCGGGTCATCAACCCCAGCCTGCCGGGCTTCGGAGGGAGCGATCCGCTCGAGTGGCAGGACGTCTCCATCGAGAACCTGGCCAACCAGGTCATGGCCATCGTGCACAAGGTCGACGCGGGACCGGCGATCCTCTTGGGGCACTCCATGGGCGGCGCGGTGGCCGTTCAGTTCGCCCACGACCACCCACGGCGCACCATCGGGCTGATCTACCGCGACGGGGTCAGCACCCCGGCCTGGAAGGACCGCAGCGGCATCATCCCGACCCTGCTCTCGCCGATCCTGCCCGACGTCGCACCCATGGTCGACATGATCAGCGCGGTCGTCTTCGACCTCCCCGATCTGGCCATCGGACGCCTCTACTCGACGGTGCGGGCGGTACTGCCCGATATGCGCCAGAACATCCGCACCTTGGGCCAGACCATGCCCGTGGGCAGCATGCTCATGTCACTGGACCAGCGCAGCCAGGTCCGTACCCTGGTCGCGCAGGAGATCCCCATCCTCAACGAGTGGGGGTGCTTCGACCGCATCACGCCGGGGCACACGGCGCTCGAGTTCGCCACCATTGCGCGCTCGCCCGTGGTGTGGGTACCCGGAGGTCACAGCTGGATGCTGGCCCGGCCCCAGGGCCAGGCAGACATCCTCACCCACCTGACCCGAGGCGAGGAATTCATGGACCGAGCGGTGAACCGGTGGCGCCAGCTCACCCCGCGCGAGGTCACGCTACGCGCCGTCAACTGAGCAGCGCCGTGCGGCCGATCGCCGGCGTCCGCGACGGCGCGGCCAGAAGCCGTGACCGGGTCGTCGCAGCACCGTGATCGACAGGATCCTCCAACCGCTGCTCACGCTGAGCGGATGGGAGGCCTACGCCCTGGTGGGCCTCCTCGTGTTCGCCGAGGCTGCGGTCATGCTCGGCTTCGTCTTCCCGGGCGAGACGGCGGCCATCCTCGGAGGGGTGCTGGCCTCCAAGGGCGGCGTGACGCTGGCGGGGATCACGGCCACCGTGGTCGTGTGTGCCATCGTCGGCGACTCGGTGGGCTACTTCGTCGGCGAACGGTGGGGCCGCCAGCTCCTGAGTCTCGGGCCGTTGCGCAAGCGCCAGCGTGGCATCGACACCGCATTGGCCCAGTTACGTCGACGCGGGGCGACAGCCGTCTTCGTCGGTCGCTTCTCCGCCTTTCTGCGCGCCGTCATACCCGGGCTGTCCGGCCTCTCCGCCATGCCGTACCGCATCTTCCTCCCGGCCAACGCGGCCGGTGGACTGTGTTGGAGCCTCCTCTACGTCTTGCTCGGCTACTTCGTCGGCCAGCGCGTCGAGAAGGCCACCGGCATCGCCTCGGACATTCTGCTCGGCCTCATCCTCGTGGTCATCGTCGTCCTCGTCATCCGCCACCTCCGCCGGGCTCGGCGAGAGATGGAGGGGCCGGCGCCGACGAGTGCGAGCGGCGAGGAGGCGCCGGACTGAGCCCTCAGTCGGGCCGGTCGAGCACCGAGCGGTCGCCGGCCCGCAAACCGGCCAGCACGCGGGCGTACTCGCCTGCCGCGTCGTCGCCCTGGGTATCGGTGTCGAGCCAACGCGGCGCGGCCGGGTCGCTCCGGTCCATGCCGAAGAGCCCGAAGCGCGGTGCGTAGGTGCCCCACTCGTAGTTGTCCACCAGCGACCAGTGGAGGTAGGCCTGCACCGGCACGCCGGCGGCCACGCTGTCCGCCACGGCCCCGAAGTGCTCACGTACGTAGCGGGGCCGGTCCATCCCGTCGTCGCGAGGGACCACGGTCCCGTCGCGCACCTGGGTGGCCATCCCGTTCTCGACCACCCAGAGCGGGAGCCCCGGCCGTAGTCCCGACTCGGTGGCGCACCAGGCGCGCAGGCCGGTGGGGTTGGACTCCACGTCCCAGATGGCCCGTCCGAACGACCAGTCGAGCGAGCCGGAGGCGGTGCGCCGGGGCGGACGACGCAGAGCGTGACTGGCCACGGGGTCGTACCAGTCGAAGGAAACGGCGTCGAGGGGGTGGGGGCGCGACGAGGCGTGCACGGCGTCGACCACCCGCCGCGGGGAGCTCCGGCGGGTGAGGTGGCGCAGACGCCGCCAGACGCGCCCCTGACCCGCCTCCGTTCTCTGCCCCGTAGGGACAGATGGCGGCGAAGAACCGGCGGATGCCCGCCTCCCCGACGTGGCGCGGCGGGAACGCGGCGTCATGCAGGGCACGGCGCTCGTCGATGTAGCGATCGACCTCACCCCCCTCGATGCCGACGGCGCGCAAGGAGAGGAGGTCGGTCAGCATGCGGTCGTGCTCGTACACGGACGACGAGCTGGTGTTCATGGTCACCGCCGCCCCGGGTTGGACGGCGCTGACGGCGTCGGCCGCCAGGACGTGCCCGGCCAGCAGGTTGTCGAGGACGCAGTAGGCGTCGGCCGCCGCCATGCGGCGCCCGGGCGGGCAGTCGCCTTGGATCCAGCCCATCAGCGTCATGATGTTGGGCTCGTTGATCGTCACCCAGTGCCGGCAGTAGGGCGCGAGGGCGGGGACGACGCGCTCGACGTGACGCACGAAGACGTCGGGCGAGCCCGGGCGGAGCCAGAACTCCTCGCCCAGCCACCACGGATGGCTGAAGTGGAGCAGCGTGACCATGGGAGCGAGCCCGCGTTCGTTGCAGAGAGAGAGGATCTCGGCGTAGCGCTCCAGCGCGCCCTGATCGAACTCGCCGCGCCGGGGCTCGAGCCGCGCCCACTCCACCGAGAGGCGAAAGGCGTTGCAGCCCAGAGCGGCGGCCCGGTCGAGTGCTTCGGTCGGGTGGCGCCAGAAATCACAGGCCAAGCCCGAGCGCTCGGCCCGGCCCGAGGCCTCCCAGCCCCACCAGTTGTTGTGCGGCTCGCCGTCGCCGTTGAAGCCGCCCTCGATCTGATAGCCCGAGGTGGCCACACCGGCGAGGAAATCCTCGCCCAGCAGGCTGGCCGTCTCGGTGGCGGCGTGGGGAGCATCGGGCATTCGCTCAGCTTGGCAGGCCCGGTCGCCCCGGCGCCGACCCGGCCGCTCGGCGCCTCCGCGGCTCGGCCTGGTGTCAGCGGGACTGGAGGGAGCGCAGCCGCGACACTGCAGCCGCGACGATCTCGACCTCGTCGCGAGCCTGCTGGACGAGCGAGCTCACCCGGGGGGCGGCGGCGTCGCCGCCCGCACCGAGCGCAGCGGACTGCACGTCACGCGCGGCCCTGATCACGTCGGCCACCTGGCGGCGCACCGCTTCGGGGCGGCCCCCGGCGGGCAGCCGGCGCTCGTGGCGCAAGAGCCCGTCGAGCTCGGACGCCGCCGTCCGGAGCGAGCGGCAGACGGCGGGCAGCTCGGCCACCGGCGCATCGTGCGATGCGGCGTGGGCCACGGCGATCTCGGCGTCCTCGACCCCGGTCCACATGCGACGGCGCACCCGGGCGGCGGTGCCCTGGCTCAACTGCTCGGGCGTGGCCCGGGCCGACCAGCGCTCCCGGCCGGCGGCCAGGAAGGACAGACCCGACACGAGCCCGCGGGTGATGACATGGCCGCGGAGCAAACGCCAGTGACGGCGAAGGTAGCTGCGAGCGACGAAAAAGGTCACGGCCAGCACGGCCGCGCCGAAGAGTGTCACGACGAGCAGGAACTCCAGCAGGTGTTCGACGAACGTCATGGGACAGAATTGTAGGCGCAGATTAATCGAGAGAAGCGGGCGGTACCCTGAAGCGATGGAGCGCGGTCCGGCCGGACGGGACGGAAGCGACCCGCGGGACCGGCCGGCGCTCGAGCCCGGCCGGCATCCGGTGATCCCCTCGGTGCGCGAACACGTGCCCAGCGTCGTCTGGGGGGCCGCCCTCCCCCTGGGGGTCTTCTTCCTCGTGCGCAGCTACGTGCAGACCGACACGCAGGCCCTGATCATCGCGGGCGCCTTCTCCGCGTCCTGGGTCGTCTTCCAGTTCGTCCGCCAGCGCCGCATCGACTTGGTGGGCGTGATCGTCCTCTCAGGCTTCGCCGTCGGCGTGGCGAGCGCGGAGCTTCTGGGCGGCAACTCCTACATGCTCAAGGTGCGCGACGCCTTCTTCACCGCCATCTTCGGCGTCGTCTGCATCGTGACGATCTTTACCCATCGCCGCCCGGCCCTCTTCTACGTGGGGCGCTACCTCTCGGCCGGACAGGACCCGGCGAAGCTGGCCGCCTACAACGAGCTGCACGAGGCGCCGATCGGCCGCCGCACCTTCCGCGTCCTCTCGGTCGTCTGGGGCATCGGTCTCATCGTCGAGGCCGTGTCGCGCATGATGCTGGCCGATCTGTTGCCCACCGGGACGTTCCTTGCCGTATCGCCCTTCGTCACCGCCTCGACCTTGGGCAGCCTCTTTGCCTTCACCGTCGTGTTCGTGCGGCGTTCAGAGCTCGAGATGCTGGTCCCCGCCGGGGAGCCCAGTCAGGCTGTGGCACCGGCTCCGACGCCCGCAGCCGGCGACGAGTCCGATCCGCGGCTTCCTCCGTCCTGAAGCCCGGGGTGAGACATCCCCATTAGCCTCGGCCACGCACCGAGGCCGGCCGTGTCGCCGGGATCGACGAAGGGAGCTGGAGACCATGGCTGACGAAGTACTGCGCGAGCGCCGCGGTCACGTGGAGATCCTCACCATCAACCGGCCCGAGGCACGCAACGCCATCAACGGTGCGGTGACCCTGGGGATCTCGACCGCCCTCGACGACCTGGTCGAGGACGCCGACTGCTCGGTGGTCGTGATCACCGGCAGTGGCGACAAGGCCTTCAGCGCCGGCATGGATCTCAAGGCGTTCAGCAGTGGCGAGGGCGCCACCATCATGAGGGGCAAGGGCGGCTTCGGCGGGATCACCCAGCGCGACTTTCCCAAGCCGGTCATCGCCGCGGTGAACGGCTCGGCGCTGGCCGGCGGGCTCGAGATCATGCTCGCCTGCGATCTGGTGGTGGCCGCCGACCACGCCATGTTCGGCATTCCCGAGGCCAAGCGGGGCCTCATCGCCGGGGCCGGCGGCCTCATCCGCCTGCCCAAGCGACTGCCCACGGCCATTGCGCTCGAGCTGGCCATGACGGGCGACCCGATCGACGCGACGCGGGCGGCCGCACTCGGACTGGTCAACAAGGTGGTGCCGGGCGAACAGGTGCTGACCGAGGCGCTGGCGCTGGCCGATCGCATCGCGGCCAACGCGCCCCTGGCCGTGCGCTATTCGAAGAGTGTGATGCGCCAGGCGGCCGAGGTGCCCGAGGAGGAGGGCTGGAAGATCAACCTCCATGCCGTCGGGGTGGTGTTCTCCTCGGCCGACGCCATGGAGGGCCCGGTCGCCTTCGCCGAGAAGCGCGCCCCACAGTGGCAGGGCAGATAGAGGACCGCCGTGCTGGCCTCGGGCCTCGACACCCTTCGCCTCACCCTCCATGTCCTGGCCGCGACCGTCTGGGTGGGCGGACAGATCGTGATGGCCGGCCTGGTGGGCCCCTCCCGTCGCCTCGGGGTGGAGGCGCCCGAAGAGTTGGCCCGAGCCTTTGCCCGGTTGGCCTGGCCCGCCTACGCCGTCCTGATCCTCACCGGCTTCTGGAACCTCTCGACCTTCACCTGGTCGGACCAGACCACGGCCTGGAAGACGGTGCTGGTGGCGAAGATCGTGGTCGTGGCCCTGGCCGGGCTGGGGGCGGCCCTGCACCAAAGGGCCACGTCGAAGGCCCAACTGGCCCTTTGGGGGTCGGTGGCGGGGACGGCCAGCATCGCGGCACTGGTCATGGGCATCCTCTTGGCCGGTTGACTCCGAATACCAGGCACAGAGGCCTGCGGGTACCTGGTTCCCGGATCGGGTCTAACCTGGGACACGAACTACCGCCACGTGGACCAAAGGCGAAGGAGAACCTGATGCTTGCTGACATTTTCGGTCCCGACCTGCTGATCGTGGCCATCGTTCTCGTCGTGCTCCTCTTCGGAGGAGCGGCCATCCCCAAGCTGGCCCGCAACCTTGGCTCGGCCAAGACCGAGTTCGAGAAGGGGATCGACGACGGGAAGAAGGGTGCGGCCGCCAAAGACGTGTCCGCCGCCGCTGACGCACCGGCCGAGGACAAGGCCACCGGCAGCTGAACCGGCGGGCCCCGGGCCGCCACCCATGACGGCCGCTCGGTGGGCGTCTCGAAGATCGCACGCCCAGGGGGAAGAGCATGGCTTCTGACGTCCTGTCCGTCGCCGACCGCATCTGGAACGGCGAGCTGTCCACGTCCACCTTCCATCCGGTCGACCACGTCGGCGGGTTCGTCGAGGTCACCGACGGCGTCGGTTTCTGCCCGTCCTTCGCCAACGTCACCTCGTTCCGCACCGGCGACGGCCTGGTCCTGGTGGACACGGGCAGCGCGCCGCTGGCCCGGGTCGTCCACGACGACATCCGCACCTGGAGCCCGGATCGCCTGCACACCGCTGTCTATTCGCACGGCCACATCGACCATGTCTTCGGGGTGCCTGTCTGGGAGGCAGAGGCACTCGAGCAGGGTTGGGCCGCGCCGGAGGTGATCGCCCACCACGCGCTGCCGGCCCGCTTCGACCGCTACATCTTCACCAACGGCTACAACACCATCATCAACCGCCGCCAGTTCGGCTTCGCCGACCTGCAATGGCCCACCGAGTACCGCTACCCGGACCGCACCTACCACGAGAGCCTCGACGTCTCGGTCGGCGGCGTCGACTTCGCCCTGCGCCACGAGAAGGGCGAGACCGACGACCACACCGTGACCTGGCAGGCCGGCACAAAGGTGCTCTGCTGCGGCGACCTCTTCATCTGGGCCTCACCCAATGCGGGCAACCCGCAGAAGGTGCAGCGCTACCCGCGGGAGTGGGCGGACGCGCTGCGCCGCATGCTGAGCCTGGAGGCCGAGTTCCTCCTTCCCGGCCACGGGTTCCCCGTCATCGGGGCGGACCGGGTCCGCATCGCCCTCTCGGACACGGCGGACCTGCTCGACTCGCTGGTGGACCAGACGCTGGCCGTCATGAACGAGGGCGGGCGCCTCGACGAGGCCATCCATTCGGTCGCCGTGCCCGAGGCCCTGGCCGGTCGCCCCTTCCTCCAGCCCGTCTACGACGAGCCCGAGTTCATCGTGCACACGGTCTGGCGCCAGTACGGCGGCTGGTGGGACGGCAACCCGGCCACCCTCAAGCCGGCCTCCGAGCGGGCCCTGGCGGCGGAGCTGGCCGAGCTGGCCGGCGGGGCGGGCGTCCTGGCCGATCGCGCCCTGCACTTGCTGGCCCTGGCCGAGGAGGCGGGCACCGGAGGAGGGGCCGAGGCCGACCGGGCCTTGCGTCTGGCCGGTCACCTGGTCGAGCACGCCTGGCTGGCCGCGCCGGCCGATCCGGGCGTCCAGCGGGCCCGCCGGCAGGTGTTCGCCACCCGGGCGGCCCGGGCCACCTCGACCATGGCCCGGGGTGTCTTCACCTGGGCCTCCAACGAGGGCGACGGGAGCGACACCGGGACCCATCCGCACACCCACTGAGTCCGCCTGTCGGCGTGCGGGGCGGCGGCGCTCAATTCCAGTTTTTTCGCGCCGTTCGATAGTGTCAGCCCTCGTGGACTCGTCGCTGACCAGCCCCCCTGTCGAGACGCCCGAAAGCCCAGCTCCGAGGCGTCGCCGGCGGCTGGGAGCGGCGGCCCTTGTCGGGACCGGAGCCATCGCCCTGACCGGCTGCCAGCTGCCCTCGTTCGGGTTCTACAAGGGGGCCACCACCCAGGCCCAATCCACCTTCCACCTCTGGCAGGGGTTCTTCGTGGCCGGCCTGATCGTGGGCGGGTTCGTCCTCCTGCTGATTCTGTGGGCCATCTTCCGGTACCGGCGCCACTCCGACGACATCCCCCGTCAGAGCCAGTACCACACCGTCGTCGAGGTCCTCTACACGGTGGTACCCATCCTGATCGTCATCGGGCTGTTCGTCGCCACGGTGATCGTCGAGAACACGGTCACCGCGGTCTCCCCGGACGCCGACGCCACCATCCACGTCTACGCCTTCCAGTGGGGTTGGGAGTTCAAGTACCCGAACGGCGTCCAGGTCATCGGCCAGACCACCGACGCCCCCACCATGGTCGTGCCGACCGGGCAATCCGTGCACATCTACCTGCGCTCCTACGACGTGCTGCACGGCTTCTACGTGCCGGAGTTCAACTTCAGCCGTTACGCCAGCCCCGGGTACTGGACGGACTTCCAGTTCAACGTCATCCACAACGGCGTCTACCGGGGGCAGTGCACCCAGCTGTGCGGCCTCTACCACTCGTTGATGTTCTTCAACGTCCGTTCCGTCTCGCCGTCGGCCTATCAGACCTGGCTCCACACCACGGCGGCGTTCCAGCGCCGGCACCCGAACTCCATCGGCCAGCTCCCCTCCAGCGTCCACGCCAACATCAACGGCACCGCGGGGTACTCTGGCGGTTCGGGCAACACCGGCGGTGGCAACACCGGAAACACAGGAGGTGCGCTCTACGGTGACTGATGTCATCGCTCCCCCTCTCGAGACGCCGGACCAGCCGGGAGTCGCCGACGGCCACGACGCCCTTGGTGGGCACGAGGATCACGGTCCGACCGGAATTCTCAAGTGGCTGACGTCGACCGACCACAAGGTCATCGGCCTCAGCTACATGATCACCGCGATCGTCATCTTCTACGTGTCGGGGATCATGGCGCTCGTCATGCGGCTGCAGCTCGCCTCGCCGCACTCCTCGCTGCTGAGCTTCGGGCAATTCAACGCGCTGTTCACCATGCACGGCAGCCTGATGCTGTACCTGTTCGCCGGGCCCTTCGCCTTCGGTGGCCTGGCCAACTACATCGTGCCGCTGCAGATCGGCGCGCCGGACATGGCCTTCCCGCGCCTCAACGTGCAGCCGTATGTGGGCGTGCGATTCAATCGCGATGTGCGTTCCGAGACCGGACATTCTGCCTCAAATTTATTCCGACAATACAGCCACGGTTTCGATCGGAATACAGAGCGCCATCGCACGCACCGGAGCTGTGGTCTACGCCGAAGCCGGAACGGCTATGAATTTGATTGGCCAAAGGCCGCTGGCCGCTTCCGATTATCGTGTGGGGATCGCGTGGTTCACGCCGTGGGGCACTGGACTATTTGCGCCCTGGGAACGGCAACCATTCCGTTTCTCCGACCGGCAGCGCGTATGCCGACGCCGGATTCTACAGTCGGTTTGACCGCAACGTGATTGCCCAACGTGCAGCTTCGCGAAGGGATTAACATGGCCGATCGTGCGGGCGCTGCCGATGCAGTTGCTTGCTGCTGCCAATCTCATCAGAGATTCCGACGGAAATTTCTATAACAATATTGTCGAAGTAGGGCCAATGCTGCGGTCGCGCCTTCGCGCTATTTGCCGAGCTTGTCCTTCGAAGCCCAATATATGCGCGGGTTCTACGATACTGACGATCCCGCCAATCCTTACGGCGCGCGCTACGGCGATTTCCGCCTTTTCCTCGTCTGGTCGAAAACTTTCTAGTCGGTATGCCTGCCACTGCGCGGGACTCAGCCCGGAAATGGCCATGAACAATCGGAAGCATCTCATTTTCGCACTCGCGCTCAGCGCTTTTCTACAATCAGTAAGCTGCTCGAAAACTGTCCCAATCCCTGTTGAGACCGCACCGCTGGTTTTGCCCGGTGATACGGGGCCGATTCTTGTACTGGTGGACCCTCTGCCCGAGAAAAAGAGTTTCGTCGAAGCGCGCGCGGAGCAGGTCGACAATCGGCTTGCGCCATTTCTCCGAGCAAACATAATGGGAATACGTAGATACCGTATCCATGGAGAAAGTGAAATCCGCCGCTGTCGTTGTCTATCTGGGGCTTAATGGAAATTTTGCGCTTTCGCCCGATGCATTGGCTCGCCTGCGACGGGCCCGCGATTATTTAGTAACTGACTTTGCGCCCCGTGAATTTACATTGTGCACGGATCGTTGGCGCGGCCGTTTCCCCCCGTTACATGCTCCTTCAGAACATGAATGGGGTAAATTTGTTCGTGCGGAATTGACGTGCTATCGCCCGAAGGAGTGTAAAATAGTTTGTTTGGGAGGTAGTGAAATGGAATTTCTTGCCGGCAGCCTGCTGGAACTGATCACCCAGACGTCCACGAATCTTCCGCCCGACGTGCGCGCGGCGATGTCGATTGCGGCGAACGACGAAACGCCGGGCACGCAATCGTCGCAGGCGCTCGACATTATTTTGTCCAATGTCGATATGGCCACCGACGACACGGGCCCGATTTGCCAGGATACCGGGCATGCCGACGTTTGTCGTCCACACTCCGGTGGGCGTGAATCAGATCCGCATCAAGAAAGCGATTCTGGAGGCGGTCGCGGAAGCCACGCGGCTCGGCAAGCTGCGTCCGAACTCGGTGGATTCCCTCACCGGCAAGAACAGCGGCAACAACCTGGGCGAAGAAACGCCGGTCATGCATTTCGAGCAGTGGGAAAACGATGACATCGAAGTCAAGCTGATCCTCAAGGGCGGCGGCTGCGAGAACAAGAACATTCAATATTCCGTGCCCTGCACGCTGGACCACCTGGGCCGCGCCGACCGCAACCTGGAAGGCGTGCGCAAGTGCATCCTGCACGCCGTCTGGCAGGCGCAGGGACAGGGCTGCGCGCCGGGCGCCCTGGGCGTGTGCATCGGCAGCGATCGCGCGCACGGCTACGATCTGGCAAAGGGGCAATTCTTTCGCACGCTCGACGACGTGAACCCCAATCCGACGCTGGCGAAACTCGAAGCCGAAATCATGGAAGAGGCCAACAAGCTCGGCGTCGGCGCGATGGGCTTCGGCGGCAAGTCGTCGCTGATCGGATGCAAAATCACGGCGGCGAACCGGCTGCCGGCGAGTTTCTTCGTTTCCGTGGCCTACGAATGCTGGGCGTTCCGCCGCCTGGGCGTGCGCCTCGACGCAGCGACCGGCGCGATTACCGAGTGGCTGTACCGCGATCCGTCGCGGCCGGTCGAGCGCATGGCGCGCGGCTCGGGATTCACGCTGACCGGGCGCGAAGTGATTCTGACCGCGCCGCTGACCGAAGCGCAGGTGCGCTCGCTGAAAGTGGGCGACCTGGTGCTGATCAACGGCGAGATGTTCACCGGCCGCGACAACGTGCACGCCTACCTGATGAAGAATCCGCCGCCGGTCGACATGAACGGCTCGGTGCTGTACCACTGCGGTCCGGTGATGCTGAAGCAGGGCGACGAATGGATGGTGAAGGCCGCCGGTCCCACGACGAGCATTCGCGAAGAGCCCTACCAGGCCGACGTCATCAAGAAATATGGCGTCCGCGCGGTGATCGGCAAGGGCGGGATGGGCGCGAAGACCTCGGCGGCGCTGAAGGAATTCGGCGCCGTGTATCTGAACGCGCATCGGCGGCGCGGCGCAATATTATGCGCGCACGGTGGAGAAAGTGCTGGGCGTGCATCTGATGGAGTTCGGCATTCCGGAAGCGATGTGGCATCTGCGCGTGAAGAACTTCGCAGCCATCGTGACGATGGACGCGCACGGCAACAGCCTGCACGCCGACGTCGAGAAGTCCACCGGGGAAGTTTTGGAGACGCTGCAGAATTCCGCGCGAGTGTAGATTCTGTGGCATCGGCTTCAGCCTGTGCGCGGTTCTGAACCGACGAGAATCAAAATCACACAGGCTGAAGCCTGTGCCATTCCCCGATCCCTAATTCATCGGCGGCGGTGGCACCAGCGGTAAACGTTCCGGCTCGCCACGGGCGCCGTGAACTTCCACGTCGTCAAATAGCAGCGAAGGCGCTACCACCGTTGCTGGAACGCCGGAATCGGCCGAGCCAAACGCCGCGAGCGCCGTCCCGGCAAATCCGGTCTGCTGGCTCTCGGTAAAGTGAAAAGCGTGGCGTCATTTCCGATGCCCGGCAATATTGCGAATGGCGCGGACGGTAAGCCCGCTGAGCCGCGCTCCTCGAACAAGGATTCCGACACCATCATCCACGTTCACGCGGTACACCAGCAACGGAAGGCGGTCGCCGGTCGCTGCGCCGGCGGCGGCTCCCATCACGATTTCGGACAGATCGTCCTGCGAGGCGCACGCCCAGCACGGGATTGTCCATCTCGCGAACGATCAGACACGATTTGTTTCCGTTTTGCTTGCACTCATCCATGAACTTTTTCTTCAAGTCGTCGGGAGCAATGCCCGACTGAAGAGCTGAAAAATAGATTGCTGATCAACGGATGCGGATCGCCCAGATACGCGGCGCGGCCGTGGCCGTTGGTCTGCGTCAGGTCGGGACCCGGACGGTCGCGACATCAGGAAATCCAGCAGCAGCCCGTTCGTGATGAGCTGCACTTTTTCGGCTTTCACGCCTTCTTCGTCGATAGCGTACGTGCCCATCAAATCCTGCCCCGCGAATTGCGTGGCCGTCGGATCGTCCACCACTGAAACGATGCGGGAAGAACGCGAGTGCCCAGCTTGCCGGTCCACTCGCTGTGTGCCGCCCAGCCGGTCCATCAATTGGTCGAAGGCCGTTTGCATCGCCAGCGGTGCGCGCGCGCCCGAAAGCGATGGTCCCAGCATCTGCGCCAGCAGAGAACCTGCCGCGGGGGCTTCAAACAGCACGGGTCCGTCATAATCGGCCGCCGGTTGCGACGCGCGGAGCATGATCAACTGCGTCCCGGCTTTCTCGAGGTCCTTGCGCACGGCATCGGCCGCGGCAATTCGTCGGGGCGGTGGCGGTAGACGGACACAAAATTGTGAAGCGGCATCCCATCGTCGGATTCGGTTTCAAGGCTTGCTTCGATCGCCGCCAGGCTCTTATTGGCGCGAATCCTTGTTCCTTCGCTGTTCACGGTGTAACTGGTGGTGTAGATCAGGTGATAGGTGACACGCGAACTCTGCAATTGCGGAAATTGCCGCAGCGCAGCCGACACCGAGCGGGCTCTCATCCTCCCAGTTGCGCGTGGTCCAATCCGGATCGCGCAGCGGCTCGACGGAAACCGTCGGCGGCGCTGGTCAAAAATCGGGAATGCTCGGCGCTTTCGCCAGGCGCGACATGAACGCTTGCTTCTTGGAATGATTTTCGACCGCGGCCTTGAAGGCCTGGTCGCTGGCGAGCCACAGATCCTGCCGCAGCGAATCGTAATCGCGATCAAT
>CAWEKO010000002.1:0-543821 GCA_963809715.1 uncultured Acidimicrobiaceae bacterium | reverse complement strand
TCTCGCCCCTGCCCACACAAGCAGGCATTTATGGGACACCTGGATATAGGAGAGATCAGGGGCCACCTGGGCTGCCAGTGGCAATACCGAGCCCAACGTTTTCGCCGCTTCCACGACATCGCAGATGTGTAACCGAAAATCGGTACGTCGAACCCTTCACCGGCAGTTCGTTGACCCATGTTCCGATTCCTTGCTCAACCGACGTCTTCACGATCGTACACGTGCCTACGTTCACGGAGAATTCACCGCCGCACTGTGAATCAACCCCGGTCCCTAAGAGCACCGGACTTGCAGTCGTCATGGCAATCGCTGCGACAGAGGGCCTCGGCGACAGTGCGACCTCTGAGAAGGCGTAGTCGCCGGGTAGGTATTTGATTACCAAGCGAGCTCCCTTGAGCCGGGCTACCGGACTCGTCACGTGCACTGCAACTCCTACGTGCGAAAGTCCGTCATCGGCTGGGAGAAGTGCACCTCTGGTGGGGATGTTGATGCAACCGGACCAGTACTTGCTCCAGCTGCCGGTGTTGTCTACGCCGTCGGAAGCGCAAGCCCGTGCAGTCGTTCCGCGATTCTGACCCACGAGTCGCACGCTGGTTGGATGGGTCGAGGGGTGGAACTCGAATACCACGGTCGCTTTCTTGGCCTGGGGTAACGAGACCTCGACCGTGGTCGGCACAGGTACTGAGGGACGGAACGCAGGAGACGACTGCACAACATGACGTAGCGGGAGGACATCCTTGGTGCTTGCAGATACCCCGGAAAGAGGGCTCATGAACGGAGAGCTGAGAACGCCTCCCAACAACGCCAGAAACCACTTTGTTCTTGTCACGGTCCTAAGTGTCCTGATGCACTTAACAAGGGTAATCCAGCTTCGGTCGCTTCTTCGGCCCTACTGTCCCCGAACGCCGGCATTGGGCCAAGCACAGCCGATCTCTGTTGGTCTGCTGACAGGCCCGACCGGTGCGTAGTTGCCTTGGGAGAGCAAGAGTAGAGAGGTGAACGACTACCACAAGCTGTGCGGCAGCGCCGAATGGAGAGCGGTGGTTCGCGACTCCATTCTCCCTTGGGTGCTCGGGGACCTGGACCTCGGCGACGACGTTCTTGAGGTTGGCCCGGGTTACGGAGCCACGACCGACGTTCTTGGGGAGTCGGTACCGAAGCTAACCGCGGTGGAGATTGACCGTGACCTCGCGTTGATGTTGATGGCCCGATTTGCCGGAAACGGCTCGGTATCCATCGTGATAGGAGATGCGACGGCACTTGAGTTCCCAGATGGCTGCTTCAGCGGCGCAGCGTCGTTCACCATGCTTCACCACGTACCGACCTTGGCGCTTCAGGACCGCCTGTTCGCTGAGGTCGGCCGGGTGTTGCGCTCCGGCGGTGTGTTCGTGGTCGGCGACAGTCTGGCGAGCCCGGAACTCGAGGCTCACCACGAGGGCGACACCTACAACCCAATCGATCATAAAACTCTGGCTGAGCGCCTAGAGGCGTCGGGGTTCGCCGACGTGAAGGTCAAGACGAACCCGTTCGGATGGGCCGCTCGGGCTAGGAAGCGATGAGTCTGCTCAGTTGGTGTCTGGTCGTCAGCATCGTTATCGAAGGAGCTTGCCAAGGAGCCGATGACGCTTCCGGTATCGAGGCCATAGCCTCCTCTAGCGACGCCGCAAGATGTCCCCGAAATACCGACCTTCATCGATGACTGAGGCTGCCCCCGAACGCCGGGCCTGGGCGTGGCTGATCGGGACCTTTGGGATACCCTGGCCTACCTACAAGAGGCACGTAAGTGACAGTTGAGAAGGCATTCAGAAGAGGGCTAGCACTGACGTGATACTCGACTATGTCTCCATCATTTCTGACGAATCCTCCCGCATCCTGAGCGCGTACGAACACGATCGAGCGGCGGTGGTTCCATGGTCCGATCGCTGGACGGTCGCCACGGTGGCCCGGCATGTGGCCGCAACGCATCACGTCGTGGCCGAGATCGTCCGCGGACGGCCCGACGCCGACTTTGGCCTGTTCGCTCAGCTACAAACGCCGGAGAAAGGCTCTCCGGAGTTCGTTGATTGGTTTCGCTCCGGCACTGGTTCTCTGCTTGAGCAACTCTCGAACGTCCCCGCCGACGAGGAATGTTGGTCGTGGTACGAGCCCGGGCGCCATGTCGGCTGGTGGGCCCGTCGAATGGCTCTCGAAGCCGTCGTCCACCGTTCGGATACCGATGCGGCACAAGGCAAGGTGCTTATCGGTCGCATCCGACGTAGCTGCCGACGGGATAGACGAATATCTCGACGTCTTCGTCGCCGCGTACACGGGCCACGCACGATGCCCCGCCCGGTCCCACGATGAGCTTCGAGTGCAGTGATCGAACTGATCGGTGGTGGCTCGACCTCTCCGGTCGAGGAGAACGAGTCGTTAGCCGCGAGCCACGCGACGCTTCGGTGCGGATCTATGGAGCTGCCGAATCGGCTCCTTTGGCTTGTTTGGGGTCGGATACCTGCCTCTGAGGCTGCCGATGTGGAAGTGTCAGGCGACGTTGCGGGGCTGGATCGGTGGTCTGAATTCGTTCCGCCGATGTGATCCGGGCCGGCCATTGCGAGGAGCCAGGGACGCATAATCCGAAGATCGGCGAACGACGGGAGGGGTGCCCCCATTCGCCGGCCTGGAGACACGAAAAATCTGTGTATCAGGTCCGAATGCTTGCTACAGCACGCACCATCAGATCGCTTGAAGTCGATCCTCGATCCATGATGCGAGGTCCTCGAGAGGCACTGTTCGCATCGAGGTCGCTTCAACCATCTCTGCCGTTTCAGTTCCGTCGGGATCATCACCTTCGGGTGGTACCCAGCGATACCCATTCAGAGCGGCGAAGAGGATGGCGCACAGCAACGCCGTCCGCTTGTTGCCGTCCGGCAACGCATGGTTGCTCGCCACGGCCTGCAACAAGACCGCCGTCTTCGTCGCAAACTCGGGATACTTCTCGAAGTCACCGAAGCCGGCGCTCGGTGCCGCCAACGCCGAGCCGGCCAGTGTGTCGTTGGTGACTGCTCGGACGGCTGCCAGTTCGGTCCCGAGCGCTTCGGCGGCCGCTCGGTAGAAGTCCTCCAGGGTGAGGTAGGCGATCTCCGCCCTGTCGCCCTCGGTCACCAGAGTGCGCTACTTGGCGAGACGGTCCAGAGCAGCTTTGTTGGTCTTGCCGGCGAGCTCCAGGAGGGCCTGCACGTCTCGAGTGGTGTCCCGTCCCGCCCGCCGATCGGCAGCGATCCGGGCCACGAGGGCTTCCTCGGAGTCGTCGAGAGCGGCCTCCTCGGCCACCACATCCCGTTCGACAGCGCTGTCGGTCACCTCTCCATTGTGCCCGCGACGCTTCTGCGGCCGTGCCATCGGGCCAGAGTCCGAGTGGTCAGGGTCGGTCAAGGCCGGCGCAGCCGCCCGCAGGGGAAGCCTTGACGGGCCCGGGCGGAGTCGGTGGTCACAATGGCCAAGGCCGCCCGATGGGCGGCCTACCTGCGGTTTTGCCTTCTGCTGGAGGGCTTGTCGCAACCATGCGACATACTCCCGGCCATGACCGAAGACCTTGATTTCCGCAGCGACAAGAGCGAGAGCGCCGAAGGTGGCCGGGTCGCCGTGAACCGCTGGGCCGGCTACCACCACAACCTCGACGAGGACGTCATCGCCGAGGCCTTCTCGACGCCCGCCCGGAGCATGGAGGACTTCGAGCCGGAGATCCGTGACGCCATCGCCGAGGACGCCCTCGAGCGCTCCGAGCTCATCGGCTTCTGGGTGGCCTGGCACCTGGCCGGCGGCTTCGACAACCTCGAGCGGGGCGGCTGGCACCGGGCGACCATCTTCCGCAAGGTCCGCCGCTTCCGGGCCACCTACGGCGCGCACCCCGACGAGTTCGTCTTCCCGTGGATCCAGCTCGACCTCGACACGGCCTGGTCCGAGCAGATCTCCCGCCAGATCCAGGCCGCCCGCGGTCGAGGGCTCGGCTGACCCAGCATCGAGATGGCTCCCGTGCACTCCTCTGACCACCTAGTCGCAAATACGCATCTTCCGGAGACGGGGCTGCGGGAGCTGGCGTCCGGTGTCGACGCCCTGTACCTCTCGGGCCGGGCCGAGCTGCCCAAGCGCTTCCTGGCCCGCCTCGAGGACTGCCGAACCTGGGCGGGCGAAGCGAAGCGCCCGGCCCCGTGTGCGATCGGTGATCTGACCTTCGGGATCGCTCCCCACGGCTGGGGCAAGTACCGCTTCTGCCTCGACCACGAGATGGCCCGCATCGGCTTCTCCACCAGCCGCCATCTTCCGACCGTGCGCGTCCAGCCCCGCTCCCAGTTCCTGCACGCCGTCGGACCCGGAGGCGGCGGTGAAGGCCGTGCACGAATCTGCTCGACGCAGAACTGGGCCGCCTGCGCTTCTGGGTGAACCGGGTCGACCTCTTCGCCGACTGGCAGGGCTGGTCGCTCGGACTCGAGGACGCCCAACGCTTCGTCTGCCGGGCCGACGCCCGACGCACCTACGAGGTCGCCGGCACCCTGACCGGCTTCGAGTTCGGCAGCCGCAAGACCAACACGTTCCTGGCCCGCCTGTACGACAAGACGGCCGACATGGCGGCCAAGGACAACGGCTGGTGGCCCGAGGTGTGGGGCGATCGCTACGTACCCGGTACGCCCGTGCACCGCCTCGAGTTCGAAATCGGGCGCCAGGGCCTGGTCGAGTTCGACCTCAACACGCCCGACCAGGTCCTGGCCGCCACCGGTGACCTGTGGGCCTACGCCACCACGGAGTGGCTGACCTACCGCTCCCCCACCACCGACCGGACCCGTTCCCGCTGGCCCCTCGCCCCCGAGTGGCGCCAGGTGCAGCGGGCCACCCTCGGGCACCGGGCCGTGGGCGTCGAGCGGCTGCGGCTGACCAGACGGTCGGCGTCGATCGAGAAGCTGCTCCCGGGCCTCACCGGCTACCTCGCCTCGCTGGGCGCCCTCATCGGCACCGAGGGCATCGACGACACCTTGGGAGCCGTCGGGCATCATCTGCACACCTACGAGATCGTCAGCCACACCGCCTTCGCCGAACGGGTGGCCCGCCGCCGCAGCGAGCTGGAGCTGCGGTGAGCGCGGCCGGGCCCGACTACGAGCGGGTGGCGCCGGTGCTCGTACGGATCGGGCTGCGCATGGTGAACGAAGAAGAGGAACAGGAGCACACGATGCTGACGGTGGCGTACTGCCGGGTGTCGACCGAGGAACAGGCGGCGGAGGGCTTCTCGATCGCCGGGCAAGCTGACAAGCTGCGCGTCTACGCCGAGCTGCACGACCTCGGCGAGGTGACGGTGATCGCCGACCCCGGGCTCTCGGGCAAGAACCTCGAGCGGCCCGGCCTGCAGCAGCTGCTGCACATGGTCGACGAAGGGCACGTGGCCAACGTGCTGACGTGGCGGCTCGACCGGCTGTCTCGGAACCTGAGCGACCTCATCATGTTGGCCGACCGCTTCGGTCAGGCCGGCGTCGCCCTGCACTCGTTCACCGAGAAGATCGATCTGTCGTCGGCGACGGGCCGGATGTTCTACAACATCCTCGGTTCCTTCGCGCAGTTCTACCGCGAGCAACTGGCCGAGAACGTGCGCATGGGCATGCAGCAGGCCGTGCGCCAGGGCAAGTGGGTCAACCGTCCCAAGACGGGTTACGACCTCGTCGACGGCGAGCTCGTGCCAAACGAGATGGCGCCGGTCGTCCGGCGCATCTTCACGCTGCGGACCGAGGGGCAGAGCGTCGGCAAGATCGCCGACGCCACCGGAGTCAAGTATTCGACTGTGCTCACCATCCTCGACTCGCGCATCTACCTCGGCGAGGTACAGATGAACGGCGAGTGGTTCCCCGGCCGCCACGAGGCGATCATCACCCCCGAGCAGTTCGCCGCCGCCCACCGGGGCCGGGTCAAGGGAAGGGCCCGGGGCACCGACCTGTTGTCGGGCCGGGTCCGCTGCGGGCTCTGTCAGCGCCTCATGGCCCTCGACCAGAACGGTCAGGGCGCAACGGCTCTACCGCTGCCACCACCGGGGCCAAGGCTGCGCCCAGCCCCGCCGGACCAACGTCGGGCTGCTGCGGGCAGCCGTGTTGGGGCTGCGGCTCATCGGCGACGACACCGAACTGCAGGCCGCCATCCGGAAGGAACTCGAACGGGCCCGAACGCCGGCCCCAAGGCCGGCGGAGGGCCCCGCACTCGGCGTTCCCGTCACGGTGTCGAGGAGCTGGTGTCCCAACGCCGCAAGCTGCTGCGCCTGTACTACGACGACAAGATCGGAGCCGACCTGTTCGCCGAGGAGGAGGCACGCCTGTCCGTAGCCATCCGTGAGGCGCAGCGTGAAGTGGACGATGCACGCGTCGAGGTGGCGCGCTCCGACGATGTCGCACAGCACTTCGACGCGGTCGCACGCATGCTCGCAACGCTCGACGTCGACAAGACGTGGAAGGCCGCGACGGAGGTCGAGCGACGCGTCCTGATCGACGAGTTCATCGAGGAGATTTCGGTGTTACCGGATTACCTCGACGTGAAAGTGCACGGAGCGCCGCCGCTGCACGTCCGCTACCAGGAAGTCGGGATGAAGGAGTCGGGTTTTGATCGTGTCGGAGGGGGGACTTGAACCCCCACGCCCTTGCGGGCACCAGCCCCTCAAGCTGGCGCGTCTGCCTATTCCGCCACTCCGACGGGCGATGACCTGAAATCAGGCGCCTGAGAAGGCTAGCGCACGGGGTGGAATCCCAGTCCACGCAGGGCCCGAGCCTTACCCGGCTGAACCCGCCGCGAAAGGCCTATTGGCCCGGCAAGGACGGCGTGGTGTTGCTGGTCGACTCCGGTTGGCGAACCGCCCACTGCTGCGCGTACCAAAGCACGCTGGTACCGAGCGGCGTCGGCGTCACTCCACCGATGGTCCTCCTCCACACCAGTGCACTCGGTTCGGGGTAGAGCGGTAGCGACACCATCTGGTCCCAGAGTTGGGTGTCCGCTTCCTGGTAGATCGTGTCGGCCGTGTCAGGATTGAGCTGTCGGGAAGCCATGAGCACGAGCTGGTCGAATTGCGGGTTCGCGTAGCCGGTCCAGTTTGCCGACCCGTTCTTCCCGGGGGGACCGAGATTCGAGGTGTACCAGGCCAGGATCTGGCTCGGGTACGGGCTAAAGGTCTGCGGCATCAGAGCAAGATCGGCCGAGCCCGCCGCCAGCAGTTGACCCGCACTCGTCGCGGTCGGTGCCGTCGTCATGGTCGTGTCGAACCCGGCGTCCTCGAGCTGGTCGTGGATCGCCTGCGCCGCCGCCGCCGCCCACGGGTCTCCCGCGTCCACCACCATGTTGATCTGGAAGGGCACGCCGAACGGGTAGTGGTAGAGCGGCATGCTCGGCGTCTTGACCAGACCAGCCTGCTCGACGAGGGCGGCTGCCTGCTCCGGCACCGGGGTCACCGGGAAATTCACGCTGCCCCCCGCTCCGACGACCGTGGTCGAGGTCGAAGTGGTCGAGACGGGCACGGTCGTCGTCGGGACCGAGGAGGACGACGGCTTGTACGCCGCCTGACCCTGCACGTAGACGTGGCTGTCGGCGGGCATCACACCCGCCACCGCCCAGCTCACTTGCTGGTTCACCAGGGCCTGCCGATTGATGGTCAGGGCGATCGCCGCTCGCAGGTCAGGCGACAGTTTCGAGGTCAGAGCGCTCGCCATGTTCAGTTGGAGCAGCGTGTTGGAGTTCTCGATGTCACTCGCCGCCCCGGGCAATCCCGTCATCTCGGTGAGGAACGAAGGCGTCACCGTGGACGGTTCAGCCACACTGACGTAGCCCGAGCTCATCCAGTGGGCCAGCTCGTCCGTCGACGTGGCGATGTGCACCGTGACCGACTTGGCGTTGGCAGGTGTGCCCCACCACTTCGGGTTCTGGACCAAACGGATGGCCGATCCCGAGACCGTATCGATCTTGAACGGACCGCCCGAGAGATCGATCGCCGGATCAACTGTCGGGCAGGTGGGGTTCCAGCCCACCTTCTCCATGATGTGAGCCGGGACGAGATTATTGAAGAGTGATCTCCAGTCCGCGAAGCTGTTCTTGAACTTCACCGTCACCGTGTGGCCGCCGTTGGACCCCTTCACCGACGCAATGTCCCGGTATCCGGCGATGCTCGCCACGTCGGGTGAGGAAACAACGGGATCGCCGCGCTGTTGCTCCCACGCGTACTTGAAGTCGGCCGCAGAGATGGGCACGCCGTCCGACCACACCGCCTTGGGATTCAAGGTGTAGACGACCGTCTGCGGACTGAGGTTGACCACTTCGGCTTGCGTCAGCTCCAAATTGGCCTGAGGCGTCCCGTTGGCGCCCACCACGAACGAGCTGGGAAGGACGGCACCGAGGACCGTGAGCGTCCCCGGGGTGTTTCCCTCGGTCGTGTTGGGGTTACATCCCGACACGCTCTCGGTCATGCCGAAGGAGATCTTGCCGCCGGCCACGGCGACGTAGGTGACGGTCGTCGTGCTGCCGCTCGATGCCGTGGAACAGCCTGCAGCAAGGACGGCCAGGCCCAGCAATACCCCGATCAGCCCGCGCCAATGCCGGGGGCGATGGCCCCGGCCCATCACTGCAGCCGGAGATCCAGCGTGATCGTGGCGAAGGCGAAGACGATGGCGACGGTGACCGTGATGCGGTCCAGGTTCCGCTCCACCACCGTCGAGCCCTGGGCGGCGGCCCCAACGGATCCACCGAACATGTCGGAGAGACCCCCACCCTTCCCGCTGTGCATCAGGATGAGGAAGATCAGGCCCAGTGCGCTCAGCACTTCTATGACGATGTACACCCAGGTGAGTGTGGACACGGGAGCCCTCCAGCTCGGGACGGTATTCGCCCTGTACGGCCTAGGAACGGTAGCAGGCGCCGGCGGCCCGGATGATGTCGGTGAACGCCGCCGCCTCCAGGCTGGCCCCGCCCACCAGGAGCCCGTCCACATTGGGCTCGCTCATCAGGTCGGTCGCGTTTTCGGCGTTCACAGAACCCCCGTACTGAATTCGGATGTTCTCGGCCGCGTCGTCGCCCCCGACCTTGGCCACCAGGGTCCGGATGAACACACAGGCGTCCTCGGCGTCCATCGCCGTGGCGGCCTGACCGGTCCCGATGGCCCAGAGTGGCTCGTAGGCCACGACGAGGGCGGCCAGGGTCTCGGTCGGCAACCCGCTGAGGGCGGCGAGCACCTGCTCCTCCAGCACGACTCTCGGTGAGGCCCTGCTCCCGCTGCCCGGCGCTCTCCCCCACACAGAGGATGGGCGTCATCTCGTGACGCAGGACGGCCCGCAGGGTGGCCGCCACCGTGGCGTCGTCCATACCGAAGAGCGTGCGCCGCTCCGAATGGCCCACGATCACGTACGACGTCCCGAGCCGGGCCAGCATGCGCGGGCTCACCTCGCCCGTACGCGCCCCGGCGTCCTCATCCGAGCAGTGCTGGGCTCCGAGAGAAATCGGGATGTGCTCCTTCTCAACCAGGGTCTGGACGGTGCGCAGGTCGGTGAAGGGCGGGTGCACCGAGACGTCGACCTTCGCCACGTCTTCCGCCTTGAGGCGCAGTCCGAGGTCGCGCACGGTGTGCAGCGCCTCGATGTGGTCATGGTGCATCTTCCAGTTCCCGCTGATCAGCGGGCGGCGGGTGCTCACCCCTGGGGTGCGTTCGGCGCGTGGCGGAGGGCATCGATGCCCGGGAGGTGACCTTCGCTCTCTATGAAGGACAGCGACGCGCCGCCGCCGGTGGAGAGGTAGCCGATACGGTCGGTCAACCCCAACTCCTCGAGGGCACTGGCGCTGTCGCCACCGCCGACCACCGTGAATCCGGGTGACTCGGCCACGGACTGGGCCACCACCTTGGTGCCCTGGGCGAACCGCTTGTCCTCGAACGCCCCCAGCGGGCCGTTCCAGAGCACCGTTCCCGCTCGCTCCACGGCGGCCGAGAAGGCTGCAGCCGTGTCAGGTCCGATGTCGAGGCCGGTCCACCCGTCCGGCAGGTCGCCCTCAATGACCTTGACGCTCCCCCGCGGCCCGTGCGCCTCCGATGGAGGACCAAAGGTGCCACCGGGCTCCAGGGCACGGGTGTCGGTGGGCAGCAGGATGTCGATGCCCGACTCGAGAAGCGCCTGGCACTCCTCCAGGTGCGACTCGTCCAGGAGCGAGCTCCCGACCTGTTGCCCGCGGGCAGCCATGAAGGTGAAGGCCATGCCGCCGCCCACGATCAGGGTGTCCACCTTGGTGGCCAGGACCTTGAGGACTTCGAGCTTGTCGGCGACCTTGGCCCCGCCCACCACGGCCACGAAGGGACGCGCCGGATGTGCCAGCAGGCCACCGAGCACCTCGACCTCCCGGGCGAAGCGCAGTCCCGCCGCACTGGGCAGGAACTGGGGTGGCCCCACGATGGAGGCATCCTTGCGGTGCGCCGCCCCGAAGGCCTCGTCGACGTAGGCATCGAACCCGTCGATCAGGCGCGCCACGAAGGCGGGATCGTTCGCCTTCTCGCCCGGATCGAAGCGCAGGTTCTCGGTCAGGGTGACGCCGGGGCACAGGACGTCGAGGCGATCCCGGACCGGGTCCATCTCCCAGCGGGGGTCGGGCGCGCCCGATGGACGCCCAAGATGCGAGGCCGCCACCACCTCTGCGCCCTCGTCGAGCAGGTGCTTGAGGGTGGGAATGGCGGCCGAGATGCGGAAATCGTCGGCCACGGTGGCCCGTCCCCGGACGCCGATGTGCAGGGGCACGTTGAAGTCCACCCTGACCAGCACGCGCTTCCCGTCGACATCGGGGAGATCCTCGAGGAGCGGGAGTCCGCGCAAGGGGTCCATGACGATCAGCGGGCGACCAGGACGCTCAAGTCGACCAGCCGGTTCGAGTAGCCCCATTCGTTGTCGTACCAGCCGAACGTCTTGACCAGGGACAGCTCCTCGTTTATCGGCATCACCATCGTCAGCTCGCTGTCGAAGGTGCACGAGGCCGGCGACCCCACGACGTCACTCGAGACGATGGGGTCCTCGGTGTACTCGAGCACCCGGTCGAGCGGCGGCTTGGCGGCGGCTTCGGCGAAGGCGGCGTTGACCTCGGCCACCGGGGGATTGCCCCGCACCACGGCGGTGAAGTCGGTGATGGAGCCGGCCGGCACCGGCACCCGCAGCGAGTAGCCGTCGAGATGCCCCTTCATCGCCGCCAGCACCAGGCCGGTGGCCCGCGCTGCGCCGGTCGCGGTGGGCACGATGTTGGTCGCCGCCGCCCGTGCCCGACGCATGTCCTTGTGCGGCAGGTCGAGCAGGTTCTGGTCGTTGGTGTAGGCGTGGACGGTGGTCATGAGCCCGCTCACGATGTCGAAGGCGTCGTCGATCACCTTCACCATCGGGACGAAGCAGTTGGTCGTGCAGGAGGCGTTCGAGATGATGACGTCCTTGTCCGCATCGAACTCGTCGTCGTTCACGCCGATCACGAAGGTGGCGTCGGCGTCCCCGGAAGGGGCCGAAATGATGACCCGCTTCACCGTGTCGCCCAGGTGTCCTGCCGCGGCGGCCCGGCTCGTGAAGAGACCGGTCGACTCGATCACGACCTGGACCCCGAGGTCGCCCCAAGGCAGCCGCTCGGGCTCGCGCTCGGCCATGACCCTGATGCGCTGCTCCCCTACCAGCAGATCGCTGCCCTCGACCTGGACCGGGACGGACAGGCGCCCGTGGGTCGAGTCGTAGCGCAGAAGGTGGGCCAGGGTGTCGGACGACGTGAGGTCATTCACACCGACCACCTCGACGTCGGCACCCGTGGCGAGCACCGCTCGTAGGTAGTTCCGACCGATGCGCCCGAAGCCATTGATCCCGACACGCACCGTCATGTTGCGTCCCTCTCTCTCTCCAACCAGGCGGACTATGCCAGCAGACCGGACAGCGCCCGCGCCAGTTTGGCTGGGCTGTGCACCAGCGTGTTCTCCCCGGTCAGAGTGACGTCGTGGACCGTCAAATACGTTGCGCCGGTGGCCATGCCGCCGATGGTGTCACACAAGACCACGTCCACAGCGACATCGTGCCTGGCCAGGGCCTCGACATGGGCTGCCACGTCGTATCCCTCGGTCTCGGGGATCTGGGGCCGCAGGTTGCAGACGTAGACGACCTGAGCCCGGGTTGAGGCCACCGCCTCGGCGATGCCCCGCACCGCCACGGCGGCCAGCACGCTGGTGAACAGGGACCCCGGCCCGATCACGATCTGGTCCGCCTCGGCGATCCGCTCGAGGACCAAGGGCGGTGGCGCGGCGTCGTCGGGCACCACCGAGACGTGCCGGATGTCGCACGTACCCATCACCGCCACCTGGCCCGCCACCGTGCCCTCGGCCGATTCGGCCTTGAGCGTGACCGGCTCCGCGGTGGCCGGCAGGACTTCGCCGTGCGCTCCCAAGAGCTGGGCCGCCTCGCGCACACCGAGCACGAGATCGCCGGTGGCGTCGATCAGCCCCGTCAGGATGAGGTTGCCCAGCGCATGACCGGCCAGCTCACCCTCTTCGAAGCGGCGCTCGAAGGCGAGCGCCAGGGCCGAGTCCTCGTCCGCCAGGGCGACCAGGCACTTGCGGATGTCGCCCAGCGCCACCACGTTGAGCAACTCGCGCAGCCGTCCACTGCTCCCGCCGTCGTCGGCCACCGACACCACTCCGGTCAGGGACCCTGCATAGCGACGGGCTGCCTTCAGGGTCACGGCGGTGCCGTGCCCCCCGCCGATGGCCACCACGGCCGGCCGGACCTCGCTCACTTGTCGATGTCCCGGTGGAAGACAGTGGCGGCCTGGCCGTGACCGGCCAGCCGGTCGGCCAGCGCCTGGGCCAGCGCGACCGACCGGTGCCGGCCCCCGGTGCAGCCCATGGCGATGGTCAGGTACGACTTCCCTTCCCGCACGAAGGCCGGGAGGATGCTGGTCAACAGGTCGTCGACCTTCTCGAGGAACGACAGCGACTCGGGCTGGGACAGGACGTACTCACGCACCGGCTCGTCAAGCCCGCTGAAAGGACGCAGCTCCTCCACCCAGAAGGGGTTGGGCAGGAACCGGCAGTCGAAGACCAGGTCGACATCGAGCGGGATGCCGTGCTTGTAGCCGAACGAGACGACCGAGGTCTGCATGTGCTGCTCCTCGTCGTCACCGAACGCCTCGAGGATCCGCGAGCGCAGCTGATTCGAGTTGACCTCGCCCGTGTCGATCATGAGGTCGGCCCGCTCGCGTACCGGCTCGAGCAGCTTGCGTTCGTCGGCGATCGACTCCTCCACGCCCCGGGCGGCCAGGGGGTGGCGCCGGCGGGTGCCCTCGTAACGGCGGATCAGCACCTCGTCCGGCGCGTCGAGAAAGATCACACGCACGCGCTTGCGGGTGGAACGCAGCTCGTCGAGCACGTCAGGCAGGTCGTCGAAGTATTCGGGGCCGGTGTTGGAGCCGCCCCGTCCGATCACGAGGGCGACGCGCTCGATGCCGGACCCGGGCCGGTCCACCATCTCGACCATCTTCATGATGAGGCCCGCCGGGAGGTTGTCGATGACGAACCAACCCACATCCTCGAGCGCGGCAGCCGCGGTCGATCGCCCGGCGCCCGACATCCCTGTGACCACGACGAACTCGCTCATCGCTCTCTAGCCTTACGCACGCCCTCGTACACGGCGACACCGACGGGGTCGGGCAGCCAGGACGGGGCCAGCAGCTCCTCCAGGCTGGCCGCCCGGACCGCGTTGACCCCGCCGAATTCCTTGACCAATCGTGCCTTGCGGGTGGGCCCCAAACCGGGGATGTCGTCCAGCAGGCTCTTGGTCATCCGCTTGGCCCGACGCTCCCGATGGAACGTGATGGCAAAGCGGTGTGCCTCGTCTCGGAGCCGTTGGAGCAGGTAGAGGGCCTCGGAACCCCGCGGCAGGCGGATCGGCTCGGGATCACCCGGGCGGTAGACCTCCTCGAATTGCTTGGCCAGGGCGGCCAGCTCGATCTCGCCTTCGAGCCCGAGCTCACGGACCACCCGCTCGGCCACGTGCAGCTGCCCCTTCCCCCCATCCACCAGCAGCAGGTTGGGGCGGTAGGCGAAACGCCGCGGCCGCTCGCCGGTCGGTGTCTCCTTCGCCATCTTGAGGGCCGTGAGTCGCCGGGTGAGTACCTCCTCCATGGCCGCATAGTCGTCGTTCCCGGGGACGGACTTGACCTTGAACCGGCGGTAATCCGAGCGTTTGGCCAGGCCATCCTCCATCACGACCATGGATCCGACGTAATCGGTCCCCTGGAGGTGGCTCATGTCGTAGCACTCGATGCGGAGGGGGGCCTCACGAAGACCCAGGGCGCCCTGGAGTTCCGTCAGCGCCCTCGAGCGCGCGTTGTGGTCCGAGGCCCGCCGCAACCGATGGCGGGCCAGGTCCTCGCTCGCCGAGCGGGTCACCGTCTCTTGGAGGGACCGCTTGGCCCCTCGCAGCGGCACCGCGAAGTCGACCGGGCCCTCACGCACGGTGCGCAGCCAGCTCTCGAGCAACTCCTGGTCAGCCGGGAGCTCGGGCACCAGCACCCGCCGGGGCACCTCGGCCCCCTCGTCGCCGTAGACCTGCGACACGATCGTCCGCACGAACTCGGGGCTCGAGAGGTCCTCGACCTTCTCGGCCACGAAGCCTCGGTTGCCGACCACGCGGCCCCGGCGCACGCGGAAGATCTGCACCGCCGCTTCGAGGGGGTCCTCCGCCACCCCGACGACGTCGAAGTCCTCGGCCCGGTCCGAGACCATCTGCTGGGCTTCGGCGGCCTTGTGCACGGCGGTGATCCGGTCGCGCAGGCGTGCCGCCCGCTCGAACTGGAGCTCGTCCGACGCCGCGCGCATGTCCGCTTCCAAACCGGCCAGCACGGGCTCGGTGTCGCCGGAGAGGAACCGCATCAGGTCGTTGACGTAGCCGTCGTAGGCCTCGTGATCCACTGCGCCCACGCACGGACCAGAGCAGCGGTCGATGTCGTAGAGCAGGCAAGGCCGCCCCAAGCGCTCGTGCCGCTTGAACTTCGTCTCCGAGCATGTGCGGACGGGGAAGCTCCGGATCAGGAGGTCGAGGGTCTGGCGGATCGCGTAGGCGTGACCGTAGGGCCCGAAGTAGCGCACACCCTTGCGCTTGCGCCCGCGCACGACTGCCGGGCGCGGCCACTCCTCGTTCAGGGTGATGGCCAGCCAGGGGTAACTCTTGTCGTCCTTGAGACGGACGTTGTAGCGAGGCAGGTGCGCCTGGATCAGCGAGTGCTCCAGAATCAGCGCGTCCACCTCGCTGTCGACCACGATCCACTCGACGTGATCGGCCTGGGCGACCATCTGGGCCGTCCGAGGCATCAGCTTGGCCGACTCCTGCCAATAATTGGGCAGGCGGTGGCGCAGCGACTTCGCTTTGCCGACGTAGAGGACTCGGCCTTCGGAGTCGTAGAACTGGTACGAGCCCGGTGCGTCCGGGATGGAGCCCGTGGGGGGCCGGTACTGCATCGCTCCCACTCTCGCGCAACCCTGCGACCTGGGCGGTACACTGGTTGGCGCCGGCCTGGTTTCCGGCACACAACCTCGCATCGAGGCCGACATACCCGCGGATGGGCGACCAGGCTGTCCCCGCCGGCCAAATCGATGCTCTCCCTCAAAGGGGGCAGACCACATGCTCAGGCTTCAGGCGCCGCTCTCCGAGCGTTATACCGCCGCGACCGACGACGAGTTGGCCGACATGATCGGCCACGCCAAGGAGGCGCTCGGCCCGCGGGTGTTCATCCTCGGCCACCACTACCAGCGCGACGACGTCATGCGGTGGGCCGATGCGCGGGGCGACTCCTTCGGGCTCTCCCGCCTGGCCGCCGGACAGGAAGAAGCAGAGTTCATCGTCTTCTGCGGCGTCCACTTCATGGCCGAGTCGGCCGACGTCCTGACCGGGGACCACCAACAGGTGGTCCTGCCCGATCTGAATGCCGGCTGTTCCATGGCCGATATGGCCGACATCGACCAGGTCGAGGAGGCCTGGGACGACCTGGCCCGAGTGATCGACGTCGACGGGCTGATCCCGGTGACCTACATGAATTCGGCCGCCGCGCTGAAGGCCTTCGTCGGGAGGCATGGCGGCGCGGTCTGCACGTCCTCCAACGCCCGGGCCGTGCTCACGTGGGCCCTCGAGCGGGGCGAGCGCGTCCTGTTCTTCCCCGACCAGCACCTCGGGCGCAACACCGGCTACCAGCTCGGCTTCGGCGCCGACGACATGCGGGTGTGGAATCCGAGGCTCGCCCTTGGTGGACTGACCGACCGCGAGGTCAAGGAATCCACTCTGCTCCTGTGGAAGGGCCACTGCTCGGTGCACCAGCGCTTCCGCCCCGAGCACGTCGAGGCCTTCCGGGCCGAGCACCCCGAGGGGATCGTCATGATCCACCCCGAGTGCGCGCACGAGGTCGTCGAGCTCGGTGACGTCATCGGTTCGACCGATGCCATCATCCGAGCCGTGGACGAGGCACCGCCCGGCTCGGTGATCGGCGTGGCCACCGAGATCCATCTCGTCAAGCGTCTCAACGACGAGTCACCCGACAAGACCGTCGTCTGTCTCGATCCGCTCGTCTGCCCGTGCTCGACCATGTCGCGCATCGACCCCCCGCACCTGGCCTGGATCCTCGAAGGCTTGGTCGACGGGCAGGTGCGCAATCCCATCCGGGTCGACGCCGAGACCGCCGAATGGGCCAAGGTGGCACTCGAGCGCATGCTCGCCATCACCTGAGACATCCCGTGCGGCGGCCCTCGGCGGACTTCGGCGGTGGCTGACGGATGATCGACCGCCGGTAACGTCGAAGGTGATCACGTCAGCGTGAGAGGAGGCCGCAGTGTCCGACTACCCCGCCCCACCCGTCCAGGAGAACCACGTGGAGCCGGTGCCACGACGGATCCGCGCCGTCCTGGCCGGCAAGACGGTGGTGGACACGACCGCGGCCCGCTACGTGTGGGAGTGGCCACCGTTTCCGCAGTACTACGTTCCGGTGGCCGACGTGGCGCCCGACGTCCTGGTCGATGAGCTGTCGACCGAGGAGACGCCCCGAGGAGACGCCAAGCGGTACGGACTTCGCGTCGGCGACGTCGAGCGGACGGGGGCGGCGAAGGTGCTCGGCGCGGCCAAGGTGGCCGGCCTCGACGACACGGTGCGCTTCGAGTGGTCCGCGTTCGACGCCTGGTACGAGGAGGACGAGCAGGTCTTCGTCCACCCGCGCAGTCCGTACTCCCGGGTCGACGCCATCCGCTCGACTCGCACGGTGCGGGTGGAGTCCCACGGCGTCGTGCTGGCGGAGTCCTCTTCACCCGTCCTGTGCTTCGAGACCGGGCTGCCGACCCGCTACTACCTCAACCGGACCGACGTCGACTTCACGCACCTCGTGCCCACCGAGACCCAGACGGCGTGCCCCTACAAGGGCGTCACCACCGGCTACTGGTCGTCGGTGATCGAGGGGCGCACCCACCCCGACATCGCCTGGGCCTACGACTTCCCGACCCGCGAACTGCTGCCGATCGCCGGCCTCGTGGCCTTCTACAACGAGAAGATCGACATCTTCCTCGACGGTGTCGAACTCGAGCGTCCGAAGACCCATTTCTCGTGAGCCGTTGCGCCGCCACGTGAAAAAGACAAGACTCCTCGCAACTCGACGGAAAGCAGAGGATCGGCATGAGGACTTGCCGGCCGGGAGCGCTTCTTCGGAGCGGAGCCGGCGCACTGCTCTGCGGAGTCATCGTCATCGGCGTCACCTCTAGCGGTAGCGCTACCGCATCCCAAGGTCACGCCTCGCCGGCCGATTCGGCAAATTGCTCCTCGACCACGCCGGTGAGTGCCGGACAGCTGCCCGTCTCGGGCTCGATAGCAGACCCGTCCGCACCGCCACAGTGCTTCACCTTCGACGACGTCAGCGGCGACACCGTGTTCGTCAATGCCGTCGCAACCTCCACCAATCCGAGCCCGGGCGTCGAGGTGGTCGATCCGAACGGAACACCGTTGGTGGCTGAGCAGGATTCCGGAGTCATCTATCCGACCGATGCATCCGGTACCTATACCATCGAGGTCACCGATACTTCTGCGGGACCGTTCAATCTTGACTTCCAGCGGATGGACGATCCCGTGGGCTGCACCAGCGTCGCTTTCGGTGAGCCCCGCTTTACGACGTCGATCGCCTCCCCTGGCGAGGCCCTCTGCTTCCAAATTTCCGTCGCCTCTACCGAGTGGATCAGCATCCGCGTGCGAAAACCCGCACCGATAGAACTTGCTGTCTTCGGTGCAGACGGGTCACTCGGCGGGTACATCAATCCCCAGAACCCGACAGCTGCCTTTGGAGCCGGCTTCCTCGACGGGTCCGACTTTGGCACGCAACCCCTCCTTGCCTTCATTGGGGGTCAGTCCCCCAGTACCACTGGACCGCTGGTGACCACCATCGGAGATATAGGAGTCCACCCGCTGGCGGGACCACCGGGAACGGGCGTGCACGCCTTCGGGTCCGGTTTCACACCTGGCGAGCGGTTCAAGGTGACGTACGCGAGCGGAATCCCGAATCCCCCCCACGCACTGGTCTGCCAGGGGATCGTTCCACGGAGCGGTCAGCCTCGTTGTTCGGGATCCATCCCGACCGGGGTCGATGCCGGGGCACCCGGACCCCACGTCATCACGATGACGGGACAAACCTCGAAACACACGGGGGAAGAGTCTTTTGACCTGTCGTAACGACGACGATCTGTCCAGCTACTTGGTGGCGAGCACGGGCTTGAGCACCTCGCCGGTGTAGCTGCCCGCCGTCTTGGCCACCTGCTCGGGCGTGCCCTCGGCGATGACCAGACCGCCCTTGTCGCCGCCTTCGGGGCCGAGGTCGATGATCCAATCGGCCGTCTTGATCACGTCGAGGTTGTGCTCGATGACGACGACCGTGTTGCCCTGCTCCACCAACCGCCCGAGCACCTCGAGCAGGCGCCGGGTGTCCTCGAAGTGGAGGCCCGTGGTCGGCTCGTCGAGGATGTAGAGGGTGTGTCCCGTCGGCCGACGGCTCAGCTCGCTGGCCAGCTTGACCCGCTGGGCCTCGCCGCCCGAGAGCGTGGGCGCCGGCTGGCCCAGGCGCACGTAGCCCAGCCCGACGTCCACCAGGGTCTGCATGTGGCGGGCAATGGGCGGCTGGCGCTCGAAGAAGGTCAGAGCCTCCTCGCAGGACATGTCGAGCACGTCGGCGATCGTCTTGCCCCGGAACACGATCTCGAGGGTGTCGCGGTTGTAGCGCGCCCCGTGGCAGATCTCACAGGGCACGTACACATCGGGGAGGAAGTGCATCTCGATCTTGATGGTGCCGTCACCGGCGCAGGCCTCGCAGCGCCCGCCGCGCACGTTGAAGGAGAACCGGCCCGGTTGGTATCCCCGCACCTTGGACTCGGGCGCGGCCGCGAAGAGCTTGCGGATGTGGTCGAACACGCCGGTGTAGGTGGCGGGGTTCGAACGGGGCGTGCGCCCGATGGGCGCCTGGTCGACGTCGACCACCTTGTCGATGTGGGTGAGGCCCTCCACCTTGCGGTGGCGCCCGGGGATCGTCTTGGCCCGGTGCAGCTCCTGGGCCAACGAGCGCAGCAGGATGTCGTTGACCAAGGTCGACTTGCCCGACCCCGAGACCCCGGTGATGGCGATCAGGCACCCCAGGGGGAACGACACGTCGATGTCGCGCAGGTTGTGCTCGCGGGCGCCCCGCACCGTGATGACGTCACCGGTCCCGGGGCGGCGACGGGCCGGCACGGGGATGGAACGCTTGCCCGAGAGGTACTGCCCGGTGATGGAGGCCTTGTTCGACACCAATCCCCCGCGCCCTGTCACCGGGCCGGCGTGGACGATGTGGCCACCGTGCTCACCCGCACCCGGTCCGATGTCGACCACGTAGTCGGCCTTGCGGATGGTCTCCTCGTCGTGCTCGACCACGATCACCGTGTTGCCCAGGTTGCGCAGGCGCTCGAGGGTGCCGATGAGGCGCTGGTTGTCGCGTTGGTGCAGGCCGATGGAGGGCTCGTCGAGGACGTAGAGGACCCCGACCAACCCACTGCCGATCTGGCTGGCCAGTCGGATCCGTTGCGCCTCGCCGCCCGAGAGCGTTCCGGCCGAGCGAGCCAGCGACAGGTAGTCGAGTCCCACGTCGAGGAGGAATTGCATCCGCTCGCGCACTTCCTTGAAGACGCGGTCGGCGATCATGTGCTCGCGCTCGGACAACTCGAGCGTGGCCATGGCCTCGACGGCGGCGGCAATGGAGAGGCTGCAGAGCTCGTAGATGTTGCGCCCACCCACGGTCACAGCGAGTGACTCGGGCTTGAGGCGGGCCCCCCCGCATACCGGACAGTCCACCTCGCGCATGTAGCTCTCGATCTGCTCGCGCGACCAGTCCGACTCCGCTTCGCCGTGACGACGCTGGAGCCAGGGCACGATGCCCTCGTAGTGGGCCTCGTAGGAGCGGACCCGGTTGAAGCGGTTCTTGTACGTGACGTGGACAGGCTTGGTGCCCGTCCCGTAGAGCACGAGCTTCTTGTCCTTGGCCTTGAGCTTCTTCCAGGGGGCGTCGACGGAGAAGCCGGCGTACTCGGCCACCCCGGCCTGGAGGCCGGTGAAGTATTCGCTCCGGGCCCCGGCCCAGGGAGCCAGGGCGCCCTCGGCCAGCGAGAGCGCGTCGTCGGGCACGACCAACTCGGGGTCGACCTCGTAGCGGGTGCCCAGCCCGGCACAGGAGGGGCAGGCCCCGTAGGGGGAGTTGAAGGAGAAGTTGCGGGGTGCAGGCTCCTCGAAGCTGATGCCGCAGTGGGAACAGGCCAGGTGCTGGGAGAAGGTGATGGCCTCGTCGGGCTCGGCCTCGGCTCCCGCGTTCATGACCAGCACCTCAGCCGTGCCGCCGGTCAGATCCAGGGCGGCTTCGATCGACTCGGTCAGGCGCTGGCGGACGTTGCCGCGCCGGATGAGCCGGTCCACGACGACTTCGATGGTGTGGGTCTCGTAGCGAGCCAGGTTGGTCTCGGCCCGGTCGGCCAGCTCCAGCGGGACGCCGTCGACCCGGACCCGGGCGAAGCCCTGCTTGGCCAGGTCGTCGAGAAGGGTGGAGTACTCGCCCTTGCGCCCCCGCACCACCGGGGCCATGACCTGGAAGCGGGTGCCCTCGGGCAGCTCGAGCACCCGGTCCACGATCTGCTGAGGGGTCTGGCGGGCCACCGGACGGCCGCACTGGGGGCAGTGGGGGTGCCCGATGCGGGCGTAGAGCAGTCGGAGGTAGTCGTAGACCTCGGTGATGGTCCCCACCGTCGAACGCGGGTTGCGAGAGGCCGACTTCTGGTCGATGGAGATAGCCGGGGACAGGCCCTCGATGAAGTCGACGTCGGGCTTGTCCATCTGCCCGAGGAACTGGCGGGCGTAGGCCGAGAGGGACTCGACGTAACGGCGCTGTCCCTCGGCGTAGATGGTGTCGAAGGCCAGCGACGACTTGCCTGATCCGGAGAGGCCGGTGAAGACGATCAGCCGGTCCCGGGGCAGGTCGACGGAGACGTCGCGCAGATTGTGCTCGCGGGCGCCGCGAACGACCAGACGGTCGGCCATTCAAGGGAGGTTACCGGTGGGCTGTGTCACCCCGGTCCGCCCGCCGCGTCGATGCAGGCAGGACGGGGCGGCGGCCTCAGCCGGGTGCTGATCATCGGCTCGTCGGGGGTCGGCGACCACCCTCGGGCGCCTATTCGAAGGTCACGTCCTCGTCGCCCCAGTAGGCGGTCACCTCGGAGATCAGGCCGTCGTCGGTCACGGTGAAGACCTCGACGCCGCGGATGTGCATGACCTGGTCGGCTCCCGCCATCGTCATGGAGATGTCGAAGCTCACGGCGGCGATATCGGCCACCGGGTGCACGCTCATCAGGTCGAAGGCGATCGTCTCGCACGCATCGAACGAGTTCTGGATGAAGTATCGGATCTCGTCGCGCCCGACATGGCGGCCGGCCGGGTACGGGTCGACCTGGACGGCATCCTCCGTGAACAGGGCGGCATAGGCGTCCGCGTCCTTGGTCCCGACCGTGTTGGCATAACGCTCGGCGACCTCGCGGAGCAGTACTGGCGTGGGCATCAGCTCACCATAGAGGCCGCTCGGCGCCGAAGGTCGCGGCTGGCTCAGCCAACCACCCGATAGAGCGGGACGGGATCGGCGAAGCCCTTGAGGAGCCGTGTGCCCGCGGGCTCGAGCTGCCCTGGGCGCCCCTCGGCCACGTCGACCCCGGATGCCGCCACCAGGACCTCCCCCGGGGCGGCCTCGCGCACGACCCGGGCGGCGAGGTTGACCACCGGACCGAACACGTCCCCACCCTTGAGGGTGACGTCGCCGACGGCCAGGCCGCAGCGGGCCTCGGGCAGGCCGGGATGCGCGGCCAGGGCGGCGGCCAACGCCGCGGCGATGGCGCCGCCACGTTCGACGGTCGGCGCGGTGAAGAGCACCTCGTCGCCGATGAGCTTGACCACGCGCCCGCCGCCATCGAGCACGCGCTCGGTGGCCATCGCCTCGAACTCACTCAAGAGGGCACCGAGCTGGCCGACGGTCGACGTCTGGGCCAGAGCGGTGGAGTCGACCAGGTCGACGAAGCCCACGCACAGATGCTGGACCTCGTACCCCGAAGCCACCTGCTCCACGGCGATGCTGCGTCGGGCCGCGATGACGTGTTGACGCAGCAGCACCTCGAGCAGCCCCATGACCGAGGGGATGAGCTCGACCGCCTGCTCGTTGGCCCGGGCGCTGGCCAGGCCCACGGCCTCCTCCCGCTCGGCCTGGGGCTGCACGTACACGAGGAAGGCCGACACGACCGCATCGGCGACGCGGGCCATGGCCGTTCCCATGACCCGGACCAGCTGGAGCACGGCATCGCTCCCGAAGAGGTCGTCGGCGGCCGCCAGTCCGCGGCCGAGACCGGCGAAACCCTCCACGAAGAACCGATCCTCCGGGCCGGGGATGGGGAGCCCGGCGGCCCGGACGATGGCGGCGACCTCTGCCTCACCCAACCCTGACTCGTCGACCACCTCACGCAGGGTGAGTGCGCGACCACCTCGGAGGGCGAGCACTGCGGCGAGGCCGGGGAGCGTGTCGCGGAAGTCGAGCAGGTCCTCGGCGTTGGCTCCCCGCGCCGCGAGGAACTCGAGGAGCGCGAGCTGATGGGGGGCGCCGGGTTGGGCGGGGTCATAGAGCCCGAGGCGCTCCCATTCGGCGACGTCCACGCCGGGACCGTATCTCCCGCCGGCCTACGACGGCTCAGGCCGAGACGCCCCTCAGGGCGACTCCTCCCCGCGGAGCCGCTGGCTCGGGTAGCGGTCGCGCACCGTTTCGTTGAAGTACCGGCCGAGCGAGGGGGCCGAGAGCAGAGCCCGATGCACGGAGTTGGGGACCTGGAAATAGCGGTACACCGTGCCGTTGCGGAAGGACACATAGAGCTCGTTGACCGCGGCGTCGAAGCCGATGGCGGCCAGGCTGCTGGACTCGACTGGCGTCATCGCGGGCTTGGGCATCGGCACGGCTCCTGGAGGCGGTCCCCCGAGTGTTGCCCCTCCGGCGGTGGTCGGGCTGGAGGTCAGGCCGTGATGGAGGAGCGCAGCTCGGCGATCTCATCGCGCAGCAATGCGGCCTCTTCGTAGCGCAGCTCGGCCGCGGCCGCCTTCATCTCGGCCTCGAGCTGGGTCATGAGCTCCATGGCGGCGGCCGGCGTGGAGGCATCTCCTTCGGCGAGGAGCGCCGGCCGCCGGTTGCCGCGCACGGCGGCGTTCTTGCGCACCTCGGCCCGGCTGCGCCCGGCCTTGGCCACGCCGCCGCTCGTCCCGCGCAGGCGCTCGAGGATGTCGGTGACCGACTTGCGGATGGTCTGCGGGTCGATGCCGTGCTCGAGGTTGTAGGCGATCTGGACCTCGCGGCGGCGCTGGGTGACCGACACCGCTTCACGCATGGAGTCGGTGACGGTGTCGGCGTAGAGCACCACCAGGCCGTCGACGTTGCGGGCGGCCCGGCCCATCGTCTGGATGAGCGAGGAAGCCGAGCGCAAGAAGCCCTCCTTGTCCGCGTCGAGGATGGCCACCAGGGCCACCTCGGGCAGATCGAGGCCCTCGCGCAGCAGGTTGATCCCGACCAGGACGTCGATCGTCCCGAGCCGGAGCTCGCGGAGGATCTCGATGCGGGTGATGGTGTCGATGTCCGAGTGGAGGTACTGCACGCGGACGCCGGCATCGGCCAGGTAGTCGGTGAGGTCCTCGGCCATCTTCTTGGTGAGCGTCGTGACCAGCACCCGTCCCCCGGCGCCCACCGTCCTGGCGATGCGGGCCTGCAGGTCGTCCACCTGGCCCTTGGTCGGCATGATGGTGACCTCGGGATCGATCAGCCCGGTGGGGCGGATGACCTGCTCGACGATCTGCTCGGAGTGCTCGAGCTCGAAGGGTCCCGGCGTGGCCGAGACGTAGACGGTCTGGTGCACCCGCTCGATGAACTCGTCGAAGCGCAACGGCCGGTTGTCCTTGGCCGAGGGCAGTCGGAAGCCGTGGTCGACCAACACGTCCTTGCGTGAGCGGTCGCCGGCGTACTGGCCGTGCAGCTGGGGTACGGCGACGTGGCTCTCGTCGATGACGCACAGGTAGTCCTTGGGGAAGAAGTCGAGCAGCGTGTACGGGGTCTCGCCCGGGGCGCGGCCGTCGAGGTGACGGCTGTAGTTCTCGATCCCCGAGCAGATGCCGGTCTCGGCCAGCATCTCGAGGTCGTGCTCGGTCCGTACCCGGAGACGCTGGGCCTCGAGCAGCTTGCCCTCCTTCTCGAACTCGCCGAGGCGCTCGCGCAGCTCGACCTCGATGGTGCCCACGGCGCGCTGGATGATCTCGTCGCCGGTCACGTAGTGGGTGGCGGCATAGACCGCGATGTCCTCGAGCTCGTCCCCCATCTCCCCCGTCATCACGTCGAAGGGGACGATGCGTTCGATGGTGTCGCCGAACATCTCGACCCGCAGCGCCTCTTCCTCATAGGCGGGGTGGATCTCGATGGTGTCGCCCCGGGCCCGGAAGGCGCCCCGCACCAGGTTCACGTCGTTGCGGGCGTACTGCAGGTCGACCAGTTTGCGCAGCATGTTGCGCTGGTCCACCTGCTCCCCCACGGACAGCGCCAGGATGCGGTCGCGGTACTCGGCGGGCGAGCCCAGGCCGTAGATGCACGAGACCGAGGCCACGACGATCACGTCGCGCCGCATCAGGAGTGACGACGTGGTGGCGTGGCGCAGACGGTCGATCTCGTCGTTGATGGACGAGTCCTTCTCGATGTAGGTGTCCGACGCCGGCAGGTAGGCCTCAGGCTGGTAGTAGTCGTAGTAGGAGACGAAGAACTCGACCCGGTTCTTGGGAAAGAGCTCGCGCAGCTCCGAGGAGAGCTGGGCGGCCAGCGACTTGTTGGGCTCGATGATCAGCGTGGGCCGCTGCACCTGCTCGATCATCCAGGCGATCGTGGCCGTCTTCCCCGAGCCCGTGATGCCCTGGAGGGTTTGGTACGTGTCGCCGCGCTTCACCCCTGCGGTCAGCGCGGTGATGGCGGTCGGCTGGTCCCCCGAGGGCTTGAAGGGCGAAACCACCTCGAAGTCGGGCATGGCCCTCCGAGGCTACCTGGGAGGTGTCACAGCTCAGGCAGGGGCCCGGCGCTGCTCCCGCGCATCGAGCAGCCAGTCCCACAGCTTCTCCACCTCGACCTCGAGGGCGGCCAGATCTCCCGAATTGTCGAGCACGTAGTCCGCTTCCTTGACCCGCTCCTCCCGCGAGATCTGGGAGCGGATGCGGGCCTCGGCGTCGGTCCGGTCGAAGCCACGTTGCGAGATCAGGCGCTCGAGCGCGACCTCGGTCGGGCAGTCGACCACGACCACCGCATCGAGCTTCACGGTCTCGCGATGAACGGCGGTGAGGAGGGGGATGGCGAGGACCACGATGCGGTCCGTGCCCTCGAAGGAGTCCCGGGCCTGGATCATGGCGATCCCGATCGCGGGGTGGGTGATGGCGTTGAGGGCCAGCCGGCTCTCCTCGTCGGCGAACGCGACGGCAGCGAGCGCGGGCCGGTCGATCGTGCCGTCCGCGGCGACGATCCCGGGACCGAAGCGGTCCACCAAGGCCTGGTAGGCCGGGCCGTCCGGCGCCACCACGTCGCGGGCGACCTGGTCGGCGTCGACGAGCGTGGCGCCGCGCGCCACGAGCAGGTCGGCCACGGCGGACTTGCCCGACCCGATGCCGCCGGTGAGCCCGACGGCGAGCATCAGCGGGCGGTCTCCCGCCTGGGCCGGCGGGCGACGGCAAATAACACCAGGGTCGTGTCGTCCAGCTGATCGGTCACGAACCAGTCGTCGGCGGTGATGCCCGTCTGCCCACCGGCGTCCTCCTTGGCCACCAGGCGGTAGGCCAAGGGCAGCAACCGGGTGTACGACCACACGTACCACGAGTGCGGCATGCGGTGCCGCAAGTCCAGGACGTCGAGGGCCAGCAGCTTGTTCGCCTTCACCCGCCGGGCCGTCATGTCGTCCTTCACGTGCGGTGCTGCGTCGACCCCGCCCAGCCAGACCTCACCGAAGTGGCGCTCGAGCATGGACCGCAGCTCGTCCCGGTCGAAGAGGTGCAGATGGAAGGGGTTCTCGAAGTCGGCCGGCTTGTTCGGGGTGAGCACGTAGAGCACCCCGTCGTCTTTCAGGACCCGGGCCAGCTCGGACACGTGCGGCTCGGGATCGGCGAAGTGCTCGATCAGGTGGGACGAGCAGGCACCGTCGAAGCTGGACGGGAGAAAGCCCAGGCCGAGCGCGTCCATCTGGGCCACCCGGAGGCCCGAGGGCCCGTAACGGCGGGCGGCCGTCACGACGGCGTCACTCGAGTAGTCGGCCCCGACCACCTGGCGGCCGGGATCGAGGAAGCGGGCCGACTCGAAGCCCTGACCACACCCCACATCGAGAATGCGCCCGCCCCCCATGCGCTCGAGCACGGCGCGGTAGCCGGCCTCGTGGAGGGCAAGGAGCGAGTCCGGCGTGACGCCCTGCTGGGGACGTTCCCCCGTCAGCCGGGACTTGGTGCTGGTGGCCACAAGCGCTCCCTGGTTTCGTGACACGCCTGGGTGGCGCTGCCTGCTTACACTACCGGGCGACTTTCCGGCCGCCCCACATGACCTCAACCACCACGATCACCGCCTCACGGGGGCGGCACGCCGCCAAGCGCACCACGCGAGAACGGGGCGGCCGCTGGTGGTGGATCGGCGGCCTCGGTGTCCTGGCGGGACTGGCCTACGTGCCCCTGCTGGCGGTGCGACCGGGTGTGATCACGCCGGACACGAAGACGTACCTGTACCTCGATCCGCTGCGCTTCCTGAGCCAGGTGCCCTTCATGTGGAACCCGACCGTCGGCCTGGGCACGGTCAGCCACGAGTACATCGGCTACCTGCTCCCGATGGGCCCCTTCTACGCGGTGTTCCACCTCTTGGGTGTGCCGGTCTGGGTGGCGCAGCGCCTGTGGCTCGGCTCCATCCTCTTCGCCGCCGGGATCGGGATCCTCTACCTGTGCCGCATCCTCGGCCTGCGCGGTCCCGGCCCGATCGCCGGCGCGCTGCTCTACATGCTCTCGCCCTACTTCCTGCAGTACGCCGGCCGGATCTCGGTCATCCTGCTGCCCTGGGCAGGACTGCCCTTCATGCTCGGTCTCACCATCGTCGCCCTGCGGCGCGGCGGTTGGCGCCAACCGGCCCTCTTCGCCATCGTGGTGGCGCTGGTGAGCGGCATCAACGCCACGTCCATCATCTACGTCGGGGTCGTGCCCATCCTGTGGTTGGTCTACGCCGTCGTCGTGCTGCGCGAGGCCACCTGGCGCCGTGCCCTGGGCACCGCCGTGCGCATCGGGATGCTCACCCTGGGTGCCTGCGTCTGGTGGATGGCCGGCCTCCTGGTCGAGGCCGCCTACGGGGTCAACGTTCTCAAGTACACAGAAACCGTCCCGTCCACGTCGGCCACCTCCAACGCGGCCGACATCCTGCGCGGGCTCGGGTATTGGTACTTCTACGGCACCGACCACCTCGGCCCTTGGACCAACGCGGCAGTCCGCTACACGCAGAACATCACGTTGTTGGCGACCTCGTTCGCCGTGCCCGTGCTGGCGGTGCTCGGCGCGGCGTTCGTGCGCTGGCGCGAACGCGCTTTTTTCCTCGTCCTCCTTTTCGTCGGGGTCGTGCTGGCCGTGGGGCCGTTCCCCTACTCCAACCCGACGGCGCTGGGCGGCTGGCTGAAGTCGTTCATGACCAACACGACGGCGGGACTGGCCCTGCGCTCCACCGACCGGGCCACCCCCGTCGTGCTGCTGGCGCTGGCCATCCTCCTGGCCAGCGCGCTCACCGCGTTGTGGCGTCGCCTCACCGTCGTCGGCATCGCCACGGCGGTGGTGATCGGTGGTCTGGTGATCGCCAACAACCCCTCGCTCTTCAACGGCGACACCATCGCCAACAATTTCACCCAACCGGCGTCGCTCCCCTCGTACCAGCTGGCCGCGATACGGCACCTCGACAACACCCATCCGGGCACGCGCGTCTTCGCCATCCCGGGCAACGACTTCGCCTCGGACCGCTGGGGCGACACCATCGACACACCCCAGTCAGCTCTGCTCAACCGCGACTTCATCACCCGCGAGCAACAGATCATGGGCTCCATCGCCACGGCCGACACGCTCTACGCCGTGGACTCGCCGATCCAGGACGGCATCGCCAACATGAACGCACTGGCTCCGATGGCCCGGCTCATGGGTGCGGGCGACCTCATGGTCGAATACGACCAGCGCTACGAGCACTACGGCGTCCCCCAGCCCCAACTGCTCGCGCTCGGGTTCCTGCAGACTCCCCTCGGGCTCTCCGACCCGAGGTCGTTCGGCTCGCCCCGACCCAACGTCTCGACCGTGTCGACGCTCAACGAGCAGGACCTGTCCATCCCGGGCAACGTCGGCTGGCCTCCCCCACTCGTCACCTACACGGTGAAGAACCCCCGCGCCATGTTGCGGGGCGAATCGGACAGCGGGGCCATCGTGATGGAGGGCGACGCCACCGGCCTCGACCACCTGGCCGGACTCGGCCTGCTCAACACGGGCAGCGCCGTCTACTACGCGGGCACCCTGGCCAAGGACTCGTCGCGCCTGCACCAGCTCGCCACCTCAGGGGCCCAGCTGGTGGTGACCGACACCAACCGCAAACAGGCCTTCCGCTGGGACACCCTGACGGCCAACGCCGGCCACACGGAAACACCGAGTGAGAACCCAGCCGGGACGGACCAGAGCGACAGCCCGGTGGAATTGTTCCCGGGCTCGACCATCTCCTCGAAGACCTACGCCTCCTACGTGGGCGCCGTCAACGTGAGCGCCAGCAGCTACGGCAACTCGGTGTCGTACACGCCCGAAGACCAGGCCTACAGCGCCATCGACAACAACTTCGACACGGCCTGGATCGCGGGGACGTTCGTCCCCAACCCGGCCGGCCAGTGGTGGCAGGCCCGATTCCAGAAGCCGGTCACGACGGATCACATCACCGTGGTGCAACCCCAACGCGGTGACCGCTCGCGCTGGGTCTCCTCGGTCACCCTCACCTTCGACGGCAAGGACCCGGTCCGCTATGACCTGACCAAGGCCTCGCACGTGACGAGCGGCCAGACGCTCACCTTTCCCACGCGCACGTTCCACACCTTGCGGGTCACCCTCGACGGCACCACCAACGACAGCGCCACGACCCTGTCGGCCGCCGCCGTGGGATTCTCCGAGATTCAGATCCCGGGCCAGTCGGTCCAGCAGGTGCTCCAGATGCCGACGCAGATGCTGTCCTCGCTGGGCACCGCCTCGAACGACAACCGCGTCACCATGGTGATGACACGCGACCGCACCTCGCAGTTCCCACCCCGCAGCGACCCGGAAACAACGATCTCGCGCACCTTCAGCGTGCCCACGGCGCGCACCTTCACTCTCTCGGGGAGCGCCAGCCTGTCTGCGCTCATCCCCGACGACGAGATCGACACGCTGGTGGGCCGAACACCCGGGACGGCGGTGGGAGTCGAGTCGGCCTACTCCACGGGGCGCCTCCCGGGCGACCTGCGGGCCACGGCGTCGGCCACGATCGACGGCAACCCCCAGACGGCCTGGCAACCGGGACTGGGCACGGCGGCCCAGTTCGGCGTGTCGCTCACCTACAACCTGACGAAGCAAACGACACTGAACCAGCTCTCCATGCAGGTCATCGCGGACGGGCGCCACTCCGTGCCCACGTCGATGACCGTCGCCTCGGGCACCCAGGTCCGCCACGTGACGCTGCCACCCATCGCGGACAGCACCGTGCCCAACGCCACCACGACCGTTCCCGTGAGCTTCCCCGCCTTGAGCGGACGCCAGTTCGTGGTGACCTTCACCGGTATCCGGCCGGAGTACGCGGCCAACTACTACTCGTCCGGTCCGCTCGCCCTCCCCATCGCCATCGCGGAGATCGGCATCCCCGGCGTCCTCGCGGCGCCGACGCCCGCGACGGTGCCCGGCAACTGCGTGTCGAACCTGCTCAGCATCGACGGCAAGCCGATCGACGTCGCGGTGGTGGGCGCCACCAGTCAGGCGCTCAACGGCGGAGAGCTGCAGGTCGAGCCCTGCGGCCCGGACGCCAAGGGCGTCACGTTGCCGGCCGGATCCCACATTGTGCAGACGGCGCCCGGGCACGGGCCGAACTGCGCCCCCAACCCGGCCACGTGCACCGGCTGGAACGTGGACCAGCTCGTCTTGGACTCGGCGGCCGGGGGCGCGGCGGGGCCCGCCGTGACACCGACGTCGGCGGGCACCCCGACGCTCCAGGCCACCCAGCCCGGCCCGGCGCCGCAGGTGACCCAGACGGCCCGGCACATCGACGGCCATGCGGGCGACGTCAACGGGGCGCACGACTCCTTCGAGCTCGTCCTGGGACAGAGCGTCAACAAGGGCTGGCACGCCGTGGCCCAACCGGGTCCGGGCGCACCCTCGGGGGCCCGCGCCGTCGACCTGGGACCGCCCCAACTGGTCGACGGCTTCGCCAATGGCTGGCACGTCAGCGCAGCCGACCTCGAGACCCTGGGCGGCCCCGACTTCAAGGTGGCACTCACCTGGACGCCTCAACGTGTCGTGTGGGTGGCTCTGGCGGTGTCGGGGGCGACCCTCCTGCTCTGCCTGGTCCTCGGCTTCCTGCCCACCCGCTGGCGTCGGGCCGTCCGGGCCCGCCTGCCCGGGAGGCTGCGCGGTCCGGCCGGACCGGATGCGCCCGAGCGACCCGTGGCCCCGTTCGATCCTCCAAGCCTGACCCTGCCTGCGTTCCGGGACACGTCGGGAGTGGGCGAGCCGTACCGCTGGCGGCTGCGTGTCCCGCGTGCACTTCTCATCGGCGCCGTGACGGGTGGTGTCGCCGCACTGGTGACCCCGTTGGGCGCCGCGCTCGTCGTGGCGGGGCTGGTGGCGATCGGCCTGATCCTGCCCTGGCTGCGCGCCCTCGCCACCATCGCCGCCGTGGCGGCCATCGTCGCCGGCTGCCTCAACGTCGTGCGCGGACAGGCCGTCCACCATTTCCTGCCCGGCTCGAACTGGGACGGTTCGTTCCTGAACGCGGACAATCTCATCCTGCTCGGGCTCGTCCTGCTCCTGGCCGACGCAGCCATCAGCGCCTTCGGTCTGCGCGTGCCCAAGCCGCTCCGCCGTCGTGCGCTGCGGGCGAGGCAAGCGGAGCCGGCCGCTCCTCCAGAGGCGGTGCCCCAGACCTGACCGGCGTCGACCGGGCGGCGGTGCGGAGAACACCACCGGAGGTCACGACGAGGTCGATCGGGACGCCATGGGCACTCTCGGCCCCTGGACCCCACGGCGCTCGAGCATGCAACACTCGGACGGTGGTGCGGTGGCAAGCGCTCGGGGCAGAGAACAACGCCCGATGGTGTGACCTCGTTGTCCGGTCGCACGGCGGCCAAGGTGTCTTCGCTCATGATGCATGGACGAGTCCCACCCGGACTCCATCGCTGTTCCCGGATGCCGTCACGCTGATTCCGTCGCCGCGTGTTCCCGACCTGTTTTCCCGTCTCGACACCTCCCCCGGATGCACGATCAAGGACAGCTTCGCCTCCCTCGATCTGACCGCCGACGGCTTCGGTGTGCTTTTCGATGCCCACTGGATCACGTCACCGGCCCACCTGGACCGGGCTTGGGGCATCTCCCCGGATTGGACCGCGATCACGGACCCCGGTGGCTTGGATCTCTGGGAGCAAGCCTGGTGTCACGACGACGAGCCGAGAGGCCTCAACCTGGCGCAGCTGCTGTCTGAGGGGACCCTCGTCCTGGCCCGAGTCAAGAAGGAGCGAGTTGTTGCCGGCGGCATCCTCACCCGCACCGCGCATGTCGTCGGGATCTCCAACGTCTTCACCAAGGTGGGGCAGGCCACCGAGACGTGGTCGGCCCTGGCGCAGGCTGCGCGCACTCAATTCCCCAACCTGCCGTTGATCGGATACGAGCGGGGTGAGGAACTGGCGCACGCACAGCGCAGTGGCTTCCACACCGCCGGGGCTCTCCGGGTGTGGATCGCACACACCTGATGGCGCGGTGACCCGAGCCGGCGGATGGCCTCGCCGACGTTCCCAAGCCTGAGTCGTCTGGGACATTTGACGACACACACCGCTTGGCGAGAGATGTCAGGCGTCGCCGGGGCGCTGGGGGGCGAAGGGATCTTCGATCAGGTCGTCGTACGCCTTCAAGTGAGTCGGAGAAGACCAGCGGATGTCGCTCCAACAGCTCGGGTGTTGCGGGCCCCTCGAAGCCTCTGGCAACGGTACGACGGCGAACCGCGGCGCGTATCGTGGCCACTCGTGGTCGCCGTGTGGCCTCGAAGCTGCGCAGGACCTGGTCGAGGTCGTTGTTCGTGCCGATCAGCTCGGCCAGCGTGACGGCATCCTCGATGGCCATGGCGGCACCTTGAGCCAAGAGCGGCGGGAAGGCATGGGCCGCGTCGCCGATGAGAACCACGCGGCCCTGGTGAGAGGAGGGAGTCTCCACCTCGTACACGGGGACGAACACGACGCGAGTTGGGATCTCGCTGCTCTTGGATCAGGGTCGGGATCGGCCCATGAAACGACGAGGCCAGCTCTTTGAAGCGTGCCAGGTGCTGAGCTCGTGAAAGCGACGGGATCTCCGCGGCGTGGACCAGGAGGAAGGCGTACACCAGCTGGGGGGCGACTTGGAAGCTGCCCAGGACAGTGCCCGGCATCGACCTGATCGTGAATACCCGGTCGTTGTCCGGGCATTCCATCACGGTTCGCCAGGCGCAGAACGAGCGATAGATCGGCTCGAAGCCCGGGAAGATCACCTGGCGTATGGCGGAGTGAATGCCATCAGCACCGACGACCAGATCGAATTGGGCCCGCCTTCCATCCGAAAAGGTCACGTCAGGCGAATCCTTCGACCAATCGAGTGCCGACACGGTCGTGCCGTACGCCACCGGGAACGAGTGGCCCGGCGGAGAGAGCCGAGATCAGACCATCGCGGGTTATGCCGAAGGTGGGTGCGTAGCGGTCGTTCGCGGGCCGAAAGTCGTGGTGGTCGATGGAGGCGCCCGACGCGTCGGTCTGCACGATCTCATCCAGAACCGTCCCCTCCCGGGCAACTGCCGCGTCCAGCCCGATTCGCCGCAAGGCCAGGCCGACGTTGCTCGTGAGCATCAGCGCCAGACCGCGCCCCAGCGATGAACCCTCGATCTCCGCCACGGTGGGAACGATGCCGAAGTGTCGCAGTCCTGCGGCCAGCGTGAGCCCACCGACACCGGCGCCGACGATCAGGACGCGAGGTCGGTCCGCCACGGCCGCACGCTAGTGGGGATCGTCCACCTCGCGCGTTGGACGGGCGAGGCTCATCCCTCTCGTCCGATTCCTCGAAATGACCGCGGACAACTCTGGCGCAGGTACGACCATGATGTTCTCGGGATGGAGGTGCCTTCGACGTCGATCGATCACCGAACGGCCGTCTTTCCGCTCCGGCGCCTCGTCGGCAGGAAGCCCTTCGCCGAGAGGGCCGCTGTGTCCAGGGAGTCACACATGACGCCGTTGTCGCTGGTCGACTGCTTCTCGAGCGTGGAACCTGATTCTGACCGTTTCCGACTTGACGGCCGCTCTCAGCAGGGTCGGTTGTCGACTAGGGGTTTCCTCTAGATGCAAATCCGTCTGGTCCGGCAAAGATGTGAAGGCCACCCCAGGACCATTCGATGCGGAAGGATGCAATCTCATGCCCGACGACTCAGGAAGTGGCTCTGGCTCCTCGATCGACAACCGTCATCTCCTGCTGGTCGGTGCCGGTCCGGGTCTTGGAATGGCCGTGGCTCGTCGCTTCGCCAACGGCGGCTATCGAGCGACCTTGGTGGCTCGCAGCACGGACGGACTCCGCGATCTCGCTGACAGCCTGGCCGACACCGGAGCCCAGATCGGCACGATCGCGGCAGATGCCAGCGACCCAGAAGGTCTGGGAGCTCGGATGGCGGAGCTCTACAAGGAGCAGGGTGCGCCGGGGCTCATCATCTACAACGCGGTCATGGGAGCTCCCGACCAGCTCCTGAGCTCGAGTGTCGAGCACCTGCAGACGGCCTATGCGGTTGACGTCATCAGCGCCATCGTCGTGACACAGGTCGCCGCCCCGGCCATGCGGGCGGCCGGCTCCGGCACCATCATCGTGACGGGTGGCGGTTTCGCGGATTATCCGATCCCGGCCCTCGCGACCATTTCCCTCGGCAAAGCAGCGCTCCGATCCGCCGCCACCATGCTCGGGGCCGATCTGGAGCCGGATGGTATTCGGGTGGCGACATTGACGATCATGGGGCAGATCGTTGCGGGCACCGCCTTCGATCCCGAGAACATCGCAAAACGCTATTGGGAGGTCGTCCAAACCGACGGTCCCTGGCAGGCGGAGTTTCGCTTCACCGGCGAATAGCCAGTCGAGATGGCGACGGGTTCGATCATCGGCGACGACCGGGCACCCTGTATTCCTGGGGCCGTGGTGCTACGGTCGAGGCAATCCTGATTGATGAGGCGCTGATCAACGGTTCGAAGCCGACGTTGCGCCCCTCCTTGTTGACCAGCACTCCCGAGCAAGGAGAAGGTCAATGCCGACGACGGTGGATGAGATAGCACCTGGTATCTATCGGCTCTCGACCCTGGTCTCCGAGATCGGTCCGACCGGGTTCACGTTCAATCAGTTCCTGGTTGACGACGAAGAGCCGCTGCTCTTCCACACCGGACACCGCTCCATGTTCCCTTCCGTCTGTGAAGCGATCGAGCGAGTCCTTCCGGTCAGCAGCCTGCGATGGATCACGTTTGGTCACGTTGAGTCCGACGAATGCGGAGCCATGAACCAGTTCTTGAGTGTGGCGCCGGCTGCCCAGGTCGCTCACGGAGCCTTGGGTTGCATGGTGTCAATTGGTGAGATGGCTGATCGGCCGCCGAGAGCCATGGCCGACGGAGAAGTGATGGAGATCGGTGCGAAACGACTACGCCACATCGATACTCCTCATGTTCCTCACGGATGGGAGGCGAGAGTCCTTTTCGAGGAGACGACGAGGACGCTCTTGTGTGGCGATCTCTTCACGCGACTTGGCGATGGTCCAGCCGTCACCGACGGCGACATTGTCGAACCGGCAATGGAGGCCGAAGGTCTCTTTCGCTACAGCTCGCTTTCACCGAACACCGCTGACGTCATGAGGACACTTGGGGATCTCGCACCGGAGACCCTGGGCCTCATGCACGGTTCTTCGTTCCGGGGCGACGGCAACAAGGCCCTCTGCGAGCTCGCCACGGCCTACGAGTCCACGTACTCGGTCTAGCCGATTCCGGCGGGAGCAAGGCCGGCCGCCGGCATCTCGGTTACCGGGATACCGGGCAGACGTACTGTTCGGGAGACCCTTTCGTAAAAGGTCTGAGTGACATCTTCATCGAGCAGGTCCTCGGAGTAACCGTCGAGGGACGAGTTCGCCACGTAGATGAGCTTGGCCATGGCATGCCTCCGAACGGGGTCTCGACCGAAGATAGTTCGCACCGGCCTGCTCGGGAACCTGTGTGCCGGGCGGTCCGACCACGCCTCGGTCGGAGTGGGTCACCCTGATACCCGCTCGGTATCGGCCGGTACCAAGTCCGTGCCGCCGTCGCGACGGGCCGAGCGATCGTCGTGGCGTGGTTGCACGCGCGTCTGGGTGGCCCGCCCTCCTCACGAAGTCCTCCTCGCGGGTTCAGTTGGCGAGAAAGCGGACGATGGCCTGCGCCAACTCCGGGTTCCGGACCACGGTCTCGTGATCGCCCTCGAGCACCAGCGCCTCGGCGTTGGGCAGCGCCGCCGCAAGCTCGGCGGGGGAGGCATCTCGATCCCCGCACACGACCAACACGGGCATCGTGACGGCCGCGGACGCCATCTCACGGGAGAGATGCCTGCGGTTCGAACGCAAGAGCGCAGCGATCGCTTCGAGGTCGTTGCCCCGAGCCTCGAAGACCTTGCGGGCGCGGCGCGCCACGGGGTCCTCGATCGCCTCGGGATCTTGAGCCTCGAGCCCGGCCAGCCAGCGCTTGCCCATGAGCGCGCGTTCACCGTCCGGGGTGCCCCAGACCTTCGGGTCGCCGCCGATCCCACCGAGCACCAGCCGCCGCAGCCGCTCGTCGCGGCCCGCGAACTGCAGCGCCGTCGACGCCCCCATCGAGTAACCGACCAGGTCGGTCTCATCCAGGCTCAGCTCGTCGAGCATGGCCGCGACGTCTCGGACCATGGCATCGTCTTGGTAGGCGGGCGGATCGTGCGGCTTGTCGGACCGGCCGTGACCCCTGGCGTCGAAGCCGATCACTCGATGCCCGGCGTCGACCAGGGCGGCCCAGATGCCCGGCGCCTTCCAGTTTCCGTCGGTGTCGACGCTCAGCCCGTGGAGCAGGACGACCGGTGCTCCTGCCCCCTCTTCCTCGTAGAACAGCTTCGTGCCGTCAAAGCTCGTGAATGTTGCCATGGAACCCTCCTGACGGGCGTACCTTCTTGAGCCCTCGGCCCTGACGCTATTGCAAGCGTCTCAACCATCGCCCGTGAGAGAAAGGCTAGATGGAGCGGACATTCTCGACTCCGACGGTCTCCACAGCGACTTTGCGTTCGCCCGTGCAGATCCACCCATGCCGCTCATATCGAATTTGGTACTCTCGTTCATCGAGCTTGGAGGATGACTTTGAAGGTGACATCACATCGCGGCTGCACGCTCCCGGCCTAACGCGACCTCGCCCCGCGGAGCGGTGCGGGGCAGGAGTTTTCCACGTCATCTCTCCAAAGGATCCAAATGCTCACACGCATTCAGCAATACCTGCGCGTTGTCGCGCCCATCGGCCGGGAGCACCAGCAGGTGGGGCCGTTCCTGGCCACATTCAACCCGGACAGTGACAACCCATACCTCAACTACGCCCTGCCGGACGACGGCGCCGAGCCCAGCGACGACCAGGTCGCCGCGCTGGTCGAGGCCTACGCGCGGCGCAGCCGTCGGCCTCGCCTCGAGTACATCCCCGGCTGTGCACCGGCGGTCGAGCAACGGCTGCTTGCCGGAGGATTCGTCATTGAGGGGCGCCTGCCGGTCATGATCACGGATACCCGGCAGCCGGCCGCCGGCCCGGACCCGCAGGGCTTCGACCTACGCATCCCCACCACCGACGTCGAGTTGTACAACATGGCAGTCGTGCAGGCCGAGGCGTACGACGAACCGCAGGTACCAAGCCACGACGTCGTGGCCCGGCGCCGAGCGGCGCTGGCCGACGGTGCCCTGGCTGTCATCGCCGTCGAACGGACCTCCGGGGCAGTCGTGGGAGCCGGCAGCTGCTCGCCGATCCGAGACGGGCTGACGGAGGTCGCGGCCATCGGGGTCTCAGCGGTATTTCGGAGAAGGGGGATCGGTGGCGCGTTGGCAAGCCGTCTCGGTCGTGAGGCGATCTCGGGTGGCGCCGACGTGCCGTGGCTGATGGCCGCGGCCGACGCCGAACGCCGCATCTACGCGGTGCGGGCTATCGCGCCATCGGTGAAATTCTGCACATCTCCTATTGATTCGGCAATGCTCGCCGCCTCCGGGTCGGCGAGGACGACCCAGGGCGCATGGCGCTGACCGACCTGCGGCTCCTGGGCGGGCGGCGCCTCAGCTCGTCGCGACCTCGGCCAGCGCCTCGAGCGCCCGTTGGGCCGTGGCGTCCCAGGTGAACCAGCGGGCTCGGGCCAACGCGCCCTTGGTGAGCCGGCTGCGCAGCACGTCGTCGCCCAGGACGCGACCGAGGGCGACCGGCAGCTGCCCCAGGTCCTCGACCAGCAGGCCCGACTCTCCGTCGACCACCGCGTCGCGGTGCCCGGCGATGTCGGTCGCCACCGCCGGCGTGCCACAGGCCGCCGCCTCGGTCAGCGTCATACCCCAGCCTTCGCGCTGGGAAAAACTCGCCACCACCCACGCCTTGCGGTACCACGACACCAGGTCCTCGTCGGGTACCCGTCCCGGCATGTGCACCCAATCGACCGCGCCCAGCTCGGCCCGCAACGCCTCGAGGGCGGGCCGCTCGTAGCCCTCGCCGATGAGGACGGCCTCGAGGTCGGGTTGGTCGGTCTTCACCTTGGCCAGCGTGCGCAGCAACTCGTCGAAGCGCTTCACCGGCACCAGCCGACCTACCGCCACAACCAGCGGCGTGGAAGAGCGGTGGCCGCCCGGCGTGAAGCGCTCGTCCACCCCAGGCGGGGCGACCGAGACGTTCGCCTCGGGTAGGCCGAGCATGCCCACGATCTCCGCGGCGAGGACTCCGAGAGGGTCACGACCCGGGTGTGCCGGTAGAAGCGTGGCGCCACGTGCCGCTCCATTGCGTTGCCCAACTTGGCCAGCGTCGGAGGCAGGACCATCCCCCACATCTCTGCGTGCACGTGGTGCAGGAAGACGATGCGCGGTCCCCGATACCAGACCGGCGAGAGGAAGGGCATGCCGTTCCAGATCTCGACCAGGGCGTCACCGGGGCGGTGCCCCATGCGGATGCCCTCCCAGGCCGCGCCGGGGAACACGGCGTAGCGGCCTGCCTGGCGCACCACCCGGTACCCGTCACGGGTGAGCGCCGCCGGCGCGCCGGGCACGGCCGAGGTGCGGAACGTGACGTCGAGGCCGGCGGCAGCCCAGCGGGACGCGATCTTGTGGGCGTGCAACTCGGAACCACCGGCCTCCGGGTCGTCAAGGTCGCGCCACGCGACGAAGTGGATGCGCCGCAGGCCGGCCTCGGCGGCGATGGAGGCCAACGCGTCGGGGTCGGCGCTCGCCGCATCAGGCCCTGGGCCCGGGTCGGGTGCGGCCGACGCAGGCCTGACGTCGTCGCCCATCCGGTCAGGTTATCCCTACGACCTGCCTCCCGACTCGGACCCTGTGGACGACCGCGAACCCGCACAAAATCACGAGGAGGACGACCGCTTGGACGCCGACGTCCACCAGCGCGGTGGCCCGCGGGGACCCGTGCACCGCCGAGACCGCAACGGTGAGGGCGAGGGCGCCGCCGACCAGCACGCCGGCCACCCAGCGCCGCCCCACGGCGAGGAGATACATGGTGAGCACCACCGTGACGCTCAGCATGATCATGGCCAGCACCAGCGGGGCCAGCGCGTCCGCCGCCGACGTGTAGGCGTGGTGGAAGACCACCTGCAACAACTCCTCGGGTGCGACGAGGGCGACACCGAGCAACAGTACGGACGGGATGGCCAGCAGTACCAGGACAACAGCCAGCTGGCGGAGCGCGTGGCCTCCCTGGCGCCAGCGGATGGCGGCCTCGGGGAGCAGGTACCCGCCGAGGACGACCGCGCCGAAGACGATCGCCTTGCTCGTCACCGACACGGCGGCGTAGGCGCCGCTGTGCGACGGGTTGTCCCGACCCACGACCAGCACGTCGATGTTCTGCAACACGGCCACCATGGAGAGGCATATGGACGCCACCACCAGATCGATCACCACCGCGCGGCGCGCCGATGTCTTGCCGCCGAGCACCGGGTCCGGCCGTACCGCCGCCAGCCAGCTGGCGGCGCCCAGCAGGTTCGCCGCCCTCCCACCCGACCACGCGCGCACGGCGGCCCAGCGCGCGTGGGCTGCGGCCACGACCTCACCGATGAGGATGCCGACCGCGGCCCCCGAGGGGCCGAAGCCGGCGAGCACGAGGATGATCACCGCGACCAGGCGGACGCTGATCTCCACGAGGAGGTTCGCCGCCAAGGGCCGGTAGGCCCGGTGCGCCTGCAGCAGGCCCCGGTCGAGAGAGAGAAGGACGAAGAAGGCGGCGGCGGTCAGGATCGCCGCGATGCCAATCCCGCTCTGCTGGTTCAGCAACACCGCCACGGCGTGCCGGCCGCTGAACACAATGACGGCCCACACCAGGACGACCAGGGTCCCCTGCCGGTGCACCCGCCCCGCCCAGCGCCGGACCAGGTGGCCGTCGCCGTCCTCGTGCCAAATGGTCACCCGACGCACCACGGCCACCACCACGGCGGACCCGGGCATCGAGAGAATGAGATAGAGCCCCGTCAGCTGGTTCAGGACTCCGTAGCTGTGTGGAGTGAGCAGGCGGGCCAGCGCGATGGTGAGGACGACGCCGGCCGCGTTGGCCACGACACCCGCCACGGCGAGGGGGCCCGCTTGCAGGAGGCCGGCCCGCATCGACTCGACTCCCGGCCGCTCCTCGTCGTCGAGGAACAGATCCGCCCCGAGGTTGGGACCGACCGCATTGGGCGCGAAGGACATCGCCGCCGACACGGATTCGACGACGACCTCGGCGGTGGGACTGTCCGACCGCGGTGGCGTCCGCAGCCGCGGGAGTGTCTGCGACGTCGGGGGTGCTCACGCGGCGGACCTTGCCGCCTCGTCCTCCATGCCGATGCGGTCGACGACGGGCAGGATCCGGCGCCGCAGGAGCGCGCCGCCGTCCAGGCTGACGTGGACGCCATCGGACCACCGCACGTCGACACCGGACACGGAGGCGGTGTAGACGCCGGCGGGGCCGAGCATCCGGTTGAGGTCGATCACGCTGACTACTCGGGGACGGGCGCGCGCTACGTCCCGCACGAGTGCGTTGTACTCCCGCACGCGGGCCGGCGCGTTTTCCGACCAGGGCATCCCGTCGGGTTGGCGGTCACTGGGGTCGACGTACGGCATGGTGAACAGCACCACTCTGGCACCAAACGAGTGGAGGATGGTGATGGCCGACTGCAGATCGGCCGTCAGGTGCCGGTCCCACGCCGCCTCGCCGATGTGGACCCAGTGCCCACCCAGCAGGTGGTCGGCGATCTCCCAGCGCCCCACCCCGAGCGCCACCACCTGGGGCCTCTGCCGGGAGACGAGGAGCGGCCACAGCGCGCGCCAGTTGTCACACCCGGGTGTGGCCGGGCCCGCCGCGCCCGACGTGAAGATCCAGGTCTGCGGGTCGAGGTCGCAACCGAGGGTGGCGTCGTCGGTCACGCTGACCCCGTACTCCTGCCGCGCCTCGACCGAGAGCCCCATCGCCAGGGTCAAGGTGATGGAGTCACCCAGGACGAGGAGACGCACCGGATGTGGCCCGTACGCCCCCGAGCGCTGCAGGGCACGGTGCTCAGACGCGGTCAGCCCGGGCGGGAGAGGAATGGCCCTCCGGGCGCCACCGGAACCGTCGCCCCGTGTCGGCGGCCCTGGGTCTGCCGGCGGTGCCGCCCACGCTGTGAGGCCGAGGCCGGTCACCACGAAGCACGCGGCGCCCAACAGGCCTCGGACACCTCGACGTCTCACGCCGGCACCGCCCTCCTCGTTGCCGCCCGAACCCGCCCTGCCGGCAGGCCCCGCCCGATCGGCCGGGACGCGGGCGAGCTTGATGCCGCGGACGTGCCGGGGGTCTCCCCGTCGGCCGGTCTGGTCGGAGGCGTGAGCCTAGCGGGCGCCGCTCTCACCGAAGGGGCGGCACCCCGGCCGACGCACCGCACGACCGCCATGCTCGCCACGAACCCCCCGGACTTCGCTTCCGCGGTCGCGCTGCAGGCCGCCAGGGTGCCCGCTTCGAGGAGCAGCGGGTGGGAGAGCCCCAGCTGCACGTGGTCCCACACCCACGCCCCGGCCTGGATGGTCGGCCGCCGCCCGAGGGCGGCCGTCATGAAGGCGGCGGCATAGGTGGGGTCGTTCCCCTGCTCCAGCCGGGGCGCCTCGGGGTTGGTGGCGATCACGACGGTGTTGACCCGCCACACGGCCAGCGCGTGACGGACCGCGGCGTACTGCGCCCGGGTGCCGGTTGGCTGCGGCCCGCCCAGGCCGAAACCCAGCCGCATCAGCACCCTGAACCCGGCCTCCGCCGTTCCGGCCCGGTTCGCCACCCCCTGTGGCCCTCCTCCGCCGGCCTGGCTGTAGCGCATGCTGTTGACGGCTTGCCAGGCCAGGGCCGACTGCAGCCCTGAGAAGGGCGCGGGGTAGGAGAGCAGGACGCGTCCGGGCGGCAGTGTCGGGGCCACCTCGCTGTACCAGCGGGGCAGGGTCACGGCGCGCATCGCGAAGGGCAGTCGCTCGCCGAAGAGGGCGGCCATCGGGACGAGGGCGACCGCGGTGACGGCGAGCGCGCCCACGATCCCCCGCCAATCGGGTGCGGCGCGGTGCACGCGTTCGAGGATGACGGCCAACGCGACCGCCGCGGCCAGGAAGCCGACGGCCATGAAGCGCTGCTGAATGACATTCTCGATCACGGGGATCTTCGAGAAGACGCGGGCGGGCTCCCACTGGCCGGGGCGCGCCAGCAGCGAGCAGGCGACGCACAGGGCCAGCGTGAACCCGAAGAACCACAAGCGCCGGTCCCGCCAGAATGCCAGCGTGCCGGCGACCAGGACGACCAGGAAACTCCAGCCGAGGTACGCCTGGGAAGGGAGCGGGGCGCCCTCGTAACCGCCCAGAGCCAGGAAGATGATGTGCGAAGACGGGTAGGCGGTCGTCACGAAGCTCGACGGGAGGAAACCCCCGAGCTTCGTGATGTTGGGCCAGACCAGACCCGACAGGTGCGCCGGGCCTTCGAGTGCGAACCAGACCGGCCAGGCGAGGAGCACGGCACCCAGGCCCAGGCCGACGCCCAGGGCCTGGGCGGCATGGGGGGCACGCCGCCGCAGCCCGTCCCGGTCGCCCACCAGCGCGGCGGCCACCAAGGCGGCGATGCACATGCCCACGACGAGGGCCACGACGGCCAGGAGCTCGGTGGACAGGAAGAACTGGGCGAAGACGAGGAGTCCGAGCAGGACCCCGGTCCACCGGGCGCTGTGTCTCTGGCGGATCAGGATCTCATCGAGGACCGCCAGGATCAGGGGCAGCAGCATGAGCGCGGCCGTCATCAAGTGGGCGAACGAGAGGCTCGAGAGGACGAACGGAGAGAAGCCGTAGAGCAGGCCCCCGACGAAGACGGCCGGCGTCCAGGGGACCCAGCGCCGGATCACGACGAACGCGGAAAAGGCGGTGAGCGCGGGCGTCACCGTCGAGGCGACGTTGAGGGAGGCGACCGGTCCCCAGATCCACGTGACCGGCACCAGCGGGATGCTCAGCCCGGGCACCGAGGTCTGGGCCAACAGGTTGATGCCGGACGGGTGGAAGAGCGCGGTGGAGAAGAACGGGTTCTGCCCGTGCGCCAGAGCGGTGGCCGGCCACTGGAAGAACCACAAGAACAGCGCCGGATCGCCACAGCCGCACAGGGTGTGGGTGGAGGCCCCGGCGGCCCAGGCGTGCACCCACAGCACGAAACCGAGCGCGAGGTATGCCGCTCCCGCCGTGGCCAGGGTCATCCACGGCCGCCACCGACGCGCCGGGCTTGGCGCGTGCCTAGCCAGCGTCGAGCGTGCTCGCCGCTGCGCTCGTGCGCCGCGGCAGCACCGGGGCTTCCCTCCCGGTCGAGCCAGACTCGTGGTACTCCTCCTCGACGTTCACCGTCCACACGTCGTGATCGGCGCCGAAGATGTTCTCGACGGTCAGCATCGCGGTGTACATCGAATGATCCTGGTTGTTGTACTTGTGCATGCCGTTGCGCCCCACCGGGTGGATGTTGGGGGCCTCGGCCTCGATCCACTTGCGAATCGTGTTGACGTTGTCCTTGTAGGCGAAGTCGTAGTACGGGTAGGCCTTGGGCACGCGCACCACGTAGCCGTGCTCGACGTCACCGTCGGCGGCCAGGCCCAGATGGACCAGCTCGCGGGTGCCTAACGCGATGAGCTCCTCGTCGGGCGTGTTCCACATGGCGTCGCCCTCGAAGACGAAGTACTCGAGGCCGAGGCAGGTGCGCCCGTCCTTGACCAGGTAGGGCGACCAGGAGCCGTAGTTCTGGATGCGCCCGACCTCGACGTCGGTGGCGTGGATGTAGATCCAGTTGTCGGGGAAGCTGCGCGACTCGGGCACGATGAGCGCGACGGTGAGGTAGTCGCGGTAGTGCAGGTCGTCGGCCGCCGCCAGCACCTCGAGCGGCGGGGGTGGCGTGATGGTGTGCACCAACTCGCGCATCGGCATGGTCGAGATCACGTGGGACGCCGGCTGCGAGTGCGTGGTACCCGCCCTGTGTGTAGGTGACCGAGCTGGCGCGCCCATCGACCACGAAGATGGCGGTCAGCCGGGCCGACATCTCCACCGTCCCCCCGGCGGCCCGCACCTTGTCTGCGCAGACCTCCCACATCATGCCGGGGCCGTACTTGGGGTACTGGAACTCCTCGATGAGGGTCGTGATGTCCGTCTGGCCCCTCTTGGGCAAGATGGCATTGAGCACCGCCTTGCTCAGGTCGAGGTTCTTGACCCGCTGGGCGGCCCAGTCGGCCGGCATCTCGGCCACCGGGACGCCCCACACCTTCTCGGTGTAGGTCTTGAAGAAGGTGCGGTAGAGCCGCCAGCCGAAGCGTTTGACCAGCCAGTTCTCGTAGTTGGACTCGTCCTCGGGCGGCCGGATGCGGGCCCAGAGGTAGGAGAAGCCGCAGAGGACGGCCTCCCAGAGGCCCAGGTTGCGCAGGGCGTTGACCGCCTTCAGGGGGTAGTCGTAGAACTTGCCCTCGTAGAAGATCCGGCTCATGCGGGGTCGCAACATGAAGTCGCCCTCGGGGAGGATCTCGTGCCAGAGCGCTTCCACCTCGGGCACCTTGGTGAAGAAACGGTGCCCGCCGAGGTCGAAGCGCCAGCCGTCCCTGAGCACGGTGCGGCTGATACCGCCGACGACGTCGTCGGCCTCGAGCACGACCGGCTGCGCTCCCCGTTTGGTCAGGAGGTAGGCGGCCGTGAGTCCTCCGGGGCCCGCGCCCGCGATGACGATGCGTTCGCCCTCTCCTGCAGCCACGATCGGGCCAGGTTAGCGGACCCCCCTGGTTGCCCCTTGGGAGCCCTGCCGGCCAGCGGGGTCCGCTCCGTGCGCCGGGCAGCTCGCCGCACGGACGGGAATCAGGGCACCGAGATGTTGAGGAAGGCCAGCAGGGAGTAGCCGGCCAGGCCGGCCGCCAGCAGGGTGAGCACGGCCCGCTCGAGCTGCCGCTCGCCCAGGACCAGCGCGGCACTCATGGAAAGCGGGAAGGCGCTCATGGCGTAGCGCTCGAAGGAATCGAGGTTGGAGCCGGACACGGCGACGGCCAGCACCGCGGCCGCGAAAAGGGTGTACGGGGCGGGGAGGCGGCGCCAGCACACGACAAGCATGGCCAGGGCCAGGAGCACCCAGGGCACGTGCAGGGCCGTGCCGACGTGGTGGTGCAGCAGCCCGCGGGCGTCGTGGAACAGCTCGGTGACCGGGTCGGTCCACCCGCCGTGATGGGCGTTCTCGGCCTGTACCCGCAGCGGGGCCAACCAGTCCCCCACCTCGTGGTCGGCCCAGGCCCCGAAGGCGAGCAGGCCGACGAAGGGCGCCACCATGGCGCCGATGCCCGCGGCGCGCTCGGAGCGTCCGAGGCGGGTCCACCATCGCACCAGCTCGGCCAGGACGGCCAGGACGAGGAGAACCCCGATGGGACGGGTCAGGGCGGCCAGGAAGACGAGGCCGGCGGCCAAGCCGAAATGGGGTCGGGCCCCGGTGCGATCGGGTGGTGGGCGCAGGGCCAGGAAGCAGCCGACGGCGAGGAGCAGGAGGACCGACTCGGCGTATCCCATGACGAGCACGAACGAGGCGGGCAGCAGGCTGAGGATCCAGACGGTGCGCCGGGCCCGGGCCGACTCACCCAGCTCGCGCCGGGCCAGGACGTAGAGCAGGGCGGTGGCGGCCAGTGCCGCCACGTTGGCCAGCAGCACGAGTGCCGGCCCGTCGCCGAGCCCCGGGATCCAGGCCAACCCGTGGGTGAGCAGCGGGACGAGCGGGAAGAAGCGCAGCGACTGGGTGCCCAGCGGCTGGTAGCCGACCCGGGCGATGCTCTCGTACCAGCCGGCGTCCCAGCCCAGGAGGCCCTGGTGCACCCGGAGCACCGCGGCCCCGTTGGCCGGATGGGTCCGGTCCACCACGAAGTGGGCCAGGCCGAGCGCACCCAGGACCACGACCCGGGCCACCGCAAAGGGCAGAAGGGCCTCGCGCAACGACTCGGGCAGTCGGCCCCAGAGCCGCACGAGCGCCGCCGCGGGCACGGACCGGACAGGGGCCGCTGGTCCGGCCTGGGCTGGCGCGGTGCTCCCCGTCATGGCCTCACGATGTCACGAACCGACGAAGACGAACTCGGTCAGGTTCATGGGCTCGTAGTAGAGCGCGGGCCGGTTGATCACGACGTTGCGGGCGCCGCCGCCGCTCTGGGTGGCCAGTGTGCTCAGGGTCGCGGCGATCTGCTCGCATCTGATGCCGTAGGTCTGATAACCGGGCTGCCAGACCAACCACACCGTGTGAGAGCCGGCCTTGTGGGCCAGGAAGTCGGCGAAGGCCACCGGGCTCGCCCCGTGGACCGCATTGGCGTAGTCGACCCAGTCCACGATGGCCGGACCGGTGCGGCGGGGATAGGTGAGCATGTGGAACTGCGAGGTGTGCTGCACCTGGCGGTAGACCGAGGGGCCGAGCTGGTCGGGACAAAAGGCGACGACGTCACCCGCCTTGGCGTGCGTGTTGATGGCCACCGCCACCTTGCCGGCCTGGGTCCTCTGCGTCGTCACGTTCTGCGCCGAGGACACGAACCCGGCGATCACGGCCACGCCCACCACGGCGACCCGCACCTTGGGGTCGAGCAGCGTGGTGGTGCCCAGCGCGATCACGAGCAACAGCGGGAGGAAGATCACGGCGGCGTAGCGTGACGAGTACGCGCTGCGGGTGAGGATGCCGCCGGCAATGGCGGCGAAGAGTGTGCCGACCACAATGAACGTGGCGCCGCGCGAGCGCGGGCGGGTGTGCAGGTCGAGTTCGATCAGGCGATCGGATTTGCCCAACCCGAAAAGGGCGAGGGCGAGCATGGCGAAGTACACGACGGCGAGCAGGCGACCCTGGTTGGTGGCGGTAAACTGCGTCGAACCCTGGTTGTCGGTGAAGCCGGTGACGGCGTTGATGACGGCGGAGAAATTCGGCGGTGCGGCCCAGGGCGTTCCCGTGTGCTGCGACTGGTAAATGAACGTGGGCAACCAGGGCAAGAAGAGGACGCCGCCCGCGACGAGTGCGAGGAAGGCGGGCACCGGCGCGGTGGAGGAGCGTCCGTGGCGCCGGTCGCGCACGATGGACACGAGAAGCCACAGCCCGGTCACACCGAGCAGGTACAGCGACCAGTACTGGGTGTAGAGCAGCGCTGCGGCCACGACGGCCACTGCGATCAGGTTGCCCGGCCGCGGCGCCTCGATGGCCCGCTGCAAGGCCAGGAAGCCGAGGCCGGTCTCGAGGATGATCAGCGAGTACATCCGGGCCTCGGTGCCGTAGTAGACGGCGAAGGGCGCGCTGGCCAGCAGCACCAGGGTGGTCCAGGCGACGGCCCGGCCCCCGAAGCGCTTCCCGCAAAGCCAGGCCACGGGCAGGGTCAGGACGGCGATGATGCCCGACAGCGCCCGGACGGCGTCGTTGGACTGCCCGAAGAGGCTGATCCAGAAGTGCAGCAGGTAGTAGTAGAGCGGTGGCGCCCCGTCGTGCTTGAGCGCCTCGGGAATGGCGTGCAGGGGCAGGCGGGCGATGTCGACGGTGAGCGCCTCGTCGAGCCAGAGGCCCGAGCGGGTCCAGAAACGGAGGACCAAGCCGACCGCCACCACGAGCACCACGCCCACGCCGGCGAGGAGGCGCGTGCGACCGGTGAGAGCGGGAACCTCCTCAGGCATGGGCCGCATGGTAGGACAAGGGGGTCGCGGTCTAGCATCATTCACCGCCGGTGGGGCTGCGACGCCCGAGGGACCGGGTGGGGTTGAAGGGGGGAAAGAAGCAGACGTGAGCCGTTACATCGCCAAGAGAATCGTGCTCCTCCTCATCATCATCGTCTTTGTCTCCATCGCGACCTTCTTCCTGGTCCATCTCCTCCCCGGCAACCCCGCCATCACCATCCTCGGTCCCAACGCCACGCCGCAGAACCTGGCGACGGTGAACGCACAACTCGGACTGGACAAGCCGCTCTGGCAGCAGTACTTCATCTGGATAGGTCACGTCTTCCAGGGCAACCTGGGCCAGTCGTACACGACGCACCAGGCGACGAGGACCATCATTGCCCAGTCGTTCCCCATCGACCTCGAGCTGATCATCTTCTCGCAGATCCTGGCCTTTGCCATCGCCTTCCCCATGGCGATGCACGCGTCGCGCCGGCCCAACAAGCTCTTCGATCAGGGCGCCAACAGCACGACGTTCGCCATGCTGGCGCTACCCCCGTTCGTCATCGCGCCGGTGCTCGTGCTCATCTTCGCGGTGCACTGGCACATCTTCCCCGGCCCCGCGTCGTACGTGCCGCTGGCGCAGGACTTCTGGTCGAACATCCACACGATGCTGCTGCCTTCGATCGTTCTCGCGCTGGGGTCGATCGTCGTGTACTTCCGATTACTCCGCAATGACCTGATCTCGACCTTGCAGGAGGACTTCATCACCATGGCCCGGTCCAAGGGGCTGAGCGACCGACGCATCATGTGGCGCCATGCGTTGCGGCCGTCGTCCATCTCGCTGCTGGCCTCGGCCGGCGTCACCATCGGGAGCCTCATCGCCGGGACGTTCATCGTCGAACTGCTGCTCCAGATGCCCGGTTTGGGCTACCAGCTCATTTCCGCCGTCAACCAGGACGACTACACGGTGGTGCAGGGCATCACCCTGTTCGTCGCGGTGGCCATCGTGTTGATCAACTTCATCTTCGATTTCCTGTTCACCATCGTCGACCCGAGGATCGCCCGTGAGTAGTGTCGCCATCGAGACCGAGGCCTTCGCAGATCTCAAGGAGGAGATCGTCGCCGACGAGGCGGCGGAGCACACCAAGAAGAAACTTGGGATCTTCTTCTGGGTCTGCGTGGGCTGGATCCTCCTCGTGGCCATCATGGCGACCTTCGCCAGCCTGCTGCCGCTGCCCAACCCCAACTTGGGGAACTACAACAGCGTGCAGAACGCCGGCCCGAGCTGGGGCCACCTGCTCGGTACCGACGACCTCTACCGGGACACCTTCAGCCGCCTGGTCTACGGGGCCCGGGTGTCGTTGGTCGTCGGCTTCGGCGGCGCGCTGCTGGGGCTGATCTTCGGGGGGATCCCGGCCATGATCTCGGCCTACCGGCGGGGCCGGATCGACACCGCGCTCAACACGACCTCCTATATCGTGTTGGCGTTCCCGGCCATCGTGGCCGTCATCGCCATCGTCTCCTTCTGGGGCCACAGCCTCTGGAAGATCACGCTCATCATCGGCATCTTCGGCGCGCCCCTCATCTTCCGGGTCGTGCGGGCTTCCACCCTCAGCTACGCCACCCGCGACTTCGTGCTGGCGGCGAAGGCGCTGGGGGCCAGCGACACCCGCATCCTGGCCCGGGAGATCCTGCCCAACATCATGCCGACCGTCGTCTCCTTCGGACTGATCGCCGTGGCCACGATCATCGTGCTCGAGGGCTCGTTGGCCTTCCTCGGGCTCTCGGTGCAGCCGCCCACGCCGAGTTGGGGGAACATGCTCAACGAGGGATCCAGCCTGCTCACCGGAGCCAAGGGACAGACCAACCCGTGGCTGGTCATCTTCCCGGCCACGGCGATGTTCCTCCTCCTCTTCACCCTCAACGTGGTGGCGGACAAGCTCCGGGCCTACTTCGACGTGACCGAGATCAAGCTGTGAGCACCGAACAGGACGTCACGAGGAACCCGCTCCTCGCGGTCGAAGACCTGAACATCTCCTTCGCCACCTCGCGCGGCCCGCTGCGGGCCGTGCAGGGCGTCTCCTTCACGCTCGACCAGGGCAAGACGCTCGGCATCGTGGGCGAGTCGGGCTCGGGCAAGACGGTGCTGTCGCGCGGGGTCATGGGCCTCCTGCCCATCGCGTCGACCACCCAGACCGGATCGGTGCGCTACGCCGGCCAGGAGATCCTCAACGCCCCGGCCAACCGGCTGCGCAAGCTCTGGAGCACCCACATCGCCATGGTCTTCCAGGACCCCATGACATCGCTCAACCCGGTGCAGCGCATCGGCAATCAGATCATGGAGCCGCTGCGCATCCACCTCAAGCTGCCCAGGTCCGAGGCCAAGGAGACCGCCCTCTCCCTGCTCATGCAGGTGGGCATCCCCTCCCCCGTCGAGCGCTTCGAGGCTTACCCGGCCCAACTCTCGGGGGGCATGCGCCAGCGCGTCATGATCGCGATCGCCCTGGCCTGCGCGCCGCGGCTCCTCATGGCGGACGAGCCGACCACCGGCCTCGACGTCACCGTGCAGGCCCAGATCCTCGACCTGCTGGGCACGCTCCAGCACGAGCGCGACATGTCGATGATCCTGGTCACCCACGACCTCGGCGTGGTGGCCACGCGCACCGACGAGATCATCGTGATGTACGCCGGCAACGTCGTGGAGAAAGCGCCCACCGATATCCTCTTCAAGAGCATGGCAATGCCCTACACCGAAGCGCTGCTCCACTCGACACCGCGACTGAGCAACCCGAGCCACACCCGGCTCAGCGCGATCGACGGGCGGCCGCCCGACCTGCTGCGCCCTCCGGTCGGCTGTCCCTTTGCCCCCCGTTGCCCCTACGTCCAGGACAAGTGCCGGGCCGAGAAGCCTCCACTGATCGAGGCCGAGCCGGGCCACAGCTACGCCTGCTGGTTCCCGCTCGGCGTGGAGTCCCGCACCACCGCGGCGGCCACGGCGTGACCGACACCGCGCTGAGCACTCAGGAGATCTCGACCGAGCCGTTGCTCAGGGTCGAAGACCTCCACGTCACGTTCCGCAAGGGCAACACCGCCGTGCAGGCGGTGGCCGGCATCAGCTTCTCCTTGCGTAAGGGCGAGACCCTCGGGCTGGTGGGCGAATCGGGTTGCGGCAAGTCCACCACCGGGCGCGCCATCGTCCAGGTCGAGCCGGCCACCTCGGGCACAATCCGCTTCGGGGACACCGAGCTGACCACGTTGAGCCGGGGGGATCTGCGCACGCTGCGCACGCAGGTGCAGATGATCTTCCAGGACCCCATCTCCTCGCTCAACCCGCGGCGCCGGGTGCGCGACATCGTGGCCGAGCCACTCGTCATCTGGAAGATGGGGAACAAGCAGGAGCGGGCGGCCAAGGCCGATGCCATGCTCGACCAGGTCGGCATCGATCCCGAACTCAACGGCGGTCGCCGGCCCCGCGAGTTCTCGGGCGGCCAGTGCCAGCGCATCAGTATCGCCCGGGCCCTGGTGCTCCAGCCCAAGCTCCTGGTCTGCGACGAGATCGTCTCGGCCCTCGACGTGTCGGTGCAAGCCCAGATCCTCAATCTGCTCGAGGACGTCAAGCAGGAATTCGGGCTGACCATCCTCTTCATCGCTCATGACCTGGCCGTGGTGAAGAACGTGAGCGACCGGGTGGCCGTCATGTACCTGGGCCGGCTCTGCGAGATCGCGCCGTCGGATCTCCTCTATCAGGCCCCTGCCCACCACTACACCGCGGCGCTCCTGGCCTCCGCGGTCGAGCCCGACCCTTCCGCGGCGCGCGCATCGGGGGTCGCGTTGGCCGGCGAACCCCCGAGCCCGATCAACCCGCCCTCGGGCTGCCGCTTCCGCACCCGCTGCCCCCGGGCCGAGGCGCGCTGCGCCGAGGAGGTTCCCGAAATGCGCGACCTGGCGCCGGGCCATCAGGTGGCCTGCCACTTCCCCATCGGCACTTGAGCCAGCCCCGGTCCCGCCGGGTGGCGCTGGCGGCCGCGGCCCGGTTCCCGGACCTGCTCGAGGAGGGACCCCTCATCATCGGGGCGCTGGCCGAAGCGGGCCTCGAAGCGGAAACGGCGGTGTGGAACGACCCCGACGTGCGCTGGGCCGACTACGACCTGGTGGTGGCGAACGGGGCCTGGGACAACATCCGCCACGTCGACGAGTTCGTGCGCTGGACCGAGACGCTCGAGCGCGGCGGGGTCCCGATGGTCAACTCCCCCGCCACGCTGCGCTGGAACCTGGACAAGCGCTACCTGCGCGCCCTGGAAGCAGCGGGCGTCCCGGTAGTGCCGACGTCGTGGGTCGAACGGGCGGCGCCGGTCGACTTGGAGGGTGAGGTGGTCGTCAAGCCCGCGATCTCGGGTGGCGGACACCAGACGGCGCGTTACGAACCCCACGAGCACGACGAGGGCCGCCGCCACATCGACGATCTGGTGGCTTCGGGACGCGTGGCCATGGTGCAGCCCTACCAGTCAGCCGTCGACGACGAGGGCGAGCTCGGCTTGATCTTCCTCGGGGGGACCTTCAGCCACGCCATCCACAAGGAGCCCATGATCCGGCGGGGCACCGGTCCGCTCGACGACCTCATCCACAACCAGGTGGTGGTCGTGGCCGCTCCCACCGACGACCAGCTGGCCCTGGGACGCCGGGCGGTGGCGGCGGCCGAGGACCTGCTCGGGCCGACCACCTACGCCCGGGTGGACACGGTCCGGGGGGTCGGGGGCGACCCACTCCTGCTCGAGCTCGAGCTGCTCGACCCCCTGCTCTTCTTCGCCTGGCACCCCGACAAGGTGGGCGGGTTCGCCCGGGTCTTGGCGGATCGGCTCGAGGCGGACGCGGGCGCGCAGGCCCGCTGACACCAGGTCAGTGGCCGAACGACGCCCACCCGTATGATGGCTGGCGTGACGATCGACGGCCAGGACGACCTCGACGGGCTGCTGCGGGCCGCCCGGGTGGTCGCCGAGGCACGTGGGGAGATGGTGGCCGCCGTCGTCCCCGGGATCACGACGGGCGAACTCGATGCGGTGGGCCGGGCCGTCTTCCGGCGTCACGGTGCCCGATCCGCGCCGCGCCTCACCTACCGCTTCCCGGGATCGACCTGCATCAGCGTGAACGACGAGGCGGCGCACGGCGTGCCATCGCTTTCCCGCCAGCTGCGCGCCGGCGACCTGGTCAACCTGGACATCTCGGCCGAGCTCGACGGGTACTTCTCCGACACGGGGGTCAGCGTCGCCGTGGGCCCGGTGACACTGCTGGCGGCGCGCCTGCTCGAGGCGACGCGCCTGGCCCAGGCCGACGCCATGGATGCGGCCCGAGCGGGCGCCCGGCTGCGCAACATCGGGCGGGCGGTCGAACGCCAGGCCAGGCGCCACGGCTTCTGCACCATCCGCAACCTCTTCGGGCACGGCATCGGGCGGGAGCTCCACGAAGGACCGCAGGTGCCGAGCGTCGACGGCGGCCAGCGCACGGTCCTGCACGAGGGGTTGGTCCTCGCGGTCGAGCCTTTTCTCTCCGTCTCGGCCACCCATGTGGTCGAGGGCGACGACGGCTGGACCCTGCGCACGTCCGACGGCAGTGCCGTGGCCCAAGTCGAGCACACCATGGTGGTGCGTCACGGCGAGCCGCTCGTTCTGACCGCCTGAGCGATTCACGGACCGCCGCGACAACTCGGAATGCGCCGATGTCGCAGGCGCCGTTGTCGGACGGCTCGTCGGGTCGCGTGACCCCACGCTGATCGACAGCGGGACACCGTTGGGCAGGTGTTCCAGCGGCGTCGACGGCCGGGCTGCCCTCGCCGATCGCCTGGGTCGCGGTTGGACCGCCATTGGCCGCCAGAGCATCGAGCAGCGCATCGACGCCACTGAGGTCGGTCGATACCGAGAACCCGCATGAACTGCCGTTGTCGAGGCTGAACCCGGTCATGGAAACCATCACGGCGTGCATCTCGAGAAACCCGGCTGGCGCCGTCGCTACGCTCGATCCCATGAGCGACTGGCCGGACCCGAGCGACTGCCGGAGCTCACGCTCTCGGATTGGGAAGGCACGAAGGACGCGCTCCACCTGTGGACCCAGGTGGTCGGGAAGGTGCGCCTCGCGCTCGAGCCCATGGTCAACCACTGGTGGCAGGTCCCGCTCTACGTGTCCGCCCGCGGGCTCACCACCTCGTTGATGGACGCCAGCGGTCTCGGCCTCGAAATGGAGTTCGACTTCCTCACCCATCGGCTGGAGGTACGCACGGCTCACGGCAACTACGGGCATGTCGCGCTCCAACCGCAGTCGGTCGCCGACTTCTACGCCGCCACCATGGAGGCCCTGGCCGGCGTCGGCGCACCCGTCACCATCAATCCGTATCCGCAGGAACTCCAGGACGTGGTGGCCTTTCCCGATGACACGGCGACGCGCCCCTACGACGCCGACGCGGCGCAGCGCTTCTGGTTGGCCCTGGTGCAGATGCACCGGGTGATGAAGGTCTTCCGCGCCCGCTTCCAGGGCAAGGTCAGCCCGGTGCACTATTTCTGGGGTGGGGCCGACCTGGCCGTGACCCGCTTCTCAGGCCGGGAGGCGCCACGCCATCCGGGTGGGGTGCCCCACTGCCCCGACTGGGTGCAACAGATGGCCTACAGCCACGAGGTGAGCAGCTGCGGCTACTGGCCCGGCGGCCCGGGCGAAGGGTGGTTCTACGCCTACGCCTATCCGGCTCCCGACGGCTTCGCCACCTGGCCCGTGACGCCGGAGGCGGCTTCCTACGACGACTCCCTGGGCGAGTTCGTGCTGCCCTACGCCGAAGTGCGGCGCGCCGAGGATCCCGATGCCTTGCTCTTGTCCTTCTTCCAGAGCACATACGAGGCCGCGGCCGAGCTGGCCCACTGGGACCGCCACGCGCTCGAGGTAGGGCCAGATGGCCCGGCCCGGGGACACGTCGGGAAGCACTGAGGCCGGCGGGGTCCTCCCTTTCAGCGTCACCCCGACCGAGTCGAGCATTCCTCACATCAGAGGGGTCACCGAACTTCTCCGATGTGCCGAGCCGTCACGCCCGCGGCCTCGGCAGTCTCGCCGCGAAGGCCACGCTCCGTCAGGCAGTCCCGACCCGACGAATCTGCCTCTGATCCTCAACGGATCGGACATCCTCGATGATCGGTCGAGGCGCGAAGTCCACCACCTCACCTGGTTCGGCGTCCGAAACCTCAGAGGTCACGGCCAAGATCGATTCGGACCTCCGGTCGGCCCAATACCGAAGGGCGAGGGGGACGCAGGCGGCAAGGGTGGCCACGCCGCCCACCATGATGGCGATCCGCGGATTCGTGACATCGGCGATCCAACCCACCAGGGGAGCTCCGATGGGTGTGCTGCCAAGGAAAGCGATGGCGTAGAGCGCCATCACCCGACCACGCATGGCCGGGTCGGCCTGCATCTGGATCGTCGCGTTCGCAGTGGAGATGAACGAGATGCTGCAGAGGCCCATGAAGACCAGCGCCACCAGCGCCACGACCTCGGTGGGGGCGGCGGCGACCAGCAGGAGCATGACGCCGAAGGCCAGGCCGATCGAGCTGAGCATGGCGATGCTGGGCCTGCTGCGGTGGGCCACCATCAGCCCGCCGACTACCGCGCCTGCTCCCATGGCCGCCATGAGGGCACTGTAGGTACCGGCGCCGCCGTGGAACGTGCGGGTGGCCAGCAGCGGAAGCGTTGTCGTGAAGTTGAAGGCGAAGATGCCGACCACCGCCATGGCCAGCAATGGATCGCGCAGCTCGCGGGTCGACCATACGTAGCGAAAGCCTTCGCGTACCTGGCCCTTCGCCCGGACCACCACCGGACGCTGGTGGAGCTCGGTTGGACGCATCATGAACAGGGCGACCAGGACAGCCACGTAGGACACCGCATTGAACAGGAAACAGGCCGCCAGGCCGACGGTGAAGATCAGGATTCCGCCGACGGCCGGGCCGATGACCCGGGCCGAGTTCATGACCACGCTGTTGAGGCTGATGGCGTTGGGCATCAGATCGCGGCCGACCATCTCTGAGACGAAGGTTTGACGAGCCGGGTTGTCGAAGAGGTTGACGACACCAAAGAGCGTGGAGATCAGGTAGACCTCCCACATGGTGATGGTCCCCAGGGCCACCAGCAGGCCGAGAGCGAGGGCGAGCACGAGCGAAGCCGTCTGGGTGAGATAGAGGAGCCGCCGCTTGTCGACCCGGTCGACGACCAGCCCGCCCCAACTGCCGAGCACCAGCATCGGCACGAACTGCAGGGCCGTGACGATGCCGACGTTGAAGCCGTTCCCGTGGAGCTGGTCCGAAAGGACGAGCAAGCCCAGGGCGACAGCGTGCATCCAGGTGCCCGAGGCCGAGATCACCTGGCCGATGAAGTAGAGGCGGTAATTCCGGACACGCAGCGCCATGAAGGTCTGTCGCGCCGCCCGGGTGATCGGGCTCATCCGTCGGCCACCAGGTGTTCGAGCAGGCGGGTCAGATCTTCGGCGTGCACCTTCTCAGCCGGGTCGAGGGTGGCCAGTCGACGGGCGAGAAAAGCGTTCTTCAGGGTCCGGATGCGCTGCAGGTTGCGGCGGCCTTCGGCCGTGATCCTCACCCGGACCACCCGCCGGTCGACAGCGTCGGTTTCTCTGGCCACCAAGCCGGCGGTCTCCAACGTGGTCACCAATCGGGTGACCGTCGGCGGCTGCACCTGCTCGGCCGAGGCGAGTTCGCCCAAGGTGGGCTGGCCCAACCTGTTGACGGTACCGAGTGCCGAGGCCTGAGCCGGTGACAGTCCGGCCAGAGCCTGCTGACGAAGCTTGCGGTTGAGGCGAGTCACCGCCACGCGAAGGCGGGTGGCCAGCTCCTCATCAGGTTCCGAGCTCCGGCCCGTCGCCTGCGGGTCTACCTGGACCGATGGTGCGGAGGAACTCATGCCACCAGTATAGTTACTTATGCTAACTAATAGCACGCCAGGTCGCCGGAAGGTGTCCCCGTCTCATGAACGGCTACTCGGCAGTCACGCCGGCGGACGACGGAAGGGCGGCCCTCTTTCTGGCTGTCCGCCGCCTTCGTCATCGCGGTCTGGGTCGCCGCCGTGAATTCCCGGGTCTTGCTCGTCGAAGTCGTGCGCTCACGAGCGCGAATGACAGCGCCTCTGCGGGCGCCTCTTTCGAACCGTTCACTGCTCGATCGACGATGGTCGGGTTCGTTCGCTTCAGGTCACCCTGAACGACGTGGCGCTCGCCACCGTTCCCCCGGGAGTCACGACTTTGATCTTCCCACTCCTGGCGCCGCTCGGGACCTTGACCTTCAACTTGGTTGCGGTGTCGGAGACGATCGTGATGGCTTTCTTTCCACCAAAGGTGACCTTGGTCGCACCGGACAGGTTCGTGCCTTTGATGGTGATGGTCGCCCCCACTCGCCCACTCGCCGGGATATGTGAAATGGTCGGTGCCGGGACGATGCAATCGGAGGCACTCGTCGAGCCCACCCCGATGGTCGAGGTCCCTGCGGGACACGGAGTCGCGGCAGTCGCCCCGGGGGTATCCACGTAGGTGTCGAGTGGAGCTTGGAGGCAACTGGCCGCACCGGCATCGGGGTTGTACGTACCGATGACACAGGGCATCGCCGCCTGAGCCCCGGTCGTGTCTACGAAGGTTCCCGGTGGCGCCTCGGTGCACGATGACTGGCCCGGGTTCGCGCTGAAGGTGCCCACGGTGCAGTCGGTGGCCGCCTGGGCTCCGGTTGTATCCACGAAGGTTCCGGCGGGAGCCGCCAGGCACGAAGCCTGCCCAAAGGACGGGTTATAGGTGCCCACGGCGCAGTCGGTCGCCGCCTGGGCTCCGGTGGTGTCCACGAAGGTTCCCGGTGGCGCCTCGGTGCACGATGACTGGCCCGGGTTCGCGCTGAAGGTGCCCAAGGTGCAGTCGGTGGCCGCCTGGGCTCCGGTCGTGTCCACGAAGGTTCCCGGTGGCGCCTCGGTGCACGATGACTGGCCCGGGTTCGCGCTGAAGGTGCCCACGGGGCAGTCGGTCGCCGCCTGGGCTCCGGTGGTGTCCACGAAGGTTCCGGCGGGAGCCGCCAGGCACGCAGCCTGCCCAAAGGACGGGTTATAGGTGCCCACGGTGCAGTCGGTCGCCGCCTGGGCTCCGGTGGTGTCCACGAAGGTTCCCGGTGGCGCCTCGGTACAGAACGTGGATCCCGACGAGGCGCTGAACGTGCCCACGGCGCACTCGGTGAAGGAAGGCGAACCAGCCGAACTCACAAAGGAACCGGGCGGCGCGTCCAAGCAACTCGACTGTCCCGACAGCGGGTTGTAGGTGCCGGCCGCGCAGTCGACGACGGACGTGGCCCCTGAAAACGGGACATAGGTCCCGGGAGGTGCATCCGTGCACGGTGTGTTCCCTGTTGCGCTGAAGGTCCCGGGGGCACACAGTGTGTCCCCTGTGGAATGCGGGACCGTGGCCGCCGAAGCCGGACCTGCCACGAACAGAGCCGAGGTTGTCACCGTGCTGCCACACAGCACCAACCCCGCCAGGATCGCACCGAAACCGCGAAGACGTGCACCCATGGTTCGCCTGACCTTCCGCGTTGGTGGGCCAATCGCCAAGAGACCCAGGACCGTTGTCTACTACCGGTGGGGGTTCTTCGCCACTGCTATTGCGGTGTCCGGGTCAGTGCGTGGAGATTCGTCGCCGTTCCAGGGTGAGCGACCCGAGAACCGAGGTCAGAGCCTCGGGGCGCCGCATACACGATGCCAGCCCGAAGCCCGCGACGCTCCGGTCACGTGATCCTGGCAGGCACGCCGCGCCATGCGACGCGGCAACTATTCGGAGGCGGGAGCCTCCGCAGCGGCCTCGGCGACAGGCGCCTCAGCGACAGGCGCCTCAGCGGCCGGTGCCTCAGCGACAGGCGCCTCAGCGGCCGGTGCCTCCGCGGCCGGTGATTCTGTCGCGGGGGCTTCAGCACCCTCAGCGCCGCCCTCTTCGCCCTCACCCGGCTGCACCACATGGGTGCCGACGTCCTGGGCAAAGTCAGCCCAGGCCGCCTGCGCTTCCGTCTCGGGAGTGAACTCGCCCTCGACGTAGTCGAAGCCGCCGATGTAGTTCCCCTCGTCGTCGTAGGCGTGCTCACCGAAGGCCTCGCGGTACTCCTCGGAGACCTCGCCGCCCTCGGCCGCCTGCTTGATGGACAGCGAGATGCGACGACGCTGCAGGTCGATGTCGATGATCTTGACCCAGAGCTCTTCGCCGGGTGTCACGACCTGCTCGGGCAGCTCCACGTGGTGGACCGCCATCTCCGAGATGTGCACCAGACCCTCGATGCCGTCGCCCACCTGCACGAAGGCACCGAAAGGCACCAACTTGGTGATGCGCCCGTAGACGAGCTGGCCCACGGCGTGGGAGTCGGCGAACTCCTGCCACGGGTCCGCCTGCGTTGCCTTGAGCGAGAGCGAGATGCGCTCTTTGTCCAAGTCGACGTCGAGCACCTCGACTTCGATCTCGTCTCCCACAGCCACCACCGAGGAGGGGTGGTCGACGTGCTTCCACGAAAGCTCCGAGACGTGCACCAGTCCGTCCATGCCACCCAGGTCCACGAAGGCGCCGAAGTTGACGACGGACGAGACGATGCCCTTGCGGCGTTCGCCCGGCTTGAGGTTCTGCAGGAAATCGCCCCGCTGTTCCTTCTGGGCTTCCTCGAGCCACGCCCGGCGTGACAGCACCACGTTGTTGCGGTTGCGGTCGAGCTCGATGATCTTGGCCTCGATCTCCTTGCCCACATAGGGCTGGAGCTCGCGCACCCGGCGCAGCTCGACCAGCGACGCCGGCAGGAAGCCGCGCAGGCCGATGTCGACGATCAGGCCACCCTTGACGACTTCGATGACCGGGCCCGACACCATCTCGCCGTTGTTCTTCTTCTCCTCGATCGTCGTCCAGGCCCGCTCGTACTGGGCGCGCTTCTTGGACAGGACGAGGCGGCCCTCCTTGTCCTCCTTCTGAAGGACGAGGGCCTCGACGTGCTCGCCGAGTTTGACGATCTCGGCCGGGTCGACGTCGTTGCGGATGGACAGCTCACGGGCGGGGATCACGCCCTCGGACTTGAAGCCGATGTCGAGCAGGACCTCGTCCCGGTCGATCTTGACGACCGTGCCCTCGATCACGTCTCCATCGTCGAACTCGATGATGGAGTCACCCATCGCCTGCTCGAGATCGGTGTCCGCCAGGTCGTCGTCGACGATCGGTCGGGGCTGGTAGTTCCCCTCGGCGTCGAAGGTGCCCATTTGCTCGGGCGAGAGGAGGGTGCTGCGTACGTCTGTCATGTGGTGATGCTCCTTGCTGGGCTGCACCATGCAACCGCAGGACCGCGCCGGGGTCAGGTCTCGTCGGATATGTGCCCGCTGCCGGTGCCAGCGAGCGTTCCATCGTACCAGCTCAGCCAGGCCCTTGGCCCCGGGGTCCGGGGTCGCTCGGGTTCGCAGCAGGCCGCCGCGGCTCGCCCTCAGCCCTTGGCCGCCGCCCAGCTCGGTCCCGTCGCCACCGAGACGGTCAGGGGGACCTTGAGGTCGGCCGCCCCGCTCAGGGCGGACTCGGTGAGGCGGTGGACCTCCTGATCCTCCCCCGGCGCCACCTCGACGATGACCTCGTCGTGCACCTGGAGCACCAGCCTGCTCTCGAGGGCGTGCGATTCGAGGTCGCGGTCGAGCCGGACCAGGGCCATCTTGAAGATGTCGGCGGCCAGACCCTGAATTCCGGCGTTCATGGCCTGGCGTTCCGCCGCCTGGCGCAGACGGTAGTTCGACGCGTTGAGGTCGGGCAGCGGCCGGATACGGCCGAACTGGGTCTGGGTGAAGCCGCGGATCTTGGCCTGGACCACCGTCTCGTCCATGTACTGCTTCACCCGTGGGAAGGCGCCGAAGTAGCTCTCCATGATGGCGGCGGCCTCCTCGACGGCGACGTTGAGGCGCTGGCTGAGCCCGTAGGCCTCCATGCCGTACGCCAGCCCGTAGGACACCATCTTGGAGAACTCGCGCTGGGTATGGGTCACCTCTTCGGGCGCAATCCCGTAGACGGCCGCGGCGACGGTCCTGTGCACGTCGGCCCCCGTCGTCATGGCATCGATGAGGCCGGGGTCCTCGGAGAGATGGGCGATGCAGCGCAGCTCGACCTGGTCGTAGTCGGCCACCAGGAAGGTCATGCCCTTGGCCGGGACGAAGGCCCGCCGGAATTGCTTGCCCATCTCGCTGCGCACCGGGATGTTGTGCAGGTTGGGCCGATCCGACGAGAGCCGACCCGTGCGGGCCACCGTCTGCCCGAACGAGGCGTGGATGCGCCCGTCCGACTGCACCTCGCCCAGCAGGCTCTCGCCGTAGGTGGAGCGGAGCTTCTCGACCTCGCGATAGGACAGCAAGGCCTCGACGATGGGGTGCGCGCCGCGCAAGCTCTCGAGCGTTTGCGCATCCGTCGAGTAGCCCGTCTTCGTCTTCTTGCCGGGGGTGAGCCCGATCTCGTCGTAGAGCACCGTGCGCAGCTGGGGCGTCGAGTTCACATTGAACTCGTGGCCGGCCAGTTTCTGCACCTCGCCCTGCAGGGTGGCGGCCGACGCGGCCAACGAGTCGGCGATTTCCTGCAGCTCGGTCCGGTCGATACCGATGCCGGCGACTTCCATCTTGGCCAGCACGCGGACGAGCGGCGTCTCGATGTCGTCGTGCAGCGTGGTCATGTCCTCGGTCTTGATACGTGTGCGGAAGCCCGCCTCCATGCTGAAGACGTCGATGGCCTCGGCCGCGGCTTCTTCGGCCACGTCACGTGCGGCCTCACCCGGCTCGACGATGTCGAGCGACAGTTGTCCCGTCTGCTCGCGCAGTTGCTGGAGCTCGTACTCACCGGTGGAGGCGTCGAGGAGGTAGGCCGCCACCGCGGTGTCCATGACCAGGCCCGTCAGGTCGATGCCCAGTGGCAGGAGGGAGCGCATCACCTCCTTGACGTTGTGGCCGATCACCTGGTGGCCGAGCACGGCATTGAGCTTCTTGACCACCGACGAGGCACCCAGGAGTTCGCCTGGCACCAAGACCCCGGATCCCGCTTCGTCGCCCTCGGTCGCCACCAGGACCAGGCCGGCCAGCTCGCTGCGCCCGGGAACACCGCTCCAGCGGGCGGCCAGAGCGAGCCGCCCGCTCCCCAGCGCGCCCAACTCCTTGGTGACTTCGCTCGCCGTCGTCGGCAGCGCGACCTCGCCCAGTTCGATGGCCGGGGCGACCGGCTCTGCCACCGGCACCACCGGCGCCGCAGGCGGCGCGCTGCCCTCGGCCGGATCACCCAGCGCGCCAGCGTCGAGGAGCTCCTCCATGCGTTGCCAGACCGTCTTCATCTCGTAACGGTCGAACGTCTCTCGCGCCGTCGTACGGTCCCAGCCCCCCAGAGTGATCTGGGTGACAGAGACTTCGAGGGGCACGTCCCGCACCAGTGGGATGACCCGGGCATTGGAGCGAGCCAGCTGCTGGTGCTCGGTCAGGTTCTCGCGCAGCTTGGGCGTCTGCTCGTCGAGGTGCGAGAAGACGCCGTCGAGATCGCCGTACTTGGTGAGCAACTTCGCGGCGGTCTTCTCGCCAACTCCGGGTATGCCGGGCAGATTGTCGGAGGGGTCGCCGCGCAGGGAGGCCAGCAGTACGTACTTGGACGGCGGTACGCCACAACGCTCCATGATTCCGGCCTCGTCGTAGAGCGCGTAGTCGCTCACGCCCCGCTTGTTGTAGAGGACGCGGATGTAAGGGTCGGTGATCAACTGGAAGCTGTCCCGATCGCCCGTCACGATCACGACCTTGTGCTCCCGTTCGGCCGCCTCCGTAGCCAGGGTGGCGATCACGTCGTCCGCCTCGAAGCCGGGCGCCTCCACCACGGGGATGGCCAGTGAGGCCATGACCTCGCGGATCATGTCGAACTGGGGCGGCAGGAGCCACGGCGTCTGGGCCCGACCTGCCTTGTAGTCCTCGAGCATCTCGTCGCGGAACGTGGGTCCCGGTGCGTCGAAGGCGACGGCCAGCGCCGAGGGCTGCTGCTCCCGGATGAGGTACACCACCATGGAGGTGAATCCGTGCACCGCATTGGTGACCAAGCCGGTCGTGGTGGCCAACGTGTCCGGCAGTGCGAAGTAGGCCCGGAAGGCCAGGGACATGCCGTCGAGGAGGAGTAGTGGTCCTGATTCCACCCGGCCCGTCGCCATGACCTCCGAGACTACGGCGTCAGTGTGCCGTTGATGACCTTCTGGGCCACGTCGCGCATGCGGGCTCGTGTCTGCATGGCCGTGCGCTGGATGAACCCGAAGGCGTCGGCCTCGTCCAACGCGTCGCGATCCATGAGGATCTGCTTGGCCTCGTCGACCACCTTGCGGGTGGCGATCTTGTCCTCGGCCCCGTCGCTGGAGTCCTCGGCCTCAATGGCCCACTCCTGGCGGGCCTTGGCCAGGACGTCCGCGATGGCCGGCAGCAGCTCCCGGGGTTGGAACGGTTTGACCAGGTACGCCGACACCCCGGCGTCGCGTGCCTCCTCAATCAGGTCGCGCTGGCTGAAGGCGGTGAGCAGGAGCACGGCCACCTGGTGGCGCGAGGTGATCTCCCGGGCGGCCCGGATGCCGTCCATCCCGGGCATCTTGATGTCGAGGATGGCCAGGTCGGGCCGGTGCTCCTCCACGAGTTGCACCGCCTCGTCCCCGCGTCCGGCCTCGCCGACGACCTCGTAGCCGGCAGAGACCAGGATCTCCTTGAGGTCCAGGCGGACGATTGCCTCGTCTTCGGCGATGACCACACGGGCCAACGTTGTGTCGCCGCTCATGCAGTACCGGTCGACACGGCCGCCAGAAGTTCGTCCTGACGGTGCTCGAGGTCGGCGACGGCCTTTTGAAGGGTGTCGCGTGCCTTCACCATGGCATCAGCATGACGGGCAGCCTCATTGTGCTCGTGGGTGGCCAGGGGTGTCTCCGAAACGAGGGCGCGCACCCTGGCCTCGTCAGCCGTCTCGAGGACGACTGCGAGCTGCTCTTCCAGGACGGCCAGTTGTTCCCGCGCCTGCACGAGGCGAGCGTGGACTTCTCTGATCCGCCGTTCCAACTGGGCGCGTCGCATGGAGCGTCAAGTGTACGTGGCGGGGAACCAGCGACGTTGCGCATTCAGCCTGGCCAGAACGCCGGCATCGGGCCAATTCCCCACGCCGGGCTGGTCGGGCACCCGAACCCACCCGTCGACCACGGGCGGGTAGCCGCAGGGGTCCTCGGCCAGGTAGGTGGTGGGGTCGCCGACGTCACTGACCAGGCCCGTCGCGTCTTGCGCCAGGCGCGCCGCCAACGTGAGGTTCGAGGCGCGACCGAGGCCGGCCTCGAAGAACCCTCCGACGAAGCTGGGTACCCCGGCTGCCCGGCAGGCCGCGTGCGCAGCCCGAGTGGCCCGGACGCCCCCCAGTCGACCTGGCTTGAGGCACGCCATGGCACACGACTCGTTGCGCAGCGCGTCCTGGACCCGGCGTGGCGACGTCAACGACTCGTCGAGGCAAATGGGTACCGGCAGCTTCTTGGCCAGCTCGGCATGAGCGATGAGATCGGCCGGGGGTAACGGCTGCTCGACACAGACCACGTCGTAGTCAGCCAGGCGGCTCAGCGCGGCGATGTCGTCTGGGGTGGTGTCGAACGAACCGTTCGCATCCACCTGGAGGACGAGATCGACGTGATCCGCCCTGACCGCCCCGACCGGCGCGGCGGCCCAGCCCGGTTCGATCTTCATCCGCACCCGGGTGATTCCGCTGGCCACCACCGCGTCGACCTGGCGCCGCACCACATCGACGTCACGATCAGTCGGGATGCCGACGACCGCGCCGACGGGCATCGTCTCGAACCCGGGTCCGATGTCGAGCGCCCGCGCCATGGAGACGCCCGAGGCGCGCAGTTCGGCGTCCCAGACCGCCATTTCGAAGGCGGCAGCGAGCTGGCGATCGTCCGGGCCGCTGCCGAAGAGCGGGGCCACCGCGGCCCCGGACGGCAGGTCTCCCCCACGAGCCCGGCTGGCTCCGATCAGGCGGGGTACTGCCCGGTCTTCCGCGGCCTTCTCGACGACGTCCACGCTCGGGTCGACCGAGGTGGCCTCGGACAGGGCGGCGCACTCGCCCCAACCCTCGCCGTCGTCCGTCGCCACCCGGACGAACAGCAGAGAGCGCGTCCGGTGCACTCCGGTGGCCGTTCCGATGTCGCGCACGAACGGAATCTCCACTCGAACGAGCTCAATGCCTTCGAGCTTCATCGCCCTTCCGATCCCACTCCGTCACCGTAGGTCGCAGCTTGTACGCTCGGGCATTCTCGCCCGGATGGCGGAATGGCAGACGCGGCGGCCTCAAAAGCCGCTGTCCGAAAGGGCGTGTGGGTTCGAGTCCCACTCCGGGCACTCACTGGCCTGAATCCGCTCGCGACGAGCGGCGGGAGAGACCTTGCGTGCACGTCTGAGCGTGCAGCCGTCACCATCTCCTCGAATGCTCCTTGCTTTGAGGCGAGAACAACAGACGTGACACCGCATGACACAGGTCGTCGTACGTTCGACGAACCCTTTGTCGCGACTCATCACTGTTCTTGATCGCAACTCGCGTCGCAACTGTCACAATCGAGGCAACAAGCGAAAGAGGCGCGATGACCCTGGGGGGACGGTTGGGGATGAAAGGACGGTTGGGTCTGGGCAGCGTGCTCATGCTCGTGCTGTTCGGGCTTCTCGGGAGCCCGACCACCGCCCCGGCGAGAGCAATCTCCCCGAGTGTTCCTGGGTACTGGCTGGCCGGAGCTGACGGCGGCGTCTTCAGCTTCGGTGCGCCCTTCTTCGGTTCCGGGAACGCCGGTGCGTGTGATTTCTCACCTCAACCGCCGAGCACACTCAACGGCGCTCTCGGCTGCAGCGCCATCGCAAGCGATCCCGACGGAGCGGGCTATTGGTTGCTCGACGCCTATCGTTCGGCGACACCCTATGGCAGCGCCCAGCTCAACCCGCAGAGCTGCACGTCTCTCAACGGGGCCATTGGTAGGTGGACCGGCATCGCGGTCGCGCCGGATGGCCGTGGATTCTGGCAGGTCAGCTCGAATGGAGGCGTGATGGGATGTGGAAGCATGCCCCCACCTCTTGGCGGGGTGACGAACCTCACGCTGGCCGCGCCCATCGTCGGGATGGCGGCCACCCCTGATCGGCACGGGTACTGGTTGGTCGGAGCAGACGGCGGGGTCTTTGGTTTCGGGGACGCCGACTTCCATGGGTCGACGGGCAACATCCGCCTCAACAGCCCGATCGTGGGCATCGCAGCGACAGCCGACGGTGGTGGCTACTGGCTCGTCGCCTCCGACGGCGGCGTGTTCGCTTTCGGCGATGCGACGTACCAAGGATCGATGGGTGGACACCAGCTCAATGCGTTCGTGGTGGGCATGGCGGTCAACCCCGACGGGCCGGGCTACTGGCTGGTCGCTTCAGACGGCGGCGTCTTTGCTCTGGGTGGTGCGCCCTACCAAGGATCAATGGGTGGGAGGGCACTTGACGGCCCCATCGTGGGGATAGCCGCCATGCCCGGGACCTAACGCAGTTCGTCGTGGGTTGGCAGGCCAGAATCCCGCCGAGGCCGCTCCTTCAGGCGCCTTGATTCACGCTCGGTCACACCCGTTGTCACACCAGGTTTCCGGCTGGTAACCAGCGACGGAACCGCCGCGATGCCACAGTTCCTACTGCAAGTGTGACCAGGAGAGCCGAACTTGGGTTGGCCCGCCTCCGGCATGCCACACTGTGCGTTCGATCCGTCCCCGTCGATTGGAGTCTTCGGACACGTGTTGGTTTTCACCTTCCCCGGACAGGGTTCACAGCGCGCCGGCATGGGTGAGCCCTGGGTCGACCACCCATCGTGGGAAGTCGTCGAAGAGGCCTCGGCCGCGGCCGACCGGGATCTGGCCCAGCTGCTCCTCGAGGCTCCGATCGAGGAGCTCACAAGGACCGAAAACGCCCAGCTCGCCACCACTGTGCTCAGTCTGGTTGTCCTCGACGCCGTCGAGCGGATCGGCCTGACGCCCGCCGCCTGTGCCGGACACAGTCTGGGCGAGTACACCGCATTGGTGGCCAGCGGCGCGCTCGGCTTCGAGCACGGCATCCAGCTCGTCGTGGCGCGGGGCGAGGCGATGGCCCGTGCCGGTGAGGAAGCCCCCGGGACCATGGCCGCTCTCCTCGGCATCGCCGACGACGACGCCGAGGCGGCCTGCATGCGGGCCGAGGGTGATGTCTGGGTGGCCAACTACAACGCGCCCGGGCAGGTGGTCATCGCCGGCACCGCTGAGGCGGTCGGGCGCGCGGGCGAACTGGCCAAGGGTCTCGGTGCCAAGCGGGTCATGCCCATACAGGTCTCGGGTGCCTTCCACACACCCCTGATGCAGGGCGCCCGGGCACCCCTGCGCAAGGCCCTCGCTGAGGTCACCTTCCTCACTCCCGAGGTGCGCGTGGTGGCCAACGTCGACGCGCACGTCCACGACGACCCGGCCGAATGGCCCGGCCTTCTCTCCGCCCAGCTGTGCAGCCCGGTGCGCTGGCGCCAGACCCTCGAGACCTTTGCGGGTCTCGGCCTGACCTCGCTGGTGGAACTGGGACCCGGTGGCGTGCTCAGCGGCCTGGCCAAGCGGAGCCTGCCCGAGATCCAATCGCTGTCCGTCTCCAAGCCCGAGGACCTCGACACCCTGATGGACCAGGTGGCCCAGGCCGAGACCTGGGGTGCTGAACCAGCGCTCCACCAGGGCGAGCACCTCTACATGTCAGAAAGGGTGGTCGTCAGTCCGTCCAGCGGCATCTTCAGCCCTGAGGTCTCGTTGCAGGCACCGGGAACCGGCCTGTTGCCAGGCACGGGCGACGGCGGCGCCTCATCCGTCATCGATGTGGGCGACCTGGTGGGAAGGGTGGGGGTGTCCGACGTCCGCACGCCGTTCGCCGGACAGGTCATCCGGTGGCTGGCCGCCGATGGTGAGCGCGTACAGGACGGGCAGCCGCTCGTCTGGCTCCGAGTGCCCGACACCAACTGATGGCCGTCGTGCTCGTGACAGGCGGGACCCGGGGGATCGGCGCGGCCTGCGTGGACTGGTTCCTGGCCAACGGCGACCAGGTCGCAACCACCTACCGGTCGGAAGAGCCTCCGCCGACGCCCGAAGGCGCGGACGACCGCTTCTTGCCGGTGCGCTGCGACGTCCGCAACAGCGAGGACGTCGAGTCGGCGTACGCCGCCATCGAGGAGCGCTGGAGTCCCGTCGAGGTGCTCGTGGCCAACGCCGGAATCACCGCGGACGCACTGATGCTGCGCATGAGCGAGCAAGCATTCCTCGACGTGATCGACGCCAACCTGACCGGGTCGTTCCGGGTGGCCAAGCGCGCCGTGGCCAAGATGCTTCGACTGCACAAGGGCCGCATCATCTTCCTGTCGTCCGTTGGCGCCTTCGTCGGCTTGCCCGGGCAAGCCAACTACGCCGCTTCCAAGGCAGGACTGGTCGGGATGGCCCGCGCCATCGCCCGCGAGGTGGGCAGCCGCCAGATCACGGTCAACGTCGTCGCGCCCGGCCTCATCGACACCGACATGACCACGGCTTTGGGCGAGGAACGGGTGGCCTTCATGACCGGCCAAGTTCCCCTCGGGCGGGCTGGGAACGTCGCCGATGTGGCGGCTGTGGTGGGCTTCCTGGCCTCCGACGCCGCCGCCTACGTGACCGGCGCTGTGCTCCCGGTCGACGGCGGGCTCGGCATGGGCCTGTAGCGTTCTAGGAACACAAAGACAGAAGGAGCCAAAGAGTGGACAGCGACGCAGCGTTCGAAAAGTTTCGCGAGTGCGCCGTGGAGGTGTTGCAGGTGCCTGCGGACAAAATCACCAAGGAAGCCAAGTTTGCCGACGATCTCGATGCCGACAGCCTGGACCTGGTCGAGCTGGTCATGGCGCTCGAAGAGGCATTCGACGTCACCGTCGAGGAGACCGAGCTCGAGGACATCGCCACCGTGGGTCAGGCGTACGACCTGATCTCGTCCAAGCTCTGATGCAGCTCGGCATCGGTCCCGACGGCCCCATCCCAGGGAGGCGCGTCGCCGTCACCGGCCTCGGTGCGGTCAGCTGCTGCGGCGTGGGTGTCGACGCACTCTGGCAAGGACTCCTGCATCCCTCGGTCATCGGGGGCGAAGCCCGTGACTTCGAACCGGAACAATGGTTCGGCCCGAAAGAGGTCCGCCAGGTCGATCGGTTCACCCAGTTCTCCGTCGCCTCCGCAACAATGGCCTTTGCGGACGCAGGAGAGATCGACGTTGACCCGGCGAAGGCCGGAGTCATCTTTGCCACCGGCGTCGGCGGCTTCGAGACGTTGGCCGACCAGGTCGGCGTCTACAACGAGAAAGGGGCACGTCGTGTCTCGCCCCGGCTGGTGCCGATGATGATGGCCAATGCGGGCACCGCAGGGATCTCCATGCGACTCGGGTGGCGCGGACCCTCTGAGGTGATCTGCACCGCCTGTGCCGCGGGCACCCATTCGGTGGCGGCGGCGGCGCGGCTGGTCGCCACTGGTCGTTGCGAGGTGGCAATCGGTGGAGGTTCCGAGGCCAGCCTTCAGCCCGTCGCCATGGCCGCCTTCTCGAACATGACCGCGCTCTCGACGACCGGCCGCTCCATGCCCTTCGACGCCCGTCGGGACGGCTTCGTCATGACCGAAGGTGCGGGTGCGCTCGTGCTCGAGGACTGGGACCGGGCTGTGGCCCGGGGCGCCACCATCTACGCAGAGATCGCGGGGGCGGCCAGCACGTCCGACGCCCACCACATCACGGCTCCGGCGCCCGACGGTTCGGGTGCCGTGGCCTGCATGGAACTGGCGCTGGCCGATGCCGGCATCACCACCGGCGACGTGGGACACATCAATGCACACGGCACGTCGACGCCGCTCAACGATTTGGCCGAGGCCCGGGCCATCAACAAGGTCTTTGGCGAGCCCGGGCCGCTCGTGACCTCCACCAAGGGCGTCACCGGCCATGGGCTGGGCGCGGCCGGCGCCATCGAGGCGGTGGCCGCCGTACTCACCATCCACCACGCCACCATCCCGCCGACCGCCGGCTATGAAGAGCCCGATCCCGAGATCAACCTGCGTATCGTGCACGGGGAGCCTCTGGCCTGGGAACCTTCGGCCGTGTTGTCGAATTCATTCGGGTTCGGCGGCCACAACGGCTGCCTGGTCCTGCTGCCTCCTCGCTGAACCCACCCACTAGGGTCACTCCTCCCAGTGCCGCCGACGCGGCTCGTGGGGATCGACCATGGCAAAAGACGGCACCAGCAGCGCGCGCATTCGACGGCCCGTCTTGTGGGCCGGGGTCGCCGTTGTCCTCGTGGCGGTGGGCGTCACCGCCGGTGTGCTGGCCACCCGCAGTTCCTCCCCGCCGGCGACCGTGCCTCCGGCACCGCCCATCACCCGCGCCGTCGCCCTCGGCGATTCGGTTCCCTACGGCCACGGCCTGGCCAATCCCTACCCGACGCCTCAGCTCGGCCTACCCGGCAATGCCGTGTCCCAAGGCCCCTCGACTTTGGCCTATCCGAGCCTGGTGGCACACGCACTCGGCCTGACCATGTCGGTCCGCCCGACGAACTGCCACCTGGTCGAGGACCAGCTGGCCATCAGCGGAGCCGTGGCCGATGCATCCGACAACACGGCACGGGACACGCAGTGCTTGCGGCCGCCCGGCCAGACGCGCAACCTGGCCGACGAGGTGGCGGCCGCCGGCCTGGCTGCAGACCCGGCCCGGCTCGTCCTGGTCCAGGCCGGGGCCGACGACATCGACTTCGCCGCCTGCCTCGAGAACGATCTGGTCCGCGTCCTGGGCTTCGACATTGGGTTCGGCAACACCTGCGTCACCAATGGGGCGGTGACCCCGGACGTGGCCGACAAGCTGGCCGCCGTGCGGGCCAGCCTGACCGCGACGATCGAGGCGTTGTCACCGCACACCAGGGCGGTGGCCGTCCTTGACTACTACCAACCCATCCCCCAGCCGGCTCAGGTCGTCGATGGCTCCGTGCACTCGCACGCCGGCACCAATCTCGTCTGCACCGCCCTCAAGTCCAATGCCGGTGTCACCGCGGCCGCCGCACAGGTCGTGCTGAGTGCGCTGAACGGGGCCATCACCGGGGCGGTGACCGACGCCGAGGCGCATCACGTCGACAACGTCCGGCTGATCGACGTGAGCGGAGCCATGAACGGGCACGGCATGTGCACGGCCGACCCCTGGGTCTTCTCCGCTCAGGGCATTCCGGTCACGACGTTCAGCGGCGATGCCACCAGAATCCTGGCCGCGAAAGCCTGTACCGCCACCGACGCGATTCACCCCAGCTCGTTCTGCCACTCGCTCCAGGCCAGTGCGCTCGGAGCCGTCAACAACCTCAAGCGCTACGTCTGGCGGGTGGCCCATCCCACGGCGGCTGGGCAGCGGGCGCTCGCCCTCGCCACGGAGCAGGCGCTCCGCACTCGCCGCTAGCGTCGCCGCCGCGAGCGTCTGCCCGGTTCCGGCGGCGTCGAACCGTGACCGAGCGCTCCATGCGCTGCTGGCTCGTCGAGATCCGATCTCGACGACTCAATCGATTGAGAACGCGGGGGCATTTGGCTCCAGCCCGCTCCGGGCAACGTGTGGTCGCGAGCCATCCCGTAGAAAACTGCCGCCTAGTCGCGGCCGTAACGATCTTCGAGACGCACAACGTCATCGAGCTCAGTCGTGCTCGCCTCGAGGATGACCGTGTCCTCTAACGCTGTCATGCGGTGCCGAGTACCAGGGCGAAGATGGACAGCTTCGCCGGGGAGCAGCTCGAACGCCTCCAGCGGCGTGTCGGGATCACCGACTTCGAAGAGAAGCCGGCCCGACTGAACCGCGACCGTCTCCTCCTTCTGCTCGTGATATTGCAGCGAGAGCGCGTGACCTTCCTCGACGTACAACACCTTTCCGCAGAAGCGACCGTCGACGAGCGCGAAGTGTTCTTCGTGTCCCCATGGTTTCTCCACTCGAGGGACGATGGTTACCCACGAAGATTTGGTCACTGCAACTCTCCCAAAAAAAGGCGCGAGACTGATCCTTCACAGACTTGCAAGGTTCCTCCGGACCCTAGAGCTTCAAGCAGCGCAGACGCTCCCGGTGGCACTACTCGTCGATCGCAGCGCGGAACGACCTGACGAGCTCGGCAGCAGCGTCGGGCCCACCGCCTTCCAGCAGACGGCGCACCAGAGCGGAACCCACCACCGCGCCATCGGCGACCCGGCAGACTTCGGCCGCTTGTTCCGGCGTCGAGACGCCCACGCCGACGCACACAGGCATGTCACTGACCCGCCGGATCCGCTCGACCACGCGCGCCGCGTCACCCCTGAGATCGGTGCGTTCCCCCGTCACGCCCATCCGGGCCACCGCATAGACGAACCCTCGGGCCCGGGCGCAGATGCGCTCGACCCGCTCGGGAGGGCTCGAGGGCGCCACCAGAAGCACGGTGTCGACGCCGGCGGTGTCGGCCTCCGCCGCCCACGGCTCGATCTCCTCGATGGGGAGATCAGGCAGGATGGCACCGCTGATGCCGGCGCTGGCCAGAGAACGGGCCATCCGTTTGTGACCCGCTCGGAAGACGATGTTGTAGTACGTCATCACGGCGATGGGGACCGGAGCTTCGGCCCGCCCGATGCCGTCGATCACCTCGTCGGGGACGACGCCGCGTCTCAGTGCGCTCAGCGCAGCCTCCTGGATCACCGGACCGTCCATCATGGGGTCCGAGAAGGGGATGCCGACTTCGACCGCGTCGGCACCGGCGGCCACGACTGCCGCCAAGGTCTGCTCCCAATCGTCGGTCATGCCCCCCATGAGGTAGGGAATCAGAAGCTTGCGTCCCTGCTCGCGCCGCCGGCGCAGCTCCTTCTCGAGGTCAGCCATCGCGGCGCCCGAAGATCTCGCGCACCTGCGCCACGTCCTTGTCACCCCGGCCCGAAAGCGTGATCATCACCGTCGAACCCGCCGGCAGCGCTTCCGTTCCGGCCGAGCGCGCCACCCAGGCCACCGCGTGGGCCGACTCGAGCGCTGGGATGATCCCCTCGGTGTGGCTCAGCAACCGGAAAGCCTCGAGCACCTCTTCGTCCCCGGCGGTCGAGTACTCCGCCCGTCCGATCGCCGCCAGATGCGCGTGTTCGGGCCCAAGTCCCGGGTAGTCGAGGCCGGCCGAGATGGACTCGGCCTCCTCGATCTGCCCCGCCTCGTCCTGGAGGAGCTGCGAGTACATGCCGTGCAACACGCCGGGAATTCCGTTGGTGATGGCGGCTCCGCCCGCCGCTTCCACCCCGACCAGTCGAGCCTTGGTGTCGACGAACCCGGCAAAGGTCCCGGCCGCGTTCGAACCGCCACCGACACAGGCCACCACCACGTCGGGCTCGGCTCCACCCAGGAGGGCACGGCACTGTTCAGCCGCCTCCTCCCCCACGATGCGCTGGAACTGGCGCACCATGTAGGGGAAGGGATGGGGCCCCATGACCGAACCCAGGCAGTAGTGGGTGGTGTCGACCGTCGCCACCCATTCACGCATCGCCTCGTTGACCGCGTCCTTGAGGGTCCGGCTCCCCGAGGTCACCGAGCGCACCTCGGCTCCCAGAAGCTCCATCCGGAAGACGTTCAGCTCCTGACGCTTGGTGTCGACCTCGCCCATGAACACCGTGCACTCGAGCCCGAACAGTGCGGCCGCGGTCGCCGACGCCACCCCATGCTGGCCCGCCCCAGTTTCGGCGATCATGCGCGTCTTGCCCATGCGCTTGGTGAGCAGGGCCTGCCCGACCACGTTGTTGAGCTTGTGCGACCCGGTGTGGGCCAAGTCCTCCCGCTTGAGGAGGACGCGTACCCCGAGCCGCTCGGACAACCGCTTGCACTCGGTCAAGGGCGTCGGACGGCCGCCGTAGTCCCGCAACAGGCCGGCGAGCTCGTCGCGGAACGCCGGGTCGGCCCAGGCGTCGTCGAACCACTTCTCGAGCTCGAGGCATGCCGTCATCAGCGACTCGGGGACGAATCGGCCTCCGAACTCGCCGAAGCGGCCATCCTCGCCGGGCCGTTCCGTGCGGTCTGTCTCGCTCATCCGTCCCGCCAGTCGTAGGGCTCTCCGGCCACCGGCTCGTCTGGTGCGTCGCGCAACGAGGCGTCGATCGCCGCCTTCCGCGCCTTGACGATGAAGTCACGCAGGAGCAGTGGATCCTTTCGCCCCGGCGACGATTCGACCCCTGTGGCCACGTCCACCCCGGCCGGACGCAGGTTGGCGACGGCCTGGGCGACGTTGTCGGGGGTCAGGCCTCCCGAGACGATGAGGCGGTGGGGGTCGGCCACGCCCTCGGCCAGCCGCCAGTCGAAGACCTCACCCGAGCCCGGGTTGTCGCCGTCGACCAGCAGGTAGTCGGCGCCGAACTCTTCGAAGCGGCCGATGGCGCGTTCGCCGGCCCGGAAGGCCTTGATCACGGTCGGCACCCTCTTGCGCACCCAGATGGTCTCCTCGGCGGTCTCGTGACCGTGCAGTTGTGCGGCGCCGAGTCCCGAAGTGTGGATGGCCTCCACCACCCGCTGCGGCGCTTCATCCCGGAAGACGCCGACGGTCAGGACGTGCTCGGGGAGTCTCTTGGCGATGTCCGCGGCCAACTGCACCGACACCTGTCGGGGTGAAGGGGCGAAGATGAAGCCGACGGCCGACGCACCCAGGCTCACCGCCAGCAGCGCGTCGGCCTCGGAGGTGACACCGCAGATCTTGACGAAGAAGTCGTCCCTCATCGTGCGCCCACCGGATGCGCGATCAGCCGGCACAGCTCGGCCGCCCGGTCGCCCGACCGCACGAGGGTCTCGCCGACGAGGATCGCGTCGTAGCCCGCCTCGGCCAGCCGCCGGGCGTCGTCGCCGTCTCGGATCCCGGATTCCGCCACCGCGACGACGTCGGGCGGAATGCGTGCCGCCAACGAGCACGCCCGCTCGTGGTCGACGCGGAACGTCTTGAGATCGCGCTGGTTCACCCCGATGACCCGGGCCTCGGCCCGCAGGGCCCGGTCGAGCTCTGCCCCGTCGTGCACTTCGACGAGGGCGCTCAGCGAGAGGGTTCGGGCCAGCACCGAGAACCGGCGCAGTTCGTCGTCGTCGAGCGCCGCCACAATCAGGAGGACGGCGTCGGCTCCCATGAGCCGCGCATCGGCGACGTCGGCCTCGCTCACGGTGAAGTCCTTGCGCAACGTCGGGAGCCCGGAGGCGTCGCGAGCGGCCACCAGGTCGGCCGGGTCGCCGCCGAAGTAATCGGCGTCGGTCAGCACGGACAGGCACGCTGCTCCCCCGGCCACGTACTCCTTGGCCACGAGGCCGGGTTGCAGGGTCGGGTCGAGATCACCCTTGGAAGGCGAGCGCCGCTTGATCTCGGCGATGCAGGCCAGCCCCTCGCCGCGCAGCGCGGCGGCGAAGTCGCGGGGGGTTGTCGTGCTCGCAGCCCGTTCCACCAGCTCAGCCACGTCGCGGAGGTCATCAGCGGCCTGGGCGCGATGGGTGGCGAGGATCTCGCCCAGGTAGGTCGGCATGACACCTCAGCGTAGCGGCGGGCTCTTTCACCGCCGGTGCGCTCAGGTCAGGGGCACTGGCCGTAGGGATCGAGGCCTGTGCAGGCGAGCAAGCGCGGCGTTCAACGGGCGAAGAAATGCCAGCCGGCGAACATCACCACGAGGACCAGCACGATGCGTGCGATCGGTCCGGTCGCCAAACGGCGGACGACGTCGGACGGCCGGGCCAGCCCCGAACTTCGGCGGTACGAGAGCGCCCACAGAACGAGTACGGCCGCCCCGAGCGCCGCCCACACCGCATAGAAGCCGGCCGAGCTCACGCGTCGCTCTGGGCCGTGCCGGCACGCACCACGAAGGCGCAGACGCAGAGCCAGCCGAAGAAGAGCGCGAACTTGAGCACGTAGTAGCGGTCCACCGCGTCGACCATGGAGCTCAGGGTCGGATGGTCGGCTCGGCTCCCCCGCGCCGCGTACACCGCGACCTCCCATACGAGCATCGCCACTCCGAGGATGATCCAGTCGCGGAAGGGGTGCCGTCCCGGGGGGCGAACAGGCTGAGGGTGCAGCGGCCAGCGGGCGACGGCCAACGCGCCCAGCAGGACGATGGGGATCCCCGTCATCACGTTGGCCGCCAAGGAGAAGGGCGTGGTGGCCGCCGCGCCCAGGGCGTAGGCCACCCCGCCGACCAGCAGCGCCGCTCTCCCCCAACCGGCAGGCGCTCGCGTCGTCATGGTTCTTCAGGCCAGTGGCAAGAGGGCGACGCGGGCCCGACGGGACGTGCCGATGCCGTCGCCGGTCCGTAGCCGGATCGGACCGGGCGCTTCGACGCTGCGGTGGAGGTAGCCGAGTCCGACCCAGCCACCCAGCTCGCTGCTCTGGGCAGCGGACGTCACCGTGCCCACCACCTTGTCGTCAGCGGCACCGTCGCCTTCCGGGGGTTCCCCGGCGTGCAGGGTCATGCCGCGGATCAACGGCTCGTCATCGGCCGGCGTGACCAGTCCGACCAGGCGGCGGGGCACGTTGGAGCCACGCGCGTCGATCCGGGCCACCAGCTCCTGGCCGGTGTAGCACCCCTTCGTGAAGCTGACTGTACGCTCCACGAGGCCGGTTTCGGCTGGGATCGTCTTGGCCGTGAGCTCGGTGCCCATGGCCGGCATCCCCGCCACGATCCGGCACGCTTCGACCGCGTCGGCGCCGCAGCGCACCAGGCCGGCAGGGAGCTCGTCCGGGCCGAGCACGACGTCGGCCGGACCGAGCAGGTCCACACCCGTCCACCCGTTCCACTCGAAGGGCAGCGCCAGCACACCACGCTCGGTCAGGGCTCCCAACAGGGTGGAGGCCGCCTCGGGCACCGCCGGCCCGCGGAGCGAGAGGCAGCGCCAGTCGAGCGGTTCGAGCTCGACCTTGGACCGGAGCAGGAAGCGGCGCAAGCGCGCCGCCACCGTCTCGCCGTAGCCAGCGTCCACGTCGAGCACGAATCCATGTCCGTCGGTCCGGGTGACCCGGAGCAAGGCCGAGAGTTTCCCGTCGGGTTCGAGGAGCAGCGAGTCAGCCGATGACCCCACGGCGAGCGAGCCGAGGTCCTGGCTGAGCTGTCCCTGCAGGTACATGTCGGCGTCCGGCCCCCGCACGGCCAGCACGTCGCGCACGGTTCGGTAGGCGCCGGCGCCGCGACGCAGCGCCTCGGTCTCGACGTCGATCACTGCGTCACCCGTGCCGCGCTCATGCGGCGCGCTGCGGTGACGGCCACCAGCAACGCCCCTGCCTTGTGCGCGCACTCTTCGTCCTCGGACCGCGGGTCGCTGTCGGCCACGATGCCCGCGCCGGCCTGCACGCTGGCCCGGCCGTCCGGGGTCACGACCATGGTCCGGATGGCGATCGCCGTGTCCAGGTTTCCCGAGAAGTCGATATAGCCGACGACACCGCCATAGACGCAGCGCTTGGTCGGCTCGAGCTCGTCGATGATCTCCATGGCGCGCACCTTGGGTGCACCGGAGAGGGTGCCGGCCGGGAGGGTGGCCCTCAGCACGTCGATGGGCCCCTTGCCTTCCGAGAGTTCACCCGACACCTGCGACGTGATGTGCATGATGTGGCTGTAACGCTCGATCGTCATGAGCTCGTCCACCTTCTCGGTCCCGAAGCGCACGACCCGCCCGACATCGTTGCGGGCCAGGTCGACCAGCATGATGTGCTCGGCCAGCTCCTTGGGGTCTTCGGCCAGCTCGCCCTCGAGCAAGCGGTCGTGCTGTTCGTTCTCCCCGCGGGGACGCGAGCCGGCGATCGGACGCGAGATCACGACCTTGTCGCGCAGGCGCACCATCGGCTCGGGAGACGCCCCGACCACCGTCACCTCCGGGAAGCGGAGGAAGTAGAGGTAGGGGCTCGGGTTGAGCAGGCGCAGGGAGCGGTAGACGTCGAACGGATCGGCCTCGAGCATCAGGTCGTAGCGCTGCGAGAGCACCACCTGGAAGATGTCACCGGCCCGGATGTGTTCCTTGGCCGCATCGATCGACGCCATGTACTCACCGGGCGTCATCGTCCGCTCAGCCGCCGCCTTCTCGAGTCCGGCCGGCGGCGCCGCCACCATCTCACCGGACCGCGAGCGCGCGCAGTCCGCCGCCAGCTGGCGCAGGCGGGCGCACGCACCCTCGTACGCCTCGGACACCTGGGCCGGATCGGGTACGCCACCGGACCCTGGGGGCACCACCACGTTGTCCACCAGGACGATGCGTTGGCGCCAATGGTCGAAGGCGCAGAACTGCCCGATCACGACGAGCGCCGCGTCGGGATGACCCAGGTCGTCCGCCGGCGGGTGCGGCAGACGCTCCACCTCGCGCACGACGTCGTAGCCCAGGTAGCCGACGAGGCCTCCGTGCAGGGGCGGCAGGCCGTTCAGGCTCGGCGATTCGAACCTGGTCACCAGTTCCTCGACGGCGGCGAGGATGCCGTCGTCGGACGGGGACAGGTCCAGCTGGCCGGTGGTCTCGACACGGCGACCCCGGGCGGTCAGGGTGGCCAGCGGCTGGCGCCCCACGAACGAGTAACGGCCCCAGCGCTCGCCTCCTTCCACCGATTCGAAGAGGAAACCTTCGCCCTCCGCCACGACGTTGGCGAAACAGGCGACCGGCGTGAGCGTGTCCGCCACCACCTCACACCAGACGGGCACGATCTCGTGCTCCTTGGCCAGGGCGGCGAACTCGCCCGGATCAGGCCTGAAATCGAGGACGTCGCGACCGCTCATCGGCAGCTCACGGCACCGGCACGCCCGGACCGCTGCCGATGGTTCGGTAGAAGCAGGTGCGCTCGCCCGTGTGGCAGGCGCCGTGGCCGTGCTGGTCCACCAGCACGACGAGCGCGTCGCCGTCGCAGTCCATGCGCACCTGGCGCACGTACTGCCGGTCTCCCGAGGTCTCGCCCTTCTGCCAGTACTCCTGGCGGCTGCGACTGTAGAACCATGAACGACCCGTGGCCAGGGTCCGACGCAGCGCCTCCGCGTCCATGTACGCCACGGTCAGGACGGTGCCGTCGCCGGCGTCCTGCACGATGGCGGGCACCAGGCCGTCGCCCTTGGCGAAGTCGACCTCGGCCACCAGCGCCTCGTCGGCGCGGAGCGGCACCCCCTCGGGCACGGCGCTCAAAGGTAGAGACCTGTGCCGCTGTCGTTGCGGGGCGAGGCGATGGCGTGGATGTCGCGCTCGCGCAGAATCACGTACTCCTCGCCGTGCACCTCGACCTCGAACCGGTCCTCGGGGTTGAACAGGACGGTGTCACCGATCTTGACGGTGCGCACGTGAGGACCCACGGCGACCGCCTCGGCCCAGGTCAGGCGGCGGCTGATCTGGGCGGTGGCCGGGATCAGGATGCCCGCACGGGACCGACGCTCGCCGTCCGTGGGGGAGATCTGCACCATGACCCGGTCGAAGAGCACCGAGATCGGCTGCTTGTCATCCGCCGCGGCCTCGCTCGCTCCGTTCTTCCTCGTCGATGTGGGCACCCTCTCACGGTACCGCACCAAGGCGTCGTTCCAGGTCAGACGGGACGTACCGTGACGCCGTGCTCGACCATGTAGGCCTTGGCCTCGCCAATGGTGAACTCCCGCCGGTGGAAGATCGATGCGGCCAGGACCGCGTCGGCCCCGCCGTCGACCGCTCCGTCCACCAGGTCTTGGAGCCGGCCGACTCCCCCCGAGGCGATGACGGGGACGTCCACCGCGTCGACGACCGCCCGGATCAGGGCCAGGTCGAAACCGTCCCTGGTCCCGTCACGGTCCATAGAGGTCAGGAGGATCTCCCCCGCCCCGTTCGCCCCGCACTCGACCGCCCAACCCACCACATCCTTGCCTGTCGGGGTCCGCCCGCCGTGCGTGTGCACCTCCCATCCGGGCCCGCCCGGTCGCCGGCGGGCATCGATGGCCACCACCGCGCACTGGCCCCCGAACTCGTCCGCGATGTCGCGCACCAGGAGCGGGCGCTCGACGGCCGCCGTGTTCACACCCACCTTGTCCGCCCCCGCCCGCAGGAGCAGGCGAGCGTCGTCCGCGCTGCGCACGCCACCCCCCACCGTCAAGGGGATGAAGACTTGCTCGGCCGTGCGGGCGACGACCGAGACCATGGTGTCCCGGCCGTCCGAGGACGCCGTGATGTCGAGGAAGGTCACCTCGTCCGCTCCCTCGGCGTCGTAGCGCGACGCCAACTCGACCGGGTCACCTTCGTCGGTCAGATCGACGAAGCGCACGCCCTTGACCACCCGTCCCCCGGTCACGTCGAGGCAGGGGATCAGCCGGATGCTGCGCATGCGGCCACTCCCTCCTCGACGCTGAAGCGGCCGTCGACGATGGCCTTGCCGACGATGGCCCCGGCCACCCGGCGCCCGTGCGCCACCAGATCCGCCAATGCGCCCAAGTCCGCCAATGCGGCCACGCCACCGGAAGCCACGAGGGGCAGCGCCGTCTCGGCCAGGAGCGCGGCCAGCCCGGGCAGGTCGGGCCCCTCGAGCATCCCGTCGCGGGCCACCGCCGTGGCCACGACGGCCCCGATGGGTTCGTCGCCCCACAGCTTGAGCAGCTCGGTCACCGCCTGGCCCGAACCCTGCCTCCAACCGTGGCCCAGCGCCTCGGCCACCCCGTCGTCGCCTGTCCGGTAGTCCAGGCCAACGGCCACCCGCCCGGGCCAGCGCCTTGCGCAGCGCGCGGCCAGGTCGGGCTCCTCGAGTGCGGCCGTGCCCAGCACGACCCTGGTCACTCCCGATGCGAGGAGGTCGGCTGCGGTCTCCTCGGAACGGATGCCGCCGCCCGTCTGCACCCGCACGCCGGCCGCAGAGGCCAGCTCCACGATCCGGCTCAGCGTGCCGCGCTCATGGGACACACCGGTGCGCGCCGCGTCGAGGTCGACCACGTGAATCCAGGTCGCGCCGGCGCCGACGTAGCGGGCGGCCAGCGCCAACGGGTCGCCGTAGCGCGCCTCCCGGTCGAAGTCGCCCTGGGTCAGTCGCACGGCCTCGCCCCCGCGGAGGTCGATCGCCGGCATGAGTTCCATCACGCCGCCTGGGCCACGAAGTTCGCCAACAAGGCCAGGCCCGCCGTGCCCGACTTCTCGGGGTGGAACTGGGCACCCCAGAGCGCGCCGCGGTTCGCCATGGCCGCCACCCGTCCGCCGTAGTCGCACACGGCGACGGTCTCCGCACCGACCGGCGGCGCGAACGAGTGGACGAAGTAGACCCAGGGCCGTGGGCCCAGTCCTTCGAGCAGGGCGGGCACGACGGTCCCGGCGCGCTCCAGCACGTTCCACTGCATCTGCGGATGCTTCACTCCTGCCGGCAACGACGTGACCGCGCCGGAGAACACTCCGAGGCCCGTGGCGCCCGGACTCTCCACCGAGGACTCGTAGAGCAGCTGAAAACCGACGCACACACCGAAGAACGGAACGCCGGCCGCGATGGCGTCGCGGGCCGGTGCCTCGAGCCCGCTGTCGCGCAGCGCCTGGGCGCAGGCACCGAAGGCACCCACTCCCGGCAGCACCACGGCGTCGGCCGCCTCGACGTCGCCGACCTCGGTGACGAGCCGGGCCGCCGCGCCCACGTGCTGGAGCGCCTTCTCAGCCGAGCGCAGGTTGCCGATGCCGTAGTCGAGGACTGCCACGCGCGGTCCGCTCACAGGCTCCCCTTGGTCGAGGGAATGCCACCCCCCTCGACACGCACCGCGTCGCGCAGGCAGCGGGCGACTCCTTTGAAGCTGGCCTCGAGCGTGTGGTGGGTGTTCTTCCCCTCGACCCGCCGTACGTGCAGCGTGATGTTGGCCGCCGTCACGAAGGCTCGCCAGAACTCCTCGGCCAGCTGGGGGTCGAACGGTGGCGCGCCCAGGCCCGGGGTATCCGGAGCGAAGTCGAGGCCGTAGGCCAGGTAGGGCCGGCCCGAGATGTCCAGCGCCACGGCCACGAGCGCCTCGTCGAGCGGCAGGAGCATGGAGGCGAAGCGACGGATCCCCGCCTTGTCGCCGAGTGCCTCGGCCAGGCAACCGCCGAGCACGATGCCGACGTCCTCCACCGTGTGGTGGGCGTCGATGTGCAGGTCGCCGTCGGCCTTGACCGCGAGGTCGAAGGAGCCGTGCTTGCCCAGTTGCTCGAGCATGTGGTCGAAGAACGGCAGCCCCGTCGAGACCTCGGTCTGGCCCGACCCGTCGAGATCGAGCGCGATGGCGATCGTCGTCTCCTTGGTGGCGCGGTCCTTGCTGGCACGGCGACTGGTCACAGGCTCTCCTTCAACGCGTGCAGGAAGCGCTCATTCTCCTCCGGCGTGCCGATGGTGACGCGCAGGCAACCCTTGAGCCCGTCCCAGCTCGCACAGTTGCGGATGAGGACCGAACGATCGAGCAGGGCGCGCCAGACGTCGTCCGCGTCGCGCTGGCGCGGCCGGAACAGGATGAAGTTCGCGTCCGAGGGCCAACTGTCCACGGGGAGGTCGGCCAAGGCCGCGGCCACCCGTCCCCGCTCCTCGGAGATGCCGGCCACCCGCGCCTCCATCTCGGGCCCGTGGCGCAGCGCCAACAGTCCGGCCAGTTGGGTCTGCACGGACAGGTGGTAAGGCAGGACCACGGCCTCGCAGGCGACGACGACGGCCGGGTCGGCCACCAGGTAACCCAGGCGGGCGCCCGCCAAGGCCCACGTCTTCGAGAAGGTGCGCGTCACCGAGAGCCCGGGCTGGCCGGGACCGCGCAGGGCCAGCGCGCTCCAAGGAGAGAACTGCCCGTAGGCCTCGTCCACGACCACCAGACCGGGCGCCGCCGCCACCACCGCCTCCACCGTCGCCGGGGGCTCTGCCCGCCCGGTGGGGTTGTTCGGCGAGCAGAGGAAGGTCACGTCGGGTGCGCTCGACCCGATCAGCGCCAGCGCATCGCTCGGATCGATCTCGAAGTCGTCGTCGCGCCCGCCCTCGACCACGGCGGTGCCGGTGACGCGCGAGATGTGCGAATGCAGCGCGTAGGTGGGCTCGAAGACGAGAGCGCGCCGACCCGGCCCACCAAAGGCGAGCAGCAGGCTCTGGAGCACCTCGTTCGAGCCGTTGGCGCAGAAGATCTCCTCTGGGGTCACCCCGTGCAGGTCGGCCAAGGCCCGGCGCAGTTCGGTGGCGGGTCGGTCCGGGTACCGGTGGAAGGAGATGTCGGCCAGCGCGTCAAGCAGTTCTTGGCGCCACTCGTCGGGAGGGGCGAAGGGGGACTCGTTCGTGTTGAGGCGCACCTCGGCCTCCACCTGGGGCGAGTGGTAGCCCTCCCCCAGGTCGAGATCGGGCCGGACCGGCGGCACCGCGCTCACGTCAGGTCCTCCGGATCGAGGGCATCCAAGCGCCGCTGGACCGAGTCGGCGTGGGCCGGGAGCCCCTCGGTCTCGGCCAGCACACGCACCAGCGGGCCGAGCGCCCGCATCGCTTCGGGCGTCGCCGTCACGGCGTGCACATGCTTGCGGAAGTCGTCCGCGCGCAGCGCCGATGAGAAGCGCGCCGTGCGATTGGTGGGCAGCACGTGGTTCGGACCCGCGATGTAGTCGCCCAGGCTGGCCGGCGCCCAGTCGCCGATGAAGACCGCCCCGGCGTTCTGCACCCCGTCGAGCATGTCGAGGCCTGTCTCCTCGGGCACCATCAACTGCAGGTGCTCCGGCGCGATGGTGTTGGCCACGACCAGGGCCTCGTCCGGTCCGTCGACCAGGCAGGCAATGCCCGAGGTGGCCAGTGTGGACTCCAGGTCGGCCTTGCGGGCGGAGGCGTCGACGATGCGGCCGATCTCGGTCACCACGGCCTCGAGGAGGTCGGCGTTCCAGGTGACGAGCCAGGCCAGCCCGTCGGGACCGTGCTCGGCCTGGACCACGACGTCGATGGCGGCGAAGGCGGGGGAGGCCGACGGTCCGGCGACCACCACGATCTCCGAAGGACCGGCGAAGGCCGAGGCCACGCCGACGACACCCGAGACCTGCCGCTTGGCCTCCGCCACGTACGCGTTGCCGGGCCCCGCGATGACGTCGACCGCGGGGACCGACGCCGTGCCGTAGGCCAGGGCGCCGATGGCCTGGGCCCCGCCGATGCGGTACACCTCGTCGATCCCGGCGACGTGTGCCGCGCACAGCGTGGCGTCGTCCACCCGGCCGTCAGAAGCCGGTGGGACGCACAGGGCCAGGGCACCGACCCCCGCCACCCGAGCCGGGGCCGCGCACATGAGCACCGTGGAGGGGTAGCGAGCCCGACCGCCCGGCGCGTAGATCCCGGCCCGGATCACCGGCCGGATGAGGTGGCGCACGCGGACCCCACCATCGACGTGATCCCCCGGAGGTGTGCCCTCGTGACCGTGGTAGGCGACGATGCGCGCGTAGGCCGTCTCCAGCGCGCCGCGCAGGGCCGGGGGCACCCGTTCCGCCCCTTCCTTGATCTCCTCCGGTCCGACCCGCAGGCCGGCGGCCACGTCGACCCCGTCGAACGCGGCCGTATGCCTGATGACGGCGGCATCCCCCTCGTCCCGGACCTGGGCCAAAATCCCGGCCACGGCGACGTGGACGTCGGCGCCCGGCGCGTTCGGGCGCGGCAGCACGTCCTCGTAGGGCGGCGGGGTGCCGCGGAGGTCCAGGACGCGCAGGGGCATGAGGACACAAGGCTAATGGGGCGCCACGGACGTCCCGGAGCCTCCGACGCGGACGGGTTCGGCCGTATCGGTCATGATCAGGGCATGTCGTCGGCCGCCGAGCTCTCGTCCCTCTCCTCGAGCATGGAGGAGCTGCACCGCCGGGTCACTGCCCTGGCCGAGGGTGCGCTGAACCAGGGGGACGAAGACATGGCGCACGAGTTGATCGCGGTGGAGCGGGCGCTGGGCGGGGCTCTCCGTCGCCTGCAGCGCTACGCCTCGCGCTGAGCAACGACCCACTGCCGCTCAGGCGGATATGGCCAGCACCGCGTTAGACGGCGTAGAGCACGAGCTCGTGGCCCACCAGCGCGGCAGCCGTCCGCAGCACGGTCTGGCGCTGGGCCACGACCGCACAGTTGCGGCGCTCGGCCACCTCCACCACCGCGACGACGCTCAGGTCCGAGGTGTCACAGCGGGCGGCGATCTCCCCGGAACGGCGGGCCGCCTCACCGTCGAAAGGCTCGACCTCGGTCCCGGCCAGCAACTCGGCGATGCGGTCGCTGCGCGCTTCGGTGCGGTAGCCCTCGGCCACCGTCACCGCGGGGACGACCGGCACGATCCCGTTGGAGAGGGCGGCCCGGTGCAGCGACCACAACATCCGGTCGCCCCGTGCCGCCGCGTGCAGGGCACCGAGCCCGTAGACCAGGCCCTCGCGCCGGGTGGCGCTCATCGCCGGCGGACCCGCGACGCGACGCCCGAGACCCCGGAGCGCAGCCGGGCCAGCAGCGCCTCGCCGGCGGCCACCTCCTCCGCACTGAGCGAGCCGGTCTCGCCCTCCCAGGCGGCGACGCCACGCAGGCCCTGGCGCACTCTGAGCTGCATCTCGGCTGCGCTCGACAACCAGGCGCTGAAGGAGACGCCATCCTGCTTTGCCGCTTCCTCGACGGCCGCCGCAACCTCGTCATCGAGGGAGACGGACCGCTTGCTCACCATGGACCAAGGGTAACACCCTGAGTAATACCACTGGCGCCGCAACGGTGTGACCAGGGATTCAAACACCAATGCCGGCCCGAAGGCCGGCATTGGGCGAGTCGGCCGGGAGGCGGATCCCAGCAACGACTCTTTTGGAACCAGGTGGCGGGAACCGGTTCCAGTTCAGAATCGTACCCTCTGGGCTTGTGAATTTCAGCACGTGGAACGCGAAAGGCCCGAAATAGGGGAAAAAGTCCGAGTTGGCGCGGGTTACTGGGCGGAGGGGCAGAAGTCGTTCAACGGGCAGTCATGACACCGGGGTTGCCGGGCCACGCAGGTCTCCCGCCCGTGCAGGATCGTCCGCAGGCTGAACGTCCCCCGCTCGGCCGGCGGGATCATCGAATTGAGCACCAGTTCCACCTTGACCGCCTCCGCCTGCTGGGCCGGCGGCAAGGTGTCGGTCAGGCCGAGTCGCTTGCTCACTCGCAGGACGTGGGTGTCCACGGGGAGGCCGGGCAGGTCGAAGTCGACGCTGCGAACCACGTTGCCCGTCTTGCGCCCCACCCCGGGGATGGTCACCAGGTCCTCCAACCTCGAGGGCACCTCCCCGTCGAACCGCTCGACCACCGCGGCGGCCATGCCGATCAGGCTCTTGGTCTTGGAGCGGAAGAACCCGGTCGAGTGGATGATCTCCTCCACCTTCTCGGGGTTGGCCGCGGCCAGCGACCGGGGGTCCGGGTAGGTGGCGAAGAGCAGCGGGGTCACCATGTTCACCCGGGCATCGGTGCTCTGGGCCGACAGGATGGTGGCCGCCAGGAGTTGGAACGGCCCGTCGTGCTCGAGGGCACAGAGCTCCTTCGCCGTACCCGGATAGCGCGCCGCCAGGCGTTCGACGGTGAGGCGGGCCCGACCCTTCGGTGTCCTCGGTTTCGCCACCGGGTCAACGTACCGGGTTACCTTCTCCGGCGTGGACGTGGTCGAGCTGGACCGATTGGGTGAATCCGAGCGCGCCGCGCTGGCGACGCTCGTGGCTCGGGTGACCGCGGCGGCGGACCATCCGCCCCTGCCCGATCCGGAGCTGCTCGCCGTGACCCAGGGCACCCCGTCGGGGGGCCGCGTCGTCCTGGCCGGACACGACGGCGGCCTGACCGGCGCCGTCATCGTGTTCCCCGAGCGCGACGGGTCCGTCTCCCTTCACCTGGTGGTCGATCGCGCCGGTCGGGCCGAGCACGCGGGCGCTCTGATCGAGAAGGCCGTCGGCCTGGTGCCCTCGGGCGTTCCCGTGCACCTGTGGGCCATGGCGGCCGGCCCCGAGGACGACGCGCTGGCGGCCAGACACGGCTTCAGCCCCGAACGAGACCTGCTCCAGATGCGACTGCCCCTCCCTCTCGATCCCGCCGTCGTCGCCGCCACCCGTCCCCTGGCCACCCGCCCCTTCGAGCCCGGGCGCGACGAGGAGGTCTGGGTCGACACCAACAACCGGGCCTTCGCGGGCCACCCCGAACAGAGCGGCTGGACGGTCGCCATGCTGCGCGAGCGCATGGCCGCCGACTGGGTCGACCTCGAGGGCTTCTTGGTGGCCGACGATCCCTCCGGCGAAGGCTTCATCGGCTCCTGCTGGACCAAGGTGCACCGGGACCACGTGCCGGTGCTGGGCGAGATCTACGTGATCTCCGTCGACCCACGCCACCACGGTCAGGGCTGGGGTCGCTCGCTCACCGTGGCCGGGCTGGCGTCCGTCGCCCAGCGCGGTGCGCCCGTCGGCATGCTCTACGTGGATGCCACCAACCAGTCCGCAGTCGGGCTGTACCGCGTCCTCGGGTTCGAGGTCGACCACGTCGATCGCTCCTACAGGCGGGACCCCGCCCGAACGGCGAGGATCAGCTGACGCCCGTGCCGATGGCCCGGCCCACCCCGTAGGTCACCGCCGCCGCCACGGCTGTCACGGCCAGCTGGCGCAGCGCGGAGACGACGGGCGAGCGCTCGGTGAAGCGGGCCAAGACCACGCCCACGGCCAGGGCGGCCAGGCCGCCGAGCACGACCGAAAGCACAATCGCCAGCGTGCCCGAGGTGAAGAGCCAGGGAGCGAGCGGAACGAAGGCACCAAGGGCGAAGGTCACGAAGGAGGCGGCAGCCGCCTGCCAGGGCGACCCCAGGCTCTGCGGCGAGATGCCGAGCTCCTCACGCGCGTGCGTCTCGAGGGCGAGGTCGGGATCCTGCATGACCTCGTTCACCATTTCGTGGGCCACACCCGGCTCGATCCCCCGCCGCACGTACATGCCCCGCAACTCCGCCGCCTCGCCCCGCGGGTTGTCGGTCAAGGCCCGACGCTCCACCTCGAGCTCGCGCTCTTGCAGCTCGCGTTGGGCCGTCATGGACAGGTACTCCCCGGCCGCCATGGAGAAGGACCCGGCGACGAGCCCGGCCACCCCGGCCAGGCGCACGATCGAGCCGCCCGGGTTGGCGCCGGCCATCCCGAGGACGAGGGAGACGTTGGTGACGAGACCGTCGCTGATGCCGAACACCGCCGCCCGGGCACCACCACCGCCGATGTCCCGGTGATGGTGGGGTGCGATGTGGTCGTGTTCATGCGCCAGGGACACTGGTGCTCAGCGTAGTGAGGTCCTCTGGGCAAGTAGCGTCCCGGGTCGGAACTGATCCTGACCAGCGAGGAGCACACCAATGATCACGGTCATCGATGGCGTCGACGCCTTCCACGAGTGGGCCGGAAAAGAGCTCGGCCACTCCGAGTGGCAGACCATCACCCAGGAGCGGGTCAACCTCTTCGCCGACGCCACCGACGACCACCAGTGGATCCACGTCGACCCCGAGCGGGCCAAGTCCGGGCCGTTCGGTGTCGCCATCGCCCACGGCTACCTCACGCTGTCGCTGGCCCCGGTGCTCCTCAACAAGATCATCCGGGTCGACAACATGAAATTCGGGGTCAACTACGGCTGCGGCAAGGTGCGCTTCCCCACTCCGGTGCCCGTGGGAGCGGAGCTGCGCATGGGTGCCTCGGTGTCTGGCGTCGAGGAGGTCGAGGGCGGCGTCCAGGTCACCTACGAGCTCGTCTTCGAGGTCAAGGACACACCCAAGCCCGCCTGCGTGGCCCAGGTGATCTACCGGTACTACCGCTGACCGCGGCACCGGCCATGGCCCGCCGGCCGGCTCCCGACTCGCACCGGGCCGACCCGGCCCTGCCGACCGGCGCCGAGAAGACGGCGCGCGTGCGCGCCATGTTCGACACCATCGCGCCCCGCTACGACCTGGTGAACCGTCTCATGACGTTCGGGCTGGACCAGCGCTGGCGGCGCACCACGGTGGCCGCCCTGGGGCTGCCCGCCGGGGCGCTGGTGCTCGATCTCGCCTGCGGGACCGGCGATCTGTCCCGCCTCGGACACCGCCGGGGCTACCGGATGATCGGGGCCGATCTGAGCGCCGGCATGCTGGCCGCCAACGGTCAGCCGGCGCCGCTCATCGAGTCCGACGGCGCCTGCCTGCCCTTCCCCGACGGCACCTTCGACGGCATGGTCTGTGGGTATGCACTGCGCAACTTCACCGACCTGGGCGCCACCCTGACCGAGGCCGCCCGCGTCCTGCGCCCCGGCGGGCGCCTGGCCGTCCTCGAGGTGGACGCCCCGCGCTCGCGCCTGCTGCGCGCCGGGTATGACCTGTGGTTCACCAAGGCGGTGCCCGTGCTCGGCGGCGCCCTCTCCGATCGCGAGGCGTACCGCTACCTGCCTCGCTCCGTGGCCTACCTGCCGGCCGCCCCGGCCCTGCGCCGGCTCCTGCTTGGTTCGGGGTACTCCGCCGTGGGCATCCGACCCTTGGCCGGCGGCCTGAGCCAGCTCGTGTTGGCCACCCGCACCGGCGCGCCGTGACCCAGGAGCTGCACGCCCGGACGGTCCCGCTCGAGTACGGACCCGACCCGCTGCAGTTCGACGGCAGCCCCACCGTGCTCTTCGACCGCCCGGGCCTCACCCTGGTCGGCTGGGGCACAGCCACCCTGGTGCGGGCCGACCAGGCCGCCGCTGCCCTGGCCGCCATCCCGTCCGAGGATCCTGTACGCCGTGTGGGGTCCGGACCGGTCGCCCTCGGGGCATTGCCTTTCACCGGCGCCGGGCGGGGGCAGCTCGTCATTCCCCGCTTCACCATGGGCATCACACGCGACGAGGACGGCGTGCCGCGCCGCTGGGTCACCGCGGTCGGGCCGGCCGGAGCCCCGCTGCCCGGCACCGACGAGCTGCTCGAGGCTGTGCTCTGGCAGTACGACACCGGAGTCGACGCGCCGGATGACCCCGGCGTCGCCGGCGTCTCCTCCGCCATGGACTCGACCGGCTACGCCGCGATGGTGGCCGAGGCCGTCGCGGCCCTGCGCGCCCCTGGGGCCACGCTGCGCAAGGTCGTGCTGAGCCGGCCCCTCACGGTCGACCTCACCGGCCCGCTGCATCTGGCGTCCGTGCTGCGCCGCCTGCGCGCCGCCGAGCCCAACTGCACCGTTTTCTCGATGCCCGTCCCCGACGGTGTGTTCTTCGGGGCCAGCCCCGAGCTGCTCGTGGCCCGGCACGGTCGGCGTGTCACCTGTTATCCGCTGGCCGGCACGGTGACCCGCGGCGACACCGCCCGCAGCGACGCCGACGCCCAGCGCGACCTGGCCCGCTCGGCCAAGAGCCGGGAGGAACACCGCCTCGTCGTCGACGCCGTCGCGGCCCAACTCGGCCCCTTTTGTTCCAGTCTGGCCGTGCCCGAAGCCCCGTCGCTGGTGGCCTTCCGTTCCGTGGCCCACCTGGGCACCCGGCTCGAGGGAACCCTGGCCGGCGAGGACTCCGTCATGACCCTGCTGGCCGAGCTCCACCCCACCCCGGCGGTGGGCGGCACCCCGCGCGACGAGGCGTTGGCCCGCATTGCGGCCGACGAGGCAGGCGACCGCGGCTACTGGGCCGGACCGGTGGGTTGGGTCGACGCGAACGGTGAGGGGGAGTGGATGATCGGGTTGCGCAGCGCCCAGCTCAATGCGACGACCGACCGCCTCTCGCTCCGAGCCGGGGCGGGAATCGTGGCCGGTTCGGATCCCGAAGCCGAGGCGGCCGAGACCAACGTGAAGCTCGAGACGGTGCTCGAGACCGTCGTGCCCGGATCCTCAGTGCAGCTGAGCTGACCGGGCGGGCGGCGACGCCGGCGTGCGGGCGGCCACGTGGGAGGCCGCCAACGGAATGCACACGACGACCGAGACCCCGCCCCCGGGGGCGGCTCGGAACTCGGCCGTTCCCCCGAGTGCCTCGGCGATGGCGTGCACGATGGCCAGACCCAGACCGGTGCCGCTGCCCGAGCGAGACTTGTCGCCCTGGTAGAACCGGTCGAAGACCCGGGCCGCCTCTTCGGGCGGGAGGCCCGGGCCGTTGTCCGAGACCTCGATCACCCCCATGCCGGACTGGACCCTGGTGGACACCTCGACCCTGGTACCGGCGGGCGTGTGGGCCAGCGCGTTGCGTACGAGGTTGTGGGCCACCTGGGCCAGGCGCTCGGCGTCGCCGGTCACGACGACCGACCGCCCGGGCATCAGGAGGAGCTGGTGGCTCTGGGCCACGGCGACCGAGTCGTCCACCGCGTCGGCGCAGATGCGGTGCAGGTCCACCGGCTCCAGGCGCAGCGGCCGGCCCCGGTCCAGCTCGGCCAGGAGGAGCAGGTCCTCGACGAGGCCGCCCATGCGGGCCGCCTCCTCTTCGATGCGCTTGAGCGCCTTGCTCCGCCCCTGCTCGTCGGCGAAGCCGCCCCGACCCATCAGCTCGGCGTAGCCCCGGATCGAGGTCAACGGCGTCCGCAACTCGTGCGAGGCGTCGGCCACGAACTGGCGCAGCCGTTCCTCTGAAGCCGACTTCTCGGCGAAAGCCGACTCGATCTGGGTCAGCATCTTGTTCAGGGCCACCCCGAGCCGGCCGACCTCGTCCTTGCTCTCCGTCTGGGCCTGGGGCACGCGTCGGCTCAGGTCACCCGAGGCGATGGTGTCGGCCGTCCCCGCCATCTCGCGCAGGGGCCGCAGGCCGCGCCGGACGAACACGGTGGTGAGCACGCACAGGGTCAGCAGGACGGCCAGGCTCGCCAGAATCTCGATCTTGCGCAGCGAGCCCAACGTGTCGTTGGTCGGGTTGAGCGACAGCGAGGTGACGAGGGTGCCCTGGGGCACGTTGACCGCAATCGCCCGGTACTTCCCGTCGGGGTCGTCGGTGCTGCCCAAGATGACAGCGTCGGGGTCAGGACGGAAGGTCCCGGCGTAGCGCCCAGACCCCTGGCCTGCGTTCCCGACGAGGGGAACGTGCTGGACCGGGATGTCCTTGGTCAGGATGGGTGATGGGTCGGGATTGGTGGCCGGGCCCGACGGGCGGCGCATGACGACCTGGCCCTGGCTGTTGCGCAGGATCACGTAGACGTCCGTCGAGACCCGGCGCGACAGGTTGGACTTTTCCACGGGCAGGCCGTGCGTGGCCGAGAAGTCCAGGTAGTTGAATGCCAATGCCTCGTCCTGGGCCAGCGTGGCGTCGGCCCGTCCGTAGAGGAACGAGCGCACCGAGACATACGTGACGAAGTCGGCGACGATCAGGCCGATCACCAGCATCAATGCCAGGACGGCCACCAGGCGCCGCTGGAGGGTCATCCGTCCCGGGGAAGTCGCAGGGTGTAACCGACCCGGCGGATGGTGTGGATGAGAGCAGGGTCGGTCACATCGATCTTCTTGCGCAGGTAGCTGATGTAGGTCTCGACGATGTTGGGGTCGCCGTGGAAGTCGAAGCCCCATACGTTGTCGAGCAGCTCCGACTTCGAGATCACCCGACGGGCGTTCTCGAGCAAATAGCGCAACAGGTTGAACTCGGTTGCCGTGAGATCGACCGGTTGCTCGTCCCGCCAGACCTCGTGCGTGTCGATGTTCATCGTCAGGTTGGCGAACTGCAGCGTCGAGGTGTCGGCCGCTGCCACTTCGCCGGCGCGGCGCAGGATGGCGCCGACGCGGGCCATCAGCTCCTCGATGCTGAAGGGCTTGGTCACGTAGTCGTCGCCCATGCTGAGGCCCTCGACCTTGTCCTGGGTCGTGTCGCGCGCCGTCAGGAAGACGATCGGCATCTGCTCGCCCTGGTTGCGCATCCGCCGGCACACCTCGTTGCCGTCGAAATCGGGCAGCATCACGTCGAGCATCACCAGGTTGGGTCGGAAGGTCCGCACCTGTTCGAGCGCTTCAGCACCGGTGGCTGCGATACCGACCTGGTAGCCCTCGAAGGTGAGCGCGGCCGACAGCAGGTCGGCGATGTTCGGTTCGTCGTCGACGACCAGGATGCGCGTCTGTGGGCTGTCGACCGTCATGTTCGGACTCTCCGTTCCTCGTTCATGCGCAGTGCACGGCATCTTCGGCTCCCGAACCGGTGTGGTCGGGTTGGGCCCCGTTGGCCGACACCGGCCCCGAAACCAATCCGCCGCTCCCCCGTCCCGGCTTGCGGCTCCGGCCCCGGCTCCGGCCCATCACCAGTCCGGTCGCGCCACGCGCGAACCGGCCCAGGCCCCACCACGAGACCAGCAGCAACGCCTCGACGACGATGAACGACGACATCTTGGACTCGCCCGCGGTGCGGTCCACGAAACTGATCGGCACCTCGATGATGCCCGCACCATGTTGCTTGGCCCGGTAGGTCATCTCGATCTGGAAGCCGTAGCCCTCGGCCCGGATCCGGTGAAGGTCGAGCTGGCGCAGAATGCGGGCCGAGTAACAGCGGTAGCCGGCGGTGCAGTCGCGTACTCCCAGCCCCAACACAGCTGACGCGTAGACGTTGCCGCCGCGCGAGAGAAGCTCGCGGTGCCACGCCCACTTCGGGATCGATCCGCCTTCCACGTAGCGCGACCCGATGGCCACGTCGAAGCCCTCCTCGATCGGCGCCACCACGCTCGGCAACGCCTCGGGGTCGTGCGAGAAGTCTGCGTCGATCTCGACGAAGGCGTCGTAGCCCCGTTCGAGTCCCCAGGCGAAGCCGGCCCGGTACGCGCTGCCCAACCCCGACTTCTCGGTGCGCGCCAGAAGGTGGGCGTCGGGCAGTTCGGCCGCCACGGCCTTGACGATGTCCGCGGTGCCGTCGGGACTGCCGTCGTCCACGACGAGCACGCCGGCCCCGGGCAGGCACTCGGTGATCCGGTGCAGCATGCGCTCGATGTTCTCCGACTCGTTGTAGGTCGGAATGACAACCAACGGCCGCATGGGGCTGCAGTCTAGGGGGTGACGCCGCCCTGACCTGGGCGCCAGCCGTCCCGGCGGCCGGACCGCCTTCCGCCTCCGGCCTGGGACTTCGCCCTGCTCCCGCGCCGCGCCGGGCCGACGTGGGCTCGGCCACGGGCGGGGAGAACCCGGCATGGCCCGACCCGCACGACCAGGGCCGGGCCGAGGCGGCTCAGATCTCAGCCGGCTCCTCCTCCCCGACACGCTCGAGCGGGTCGATGTCGTCGGGTCCGCGCCGGAGCTCGCGCACGATCACCTGGAGCGCCCCGCCGACCGGAATGCCGATCAGCGCGCCGACGAAGGACCCCAGCCCGCCCCCCACCTTGCCGCCGAGCGTGGCGCCGACCAGGACGGCGATGAGCACCCAGAAGGGGTTGAGCTTCACGGTCTTGCTCATGATCACCGGATTGAGGATGTGGTTCTCCACCTGCTGGTAGGCCAGGAAGATCACCAGCATGATGATCCCCGCCGGCACCGAGTGAATGGCGGCGATGATGACCGTGGGCACGCCGGCCAGCAGCCCTCCGACCAGGGGCAGCAAGTCGACCAGGGCCACGAAGATGCCCAGGAGCCCCGCGAACGGGACGCCGAGGATGGTCAGAGACACGAAGACCACGACCCCGGCGATCACCGACGTCAGGAAGTTCCCCAGCATGTAGCCGGTGACCGAGCTGATCGTCTCGTCGACCACCCGCCCGAGCCGGTCGGCCGTCGACTGCTGGAACAGGCCCAGGAAACCCCGCCACATACGCGGTGCCTCGAGCATGGTGAAGAAGGTCAGCACGGCGATGGTGGCCAGGGCGACGATGGTCGACGCGGCGGCCGCGCCCACCGAGAGCGCGGTGGCCGGCTTGAGCACCTTGGAGATCTGCGAGGCGAACTTCGAGGAGTTCTCCGAGAGGTACTTCTGCAGGTGCAGTCGGAACACGAGCTTGCCGATCGGGCCTTTGCCCCTCTTGGCCTCGTCGATCAGGCTCGGGAGCTGCCGCCCGAAGTGGGTGGCGCTCGTGACCAGCGGCTCGGCGAACAGGTAGACCAGGCCGACGAATGCGATCAGCCCGAGGAAGAAAACCAGCAACACGGCCCCACCGTGGCTCAAGTGCAAGCGTCGCTTCATGAAGCGGGTGGCGGGCGTGAACAGCAGTGTGATGAAAAAGGCGATCACGACGTAGAGGACGATCGTGCGAAGGACCCACAGGCCGAGGATCAGGGCCGCATTGAGGTCGAGCAGCAGGATGACCACGACAACCGCGGTGACGATCGTGGCCAGCGGCACGCCCCGACTCTCGGCAGTTCCCGTGAGCCGGGACCGCCACGTGTGGCTGGAGCGGTCGGCCATTGCGTCACAGCTTGGCAGCTTTGACCCCGCGAAAGGCGCTTATCGGACGGCCGACGTGCAAGCATGGGAGCCCAATGGAGCAGGCGCAAGGGGAACCAGAGGCGGCGCCCCCGCCGCGGGTGAAACGGAAGCTTCTCCCGCGCAACGTGAAGATCACCTTGATGATCCTCTTCCTCTTCTTCGTTGGCGAGTACGTCCTCCTGCCCGAGCTGGCCAGTGCCCGCAAAGAGTTCCACCAGCTGAGCCATGTCAATTTCTTCTGGCTCGTCCTGGGCGTCCTGTTCGAGATCGGCGCGCTCGTGGCCTATGCCGAACTGACGCGCACCGTGCTCTCGCCGGGCGCGCCGTCCCGCTTCCGCATCTTCCGCATCAACATGTGGGCGTTGACCATCAGCCACACGCTGCCCGGCGGGACGGTCCCGGGCTCGGCTGCCAGCTACCGGTTGCTCACCGAACCGGGCGCGGCCGGGGGCACGGTGTCCGGCAGCACGGCGGCCTTCGGGCTGGCCACGCAGGGCATCGGATCGGCCGTCGTGCTGAACGTCATCTTCTGGCTGGCGCTCCTGATCTCCATCCCGCTTCAGGGCTACAACCCCCTCTATGGCTTCGCCGCCATCCTCGGCGTGCTGCTGATCGCCATTTTCGCCGGGGTCGTCTACATGTTGACCCGCGGGGAGAAGCGCGCCCAGGCCTTCGTCAAGCGAGTCGCCGACCGCCTGCCCTTCGTGCGGGCCGAGACGGTGACCTCGCTCGTGCAGAAAGTCGCCGACCGCATGAAGATCCTCTTCTCCAGCCCGGATCTGCTCTGGCGAGCGGGCATCTGGGCTGCGGCCAACTGGCTCCTCGACGCCTTCTCGCTCTGGGTGTTCCTGCTCGCCTTCGGCGCCCACATCGACCCGATCGACGTCCTGGTGGCCTATGGGCTGGCCAATATCCTCGCGGTCATCCCGGTGACCCCCAGCGGCCTGGGCGTGGTCGAACTGACCATCGTCGCCGTGCTCACCCGCTTCCACGTCCCCGGTGGCGTGGCCGCGGCCGGCGTTCTCAGCTGGCGCCTGGTCAACTTCTGGTTGCCCATCCCCTTCGGCGGCGTCTCCTACCTGTCGCTCCGGCTCAGGCGCCCACGCGCCACCACGAGGGCGAACGCCGCCGCGTCCTGAGGCAGCACACCGATGCGTGGCAGACCATCACTCTCCGCGCGCTGGGCCGCGGCCAACCGGGCCCGGCTGGAGCGGACCCGCCCCTCGACGCCGGCGGGCGACGTCGCCGCCGAGCGCGCCCTCGAGCAGAGCGTGCGCGGACCCGTCGCCTGGCCCGCGGGCCGCACGGCGGCGCTGGCAGAACGCACCCGCTTCGTCGATCACGAAGTGGCAGACGCCCTCGGGCGAGGACTGGAGCAGGTGGTGCTCCTGGGCGCGGGCTATGACGGGCGCGCCCTGCGCTTCGGGGGCGGACCGGCCCGCTGGTTCGAGGTCGACCTCCCCGAGATCCTGGCCGACAAGCGCCGGCGCCTCGACTCCCTGGGCGTGCCCACCGGCACCGTGCGCTCTCTCGGCCTCGACGTGCGCACTGACGACGTGGGCACGGCCTTGGCCTCGGCCGGCCACGACGCGGGCCAGCCCTCGCTCTTTGTGGCCGAGAGCCTCTTCGCCACCTTGACCCTCGAGTCCGTGGCCGCGCTCTGCGAAGCCGTGCGTGCCCGTGCCGCCCCCGGGAGTGTCCTGGCCGCCACGTTCTCGGTGTCGCCCGAGCACGGAGGGCGCGGCCACGCCGCGCGCGAGGCGTTCGATCAGCTGCGCCGTGTGGTCGGTCAGGGGCGGCCCAACGAGTTCCTGCCCGGTGACCCGCAGAAGCTGTTCGTCGTCACCGGCTGGCGCGTCATCCGCACCTCGTGGTCGCCCCCGGGATGGCTGGGGCAAGGTTCATCCTTGGTCGCCCTGGCCGGCGAACCGCACCCCGGTCAGGGTCACGCCCCCGGCCACGGCCACGGCCACGACCGTTGAAACGGCGGGCCACACCCCGGCCACGACCGTTGAAACGGCGCGTGTGCGCAGCCCCCGAGAAACGCTCGCCCTGCCCGCGCACCGTACCGGCGACCCACGATCGCCACGCATCGTTGCTGCTCGTACGCCGCCCGCAACGACGGGTTTCTCCTAGCCCGCCGTCTTGACCTCGTCCGCCTCGCCGACGCGCAGATCCGGGTCGATGCGCCGGCGGGCTCGCTCACGCGCCAGCTCCTTGAGCCGTTCCTGCGAGCTGACACCATGGCGGTTCTGCACCCGGCGCCAACGGCGGTCCGGCCCGAGCTCCCACGCGTTCGTCTCGTCGGCGAACACGAGATCGAGCACCTCGAAGAGTCGAGCCTGCAGCTCGATGTCATGGACCGGAACGACGACCTCGATGCGACGATCCAGGTTGCGGCCCATGAGGTCGGCCGAGCCGATGTAGATCTTGAGCGGCAGACCCGGTCCGGCCGCCGGGTCGGCTGGCGGGCCGCCGAAGCGGTAGATCCGCGAGTGCTCGAGGAAGCTGCCGACGATGGAGCGGACCCGGATGTTCTCCGAGAGCTCGGGTATGCCCGGACGCAGCCGGCACAGACCGCGCACGGCGAGGTCGATCTGCACCCCGGCACCAGAGGCGCGATAGAGGGCATCGATCATGGCCGCATCGGTGAGCCCGTTGACCTTGAGCACGATGCGCCCCGATGGGCCGGCGTCGGCCTGTTCCTCGATCATGCCCATGATGCGCTTGCGCACCGTCACCGGGCTCACGAGGATCTGGCCGTAGTCGGCGTGACGCGAAAAGCCGGTCAGGTAGTTGAAGAGCTCGCCGACGTCAGCGCCGATCTCGGGGTCCGATGTGAGCAGACCGAGGTCCTCGTAGATGCGGGCCGTCTTGGAGTTGTAGTTGCCCGTACCGACGTGGCAGTAGTGGCGCACGCCGTCCTCCTCGCGCCGGAGCACGAGCGCGGTCTTCGAGTGCGTCTTCAGCCCGACGATGCCGTAGACCACATGGACGCCCACCTCTTCGAGCGCGCGGGCCCAGCTGATGTTCGCCTCTTCGTCGAAGCGCGCCTTGAGCTCGACGATGGCGGCGACCTGCTTGCCGTTTTCGGCGGCTTGAATGAGGGCCTGCACGATCGGGCTGTCGTAGCCGGTGCGGTAGAGCGTCTGCTTGATCCCGAGCACGGCGGGGTCGTTCGCCGCCTGCTCGACGAATGCCTCCACCGATGTGGCGAAGGAGTCATACGGGTGGTGGACCAGCACGTCACGCTCGCGGAGCATGGCGAAGAATTCACCGGGGTCATGGGCTGCCTGGGCCAGCCGAGGCGGCGTCATGGGTGTCCACATCTCGGCGTGCAGGTCTGGTCGGTCGAGGGCGTAGACACCCCACAGGCCGGAGAGATCGAGCGGCGCCGCGACCCGGAAGACACCGTCGCGCCCGATCTCGAGCTCAGTGGCCAGCAGGTCGACGATCTCCTGGCTCGTGTCCGCCTCGACCTCGAGACGGAGAGCCTTGCCGAACCGCCGGCGGCGTAGCTCCATCTCGATGGCCACCAACAGGTCGTCCGCCTCGTCCTCCTCGAGGGCCAGGTCGGCGTTGCGGGTAACCCGGAAGACGTGGTGATGACCGATCGTCATGCCCGGGAAGAGGGACCCGAGGTGGGCCGCGATGACCTGCTCGAGCGGGACGAAGCGTTCGCCGTCGGGCATCACGATGAATCGGGGCAGCGCCGGCGGCACCTTGACCCGGGCGATGCGCCGCTCCCCCGACGTGGGGTCCTGCACCTCGACCAGAAGGTTGAGTGAGAGGTTGGAGATGTACGGAAAAGGGTGGCCAGGGTCGACGGCGAGCGGGGTCAGGACCGGGTAGATCTGACGCTGGTAGACGTCGACGAGGTGCTCTCGGTCGTCGTCGTCGAGCGACGACCAGTCCGAGAGGCGAATGCCGGCCTCGGCGAGGGCCGGGACAATCTTGTCCAAGAAGATGGCGTCCTGGCGCCGCACGAGCTCTTCGACCCAGCCGCGGATCAGCGAGAGCTGCTCGCCCGGGCGCAGGCCGTCGACCGAGCGGGTGCGCACGCCGGCGGCCACCTGGTCCTCGAGTGCAGCCACCCTGATTTGGTAGAACTCGTCGAGCAGCTCGGAGAAGATGGCGAGGAACTTGGCCCGCTCCAGCAGCGGCAGGCCGTCGTCCTCGGCCAGATCGAGCAGACGGGCCCCGAAGTCCAGCCGGGACTGCTCCCGGTTGGTGAAGCGCTGGTACCCGAAGGCCTCGATCTGCCGGTAGGTCGGGGCCACCGGGCGTGCTGGTTCTGGGCCGCCACCGCCCGCGACCTGCACGTCCATGTTCGGCTCCAGCACCGTTGCAGTTTCTGGCGAGGGCTGTGGTTGGGGCTGCGTCTGGGTCATGTCAAGAGGTGGGCACGAGGCGCGGACTCCCCGGGTGTCACCATCGATCGTACCCCCCACCACTACGATTCGCCCGTGGCGCCACGGACCCGTCGTGCACCTCTTCCGAGGTACCAATTCGGCCCGAAGCCGAAGCGGCGCACAGAACTGGGATTGCTCCTCTTCGGCTCGCTTCTGGTCGTCGCGCTCTACGTCATCGCCGCGCTCGGTCAGAAGTCGAAGATCCCCGACAACATCGGTGCCTTCCTCGGGGTCGTCCTGGGCCTGGCTCTGATCGCCCACATGGCGAACCGGTGGCTGGCGCCCAACGCCAATGCGGTCATCTTGCCGCTGGCTGCGCTGCTCAACGGCATCGGCTACGTCATCATCGCCCGCTGGGCCCCCGGACAGGCGCAGGGCCAAGCCGCCTGGGCCGCCCTGGGCGTGATGTTCTACGTGATCACGCTGTTGGTCGTGCGCTATTCGCGAGATCTGGAGCGTTACCGCTACCTGCTCCTGCTCCTGGCCGGCATTCTCCTCGTCGCCCCGCTCTTCTTCTCCCCCATCGGCGGCGCCCGCCTCTGGGTGCACTACGGGAGCCTGTCCTTCCAGCCGGTCGAGTTCTCCAAGATCCTCCTGTGCATCTTCTTCGCCTCCTACTTCGCGGAGAACAAGGAGATCCTCACCATCCCGACGGCCCAGATCGGGAACCGCCTCTACCTCGATCCCCGGCCCCTGCTGCCGATCCTGGTCGCCTGGGGCGCCGCCATGGCCATCATCGGCCTCGAGGACGACATCGGATTTGCCGCGCTGCTCTTCGTGCTCTTCATCGGATTGCTCTGGGTGGCCACGGGACGGCTGGGCTACCTGGTCCTCGGCCTGGTCCTCTTCGGCGTCGGTGCCTACATCGCGGCCCGCTACTTCGGCCAGGTGCACCTCCGGGTCGAGCAATGGCAGAACCCGTGGCCGACGGCGACGAAACCGGGCCTCACGCAACTGGCCGAAGGCTGGTTCAGCATGGGTACAGGGGGCGTCGGGGGTACCGGACTCGGCGTCGACTTCTATGCCCGCTACATCCCCGAACTGACGAGCGACATGATCTTCGCTGCCATCGGGACCGAGATGGGCCTGGTCGGCTGCGCCGCGGTCGTGATGGCCTTCATCCTGCTCGTGGGTTCGGGCTTCCGGATCGCCCAGACGGCTCGTACGGACTTCTCGCGGCTCATGGCGACCGGGTTCACGCTCATTCTGGGCTTCCAGGCCTTCTTCATCATGGCGGGCGTGGTGCGGCTCCTGCCCTTCACGGGTGTCACCCTGCCCTTCGTGGCGTACGGCGGTTCCTCGCTTCTGGCCAACTACATCCTGATCGCCCTTCTCCTGCGTATCTCTGACGAAGGGGCCGATGCCCAGGTGCGGATGTTGGCCGCCGGTGAAGCCGCCGCCCCGGGCGAGTCCCCGATGGTGCCGGCGCGCTGACCCGGAGACCCGCAGGCGCGGCGCAATCTGGGTTGGCTTCGGGTGGCATCACAACTTCCGCACACCGGTGTTCCCCAGGACGATCCCAGCGGCATAAGGTCGCAGGGGTGACGCGGCGGCAACGACATCGTGCGTTTCGAAAAGGCGGGTGACATGTTTCGACCGGTCAGGCTCTTCCTCTTGGGGACCGCACTCGTCCTCCTGGCCGTGGCGTTTCCTGCCGGTGACGGCGGAGCGACCGCGGTGGTCCGGGACACCCAGTCCTTCCCCCCCGGCGCGCAGGTGGCGGCGGCCGACTGGACCACGATGCCGAACCTCACGACGACGGGCGCGCCACCCGGCTCCGATGCCGTCGACAACGCCGTCTCGTGCGTCAACGCCGACTTCTGCATGGCGGTCGGGGCACCTGCTCTCCTGGACCTGTCGCCCTTCGTCGAATTCTGGAATGGTGCCACCTGGGCGGAGCTCCCCCTCCCTCCCGTGAACGGTCAAACGGGACCCAAAGTGCAGCTGGCCGGCGTTTCGTGCGTCACCACGCAGTTCTGCATCGCGGTGGGCAACGTCGTGAGCTCGGGGATTGAGTCGCCGCTCATTGTGCAGTGGGACGGTTCAGCGTGGACGGTGGTTCAGGACAGCGGGACCGACACAACGGCACTCGAAGATGTCTCCTGCCTCACCGTCAATTTCTGCATGGCGGTGGGCGCAATCGGCTTCGCCACCCACTCGGTCTTCGTCGAGGAATGGAACGGGACCACATGGGTTCCGACGACGCTTCCGAACCCTGTCGACACGACGGATGCGTTCGGGTTTGGAATCTCATGCACCACCCCCACGTTTTGCATGATCGTCGGCGCTGCCGGGACCACACTGTCGGGAGGCGCCTACGCAGCCTCCTGGGACGGCACGACCTGGACGCCGTCCACCTCGGCGAACAGTTTCAAAGACGTCATCCTGCAGTCCGTGTCCTGCGTGGGAGTGTCGCTCTGCAAGGCCGTCGGCACGGGCGGAGGGGTCGGGAACCATCCGGTCATCGACACGTGGAACGGAGCGGGCTGGACACAAGACACGATCCCGACCCTTCCGGCGACGGGCAGGCTCTTCGGGATCAGCTGCATCAGCACCTCAGCGTGCACCGCGGTCGGCGAGTTCGTCCCGAGTGGGAGTGCCACCCAGACGCTGGTCTTCACCTGGAACGGCCTGACCTGGAATCAGCCACCTGATACCCCCAACGCGGCGGGCTCGCCCCAGACCTACTTCACCGACGTGGCTTGCCTCTCGAATTGGGCCTGTGTCGCGGTGGGGACGTTCGAGACCAGCAACAGCGATCTTCTGCCTTTCAATGCCTCGGCTTCCATGGCCCGGCCGGGCTACCGCACCGTGGCCGCCGATGGCGGGGTGTTCAGCTACGGCGCGCCGTTCTTCGGATCCCTCGGCGGGACCGTGCTCAATGCGCCGATCGTCGGCATGGCCACGACGCCGGCGGGCGATGGCTACTACCTCGTGGCGTCCGACGGTGGGATATTCGACTTCGGGAACGCGCCGTTCTTCGGGTCCATGGGTGGCATGCATCTGAACAAGCCGATCGTGGGCATGGCCGTGACCCCGGACGGCGCCGGGTATTGGCTCGTGGCCGCCGACGGGGGCATCTTCGCCTTCGGCGACGCGCCGTTCTTCGGGTCCATGGGTGGCCAGGCGCTCAACAAACCGATTGTCGGCATCGGGGCGACGTCCAACGGCGACGGCTACTACGAGGTCGCTTCGGATGGCGGCATCTTCACCTTCCCAACGCTGGGCGGACCCCCCTTCTTGGGTTCGACCGGCTCGATTCAGCTCAACCAGCCAGTCGTGGGCATGTCACTCAACACGGCGGGCCAGTACTACCTGGTGGCCTCCGACGGCGGCATCTTCGCCTTCCCGACCGTGAACGGTGCCCCCTTCTTCGGGTCAACCGGCTCCCTCACGTTGTTCAAGCCGATCGTGGGCATGGCCGCGGTCGGCGGTGGCTACTACCTGACCGGATCGGACGGAGGCATCTTCGCCTTCCCGACGGTGAACGGACCTCCGTTCCTCGGTTCGACGGGCGGGCAGCCACTGGCCCAACCCGTCGTCGCGATTTCCAGCTGACGCGGCCCGGCTCTCCAGCTCCAGGTCAGGGTGCGGAGCCGAGCGCCACCTCGTAGGACCACAGCTCCGACCCGACTGACACCGGGCCCCCGTGAGGCGAGGGACGATCGGATCCGGCATGGCCATGGGCGAATGCAGGTGAGGAGACCCAGGCCTTGAAGGACTCCTCGTCGCGCCAGCGCGTCACGACCAGCCATTGTCGTCGGTCGTCGGTGGGCCGGAGCAGCTCGAAACCCTCGAAACCCTCTTGGTCGTCCACAGCGCCGGCACGGGCGGCGAAGCGCTGCGCCAGCTCATCGCCTGCCTCCTCTGGCACGGTGATGGCGTTGATCTTGATCACGGTCGGTCTTTCCCCAGCAGTCATGGCACCTCATCAGGAAACTCGGGATCCAAGACCTCATCATTTCAGGTCCCTCCGCGCGGCTGCCTTCACCACCGGTTGGTCCCCGGGCAAACGAAGTCGTGGGTGACCGGAACGAATGCTCAACATCCCGAACCGGATTTGGCGCATGGCCCGCGGCGCGATGAAGAGGGCGAGACCAACACAGAGACCGAAGGCAAGGCTGCGTGCACCCACCGGTTCACGATCGACCCCAAATCCGGGCCGCCCGTCGTCGAAATGCTCCGGCCACACTCCTCAAGCCCTAACTCCTCTTGCACGGGGCGGCGGGTCGAGGCAAAGGAAGTCAAACCCCCACACGGGCCGAACCCTGATGACCGTCAGGGATCGATCTGATCGGACTCGGGCTGCTCGTAGGGGGCGACATCGCCCGACTGCTCGAGCAGGCGCTCGTCGACCAGGATCGGTGCCGGCACCGGCATGCGAAGCGCCAGCACGATCCCGTCGGAGGGCCGGCAGTCCACCTTCTCGCGCGCGGACGTCGTCATCAGGTCGAGCTCGGCCAACAGATTGCCGTCCTCGCGTCCGACCAAGCGGACAGCGATGACATCGATACGCGCCCGCTGCAACACGTGCATGAAGAGCTCGTGTGTCATCGGCCGGCGCGACTCCATCCGCCGGAGGGCCTGGGCCATGGCCGTACCTTCGGGCAGACCCACCGGGAAGACCAGCATCCGGCCCGGGGACCCGGCCTCGACCAGGGTGACGGCCGGGTACTGGGCGGGCAGGTCGAGCGTCACGTCCTCGACATCCATGACCCGAAAGGCCGGGAACTGCGGTGGCACTTCGCCCGCCATCCCCGATTGCAGGTCGGTCATCTGAACCGGCGGCGGGCGCCCACGCTCAGGGCCAATCCCACCGCGGCGAAGAAGACGAGCACGGCGGTTCCCCCATAGCTCATGAACGGAAGAGGAATTCCCGTGATGGGCATGATGCCCATCGTCATCCCGGCGTTCTGGAACACGCTGAAGGCGATGAAGGTGAAGAGGCCGGTGCAGATCAGGCGGCCGAAGACGTCCCGGGCCACGACGCCCGCGTGCAGGACCCGCCAGGCGATGACACCGAGGAGGGCGAGCACGCCGGTGCCGCCCACGAAGCCGAGCTGCTCCCCGACGGCGGTGAAGATGAAGTCGGTCTGCTGCTCGGGCACGTAGCCGAGGTTGGTCTGGGCCCCGTGTCCGATGCCCGAGCCGAAGATGCCGCCCGATCCGATGGCGTTCTTGGCCTGCTGTGTGTTGTAGACGGCAGACTGCACGTAGGGGTTGGTGCTCTTCTCGTTTGGATTCAGGAATGTGGTCAGGCGAGCGATCTGATAGTGGTGCAACAAGCCGCCCTCCACGGCGATCAAGGCGAAGAGCACGGTACCGATCAAGAGCATGACGAGGATCCTGATGGGCAGGCCGGCGACGGCCAGCATGACCAACAGAATGATGACCATGATCATGGCCGTGCCGAGGTCGGGCTGGAGCAACACGAGGACGATCGGGATCCCGGCCATGACGAGCATCCGGAAGACGTCGCGCCAGGCCAGGCCATCCTCCTCGCGGCGCGCGCAATAGGAGGCCATGGCCAGGATCAGGGCGAGCACCGCGAACTCGGAGGGCTGCAACTGCAGGGGGCCGACGCTGAACCATCGAGCGGCACCCTGGGCGCTGCTCCCCACCACGAAGACACCGAGCAGAGAGAGGACGATCAGCCAATAGAGGACCACGGCGAGCGGTTCGAGCCGCCGATAGTCGAACAAGGCCAGCACGATCATGGTGATCACGCCGAGCACGACGAAGAGACCCTGCTTCTTCAGGAAGGTCTTGGGGTCGTCCCCCTGGGCCAGCAGCGTGCCCCGGGTCGCGGTGTACACCATGACGACGCCAACGATGGAAACGATGAGCGTCGCCGCGACCAGCATGAAGTCGAACGGGGGGACGTGGCGTCGAGAGGCAACTCTGGTACGGGCGATTGTGGTCATGTCGGCGATTCGGGGACAGAATACCGGCCGTGACCCCACCCACCCTGGCGCCGCCCTCTGCCCTGGTGAGCGCGCCGCTCCAGGTCGATCAGGGCGGAGGCTGGCTCTACCACCTGCTGGTCAAGGCCGGAGTGAACCCCGGTAACGCCTCCACGATCACGGATCTCATCGTGCGGCCGCTCGAGATCCTTCTCGTGGTCGTGGTGGCGCTCCTGGTGGCCCGCTACGGCGCCAAGGCGATCCGCCGCTTCCTCGAGCGGGTGGCCGACCAGGCGGCCACCAAGCGCGGCTCGGTGCGGGCCGGGGCCCGAGTCAACACCATGTCGGGTCTCGTGGCCAACGTGTGGCGGTTGTTCGTCTTCGTCGTGGCCGGGGGCATCGTGCTCGGGATGCTGGGCATCAACCTCACCCCCTTACTGGCCAGCGCCACCATCATCGGCGCCACCATTGGTTTCGGAGCACAGCAGATCGTGCGCGACTACTTCTCGGGCATCCTCATGACGATGGAGGACCAGTACAACGTCGGCGACTCGGTCACCGTGGGTGGCGTCACCGGCGTTGTCGAGGAGGTGACCATGCGCCTCACGCGCTTCCGGGGCGTCGACGGCACCATCTACGTCATTCCCAACGGCGACATCCGACTGGTCGGCAACCTGTCACGCGGCTGGGCCCGTGCCGTGGTGGACCTGGTTCTGCCCGGGTCATCGGCGGCGGAGCTCGATCAGGTCCGTCGGGTCATCGACGAGGCGGCGCAGCGGGTGGCGGCACTCCCCGAGTTCGTCGGGCACATTACCGAGCCCCCGCAGCTCGTCGGTCTGCTGAGCGCGGACGCCACCAGCATCACCCTGCGCGTGATGCTGCACACCATCCCGTCCCAGCGCGATGCGCTCACCCGGGCCTTGCGCGAGGAGTCGGTGGCCGCGCTGGCCCGGGCCCAGTTGTGGCCCGCCGAGGTTGCGCCCCCGTCGGCGCCCCCGGCCTCGAACTGATCAGCCGGCGTCGGGCAAGGCCGTCTCGGCCGCCTGCCACATCTCCTCGACCGGGGCCTCGAGGCCGGTCCAGAGCACCAGCTGCGCCGCCGCCTGGTGCACCAGCATGCCGAGTCCGTCGAGCGGGGTGGCGCCCTGCGCCGCCACCCGCTCCAGCCAGGTCGTCGGGCGCGGTGCGTACACCAGGTCGACCGCCACCTGGCCGGCCCGCAGCAGCTCGGGCACCACGGGCCAGGAATGGGCATCTTGGCCCCCGGTCATGCCCTGGGGCGTCGCGTTGACGACGAGGTCGGCTCGTCCCACCGCATCGGCCACGTTCCCCCCGACCACAACGCCGGCGGCACCCGCCAGCGCGGCCGCCTCCGCCGCCCGGACCGCCGTGCGGTTGAGCACGGCGACCTCGGCCGCCCCGGCGTCGGCCAGAGCAAGGATGACCGCCCGCGCCGCGCCGCCCGCGCCGACCACCAGGCAGCGCCGGGCGGTCGGATCGAAGCCCACGCCACGGGCCAGCGAGTCCACGAACCCCCGGCCGTCGGTGTTCGTGCCCGTGAGCGCGCCGTCGCGGTTCAGGACGCAGTTCACCGCGCCGAGACGACTCGCCACCGCACTCGTGGCGTCCATGAGGGTCGCCACGTCCGCCTTGTGCGGCATGGTGACCGACAATCCGCGCACGTCGTACCGGCGCACGTCCTCGAGGGCGCGCCCGGCCTCGCCCGCGGGGACCTCGAAAGCGAACGACCGCCACCCGGCCAGGTCCAGCGCCGCGAACGCTGCGTTGTGCAGCAGAGGCGAGAGGGAATGGGCGATCGGGCTCCCGATGACACCGACCACGGTGGCCTCGGGGCCACCGCGGGCCCGAGCCTCCCTCATGGTCAACCGGGGCTCAGGGGAGTCCACGTGATTTGGCCAGCTTTTCGTTGGCCAGCTGCTCGGCGAACGTGTCGGAGAAGGCCATCACCCCGTTCTTCTGCACGAGAACGAAGTAGAGCCACCCGCCCGCCGGTGGGTCGACCGCGGCCTTCAACGCGACTTCCGACGGCATGCAGATCGGGGTGGGCGGCAGGCCCGTGTTGAGGTACGAGTTGTACGGCGACTCGATTTTGAGATCCTGAGAGGTGACCGGCCCTCCGTCCTGGCCGATGGCGTACAGCACGGTCGAGTCCATCTGCAACGGCATGCCCTTGGCCAGGCGGTTGTAGATGACCCGGGCCACCTTCGGCATGTTGATGGCGTAGTAGCCCTCCTTTTCGACGATCGAAGCAGAGATGATCACCTCGTACGGCGTCAGTCCGAGCTTGGCCGCCGAGGCCGTGCTCAGACCGGCCTGGTTCGCGTCGGCATCGAAGCGTGTCACCATCTGGCGGAGCAGTGTGAGGTCACTCTCGCCCGGGAGGACCAGGTAGTTCCCCGTCCCCAGCATGCCTTCGAGGTTGTTCGAACCTGGCGGCGAGAACTCCGAATGCACCGTCCCGCTGCTGGCCGCGCTGGCGAAGCCACCCTGGGCGTGCCCGGGAATGCCGTCCACCTGGCGTGCCACCTCGGACAGGGTGAACCCAGGCCGGACGTCGACCGGAAAGATGTTCGGGCCCGCGGCCAGCACGGCTCGGACCTCAGAGAAGCTCTGGTTCTCGTGCAGCGCGTAGCTGCCCGGAACGGGGTTGGGCGCGCCATGGATGAAGTCCGAGATGCGAAAAGCCAGCGAGCTCCCGATGACGTGGGCCTGGCTCAGTGCATCGACGACGGAGTTCGATCCTTCTCCTTGGTGCACGGAAATGACCACCTGACGCCCCTCGGGGCCGAGGGCGTGTGACTCCAGCTGGTACCAGAGCACGAAGGCCAGGATGACCACGACGACGACGCCACCCACGACAGCCACGACGCGCCGGCGATGGCGGACCCGGGCCGACTGTGCCCTCTTGCGCTGCGCCCGGGTGCGGGGAACGGCCGGTTCGCCGTCGACAAGGGGGGTGCCTGCCTCGGCCTGGAGCTCGGCCTCGCCGGCGCCTCCGAGCGGGTGCGGCGGCTCGGTGTCGCCGTCGAAGGGTCCCGTCACGAACGGTCCATCCAGGATTGGAGCAGCACCATGGCCGCCGCGCTGTCGACGACCTTGCGGGCCGCCTTGCCGGTGCGGCCGGCAGCGCGCATACTGCGCTCCGCCTCCACCGTGGTGAAGCGCTCGTCCGCCGTCTCCACGGTCACCCCGAGCGGATGCAGCAGGACACGCAGGGCCTCGGCCTCTTCGAGCGCCGCATGAGCGGCCGGCCCGGTCTGCCCCGACAGGCTGAGTGGGAGCCCGACGACGAGCGTGCCCGCCTCACACTCGCGTAGGGCGGCCACGATGGCCTGGCGATCGCGCTCGACGTCACCGCTGCGCTCGATGGTGCCCCACGGGCTGGCCAGGGTCCGTCCGCTGTCGCTGTAGGCGACGCCGATCCGCCGGGCCCCGAGGTCGATGGCCGCCACCCTTCCACGCGCCCTCTCCGGCCCGCCCCCACCCCCACTCACGCGGTGAGCAGCCGCTGCGCCTCTGCCAGTGCGGCCTCGATCTGCGAGGGCTCCCGGCCACCGGCCAACGCCACCTCGGCTGATCCGCCGCCCCCGCCCCCCACCAGCTGGCCCAGGGTCTTGACCAGTTGGGTGGCGTCCGGTTCGCCCCCCGTGGCCACGGCGATGGCGACCTTGGTCCCGTCGGGGGAACCGCCCAGCACCACCGCCCGCACGCCCTCGTGGCGCAGGACGGCTTGGGCGAGGCTCTGCAGCGCCTTGCCCTCGACCTTGTCGCGGCGAGCCACCACGATGCCGCTGTCCGCGGCGGCCTGAGCGGCCAGGGTGCCGGCCTCCGCCTCGCTGGACTGCTGGCGCAGCGTGGAAAGTTCGCGCTCGCTCTCGCGCTGGCGCTCGAGGGTGCGGCCGATGGCCGCCACCAGCTCGTCGGGCTCGCTGCGCAGCAGCTCCGAGGCGGCGCGCACCAAGCGCTCGCGCTCCTTGGCCCGCTCGATGGCCACCTTGCCGGTCACGGCGACGATGCGGCGGGTGTTGGAACCGATGGAACCCTCCGAGACCAGGGTGATCGGCCCGATCTGGCCCAGCGAGTCGACGTGGGTGCCGCCGCAGAACTCGAGCGAGGCCGGCCCGGCCTGGACCACCCGCACCGAGGACCCGTACTTGTCGCCGAAGAAGGCGATGGCCCCCATCTTCTCCGCCTCCTCGCGGCTGACCTCCACCGTCTCGACCCCGATGTCGGCCAACACGGTGGCGTTGGCCAAGGCGAAGACCTCGTCCAGCTCCTCGGGTGTCGGCTGGCCGTGGTGGGAGAAGTCGAACCGCAGGTAGTCGGGCGAGACGAGCGATCCCTGCTGGCGCACGTGGTCGCCCAGCACGTTGCGCAGCGCCGAGTGCAACAGGTGGGTGGCCGTGTGGTTGCGCCGGATGGCCTCGCGGCGCTCGCCGTCGATGGTGGCCAGCGCGTCCTGGCCGACCTCGAGATTCCCGTCGACCCGGGCCTTGTGCACGATCAGACCCGGCAGCGCGTAGACGGTGTCGTAGACGTCGGCGACACCCGACTCGGTGACGATGGTTCCGGTGTCGCCGACCTGGCCACCGCCTTCGGCGTAGAAGGGTGTGCGGTCCAAGAAGATCTCGACCGAGCCGGCGTCGTCGCCTTCCATCCCCTCGAGCACGGCCAGGACCCGGGCGGGTGACTCGTAGTTCTGCAGACCGCGACCGACGAAGGCGGTCTGGCCCTCGCGCTCGAGCAGGGAGCGGTAGGCCGCTTCGTCACCGGCGCGGGTCGATTTCGCCGCCGCCCGGGCCCGCTCGCGCTGCGCGCGCATGGCGGCGTCGAAACCGGCCCGGTCGACCTCGACCCCGGCGTCGCGGGCCAGCTCCTCGGTGAGCTCGACCGGGAAGCCGTGGGTGTCGTGCAGCGTGAAGGCCACGTCTCCCGGCAGCACCTTGGCCCCGGTCGAGAAGGCCTCCTCCAGGCGGCCCAGGCCGGCGCGCAGCGTGCGGTCGAAGCCCGCCTCCTCGCGGGCAACCGCGTTGACGATCAGGTCGTGCTGGGTGGCCAGCGCGGGCCACGCCTCGCCCAGGACCTCGGTGGCCGCCTGGACCAGCGCGGGGCCGATGGGCTTGTCCACGCCCAGGCGGCGGGCGGCCATCACCGCACGGCGGACGATGCGGCGCAGGACATAGCCCCGGCCCTCGTTGGCCGGCAGGACGCCGTCGGCAACGAGCATCGTCATGGCCCGACCGTGGTCGGCCAGGACGCGCAGCGACACGTCTGTGCGCTCGTCGTTGCCGTACCCGGTGCCGATGACGGAGGCCGCCGCGTCGATGATGGGCAGAAAGAGCTCGGTGTCGAAAATGGAATCGTGCCCCTGGAGGATGGGCAGCATTCGCTCGAAGCCGGCGCCGGTGTCGATGTTCTTGCGGGGCAGCTCGGTGAGCGTGCCCTCGGCGTCGCGGTTGAACTGCATGAAGACGAGGTTCCAGAGCTCGACGAAGCGCTGGTCACCGCCGTGCCTGGGACCACCTTCGTGCCCGTAGCCGGGGCCCTTGTCGATGAAGATCTCCGAGTCCGGGCCGCAGGGGCCGGTCTCGCCCATGGCCCAGAAGTTGTCCTCGTCGCCCATGCGCTGGATGCGCTCGGGCCGCACGCCCACCGAGTCGATCCAGATCTGCTCGGCCTCGTCGTCGCTGTCGTGCACCGTGACCCAGAGGCGGTCGCCGTCGAAGCCGAAGACCTCGGTCAGGAGCTCCCACGCCATGGGGATGGCGTCGGCCTTGAAATAGTCGCCGAAGCTGAAGTTCCCCAACATCTCGAAGAACGTGCAGTGGTAGGTGTCCGTGCCGATGATGTCGATGTCGGGGGTGCGGAAGCACTTCTGAATGGAGGTGGCCCGGGGCCACGGCGCCTGCTCCTCGCCCAAGAAGTAGGGCTTGAAGGGCACCATGCCCGCGATGGTGAAGAGCACCGAGGGGTCGTGCGGGATCAGGCTGGCCGACGGGACCACGGTGTGACCCCGGTCGGCAAAGAAGCGCGTGAAGGCCGCCCTCAGTCCGTTGGCGTCCATAGCACCAGCTTACCGGGGCCAAAAACGGCGTCGGAGCCGGGTCACGTGGAGGACATGCCCACGATCGGTGCGTTCAGGTGAAGGGATCCGGCCGAGCCGAAGAACGACGCGTCACCGTAGGAGAAGATGCCGCCGTCGGAGGCCACGAGCCAATACCCGCCGCCGTCGGGCGTGGGCGACATGCCCACCACGGGCCGGTTGAGCTGGATGCCCCCGGCCGAACCGAAGAAGCCTGCCGCACCGAAGTCGAAGATGCCGCCGTCGGAGGCCACCATCCAGTAGCCGCCGCCGTTGGGAGCGGCGCCGATGCCCACGATGGGCTCGTTCAGCGGCCGGCCGCCCATGGAGCCGAAGAAGCCGGCGTCGCCGAAGGCGAAGATGCCGCCGTCGGACGCCACCTCCCAGTACCCCTTGCCGTCGGGCGTCGAGGCGATGCCCACGATGGGCCTGTTCAGCGGCCGCCCGCCCATGGAACCGAAGAAGCCGGCGTCGCCGAAGGCGAAGATGCCGCCGTCGGACGCCACCTCCCAGTACCCCTTGCCGTCGGGCGTCGAGGCGATGCCCACGATGGGCCTGTTCAGCGGCCGCCCGCCCATGGAACCGAAGAAGCCGGCGTCGCCGAAGGCGAAGATGCCGCCGTCGGACGCCACCTCCCAGTAGCCGTTGGTGGTCGGAGTGGTCGCCATCCCCACCACCGGCTGGTTCAGCGGCTGGCCGCCCATGGAGCCGAAGAAGCCGGCCGAGCCGTAGTCGAAGATGCCGCCGTCGGAGGCCACGAACGAGTAGCCCTGGCCGCAGTTGAGGTCGCCCCCGTAGCCGTAGTGGTCGAAGGGCGAGGTGGCCGAGACGCCCAGTGGATTGCCCACGGTGACATCGACGCAGCGTGCTCCGAGCGCGTTGGGCGGGATCACCGTGAGGGTCGTCGCCGTGCGGGCCACGATCGTCGCCGGGCCGGCCGAGCCGAAGGTCACCGAGGTGGCGGTGGCGAAGCCGCCGCCGAACACGGTGACGGGTCCCGAGCCGCTGATCGGCCCTGTATTCGGGCTCAGCGCGGCCACCGACGGGCAGCCGGCCCCGCCCTGGAGGGCGAGGGCCAGCTTGGGGTCGACGGGCGAGCCCAGCCCGGTGCTGGCGTCGGCGACGTTCTTGCCGGTCGTGGCGGGGAACAACCCACTGTTGGTGTCGGTGACGTCGTTGTTCCCAGACGTGATGTCGGTGAAGTCGGTGGAATTGGTCGACTCGTAGAGCGCAGGTCCGACCGGTCCCAGCGTCGAGGCACAGCCCTGATTCGTGTCGCTCAGGTAGCCGGCCGTGGTGGGTGAATCGATGCTGGTGCCGCCGAAGGCCGTCCAACCCCCGCGCCAATAGGAAACCAGTGCCCCGTTCTGCGGATCGCCCGGGAAGGCGATGTCGGGCACGGAACGGCAGCCGTTCGCTCCGCCGCCGCAGGGGTTGACGCTTGGCCCGCTGGCCGTGGGCTGGCCCGGGTTGCGCGGCCACAGGGCGGAGTAGCCACCGCCGGTGGCGCCGACGCCGCGCTTGAACGCGCAGCTGGGGGCATCGTTCTGGCAGTTGTTCCAGACGGACTGTGCGCCGGCCGACGCGCTCGTCATCTTCGTCCCACCCACGCTCACGACGTTGGGCTGGGAGCCCGGGTCGTCGACGGCCAGCCCGGTGCTCCCCGGGTTGTCCGGGAAGCAGTCCTCTGATCCCGAGTCACCCGAGGCGGCGAGCACCGTCTGCCCCTGGGCGGCCATCTGGGAGAAGATGCCGTTCTCGGCGTCGATGTCCGACGACCCGATGACCTGCTCGCAGTTGCCCCAGCTGGTCGTGACGACCTGCGCACTGTCGTCGCTGGCGATGCGCTGGAACAGGTCGAGCGCGTCGGCGTCGTTGGTGTTCGGCGCCTCGTAGACGACGAGCGAGGCCGAGGGCGCGTTCACGGCGGCGAACTCGACGTCGAGCGCCGCCTCGCCGTCCGACCCGGCCCCCGGGCCACCGGAGCCGCCGTTGACGGCGACGTTGCGGATCGGGTTGGCCAGGCCGTAACAACTCTGGAAGGTGGTGAAGTCGCTGGCGAGGTACTGCTCGAACTCGACCACTGCGATGGTCTGGCCGAGGCCGCTGCGGCCCTCCCCGAACATCTGGTTCAGGCCGAAGACGTTGGCCATGGTGGTCGAGGTGAAGGCGCCGGGGTGCGAGGCGGCAGCGGCGTTGGCGGAGTCGCAGGCCTGCGGCGTCTGGGCGTTGCTCCGCTCGGCCTGGCCCGGCCCGCCCCCGGCGGACGGCGTGGCGGCGGCCGGGGTCTGGTTGCCCGGCGATCCCGGCGGCGCCGCGACCGGCTGGCCCGGAGCGACCTTGAGCATGTTGTGCTCCTGGTCCAGCCCGTTCAGACCGGCCACGCCGGTGACCAGTCCGGACAGCGAAGCCGGGACGGACGGTGCGGACGTGTTCACCAGCGCCGGTTCCTCGCCCGGCGCCTGCACCGATTGCATCGTGGTGCCGAAGGCCGATTCCACGGCGGCGACCGAGCCGCTGACCGGTAGGAGGACACTGCCCTCGAGCGGTTGCCCGACGGTGAGACCCTCGGCACGCAGCACCGAGGAGACCTGGGCCAACTCGGCCGTCGACGGCCCGAACGCGGACGCGAACTGGGCGGGGGTCAGGTACTGGCGGTAGCCGGGCGAGCCCGGGGTCGAGACCGCCGCCACCGTTTGGGCGAGCCCCGACGGATTCCGGCCGGCGAGGATGACATCGAGCTGCAGGGTTTGACCGGCCGGCGCCGCGCCCAACTGCGTCGTGCCATGGGGCAGCGCCGGCGCCGCCTGGGGCAGGACGACGCGGTTCGACCCGGCCGCACCCGCCGCCGGGAGGACGAGAGCAGAGGCCCCGAGCACCAGGACGAAACCGCACACCAGGGCCGCGACCGTGCCGACGGCTCCCTCGCTGTCCTCGGTTCACGAATCGGCCTCCCTGTTCCGGTCCGTGCCGCCGCCTTCGGCACCGTGGGGCGTCGGCTCGTAGTACACCCGTCCCTCGAGCGCGTCAGGACGATACTGCTGCTCAACCACCCCAGAGGGGTCGTCGTGGGGATAGACATACCCGATTCCGTGCCCGAGGTCGGCCGCCCCCTTGTAGTGGGCGTCGCGCAGGTGGGTCGGCACCTCCTGTGTCAGTCCAGAGCGCACGTCGGCCTGAGCCCGTCCCAGCGCCACCACCACGGCGTTCGATTTCGGCGCTCTGGCGAGGTAGATCACGGCTTCGGCCAGGTTCAGGGCGGCCTCGGGCAGGCCCACGTACTCGACGGCCCGGGCCGCCGCCTCGGCCACCAGCAGGGCCTGGGGATCGGCCAGCCCGATGTCCTCGCTGGCCAGGATGACCATACGTCGAGCCAGGAAACGGGGGTCCTCCCCCGCCTCGATCATGCGGGCCATCCAATAGAGGCCGGCGTCGGGGTCCGACCCGCGCACACTCTTGATGAGGGCGCTGATCTGGTCGTAGTGCTCGTCCGCGCCCTGGTGGAAGAGTCGGCCGTCCCGGGCCCGGGCCATGTCGCCCATGGTCAGGGTGACCCGGGCCGAAGGGTCGGGCGCCGCGGCCTTGGCCAGGGCCACCGCCACCTCGACGGTGGTCAGCGCGGCACGGGCGTCGCCCTCGCAGGCGGCGACGACGGCGGCCACCGCGTCCTCTTCGGCATCGGCCTCTTCGAGGGCGAGGCCGCGCCGGATGAGGGTATCGAGGTCTTCGGCGGACAGGGCGTGCAGCCGCCAGAGTGAGGCCCGGCTCAACAGGGGCGGGTTCACCTCGAAGTAGGGGTTCTCGGTGGTGGCCCCGATGAGGACCACCAGCCCGTTCTCGACGGCGGGGAGGAGCACGTCCTGCTGGGACTTGGAGAAGCGATGGACCTCGTCGATGAAGAGCATGGTGCCCTGGCCCTGCTCACCCAGGCGGAGCTCGGCCCCGGCCAGCGCCTCGCGCACGTCCTTCACCCCCGCCGCCGTGGCCGACAGGGTCACCAGGTGTTTCGCCGTGCTGTCGGCGAGCAGTCGGGCCAGCGTGGTCTTCCCCGTGCCGGCGGGGCCCCACAGGATGGACGAGCCGACCCGGTCGGATTCGGCCAGGGCCCGCAACGGGGCGCCGCGCCCCACCAGGTGCTGCTGACCCACCACCTCGTCGAAGGTGCGCGGACGCAACCGGGCGGCCAGGGGGGCGCGTTGACGGAGCCGTCGGTCGGCGGCGTCGTCGAACAGGCTCACGACGTCGCGGCCGGGCTCAACTCGGTGACGGGTCGGGGTCGCCCGCCGCGCCCGGCCCGGGCCGGCCCGGCGCGGCGGGCGGCACGACGACGCGGATGCCGAGCTCGGCCAGGCTGGCCGGGGGCAGCGGGGTCGGGGCGCCGGTCAGCAGGTCAGCCCCGGACTGGGTCTTGGGGTAGGCGATGACCTCGCGGATGTTCTCCTCGCCGGCCAGCACGGCGGCCAGGCGGTCCACGCCGACGGCGAAGCCGGCGTGGGGCGGGGCGCCGTAGCGAAAGGCGCCGAGCAGGAAGCCGAAGCGGGCCTCAGCCTCCTCGTCGCTGATCCCCAGCGCGGCGAACACCTGGGACTGGATGTCGCTGCGGTGGATACGGACGCTGCCCGAACCGAGCTCCCACCCGTTGAGCACCAGGTCGTAGGCCTGCGAGCGTACGGCCATCGGGTCGCGGGCCAGCTTGGGCAGGTCCTCGGGGTAGGGCATGGTGAACGGGTGGTGCGCCGGCTGGGGGTTCCCGTCGGCGCCGTAGCCGTCGAACATCGGGAAGTCGATCACCCAGACGTAGCGGTGCGGGCCCTGGCTGACCGGCGGCGAACCCAGGGTCGTGCGCAACAGGCCGAGCACCTCGCAGGCGGTCCGGTATTCGTCGGAGACGGCGAGGACGAGGTCACCCGTCGACGCCTTCGTGGCTTCGAGCACCCCGGTCGCCTCGGCCTCGGAGAGGTGGCGGGCCAAGGGGCCGTCGAGTCCGGGGCCGTCGGTGACCCGGAACCAGGCGAGGCCGGCGGCGCCCGCCTTCTTGGCCTGCTCGGTGAGATCGTCGAGCTTGGAACGGGGGAAGGCGGCTCCCTCGGGCACCGCGATGGCCTTGACCGTCGGCGAGCTGAAGGCTTTGACCCCGGTGGCCGCGAACGTCGCGGTCAGGTCGACCAGCTCCAGGCCGAAGCGCAGGTCGGGCTTGTCGGTGCCGTAGCGGTCGAGCGCGTCCGCCCACGTCATGCGCTCGATCGGCGGAGGCCGATGGCCCGTGGCCGCCTCGGCCGCATCGAGCACGGCCTCGGACACGAAGGCCATGACGTCGTCCTGGCCGGCGAAGGAGCACTCGAGGTCGAGCTGACTGAACTCGAACTGACGGTCGGCCCGCAGGTCCTCGTCGCGCAGGCAACGGGCGATCTGGAAGTACCGGTCGAAGCCACCGACCATCAGGAGCTGCTTGGCCAACTGCGGGCTCTGCGGCAGGGCGTAGAACGATCCGTGGTGCAACCGGGCCGGGACCGAGAACTCGCGGGAACCCTCGGGGGTGGGGGCCCACAGCAGCGGCGTCTCGACCTCGACGAAGCCCTGGCGCACCATGGCGGCGCGCAGGGCGGTGTTGACCCGGGCCCGCAGGCGCAGGTTGCGCTGCATGCGCGGGCGCCGCAGGTCGACGTAGCGGTGGCGCAAGCGCACGGGCTCGTCCGACTCGGCCCGGTCGTCGACCGAGAACGGTGGCGGCTCCGCCTCGTTGAGCACCTCGACGTGGCAATCACCCACCTCGACCTCGCCGGTGCCCAGGTCGGGGTTGACGGTGCCAGCGGGTCGCGACCGCACCGTGCCCGTGACGGCGATCACCCACTCGCTGCGCACATCGGTCGCGTGATCGATGACGCACTGCACGATGCCCGAGTGGTCACGCAGGTCGACGAACGCCAGGTGCTCACCGTGCTCGCGCCGTCGGGCGACCCAGCCGCAGAGCCGCACCTCTGCACCGACGTCGTCGGGTCGCAGGACGCCGCACAGGTGAGTGCGCATGGCGGTGGGCTGGTTCTCCCGGGGAGCGGTGGTGTCAGGCATGGCGTGGGTCCGCATTCTCCACGAACTGCTTCACCTCGGCCACCACGGCGTTACGGGGGACGTCCCGCTGTTCCTGGTCACTGCGCAGCGGTCGGAACCCGACCGAGTCGGTCTCGAGCTCCTTGGGTCCGAGCACCAGGGCGACCAGGGCGCCCGAGCGGTCGGCCGACTTGATCTGGGACTTCATGGAGCGGCCCCCGAAGGCCCGGTCGGCCCGCAACCCCGCCCGGCGCAGCTCGGCGGTCAGGACCACCGCCTCGGCGCCGCCCGCGGTGTCGATCACGTAGGCGTGCAGGGGCCGCGCCGCCGACCGCGGCCTCGGCCGAGAACACGCCCTCGGCGTCACAGGCCAAGAGGACCCGCTCGATGCCGATGCCGAACCCGATGCCCGGCGTCGGGTCGCCGCCGAGCACCTCGACCAGGCCGTCGTAGCGGCCGCCGCCGCCAATGCCGTTCTGGGCGGCCTCGAGGGCCTCGGCGGCGAACTCGAACGTGGTCCGGGTGTAGTAGTCGAAGCCGCGGACCAGGCGGTGGTCGATGGTGTAGGCGACCCCGAGCGCGTCGAGCCCCTGACGCACCCGGGCGAAGTGGGCGGCGCAGGCGTCGCAGAGGTGGTCGAGGAAGCGGGGCGCGTCCTCGGTGGCCGCCCGGCACTCGGGTGTCTTGCAGTCGAGGACACGCAGCGGGTTCTCCAGGTGGCGGGCCCGGTGGGCCGGGCAGAGTTGTTCGACCCGGGCGGCCAAGAACTCCCCGAGCAGGGCGACGTAGCCCGGCTTGCAGACCTCGTCACCCATGGAGTGCAGCTTGAGGGTGACCTGGCGCAGGCCGAAGCCCGCGAAGAAGTCGTGGGCGAGCGCGATCACCTCGACGTCGAGGTCGGCGTCGCCCACCCCGAGCGACTCGACACCGAGCTGGTAGTGCTGGCGGTAACGGCCTTGCTGGGGCCGCTCGTGGCGGAACAGCGGCGCCACGTACCAGGCCTTCCAGGGCGGGACCGGGTGGTGCTGCACGAAGGCGCGGGCCACCGAGGCGGTTCCCTCGGGGCGCAACGCCATCATCTGGCCGTCGCGATCCTCGAAGATGTACATCTCCTTGCCGACGACCTCGCTCTTCTCGCCGATGCCGCGGTTGAAGACCGCCTCGTGCTCGACGATCGGGGTGAGGGCGAGTCCGTAGCCCGCGCCTTCGGTCAGAGCGGCAAAACGGGTGACCGCGTCCTCCCAGCGGACCGACTCGGGCCACAGGACGTCGTGCATGCCGGTGGGCGTGCGGCTGGGCGTGGGCGGCGGCGGTGTGGCCGCGGACGAACCCGCGGTCACGACATGCTCCTCACGGATTGGTGCTCAGACTTTCTTGCCAGGCAGCTGACGATAGGCGTCGAAGACCCCGTCGAGGTGCTTCAGCGCGTTGATGAGCGAGTGCAGATGGGTCGGATCGGCCAGCTCGACGTCGAAGGCCATGCGGCTGACCCGGTCGGGCGTCGTCGCCGTGCGGGCGGCCACGATGTTGAGGTGGTGCTCCGAGACGACGCGCGACACGTCGGCCAAGAGGCGCGAGCGGTCGAAGGCCTGCACCTCGATCGTGGCCACGAACACTCCGTCGTTGCCGCGGTCCCACTCCACGTCGATGAGCCGCTCGCGGGAGCGGTCGGCCAGCGCGGTGGCATTGGCGCAGTCGGCCCGGTGCACCGAGACGCCGCGTCCCTGGGTCACGAAGCCGATGATCTGGTCGCCCGGCACCGGCGTGCAGCAACGGGCCAAGTGGATCATGACGTCGTCGAGGCCCTCGACGTAGACGCCGGCGCCGGTGCGCTGCCCGGGGCGCCTCCGGGTCGGGCTCGTGACGGCCGTGGTGGGCAGTTGCTCGTCGTGCTCGCCGCCGCCCCGGATGATCTTGGCCAGGCGCTGCACGATCGACTGGGCCGAGACCTGGTTCTCGCCGATGGAGGCGTAGAGCGCGTCGAGGTCGGCCAGGTTCATGGCCTCGGCCACTTCGCCCAGCGCGCTCGAGCCCATCAACTTGTGCAGGGGCAGGCCCTCCCGGCGCAGGGCGCGGGCCAGCTCCTCACGGCCGTTCTCGATGGCGTCCTCCCGCCGCTCCCGGCTGAACCACTGGCGGATCTTGGACCGGGCCCGCGTGGAGGCCACGATCTGGAGCCAGTCGCGCGAGGGCGCCGCGGTCGGTGACTTCGAGGTGAAGATCTCGACCGTGTCCGCGCTGGTGAGCTGCGTCTCCAGCGGCACCAGACGACCGTTGACCCGGGCGCCGATGCAACGGTGTCCGACCTCGGTGTGGATGGCGTAGGCGAAGTCGACCGGGGTCGAGCGGGCCGGGAGGGCGATGACCTTGCCCTTCGGCGTGAAGACGTAGACCTCGTCCTGCTCCAGATCGAGCTTCAGCGCCTCGAGGAACTCGATGGGGTCGTCGGTCTGCCGGTCGAAGTCGGCGATCCGCTGCAACCAGGCCATCTCCGAGGAGCTGTCCTCCTTGGACTTGTAGCCCCAGTGGGCGGCGATGCCGTACTCGGCCCGGTGGTGCATCTCCGAGGTCCGGATCTGCACCTCGACCGGCTTGCCCTCGAGCCCGATGACCGTCGTGTGCAGCGACTGGTACATGTTGAACTTGGGCGTGTTGATGTAGTCCTTGAAACGCCCGTGCACCGGGGCCCAGATGGCATGGATGGCCCCGAGGGCGGCCCAGCAGTCCTTTTCGGAGTCCACCACGACCCGGATGGCGACCAGGTCGTTGATGTCGTCGAACTCCTTGCCCCGGACCACCATCTTCTCGTAGATGGACCACAGGTGCTTGGGGCGCCCGGTGACGTCCGCCTCGATCCCCATCTCGTCGAGACGCTGGCGCACGTGCACGAGCACCTGCTCGAGGTACTCCTCGCGCTGGGGCGCCCGGGCGGCGACCATCTGCTCGATCTCCGCGTAGCGCTTCGGGTGCAGGGTGGCGAAGGCGAGGTCCTCCAGTTGCCAGCGCACCTGTTGCACGCCGAGGCGGTGGGCCAGAGGCGCGTAGACGTCGAAGGTCTCCTGGGCGGTGCGCCGTTGCTTCCATTCGGGCATGACGGCGAGCGTGCGCATGTTGTGCAGCCGGTCGGCCAGCTTGATGAGCAGGACCCGCCAGTCGTTCGCCATGGCGACGAGCATTTTGCGGATGGTCGCCGCCTGCTGCGCCTCCTTCGAGTTGAACTGGAGGCGGTCGAGCTTGGTCACGCCGTCGACCACCCGGGCCACCCCTTCACCGAAGGTGGATTCGATGGCGTCGAGGGTGAGCCCGGTGTCCTCGACGGCGTCGTGGAGCAAAGCGGCGGCCACGGTCTGGGCGTCGAGCCCGAGCTCGGCCACGATGGTGGCCACGGCCACGGGGTGGGTGATGTAGGGCTCACCGGAACGCCGGAACTGGCCGTCGTGGGCCTTCTGGGCCGTGCACCCGGCCTCGACGATCAGGGCGGTGTCGTCCTCGGGACGGTGCCGGGCAAACTCGGCCAGGAGCGGCGCGAGCAGCTCGCCGCGCGCGCGTTCGGACGTTTCCTCGTGGGCGCTCAGCGCCCCCTCGTCGGCGGGGACCTCAGCGACCGTCACCCGGGTCAGGGCCACCATCTGTCCAGGATATGCGCCTGGCGAGCGGCCGGAGGCGCCCCCCCGCCCCGGAAGCGTCGCCGACGGAGCCGGGAGGCCTTCGTGGCGCGGAGGCCTAGCGCTTGCGTTTGCCCTTGGACTTGCGCGGCTTGGGGCCCGGAGCGGCTCCGTTGCCCCCGTTCGGGCGGTCCATCACGGCGGTCTCCGTCCCGCCGGCCGCGCCACTGGGCTCGTTGGCCGAACCGGGCCGGATGGGCCCGTCCCCCTTCTTCGGGGGCTTGGGTGCCGGGGCCGTCCGGCCGCCCCGCCCGACCTGGCCCGCGGCGGCGATGCTCATCTGGGTGCTCATGTTGGCCGCATCCACGGCCGAGTACCACGACCCCCCGTCGCCTCGCTTGTTCTGGCGTTCGGCCACCGACTTCCAGCGGTCCTCGGGCTCCTTCATCATGCAGAGCACCGGGGAGGCGATGAAGATCGACGAGTAGGCCCCGGACAAGAGCCCGATGAAGAGGGCCAAACCGTAGGACTGGAGCGTGGAGGCGCCCAGGAGCTGCGCGCCGATCACCAGGATGGCCAAGACCGGGATGATGGCCACGGCGGACGTGTTGATGGATCGCGCCAGCGTCTGGTTCATGGACAGGTTGATCAGTTGCGGGTAGGTGAGGCGCCCGCTGCTGCCGATGCCCCGGGTGTTGTCGCGCACACGGTCGAACACGACGACCGTGTCGTAGAGCGAGTAGCCGAGGATGGTCAGGATGGCCACCACCGTGTCCGGCGTGACCTGGAAATTGAAGATCGAATAGATGCCCACGGCGACCAGGACGTCGTGGATCATGGCGATGAACGCGGCCAGCGCCATCTTCGGCTCGAACCGGATGCTGATGTAGACGGCCACGACGATGAAGAAGATGATCAGTGCCTGAATGGCCTTGTCCGTGATGGACGAGCCCCAGGTCGGACCGACCGTTGTCTTGCTGATCTTGTCTTCGTGCGTCGAGGGCACCCCGTTGCCGGGCGCAGTGGTCGGGGTACTCGTGTTCGTGGACCCGGTGGTCGCCGTCGTACTCGTGCTCGTGGTCGTCGTGGCGGCCGTCGTCGAGGTGGTGCTCCCGGAACCCGACGTGGTGGGGTTCCCGGTGAGCTCGAGCATGGCATTCTGCACGTTGGTACTGATCTTGTCCTGCTGGGCCTGTGGCAGCTTGTTGATGTCGGACTGGACATTGAGCGTCTGCTTGGCGCCGGCGCCGAGCAGTTCGACGGTGGGGTCGATCAACCCGGTGCCCTTCAAGGCGTCGGTGGCCTGGGTCTGGGTGATGTTGGGCGCGGCAATGGTCCATTCCGTTCCGCCCTTGAACTCGATACCGAGGTTGAGGCCGCCGCGCAGGATGATGGAGATGACGCCCAGGAGAATGATGAGGGTCGAGATGCCGAACCAGATGCGGCGCCGGCCCACGAAGTCGAACCGGGTCTCGCCCCGGTAGAGCCGGGCGATCGGCCCATGGCCCTTGGGGCCCTTGGACAGCAGGGCTCGGGCCGCGTCGTCGACAGAGACGAGCTCGTCCTCGTCGAGGTCCTGCGTGTCGATTCCCTCCTCGAACTGCTCGACTTCCTCCTGCGGCACGTCGTCGAGGGAGCTGCCGTCCTCGTCGCGGGGCCCGTTGTCGCTCGGGCTCACGAGCCACCACCCCCGGCGACGGCCCCCCTGGGCACGCCAGGGCGAGGGTCACGGGTCTGCGGACCGGCGTTCAATCCGGTCGAGATGCTGAAGGCGCCCGAACCCTGGAGGCGCTCGCTCTGACCCAGGAGGATGACCAGTGGGCGGGTGTAGAACCAGGTGATCGCCATGTCCATGATTGTCGAGAGGCCGAGGAAGAAGGCGAAGCCCTTCACGTTCCCGACGGCCACGAAGTAGAGAACCAGCGCGGCGAGCAGCGACACGAAGTCGGCCGCCCAGACGGTGCGCCACGCGCTCTTGAAACCACGGTCCACCGAGGTGCGCACGGAGCGCCCGGATCTGGTCTCGTCCTTGAGGCGTTCGAAGTAGACGATGTAGGAGTCGACCGTGATCCCGATGGAGACGATCAGTCCGGTGATGCCGGCCAGGTCGAAACTCGGGGCGACCGAGGTATGGCCGAGGGCCGAGATGATGGCCCAGAGCAGCGCCGCGGTGAGAACGAGGCCCGAGATCACCACCAGGCCCAGGGCCCGGTAGTAGAGCAGGACATAGAGGAGCACGAGGATCAGGCCGGCGATGCCGGCACCCAGGCCGGCGACGAGCGCCGAGTGCCCCAGGGTGGCCGAGACGGTCTCGGATGTGGCCGCCTTGAGGGTGATGGGCAGGGCGCCGAAGTTCATGGCCTGGGCCAGATTCTGCGCGTCCGCTTGGGTCAGGCTGCCCGAGATCTCACCCTTGCCGCCGAAGGAGCTGAAACTGGCCTGGCCCGGCTGGATGATCGGGGCCGAGTACACGACGCCGTCCAGTTCGATTCCGAGGAGCTGGTGGAAGTTCTCCGAGGCCACCTTGTCCCACAGGGCGGAGTTGGCCGACCCGGCCAGCGTGTAGTCGACCACCCACTGACCGGTTTGGGTGAGCGTGGCCCTGGCACTGCCGATGGCGTGCCCGGTCATTTGGCTCGGGCCCAGCACATAGCGCTGGCCCCCGTTGTTGGAGCCGCTGGACGTCAGCCCCGGCAGGAGGACGGTGCTGGTTTCGTAGTTCGGCTTCTCGACGGCGGTCGACGGTTGGGTCGCGTACTGCGGGTCGGGCCCGATGTTGTTCGTGGGCTGTTGGGTGGCGGTGTTGATGTTCAGGTTGGCCGCGGTCAGCTCATAGTTCGATTGACAGGCGGGCACGTTTGCGACCGATGTCGGCAGAACCTTGACCTTCGAGCCCTTGGCGTGCCCCTCGGGATAGGCGTAACAAAGAACCGGCCGGAAGTACATGCGGGCGGTCTGCCCGATCTGCGCCAACACCTGCTGGGCATTGGTGACGCCAGGGATGGAGACCGAGATCTGGTTCTTGCCGGTCGTCTGCACCTCGGCGCCCGAAACGCCAAGGCCGTTGACGCGCAGGTTCAGGATGTTGACCGTTTCGTTGAGGTCGGCCTGGCTGATGTTGTGGCCCTCGGCCGTGTAGACCACCGCGACGCCGCCGGCCAGGTCGAGGCCGAGCCGCGGTGTCCACTTGGCGGCGAACACCGCGGCAAAAGAACCGATGGAGATCGCCACCACCACCAGCACGCTGATCAGCAGGTTGCGCCGCTGCCGCCTCTGCGATCTTCCCCCCGACTTGGGGCTCACCCCTCTTCGGCCTCCTCGCGATGCTCACCGAGGGCGTCGTTGTTGTCGCCGCCGACGTCGTCGATGTCACCCCCGTCCGTTGCGGTGCTCCGCTTGCCGTTGGTCGAGTTCTCGACGGGCTCGTCCTCGACCCGCACGTCTTCCACCTGCACGTCCTCGACCTGCACGTCCTCGACACGCTCGATCTTGCGGGCGATGGCCTGGCGGACGAAGACGATGCGCGTCGGCTGGGGGCCGTCGAGGTTGCCGTCGTCGCCCAGGGCGCCGGTGAGGAGCGTGTAGCGGTCCCCGTGGATCTGGAGCACGGTGCCGATGACCCCGCCCACGGTCTGCACCTCGTCACCCACTTCGATCCCCGTGCTCTGGGCGGCGCGGGCGGCCTGCGCCTTGCGCTGCTGGGGACGGATGAAGAAGAAGTAGCCGAGGACCCCGATCGCGAGGAGCGGGAGCAGGGTGAGGAAGGGGCTCGAGCTCGATTTCGACGAGGATGCGGCGAGCACGAAGTGGGCAATCGCCATGGTTGCTGTCATGAGGAGATCCTTGAACCTGGAGGGTTGCGACGCGCGAGCCTAGTGCGTGCACCGCCGCGCTCCTGGGCGGCTCCCCTCTCGATGGTCACTCCCGGCCGGTCGCCCCTCCCCGGGACAGGCACCGTGAGCCCTGACCTGCTCGGATCGCCGGCCCGGCCGACATGCGTCTCGGCATCGCGAAATCGCCTCCCGGCGGGAGCAACGGACCTGGGGCTCACCCCCTCGGGCGCCGCTGGCACAGCATCGGGTGCAACCCGACTGCAACCCAAACGGCACCCCGGCTGCGACACCTCGTGATCAAAGTACTGACCATCAGTACAGCAGCAGCCTCACCCTGAGGGTCGTTCGGAGGGGGGCGACCAGGTGAGAGTCCGGTGAAGGGGAACGGATTCTTGCCGGGGGCAACACCGGGGGAAGGAGTAAGGAGAGAAGAACAAGGAGAGAAGAAACAGGGAGAAAGGTGCGCGGGCCTCGCCGCCGTCGGCCGGAGCGATCCGGGGGAGCCGACGACTCAGGGAGGCGCACCTTTCACTCCCTTTGGCTGCACTGACTCTTTTGTTTCGGCTTCATCACGTCTTTGGCCGTCTTGCGCTCCGGCGCGACGGTCGTCGGACGGTGCCCACGACAGATTCGGCGCCGACTCGAATCGCCGGGCCATCCGGCACTGCGGCCACCAGGTGTTTTATGGCGAGTCCTGCGAATCCTGCTCTGGCTCGGTTCGTCAGCCAAGCCGGTATTTGCCCAGGTACAGTTGGGCGCAATGCGAGATGGACACATATCTGTGCTCGTCATCGAGGACGAGGCCGATATTCGTCAATTGCTGAGGACCTTGCTCGAGCGGGAAGGGTTTTCGGTGGCGGAAGCGGCAGAAGGTCGGGGAGGGGTCCGCCAATTCCACCAGAACCACCCCGACATCGTCGTGCTCGACGTCGGACTGCCCGACCTCGACGGCTGGCAGGTCCTCGAGCGCATCCGGGACATGAGCGACGTGCCCGTTCTCATGCTGACGGCTCTCGGTACCGAAAAGGACAAGGTGCGCGGCCTCAACGCGGGGGCGGACGACTACCTGACCAAGCCCTTCAGCCGGGTCGAGCTTCTGGCCCGGCTCCAGGCCATCAGCCGCCGCCAGGTCTCCCGGCACGACCCGGTGACCACCTTCGACGACGGAACCCTTCATGTGGACTATGCCCACCAAGAGGTCATCATCGACGGGTCGGCGGTGGTCCTGACGCCGACCGAGTACCGCCTCATGGCCACCCTGACCCGCCACCAGGGCCAGGTGCTCTCGCTCGAGCAACTGATCGAGTTGGCCTGGGACGATCCGAACGGACTGGCGCCCTCCCGGGTGAAGTACGCCGTCCTCCGCCTGCGCCGGAAGCTGGGCTGGGACGAGTACGACGACGGGCCGATCGAAACCGTGCGCGGATTCGGATATCGCTACCGATCATCAGCCCGGTGAGCGAGACCCCTTCCACCGGAACCACCCAATCCGGGCGTCGCGATCTGCAGATGCCCGGCACGGCGCTTCCCATCGGCTTCTCGGGCTCGATGCGGGTGCGCCTGCCCGTCTTCGCCTTGGTCGCCGTGGGCACCGTCCTGGTCGCCCTGATCCCGTTTCCCCACGACGCCCGCCGGGAGATCGCGGTCGCCGGCGTCATCTTCTTCCTGCTCCTGGCCGCCGCCTTCCTGTTGCCCTGGGAACGACTCCCCGACTGGGCCTGGCTGGTCCTCCCCATCGGGTACATCGCCGTCATCGCCATCATCCGGGACGCCCAAGGTGGCAGCGATTCGGGGCTCGTCGTCATGTACCTGCTCCCCATTGTGTGGCTGGCCCTCTACGGGCGCCGGCTGCATCTCATCGTCGGGCTCATCTGCATGGACCTGGCCTTGGTCGTGCCGCTCCTGGTGGTGGGGCCACCCAAGTACCCGCTGATCGAATGGCGCCAGGTGGCGGTCATGGCCACCGTCACCACCCTGGTCGCCGCGACCGTCTACACGGTGGTCTCGCGCGACCGGGCCGTCCTGGGCGGCCTGGCCGAGCAGTCCCGCATCGCCCGGCGCAACGCCCGGGAGGCCGACTACGCACGTGACCGCCTCGAGACCCTCCTGCGCGCCGCCACCGGGAGCGCCATCATGGGCGTCGACCCGGCGGGCATCGTGACCTTCTTCTCCGCCGGGGCCGAGCAGCTCCTCGGCTACCAGGCCGCCGAGGTTGTCGGCATCCACTCCATCGCCGACTTCATCGACCCGGCTCAGATCGATGAACGTCGCCACACCATCGACTCCATGCGCACCGCCTTGGCCCCGGTCGATGCCGAGAGGGCGGCAGAGGTGCCCTGGACCGCCACCCGCAAGGATGGACAACAGCGGCGCTGCGTGGTCCGGGTGCGCGCCCTTCCCGTGCCGGCGTCTGATCCTCCACTCGACCAGGAAGGGCCCGACCAGGAAGGGCTCGACGACGTCGAGCCGGTCGTCGAGCAGGAGCCGGCCGAGCCCGAGACCGAGTTCAGCGACGTGCTGTCTCCCTCGACCGGAGGTTACGTCGTGGTGGCCATCGACGTGACCGAACGCGAGGAGCTCGCCGCCGACCGTGAGCGCCTCTTCGCCATCCAGAAGGAAGTGACGCAGTCCCTCATCGAACAGAACAACCGGCTCCGCGAGCTGACGCAGATCAAGGACGACGTGGTGGCCACGGTCTCGCACGAGCTGCGTACGCCGATCACCTCCATCCGGGGCTTCATCGAGCTCCTGCTCGACGCACAGTCCGAGCTCACCGAGAGCCAGGTGCGCATGCTCGCCACCATCGACCGCAACGCGGAGCAGCTCCAGCGTGTGGCGGAGGACCTCCTCAGCGACCCCGGTGCTGGACGCGGGCTCAAGGTGGCCTTCGCCGAGCTGGACCTCTACCGCCTGGCCGAAGAGGCGGTGCATGCCATCCAGACCTCAGCCCGGGTGGCGGGCGTCGTCCTGTCGATCGAACCGGGTGACGGGTCGCCGATCTTCGGTGACGCCAACCGGTTGCACCAACTGTTGGGCAACCTCCTGTCGAATGCCATCAAGTTCTCACCCCGCGGCGGGCGCGTCCGCGTCATTGTGGACAACGTCGAGTCCTACGGACGGGTCCAGGTCCTCGACGAGGGCCCGGGCATCCCCGAGACCGAGCGCGACCAACTCTTCGAGCGCTTCTACCGCTTGGCCTCCTCGCTCGAGCAGGGCGTGCCCGGCACGGGACTCGGCCTGGCCATCGCCCAGTCGGTGGCCGAAGCCCACGAGGGATACGTCGACATCGCGGACACTCCGGGCTGGGCGACGACCTTCCGCGTCTTCATACCGCTCCGCACCTCCGTGGTGGCGTCCCAGACCGCCTGACGGATCGGCCGGTCGCGCCCAGTCAGGCGGCCAAGAAGCCGCCCGACTGGTGCTCCCACAAACGGCAGTAGACACCGCCACGCGCCAACAGCTGGGCGTGCGTGCCCTGCTCGACGACGCGCCCCTGGTCGAGCACCACGATGCGATCGAGCCGGGCGATGGTGGCCAGCCGGTGGGCCACCACCAGGGCCGTGGTCCCGTCCATGAGCCGCCACAGGGCTTCTTGGACGAGCGACTCGGACTCCGAGTCCAACGCTGAGGTGGCTTCGTCGAGCACGAGCACCGAGGCGCCCTTGGCCATGGCCTGGGCGATGGCCACACGCTGGCGCTGGCCACCCGACAACTTGAGCCCGCGCTCGCCGACCACCGTCTGGTAGCCCTCGGGGAGCCGCTCCACGAACTCGTCCACGTAGGCGGCCTTGCCCACCTCGCGCACCAGCTCCATGTCGATACCCTCGTTGTCCTGGCCGTAACAGATGTTCTCCGCGATCGTCCGGTGCAGCATCTGGGGCTCCTGGGGGACGTAGGCGATGTGGCGCCGCAGCGAGTGCTGCGTCACCCGCGCGATGTCCTGCCCGTCGATGGCGATCACTCCCCCGTCGCGCTCGGCGAAACGCAGCAGCAGTTTGGTCAGCGTCGTCTTGCCCGAGCCCGACGGCCCGACCAGGCCGACGTGTTCGCCCGGCTCAATGGACAGGTCGAGACCGTCGAAGAGTGGACTGCCACCGCCGTAGGCAAAGCGAAGTTGATCGAACTCGACCCGTCCCCTCGGCACCGAAAGCTCCGGGGCCCGGGGCAGATCGACGATGTCGGGTTTGGTCAGGGCAATGCCGGCGAACTTGGCGCAGCGTCCGATGGCCCGCGACATGAGACGGATGAACTCGAAGGACTCCTCGAGGCTCGTCCCGACGAAGGTGGCGTAGAAGAGGATCAGGTACACCACCCCCGCTGCGGCGACGTGATGGAGCGCCAGGACCACGCCCACCGCCACAGCCGCCCAGTTGAAGAAGGCCATGGCCGACTCCATCTGGATCCGGGTGGTGGTGAAGACCCGCCTGGCCCGAAAGTCGGCCCGCAACGAGTCACCCACCATCCGATCCACGTGCAGCTTCTCGCGGTCCTCGGCGGCCTGAGATCGCACCGTCGTCAGGTTGGCGATGGTGTCGGCCACCACGCCGGTCGCCCGTGAGTGGGCGTCGGAGAAGCCTTTCTCGGCTGCCACGACCCGGTCCAAACGCCGAAAGAGGACGAGCGCGAACACGCCCACCAGTGCCGTCATCACCAGCGCCACGGGCCAGGCCACGATGCCGAGCACAACGATGGCACCGATGGTCGTGACAGAGATGCGAAGGATGCCCCACACCATGGCGTCGATCAGCTCCACGAAGGCCCAGGTCGACGTCTCGAGGGTGGCGATGACCTCACCCGAGGGCCGGTCGGTGTGCCAGGCATGGCTCAGCCCGATCAAGTGGTCGTAGCCGTGGTTGATGGCACGGCCGAAAGAGCGGAGCGTGGCGCCCCAGTTCAGCCAGCCACCGATGCGACCGAAGACCGTGGCCGCCACGAGGGTGAACGCGTAGGCGACGATGAGGGGCGTGAAGGACGACACACCCGAATGGTTGACGCCCAGATCGGAGAGCCGCCCGAGCAGAGCGGCAAAGATCAACGGCGCGGCCACTGCGTTGGCCAGCGTGCCGAGCGCGATGGCACCACAGCTGCCGGCAAAGGCGGCGCGGTCGGGCTGCATCTGGCTCCAGCAATAGGCCAGCGTGGTTTTGGTCGATGCGTTCGGAAAGAGGGTGCGATCACCCATGGGGCTCTCCTGGTTGGAGGGTCGTAACTGATGGACACACGGGGCGCACCGCGAGGGTGCGACCGGAGCAGCGAAGCGGCGGGCCGCGAGGCCGGCGCCGGCGTTCAGCTGAAGTGAGGGCGGCGGGCCGGCGTCAGTGGCCCGTGAGGCGAAGGTCGGGCCCGGCGATGCGGATCCTCCCTCCGGCAGCGGCACCAGAGACCATGGGCAGGACCGGACCGCGCGCGATCAGCGGCGAACGCATGCTCATCGAGCTTGCCATCAGGTCACCTCGCTTCGTCTCGTGGTGCAACCCAACCACGGTACCCCATGAGAGATCGTCCGGTGAACCGCGTCGCTCCCCGGTGGCCCGAGCGGGCGCTAGAAGAGCGGGGTGGTCGACGTGGCGCTGGGGCGTACCTGCCCGAGGTGGGCCCAGGCCCGCTCGGTGGGCACCCGGCCCCGGGAGGTGCGCTGGATCAGTCCGCTCTGGAGCAGGAACGGCTCGTAGGCGTCCTCGATGGTGTCGGGTTCCTCACCCACGCACTGGGCCAGCGTGGTCAGACCGATCGGTTGGCCGCCGAAACGCGTGCACAGGGTGGCCAGGATGGCCCGGTCCACCTTGTCGAGGCCAAGGCCGTCCACCCCGAAGAGCTCGAGTCCCTCGCTGGCCGTGCGCCCGTCGATGAACCCGTCCCCGCGCACCTCTGAGAAGTCGCGTACCCGTCGCAGCAACCGGTTGGCCACCCGGGGTGTGCCCCGAGACCGCTCGGAGATCCGCGTGGCGCCCTCCTCGTCGATGCGCACCCGCAAAATCTGGGCCGAGCGTTCCACGATGGCTCGCAGGTCCTCGGGCGTGTAGAGGTCGAGACGGCCGACGAAACCGAAGCGATCACGCAGCGGTCCCGAGACGAGACCGGTCCTCGTGGTCGCGCCGACCAGGGTGAACTTGGGCAACTCCAAGCGGATCGACCGTGCCGTAGGCCCCTTGCCGATCAGGATGTCGAGGCGCCCGTCCTCCATGGCCGAATAGAGCATCTCCTCGACCGAGCGGTGCAGCCGGTGGATCTCGTCGATGAACAGGACGTCGCCGTCCTGGAGGTCGGTGAGCAGCGCGGCGAGATCGCCGGCCCGGGTCAGGACGGGACCCGCGGTGATACGCAGACTGGCCGCCATTTCGGTGGCCACGATGCTGGCCAGGGAGGTCTTGCCCAATCCGGGCGGTCCGGCGAAGAGAATGTGGTCCACCGCCTGGCGACGCTGGCGGGCCGCCTGCAACACGATGCCGAGGTGCTCGACCAGCTGGGCCTGACCGACGAACTCCTCGAGCGAGCGCGGGCGCAGGCCGACCTCTTCGATCTCCTCCTCGCGGTCCGACGAGGTCGGGTCGATGACGCGCTGGTCGACCACGTCGCCGTCCTCGGCGCCCTCGGGCGTCTCGTCGTCGGTGGCCAGGACCTCCCGGCGCGCCCGCGGGCTCACCGGCTGGCCAGCTCGCGCAGGGCCAGCCGAAGCATCTCTTCCACACCGACATCGTCGCGCAGCCCGTCGAGCGCACCACGGATCTCATCGGGGGCGTAGCCGAGCTCGTTGAGCGCGGCGCGGGCCTCCGAGCGCGCCGTGCGCGACGCCGGAAGCGCCGTGTCGGAACGATTCGACCCGACTCCGGCCTGTTCGAGCGAGAGGTCCGGCAGCTCGAGCCGGCTCTTCAACTCGATGAGCAGCCGCGCCGCCGTCTTGCGACCGACGCCGGGAACGGTGCACAGCGTCTCGATATCGTCCTCGAGGATGGCGGTCGACAGGGCGGCCGGCGAGAGCAGGGCCATGATGGCGAGGGCCAGCGCCGGTCCGACCCCGTGCGAACCGAGCAACACCTCGAAGCATCGCCGCTCGTCGTCGTGCACGAAGCCGTAGAGCACGATGGCGTCCTCGCGCACGTGGGTGTGCACGTAGATCATCTGGTCCACCTTGGGCCCCGCCGTCACCAGCGTGGCCGCCGTCGCCGGAGTCACAGTGACCCGATAGCCCACCCCTCCCACATCGACGATGACTTCGCCCTCTCCCGTCCGCAGGACGGCCGGTCCCCGCAACAACCCGATCACCTCACGCTCCTTTCCTCTACCGACAACGCGGCCGCGACGGCCCGGCGCAGGGGGACGGTGGTCAGATGGCACACGGCCAGCGCCAGGGCGTCGGCCACGTCGGGCGGACCGCCCATGGCGCCGAGTCCGAGCACCTTGGCCACCATGCGCTGCACCTGTTCCTTCGTGGCGGCGCCGTAACCGACCAGACCCTGCTTCACCTCGTTCGAGGTGTACTGGGCCACCGCGCAACCACCCGCGGCCGCCGCCACCAGGGCCAGCCCGCTGGCCTGGCCCACCGACATGGCCGTCTTGGCGTTCACCTGGAAGAACACGCGTTCGACCACCACGACGTCGGGCTCGAAATCGGTCACGAGGCTGGTCAGCTCGGTGTAGAGGGTCAGCAGGCGTTCGGCCAGCTCCCCCGCAGGATCGGTCTCGAGCACCCCGGCTGCCTTGGCCACCAAGACACCGTTCTCCTCGGCGCGGCCGACCAACCCATAGCCACAGCGCGACAGACCAGGGTCAATGCCCAATACGAACATCTGTTCGCAGGATAGCCGGGGGTGCCGGCCAGGAGGTGGACCCGGCCTGGTGGCCGAGGTCGCTCGGTTCAACCCTCGAAGGAGGCGATGACCTCGTCGGGGATGTCGGCGTTGGAGTGGACGGCCTGCACGTCGTCGTGGTCGTCGATGGCCTCGAGGAGGCGCAGCACCTTCTTGGCCTCGGGCTCGTCTGCGACGGGAACCAGCGTGGTGGGCTCGAGCGAGAGGTCCACCGACTCGGGGGCGATGCCGGCGCCGTCGAGCGCCAGGCGCACCGATTCGAGGTCACCCGGCGCGCTGGTCACGACCCAGGCCGCACCGTTGCTGGAGAGGTCCTCGGCGCCACCCTCCATGGCGACCTCCATGACCTTGTCCTCGTCGTTGTCGAGACCGACCGTCACGATGCCCTTGCGCTCGAACTGCCAGCCCACGGCGCCCGGTTCGGCCATGCTCCCGCCGTTGCGGGAGAAGAGGTTGCGCATCTCGGCGCCGGTGCGGTTGCGATTGTCGCTCAGGGTCTCCACCATGATGGCCACGCCGCCGGGGCCGTACCCTTCGTAGTTGATGGACTCGTAGCGCACGCCCTCGAGGTCCCCGGTCCCCCGCTTGATCGCCTTCTCGATGGTGTCGATCGGAACGGAGGCCGCCCGGGCCTTCTGGAACGCCGTGCGCAGGCCGGCGTTGGCGTCGAGGTCACCGCCGCCGTCGCGCGCCGCCACCTCGATCGCGCGAATGCACTTGGCGAACACCTTGGCCCGAGCCTTGTCCTGGGCGCCCTTGCGGTACTTGGTGGTCGCCCACTTCGAGTGACCCGACATAGGTTCCTGCCTCGTTCCTTCCCTAGCCGATGAGAGTGGCCGGCGGGCCTCCTGCCTGGGCTTCGGCCGCGCTCGGCGGGTCCCCGAGTGTATCCGTGGGCGCCGGCGGACGAGGTCCTGATCCCGTCGCCGGGTAAGCCGCCAGGGTGGAGAGTGGACCCTCAGCACACCGCCCACGTCGAGTGGATGCCGACCGGGCTGGCCTGCTGCCACAGCGCCTGCTGCCACTCGGCCCGGTTGCCACTGGGCCGGCGTCCTGGGCAGCCGACCGATTTGCGACGTCGGGTCGGCACGGCGGACGGGTCACGCGACGTCTGAGAAGCATCCCGGTCCCGGCGGCCGTCACGTGAAGACGACGGTCTTGTTCCCGTTGAGCAGTACACGGTCCTGGAGGTGCCAGCGCACCCCGCGGGCCAGCACCGTGCGCTCGATGTCGCGCCCGACGCGCCGCAGCTCCGTCGGCGAGTCGCCATGGTCGATGCGCCGGGTGTCCTGCTCGATGATCGGACCCTCGTCGAGGTCCGCCGTCACGTAGTGACAGGTGGCGCCGATGAGCTTGACCCCACGGTCGAACGCCTGCTGGTACGGGCGGGCCCCGGCGAACGACGGCAGGAACGAATGGTGGATGTTGATGATGCCGCCCGGGCGCGCCGCGCACATCGCCGGCGGGATGATCTGCATGTAGCGGGCCAGCACCACGACGTCGGTCCGCTCCTCGTCGACGATCCGGGACAGTTCGTCGAACGCCGCGTCCTTGGCAGCCGGCTCCGTCCCCACCGGCACGCATCGGAACGGGATGCCGTACCACTCCACCAACTCACGCAGATCCTCGTGGTTGGCGATGACACACGGGATGTCGCATTCGAGCTCGCCCGACCGCCAGCGGTAGAGCAGGTCGGCCAGGCAGTGGTCCTCCTTGCTGGCGAACAGGACGACCCGCTTGGGCACGTCGGTGTCGCTGAGCTTCCACTCCATGGCGAATTCGGTTGCCGTCGGCCCGAATGCCGCCCGCAACTCGTCGGAGCCGATCCCGCTCGGCAGACTGTCGGCTGCGATCTCGATGCGCAGGAAGAACATCCCTGTGGCCAGGTCGCCGTGCTGGGCCGCCTCGAGCACGGAACCCCCGAGCCGGGCCAGCAGGCCGGTGACCGCGGCCACGATGCCCACCCGGTCCGGGCAGATGACGGTGAGGACGTAACGGCGCATGCTCAATTCCCGGCTCAAACCTCGGCCGATCGGCACATTTGCGCGAAAAGCCGATGGATACGGCGGTCCGGCGTCAGTTCGGGATGGAAGACCGAGGCCAGGACCGTGCCCTGGCGCACGAGGACAGGTGCACCCTCGTGCTCGGCCAGCACCTCGACGTCCGGCCCGGTCGAGACCACCAGGGGTGCCCGGATGAACACGGCCGGCAGCGCAGGGCCCTCGCCCGAACCCAGCACCAGGTGGGTCTCAAAGGACTGCAGCTGGCGCCCATAGCCGTTGCGCCGGACGACGGCGTCGAGAACGCCGAAGGTCCGCTGATCGGGCCGCCCGTCGAGGACTTCGTCGGCCACCAGCACGAGGCCGGCGCAGGTCCCGAGCACGGGCAGGGCGGCCTCGGCCAAGCGTTCGGCCAACGCGTCGAAGAGGCCCGTCGACTCGAGCAACATGGAGAGTGTCGTCGACTCGCCGCCGGGCAAAATCAGGCCGTCCACCCCCTCCAGGTCGAGCGGCCGCTTGACCAGTCGGGCCTCCGCCCCCACATCAGCGAGTGCCCGCACGTGCTCGCGCACGTCCCCCTGGAGATCGAGGACACCGATCACGACCCACCACTCCAGGTCTTGTCGCGGTGCGCCTGGGCGCCCGCTACCACCCCCGGTCGGCGAGGTGCTCGCCGTACTGTGAGGCCTCGAGCCCGCGCATCGCCTCGCCCAGGCCGCGCGAGACCTTGGCCACGTGCTCGGCATCCTCGAAGTGCGCCGTCGCCTCGACGACGGCCGCTGCCATGCGCGCCGGATCCGACGACTTGAAGATGCCCGAACCCACGAACACGGCCTCGGCGCCGAGCTGCATCACCAGCGCGGCGTCGGCCGGCGTGGCGATACCGCCGGCACAGAACAGGGGCACGGGCAGTTTGCCCGTCGACGCGATCTCCTGCACCAGTTGGACGGGAGCCTGCAGCTCCTTGGCCCACCCGTACAGCTCGGCGGAATCGGCCTGCGTGATGGCGCGGAGGTCACCCAGAATCGAACGCAGGTGCCGCACGGCTTCCACGATGTTGCCGGTGCCGGCCTCTCCCTTGGAGCGGATCATGGCCGCTCCCTCGCTGATACGGCGCAGCGCCTCGCCCAGGTTGGTGGCCCCGCAGACGAACGGTACGGTGAACTTCCACTTGTCGATGTGATGCGCCTCGTCGGCCGGCGTGAGCACTTCGGACTCGTCGACGAAGTCGACACCCAACGACTGCAGCACCTGGGCCTCGGCGAAGTGCCCGATACGAGCCTTGGCCATCACCGGGATGGTCACGGCTTCGATGATTCCCTCGATCAGTGCGGGGTCGCTCATGCGGGCCACGCCGCCGTCGCGCCGGATGTCCGCCGGGACCCGCTCGAGGGCCATCACCGACACCGCGCCGGCGTCCTCGGCGATTTTCGCCTGCTCGGCGGTGACGACGTCCATGATGACGCCACCCCGCAGCATGTCCGCCAGCCCCCGCTTCACGGTGAAGGTTCCGGTCGTCATATGCCCAGTCTACGAGGGAGGATGGCCCCTCCTCACCACTCGCGAAGCGCGGCGGCCCGGACCGAGGTGCGGTCGAGATCGCCCGGCACGATGGCATCGTCCCGATGCCCGACGAACGGATCGGCCCAGACCCACCGGGTCGCCCCGAACCGGGCCGGAGAGGCGAAGAGCGATCCCGCCGCCGGGTCCGGCGCCGCCATCATGATCTCGAGGGCCTCGAGGAGCCCCGGCGGATAGCGCACCGCCGAGGCACCGACGACGTCCGCCCGGTATTCCCGGTTTTTCCCGACGCAACGCCGGAGCGTGCGCTCACCGCCGAGGAACGTCCCGAGCGTGATGCCCACGCATGACACGCCGTTGTCGCCTCGCTTCACGTGGGCCAGTTCGTGCGCGATGACGCCCTCGAGCTGAATCGGATCGAGCCGGCGGAGCAGACCCGAGGTCACCACGAGTTCCGAACGGCGGGCGTCGCGCCCGAGCGCGCAGGCGTTGGGCACGCCGTCGTCGAGCACGTAGAGCGCCGGCATGGCCAGACCGAAGGTGGCGCAGAGGCCGTCGGTGACGTTGAAGAGCCGCGGGTAGTCGTCCTCCTCGGCGGGTACTGCACCGATCCGCTTCATCGCCATCGACGGCGCGGCGCGCCACAGGCCGTACATGAGGGCGGCCCCGAGGATCACGAAGGCGACGATGCCGAGCACGATGTGCACAGCGACCGCCAGGAGCGCCCCGACCAAGACCGCCGGGAAGAACGCCGTCAGGGCGCAGATGCCCACGGCCCGGCGCCGGTTCGACGCCACCTCGCCCGGCGAGACCTGCGCCGCACCCAGGCTGGGATGCTCCTCGACAGGCAGAACGGGCAATGGAGCCGGGGCGACGGCGACCGCGGAACGTGACTGCCCGCCTCGCTGACCCCCGCCCTGCCCGGACTGCGAACGCGAGCGGGACCGGTTCGCGCCACCGCCTTGGCGCTGGCTCCCGCTCGGCGCCTTCCTCTGGCCACCACCTGAGCCCTTCGCACCGTTGGCCTGCGCGGCGGAGCCACCCGTTCTGGCCGCGCCGGACCGATTGCGGTTCCGGTTGCGATTGCGGTTCCGGTTGCGATTGCCGCCGCCTCCACCCGGAGAGCCGCTGCCTCCGCCGCTCTTGTTGCCGGCGTTGCCACCACTTCCACCACTTCCACCCTCGGGGCGGGCCGGTGTCTGCGAATTATCGCTCGGCTCGGCCATGGAACGGCCAGCCTACGGCACACCGCGGCGCCGATCAGACCCGCCGTCCCGGCCGTCGACCACGGTCGGGAAGACGAGGGACTCTCCTCAGGAAGCGGCGATCGCCCGCCGGTAGAGCTCGACGTAGCGCTCGGCCAGCGTGTCCATCGACCAGGCTCGGGCATGCTGGCGCGCCGCCTCTCTCACCTCGGGAGCGGACCGTCCCGTCCCGGCTGCGGCATCCGTCAGGGCCTGGCGCAGCGCCTCGGCCAGGGCGTGGGCGTCGCCGGGCGCGACCAGTTCGGCCCACCCACCGGCCGCTTGGCGGTAGCCGTCGATGTCGGAGGCCACGACGGCGCACCCGGCCGCCATGCCCTCGAGGAGCACCAGCCCGAACGACTCCCCGTGCAAGGCAGGCGTGCTCTGCACGTCGGCTCCGGCGAGGCGGGTCGCCACCTCCTCATCGGACAGCGGCCCCAGCCACTCGACCCGGTCAGAGGGTGGTACGCGCCGGTGCAGGGCCTCGGTGTCCGGGCCCTCGCCGATCACCCACAGCACGGCGGGCCGCTCCACCATGGTGAACGCATCGAGCAGGACGGCCAGGCCCTTGCGTTGCTCGTGCCGACCCACGAACACGACGACGGGACGGCCCTCTGCATCACGCACCGGCGACGCCGATTCGAAGCGCGCCATGTCGATGCCGTTGAACAGCACCTCGAAGGGACCGCCCCCCGCCTGCAGCGCGGTCTGCCGGGCCACTTCGGACACGGCCACCCGGATCTGCATGCGGCGGCCTACCAGCGAGGCCAATGGGCGCAGTGGGGCCAGGGCGCGGCTGATCCCGGCCCGGTGGTAGGTGGCCACCATCGGCGCGGGCGGAGGACGCAGCACCAGGCCGTAGGCGATCAGCGGAGCCAGCGGCTCGTGTACGTGCACCACGTCGAAGCCGCCGGTGCGGATGAAGCGTTCGGCCCGCACCGGCGCGGCCGGCGACAGAGCGACCGGGGCCACCGATCCGTTGGTCGGCACGCCAGTCGGGTGCCCGACGACGAAGTGATCGCCGATCGCGTCGCCCAACGCTGGGTCCGGATCGGCCGGGCCGACGACGACGACCTGGTGCCCGAGCCGGCGCAACGAACGGGCCAGTCCGACCGCTTGCCCCTGCGCGCCACCATGGCGGTTCAGCGCGTAGGGCGAGACCATGGCGATCTTCATGACCGGGTTCGCGTGGGTCGCTGGGCCAGTTGGGCTGGTAAGTGCTGGGGGTCCACTCCTAAGCGACTATGCCATCTTTGCCTCGGGGCCGAGCCCCCTGGCGAATGATGTGACCGAAAAATATGTACTCATGTCACTCATTCGTTCATATGCCGTTCGAGAATGTCTTTCATATGTCGTTCGGAGATTTTCAGTAAAAGACAAACATCAGAATGATTAAGATCCAACCTGATCGAATGCCTAGCCGGCCACCCAAGCACGACGTCAGAGATGGGGGATGCTTCGGTCAAGATCAGCTCTTGGAGCCCCGCCGGCGCCGGTTCCACCGGGTGCCGTGTTGGTGAGACCACAGAACGCCAGAGGGGACCCCAACGGTCCACCACGGAACGCTGCACTGGGGCGCCCGGGGGTCTCTTAGAACTCCTCTTCTTCGGAGTTCTGACCTCGAAGAGGGCCGGCGCGATGTAGTTATCCACCACCCCGAAGGCCCCGCACGCTGTCGAAGTTCCCGTCACGTCCCGCGGTGCCCAGGGCGTTCTGTGGCGCCAGATCGGGGAACAGCGGCCTTGGGGTGGAATCTGCGAGGCCCGTCAGCACCCCCAGGACGTGACTCCGACCACGCCGCGTCGGGGAACACAGTTTCCGCGCTGTTGAGCGCGATCAAGGCAGCTATGACTTGGACTTCTGTGTGTATTCCGGGTCGCTGGGCCAGTTGGGCTGGTACATGTGCCACTGCTCAGGATGGAGGCGGATGTCGCCCTCGAAGATGCGAGCCAGCTCCTGCGTGACCCGGGTCACGTCGTCGCGCAACGAGCCCCGGCGGATCGTGTCGACCGGCGGGTGCACCACGCCCGTGTGCGAGTCCGCCGGTCCCGAATAGACGACCACCGGCAGCAGCGGGGCGCCCGTGCGCAGGGCCAGGGTGGCGGCGCCGCCGGGCAGGGTCGTCTTCTCGCCGAAGAACTCGACCGCCACCCCGTTGCCGACCAGATCGCGGTCGCTCACCAGCCCGGCCAGATGCCCGTTCTTGAGCGCGCGCAGGAGGCCCGAGCCCGAGTGCTCGCCGAGCGGGATGCCGGTGAGCCCCATGCCCGCCCGTTGGCCCAAGAACCACTCGAAGAGCTCCTCGGGCTCGAGCCGTTCGACGACCGCGGTCATGGGCATGCCCTCGAGGGCCAACCAGGCACCGCCCCATTCCCAGCTGCCCACGTGAGGTAACGCCATCACGATGCCGCGCCCGAGGGCGAAGGCGGCACGCAGATGAGCATCGCCGTCCTCGAGGCGGAACTTGGCGTGTACGGTCCGCTCGCTCAAGTACGGCAGGCGCGACCCGTCGGCCCAGTAGCGCGCGTACTCGGCAAAGGTGCGCCGGCTCAACCGGCGCACCAAGGCCGCATCGGGTTCGACGCCGTCCACGCACTCGCTGGCCAGGACGCGCCGCATGTGGCGCTCGTTCATGGCCAGGGCAGGACCGCCGCGCAGGGCCATCACCCGCGACACCGCAGATGCCGCTCCGTAGGCCACCGGCGCCGGAAGACGACCCATGGCCTCGCCCAGGCCCCGGTAGATCAGGTAGGTCGCGGTGGAACGCAAGCGCACGTTCATCGGTCGAGGATCATCATCGGGGGCGCGACGAGAATGAGAGCGACCGCGCTGTGATCAGGAAGGCGACCCGGGGGTGGTCCGGGTACGGCGACTGCTGCCCACCCGGGCCGAGCTCCCGCCCTGCCCGTGGGCCCGAGCGGCCCGGCGGCGTTCCCGTAGGGTGCGACCCGAACGGCTGCTCAGAGCCACGTGGCGCCGGGCCCGCCACCGGCCGACCGGCGCGCCGGCGGTGCTCGTGCGTCGGGTGGTCATGTCACGCCGGGGCACGCTGCCGGTGGTGCGGCCCTCGCGCCAGGTCCGCCAGCGCGAATCGACCCGGCCCTCGCGCCAGGCCTCGATGCGGCGGCGGATCACCTCGTCCTTGCCCGAGGCGGCGTTCCACACTTTGACGAACCGCGCGGCCGCGGTCACCGACACCAGCACCAGGAGCACCCAGAGCACGGGGATGAAAATGGTGGCGCTCAGCATTGCGATCCCGAGCAGGATCATGCGCTCGGCCCGTTCCATCAGCCCGCCGCGGGCCGAGAGCCCGAGGGACTCCGCCTTGGCCCGCTCGTAGGAGATGAGGGCGGTCACGGCCAGGATGCCCATGGGCAGGAGATCCAGGTGACCCTCGCCCCGGTCGACGAGATACCAGGCACACCCGAGCATGAGGACGGCGTCGGCGACGCGGTCGGTGACGGAGTCGAAGAAGGCGCCGCGCACAGAGGCCGTGCCGGCCGCCTTGGCCACCGGACCGTCGAGCAGGTCGTGCAGCCCGGTCACGATCAGCATCACGACGGCCCAGTGCAGGTGCCCTGAGGCAATCAGGACGCCGGTGATGGTGGCGGACAGGAGGCCGGTCGCCGTCAGTACGTCAGCGGTGACACCCCGGCGATGCAGTGCCGTCCCGACCGGACCGGTGGACCGATCGACCGCAGCTCGCCAACGACCGTCGAACATGGAGCTCCTCGTCGTGTGCAGGCCCTGGGACAGGGGCCTGCGCTGTTTGCAAGAGTTTACCATCGCGCCGCGGAAACTTCGGGTCTTCCCGCCTCTCAGGTCCCGACACCCCGGTGTCGGTCCGGAGGAGGTGTGGGGCAGTTGCCCAGGTCAGACGGGTGTGTAGTCCCTCGGCGCAATCTCGGGACGGTGCGGTCGCGCACCGACGGCGTGACCCACCAACCCCAACGTGAGCGCTCCGATGACCCTCTCCACCAAATCTCCGCCCGCACCGTCCGGCGGCCGCCGCGCACACGGCAACGGCGGGTTGCCGCTCGGATTCGGGCGACTCGGACACTGAATATTGGCCGCGATGGCGAAACCGGCTCGCATCAGGGGTCGGATAGCCTGCTTCAGCGTTGCGGCCTGAGGCGTGACCTGACGTGAGGTGATGGTGCCGTTGTCCGAGCCGAGGAGCGCGCGGGAAGCGCGGGACGCGTCGCCCGCCCTGCCGGACCCCTCTCTCGACGTCACCATCGTCGTCCCGTACTACAACCCGGGCGAGCAACTGCGCTCCACCGTGGCCCACATGGTGCGGGTGCTCGATGCCTCGAACATGCGCTTCGAGATCATCGCCGTCTCCGACGGCTCCACCGACGGCAGCCCCTTCACCCTCGACGGCTTTCCCGAGACCATCGTGCGCCGGCTCGAGTTCGACCACGTCGGCAAGGGTCACGCGCTGAGAGAGGGACTGGGGATGGGGCGGGGGCGGTATCTCGGGTTCATCGACGCCGACGGTGACATCTCCCCCGAGTTCCTGGCCCCCTTCGTCTCGGTCATGGCGGCGGAGCGACCCGACATCATCATCGGGAGCAAGCGCCACCCGGAGTCGTCGGTCCACTATCCCCCGCTGCGCCGGCTCTATTCGTGGGGCTACCAGCGGCTGACCAATGTGCTGTTCCGGCTCAATGTGAAGGACACGCAGGTGGGGATCAAGCTGGTCGACCGCAAAGTGATCGCCGACGTGCTCCCGCTGCTGCGCGAGAGCCGCTTCGCCCTCGACCTCGAGTTGCTCGTCGTGGCCCGCCGGCTGGGCTACTCCAGGATCGTCGAGGCGCCGGTGCGCATCGAGGAGCGATTCTCGAGCACCATCTCGGTGCGGGCCGTGTGGTCGCTGCTCGTCGACACGCTGGCCGTGTTCTGGCGGTTGTCGGTGGTGAGGACCTACGACCCGGCTATCGCCGCGCTCCGTTCAGGCTCGGCTTCGGGTACCGGCCGGGCGGTTGGTTCGGGGCCCGGCGGGGACTGAGCCCGGACCCCCGACGCGGTGGTCCGGCGCGTCGGGTCGGGGCCGTGGCCCGTCAGGGCAGGCAGACCGCTGCACTGACCGGCTGCACGCACTGCCTGAGCTGACCGGCTGCGCTGGTTCCTGAGCGAGCGGGCGGGGCCGGCCATACACTCCTTGTCAGACGCCGTTCAGGGGAGGGACACAGGTGCCACACGACCCGTCCGCCATCCGCAATGTCGCCCTGGTGGGGCATCACGGTGCGGGAAAGACCACGCTGGCCGAGGCCCTGCTGGCGGCGACCGGGTCCCTGGCCCGCCGGGGATCGGTGGAGAAGGGCACCACCGTGATGGACTTCGAGCCCGAAGAGATGGCGCGCCAGCTGTCCATCTCGACCAGCCTGGCCTCCTTCGAGGTGAACGAGGTCAAGGTCAATCTGCTTGACACACCCGGGTACGCCGACTTCGCCGGCGAGATGCTGACCGCCCTGGCCAACGTCGACCTGGCCGTCGTCGTGGTGAGCGCCACCGACGGCGTGCAGGCCCAGACCGAGGACGTTTGGCGGGCGGCGGCCCGCCTCGGGCTGCCCCGGGTCATCGTGATCAACAAGCTCGACCGCGAACGGGCCGACTTCGACCGCACCCTGGCGGATATCCGCTCGACCTTCGGGGCCGGGGTGGCCCCGGTCGAGCTGCCCATCGGGCACGAGGCCGACTTCCACGGGGTGATCGACCTGCTCGACGACACCGCCACCCACTACGACACGCCGGTGGCCGGCGTCGCGCTCGACGGCACGCTGCCCCCGTCCGGTCACGAGGGACCCATCCCCGACGACCTCGTCGACGAAGAGCACACCGTGCACGAGCAGCTGGTCGAGGGCATCGTCGTGGGCGACGACGACCTGATGGAGCGCTATCTCAACGGCGAGACCATCGACTACGCCGAGCTCGAGAAGTCGCTGGCCGGCGGGGTCGCCTCGGGCGCCGTCTTCCCGGTGCTGTGCTGCTCGGCCGCGAGTGGCGTGGGGGTGGACCGGCTGGCGAGGCTGATCGAGGAGCTGTGCCCGCCGCCGGCGTCACGCCCCCCGTCACTGGCGACGGCCGGCTCCTCGGACCAGATGGTCGAGGTCGCCTGCGACTCTTCGGGGCCGACGGTGCTCACGGTCACCAAGACCTACAACGACGGCCATACCGGGAAGATGTCGCTGTGCAAGGTGGTGTCGGGCTCGCTGGCGGCCGACGCCGTGCTGGTGAACACGCGCACCCGGGAGGAGGAGCGTTTGCACGCGCTGCAGACGCTGGCCGGGCACACCGGATCGAGTGTGTCGTCCGCGGTGGCGGGTGACTTCGTCGCCGTCCCCCGACTCAACGGCACGCACACCGGCGACACCCTGGCCGTGAAGGGCCAGCCGATCAGTGTGGTACCGCCCTCGCTGCCGGCGGCCGCGCTCTCGGTGGCGGTCAAGCCCGCCACCCGCGCCGACGACGACAAGCTGATGTCGGCGCTGCAGCGGCTCTGCGACGAGGACCCGTCGTTGAGCGTGATCCGGGACGACGAGACGCACCAGACCATCCTGGGCGTCTCGGGCGAGGTCCACCTGGCCGTGACCCTCGAACGGCTCGAGCGCAAGTGCAACGTGCACGTCGAGCGCGAGGAATTGCGCATCCCCTACCGCGAGACCATCACGGCGACGGCGGCGGCCGAAGGCAAGCACAAGAAGCAGTCGGGTGGGCACGGGCAGTTCGGCGTCTGCCACCTGCGCCTCGAGCCGCTGCCCCGGGGGTCGGGCTTCGAGTTCAGGGACGAGGTGGTGGGCGGGGCCATCCCGCGCCAGTACATCCCGGCGGTCGAGAAGGGCGTCCTCGAGACGTTCGCCCTGGGCGGGCTCTACGGCTATCCCGTGGTCGACGTGGCCGTGACGGTGGACGACGGGAAGGCCCACTCGGTCGACTCCAACGAGGTGTCCTTCAAGATGGCGGCGGCGCTGGCCATCCGCACGGCCATGGCCGAGGCGGGGCCGGTGGTGCTCGAGCCGATCTCGCGGCTCGACGTCACCATCCCCGACGAGTGCCAGGGCGACGTGCTCGGTGACCTGTCGTCGCGCCGGGCCCGCATCGTGGGGACGGACCGGGCCGACGTGGAGGGCTACCAGACGGTGACGGCCACGGTGCCGACGGCCGAGCTGACCCGTTACGCCGTCGACCTGCGCGCCCTCACCGGCGGGCGTGGGTCCTTCACCGTGGTCTACGACCACTACGACCCGGTGCCCGAACACCTCATGGCGTCGATCCCCAAGGTGGACGCGTAGGCGCCGGCTTCGGTCGAGTCCGCGCCCGACGTCGAAATTCAGAACGGGTGCGTGTGCCCGAAATTGACGGGAAGGCGGGCCAGGATCACGGTCCCGAGCAGGTCGTTGCCCGGTGTCTTGACTGCGACGACGGCCAGTGACCCCGTCGGCCGACCGAAGGGCTTGGACACCGTGGCCGCACTGAAATGACCCGTGTAGGCGACCATGCACACCGCCTGCGTGCCCGCGAAATCGTCCTTGACGTTCGCATAGAGACGGGGCGCAGGACCCTTGAGGCTGGCCACGGTGAACTTGCGCACGCCCACGAGGTTCGGGTGCGTGTGGGCCGACGCTCCCACGGCGTCCTCCGCCACGGGCAGGGCCAGGTAGCACGATTCGTTCGACGTCCCCTGGGTGGCCCGGGCCGAGGAGCAGGCGGCGAGGAGGGACCCCGCCAGGAGGACGGTCGGCAGGAGCCGGGCGGTGCGGCGCAGCCGCCTCATGGGATCACCGTCTCGGACGCGTTCGGGGACGCGTTCGACGTTGCCGGGTGGCGGCGGACCCCACGGAAACGGTGCTTGCGAGTGTGGTCCTCGGCGTCGGGCCCGGCCTCGACCACCGAGCCGAGGGCGGCGCGGCTCCAGCGGCCGCGCCGGACCTCGAGGGCCATCTCGCCGATGAACAGCCATCCGAGGACGAGAATGAACCAGAACGAGATGAGCCGGTAGAGCAACACGGCGTAGGCGGTGCTGGTCTCGGCGCCGCCAAAGGCGACCAGGGCGACAGTGATGGAGCCCTCCACCACGCCGAGCCCGCCGGGCGTGATGGGCAGGGTCGCCGCCAGCTGCCCGGCGCCGTAGGCCAGCAGCAACCCGGACCACGGGATGGGGGCGCCGATCGCCTTGAACATCATGGCGAAGCAGGCGCAATCGAGCAGCCAGTTGAAGCTCCCCCACCCGATGATGCGTCCGATCTGGCTCCAACTGAGACGGACGGCGGTCATCCAGGCGAGCGCCCGCTCGATCTCGTCGTGCGTGTCGCCGCGGGGGCGGCCGGTCAGCTTCACCGAGGCGCCGAGCCCGAAGGAGAGCACGGTGCGCAGCGGGCGCTCGTAGACGAAGAGTGAGCCGATGGCCAGGGCGAAGGCGAACGCGCCGATCAGCGCGGGCACCAGGTCGAAGGAGGCGCCTTCGCTGGTGGCCAGGGCCAGGCCGATCACGGCGACCAGGGACAGGCTCACCACCGCGGCGACCAGGGTCCCGGCCATGGCCCAGACAGCCAACGTGTTGTCGGCGCCGAAACGGCGGAACCAGCGGAAGCTGTACACCGTGGCCACGGCGTTGCCGATGGGCAGCGAGTTGGTCAGCGCCTGCGAGCCGAAGGTCAGCTTGAAAAGCGTCCACCAGGGCGGGCGCAGGTGCCCGGCCATGAGCAGGTTCCACTGCATGGCGGCGAAGGCGGCGTAGGAGGCGATCTCCGCCGCGAAGGCCGGCGGGACCCACCACCAATTGAGATGGTCGAACACGCCGGTGAAGCCGGAGAGCTCGGAATCCTTCGAGGACAACACCCACACGGCGAGGGCGACCAGGCCGAAGCCGACCAGGACCCGGATGGTGGGCCACGCCTTGCGCAGGAGGCGGCGCCAGGCGGGACGGGGCGGCGTGGTCGCGGCCGGGGCGGCGGCGGCGTCGGCGTCGGCGGCGTCGGCATGATCGATGTCGGCGGTGGCCTCGGCCGTGGGCGGGGCGGCGCCGTCTCCCCCACCCTCCCCGTCGGGGCGGGTGCCTACGGCACCGGGCCCGCCGTCTGCGCCGTCATCCGGGCCAGGCGTCGGTGAGCCTCTTCCAGGACAGCTGCAACGTCTCGGGCAGCACCCGCGTCTCGGAGACCGCGGTCATGAAGTTCGTGTCACCCGACCAGCGGGGCAGGACATGGAGGTGGACGTGCGAGGGGATGCCGGCGCCGGCCGCCCGGCCCAGGTTCGCCCCCATGTTCAGGCCGTCGGGGTCGTACGCCTGCTCGATCGTCGCCACCGCCCTCTGCGACGCCCACCACAACTCGGCTGGACTCGGCCTCGTCCAGCTCAGCGAGGGTCGCCACATGGCGCAACGGCAGCACGAGCACGTGCGCGCTGGCGTAGGGGTAGGCGTTCATCACCACGAAGGTCCGCTCGCCCCGCCACACCACCAGGTTGTCCTCCGACGGTGGCCCGCTGGCGGCCAGGCGGCAGAAGACGCACTCAGAATGGTTCTGGACGAGGCCCTGCGCCCGCTCGCGCTCGCGCTCGGTGGCCTCGACGATGTAGTCGCGCCGCCACCCGGCCCACAGGTGCTCCAGGCTCACCGGGTCGGCTCGGGGGCCCTGTCCTCGGGCAGGCCCTTGCGCGCCACCTCGTCGCCGACCTCGGTCAGGAAGACGTCGAGGGCCACGCCCTGCTCGGGCTTGGTCGTCCAGCCCCGCCGGTTGACGCCCACCGTCCCGGCCGCCACGTCGTCGCCCCCGACCACGAGCACGTAGGGGATCTTGGCCAGCTTGGCCCTGCGGATCAGCGCGCCCAGCTTCTCGCCGCTCCCGTCCACCTCGGCCCGGAGGCCGGCCGCCTTGCAGGCCTCCGCCACCGACCAGGCGTAGTCGACATGGGCGTCGGTCACCGGGATCACCCGGACCTGCTCGGGGCAGAGCCAGGTCGGCAGCGCGCCGGCGTAGTGCTCGATCAGCACCGCCATGAAGCGCTCGACCGAGCCGAACAAGGCGCGGTGGATCATGATCGGCCGGTGGCGGGTGTTGTCCGTTCCCACGTACTCGAGCTCGAAGCGCTGCGGCAGCTGGAAGTCGAGCTGCACCGTCGACATCTGCCAGGTCCGCCCGATGGCGTCGCGGGCCTGCACCGAGATCTTCGGGCCGTAGAACGCACCACCGCCCTCGTCCATGACGAGCTCGAGGCCCATTTCGAGCGCGGTGGTCCGGAGCGCCTCGGTCGCCACCTCCCAGTCCTCGTCCGACCCGACCGCCTTGCCCGCCGGCTTGGTCGACAGCTCGAGGTAGAACTCGTTGAGTCCGTAGTCACGCAAGAGGTCGAGCACGAAGCGCAGGGTGCGCACCAGCTCGGCGTCCATCTGCTCACGGGTGCAGAAGATGTGGGCGTCGTCCTGGGTCATGCCACGGACCCGGGTCAGCCCCTGGAGCACCCCGGACTTCTCGTAGCGGTAGACGGTGCCGAACTCGAAGAGCCGCATGGGCAGCTCCCGGTAGGACCGCTGATGGCTGCGGTACACCAGGATGTGGAACGGGCAGTTCATGGGCTTGAGGTAGTACTGCTGGCCGCCGTCGAGCTCCATGGGCGGGTACATCCCGTCGGCGAACCAGTCCAGGTGGCCCGACTCCTCGAAGAGGGCCGCCTTGGTGATGTGGGGCGAGTTGACGAAGTCGTAGCCCGACTCGACGTGGCGCTGGCGCGAGTACTCCTCCATGAGGCGGCGGATGGTGCCGCCCTTGGGGTGGAAGACGGCCAGGCCCGAGCCGATCTCCTCGGGGAAGCTGAAGAGGTCGAGCTCGGCCCCCAGCTTGCGGTGGTCGCGCCGCTCCGCCTCCTCGAGCATGTGCAGGTAGGCGGCCAGCGCCTTCTCCGACTCCCAGGCCGTGCCGTAGATGCGCTGGAGCTGCTCGCGCTTCTCGTCGCCCCGCCAATACGCGCCCGCGACCCGCATCAGCTTGAAGTGGCCCAGGCGACGGGTCGAGGGCACGTGCGGGCCCCGGCACAGGTCGACGAAGTCGTCGGAGTTCCGGTAGGTGCTGACCACCGAGCCCGTCGCGTCGACCTCCTCGGAGCCCTCGCCCACCGCGGTGATGATCTCCTGCTTGAAGGGCTGGTCGGCGAAGATCTCGAGGCCGGCGGCCAGGTCGTGCTCGGAGCGCACGAAGGGCTGGTCCTCCTTGATGATGGCTCGCATCTCCGCCTCGATCCGCTCCAGGTCGTCGTCGCTGAAGTGCGCCCCGTGCGGCAGTTCGAAGTCGTAGTAGAAGCCGTTCTCGATCACCGGGCCGATGGCGTACTTGGCCCCGGGCCACAGGCGGCGCACCGCCTGGGCCATCACGTGCGCGGTCGAGTGGCGCAGCACCTCTCGCCCGGCCTCGGTCTCGTCGGTGACGATGGCCACCTGGTCGCCCTGGTGCAGCTCGGTGCTCAGGTCGACCTCGCGGCCGTTCACGGTGGCCACGACGGCCGCCTTGGCCAGGCGGGAGCCGATGGAATGGGCCAGCTGGGCCGCCGTCGTGCCCTCGGTGAGCTCCCGCTGCGAACCGTCGGGGAGGTCGACCGAGATGACGCCTGCCATCGTGCACCCTTACCTTCTGCTCAGCCGGAGGATTGCTCCTGGTCCGGACACCGTTGTGGTCTCACAAGGGTACTGGACCCACCTCGCCGCCCTGCGCCGGCGACGGGCCCGCTCCCTGTCGCCTCAGAGCTCGATGCCGAGGAGCCGAGCCCCGTCGCGGACAGGCCGGCCGGCGGTCGCCTCCTCGTCGAGGGCACGAAGTGCCGCCGGCGTGTCGAGATCATCGTCCAGCGCCTCGCGCACCCTCGCCAGCGCGACGCTGCCCTCGCCCTCGCCCTCGCCCTCGCCGCGTCGGCGTCGGCGTCGGCGTCGGCGTCGAGGGTGCTCCGCCACAGGGCCAGCCGGGCCGCCGCCGCGGGCATGTCCTCGCCGGTGCGCCAGTCCCAGTCGTGGCGGTAGTGATGGGCCAGCAGGGCCAGGCGCACCGCGGCGGGGTCCCACTCCTTGCACAGGTCGCCGACGAAGACGAGGTTGCCGAGCGACTTCGACATCTTGGTGCCGTCCAGACCCACCAACCCGACGTGGAACCACAGGCGCACGAACTGCTGACCGGTCACCGACTCGGACTGGGCCGTCTCACACTCGTGGTGTGGGAACACGAGATCCCGCCCGCCCCCGTGGATGTCGATCGTCTCGCCGAGCTCACGCAGCGCCAGGGCCGAACACTCGATGTGCCAGCCCGGTCTCCCCGGTCCCCAGCGCGACTCCCAGGCCGGCTCGTCGGGCAGGGACGGCTGCCAGAGCACGAAGTCGAGCGGGTCGCGTTTGTTGGGATCTTCTGGATGGCCGCCCTGTTCAGCCGCCAGCTCCAACATGCGGGGTCGCCCGTAGCCGCTCAGCCGCCCGAACTCCTCGAAGGAGGCCACGCTGAAGTAGACGGACCCGCCCGATTCGTAGGCGTGGCCGCCCTCGAGCGCGGCACCGATGAGGGAGAGGATTTCGGGGATGGCCGACGTCGCCCTCGGCTCGGAGTGCACAGGCAGGAGGTTGAGCAGGCCCATCTCGGCGTCGAAGCGGGCCATTTCCTCCGCCGCCAGGTCGAGGTAGTGCACGCCCAACTCCCGGGCCTTGCGCAGAATGTCGTCATCGACGTCGGTGACGTTACGGACGCAGCGCGTGTCGTGCCCGGCGTCGCGCAGCCGGCGCTGCAACATGTCGAAGTAGAGGTAGACGGCAGCGTGCCCGAGGTGGGCCGCGTCGTACGGCGTGATGCCACACGAGTACATCGTCACCAGGGGGCCGGGCTCGAAAGCCACGACTTCCCGACGCGCCGTGTCGTACAGCCGCACGGTCAGATTCCGGCCAGCCTGAGTGTCGAGTGGGCCTTGTGCCGGATGTTGAGGGTGATACAGACGGCCGTGAAGGCCTCGATGGCGGTGGCCTGGTTCAACGTGCCCGCATCGAGGGGCCGCAGCCCGCGCATCTGCTCGATCAGCCCGACGGTGGCGGCCGTCGCTTCTTTGTGGTCCGAGCACACGAGCACATCTGCTTCCAACCCCGAGTCGAGGTTCTCCATTTCACTGGCCGGCAGATGGTGGAACGCGGCGGACACCAGGGAGTCCGGGACGGTGGCCTGGATGGTGGCCGCCACCGAGCCCCGGGGCGGGATCAGGGGCAGCATCTCACGGCCCTCTTTGATCAGGGCGTTGGCCATGGAGATGACCACCTTGCCGGCCAGGTGCTCGCGCAAGGCTTTCACGGTCGGAATGGCGCTGTCCCACGGGGTGGCCACGACCACCACCTCCGCCGCGGCGGCGGCCTCGTTGGCGGCGCCCTCGAGCATGGCGGCGACCGCCGGCCACCTCTCCCCGACCTCGCCGGCCACCGTTGCCGCCCGCTCCGCGTGGCGCGAGCCGATGGTGACCAGGACGCCGGCTTCGGCCAGCCGGACGGCCACGCCGCGGCCGGCGGGCCCGGTTCCCCCGAGAATTCCTACGTGCACGGCCATACCTTCGCATAACCTCAGGAACCCAGTGGGACTCCTCGACGGCAAGCGGCTCCTCATCACCGGCGTCCTCACCGACGCCTCACTGGCCTTCGCGGTGGCCCGGCGAGCCCAGGAGGAGGGGGCCGAAATCGTGCTGTCGGGAGCGGGGCGCGCCCTGTCGCTCACCCGGCGCACGGCGCGCAAGCTGCCCGACCCGCCCGAGGTCCTCGAGATCGACGTCACCTCCCCCGAGCAGTTGGCCGCGGCCGGCGAGACCTTGGCCGCCCGCTGGGATCGACTCGACGGGTTGCTCCACGCCATCGGCTTCGCGCCGCCCGATTGCCTGGGCAGCGGCATGTTCGCCGCGGGGTGGGACGACGTGTCGGCGGCCTTCCAAATCTCCACCTATTCGCTCAAGGCGCTGGTCGACGCCTTCCTGCCCCTCCTGTCCAAGGCGGGCGCCGATGGCGGGGCCTCCGTGGTCGGCCTCGACTTCGACGCCACCGTGGCCTGGCCCGTCTACGACTGGATGGGCGTGGCCAAGGCCGCCCTCGAGTCGCTCTCGCGCTACCTGGCCAAGGAGCTCGGCCCTCGCGGCATCCGCGTCAACCTGGTGGCCGCGGGTCCGGTGCGCACCATGGCGGCCAAATCCATCCCGGGGTTCGCCGCCTTCGAGGACACGTGGGCCGAGCGGGCGCCGCTCGGTTGGGACGTCCACGACGCCGATGTCGTCGGCAAGGCCTGCATCGCCCTCTTCAGCGACCTTTTCCCCATGACGACGGGCGAGATCGTGCATGTGGACGGCGGCGTGCATGCCATGGGTGGCGGGACGACCGGACCACCCGGGACGGACTGAACACGAACGACACGAACCGTCCCGGCCCGGCCCGGATCACACCGGGATTGACCACGGCCGGGCCCGCGGGCACCGCGGTGACCGCCATTGACCGCCGATTGACTGCCGACTGACCGCCGATTGACCGCCACGTATCCACCCGAACGGCCGCCATCCGCCTGAAAGTCGCATCCCGACTGAAGCTTTCGAAGCGTCGACCGAACAGCGACGCGGCACCAACACCAAACCGGTTCGCACACGCCGCGTCGAGACCAGACGGTCTCCTCGGACAACCCATGCGCAATTTTCCCCGTGCGGGGTACACAGACACACCTGAATCTACGAATTGTGAGTACTTCAATGACAAAGGCGCGCTCTTCGTTGTCACGATGTCGGCCACCAAAGGCGGGCAGGAAAATCGCGGAGGGCCTAGGTGGAGTTCAAGGCCATTGGTCGCACGGCCAATACGGTCGAGTCGACTGCGGCGAATGCACACACTGACGATGCAAACTTCAGCATCCACGCGCCACTCGACCGTCCCGGGGACCGTCGGCGCCGGCATCGGGCCACCTCGCCCTACCGCAGTGTCTCGGATAGCGAGCTCTCGCTCATGCAGGTCTGCAACGACTTCATCTGCGCCTGTATCGCCCTGCCGCTTGCGCTGATCCTCTTCTCCTACATCTCCCCCTTGGAGGTGAACGGTCGGGCAAATTTCATCCACAACTTCACCGTTGACTCGTTCTTCCCGGTCGCGGTCGTGATCTCCCTGGCCATCGGCGGCATTTACCGGGCCACGAGCCGTCGCCTCCAGCCGAGCGCCTTCCTCGAGATGCGCGAGCTCGGCTTCGGCGTCGGCTGTGGCTGCGCCCTGACCCTGGCCATCGGGGCGCTCCTCCACGGGTTCTTGGGCGTGGCCGAGCCCTACCCCACCCAGGTCGTGGCGGCGGTCGTCGTCGGCGTCGTGGTCATCACCATCGGGCGCATGTTCCTGCGCTACTTCCTTCACGCGCTGACGACCACGCGGGTGCTCGTGGTCGGTTCCGGCGCGGCGGTGGACCGGATCATTCTGAGCGTGGGCCAGGACCCCGGTATGACGTTGGTCGGCCGGGTCGTCGACATCGACATCCCTCTCAACGGCGCTCTCGGACGGTTGGAGGACCTGCCGCAGATCTGCTCCGAGCTGGAGGTCCATCGGATCCTGGTCGCCGCGAGCGGCCAGTTCACCCCCGAGGTGCTCGACATCTACCGCGCCCTCTCCGAGACCGTGCACATCGCCATGGTCCCCCGCTACTTCGAGCTGATCAGCTGGCGATCCAAGCTCAGCGACCTCTCGGGCATGCCCTTCCTCGAGATCGCCCAGCCGCACCTGAGTGCGTGGGACCAACTCATGAAGCGGATATTCGACATCTTCGTCAGCGGCCTCATCCTGCTCATCACCTCGCCATTGCTCCTGGCGGTGGCCATCGGGGTCAAGCTGAGTTCTCCCGGCCCCGTGTTCTTCCGCCAGGTGCGGCTCGGTCGACACGGACAGCGCTTCACGGTGAACAAGTTCCGCTCCATGACGGTCGAGCCCGACGGCGGGCACGAGAAGGCCGAGGAGCTGGCGGCGGGTGTGCCCGTCGCCAACGGCATCGGTAACGGCAACGGCAACGGCAACGGGCACGCTGCTCCTGTCAACGGACACCTCCACCGGCACGGCAAGGGCAACGGGCCGACCAATGGACACACACTCGTCGACGGCGGCGAGCTCGAACTCGAACCGCCATCCATGGCCACGGATGGTCCCCTGCACGAGCTGCGGGGCAAGGCGGCCCTGACCAACCGCATCACCCGGTTCGGCGCCATCCTGCGCAAGACCGGCCTCGACGAGATCCCCCAATTCGTCAACGTCTTCAAGGGGGATATGTCGGTCGTTGGACCACGCCCATTCATCCCGGAAGAGTCCCAAGTCGAGGGCTGGGCTACCCGGCGCTTCGACGTCCGTCCCGGCATCACTGGGCTGTGGCAGGTCTCTGGGCGCAACGACCTGTCCCGTAACGACCTGATCCAACTCGACTACCTCTACGTCAGCTCGTGGTCACTCTGGTGGGATCTCAAGATCATGTTCGAGACCCCCCAGACCATGTTGCGCGGCACCGGCGCCTACTAAGGCTCGCGGTATGAAGACACGGCTCCGACTGATCAACGCGAGGACAACTCGACGCCAATGTCGTTGTCTGTCATTTGTGCATCGTCGCAACGCCGCAGGTCGTTCCGGGTCTCTTGGGTGTCAGAAGGAAACGTGCGCAAGATGTGTTGACATCGTGAATGTAGGCGCCCTTGTACTTGGCAACGTTTAGATGTTACATAAGGCTCGGTTGAACTCTCTCCCCGCAAGGGAAGCGCTTTTGAGCGTTCTCGAGTTGAGTGAAACCACTACTTGGCGAACAAAGCAGTCCCTTGCTCTAGTTGGGAGGCGGTAGGACTTGCGGCTGAATCAATTGAAACCCGCGCTGTTGGCGACAGCGGTCGGGGGCATCATCGGATATGTCCTTTTGGGCGGCGCGTCCGTCGTGTCGGCGGCCGCGCGCACTCGCGCCGGTGCGGTTCACCAGCAACTGGCGGGCCACATCCCTACGAGGCGTCCATCCGGCGTCGTCATGACTGGCGCCGACATCATGGGCGCCATCGTTTTGCTGATGGCGGTCATCGCGATTCTGTTCCTGGTCGCTACGTTCATCCGGCGTCGGGGCATCGTGCGCGTCACCAGCGTGCCCGTCACCAGCAGCTAACACACCACCGAACCGCAGCGTCGAGTTGTCGAGGCTGCCGGCTGACTCTCGGCACACGCCCTCGCACGGAGGGTCGGGCACCGTTTGTGGCGCCTCGTTGATAAGACGGACGGACGAGCCGTGACGACGGCCTCCACCGTCGGATCGTAGGCCTCGTCGAACTCTTCAGCGTTATGGGCTCAACGGCCGCGTACCCGGCCCGGCACAGGTACTGGTCCGGCCCTTCCAGGGTGGGGCCGGCGACCAGGGTAAGCACCTCGTCGTGCTACCACTCGAACGTCCGGGCCCTCGTCATCGGCCAAGATCTCGCTCTTAGCCTCAAGACCTCCTCCACTTAGCTGGTCACACACGCGGGTGTGCCCGGAAACTCGTTCGGCGGCCACTGGGATGCAGGTCCACGGGCTCGACGACCATTTCGGGCCCGCCTGATTGCAGACCCACGCCGTGCGCCTCCGACAACTCTCGGCTCGGTCCTGCGAGAACGTGAACGACGCTCCAACCTCCTCGGACCCTACGCACGCCCGCGTCCTACCCTCAGGGAATCGCGGCCAACCGATGTTGGACCCAAGTCGGACCCAGGGCGAACCTGCGACCTGCGACCTGCGATCTGCGATCCTGCGACCGAGCCGTCACAAGGTGACAGGTAGGTTGCAACCATGGCTATGCGCGGACACGGCATGGGGGCTGGACGCGGCGGCGGCTGGAGCGCAATGCGATCCATGCGCCAGGACCGGGCCGTCCTGGCGCACCGGGTCAAGAAGGGCACGGCCCGACGGATGCTCACGTTTGCCGTCCCCTACAGGAAGATCCTGGCCGTCTTCATCCCCATCGTCATCCTCGACGCGGCGGTCGGGGCTGTGACCCCCCTCGTCTTTCGGGCCATCATCAACAACGGCATCCTCAAACACGACGCCGACCTGGTCATTTGGCTGTCCATCCTGGTGGCCGCGCTGGCCGTCATCGATGCCGGCCTCGTCCTCACCGAACGCCGGATCTCGGCCTACATCGGCGAGAGCCTCATCTACGACATGCGCTCCAAGGTGTTCCGCCACATCCAGCGCATGCCACTGGCCTTCTTCACCCGTACCCAGACCGGCGCCCTGGTGAGCCGACTGAACAACGACGTCATCGGCGCCCAACAGGCCTTCACCGACCTTCTCTCCAATGTGGTCGGCAACTTCGTCACCGTGGTCATCGTCCTCGGCGCCATGTTCTTCCTCAACTGGAAGATCACCCTGGCCGCTCTGGTCCTGGTGCCAATCTTCCTCATCCCGGCCCGTTTCGTCGGGCAGCGCATCGGTTCGCTCACCAAGGAGGGCTACAACCTCAACAGCGAGATGAACATGGTCATGCAGGAGCGCTTCCAGGTGGGCGGCGCCATGCTGGTCAAGCTGCTGGGACACCCCGAGGCCGAGGCCTCCGCGTTCGAGGCGAAGGCGGGGCGAGTGCGCGACATCGGCATCTCGCAGGCCACCTATTCCCGAGTGCTCTTCGCTTCGCTCACGCTGACGGGGGCCCTGGCCACCGCCCTCGTCTACGGCTTCGGTGGTGTGGCGACGGTAAACGGCGCGATGTCGCTCGGCACCCTGGTCGCTCTGACGGCCTACCTGACTCGCCTGTATGGGCCGCTGACCCAGCTCTCGAACGTCAACCTCGATGTGATGACCGCCCTCGTCTCATTCGAGCGCCTCTTCGAAGTCCTCGACATCGTGCCCATGATCCAAGAGGACTCCGACGCCGTCGCTATCGGGCGTGGCAATGCCTCCGTGGAGTTCGACAACGTCAGCTTCACCTACCCGGGCGCCGAGGATGTCTCACTGGCCTCGCTCGAGTCGGTGGCCGTCCTCGAGTCGGGCCTGCGCAACGAGGTGCTGCACAACGTGTCCTTCTCGGTGGAGCCCGGACAGATGGTGGCGCTGGTGGGACCCTCGGGCGCCGGAAAGACGACGATCTCGAACCTGGTGCCCCGGCTCTATGACGTGACCGGCGGCGCCGTGCGCATCGATGGCATCGACGTGCGCCACGCCACCATGGCCTCGCTGCGCGACGTGGTGGGTGTGGTCACCCAGGACCCCCACCTCTTCCACGACACCTTGCGGGCCAACCTCCTCTATGCCCGACCCGAGGCCAGCGAGGCCGAGGTGCTCCAGGCCATGGAGCAGGCCCAGATCGGCCACATCGTGGCCGATCTGCCCGACGGGCTCGACACGGTGATCGGCGAGCGCGGCTATCGGCTTTCGGGAGGCGAGAAGCAACGGGTGGCCCTGGCCCGCTTGATGCTCAAGGCACCCGACATCGTCGTGCTCGACGAGGCCACCGCACACCTCGACTCCGAGTCGGAGGCAGCGGTCCAGCGCGCTCTGCGTGAGACGCTGAGCGGTCGGACCTCCCTCGTCATCGCCCACCGGCTTTCCACCGTGCGCGAAGCCGACGAGCTGCTGGTGGTCGACGCCGGCCGCATCGTCGAGCGGGGCAGCCACGCGGATCTGCTGGCCGAGAACGGGCTCTACGCCGAGCTCTACCGCACCCAGTTCGCCGATCAGGAGGATGAGGCGGCGGACTCGACGGCCCTCCCGGTGACCGGTCGGGCCTAGACCCGGCCTCGACGGTTTACGCGACTTCGTCCGCCGTCGGCACGTAGTCCGCCGGCTGTAGAACACAGCTCAGCTGCTCCCCCGCCGGCGTGAACCCGGGCATGCCCGGGTCGCCGCGGCGCAGAAGGCCTGCCCCCGGCCTTGACCCACTGGATCCGGATCGGGTCGCCGACGCGGCACAGGTGGGCCCGGGGACCCCGGGTCGGCGGGTGGCCTCCCAGGACCACACGTTGAGCTCTCGGCGTCGTCGAGGGTGAGGGTCCGACGCACGAGCCGCCCGACCGGGGCTCCAGGCGGAGTTCACCAGCCGTCTTCGGGGAGCTCCGACTCGGTGCGGATCGGCACCTGTAGTGGTCCCTCGCCTGGGCTGAGGGCACCAGACCTGCGGAGGCGCCCCTCAAAAAGTAGAATGTGTTCTAGTTGCCGGGGCGGTCCCGGGCAACCGGTCGTCCGTAGGGTCGGCCGCCGCCCGACGTATACCCCTGGCCGCCCAACCGGGCTGCCCAGTCAGGAGGTCTCACCGGTGCACAACGAACTTTGCGATCGTCTCGGGATCGAGTTCCCCATCTTCGCCTTCACCCACTGCCGCGACGTGGCGGCTGCGGTCAGCAACGCCGGCGGTCTGGGCGTGCTGGGCGCAGTCGGCTTCTCGGCCGACGAGCTCGAGGTCGAGCTTTCCTGGCTCGATGAGCACGTGGGCGACCACCCCTACGGCGTCGACATCGTGATCCCCGGCAAGTACGAGGGCATGGACGAGATCGACCCGGTCAAGCTCGAGGCCGAGCTGAAGGCCATGATCCCCGAGGAGCACCGTACCTTCGCCAAGAAGATCCTGGCCGACCACGGCGTGCCCGAGATCGAGGGCGGGCCCCGCCGCGAGCTACTGGGCTGGACGGCAGCGACGGCGGCGCCGTTGGTCGAGGTGATTCTGCAGCACCCCAAGGTGAAGCTCGTGGCCAACGCGCTCGGTACGCCTCCTGACGACGTGATCGCGCAGGTGCACGAGCACGGGATGCTGATGGCGGCATTGGCCGGCTCGGTGAAGCACGCGCTGAACCACAAGGCGGCCGGGGTTGACATCGTGATCTGCCAGGGTTCAGAGGGCGGGGGCCACACAGGCGACGTGGGCTCCATTGTGCTGTGGCCCGAGGTGATCGACGCGGTGGCGCCGCTGCCCGTGCTGGCCGCCGGTGGTGTGGGGTCGGGGCGCCAGATGGCGGCCGCCATGGTGATGGGCGCGTCCGGCGTGTGGACCGGCTCGCTCTGGCTCACCGTCGAGGAGGCCGACGTGCCGCCCAAGCAGATGGAGTCGTACTTGAAGGCGACGTCGCGCGACACGGTGCGCTCGCGCTCTTTTACGGGCAAGCCGTGCCGCTTGTTGAAGAACGACTGGACCGACGCCTGGGAGGCGCCGGGCAACCCGAAGCCGCTGGGGATGCCGTTGCAGATGATGGTCGCCATCGACTGCGTGTCGCGGGGACACGCATACCCGGAGGAAGCGCGGGACGTGAACTTCAACCCGGCCGGTCAGGTAATCGGGCAGGCGACAAGCGTGCGCCGCACCAAGGACGTGGTGCTCGGGATGGTCGAGGACTACATCGAGGCGATCGATCGTCTGCAATTGCTCAACGAGGGTGCAACCGCCTGAGCTTTCTTGCACGGCGACGTCGCCTTGCTCGATGGCTGGGCATGCCGAATCGAAAGTTCGAGGAGGCGGTTCCCTCCAGGCATGCGGCGTCGGTGCGCGGCCCGACGTTCTCTCCGCGCCCGGCTGCTACACCGTTTGACGACCTGCGCAACGTGAGGCCTTGGGACGGGGTGGTGTGGATCCGCACCCGCCGACGGGGCGTCGAACGACGCCCGGCTGACCTCGGGTGACGACAGCGGGCCGGACTGCACAAGGGCCCCGCCACCGACGCCTACGTCGTGGAGTACGACTTTGGGCCGGTGACGTCGGGGCGGCCTCGCCGGGGACGGACGAGATGCTGTACAAGCGCAGCCAGGGGCTCGACTCCTGCGCTCGCTCGCACCGGCGCCCGACGCCGACAACGTCGCCGTCGGCTCACCCGGCGGCCACCTTCAACCCATCGCACCACGACGTCGTCTCCGAGCGCGACCTAGTGTCGCCTGGCATGGAACTCCACGAAGCGCTCTACACGACGCGCGCCATGCGCCGGGTCCGTCCGGATCCCATCCCCCACGACGTCCAGGCCCGCATCCTCGATGCGGCCATCCGGGCCCCCTCAGGTGGCAACCAGCAGAACTGGCGCTTCCTTCTCCTGGACGATCCCGCCAAGAAGGCCGCCTTGGCGCCCCTCTACCAGCACGCCATGGGCGAGCTGTGGAAGTCGATCTACAAGGACCAGATCGCCGCCGCCCACGCCAACCCAGACGCACCCGAGTCGATCCAGGTGCTCAAGGTCCAGCGTTCCGCTCAGTGGCTGGCCGACCACTTCGAGGACGTACCCCTGTACTTGTTCCCGTTCAGCCAGCACGACCCGACCGGCGGCTCCATCTATCCCGCCGTGTGGAGCGCCATGCTGGCCGCCCGTGCCGAGGGAGTGGGCAGCTGCCTGACCGCGCTGCTCCAGTTCTTCCACCCGACCGAGACGTTCGAGATCCTCGAGGTGCCCGCCGACCAGGGCTGGATCCTCTCGGGAACCGTCAGCTTTGGCTACCCGACGGGCACGTGGGGCATCGCGGCACGACGTCCGGTGCACGAGGTCTCGTACCGCAACGCCTGGGGCGCCGGGATCGGCTTCGACATCGCCGAGCCGCTCTGGACCGGACCGACCGGCTGATCAGCTGATCAGGCCGACGGTCGACGCGTCGACGCGTCGACGGGTCGACTGTCCAGGCGGCTCCGGCGTTCAGGGCGGCCGCCACTCACCATCCCGTCGCCCTTCCGTCACGACCTCTTCCGGACTCGTCGTGGTCGCGTCGGTCGGCGCCAGCAAGCTGAGCGACACCGCCGGCACTACCCGCACCACCCGCACAACCGCATCAGCGGCACCGGCGCCCAACCGAGATTCCGCCGGCGTTGGAACTTCGTCGTCCCCCCGGTGGCACGTGGTAACAACGGAGCGGAGGTAGGAAATGCCCGAGACGTCCGACCAATCGCCCACGACGCCGACCAACCCGACCACGCCGGTTTCGTCCCACATCGAAGACCTGCTGGAGCGACTGACCCTCGAAGAGAAGGCGTCCCTCACCGCCGGCGCCAGCCTGTGGTTCGTGCCGCCGGTCGAGCGCCTCGGCATCCCCTCCCTCAAGGTGTCCGACGGCCCCTCGGGGGTACGCGGCGAGAGCCTCACGGGGCGCCGCTCGCTGTCGCTCCCCTGCGGCATGGCCATCGGCTCCACTTGGAATCCCGAGCTCGTCGAGCGCATGGGCGAGGTGCTGGCCGTCGAGGCACAGTCCAAGGGCGTCAACGTCCTGCTCGGGCCCACGGTATGCATCCCCCGCACGCCGCTGGCCGGCCGCACCTTCGAGTCCTACTCGGAGGACCCCCGGCTGACCGCCCGCATCGCCGTCGCCTACGTGCGAGGCGTCCAACGCCGTGGGGTGGCCTGCTGCATCAAGCACTACGCCTGCAACGACCAGGAGCACGAGCGGATGACGATCAGCGCGCAGGTGGACGAGCGCGCCCTTCGGGAGATCCACCTCGTCGCCTTCGAAGCCGCTGTACAGGAGGCCCACGTGTGGTCCGTGATGACCGCCTACAACAAGGTCAACGGGGTCTACTGCTGCGAGCAGCCCGACCTGCTCGATCGGATCCTGCGCAACGAGTGGGGCTTCGACGGGCTGGTCATGTCCGACTGGTTCGGCACGCACTCGACCAGGCCTGCCGCGGAGGCCGGCCTCGACCTCGAGATGCCGGGACCCTCGGCCTGGCTCGGCCCCACCCTGGGCGCTGCTGTGCGCGAGGGCACGGTGGCCGAGTCCGTCCTGGACGGTCAGGTCCGCCACATGCTGCAGCTGATGGAGCGGGTCGGGATGCTCGACGGCACCTACCAGCGCGGACCCGAGCGCGAGGAGGACTGGCCCGAGCACCGGGCCGTCGCCCGAGCCGTGGCCGCCGAGGGCACCGTCCTCTTGGTCAACGACGGTCTGCTCCCAATCCTTGGACCCTCCCCTGCCGCCGACGCTTCGAGGACACCCGCCGTCTCGAGCATCGCTGTCATCGGCCCCAATGCCGCAGGGATGGCCATGGGCGGCGGCAGCTCGGAGGTAACGCCGCACCGCCGGCGCGGTCTGGTTGAGGCCCTTTCCGAGCGCCTGCCCGAGGTTGACCTGTCCTACGAGGTCGGCTGCCGCATCGACCGGGGTCTGCCCTCGCTGGACATGGCGCTCATGACGACTGAGGACGAGACGGCGAGCTTCACCCTGGAGTACTTCGACAGCACCGATCTCTCGGGCGATCCAGTCCACGTCGAGCCGGCCCGCCTCTCCCGCGTCATGTGGCTGGGCCAGCCCCGCGAGGACCTGACTGTCGGCTCCTACTCCATCCGGCTCAGTGGCACCTTTACTCCCGACCTTTCGGGCCCATGGCGTCTCGGGCTCGAGAGTGCCGGTCGCTCGGTGTTGCGCCTCGACGGCTCGATCGTCGTCGACAACTCCGAACCGCTCCGCGGCGAAGGCTTCTACGGAGCGGGAAGCACGCTGGTACAGGTCGAGCGCACCCTCGAACGAGGTCGGCCCTATGCCCTGCAGGTCGACATCCGGCCCCGTTCGACAGACAGCGTCCTCATGGGCGTGCGCATCGCCGCCGGCCGCCCCGACGCCAGCGACGAGTTCGAGCGTGCGGTGGCGGCCGCCCGAGCCGCCGACGTTGCCGTCGTGGTGGTCGGTTCCAACAGCCAATGGGAGTCCGAGGGGCGGGACCGGCCGGATCTCTCCCTGCCCGGACGCCAGCGCGAACTGGTCGAAGCTGTGATCGAGGCGAATCCACGAACCGTGGTCGTGGTGAACGTGGGCTCCCCCGTCGAGATGCCCTGGGCGGCTCGTGCCGGCGCGGTCCTTCTCCCCTGGTACGGCGGCGAAGAAGCAGCCGACGCCCTGGCCGACATCATCGTGGGGGCGGCCGAGCCGAGCGGCCGGCTGCCCATCACCTTCCCGGCACGGGCGGAGGACGGGCCCACCGGGGGCCATGTGGCGCGCTATCCGGGGGCCGACGGGCAGGTGATCTATGAAGAGGGGGTCCTCGTCGGGTATCGCTTCTATGAGACCAAGGATGTCACTCCGTTGTTCGCGTTCGGGCACGGACTGTCCTATGGCGACATCGTGTTCGACGACATCGCGGTGGCGCCCGACGCTGTTGTCGTCGAGCTCGTCAACAAAGGCAAGAGGCCGGGAACCGAAGTCGTCCAGGTCTACGTCCGGGCTCTGGACCCGCGGGTCGAGCGACCCGACCGCGAGCTGGCGGCCTTCGCCAAAGTGACCGTCGACGCCGGCGGACGCGCGACGGTAAAGGTGCCGCTCGATGCAGACACCTATCGTTACTGGGACGTCGACAGGCACGGCTGGCGGTCCGACGAAGGTCGCTACGAGATCCTGGTCGGTGCCTCGTCGCGCGACATCCGCGGATCGGCCACAGTGACCCGGGGCGGTGTGACGGGCGGTGTGACGGGCGGGTGACCGGCGACGAGGTGGGCGCCGGGTCGACGGCGTCCAAACCGTGGACATGGACATGGGACCGACTCCTCGTCGAGCCACGACGACCCCAGATGATCAGGGAGCATCCGGACGCGCCGTGGCTTGCGGTGGCCGCCGTCTGCGTCGGCGCCTTCATGGGCCAGCTCGACGCCTCCATCGTCACCGTGGCGTTGCCGACGCTCCAGCAGACGTTCGACGCGTCCGGTCGGCGCCGTGACCTGGGTTGGTCTCTCGTATCTCTTGGTGCTCGTCGCGACGGTGACGGCGGTCGGTCGGTTCGCCGACATGTGGGGCCGAAAACTCCTCTACGTCTACGGCTTCGTGATCTTCACCATTGCGTCCGTCCTCTGCGGTCTGGCCCCGGACTTGGCCGCGTTGTGCGTCTTCCGGGCCTTCCAAGCCGTCGGCGCGGCGATGCTGCAGGCGAACAGCCTCGCCATCATCGTGCTCGTGGTCGAGGAGAGGGCCCTCGGAAAGGCGATCGGCCTGCAGGGCGCAGCCCAGGCCCTCGGCCTGGCTGTGGGTCCCACAGTCGGGGGCTTGCTCCTGGCCGCAGGAGGTTGGCGTTTGATCTTCTTCGTCAACGTCCCCTTCGGCGTATTCGGTGCCGTGGCAGCGATCCTGTTGGTGCCCCGGAGCCGCAACCTGTTGGCCCGGGTTGCCTTCGACTGGACGGGACTCGCCATCTTCTTCCCGGCGGTCGTGGCCCTGCTTTCGGCCATCTCCTTCGGAGCTGCGTTGGGATGGAGTTCGGCCACGATCGTGGCCCTGTTCATCGTGGCGGCCGTCCTCCTGGCCGTCTTCGTCTGGCACGAACGCATCGACAAGGACCCGATGCTCGACCTGGGCCTATTCCGCTCCGGGCAATTCTCGACGGGGATCGTCTCGGGCGTCCTCTCCTACCTCGTCATGTTCGGCGTGCTGCTCCTGGTGCCTTTCTATTTCGAGCGGGGGCTCGATCTGGGCACGGCCCGCTCGGGACTCGAGCTCATGGCCATGCCGTTGGCCTTCGGGATCGTCGCGCCGCTGGCCGGGCGCTTTGCCGACAAGGTGGGTGCTCGTCCGCTTACCGTTCTGGGCATGACCCTCGTCACGGTGGCGCTGTCCGTGATGGCTGCGACCCGACCAACGACGGTTCCGTTCCTCCTTCTCCTGGCCACCGTCGGCGTGGGCATGGGACTCTTCACCTCACCCAACAACGCCTCCATCATGGGAGCCGCTCCGGAGCAAAACGCGGGGATGGCCTCGGGCGTCCTCAACATGTCGCGAGGGATGGGGACCGCGCTGGGCCTGGCCCTCACGGGTTCGATCTTCACGGTTGCCGGTGGGGATACCGGCTCGATGGAGCAGGCGGCCCACGCGTTCTCGGTCACCGCGTTCGTGCTGGCCCTCATCGCCGCCGCAGCAGGTGTGGTCTCGGCCCTACGGCCGAACGGCATCCTGGCCCAGGCGAGCTTGGCCTCGGTGGAGTAGTCGGCGACCGCGGCCCTCGCCAAACAAGAAGCTCGGAGCACTCGGAGTCTTGACCGACCGTTCTCTCCCACGATGGCGACGAATGTGGTTGATTCGATCCCGGAAACGCTCCGGGCGCTCCTGAAGCAGTTCGAGCGTTCGCCCGGCGACTTGGCGTCGGTGGCTCGGATGTCCGCCAAAGGCCTCGGCCTGAACCTCGACGCCTGGCATCGGCTCCGGGCGGTCGTCGACGGAGCCATCGTGCAGCTCCAGGGAGAAGTCAATCGCCGTGAACTCTTTCGCGAGGATGGTGCTCCGTGCTCGCGCGACTGGCAGGTTGCGCGCTTCGGCGTGTCGAACGCCACCGCCAGGACCTATGACCAGGTCGCCGAGAAGGCGATGGACCTGCCTGTTCTCACACGGGCCCTGAGCACCGGTGAGATCGGCCTCGACAAAATGCGCCTGGCCGCCGCCGTGGCGACGCCCGAGACCGATCGGGAACTTGCCGACACCGCCCGGCGCTGTACCGTCCACGAACTGGGTCAACTGCTGCGAGCACGCCAGCGACCGACGGCGACGAACGACCAGGCGGCTTACGAGGCCCGGTCATTGCGGTTCAACGATCCGTGCCGCACCATGTCGGTCCATCTTCCCGCAGAGGACTACGCAGCCACGAAAGCTTGCATCCAAGCCCAGGCGAAGGCCATCCAGAGCGACGGTGAGATCGGATGGGACCAGCGATGCTGCGACGCCTTTCTGGGCCTCATTCGTTCGGTGGGCGGATTGGGCGGTTCGGCGCGAGCGCGAGCTGCAACCCCGCCAGCTCAAGGGGTCGAGGGAGGCAAGGACGAAGTCCGTAAGCGGAGCGACCAAGCGGGAGGCGGAGTCCAGCCGCTTTTCAGCCCATATTTCGCCGTACTCCACGCACCGCTGCAGGCACTGGTCGACCCGGAGGGCACACCGACCGATTTGGCCGGCGACCTCGAGCAAGGTGGACTCCTCAGTCTCGAGACCGTGCGTCGGCTGCTCTGCGACTGCACCTTCGTCGTCGCTGTGGACGACGATTCGGGACACACGATGTACGAGGGACGGAAACGTCGTGGCCCCACCGGGTCCCAGCGGCGGGAGATCTGGCGGCGGGATCGATGTTGCCGGTTCCCCGGTTGCCAAAACAAGACCTTCACCCAACCGCATCACCTCGATTGGTGGATCAAACGCGGGACCACGGACCTGCCAAACCTCGCCTTGCTGTGCAGTTACCATCACAATCTCGTCCATCGAAAGGGATGGACGGTGCGTGGGAACGCGAACGCCGAGCTGACATTCGTCGGGCCGAACGGGCGGGAGATGGCGTCGCACCCATCATCGGTGTGGACCGCCATGACGGCTCCTGCGGGCAATCCCGCGGCGGGCCGCCCCGCTGGTGGTTCCGGTCGCGGCACAGGCGGTCGATCGACTGGGCCGTAAGGGGGCAACGCTCCCGATGCCCGGCGGGAAGGATGGTTGAAGTCTCGGCGGCCTCCAAAACACGGTCGATGAGGCTCGAAGCGCTTGACGGCGCGTTCCGCCGCGGGATGCGCGGACGACGCGGGACGGCCCTTGGACTCAGACCGTAGGGCGGCACGGATGAGTGGGGGGCAACTGACCGGCGGGGCGGTTGACCGGCGGGGCGGCTTTCCAGCAGGGCGGCTGAGCCGGCGGGACGGCCCTCCCCTACGATGGGGCCGTGCCCGCAGAGCCAGCTGAGAGCGACGCGCCCGGGATCGGGTCCGGCGGGCTCAACGGGGCCATCTCCATAGAGGAGATCGAAGACGCCGTTGTCGACGGCGATTCCCCCGTTCCGGCCCGCACCGGAACGGCACGGGCGGCGCTCGGCCACCGCACGTTCCGCATCGTCTTTCTCGGGGCGTTCGCCTCGAACATCGGGACGTGGATGCAGAACGTCGTACTCGGCGCCTATGCCTACAACCTGACGCACTCGAGCACGTTCGTCGGCATCATCATCTTCGCCCAGCTCGGCCCGACACTGATCCTGCCCATGTTCGGCGGCCTGCTGGCGGACAAGGTGGATCGCAAGAGGTTCTTGATCGTGTTGTCGATCGAGCAGATGGTGTTCTCGCTGGGGGTGGCGCTGGTCGTGCTGTCGCCCCACCCGTCCCACGTGCTGCTGGTCGTGATGGTGCTGATGGTGGGCGCCGGGAGCGCGATGTTCGGCCCGGCCTATTCGGCGATCCTGCCGGGGCTGGTGGGCAAGGCCGACCTGCAGGGCGCGATCTCGCTCAACTCGGCCCAGATGAACGCCTCACGGGTCATCGGGCCGGTGATCGGCGGCGTCCTCTACACGCTGATCGGGCCGGCCTGGGTCTTCGCCGGCAACGCGGCGACCTATTTGTTCGTCGTCATCGCACTGATGATGGTGACCCTGCCCCGGGTACCCCAGGCGCCGGCGCACTCGAGTCGTTGGCGCGAGCTGACCGCGGGGATCACCGTGGCCCGGGAGGACCCTGTGGTCGGGCGCTGCCTCGTGACGGTCTTTGTGTTCTCGCTTCTGGCGCTGGCATTCATCGGGCAGATGCCCGTGGTGGCGGCCCACAACCTTGGGATCAACCTCTCGGACTCGCCCGACTACGGGATCCTTTACGCCTGCTTCGGGGTGGGTGCGCTAGCCGGCGCCATCTCCATCGGGACGGTCTTCGCCCACACCTCGAAGCCGATGCTGGTGCGGGTCTGCCTGGTCGGCTACTCGTTCGGGCTGGCCGCGTTCGCCCTCGAGCGGAGCCCGGTGCCGGCGTACGTGACCGTCGCGGTCACTGGGGCGTTCTACTTCGCCTTCATCACGGCGCTGAACACCACCCTGCAGGCCCGGCTGCACGAGAACGTGCGGGGCCGGGTCATGGCGTTGTGGATGATGGGCTTCGGAGGGACCGTCGGGATCGGCAACCTGCTGGTCGGGCCGGTGGTGGCTGCCATCGGCATCACCCCCGTCCTGCTCTTCGGGGCTGCCGTTGCCATGGTGTTGGCGTGGTACGCCGACGTGCGGCCGCGGCCCGAGGCTCAGATGGTGCCGGGCGTGGAGCTGGCCCAGTAGGTCTCGCGCAGGCCTCTCTTGTAGAGCTTGCCGTTCTCGCCCCGGGGGAGCCGGTCCGTGAAGTCGACGGACTTCGGGCATTTGTAGCGCGACAGGTGCTCCCGGCTGAAGGCGAGGATCTCGTCGGCCAGTTCGGGCCCGGCGGTATATCCAGCGGCGGGCTGGACGACCGCCTTGACCTCTTCGCCCATCTCGGGCTCGGGGACGCCGAACACGGCGACGTCGTCGACGGCCGGGTGCATGACCAGGATGTTCTCGATCTCCTGCGGGTAGATGTTGACCCCTCCCGAGACGATCATGAACAGCTTGCGGTCGGTGAGATAGAGGTAGCCCTCCTCATCGAGGTGGCCGACGTCCCACAGGGTGCCCCAGCCCTTCTCGTGAAAGCTCTCCCGGGTCTTCTCGGGGTCGTTGTTGTACTCGAAGGTGACGCCGGCGCGGCCGCCGAAGTACACGACGCCGTCCTGGCCGGGCGGCAGCTCCTCTCCGTCGTCACCGCAGACGTGGGCCTCGCCCCAGATCGCCTTGCCGACCGAGCCGGGATGAGTCAGGGCCTCGGCGGAGGTGATCCAGGTCATGCCCATTCCCTCAGTGCCCGAGTAGTACTCGTGAATGATCGGGCCCCACCACTCGATCATGCGGCGCTTGACCTCAGGCGCACACGGGGCGGCCGCGTGCACCACCGAGCGGAGCGAGGAAACGTCGTAGGCATTGCGCACCTCTTCGGGCAACTTGAGGAGGCGCACGAACATGGTGGGGACGAACTGCGCGTGCGTGACCTTGTGCTCGGCGATGAGCTGGAGGCAGCGCTCGGGGTCGAAGTGGTCCATGATCACCGCGGTGCCGCCCATGCGCTGCACCGTCATGGACCAGACGAGGGGTGCCGAGTGGTACAGCGGCGCCGGGCTCAGGTAGACGTCCCCCTCTCCGAAGCCCATGATGCCGCTGAGCATCGGGACCAAGGTGGCCGACGTGCCGAAGCGGTCGCCGGTCAGGGCGCGGCGCACCCCTTTGGGGTGACCGGTGGTGCCCGACGAGTACAGCATGGCGAAGCCCTCGACCTCTTCGGGGAGTGGATCGGCCGGGAACGGGAGGACGAATTCGTCGTAGGAGGCGTAGCCCTCCACCAGGTCGTCGCCGATCATGAGTCGCAGCTCGACGTCCGGCGTGAGGGCGACCAGCTCGGCGGCGAGCGGCGCCAGTGCTGAGGACGTGATGAGGGTGCGGGCCCCGCAATCGTTGACGATATAGGCAGCCTCCTCGGCAGCCAGGTGGGTGTTGACCATGGTGTAGAACAGCCCCGAGCGCTGGAGACCGAAGGTCACCTCGTGCGTGCGGTGGTCGTTCGGCAGCACGGCGGCGACGTGATCCCCGGTCTTGAGCCCCGAGGCGGCCAGCGCCTGAGCCAGACGGCACGAGCGGGCCTCGAGTTGGGCGAAGGTGACGACCAGTCCGGACGAGGTGATCACGGCGGGCCGGTCCGGATGGTCGGCCACATAGGTCGCCGGACGAAATGATGCCGGGCGAGAATCAGTCACGGCTCTCTTCTAGTCGACGGAGCGATGCGGCCGCGTCGAGCCGTGCCCAGCCTCGGCGTCCTTGGAGCCCGGGAGCGTTCCGGCGAACATTTCTGTCAGAGGTCAGGTCCTGTCGTCCACGGCGGCCTCATCAGCCAGCCCTGATGGGCAGAGGGGCGCACCGATGTGCCGTGAATCACGACGTCGGTCGAGAGGAACCCAGGAGCGGACAGGCCCGGCAGGGCGATCGCCGCACCTCGCTCGAGGGTAAGAAATACCGCCACCGCATGGCATGATTGATCAGGTGACCAGTAGCCGTGCATCGGCCCAGCACCTCCGCGACCTCGTCCAGCTGCGCCGGGCGCGCGACCGGATCGACCGAGACTATGTCCAGCCGCTCAACGTCGAGGCGCTCGCCCGCGATGCGCACATGTCCGCCGGACACTTCAGCCGTCAGTTTCGGCTCGCCTACGGCGAATCGCCCTACAGCTACCTGATGACCAGGCGCATCGAGCGCGCCATGGCCCTCTTGCGACGTGGTGACCTCAGCGTCACCGACGTCTGTTTCGCCGTGGGCTGCTCCTCGCTCGGCACCTTCAGCTCGCGCTTCACCGACCTGGTTGCCATGACGCCCAGCACCTATCGTCGCCAAGCGGCCAATGGGAGAGCCGGGATCCCGTCGTGCGTCTCCAAACAAGTGACGAGACCGATCAGGAATCGAGAAGCAACGTTCCCCGAGCCCCACTTAGGGTGATCGGCATGGACATCACCATTCACTCGACATTCCTCCCCCATGACGACCCCGAGACCTCGCTGGCCTTTTACCGCGACAACCTCGGTTTCGAGGTCCGCCTCGACGTCGGATCCGGCAAGATGCGCTGGATCACCGTTGGTCCTCCCGGTCAGCCGGGCACCTCCATCGTGCTCCATCCGCCCGCCGTCGACCCCGGCATCACCGACGACGAACGACGCACGATCAGCGAGATGATGGCGAAGGGGACGTACGCCATCCTTCTACTGGCCACGGCCGACCTCGACGGCACCTTCGCCAAACTGCAGGCCGGCGACATCGAAGTGGTCCAAGAGCCGACCGACCAACCGTACGGAATTCGTGACTTCGCGCTGCGCGATCCCGCAGGCAACCTGATTCGCATCCAAGAAGTCCGCTGACCCTGCCCCGACCGGCGCGGACTTGTTCAGCCCCGTCTCGGTGACCAGTCCCAACGCCGGATCGCGACGAAGGACCCGATCACGCCCCAGACCGCAATCACGAGCAGGTCGTTCCAGATCGAGGTGCCCGGGACCGCATTGAACGTGTCCACTGCCGCGGTGATCAGATGGCGAATCGGGAAGAAGTTGGTGAAGGTGGCCAGACCCGAACCCGGCTTGACCGGGAAGTACAGCCCGGACAATGCGACCAGAATGAAGAAGACCAAGCTCACGATAGGGCCGGCCGCGTCAGCATTTGGCACCAGTGTGCTGATGCCCACACCCAGCGCAGTGAAGCTCAGCATGCCGACCACGAGCACCAGCACGAACCCCAAGATGTCATGTGGCCCGCTCACCCCGTAGCCGACCCAACCTACGAGGAGGACGAGGACGATTTGAATCGCCGCCACGATCATGGAGTTGACGAAAATGGCCGCCAGCAACATCCAGGTCGGGAGCGGGCTCAAACGCAGTCGTTTGAGCAGGCCCATCTCACGTCGGTTGACCAGCGTGATGGCAAGGATGTTGAAGCAGGCGGCCATGACGCCGTAGGTGGCGAAGGCCGGCAGGTAGTACTGGCCCAGGTTGATGTGCGCGAGGAAGCCCACCGTCGAGTGACCCGACGTCGAGAGGAAGATGACGACGAAGACAACCGAGAAGCCGATGGTCAGGGCCGCTCCAATGGGATTCAGCCAGAAGGACAGTTGCTCGAAACGCACCTGGCGCGCCACAAGCGGCAGGTCGCTGAGCCCTCGGAACGACCCCTTGATCGGCACGTCCGACGTGCCACTCGCACCGAGCGTCGGGCGGGCCGCGGCGGGCGACGGCCGAGTGGCGCTCATTGGACGGCTCCCACGGTTCCCGCGCTCGTGTCGGGAACCTCCGAGTTTGAGCTTTGCGTCAACCCGAGATAGACGTCCTCGAGCGAGACCCGCAACACAGACAGGCCTGCCAACGCATGGCCTCCCTCGAGAGCCCATCCGGTCAGGTCGTGGAGCACCTGCAACTCGTCTTCGGTATGCACTTCGACGTGGTTGTCGTCGACCATTTCGGCCGACGACGCGCTCGGCCCGAGTGGCAGGTCTCTGAGCGCCAGGCCCTCGGGCAACCTGAAACGGATGGTCACCGCTCCGAGATCGCGGCCGCCGATCGACGAGGGTGTGCCCGTGGCGACGACCTCCTGACCGAAAAGGACAGCCACCCGGTCGGCCAACGCCTCGACCTCATCCATGTAGTGAGTGGTCAGCAAAACCGTCGTCCCCGCTGCGGCCAGCCGCCGAATGAGCTCCCAGGTGTCGCGACGCCCGGACGGGTCCAGCCCGGTGGTCGGCTCGTCGAGGAAAAGAAGGTCCGGGTTGCCGATGATCCCGAGGCCAACATCGAGCCGGCGCTGCTGGCCTCCCGAGAGCCGTTTGATGCGATCATCCGCCTTCTCCCCAAGCCCAATGAGCTCAATGACCTCGTCCACCGGCCGCGGATGGGGGTAATAGCCGGCGTTGCGGGTCAGTACCTGGCGCACGCTGTAGTACGGCTCGATCGCCAACTCCTGGAGCACGACGCCGATGCGAGTGCGGAGCCAGCGCTGGGTGCTCTTGTCTGCCGGGTCTACCCCAAGCGTCTCCACGCGCCCGCCGGTGCGGTTGCGGAACCCTTCGAGGATCTCGACGGTGGTCGTCTTGCCGGCACCGTTGGGTCCCAGCAACGCAAAGACTTCGCCGGGCTGCACCTCGAAGGACACGTCGCGCACCGCGATGTTGTCACCATAGGACTTCGAAAGATGTTCGACGGCTACCGCCGGCACGTCCCCTCCCCACACATCATCCGGCCGACGTTACCCGGACGACCGAATCCCGACGTCGCCGCACACCGTGTCGGCGTTCCCCGGTCAGGATGCGGCGGCGGCGTTCTCCTTCGTTGCAGAGCGACGGCCTGCGTCCGGCGTTGCCTCCAGAATCTTGTCCAGCAGATCTCGCAGCTCTTGGAGCTCGGCCTGTGACAACGCTTTGAAGGACGCCGGAGGCACAGAGAGGATCGCGTCGATCTCTTGACCGAGCTTGCGCCCCTCGTCGGTCAAAACGATGATCTTGACCCGACGGTCATACGGTGCCGGCTCCCGGCGAGCCAATCCCCGTTGATCCAAATCGTCCACCAGAGCCGTGATGTACGACGGATCCACGCCGATGGCGCGTGCCACGTCACCCATGGAGAGACCGTCCTCCTTGGAAAGACGCATCAACATCTTGATCACGCCAGGCGACAACTTCATCCGGGCGTTGAGGGCGGCCATGCGCTCGACATGCTCGCCCTCGAGGGTGATTCGACGTAAGCGCTCGAACACGTCCTCGGCCATTCCCACGGGCAGATTGTCCCATCCGCTGAACTCTTTGACAATACCTGAACTTTGAGTAATATGAAGTATTCCGATGGCAGTGACCGACACCAAATCCTTCACGCTCGGCCCCGAGCTCCAGCGCACCTCGACCGTCGTGGTGCTGGGGTCGATCATGTCCATCCTCGACACGACCATCGTCGCTGTCGCCCTGGCCACCTTGGGCCGCGACTTCCACGTCTCGGTCACCACGATCCAATGGGTGGCCACGGGCTACTTGTTGGCTCTGGCCCTCGTCACGCCGGTCAGCGGCTGGGCGGTGGACCGTTTCGGGGCCAAGCGGATTTGGATGACCTCGATCACGCTGTTCGTGATCGGCTCGAGCCTCTGCGGTTTGGCCTGGTCGGCCAACTCGCTCATCTTGTTCCGCGTGCTTCAGGGCGTCGGCGGCGGCATGCTGCTGCCGGTCGGGCAATCGATCCTGGCCCGAGCGGCTGGACCGCAACGTATGGGCCGGGTCATGAGCATCATCGGGGTGCCCATGGTCATGGGGCCGGTCCTCGGGCCGGTGCTCGGCGGCCTCATCGTGTCCAACTACAGCTGGCGCTGGATCTTCTACATCAATGTGCCGATCGGCATCATCTCGCTCATCCTCTCGAGCAGGTGGCTTCCCAAGTTCGACACCGATGAACGGTTCTCGACTCCATTCGACACGCTCGGCTTCTGCCTGCTTTCCCCCGGACTGGCCCTTCTCCTGTACTCGCTGTCCGAAGTGGGCACGACGGGGAGCTACACCAGCACGTCGGTCCTGCTTAGCTTCATCCTGGGTCTCGCCCTGACCCTGGGCTTCGTCCTGCACGCACTCCGGGCGAAATTCCCGCTCCTCGATCTCCATCCGTTCCGAAACCGGAACTTCGCCATCGCCAACATCTGCATCTTCGTGATCGGCGCCACCCTGTTCGGGTCGATGTTCCTCTTGCCGATCTACTACCAGGTGGCCCGAGGTCAGGAGGCATGGCAGGCGGGCCTGCTCATGGCCCCCCAGGGTCTTGGCGCCGCCTGCATCATGCGCTGGGCAGGTGGCGTCACCGATCGGTTCGGACCGCGCCGTGTCGTACCCTTCGGCATCCTGCTCATGGCAGCGGCCACGATCCCCTTCGCCTTCGTCACGACGTCGACGAGCGAGGTGTTGCTCGCCGTCACCCTCTTCGTACGCGGCCTGGGTCTGGGGCTGTCGATGATGCCGGTGAGTGCCGCTGCCTACTACGACCTCAATCACGCCGAGATCCCCAAGGCCTCGACGATCATGAACATCGTGCGGCTGATGGGTGGTTCTGTGGCCACCGCGCTCTTCGCCGTGGTGCTCGAACGGCAGATTATCGAGAACCTGGGGCCGATCGCGGCGAAGGCCGGGGGCAGTGCGGGCGTCATCTCGACGACCACAAAGCTGCCGCCCCAAATAGCCGACCCGGTTGCCGCGGCGTTCGCCCACACCTTTTGGTGGTCGGTGGGCGCCATCCTGATTGCCTTCGTCCCCACGCTCTTCCTACCCAACCGTCCCGCCGCTGCGGTGCCCGAAACTTCGTCCGACGCAGAGGGCGAGGGTGGGTCTCGGGTGGCGGGGGCGATGCTCGACTGAACGCCGCTCGTCACGTCCGTTCCCCGAAACCCTCTTGACCCCGGCCCCCTTCCTGCCCTCGAGACGGTTGGTGAGGACATGCCGGCGCGGAGGGCTTGGCTGACCACGACCCTGGCGGCCGCGGGCTTCGTCGCCGCCGAGGAAGAGGCCGAGGAGTTATTGCGGGCCTCGGGGAACGACGCGCTGGTGCTGGCGGCCCTGGTGCCTCGGCGCCTCGCCGGCGAGCCCTTGGCCTGGCTGGTCGGCCAGGCACCTTTTGCCGGCCTCGAGGTGCCGATCAGGCCCGGCGTCTACGTCCCACGATGGCAGAGCACCGAGCTGGCGTTGCGGGCGGTCGCCCGCCTTCCCGAATCCGGTGTGGCTGCCGACGTGTGCACCGGTTCGGGAGCGATCGCCCTCGCACTCCGCCAAGGAAGACCGCTGGCGCGCATCGTCGCGACCGACATCGATCCCAGGGCGGTGGAGAATGCCCGGACCAATGGCATCGAGGTCTACCAGGGTGACCTGGTGTCGCCGCTGCCCAGCACGCTGAAGGACCAACTCGACGTCGTTGTCGCCGTGGTGCCCTACGTCCCGACCGCCGCTCTGGATCTCCTCCCCCGCGACACGCTGACGTTCGAGGACGTCGCTCACTACGATGGCGGCCCCGATGGCACCGAGCTGCTCGAGCGCCTCGCCGCGGAGGCCCCGGCCTACCTCCGCCGAGGCGGACGACTCATCTTGGAACTCGGAGGCGACCAGGCCGAACAGTTGACGCCGCTGCTGGACCGGCTGGGCTATGGCTCCCTCGACAGCTGGTCCGACGGCGAAGGCGACATCCGAGGCATCGAGGCGGTCTTCGATTGATGCCGCACCGTGGGTCAATGCCCACGGCTCGATCCAGTTCGAGCGCTTGGTCCTCGCCCCGAGCCCCGAGCCGGAGTGGTCATTGGTCCGGTTTGGTCCCCCCAAACCAGCCCCCAGTGGGCACGGTACGCATCCGATCGCGCACCACGCGTCGCTGGAAGGTTGCGACTGCGTCGCTTCGGGTCAGCAGCTGGGTTGCAACACCAGAGCCTTGACCATCGCACCCCACTCGTACACGATGCTGCGCGTCCAGTCCCACAAACCTTGGGGCTCCACCCCCACCTCGAGCACCTGCCCGGAGTAGCAACGTCCGACGCGGAGCCGGGCCCGGCTCGCCTGGGGGATCGGCATCACGACGATGACTCGCTTCCAGTGGTGCGCGGACGCGAGGTGCCGAATGGAACGGGCCTCGCCCTGCGTGGTCTGTGGCTCGGCGGCGAAACACACGACGTTCGCGCGGGCGTCAACCTGCTTCACCTCGGGCCCCACACAACGGGACCCGGGGGGCAGCGAAAACGCGATCGTGGGTGCATACCCTTGCTGGACCAGCCGTACACCTTCTTGGGGCGCCCTGTCGTTGGAACCGCCGAGCACCACGACGGCGTCGGCTCGCTGCGGAGGATTGAGGTCCGGCGTGACGAAGAGCACCACGGTCAAGACCACGAAGCCGACCACGAGTACCGCCACCGCGACTGCAATGATTCGAGACCATTTCGCGCGCAGCACTCTCATAGAACGGAGCGACATTGTGGCAGGAGGACACCGCCTCCAGGCGTCGGGCCCACGCTGTGGCTAGGTGATCAACGGATCGCGTGGCAGCCCCAAGATGCGTTCGGCGATCTGATTGCGTGTGATCTCGGATGTCCCGCCGGCGATCGACATGGCTCGAGTCGCCAGCTCGGAGTATCCGGCCAGGGCGTCGTCACCCTCGAGAAACGCGAGCGACGGGCCGACCAGCTCGGCCTGCAGGCGGGTCCGGTCATGCCCGTGCTCGGCCAGCACCAGCTTGGTCACGTTGCCCTCTGGCCCCGGTCCCGCTCCGACAACGGCGCGCTGGGCTCGCCGGAGGTTCAACACCTTGAGGATGTGCTCTTTCGTGAGGATGCCGCCCACTCGAGCCGAGGCACCCGGGACGTGGTCAGCACCCCGCCTGAACAGAGCCAGCAGATCCATGTTGCGGAAGATGCCCCCGGCACTGCCTCCGATCGAGACGCGCTCGTTCCCGAGCGTCGACCGGGCCACAGTCCATCCGTCGTTCACGGCGCCGACCACGTCGTCGTCCGGCACGAACACGTCGTTGAAGAACACCTCGTTGAAGTCAGCGTTGCCCGTGACCTGACGCAGTGGCCGCACCTCGACACCGGGCGCGTGCATGTCGATCACCATCGTCGTGATGCCGGCGTGCTTGGGGACATCCGGATCCGTGCGCACGGTGGCCAGGCCCAGATGGCAATACTGCGCGCCACTGGTCCACACCTTCTGCCCGCTCACCTGCCAGCCGCCATCGACTCTGGTCGCACGAGTTTTGACTGCCGCTGCATCGGAGCCCGCATCGGGCTCGCTGAAGAGCTGGCACCAGACGAATTCGCCCATCAGCGTCTTGCGAACCCAGCGCTCGACCTGGTCCTCGGTGGCGTACTGGTTCACCGTCATGATGTTCCAACCCGTGATCCCGAGCGGTGGCACCCGCACCCCGGCGGCGCGCAGCTCCTCGTCGATGACGATCTGCTCGATCGCTCCCGCCTCGCGTCCCCACGGCCTGGGCCAGTGCGGCACCATCAGCCCGCTGTCGATGAGTTCCTTTCGCTGTTCGGCGCCGGAGAGCAGGGCGAGACGGGCTGCCTCGCCACGCACCTCGGCCCTGATCGTCTCCGCCTCGGGTGGCAGGTCCAGCGACACCTCCCGGGTCGTCCCCTTGGAACATTGGCCGGTCACGTCGGATGCGTCGTCGGGTGAGCCCAGGAGGGCGTCGAGTACCAGAGCCCGCCGGAGGAAGAGATGCGCGTCGTGTTCCCAGGTGAAGCCGATGCCTCCGTGAACCTGAATGTTCAGCTGCGCGTTGTGCACAGCCGGACCGAACGCCAGATGGGCCGCCATGGCCGAAACCAGGTCGAACTCGTCGAGTGAGTCACCGGCGGCACGTGCCGCATCCCACACGGCGGCAGTGGCCAGCTCGGTGGCGACGAGCATGTCGGCGCAGTGGTGCTTCACCGCTTGGAAGGTGCCGATGGGGCGGCCGAACTGCACGCGTTCTTTCGCATAGGCGACCGCCGACTCGGTGCAGGCCAACAGGACGCCCACCGCCTCCGCGGCGCCCAGCGTGCGGGTCAGGGCCCGAGCCCACCGGGCGGCACCGGGCATCACTTCGGAGTCGGCCACGCGCACCGAGGACAGGGTCACTGCGGCCGACCGGCGGGATGGATCAAGGTCCCTGCTCGTCGCGACCAGCACGCCCTGAGATCCTGCGCGCACCAGCACCACGTCGTCACCCAAGCCGAGCAGCAGGAGGTCGGCCGAAGCCCCTCCCAGCACGACGCCCGCCTCCCCGTCGAGCAGGCCGTCGGACAGGGTCAACCACCCGTCCAGTCCGACCGCGCCGGTGACCGAGCCATCTGCCAGTCCGGAAAGCAGCGCCGCCTGCAACTCGGGCCCTCCACACCGGGCCACCAGCGCGGATGCCAGCACCGTGGGCAAGAAGGGTCCGGGCGCCACCTGGCGGCCGATCTCCTCGAGCACGACGATCAGCTCGCTGAGGCCGGCGCCCGCTCCCCCGTACTCCTCGGGGAGGTGGATGCCCAACCAACCGAGGTCGGCCATCTCCTGCCAAAAGGTCGGCCGGGGCTCGTCGTGCGCCTCGAGCAGAGCCCGGCTGGCCGCCAGCGCGCCGTGGGCCGCCAGGACGCCCCGCACGGTGGAGCCAAGCTCCTGGTGCTCGTCGGTGATGGCGATCGGCATGCGAAGTGAAGCCCCTTTGGCCTTGGCCCGACCCTGCCGGTCGACAGGGCCACCGGCAGACTCGCGACCGGCCGCAGCGACACTAGTGAACGCCCCGGAATCACCCCAACCGGCGCGGTACACTGATTTCGTGGAGTAAAGGCCTGAGGCCCCCGGTGTCGCACACCGCAGAACCGTCAACCGCATCCTCGCGTTCTGGAGTTCTCCATGCCCCCCTCCTCCGCCTTCTTGGCCTCGCTGACCGCCCGCCGACTCACCTTCGAGCGAGGAGGACGATCCGTCCTCAACGACATCTCGCTCACCGTTGGTCCCGAGACGCGTCTGGGCGTCGTCGGCCCCAACGGAGTCGGCAAGTCGACCCTGCTGCAACTCTTGGCCGGGCTCCTCACCCCCAGCTCGGGCGAGGTCCGGGTCGATCCACCGACGGCCACCGTGGGCTACCTGCAGCAGGAACACTCATCGGTCCCGGGTGAGACCGTGCGCGACGCCCTCTTGCGACAAACCGGCGTCGCCGCCGCCGAAGACGAGTTGGCACGGGCCGCCGCCGGGCTCGCCTCTGCTGCCGGTGGGCACAACGCAGAAACCGACAGAGGCGGATCCGGCGGGGCCGTCGACGGACCGGCCGACGCCGCAGAGCGGTACGCCAATGCCCTGGCCCGCTACGAATCGATGTCGGCCGGCGACTTCGAGTCCCGCCTGGTCACCACCTTCGAAGAGATCGGGCTGGCCGGGCACGTCGCCGAGCAAGACTCCAGCACGCTCTCGGGGGGGCAGGCGGCCCGCGTCGCGCTGGCGACCATCTTGTTGTCGCGCTTCGACATCACGATGCTCGACGAGCCCACCAATGACCTCGACTTCGACGGGCTGGCCCGCCTGGAACACATGGTGCAGCGGCGTTCCGGAGCGTTGATCGTCGTCTCACACGACCGCGCCTTCCTCGACCGCGCCGTCACGGAGGTGTTCGAGCTGGACGAGCACGCCCGGAACGGCCGGGTGTACGGCGGAGGCTGGGCCGGCTACCTCTCCGAGCGCGCCGCCGAACAGGCCCACGCCCAGGAGGCGTATGCGGTCTATACAGCGCAGCGCGACGATTTGCGCCAGCGGGCCCAGCGCGAACGCCAGTGGGCCACAAAGGGAGTCGCCCGTGAGAAGAAGTATCCCCGCGACAACGACAAGGCGCAGCGTGACTTCCGTATCAACCGCACCGAGAAGCAAGCGTCACGAGCTCGGCGCACCGAGCGCGCCCTCGCCACGCTCGAGGTGGTGGACAAGCCCTGGGAGGGATGGGAACTCCAATTCAACATCAACGAGGCGGCCCGGTCGGGTGCGATCGTCGTCCGTCTCGAAGAGGCGGTGATCGAGCGAGAGGACTTCCGTCTCGGCCCCTTCACGCTCGACATCGACTGGGCCGACCGCGTCGCCCTGGTCGGGCCGAACGGTACCGGCAAGACGACCCTCGTCGAGGCCATCCTCGGGCGGCTCCCCCTGACTGCCGGTACCCGGCGCATGGGACCGAGCGTCGTCGTCGGCGAGCTGGGCCAAGACAGACGCCTCTTACCCAAGGCGAGCACCCTCCTCGATGCCTTCCGAGCCGCCGTCCCCGGCCTCCGGCCCGATCTGGCCCGGGCCCAACTGGCCAAGTTCGGGCTGGGCGCCGAGGCCGTGACCCGCCCCACGCCGTCGCTTTCCCCGGGCGAGCGCACGCGGGCCGAGCTGGCCGCCTTCGCTGCCAGCGGCGTGAACCTCTTGGTCTTGGACGAACCCACCAACCACCTCGACCTGCCCGCCATCGAGCAGTTGGAATCGGCCCTGGACTCCTATGGCGGCACGCTCGTGCTGGTGTCGCACGACCGCCGGCTCCTCGAGGAGGTGCGCGTCACCCGGACGATCACGCTGCCCGAGGCCGACGACGTGCTGCGGGGCCTGCGGGAGGAGCACTGAGGCGCCACCTCGCCTGCGCCCATCGACGGACGTCCCAGTTGGGAGGTGGTGACCGATCGTACGCAGCGGGTCGGCCGACCGACCGACCGGTACCGGCACAGAGTCAGCGAACCAGAGCGTCGTATCCCAGAGCGCCTCCCCGGTGCTGCGTCAGTGACGAGATCGCCGCTGGTACCTGCTCGACGAATTGACCTGTTCGGTCACGCGCGCCGACTGAGCGACGGCGCCTCGGGCGAGCCGCTGCGTCGGGCTGCCCCGAATCGTTCCCGCAGCACCACCTCGGCTGCCGACACGCCGCACATCCCGTGCACGCCACCCCCGGGCGGCGTCGAGGCGGAACACAGGTAGACCCCCTCGACCGGCGTCCGGTACGGATTCCAGCGCGCCACCGGGCGGAAGGCCGTCTGGCGCAGCGTCTGCGCCCCGCCGTTCACGTCACCCCCGAGCAGATTCGGGTTGTGGGCCTCCGCCTGGTCGGCCCGGCGCACCACCCGGGCCAGGACGACGTCACGAAAGCCCGGGGCGAAGCGCTCGATCTGGTCCTCGATGCGCTCGCTCATGTCCACTGCCGACCCGTTGGGCACGTGGCAGTAGGCCCACAGGGTGTGCCGTCCCTCGGGGGCCCGGCTGGGGTCGACCACGCACGGTTGGGCCACCAGCACGAATGGGCGTTCGGCGTGGCGCCCCGCCCGCACGTCGGCCTCGGACCGGGCCACCTCTTCGAAGCTGCCGCCGACATGGACGGTGACGGTGCGCCGGGCGGCCTCGGCCGCCCAGGGCACAGGACCGCTCAGGGCCCAGTCCACTTTGCAGGTTCCCGCGCCGGGTTTGAAGCGAGCCCAGGGGCGTCCGGCGTGTCGGCTGAGTCGGCCCCGGGCGAGCTGGAGGAACTGGCGAGGTGACGTATCGAGCAGGACGGCCCGGGCCGGCGGGAGCTCGTCGAGCGCGCCGATCGGGCGGCCGGTATGGACGGTGCCGCCCAGGCGGCGGAGCTCCGCGGCCAGGCCGTTCGTGATGGCGGCACTCCCGCCCTCGACCACCGGCCAGCCGGCACCGTGGCCCAACGCGGTGAGCAGCAGCGCGAAGGCCGCCGTCAGTCGGGCCGTGAGGGGCTCCATCGAGTGGGCCGCCGTACCGGCCAGGACGGCCCGGGCGGCGTCCGTCGAAAATCCCTTGGCCACGTGGCGGACCGACGGTGCGCCGTCCCGGGCGAAGCGGGCCAGGGCCAGGGGGTCGCTGGGGATGCTGCGCATCGGGGAGAGGACGTAGGGCACGATCCGGTCGAGCCACTGCACCAGCGGACCGACCAGCTCCCGGTAGTGCGCCGCGTCGCCGCCCAGGTGCGAGGCCGTCTCGTCCACGTCGCGGTAGAGCGCGGCGGCGCGGCCGCGATCGAGGGGGTGGGCGAAGGCCACCTCGGGCTGGCGCAGACGAACGCCGAGCGCTGGAAGGTCCAGCGAGCGGAAGAACGGAGACGACACGAGGGACGGATGTACCGCCGAGCACACGTCGTGGGCGAAGCCGGGCAGAGTGAGCGCCTCGGTGCGGGTGCCGCCGCCAACGGTGGACTCACCTTCGAACACCTCGACGCCGAGGCCCGCCCGGGCCAAGGTGATTGCCGCCGCCAAGCCGTTGGGACCCGCACCCACCACGACGGCATCGACGGGCTCCATCCACCCGACGTTACGGGACAGCGTCGGCCGGCGTCGGGCACAGCGTCGGAGCCGCGTTGGCACCGTCGGCGGCGTCGGGGACAGCGTCCGGCGCAGTCGGGCGCCTTCGGGCACAGTTGGGCCACAGGGGTCGGGCAGTCAGTCCGAGGGGGCGAGATCCGCCTCGGCTTCGACCTCGACGACCCAGCGCGGGTCGAGCAGCCCGGCGACGATGACCATGGTGGCGGCGGGACGGATGTCGCCGAAGAGCTCGCCGTGCACCGCGCCGACGGCGTCCGCGTGCTCTGCCGCCGTCACGTACATGCGCGTCCGCACGACGTCGGCCAAAGAGGCGCCGGCCTCTCGCAGGGCGCTCTCGATGATCTCGAAGCAGCGCCGAGCCTGCGCCCCGGCCTCGGCCGGGCACTCCCCGTCGGCGAAGACGGGCCCCGAACCCGAGACCAGGACCCGGTTACCGACGCGCACGGCCCGGCTGAAGCCGATCGTCGGCTCGAAGGGCGACCCGGAACTGACCAGCTGACGAGCGACCATGGCAGCGATCCTGACACCTCCTACGCAAGGAAGGCGCCTGGCTGGGGTCCGGGACCGGGACCGGGACCGGGTCCGCGATCCGACGCCCGAGACCGAGGTGGCCCGGAACGGTGGGGCGGCCTCGGCCAAATACCATTGTGCAGGTCATGGGGCGGCCGCGAGCGACGAGTCTGCGCAGGGGTGCCGCTGCGGTGGCGTTCCTGACCGTCGGGATCGCGCTGGCCGGGTGCGGCTCCGGTTCGCCGTCGGCCTCGTCGAGTGCGGCGGCACACCACCACCAGACCCAGCAGACCCACCGGACCCACCGGACCAAGAGCGCCTCGGCGGCGCGGCTCAGCGCGATCGCCGCTGCCGCCGCACACCCGGGCGGTGCGCCGGACAGCGCGGCGGTGCCGCCGGTGGGCACGTCGTTCGTCGCCTCGCTGCCCGCGTCGGTCGCCGGCTATCCCGCACCGGGCCAGCCCTCGAACATGATCGTGCCGGGCAGCTGGTACGGGTATCCATCGGTGCTCCCCGTGATCGCCACCGAGCCGGGCTGGCTCGACGTCCGGCTGGCCCAGCGACCCAACGGGTCGACGACCTGGGTGCAGCAGAGTCAGGTGACGCTCTCGACGACGCCGTATGAGATCGAGGTGGATCTTGCGACGATGCAACTCTCGGTCTACGAGTACGGCAACGAGGTCCTCGACTTCCCCGCCGGTATCGGTGTTCCCGACGAACCCACGCCCACGGGGAACTTCTTCATGGCCATGAAGGTGCCCCCACCCGACCCGGGGTACGGGCCCTTCATCCTCGCCACCTCCGACCACTCCGACGCCATCACGGACTGGGAGGATTCGGGGGACGCGATCATCGCCATTCACGGGCCCATCACGTCGGGCGCCGACCGGGAGATCGGGACGACGGGTGCGGCGATCTCGCACGGCTGCATCAGATTGCACGACGCCGACCTGGCCCAACTCGCCGGGATCCCTGCCGGTACCCCGATCAACGTCGTCGCCAGCTGATCGACCTCGCCGTCAGTTCGGCGGAACCTTGTCGTCGAGGTAAGCCAGGGCCCGCACGAACCAGGCCTCCGCCTCGGGCACGCCGACGCTGACCAGGCCCTGCCAGCCATGCACCGTGCCGGGCCAGGACTCGGCCGTGACGTCGACCCCGGCCGCGAGGGCGGCGGCGGCCAGGATCCACACGCCCTGGCGGACGGTGTCGTACTGCGCCACAGGGAGGTAGAGCGGGGGCAGGCCGGTCGGGTCGGCGTAGGCGGGCGACACGTGGGGGTCGTCGAGGTCGTAACGGCCGGCGACATAGTCACGGCCGCGGTGACGCACCCACGCCGCCGTGAGGAACGGGTCGGAGGCAGGTGGGCCGGGCGACTCGGCGGCGGCGGCGTCGCTCTGGCCGCCCGCCCCCGCCACCGTGAGGTCGAACCATCCCGAGATGGACATGAAGCAGGCCGGGTTGGGCAGGCCCTCGTCGTGGGCGGCCAGGACGGTGGCCAGCCCGAGCAGCCCACCGCAGGAGTCGCCGCTCACCGCCAGACGCGCCGGGTCGGCGCCACCCTGTACGAGGGCGCGGTAGGCGGCGAGGCAGTCGTCGTGGGCCGCCGGGTAGACGTGCTCGGGTGCGAGGCGGTAGTCGACCAACAGAACTCGGGCTGCGAAGCGCTCGGCCAGCAACGCACCGTAGAAGTGATAATCGTCGAGCGGGCACGAGACGAAGCCGCCCCCGTGGCAATGGAAGATCGTGCGGTCGGCCGCGGGTTGGCGGGTGTCGTCGTACCAGGCGCCGCGCACCCCGCCGAGCTCGACCTCGGTCACCTGCACGTGGGGCGGCACCGGATGCCCGTGGAACGGCGCCATCATGGCCCGCACGGCCGCCACGTCGGCCTCTGGGTCGGCGAAATCGGGCGGGACGAGGGCCAGGATGTCGGTCAGCGCTCGGCTGGGCACGGGCGCCCGCTCAGGACAATTCGTAGTCGGACAGGTCGGGCTCGAGCGTGCGGGACCAATAGGTATGGAGGTCGAAGGGCCAGTTCTGGGTGACCCGCCCGTGCTTGTTGCGGTACCAGGTGGGGACGTCGGCCACGCCCCAGACCATCTGGGCGTTGCCCTGCTGCATCTCGTCGGCGTAGGCATCGTGGACGGGACGGCGGCACGACATCGTGCGCTTTCCCGCTCGCAACAGGCGGCCCAGGCCCTCGACGATGTAGCGCACCTGGCACTCGACCATCACCAGGATGCTGCCGTTGATGACGAGGTTGGTGTTCGGCCCGTAGAGCATGAAGAAGTTGGGGAAGTCGGGCACGGTGATGCCCAGGTAGGCCCGGGCGTCGCCGCCCCACTCCTCGTTGAGCTCGAGACCACCGTGGCCGAAGACGCGCATGGGGGTGACGAAGTCCGAGGCGGTGAAGCCCGTGCCGTAGATGAGGACGTCGGCCCGATGCTCGACGCCGTCGGCCGTACGCACGCCGGCCGGGGTGACGGCGGCGAGCGGCGTCGTGACGAGCTCGACGTGGTCGCGGGCGAACGAGGCCGCCCAACGCCCGTCGTCTCGTAAGGCGCGTTTGGCGAAGGGTGGGAAGTGCGGAATCATCTTCTCGTAGAGCTCGTCGTCGGCCACCTGGGCCCGCAGGACGTCGAGCAACATGGAGCGCACCAGGTCGTTGCCCGCGCTGACCGCCTCGGTCTCCTGGTCCCAGTCGGGATCGACCCGGGCCGCGCCGAGCAGGCCCTCGTGCAAGAGCCAGAACTGCCAGAGGCGCTCCCAGCGCCCGTACTCGGGCAGCATCGCCAGGAGGTCATGGAACTCGGCCGGGAAGGGGTCGCCGTAGTTGTCCGTGGGAAGGAGCCAGGGCGGGGTGCGCTGGAACACATCGAGGTGCGCGACCTCGTCGACGAGGAGCGGGACGAACTGGGCCGCACTCGCCCCCGAGCCGATCACGGCGACGCGCCGGCCGCTGAGGTCGACGGTGTGGTCCCAGGCGGCCGAGTGGAACGTGGGGCCGGCAAAGTCCTCCCGGCCCTCGACGGCGGGGAACGACGGACGGTTCAGCTGGCCGACGGCGCACACGACGGCGTCGAAGGTCTCGGTCGTGGACGCAGCGTGGTCGCCCGACGGGGTGACACGAAGGCGCCACTCCCCCGCCCCGTCGTCGAAGCGGGCCTCGGTCACCTCGGCGGCGAATCGGATGACGTCGCCCAGGTGCAGCTCCTTGGCCACGCCCTGGAGGTAGGCGAGCAGATCGGGCTGGGCCGAGAAACGCGAGGCCCACTCATCGGTCTGGGCGAAAGAGAAGCTGTAGAGCTGGTTGGGCACGTCGACCCGGCAGCCCGGGTACACGTTCTCGAGCCAGGTGCCGCCGACGTCAGGGTTCTTCTCGAACACCGTGACCTCGATCCCGGCCTGGCGCAGCCGGTGCGCCGCGGCCAGACCCGAGGCACCGGCGCCGATGACCGCACATCGGAAGCGATCTCGGCCGTCGGAGACCTGGACCTGGTCCACATGCCAGGACGGGGCCCGGGGATCGCCCTCGAGGGCCAGCTCCTCGAGCAGGAAGCGCTCCCACTTCTCGGTCGAGACCGCACCGACGAGGAAGGCGAAGGCCCGCCGGAGCTCGTCGGGGGTGAGCCGGTGGGCCGGCACGCCGGCCGCCGCGTGGGCCACCAGGGCCTCGACGGCGAGCTGGCGGGCCGTGGCCACCTGCTCGGGTCCCAGGCCGCGGGTGGGGGTGATGAGCTGGGTCTGGTCCGGGGCCAGGTCGGGTCGCAAGAGGTCCAGGTCGCCGGTCAGGCTGGCCACGGCGCAGAGGAGCGGGTGCACGTCGGCGCTGGCCACGGCGGCTTCGACCCGGGCCCGGCCGACCGCGGTGCCGTCGTCCCCCGTCGCGGGCTCCCCTGCCATGCGCTGCAGCCTAAGAGAGCACCGGCCCCTCATGTTTGGCCAACTGCGTGATCCGGCGGTTGACCTCGAGCGAGCGGGGCAACGCGTCCCTGGCGAGTGACGCGAACATGGTGGGGTGGCTGTCGTCGTCCATATGTCAGACCTCCACCTCGGCGACCACGTCGGCGCACTCGCCGAGTCATTGCTGGCCGACGTCCGGGCCCGGCGGCCGGATCTCGTGGTCGTCTCGGGTGATCTCACTCAGCGCGCTCTCCGAAGCGAATTCGCAGATGCTCGAGAACTCCTCAAGAGGCTGCCGAGCCCACTACTGAGCGTTGTCGGCAACCACGACCTGCCATTGGTCCATCTGATGGAGCGTCTGCTCCGGCCGAGTCGGCGATACGAGCAGTTCATCAGCCGAAACCTGGATCCGGTCTTTGTGTCGTCGGACCTCATGGTCTTGGGACTCGACTCAATGTCGCCGTGGCGCTGGAAATCCGGACATCTGTCCGCTCGGCAGATCGGCCTGGTCCGAGACACACTCGGCAGTGGTCCCGCCGGGGCATGGCGGCTCCTGGTCACCCATCACCCCGTCTTGCCCGCTGGTCGGTCCGGCCTCGTTGGCCGGAGGCCCCTGGTCGAGGCGTGCGCCGAGTCCGGTGTGTCCGTCTTCCTCTCCGGCCACACCCACCTGCCTTCGGTGGACGTCGTGAGCATCGAAAGCAAGGGGTTGCGCCGCCGAGCCGTGGCTGTGGGCGCGGGCACAGCCATCAGCAAACGAACGCGCGGAGTGCCGAATTCCTACGCCGTGCTCGACTTCGTTGGGCCGATGGACCAAGGCGGGGCCCTGACGGTGCAGATCTTGCAGCCGGAGGGAACTGATTGGACGGTTGTTCGTTCAGACCAATTTGCCTCTGGCCCCGACGGCGTCGTCGCCTCTGTGCCGACATGATGCAAGCCAGGCGAGCGTGAGCGACGGGTACGGAGCTCGTTGTGGTCCCGCCCGTGGACATCGGATTTCGCCGCCGGCAGTTTCTGGTCCCCACGCGATGGTCTGGGGTTCTCGGACACCAGTCGTGAGGCCTCATCGGGGCGTCTACGAGAGCATCAGCTGCTCATGTGTTTGGCCAACTGCGTGATCTGGCTGTTGACCTCGACCGAGCGGGGCAACGTGTCCATGGCGGCGGCCAGCGTCTCGGGCGTCCAGCGGTCGTCGCTGTCGACCGACTCGGCGATCGACCAGCCGCCGTAGATACCGACGGAGCCGCCGTAGACGCTGAATACCTGACCGTTGAAGGGGCAAGTCTCCGAGGCCAAGACGGCGACGAGGGGCGACACGTTCTCGGGGTCGAAGACGGTGTTCTGCATGGGCTCGCCCATGCCCGGGGTTTGCAGGGTCAGGCGGGTGCGGGCCACCGGGGCGATGCAGTTGGCCCGCACGCCGTAGCGGTTCAGCTCCATGGCGTTGACCACCGTCATGGCGGCGATGCCCGCCTTGGCGGCCGAGTAGTTCGTCTGGCCGACGTTGCCGTGCAGCCCGGCGCCCGAGCTGGTGTTGACGATGGCCCGGTCGACCACCGTCCCGGCTTTGGCCTGCTCGCGCCAGTAGTCGGCCGCGTGCCGGGTCACGTTGAACGTGCCCTTGAGGTGAACGCCGATGACGGCGTCGAACTCGTCCTCACTCATCGAGACCAGCATTCGGTCACGCAGGATGCCGGCATTGTTCACGACGACGTGGAGGTCGCCGAAGCTCGACACGGCCTGGTCGACCATTGCCTTGGCCCCGGCGAAGGAGCTCACGCTGTCGGTGTTGGCCACGGCCTGGCCGCCCGCGCCCGTGATCTCGTCGGCCACGGACTGGGCCGCCGAAACGTCCGCGCCCGACCCGTCGACCGCGCCGCCAAGGTCGTTGACCACGACCTTGGCCCCGAGCGACGCGAAGAGCAGTGCGTGCTCGCGGCCGATGCCGCGCCCGCCCCCGGTGATGATCGCGACCCTGTCCTGCAACATCCCTGCCATCGAGCTCTGCCTCGTTCCGTGTCTCCCTGGGCGTGACGCCGTGTCGCGCCGACCGGTGGACGGAACGATGGGCCCCGGGGCCGCGACCTGTCAAACCGGCGCGCCGGTCTCGGCGAGCCGTCGTTCGAGGTAGCGGCGCTCGGCGTCCGTGCCCGCCAGGTCGTGGGCCCGGCGGTACGCCCGGGCCGCCTCCACTGGGCGACCGAGCCGGCGCAACATGTCGCCTCGGGCCGCCGGCAGCAGGTGGTACTCACCCAGCTCCCCGTCGGCCTCGATCCGTTCGACCAGGACCAGACCGGCTTCGGGACCCTCGCTCAGCGAGACCGCCACAGCCCGATTGAGGGCGACGACGGCGGAGGGTGCCAGGGCGTAGAGCTGGTCATAGAGCCGGACCACCTCGGCCCAGTCCGTCCCTTCGGCGCCGACGTGCGACGACGCGATGGCCGCCTGGACCTGGAAGGGACCGGGGCGGGCCAGGCGCACGGCGGCGGCCAGGCGGACCCGGCCCTCGGCGATCTGGTCGGGGTCGTAGAGGGAACGGTCCTGGTCGCTCAGCAGGATCAGGTCACCGGCGGCGTCGACCCGGGCCGCACGGCGGGCGTCGTGGAACAGCATGAGCGCAAGCAAACCGAGGGCCTCGGGCTCGTCGGGCATCAACATGCAGAGGGTGCGGCCCAGGCGGATGGCCTCGTCGCTGAGTGAGCGCCGCACCAGGTCGCTGCCCGTGCTGGCGGTGTACCCCTCGTTGAAGAGCAGGTAGATGACGGCCAGCACCGCCGCTGTGCGCTCGAGCAGCTGGTGGGCCGGCGGGACCACGAAGGGGATGCCGGCGTTGCGGATCTTGCGCTTGGCCCGGACGAGGCGTTGGGCCATGGTCGATTCGGGAACGAGGAAGGCGCGGGCGATCTCGGCCGTCGTCATGCCGACCAGCGTGCGCAAGGTCAGCGCGACACGTGCCTCGAAGGCCAACGCAGGATGGCAGCAGGTGAAGATGAGGCGGAGGCGATCGTCGGGGACCTCATCGGTCCCGTCGCCGTCGCCCGGCGGTGGCCCGTCCCCGTCCGGATCGGCCTGCAGCACGGCTACCTCTCGTTCCTTGGACGCGCCGAGCCGGTCCCGGCGCAGCCGGTCGAGGGCCCGGTTCCGGGCCACCGTCGTGAGCCAGGCGCCGGGGCGCCGAGGGACGCCGTCGCGGGACCAGCGCTCCAGCGCGGTGGCGAAGGCATCCTGCGCGCACTCCTCGGCCAGGTCCCAGTCGCCCGTAAGGCGGACCAGGGTCGCAACGACGCGTCCCCACTCGGCGTGGAAGGCGTCGGCCACGGCGCCCTCGACCTCGGCACCAGCCGTCACATCTCCCAGATCGGCCTCACTTCGACGGAGCCCGACTTGGCGCCGGGGATCAGCGCGGCCACCTCGATGGCCTCGTCCAGGTTTTTGCAGTCCATCAGGAAGTAACCGGCCAGCTGTTCCTTGGACTCGGCGAAGGGACCGTCGGTCGTGAGGACCTCGCCTTCGCGCACTCGCACGGTCGTGGCGTCGGACGTCGGGCGCAGGCGGTCGCCGCCCTGGAGGATGCCGCGCTCCGCCGCGTCTTTGACGAACTCGGCGTACTCGGGCGACATCCCCTCATCGCCGTCATTGGCGGTGTTGACGACACTTTCGTCTCCGGCGATCAACAGCAGGTAGCGCATGATGGATTCTCCTCTTCTTCGGGGTGGTTCGTGCTCACACGACGAACAGCATCGTCCCTGATCGACAGCCGCCCTCAGAATTTCTCCCCCCATTGTCGGGCCGAGCCCCCGCCCGCTCAAACGGCGCCGGTGGCGACCTCCGATGGAAGGGCGTCCCCGTTGCCCTACGATCGCCCGCCATGACGAGCCCGGGCCGGCCCGAGGTCGCGGAGGCGGCGGCCGGGGACGAGCTGGAACTCCAGGTGGGCGCCGTGGCGACCGGGGGCGGGTGCGTGGCCCGGGCCCCGGACGGGCGGGTGGTCTTCGTCCGGCACACGATGCCCGGTGAGCGGGTCCGGGCCAGGGTGACCGAGACCAGCCGCTCCTACCTGCGGGCCGATGCGGTAGCCGTCCTGGAGGCCGCGCCCGACCGGGTCGAACCCCCGTGCCCGCACGCCGGGCCGGGGCGCTGTGGCGGCTGCGACTACCAGCACATTGCGCTCGGGACCCAGCGCCGGCTCAAGGCGGCGCGGATCGAGGAACAGCTGGCCCGGGTGGCCGGCCTGGAGCGTGAGGTAGTCGTGGAGGCGGTCGCCGGGGACGCCGAGGGCCTCGGCTGGCGCAGCCGGGTGCGGGTGGCGGTGGACCGGGGAGGCCGGGTCGGCTTCCGGCGCCACCGTTCCCATCAACTCGAGCACATCGACCGCTGCCCGGTGGCCACCCCCGCCGTCGAGGCCACGGGCGCGCTCACTGCGTCGTGGCCGGGGGCGTCGGAGCTCGAGGTGGTCACGGGCGCATCGCCGGGTGGCAGCGATCAGTCGCTCGTCGTCGTCGCCCCGCACGGGCGTGCCTCGCCCCGGATTCCGGCCCTCTCGCCCGACGTCGGCCTGGTGCTCCGCCGCCGCGTCCAGCGCGAACCTGGCGCAGTGCACGTCGCGGTGCACGACTACGTCTTCCGTGTGACGGCCGGCGTCTTCTGGCAGGTCCACGTCGGCGCGGCCGAGGCGCTTCTCGACGCGGTCCTCGACGTCACCGCACCCCGTCCCGATGAGCACGTGGTCGACCTCTATGCCGGGGCCGGGCTGTTCTCGGTCCCGCTGGCGTCGTCGGTCGGGCCGAACGGGTCGGTGTTGGCCGTCGAACGGGATTCGGCTGCCTGCGCGGACGCTCGTCACAACGGCGCGTCCTATCCGGGGCTCCGGGTCCAACAGGCGGCCGTGACGGCCGAGCTCGTAGGCACGCAGATCGGCGCGCCCCAGGTGATCGTCCTCGACCCGGCCCGCCAGGGCGCCGGCACCGACGTGACCAGGGCCCTGGCCGAGCACCACGCCGCCAGCGCGCGCCTGCTCGTCTACGTCGCCTGCGACCCGGCCTCTTTCGCCCGCGACGCCGGCGTCCTCACCGGCGCGCGATGGCGCCTCGACACCCTTCGTGCCTTCGACATCTTCCCCATGACCGAACACGTCGAGCTGGTGGCCGCCTTCACCCCGCCGGCCTGACGCGTCAGGCCGCGCTGGCTCGTTCGGTAATGGCCTGCAGCGTGCGCACGGTCGTCTCGATGTCGTGCACGTCGAACTGGCTCAACAGAGCCACCGAGGGTCCTGCCACGTACGCCCGCAGGTCGGCGAATGCCGCCTCGCCGCGCTCGCTGAGCCGGATGATGGCGTCGTCACTCACGACGAACCCGTCGGCCTCGAGTCCCCCGAGAAGATCCTCGGCCGCGCCGGCACTGAACGTGGGTGAGGTCGACAGCGTCCTGATCAGCGCGTCGCGGGACAACCCCGACCCACCGGTGCTCGCCAGCAACTTGAGGGCATACCACTTCTCCGGAACCGTGCCGCGCTGGGCCAGGTGTTCGCGCAAAATGGCCGACAGGGTGCGCTCGGCGAGGCCGAGAGCCTGTCCGAACTCGCCGTAGATCTGAGGTGTCGCAGTCGTCATGACCACTCCTTTTCGCTTACTGTTTGTCAGGTACCTGTCGATACTAGAGAACAAGACAGGTACCTGTCAATAGGGCGACAGCCCAGACCCGGACCAACACGGACCTCGTCCCGGCGCCGCCGGTCCGACGGAAGAACCGAGGAGATCGCTGCCATGGCCACCTTCCCCGAGCGACCAATGATCGGGCTTTTGCTGCGCCTGCTCTCGCAGCACTACCAACAGGAGATGGAGGACGCGCTGGTGGCCGGCGGGTTCGAAGACATCGGCCCCTCGGCGGCCAACGTGTTCCCGTTCGTCTCGCCTGAGGGCGCCACCATCTCCGAGCTGGCCGAGCTCGCCCACGTGCGCAAACAGACCATGGCCCAGGCCGTCGAACAGCTCGAGCGCACCGGTTACGTCGAGCGGCGCCCCAATCCGCAGGACAGGCGGTCCCAGTTGATCTACCTCACCGCCCTGGGCCGCTCAGTCCCCGAAGTGACCCATGCTGCGGCGGGACGGGTGGAGGAGCACTGGGCCGCCCTCACCAGTCCCGACGAGCTCGAGGCCCTCAAAGCGTCGCTGGTCCACCTCCTCGACCAACTCCGCACCTAGGCCGCACCGTCTGCGCCCGCCGCAGCCCACGATCACGGGTGGCCCCCCAGCTCGTGCTCGATGTGCCCCGCCGTTTCGAACTGGAGCGTCGAGTGCGCCACGTCGAAGTGGCCGGCGAGGCAATCCTGGAGATGATCGAGCACACGCCCGGCCTGGCCGGTGTTCAGGCACTCGTCGGTCACCACGACGTGCGCCGTGAGGATGGGAAGGGACGAGGTCAGGGTCCAGGCGTGCAGATCGTGCACCGACTGCACCTCGGCCAGCTCCAAGAGGTGCTGGCGTACCTCTTCGAGATCGATGTCGTCGGGCGTGGCTTCGAGGAGGATGCGGAGCGCAGGCCGGAGGAGCTGGACTGCGGCCTTGAGCATCAGGACGACGACGACCAACGAGGCGATGGCGTCAGCCCGCTCGAACCCGCTGGTCACGATGACGATGCCGGCGATCACTGTGCCGATGAAGCCGTAGAGGTCCGTGAGGATGTGCCGGTAGGCGCCCTCCACGTTCAACGACTCCCGGTTGGCCCGCGACATGACCGTCGTCGCCAGCAGGTTGACCGCCACTCCCACCGAGGCCACGACGATGAGGACGGCTCCGTCGACGGGCGAGGGGTTGAGGAGGCGGACGATGGCCTCGAACGTCACCAGCGCGGCCACCACAACCAGCGAGATCCCGTTGAACGTCGCCGCCAGGATCTCCGCCCGCTTGAGGCCGTAGGTGTGCGACCCGGTCTCGGGGCGAGCCGCCAGGCGCAAGGCCACCAGCGAGCCGACGATGGCTCCGACGTCGATGAGCATGTGGCCGGCGTCGGCGAGGAGAGCCAGGGAGTTGGAGTAGATGGCCGACCCAATCTCGAACGCCATGAAGGCCACGAGGAGGGCCAACGCGCCGGTCAGGGCACGACGGTCCGTCTCCGCGGTTGCCCCGTGCCCATGCCCATGGGCGCGCCCCGCAGCATGCTCGTGCTCTTGGCCGTGCTCGTGCTCGTGGCCGGCAACGCCGTGATCAGTCATCGGCCGTCACGTGGTCGGCGTGCGTCAGCACCTCTTCCACCAGACTCCTCACGTGCGCGTCGTCGACCACGTAGTAGATCCGGGTCCCCTCCCGCCGGCTGCGCACCAGGCGGGCCAGGCGCAGCTTGGCCAGGTGCTGCGACACCGCGGCGGGCTGGGCGCCCACCAGGTCGGCCAGTTCGTTGACCGAGTGCTCGCCCTCGAGGAGGGCCCAGATGACCCGGAGTCGCGTCTCATCACCCAAGAGCTTGAGCATCCCCACAGCCGAGCGGAACTCCTCGGAGGCCGGAGCCTTAACTATCTGCGTAGTCACGCAGATAAGAATATCGCAAGGAAATTCCCCTGATCACAGTTCTCTTATACGGGGACCCCACCATGGTCAACATGGTTTTCGCCACGGCATCGGCTCCCAGGACCCGGACATCGACGCTTCGGACGAAGTTCGACCTCGTTGATTCACGGGACCTCTTCGGCGACGAGGAAGCCCTCCGGGCCGTCCTACGCAGAGACGGCTACATCTTCATGCGGGGTCTCCTCTACCCCGATTGGGTCGAGGACATCGGCCGCCACGCCCTCACCGCTCTGCAAGATGCCGGCTGGACCGAACCCGGCGTCGACCCGTTCGATGCGGCGCCCCAACTGCCCGTCCGGGCCGTAGCGATGCCCGACGCCCTTTCGGACCCGGGCTACCGCGACATCCTGCTCCATCCCGCCTTCAACGCCATCCCCTACGAGTCGCCCCTCACCTGGCTCATGCGCCAGATCATGGGTCCCGAGGGCTTCTGCTACCCGTTGAAGGTCCCTCGCGTCGTGTACCCGGCGAGCGTGGTGCCCCGCCACCCCGGCAATTTCGTGCACAAGGACTTCGCTTCGGTACAGGACATGCTCACCAGCTGGATCCCCCTCCAGCACATTCCGACCAGCCTGGGCGGTCTCGCCCTCCAGCCCGGGAGCCAGACGAGCACCCGCGTCCGCCGCCGGCCGCTCGAACGCCTCGAGCGGGGCTGGCGCACCACCGACTACGAGCCGGGCGACGTGCTCATCTTCCATTGCCTGACCTCGCACGCGGTGCTGCCCAACAGAGAGGAGCGCCTGCGCATTTCTGCCGAGTACCGCTGGCAGATGGCCGACCAGCCCACAGCGCACCCGAAAGCGCGCGGTTCCTGGGGACAGCAACTTGGATCGCGCCAGTTCCGGCGCACCGACTGGTGGCGCCCGGTGCCTGCGGGCCTGAGCCATTTCGACGGTCCGGCGCAGCAGAAATCGGCTCACCGGCACCGTTCCCGAGAAGTCGTGCCGCCGTCACGCTTCGTCGACTTCGCCTGAGCCCGAGGCCGAGCCGAGCCCGAGGTCGACGTCTTAGCCGAGGCGAGGCCGGCACCGCCGATCCGGGCGCCCGGCGCTACGTCCCGGCGGTGAAGGCCGTCACGGGCACCGGTGCCACGTTGCACGGCTGGGAGACCGAGGCCTGCGGAACGGCCGCCTCCAGCGTGTGCAACATGATCGGGCCGGCCACCGAGGCGCCGTCGGAGGCGACGTCCTGCTTGGGCACCACCACGGCCACGGCGACTTGCGGATGGTTGGCCGGGGCGAAACCGATCATCCAGTCCTCGGTCTGCGGATTGTTCGGGTCGGTCTGGGCGGTACCGGTCTTGACGGCGGCGCACAGCCACGAGGGAAACCCGACCCGACTTGCCGTGCCCGTGGCCACCACGCCCTCCATGAGGGACGTCACCTGCTGGGCGGTCTGCGCGGATGACACCGTGGACATCGCCTTGGGCTTGTAGGTGGTGACCGAGTCGCCCAGCGAGTTCTGGATGGAGGTCATCAGGTGCGGCGTCATCAGCTGGCCGCCGTTGGCGATACCCGCCGCCACCATGGCGTTCTGCAGCGCCGTCGTCTGGACCCCGAACTGGCCGACGGCGTCGTCCGCCAAGAAGGCTTGCGAGTTGGGCTGAAGCCCACCGATAGACGACGCCACCACTCCGCCCAGGGTGTTCTTCGAGGGCAGGTCGATCGGGGGAATCGCGTTGTAGCCGAAGAGCTCGGACTGCTTCGTCAGGACGTCCACGCCCTCCTGGATGCCGAGCTCTCCGTAGCCCGGGTCGCACGAGAACGGCAGCATCTGCGTCATGGTCCCGCCGCACGGGCCACTCTGGTCACACAGCTGGTGGTTCGAATCGGTGAACGCCTGGCATTTCGCCACCGGGTAGTTGAACGCGGCCAACGCCGGCTTCAGGTTGTAGGCCGCCGTGCTCGTGACCACTTTCATGGTGGAACCCGGGGCAAACGTTTCGCCGGTGGCGACCGGGCGCAATGGTGTGAGACCCTCGTGGTCCTTCTGGTTGTAACTGAAGTAGGCCAGCTTCTCCGCCGCCAGGCTCGTGCCGACCAAGGCGTTGGGGTCATAGGTCGGATTCGACACCATGGCCAGGATGTTTCCCGTCCCCGGCTGCATCACCACAACGGCCCCGTCATTGTTTGCCCCGGGAGGGAGTGTGGTCAGATAGTTCCAGACCTGCTGCTGGAGTTGTGGTTCGATCGACAGCGTCACGTTGTCCGTGGTTTGCGGCAGTTTTTCCCGGAAGAGGAGCTGACTCAGCGTTTGGGGAGCCTCCTGATGAGCACTCAGGTACGCGTCATACTGCTGCTCGATTCCCGCGGTGCCGAAGTTCAGGGCAGAGTCGAACCCCGTGATACCCGCGAACAGCGAGCCGCCGGGATACTGCCGCACGTAGTCGTACGGATAGTCGATTCGACTCGTGCCAGCCGGTGTGGGCACGGACTTGGCCAACACCGTCCCGTCCGCGGCCAAGATCTCGCCACGCGCGTTGCTCGAACGCGTCGCGGCGATCCGCGGGTTGTTGGACGAGCTCTGCAGCGCCTTGCCCTTCACCAGCTGGATGTTCACCAGCTGGACGATGACCAGCCCGAGACAGACCACCATGATGACGCCCAGCCATCGGATGCGTCGTCCCATCAGTGCATTGGCGGCGCCGGCGACGGCCATGAATTGCGGAGCACGCCGAGCATGGTAGAGCGCGGCGCCCCCCGAAGGGCTTCATGCTCGCGACCAGGGCGGCAACCGGCGATGGGAGGGCAATCCCACCCGGCGACGATCGCACCCACCACAGACGCCATTCGCGACATACTCGTGGGCATCGGCATCACCACGAGTCCGCCGCGCGACGTTCTGCGATCCGGCATTATCGCCGCGGACAAATTGAGAGGATTGACGTGACGCGACGTTCGCTCACCCGCTACGTGCCCAGCACGGTGGTGGCTGGCGCCGCCGCCCTGGCCCTGACCACCATCTTCCCGGCGGCCCCCGTCGCCCAGGCCGCCGAGCTGCCCCACGCCGGCGCCGGCTTCGTGGCCACATCCGAATGGACGCAGACCCTCAACGACCCGAACCAGCAGATCGCGCTCTCGTCACCCAACGTCGCCAATCTCGACGGGCAACCCTCGGTCGTCGTCGGCGACCAGCGTGGCTTGGTCTACGCCTTCCACCTCGCCGGCGGGGGCTCCCCGGCCGGCTGGCCCTACAACGCCGGCGCGCCCGTCAACTCGTCACCATCCGTCGCACCGATCAACGCCAATGGGCTCGACACCGTGTACGTCGGAAGTGGGGATGCCGCCACACCCACCATAGGTGGCTATCAGGCCATCAGCCCCGGAGGTGGCGATCAGTGGTTCGTCCAGGAGACCAACCCGGGAACCGATCCGACGCCGCACTCGGCCGTGTCCGCATCCCTGACGGTCGGGAACTACGCCGGCGGCTTCGGAGTCGAGGCTGGTTCGCTCGGGCAGAACACGGACGCGCTCAACGCCCCCAACGGAGCCATGCTCGGAGGGTTCCCTTGGTTCTCAGCCGACTCGGTTTTCTCGACCGCCGCCGTCGCCGACCTCTACGCCGACGGGAACAACGAGATCATCTCCGGCGGGGATTCGTCGGCCGGTGTCGCCTTCGGGCAGACGTACTCGAACGGTGGGCACCTGCGCATCATCTCGAGCGCGGGCAACGCCGGGACCTTCAACCCCGCCGGCGGACTCGTCTGCGAGTTCAACACGAACCAGAACATCGACCGCTCCTCCCCCGCCGTGGGGCAGTTCCTTGCCGGAGGCGGCGTCGGCATCGCCATCGGCGACGGCAGCTTCTACCCAGGCGCCTCGGACTCGCACAAGATCTTCGCCCTCAACACCGGCTGCGGCCTTGCCTGGAGCGACACGCTGAACGGCGTCACAGCCGACTCCCCCGCCCTGGCCGACGTCCAGGGCAACGGGCAGCTCGACGTCGTGGAGGGCACGGATGCAAATACTCTCTATGTGCTCAACGGCACCAACGGGGCCATCGTTTGGGCGGCTACGACGTCGGGTCAGGTCATCGGTTCCCCGGTGACCGCCGATCTGACCGGAGGCGGCTACCAGGACGTCATCGTGCCCACGACGGGCGGCATCGAGATCTTCGACGGTCGCTCCGGTGCCCCGGTGATCGTGCTCGGCACCAATGATGCGTTCCAGAGCTCGCCCCTCGTCACCGACGACCCGGATGGTCACATCGGCATCACGGGGGCGGGGTACGCGAACATCGGTGGCAACGGGATAGGCCTCGTCGAGCACTGGGAGATCGACGACACCGCCGCTTCCGGCTCGAGCGCCAACGAGCCGGGTGCCTGGCCGCAGTTCCACCACGACCCGCAGCTGAGCGGGAACGCCGGAACTCCCGCGCCCACCATCGAGGTGCCCTGCAACGCGCCATCCGGTGGTGCGAACGGCTACCTCCTCTCCGGCGCGGATGGCGGCGTGTTCGACTACGGGAACATCCCGTTCTGCGGCTCCACCGGCAGCATCCACCTGGTCAAACCGGTTGTAGGCACGGCCCTCACCCAGGACGGCGGGGGCTACTGGGAGGTGGCCTCCGACGGCGGCATGTTCTCGTTCGGCGATGCCGGCTTCTTCGGCTCCATGGGCGGCAGGCCGTTGAACCAGCCGGTGGTGGGGATGGCAGCCACCTCCGATGGCAAGGGGTACTGGGAGGTTGCCTCCGACGGCGGGATCTTCAGCTTCGGCGACGCCTCGTTCTACGGGAGCACCGGAGGCATGCGCCTCAACCAGCCGATTGTGGGCATGGCCGCCACGGCCGACGGCAGAGGGTACTGGCTCATCGCGTCCGACGGCGGCATCTTCAGTTACGGCGACGCCGCATTCCTTGGTTCCATGGGTGGCAGGCCATTGAACTCACCCACCGTCGGCATGGCTGCGGACAAGGCAACGGGCGGCTACTGGGAAGTGGCGAGGGACGGCGGGATCTTTGCCTTCGGCGCGCCGTTCTACGGCTCGACCGGCAGCATCCGCCTGAACGCGCCGATCGTCGGGATGCAGGCCAACGTCGGCGGTTCGGGCTACCGATTCGTAGCTTCCGATGGCGGCGTCTTCTGCTACAACGAAGCGTTCTTCGGGTCAATGGGTGGCAAACCGCTCAACAAGCCGATCGTTGCCATGGCTGGAACCTGAGGGCCTGAGCCAGCCCGCCGCTGCTCGCGTCGGGTTGGACCCCTGCGGCATGACGTCAGAAGTGCAGAGCTCAGCTCCTTCTCGAAGCGCCCGGCAAGAACCAACGTTGCTCGCTCGGCCTGGAGGACTCCAACAGGGGTCGCGATTCGGTCAGCGGCCCCGGCACCAGGGGGCGCCCCACGGGGCGGGCAGGACGAGGCGGCACCACCCAATTCTCCGCCTCGGGTGTGCCTGGTGCGGAAACTCGGGCTAATCACGAGCCGGGTAAGTTGACAGCGTGCCGCGCCACCTGGCCCCAGCGTGATGGACTCCCCGACGCTGGTGCAGCGGCGGCGGGACGGAAACGTCCTCGTGATCGCGCTTGATCGGCCCGAAAAGCGCAATGCCGTCGACCGCGCCTTGGCCGACCAGCTCGACGGCGCCCTGAACGAGCTCGACGACGACCTCGACCTCTGGGCGGGCGTCCTGACGGGCACGCGCCAGATGTTCAGCGCCGGCAGCGACCTCACCAGCGGTGGCGACTATGTGACCCAGCGCGGCGGCGAGTACGGGATCATCCGACGGTCTCGGCGCAAGCCGCTCATCGCCGCCGTCGAGGGGTTCGCACTCGGCGGTGGGCTCGAGATCGTGCTCTCGTGCGACATGGTGGTCGCCTCGACCGAGGCGCGCTTCGGCCTCCCGGAGGTCAGCATCGGCGTGATTCCGACGTGCGCCGGTTTGTTCCGAGGTCCGCGGGCGCTCCCACCCAACGTCGCCCGCCAGCTCATCTTGACCGGCCGCCCGCTCGACGCCCGGCGGGCCTACGAGCTCGGTCTGGTCAACGTACTCAGCGAACCTGGGCAGGCGGAGGAACGGGCGATCGCGTTGGCCCAGGAGGTCTGCACCAACGCGCCGGTCTCGGTGCAGGCCTGTCTCGCCGCGCTCAACGAGCTGGTGGCCGAGGACGAGACCCTCGGCTGGGAGACGACGACGGAGGCGATGGCCACCGTGATGCGCTCCGCCGACAGTCGGGAAGGCGTCAGCGCGTTCTTGGAGAAGCGGCCTCCGGTCTGGACCGGACGCTGAAGCCCCCTAGGCCCCGGCGGGAGGGCGAGACCCATCCTTCGCGGGACCGATCGGGGCCAGGTGCACCAAAGCGTTGTAGGTGACCAGGGCGATGGCCACATGCATCACCATCAGAACGGCCACGGCGTTCGCCGGCTGGCCCTGCTTCAGGATGTAGAGGTCGGGTAGGAGAAGGACGAGCGTGACGGCGATGGCCAGTCGGAAGAACAGCCATCGCGGTGAGGAGCTGATCCTGGTCACGATCGGCCAACCGATGCAGGCCACGATCACGCCGATCACCGTGAGCTTGGCATAGTCCGAGAAGACGAAATGCGGATAGTCCTTGGTGGAAGGAATGACAGCCTTGGCCGTGACCACCAGGAGTGCGTCAGCCAGCAGTGATCCAACGAGGGCGACGATGGTCGCCAGGAATACTCGGGCCATCGAGGGTTGGGTGTGCTTCGGCTTGAAATCGATCCTGAGCAGATCGACCGAGCGGTCCATGAGCGTATCCGCCGGCATGGGCAGCGCTTCTCTTTTCTCTTCGGGGTCGGACGTCCTTCTCAGGATATTGACGGCGAATGACGTGAGGATGAAGGCTCACCCGAAACGGGCGTCGGCCCCCGGCTGGCTTCCTCTTTCGTTGGTGGGCCCGGTGGTCCGTCCCATTCGGCGCGGTGGCGACCGAGAGTGGAGCGGTGCCAGCTGACCATTATCAGCGCGCCGCCGAGCTCCGATGTCCCGATGTGCCACGCCCCCCGGGTCCCCTTGACCACCGAGTCGCCGATGGCCAAGCCGAGACCCGCACCGTTGCCCTGGTCGGTGGCCCGGTGGAAACGCTCGAAGAGGAGGCTGCGATCCTCGGGAGCAATGCCGGGTCCGCTGTCCTCGACGGTCAGTGACACCCGATGACTGGTCGCGCGCACGCCGATCCGGACCGTGCCCTCTGGGCCGGCATAGCGGCAGGCGTTGTCGACCAGGACCGCCGCCAACCGATCAATCCACTCGGGGGGAGCGTGCACGAGCGGCGCACCCTCGGCGTCGACCTCGACGGTGAGCGCGATCCCGCGTTGCTGGGCCAGGACGGCGAAACGGTCAGCACAGGAGATACCGATGGCTCCCACGTCGACCAACATGTCGCGCGGGGGCGGTGGCGCCGAGTCGAAGCGGGACAACCAGAGGAGGTTCTCGACGATCTCCGCGAGCCGGCGCGACTCCCGCCCCACTCGTTTGAGGGTGTCGCGCAACTGTTCCTCGGTGCGCTGACCGCTGCGGGCCAGCGTCACCTCGGCCTCGATCACGCTCAGCGGAGTTCGCAATTCGTGAGAGGCATCCGCCGTGAACTCGAGCTGCCGCCGTCGGGCCGACTCCACCGGTTCGGCCGCCTTGACTCCGATCAGCAACGTGCCGAGAAAGACCCCTAGGAGCAGGACCGGGCCCGCGACAAGCTCGAGTGCCGTGAGGTCCGACGAGACCCGGTCGGCCGAAGCGAGGGTCTGGGCCGCCACGTACAAGGTGGTACCCACGCGCCTCGAACGGACCAGGAAGTTGGCGTTTCCGAAGTTGGCCTCCGTCGATGTCGTGCCGGCCCACGCACGGTCGCTCAACCGCGGTGCCCCCGCGGTGAGGGCGGTTCGACTGCCGCCGGGGTGGACCGCCCAGAAGAACACCTGTGCGTCATCGAGGTCGTGCGCGTTGTCGTACTGGGCGATGGCCGCGGCCTGGTCGGGCGCGTCGGCCACAGCAGCCAGTCGACCGTCCAAGCGGTCCCCGACCTCGTTGACCAGTCGGTGCCGATCCACGACGTTGAACGCCAGCACCATCGCCACGTAGACCGCAGCCATGATCAGCGTGGCGACCAGTGCGACCCGGGCGGCATGTCCGACGTAGGGCCGCCGAGAGGCAACCGACCGCTTCATGTCGACCTCACGATGCGGTAGCCGAGAGCCCGGACCGCCTCGATCCTTGCGCCGCTGGAGGCGATCTTCGAACGAAGGCGAGCAATGTGGACGTCGACCGTGTTCGAACCGAGTGCATCCGCCTCGTCCTGCCAAACCGCGAGCGCAATGGCTCGGCGCGGCACGACGGCGGGCGCTCGCCGCATGAGCAATTCTAAAAGAGACAGCTCGGTGGCCGTGAGCCGGGGTGACTGCGCGCCGCGGATGGTCACCTCCCGAGAGACCGTCTCGAGCTCGAGATCGGCCACCCGAATGACCAAGGACTGCACCGCCTCGCCTCGACGCTGCAGTGCCCGGATGCGAGCCAGGAGCTCGCCGAAATCGAAGGGCTTTACCAGATAGTCGTCCGCGCCCTCGTCCAGTCCGGTGACCCGGTCGGCGGCTGTGTCGCGGGCAGTCAACATCAGGATTGGCAAGGACGACCCACGTCGGCGCAGACGCTGGACCAGCTCGAGCCCGGTCACCTTTGGCATGCGCCAGTCGATGATCGCCACCTCGTAGTCATAGGCGTCGAGATAACGGAGCGCTTGCTCGCCGTCGATCGTGGCATCCACCACGTAGCCGTTCTCGCCCAGACCTCTCTCCAGGACTGACCGCAGACCGTCGTCGTCCTCGGCGACAAGCACCCGCATCATCCCTGTCTACCCGCCCTGGATGACGAGTGGGTGACGGCCGTTGCCGACGTTGTCATTTTCGCGTCAGGCCTGCTTCGTACGATGGCCGTTCAGGCGCCGACCTGCGCCGCCTGCGCCCGGCTACCCCCGCTGCACTCGCCAAGAGCTCAGGACGCTGGTCCGGTGCAGGTCGGACCGCCTGAAGGAAATGGAGCGAGACGACGTGCTTTCTGGAGATCGGAGGAACCGACGGCCCCCGACGCCGATCGCGTCACCCCACCGCACCGTGACCAGGATCCGTCGCCTGACTACCAGCATTGTCGTAGCAGTCACCGGAGCGGTGGTACTGATCGGCGCCGTGGTGGCCCGCGAACACCCAGGGTCGGCGAAGCCCAGAGTGCCCGAGAATCTGCCGGCCACCGCACCCACCTCGACGACCCTGCCGCAGAGCTCGACGACCACGACCAACGGGTCCGACCCGACGGCCGTGTCGACCGTGCCACCGACCACGACGACCGTGCCCCCGACCAAGACGACAGAGCCCCCGACCACCACGACGACTCGGCCGGCAGTGACATCTGGTGGGACATCACGATGACCGAGCGACATGGATTGGCGAGTGCATGAGGGAGTTGCAGCTCACCATCGATCCAATCGCGTGCGATGCATACGGCTACTGTGCCGAACTCCTCCCTGAAGTGATTCACCTCGACGAGTGGGGCTATCCAGTCCTCGCGTCAGATCCAATCCCGACACGATTGGTGAAGGCCGCAAGGCGTGCCGTGCGCGATTGTCCGCGCAACGCCATTGCACTCAGGACAAGGCTGACAGACGGGTGAGGCATTCCCCATCTTGGGGTGGATAAGACGGACAGTCCGCCCCAGCCTCCTCGCTACGATCGGCCAGTCGCCGCGGAGGGATCCGGATCGGGTTCGAACAGCGATGACGAGGGTCTCTGCGAGCTGCCGTGAAGGCGCACGATGCAACTCGGATCGCCGCTCTTCGGCGGACGCTGAGTGCCATCGACCACGCACGTCCGGCTGACTCGCCGAATGCACCCGCATCAGAACCTGACACCCCGCATGGGATGTGTACGGACTCGGCTCGCTGAGGTTACAAGCGAGGGCTCGCGCACCAGGAGGTTGCCGGCATAGTGGCGAGAGAAGGCGGGACCGGCGCGTTGCGGCACAGGAGTGAGACGGCTCAGGACGGAGCGGAGGGCCCAGGCTTCGGTCCGAGATAGCGGTGTTGGTGGAGCTGTTCACGCTGGAGCAGGCCACCTCATCCTTCGGCTGGCGGCTGCCGAGTGGTCACGTGTCATGCTCTGCGCAGCGTCGAGTGCTTGGGGGTGGAACTGTGGGCAGGATCGAATTCCAGGGCAGGATCGGCAATGATTGGCGCGACTCGGAGCCTTGGTGGCCACCCACGCCGACTCCCCCCGAGAACGCGCCCAATGTCGTCCTCGTCGTGCTCGACGACGTCGGTTTCGCCCAGCTCGGGTGCTACGGGTCAGACATCGACACTCCCGCCATCGACCGCGTCGCCGGCGAGGGCATCCGCCTGACCAACTTCCACACCACGGCACTCTGCTCCCCCACCCGGGCCTGCCTACTGACGGGGCGCAACCATCACCGCAGCGGTATGGGTCGGGTAGCGGACCTGGCCTCGGGTTTTCCCGGCTACTGGGGCCGTCCGCCACGAGAGAACGGGTTCATTTCGGAGATCCTCAGAGCAAACGGCTATGCCACCTACGCCGTGGGAAAGTGGCACCTCAGCCCCGAGGAGGAGACCAACATGGCCGCCTCGAGGGCAACCTGGCCGCTCGGCCGCGGCTTTGATCGCTGGTACGGCTTCCACGGTGGCGAGACTCACCAGTTCGTACCGGGGCTTTACCACGACAACCACTGCGTGCGCCCGCCGCGATCGATCGAGGAGGGCTATCACCTCAGCGCCGACCTGGCCGACCGCGCGATCGAATTCCTCGGTGACCTCAGGGCGGTCGATGACACGTTGCCCTTCTTCTTGTACTTCGCGACGGGTGCCTGCCACTCGCCCCACCATGCGCCGGCCGATTGGATCGAACGCTACAAGGGCCACTTCGCCGGGGGTTGGGACGAGTGGCGCGAGGCGACCTTCGCCCGCCAGGTGGCGTCAGGCATCGTTCCCGAAGGAACGGTCCTCTCACCGCGGCCGGCCTGGGTCCCAAGCTGGGACTCACTGGACGCGCGTGAGCGTGAGCTGGCCGAACGTTTCATGGAGTGCTTCGCCGCCTTCCTCTCTTACACGGATCACCAAGTCGGGCGGGTGCTCGACTTCATCGAAGACCTCGGGGAAACCGACAACACCGTAGTGATCGTGGTGTCCGACAACGGCGCCAGCTCTGAGGGTGGCAAGGAGGGCACCATCAACGAAGGTCGCATCTCGAACTTCGAGTTCGCGGGTGTCGACGAGATGCACCGGCGGATCGGTGAAATCGGTGGGCCCGGCAGCCACAACAACTACCCGTGGGGATGGACGATGGCCGGGAACACCCCCTTCAAGCGGTGGAAGCGCGAGGTCCACGAGGGCGGTGTCGCCGACCCCTGCATCGTGCGTGCCCCCGCACGTCTCCAAAGTGGCGGCGCTCTTCGCCACCAATTCGCCCACGCCATCGATGTCCTGCCCACGATCCTCGAGTTGGTCGGCGTCGACGTGCCCGGGGAGATCGAGGGTGTCGAGCAGTCTCACCTGGACGGGACGAGTTTCGCCTACATGATCGTTGACGGGGCCGATGGCGTACCCGGACGGCACCGCACCCAGCACTTCGAAATGTTGGGGTCCCGGGCGATCTACCACGACGGCTGGAAGGCAGTGACCTATCATCCGGTCGGTCCGGTGTACGACGACGGCTTGCGTTCGAACGCACCCTGGGACGACGACGTCTGGGAGCTTTACCACGTCGCCGAGGACGTCTCGGAGGCCCACGACCTTGCGCTCGAGTTCCCCGACAAGGTGGCCGAGCTCGTCGAGCTCTGGTGGGAAGAGGCCCGGCGCAACGACGTGCTTCCTCTCGACAATCGCGTGCTCGACGTCATCGCCCACAAGCATGATCGACGCAAACCACAGGAGACCTACCGGTACTTCCAGGACGGGGCGCAGGTACCTGAATGGGTGGCAGTCGACGTCCGCAACCGATCACACATCATTTCAGTGACCGTGGACGTGCCCGAAGGCATTGTCCCCCAGGGCACGCTTCTCGCTCTCGGCTGCGTCTTGGGGGGCTGGTCGCTCCACGTGCTGGACGGCCGCTTGCGCTATCTCCACAACCTGCACGGACAGAGGTGGTACGAGGTCACAAGCGATTCGAGGATTGGTTCGGGCCGCCATCTCCTCCAGATGAGGTTCGAGAAGGACGAACTGCTTGGCGGCGTGGCCACCCTGATCCAGGACGGCAACGAAGTCAGCTCGGGCACCATCGACCGGTTTACACCCGTAGCGTTCAACGAGGTCGGGATCGGGCTGACGTGTGGCTACGAGTGGGGACCCGCCGTTGGGTCGGGCTACACAGCTCCGTTCGCGTTCAACGGCACCATCGTGCGAGCCGAGGTGACCGCAACCGGCCCGATCGTTCGTGATCCGGTCGCCGAGGTCGCCGCCATACTCTCCATGCAGTGAATCCCACCAGCATCAGCGGTCCGCGTGGTGTTCACGGCGGCCCGGAAACGTCGGACTGGGGCCACCGACGAGATGATCCCGCTTCGGAGAGGCGCCACTTGATCAGTCGGACGCGGCAGAGAACACAATGGAGTTTTTCGTCGTGTCGTAGTGTCCGAGGTAGACCGGCCCGAGAGGATATGGACGTCCCTGTGCAAACGAAACCGGCACCGCTGCCTCCGGCAGGTTCGCATTGCGCAGTCCATATCCAGCCTTGATGAAGCTTGCCTGGGTGAGATCTTTGCCGGCCGCTTTCGCAATGGACGTGAACATGGCCAGGTTGTCGCAGGCGTCCTGAATGGCAAAAAAGGACTGATCCGATCCCATTATGGGATTCGTCGGCTGCGTGATCTTGTCTGACGGGTACGCCTTGTGCACGATCTGATAGCACTGCTGGTCTGCCGTCTGATGCCACGTCCGGTAGTTGTCGAGCACCGCACTCGACGTCACCATGTTCTTGAGATAGGAGGGACTGATGGAGGATCCCACAATGGCTCCTTCGACCGAGCCCTCATTGGTAGCAATCCAGGACGGGTTGTAGGTGCCTTGATTTGCCTGCAGCGCTTCGGGCCACACGAGCGAACCCGTACCGACCGCAACCACCTCGTTCACACCTGCTGCGTGAAACCGTTGGGCGATGATGTTTGCATCCTGATACGTCGCGCTCTGGTCGCCGGTCGGGGCTGAATCAACGGCTGCCTGGGCCACCTTCACATGCAGCGACTTGAGTTCGGACTGGACTGCCTGCATCTCGCGCTGATCAGTGACTTGGCCAGCAAAGATTCCCACCGTCTTCCCTCGGAACAAGCCGTTATGAGCGAATACAGCGAGTTGAATCGGATCGTACGCAAGAGGCGGGGCCTGCATCGTGAAATTCGGCGTGCCTGCTGAAACCGCCACATCCTGGAAGGTACCGTTGATCGTGGGAATTCCATACTGACTGAGGTAACAATCAGGCTGTTGTGGTGCAAAGACGACGAAGACCTTGTCATCCTGCGCCAATTGCGTACAGGCCGTTGCTGCCGCTGCGGTGCCGACCGGATTCACCGCAACCATGAAGGGCACGAGCTTTCGACCGTCTATTCCCCCTTGGGCATTGATGTGCGCAATCAGGGCGTTGTACGCATCGGGGTAGTTCCCATGGTCGAGGGTGACGCCATACTGCCGGACGGCGGACAGATCCACGTAGGGGATGCCAACTCGGATAGTGGTAGCCGTCACGCCCTGTCTCGTGGCACCCCCAGCTCCTCCGGAGGCAGCAGAGGCAGGCTCGATGCTCATCGCTGCCAACGTGACCAGCGCCAATGCGCTCAGGACCATCGCCGCGACACCTTTTTGCATGAAAAACCTCCGAGATTGAGCGCTAAGTGTGCCACCTGACCTCGGGTTCGTCCTGGCACCCGACCTGTTTGAGCTGGCTGACGACTCGCTCACCTGGCGAAACCCCGCCCCCCACGGATCGATGCCGGGCGTCGGAGTCGCCATCACCACTCGAATCAACCGGACCCGAGTCGCCCAGGTGGCAATCCGCGAGACTTCAAACCAGCAAGCGACCGCCTTGCGCCCGTGCCCATCTCGCGATTGGTACGCCGCTCGGACATGACGGCGGCATTTCCACAAGGCCGCCGGATACACATCGAGAGGCTCAACGGAATGGAAATTAAAGAGGCTTGCGTGAGCATGTTCGCCCAGCACCGGGTCGTTGCCTTCAACGGTGTGTTCCATGTTCCAGACGTCACCCGCTATCCGGCACTGTTTGGCTGGGACAGCGGATACCACGCGTTGTGTCTTCGTCACCTTGATCTGAGTCTCGCCCTACAGGAGCTTTCGACCCTCTACTCAGCCAACGCGCTCCCGGGCGGAGTTCTTTCGCATCAACGGTTCATTCCCGGCGCTGACGAGTACCAGCACTTCATCGAAGAGCTCTTTGGTCCAATGTTCGAGGGAGATCGAACGCCTTTCGTCGATCCCCCGACAGCTGCATATGCGAGCGCTCGCTTGTCGCGCGTGATTGGGCCCCCGGCTGACCACTTGTTGTCAGCGGCGCACGCACACCTGGCGGGATTGATCAAGCTCCGCACCATCAGGGACGGCGTCCTGCCGATTGCCCTCCACCCATTTGAAACCGGCACCGAGAACAGCATCTACGTGCAGTCCATCCTCGGTGACATGGAGTCATCGCTACTGGCGCGATTTAAAGATCTGACCGTCTCTGCAGTTGCGGCCGAGATGTCTCCGGAACGAGCGTTAGTCGAGAACCATGCTTTCGTCGCATACGATCCGACGGTGTGCGGATGGTATCTCCTCGCTCTTGAGGAATTCGAACTGGCGTGTCGCGACCGCGGTTGGCGGAACGAAGCTGCGTGGGCCTCGGAGACAGCGACCGCGGTTGCCGACGCCATCGAAGACTTCCTGTGGTGGAAAGAAGGTCATCTGTTTGTCGCCTATGACCTCGTCGCTGGGCACCAGGTTCCAGGTATCGGAGCCATGGGACTGATTCCATGCGCATCACGCAGGCTCGCCGGCAGAGGGTATGCGACGAACGTCACGACGCACCACGTCCATTCCGGTGCGCCCATGTGGGGCCCCAAGGGTTTTGCGGCTGGAGGAGTGCAGCCCGGGGGCGGCGTGGAGCCATTTGTGCAGTGGGATGGCAATGCCGTCTGGGGTGCGACGGTCTACTGGGCACATCTGGCTGCCTTGCGCGCTGGCCTGCCCGACCACGCCCTGCAACTCCGGACAGCGCTGGAGGAGCTGGTAGAGGAGCACGGGTTTCGTGAGTTCTACAACGCGTGGTCAGGCAGTCCGGGAGGCGCTGGCGGCGAATCCGGCTTCACGTGGCCGGCGCTTGTTCTCGAAATGGAAGCCAACGAGAAGACCGGACTGGACGATGTCCACTAACCGGACCGCCCTGGCTTACGGAGCCAACTGTCTCACCTATCTGGCGTGAAGATCGGGCATCTGCCGTCACTTGCAGGCCTACCGACAGATGGCGCTCGTTCGACGAGTGGCTATGAGCCGATGGGGAGGGTCAACCGTTCAAGTCATGGCAGCCGTTTCAGCAGGAAGTGTTCTCCGTAGCCGAGTGGTGTGTCTTCGGCGTACCCGATTTCTTCGTAACCGAGGTGCCGATAGAAATCGGGAGCCTGAAAGGAATGCGTGTTCACGCGGAGTACCCGACAACCTCGTTTCTGCGCTTCGGATTCGAATGACCGTAAGAGCCCGGTTCCAAGATGCCTCCCTCGGATCGACGCGGCGACCCAAAGCCACTCGACCATCGCGTAGCCACCCCAACTGAAGCCATCGATTCCGGCGTCGAGCTCGCCTTCATCATTTCGAAGAAAACAGCTCATGGATCGATACTCGTCGTACCCAGTTGCAGCAATATTGAATTCCACCAATCGTTCGCGAAGTTCAATGACGGCCGTCTCGTCATGGACATCTGTGATCTCAAATGCAGCCATGACAAACATGCTGTCAGAGAGCGGATGGGCTTGAGCGAACGGGAGCAGGGGCCGCCGTCCAGTGCTGAATCTCAACCGACGAACGGCAGTCCGACACTCGGCGGTGGGTGCCCTGCCCGAGCACGGCCCACCACCCCTGAGTCGGGCGCTACATTTCGCCGGTGACCGACTTCGGCATCGACTTCGTCTTGTTCGACCTTGGGGGCGTGTTGATCGAGCTCGGTGGCGTAGTCAGCCTTCAGGAACTGGCAGTGACCGTCGGCAACGAGGAAACGTGGCACCAATGGCTTTCCAGTTCGTCAGTGCGCACATTCGAGAAGGGCGAGTGCTCGGCGACTGAGTTCTCCGCCCGAATGGTTTCCCAGTGGGACCTCAATATCACCCCAGAGCGATTCTTGGAGATCTTTCGGGATTGGCCAATCGGCCCCTATCCGGGTGCTTCTGAGCTCCTGGCGGAGGTCCGGCGATCGGTGCAGATTGGCTGTCTCAGCAATACAAACGCGATGCACTGGGAACACCAGACCTCGTCGTGGCCGGTGCTCGACATGTTCGACTTCCGATTCCTCTCGTTTGAGCTGGGACTGGCAAAACCGGATCGGGCCATCTTTCAGGCTGTCGCCGATCGACTCCCATTTAGGAAGGAGCGAATCTTGTACCTCGACGATGGCGCCGCGAACTCCGATGCAGCGAGATCCTTCGGGTTTCGATCGGAGCGAGTGCGAGGCCTTGCCGAGGTGAGAGAGGTGCTGGCCGAGGTTGGAGTGCTCTCCGCCTAGGCGATTGTCTGAGGGCGAGATGGATGGCCGCTCAAGGTGGCCGCTGCGGCGAAGGCCAAGTCCATGCCGCCTCAGCTCGACGACTACCCCCGGCACTACTGCGCAGCCCAGCCGAAGCTGCGCGACGGTCTACCGCAGTAGCTCAAGAGCACCCATTGCCAGGTCGAGCCGGACTCGACTGGCCGCTGGATCACGCCGAAAGGCGACGGCTGGTTCCGGTTGTGGGCCTGTCCGGGCCACCTTGAGGGCCGGACGGGCCGGCGGGAGTTCGGGCCGGCTGCGTTAGTCCTGTTGCTGGTCCCAGGTCGGATTCGCCAGCTCCCGCCGGAAGACCAGGTGGGAGCGACTGGCATCGTCGACACCGAGTGCCGCCACTGTGACAAGTTCCCAGCCTTCTCCACCCTCATCGTTGAGAAATTGAGCGAAGGTGCCCGCCTCCGGAGCCACCTCCTCCACCTTGTACTCCCATTGTGTGGCCATCGACGAGGAACCTAGCCCTCTGTGGGCGAGGTGTAATCACCCGATCGGGTGTTTTGAGCACCGCGCCCAATGTCGCGGGCGGTGCTGGAGGATGGTGCAGCCGTCGGCTGAAGGTGATGCACTGTCACGACGAGCCGTCCTGAACCGGCATGAGTTTTGGTGGTGGGCGTCGTGGATGTGAACGTGTCCGCGGAGGAGGGCCCAGTTCCGGTGTGACGGGATTAGCTGCCGCGCTCGGGCTCCAGATCCACTCGGTTTGCTAGAGGACATGGACCGCCAAGCCGACGACAGCGATGATGAGCAGCGCTAGAGATACCATGATGAAGGCTATCTGCCAGTGCATCCACCTTCTTCGTCGAGAGAGCGTGGCTCTGTGATCTAGGTTTCCGTTTGCATTCCCCGCAACCGATTCGCACATTCGAAGCACAAACTGATCGAATTCTCCAGCTTCGCGAGCCTGGCGGAACTCGTCCAAGACTTGCTGAGAGTCAAGCCACAGTGAAGGGTGTTCGCCTGCGGTTGTTGCAATCAGGTTTTCGTAGATCCAACCTCTGGATCCCGTCTCCCGTCCAGAAATGGTGATCTGCGGAAGCAAGGTAAGCACTCCGAAAACGAGGGCCACAGACAAGAGAATCAGACACGCATAGAACGGATACAGATACCATCCGCTGAAGGGCCTCGTCGTAACCTGAAATCCTGCTGCCGCCAAAAAGGCAAGGAGGAAACCATTCACCGCGAGGACCGCTGTGATCCTCCGCTGTTGGTTCTGGGTTTGATCAGTCCAGTGTTGCTCGATTCGAACCAACTGCTCGTACGCCCACAGATCCGCATCGAGCCGATTCACCGACGCCGGCAGTTCGTGCTGCCCATCCTGCAGTTCGTCGGCCATGAAACGTTCCTTCGATTGTACTCAGCGCTGAGGTTCAGCAAGCTCTCAACTTAGTGTCCGAGCGGAAGCTGGAGACGGTTCGAGTCGGCGCCCCGCCCGGCGGATGGAACCGGGACCTCCGCTCGGAGCAACGATCGAGAGGCCGCGGCACGGTTCGGGCCGTCGCCGCCGTGACGGCCCGTCCAATACGACGTGGATCGAGAACGTTCCACGTCTGTCACGGACGTGGTGGACCGTGTCCCCCCCGGCCGACGTCGCCGAGCAGCTCGGCAACCGGGCACCCGCCACCGTCGGTTGAGGCGGGACCAATCTTGGGCCGCGCCAAGTCGAAATGCTGGGAACAGGACACCTGGAGAGCAAGGTCGGCGGTACGCTTCGGGGCCACGTGAACCGGGGGTGGATCATGGAGATAGTCCGGGAAATCTGCGAGCGCGGTGTTGTCGAGCGACGAGTAGGACTCGAGGTGGAGTCCGGAGAGATCGTCCCGGGCATCGTCTGGCTCCCGGAGGCCGCGACGGGGCCCCGACCGACTGTGATCCTCGGTCACGGAGGTGTGGTGCACAAGCGCGCCCCCGAGGTGCTCGGACTCGCCCGGCGCCTGGTGCGGCACCGGCGCTACGCAGCCGTGGCCCTTGATGCCCCGGAGCACGGCGAGCGCATCACCGACAAGGAGGCGGCCCGGGCCCGGCGCCGATCCGTTGAGGCTCGCATCGACCAGGGGGCCGGCGCCGGCCTGCCCGTGGCGATGGACACCGATCAGGCGGCCCGGTTCGCCAGCCGCATGGCCACCCACGTCGGAGAGCTGAACGCCTTGGTCGACGACCTCGTCTCGACCGGGTTCAGCGACGACCGCCTGGGCTATTGGGGGCTGTCCATGGGTACCGGTATCGGTCTCCGATTCGTGGCCTCCCAACCCCGGGTCAAAGCAGCCGTGCTCGGTCTGGCCGGCTTGGGTGCCGGTATGGGCGGGACAGGCTTCGAATCCGCGGCCCGCTCTCTACGTGTGCCGATCCTGTTCCTCTTCCAGTGGGACGACGAGTTGATCGCCCGCGAGGCAGGTCTCGCTCTCTTCGATGCCATCGGCTCGACTGACAAGACCCTCCACGTCAACCCAGGGGGCCACGTCCAGGTGCCCGTCTTCGAGAACGACTCCGCCGAGTCGTTCTTCGTTCGGCATCTCGGTGACGGCGGGTAGCGCTGACAGAGTCCGGACCTGCCCGAGTGTCACCTCCTCGGGTACCACCATCCGCACTCAACGAGCACCACGTCACCACCGCTGCGCCGAGGTCATCCCTCTCAGCGGCGGAGCCGCCGGAATGGGGGCGCTGCGACCGGCGATTTCGTCACTCGTTGACCACCACCCGGACCCGGCCGAGGTTCAACGATCGGGCAAATGGGGTGTCGGGGTTACCCTCACGTTGGGAAGCGATGCGTAGCGCCGGGAAGTAGGTACCTGGCTTGCTGAAGGTGTGAGTCACGGTCACGAAGAGGGTCTCCGGGGTCGGATCACCGAGCTCAGCGGTGTCCGGATACGTGCCGACGCCATCGAAGTCCCACTCCGCCGACACCAGCTTGCCCGGGGCGGGCGGCACCTCGATCCGTGCGGTGAAGGCGACGGCTTCGCCGACCGCGACCTCGGCACGATCGCCGCCGTTCACCTCGAGATGGATCACGGGTTGGATGCCCTTGCGTTCCGCGGCCGAGTCCGGCACGAGCACCTGGCCGTCGTGAACCCGGTATTCGCTGGTGGGAGGCGGGACGATCCCTCGCTCGACCCATGCGCTCAGTTCCCGCAGCGTGTACTGCAACGTGCCCGAGTAGGCGACGGCGTGCGTCTCGAGCGACTCGGTCGTCGGGTCGGTGTGATTTGCGTTGTCGACGTACCAGAGACGGTACTTCTGGTCGACGGCGGATCCTTCGACGGCCTCGACCTTCTTTCGGTACCAGTCGGCCTGCCACGGGAGAGCGTCCCCATCATGGAGCGCCTCCACGACGATCATCTTCCCGTTGAAGCGACCGGTCGGGATCTGACCCGTGGCGCCGAGAGTGCCGGCCGCACCGATGTCCACACTCCGCTGGGGGTACTTGGGCGAACCGTCGCTGTTCCGGAAGTAGTCGTAGACGTCGGGGTAGTCGAAGTCGGGATTGGCCGGCGGGAATTGGTGACGGTGGTAGGTCTGCAGCGCGAGGAACTGGGAGTTGTCGATCCGGACCTCGTCACCGGCCTGCATGCCTTCGAAGACGGCGGGATCGGCCATGATGTCGACCGTGTCGCCGACCGGTTCGAACACGAGGCCGATATGACCCTTGCCGTCCGAGTCGATGCGGCCGAGTGAGACGGTCTTGCCGGCCGCCGCGCCGCTGATGATGATCACATCAGCAGCCGTGAGATCACCCGTGGGGACGCTCGACAGTTTGAGTTGCTGGCGTTGGCCGGAAATGACATCGACAACGGTCGCCTCGTGTTGGATGCGCGCGGCGCCGACCGACGACGTCGGGTCGGTGCCGAGATAGCCTGGCTTGCTCCAGAAGTCGTCGAGATAGGTCGGGTCCAACACCGGCACATAACTGGCAACCAGCACGAGCGGCCCTCCGCCCTGTGGGACGTAGTTGAACCACGCCCCGGGCGGGAACCCGGTCCGAGTGGCCTCTTCCAGTGCCGTGCGCTCCTCGTCGTTCAGCCCGGCGAAGGGGTCACCGCTTCCGCCCGGCTCGATCGCGTCGATGATCGACGGCCACTTGTCCTTCAGCACTCTGAGGGCGTTCACGCGCACCGTGAAGCAATTGGGGATGGATTGCGGCGATCCCATCACGTAGGGAACGAACCCGTCCCACACGCCGGTCGTCATTTCTGCGCTCGTGACCGTCTGGTAGGCGCCGCCGCTCCCGCCGTACAGATAGCCGTAGGTGCGGTGCGGGCCGTAGATCTCGGCCGCCACGACACGGGAGAACTTCGCGGCCTCGGCGTTGACCCGGTAGCCCCGAATCGTTGTGTCGGACTGGCCGCGGGCCGACCCCTCAGCCGTGCGAGGGTTGTCGTTGCCGCCCATGTTCGTCTGCACGGAGTAGCCGCCACTCGCCAGGGCGAATGCGATGTTACGCGGCGTAGCCTCCTCGCCGGCGAGCAACTGGTGGGTCGCCTGGAAGAAGCGTCCCTGGTATTCCTCCTCCGGCGGGAAGCAGAACGAGAACTTGGCGTCGGTGCCCGTAAACCCTCCGTGGACATAGAGATGGCGCGCCTTGACGGTCGCGGCACCGCCTTGCTGCGTCGTGATGCCGCCGGCGAACACAGGGGCGTCTGCCGGCTCGTCGCGCCACTCCCGGACATCTATGTACGGCTGATTGAACCGCGGGTCCTCGGAATCCGCGGTCACGAACAAGGCGCCGGCTTCGTCGGTCTTCGAGCTCGTCGTCATCAGCACCCCCCACTTGTGGATAGGCACTCACGTCCGTCTGCCATGGTCAACCGGCCCCGAAGAGCGGGGGCAGGGTGGTCGGCCACTGGCCCAGCGTGTAGCGCTTGCCGCCGAGGACGGCGACGAAGGTCCCGGTCGTCCCGTTGAGCGGCGACGTCTTGGTGCCGTCCCAGTAGACGAAGCGGGCATCGTCACTCGCCGTGTGGTCGCCTCCCCCGGGCGTCCCCGTCGGCCCCAGGTTGAAGGTCCACTGACCGTATTGATAACCCGGCGCGCCGAGCGTGGGCAGGGCATGGATACCCCGGGCCATCGTGCTCGGCGTCAGGTCGGGCCCAGCCGCCTGCAGGTCGTTGAAGATCTCCACCAGGCCGCCGTAGTTGCCGTCGGTGCCCTTGGGGATGGCGTGCCCGGTCAGCTTCTGGTAGAGCTGACCGGCCAGCGAGTGCGGGCCGGTCGTGCCGGTCGAGGGCGCGCTCTCGGACAGGCCGAACATGTGGCCCTGGATCTCGGGCAGGTCGTATTCTCCCTGCGCCACCTGGTCCAGGTCGGTCAGGGCCGAGCCGGTCATGAACCACTCGGGGTGGTAGTTCTGGGCGGCCGCCGCCTTGGTCAGCAGACCGAGCGAGAAGGGGTCCGCCGAGCAGATGACCGTGGTCACCCCCGCCGCCTTGAACTGGATGACGGCTTGCTGCGCCGACTGCTGGAAGGTGCTGATGTCCAGGTTGTAGTTGAAGCTGGGCGCCAGCTCGCTCTTGTTCATGTGGTACTTCTTCTCGACCAAATTGATGAAGTACTTGGTGCAGCCCAGGTACTGGGGCACGTTGGGGACGAAGGCGGCGAATTTGCGCACCTGGCCCTTCAGGTTTGGGTCACCGGCATAGATGGCCTTCTTGCCCCCCAGCATGTTGGAAACCACCTCGGCCTCGGAGGCCGAGATCCGGTTGCAGTCCTGGCTGATCGACCATACGTAGGGATTGAGCGCCTCGAACGCTGCCTCGTCGAAATACGGGTCACCGTTGAACTCCACCAGGTGGTCGTGGGCGGCACAGGTGGAGAACGGTCCGGTGCCTCCGAAGGAGTTCCCGTTCGTTATGCCCGTCTCCCCGAAGGCGTGCATCTGATTGGCGATCGCGTCGGCGTCGGCACAGGCCTGGGGCTGGCCCTGCCCCAGCTCCTCGGTGGTGAAGCTGGACTGGGTGGTGTACGGCTTGATGACGACCTTGCGCCCGTACAGGTTGTAGACGCTGTTGAAGTAGTCGAGGAAGACCTGCTGCACCTGGCTGATGACTTGGGGGATGGCACCCCCGGACGCCTTGGCCTGCGCCTCGATCTCCTGGGTGTCGGCAGCGCTTGGGAACTCGCGCTCGGCCAGGGTGATGGTGGTGGCGGTCACGCCGTCGTACGTGGCGCCACCGTTGTTGCCGCTGAACTTCGGGATGCACGGCGGGGCGTACGGCGAGGCGAACTGCGGGGTCGACGGCGTGCAACTGGCGCCCGAGCTGGTTGTGCCCGCACCCGCCTTGATGCCGCCCGACGCCGGGTAGTTCCACGGGTAGGGCCCCTCACCGGCCGGTCCCGAGGTCTTCAACACCAGGGACGTACTGGACGTGCTGGACGCCCCCGCCACCGGGACCATCACCAGAGCGGTGAGCAGCGCCGCCCCGAGCACGGTGGCGGCGCGTGCCCCCCGCGCCATCCGATGCGCTGCGACGTGGCGCGACGAGACGCCGATCGACCTTTGGCCCGACGATGTCATGGCCCCCCCTTTGAGACTGATGGACGTACGAGCGGTAGGCCCCCCCACCTTCCATCGGCTTGGCGGGAAATGTTAGTGAGGGCACGGTACGTTTGCCCCGTCAGGGGGGCGACCACTTGGGGGTGGGTGGCATGGACGTCGTGCAGTGATCGCCGCACCACGTGCGACCTCCGGCGCAGAGAGTGACGAGGCAACGTGACTCCTGAGGGGGCTCCGCCGCCAGGGGGTCAGGTGGACCGCGCCCCGCGCCGGCGTGGGGTTTCGTTGTGGCGGTCGACCCGATCCGCCCTGGGCTGGTTCTTCGGAGCGATCGGGGTGTGGATCCTCCTGGCCGCCACCCTGCCCAAGGGCCTGCCCCTCGGCATCGTGCTCCTCGGCATCGTCTACGGCGCCATTTACGCCATCCTGGCCGTGGGCATCGTCCTCATCTACCGCGGGGACCGCATCATCAACTTCGCCCAGGCCCAGATCGGCGTACTGCCGGCCGTGCTCGCCATTGAGCTGGTGGTCACCTTCGGGGTTCCCTTCGTGTTGGCGGCAGGGGCCGGCATCGCCGCCGCCATCGTCCTCGGCGCGTTGGCCAGCCTGTTACCCCGTCACTTCCGCAACAGCTCCCGGCTGATCCTGACCGTGGCCACCATCGGGCTGGCCCAGCTCCTGACCGGGGTGGCCACCCTGGCTCCCATCCTCTTCTGCAACCCCGCCACCAACCAGTCGTGCGTCAACGCGTCGAACAGCCAGTCGGTCAACACGCCCCTCCACGTGTCCTTCACCATCGGTCCGGTGCTCTTCAGCGGCAACGACATCGTTGCGGTGGTGGGGGCCATGCTCGTTGCGTCCGCTCTGGCGCTGTTCATGCGCTACTCCAAGTACGGGTTGGGCATCCGGGCGGCCGCGGAGAACAGCGACCGGGCCACGCTGCTCGGGATCTCGGTGGCCCGCCTCGACACCATCATCTGGGTGCTGGCCGCCATCCTGTCGACCCTGGCCATTTTGTTGCAGGTGCCCGTCCTCGGTTTCGGGGGGTTCCAGACCGTCACCGCGGGAGGTGATGAAATCCTGCTGCGCATTCTGGCCGCCGCCGTGATCGGGCGGATGGAGAGCATGCCCCGGACCGTGGTGGCTGCCCTGGCCATCGGCGTGTTCGACGCTGCGGCCACCTGGACGTACTCCAACACGACCTACGTGGACGCCTCGCTCGTGGTCGTCATCGTCGTGGCCCTCCTCCTGCAGCGGCGCTCCCGGGCGCGGGTCACCGAGGGCGAGCAGTCGAGCTGGCGCTACGTGGCCTCGGGACGACCGATCCCCCGCCAGCTGGCCAGCCTGCCCGAGGTGCGTTGGACCCTGCGAGTCCTGAAGGTCGCCTTCGTGGCCGTGGTGGCTTTGCTCCCGCTGCTGATCAGCGGCAGCCAGACGTACCTGGCCTCGCTCATCGTGGTCTACGCCATCGTCGGGCTCTCGTTACTGGTGCTGACGGGATGGACGGGACAGATCTCCCTCGGGCAATTCGGGCTGGCCGGCATGGGCGGCGCCACCACGGTCGTCCTCTACTCCCGGCACGGGTGGGACTTCTTCGCCGCGCTGGCGGTCGGCGTCCTCGTCGGCGCCCTGGTTTCACTGTTCATCGGGCTCCCGGCCCTGCGCATGTCCGGGCCCTTCCTGGCCGTGACCACCCTGGCCTTCGGCGTCACCGCCTCGTCGTACTTCCTGCAACCCAACTACCTGCCCTGGTTCGTCACCACCCAGGCAAACCGGCCCACGCTGTTCGGTGCGAGCGTCTTGAACACCGACTCCCAGGTCTATTACTTCTGCTTGGCCGGCTTCTTCCTGGTCCTCCTCGCGGTGCGCTCGCTTCGCCGGAGCAGGACGGGCCGAGACCTCATCGCCACCCGCGACAACGAGCCGGCGGCGCGGGCTGCCGCCGTCAACACCACGCGTTACAAGTTGCTGGCCTTCGCCATCTCCGGGGGCATCGCCGGGTTCGCCGGCTCGCTCTTCGCCGTCCAGCAGCAGGGCATCAACAGCGGGTCGTTCACCGCGGACATCAACATCACCATGTTCTCCATGGTGGTCATCGGCGGTCTGGGCTCGATGCCGGGCGTGATCCTGGGCGCCGTCGCGGTGTGGGGAGCCCAGTACTACCTCCCGGCGGGCTACGCCCAGCTCGTCAACGGGTTGGGCATCCTGCTGCTCCTGCTCTTCCTGCCCGAAGGCATCGGCGGCCTCCTCAACCGCGGCCGGGACCAGCTCTTGCGCGTCGTGGCCCGCCGCCGCGGGATCACCGCGGCGGGGATCTGGCGCCCGCCCGACGAGGACACCGGCGGCGCCGGCACAGCGAAGGACCGGGAAGCGCTGCAGCCCGGCTCGGTGGTCCGCCCGACCGCCGACGTGCTCACCCTCGGCCTCGATACGGGCCCCCATGGCTGACCTCGCCCACGCCCCACTGCTCCGACGGCGGCCCTCGCGCCTCACCGGTGCTCATTCGCCGCGCCCGCTGATCGCCGTCATGGGCCTGGGCGCCATCTTGCCGATGAGCGCCCTGACCTTCGTCCTCCTGCTGCCCGAGATGCAGGACGCTTACCACCAGGAGCTCTCCATCCTCGCCCTGGTGGCCGTGCAGCAGTTGCAGACGGGCCTCGGCCCCGATCTCGTCTTGGCCCTGGTGGCCAACCAGACCTCGCGGACCAGAGTCCTGGTCGGGGCGGGCGGATTCTTCACCGCGGCCGCCGCTGTCCTGTGGCTGGCCGGTGTGTTCCCCAACCAGATCCTGCTCTACGCCGGCGCCATCGGGGTTGTGCTCGGCGGCGGCGCGCTGACCTCGACCCAGAACTCCCTCTTGTGCGACTACTACCCGGTCGACCTGCGACCACGGGTGATCCTGGCCCAGCGGGCGGCCCTCGTGTTCGGTCTCACCCTGTGCCCGCTCATGGTGGGGACCCTGGCCTACGTTTCCGGCTGGCAGGCGTCGTTCTTCGTTCTGGCTGCCGCTGCCCTCGTCTTTGTGGTGCTGGCCGCCCGGCTCCCGGATCCGGTCCCTGCCGGCGGCCTCCCGGGAGGCGACCCGGACGGCGCAGAACCTTCGGCCGAGCCGGCCACGCTGCCCGAGGCCGCGCGGGTCATCGCCACAACCAGATCCCTTCGCCTGACCTACTACTCGCTCCCGTTCCTCCTGGGGACCGTGCTCGGCCTCACCTTCTACGCCACCGCGTACTACGAGAACGTCTTCCACCAGGACGCGGCGCACCGCGCCCTGCTCTTCGGTCTGGCCGAGCCGGGAGCGCTCATCGGCCTGGTCATCGGATTTGTGGTCCTGCCCCGGCGCATCGCAGCCGACCCGGGGAAGGCGATGCGTACGATCGCCTGGCTGGCCGTGGCTGCCGCCGCCGGGGCGGCCTGCCTGGCCCTGGCACCCGATGTGGCCGTGGCCTATGCCGCGCAGCTGGTCTTCGCCGGCGCCTCTGCCGTCGTGATCGCCGGTGTGTACGCCATGCTCTCGGTCGCGCTACCGACCCGAATGCTCACCCTGGGCTTCGGGCTCTCCACGGTCTGGCTGACCTTCGGCGCCCTCCTCATCGGCCCCCCCGGCGGCGTCCCCACTGTCGATTCCCTCATCACCGATGCCTTCGGCTACCGCGCCTCGTTCTGGCTCTTCGTGCCGCTGTTCGTCATCGGCGCGTCGCTGCTCCGTTCGGCCTCCCGCTTCGTGGCCGAGGACATCGCGAAGCGCAAGATCACCGAGATGGCGGACGCCACCGTGCGTCGGGAACGGGCCGACGGGACGGGCCATCTCCTCATGGTCCGCTCGCTCGATGCCGGTTATGACGGCGTCCAGGTCGTCTTCGGCGTGGACCTCGACGTGGGCGACAGCGAGATGGTGGCGGTGCTCGGCACCAATGGCGCCGGCAAGTCCACGCTGATGCGGGCTATCTCCGGCCTGGTGGTGCCGACCGCGGGGGAGGTCATGTTCGACGGCAAGGCCATCACCACCTACGAGGCCCACCGGATCACCGAGGCCGGCATCCTGCAGGTGCCCGGAGGTCGCGGCATCTTCCCCGGGCTCACCGTGGCCGAGTGCTTGCGGGTCGCCGGTTGGCTTTACGACGCCGATGACCAGGACCTGGCCCGGGCCACCGAGACGGTGCTCGACTATTTCCCCGTGCTGTCCAGCCGCTGGCAGACCCCGGCAGGTTCACTCTCGGGAGGCGAGCAGCAGATGCTCAGTCTCTCCATGGCCTTCATCGCGAAACCGAAGCTGCTCATCATCGACGAGCTGTCCTTGGGGCTCGCCCCCACCGTGATCGAGAGCCTGCTGGGCATCGTCGAGGGCATCCACGATCGCGGCAGCGCCGTCATCCTGGTCGAACAGTCCATCAACCTCGCCCTTCGGCTCTGCGATCGGGCCATCTTCATGGAGAAGGGTCAGGTGGTCTTCTCCGGTTCGACGGCCGACCTGCTCGACCGCCAGGACATCGTCCGGGCTGTGCTCCTGGGCGGAGCCAACGATGCGCCGGCCGACACGACCCCGGCGCTCACCGTCGACACGGCAGACCTCGCGCCGCCGGCCGACGCGGCTCTGGATTCTCACCACGCCGTGCTGTCGGCCCGTGGCCTCTACCAGAGATTTGGTGGGGTGGTGGCAGTCAACGACGTCGACCTCGACCTCTTCCAGGGCGAGATCCTGGGCCTGCTCGGGCCGAACGGTGCCGGGAAGACCACCATCTTCGAATTGCTCTCGGGCGAGCGGCGTTCCGAACGAGGGCGGATCACCATGGGAGACGACGACATCACGTCCTGGCCCGCCTATCGACGAGCGGAGCACGGGCTCGGTCGCTCCTTCCAGGCCGCCCGGCTCTGGCCGGGCCTCACGGTGGACGAGTCCGTCATCATGGCGATCTCGCACCACATCTCTTCACCGGGGGCGGCGGCAGCCATGTTGTGCCTGCCGACCGTGCGCCGATCCGAGCGCCGCTTGCGCCAGGCCGCCGATGAGATCCTCGAGCCGCTCGGGCTGGCGCAATACTCGGATCAACTGACCTCCGATCTCTCGACAGGTGTGCGACGCCTTCTCGAGCTGGCGGTGATCATCGCCATGGGCCCGAGCATCGTCCTGCTCGACGAGCCGTCCGCCGGCCTGGCCCAAGCCGAGACCGAGGCGATGGCACCGGTCCTGCTCGAAACCAAGCGCCGCCTCGACTGTTCGATGATCCTCATTGAGCACGACATGGGCCTGTTGCGCCAGTTGGCCGATCGGGCCATCGCCCTCGATATCGGCGCCGTCGTCACGACGGGGAATCCAGAGGACGTCCTGAATCATCCGCACGTGATCGAGTCATACCTGGGAGTCGCCGCCCGGTGAGCCATCGGCCCCGGAGTGCCGTGATCGGCCTCGTCGGTATTGCGATAGCCGCCACGGTCCTGACGGGCTGCCACACCGCGCCCCGCCTGGGTGTGCCGACGACCGTCTACCCCGTCGAAGGGCACTGCGACACCTCGGCCGTCGTCGAGGTGGGAGCCTCCCTTCCTCTGAGCGGGTCCGACAGCGTGGCCGGGCGTGCCCAATTGCTCGGCCTCGAGTTGGGCGTCAAGGGGGTCAACGCCGCCGGAGGCGTCCTCACGGCCCATCGGTGTCTGGAATTGCTCTACAAGGACGATCGTTCCGATCCCGCTGTCGACAATCAGGCCCTGTTGGACCTCGTGAACCAGGAAAAGGTCTCGTTTTTGGTAGGGCCCTTTCTGGCCCTCGAGAATCCGGCCAACCGCGACCACATTGGGGCGCTCGGAACCGCCGCCGCCAGCTACTCCGCGCTCGCCGTGACGTTCAAACCCAGTGAGTTCCCCAACACCTTCCCCATCGCATCATCGATGGCGGACCAGGCGAGCGTCCTCGTGGCGGCGGCCAAGCGACAGCACCTCGACCACATAGCGCTCGTTCGCTCCAACTCGGAGGTGGCCGCCCAAGGGGCCGCCGCATTTCGGAGCGCAGCCCGCTCGGCCGGTCTCACCGTCACCGCAACGACCTTCGTCGTCGATTCCCGGGTAGGGGCGTCGTCTGCTTGGAGCGACCTCGCGGCGGAGCACGCGAGCGCAGTGGTGGTCTTCGACAGCGGATCGACCCTGACTCCGCTGCTGGCGGCCCGTCGAAGCGCCGGCTCGATATTGCCCATCCTCGCCTCCACGCAGGGCGCTCCGGTGCTTCCGACCGCGGCCGTCAACGGAGTCCAGGTGATCGTCTCGAAGTCATTGGTGGTGGCACGCCACGTTCCCACGAGTCTGGCGTCGTTCCGCGCCCGGATACTCCGCACACTCCATCTGGTACGGCTCGACGGCCCCATCACGCCCTACGCGCAGGGGGATGATGCCCTTCAGCTTTTCGCCAGCGCCGCCAATGGAGTCAACGCGTCTGACTCGGGCAGCATCCGCACCTTCATCGAGAATGCCAACTTCGAGGGGCTGCTCGGGACGTACGCCTACACCTCGAGCAACCACGAGGGACTAGCCGCGTCGCAGCTCGCCGTCGCTCCGCTCGATTCGCTGTCCAATGGGCTCTACGTCGTGGCCGCTTCGAGGTAACCGGATGCTGAACACGCCCTCCCACGGTCCCGGGACATCATGAATGCCGACGAGCCGGGTGGACCTCATGGGACGGTTTTTTCAACCCCCCGAGACCCACGAATGCGTCGCTGACCAGAGAGGGCCCATGATGGGATAAGTGCCAATCAAGCGCGGACTGCAAAACCTGCTTGGACGAGTGCGGGGTACGTCGCCTGCGCCGCTTCCTGTGCGGCCCGGAGGGAGGGGGGAACTCGACCGAGAGATCCGCTTGCCAGTGGCGGGGATCTACGTCCGCTGGGAACTCGCGTCCCCCGTGGCCACCCTCGAGTGGGACCTGAGCGTGCTCGCCGACCCGACAAGCTCGGTCGGGATATACCTTGCCCTGGCCCAGGGCCGCATCGACGGCTCCGCGTTCTACCTCGGCCTGCAGACCGACATCTGGGACCCGGGGCGCGTTCGCGGTGCCGGCAAGGGGCTCATCTTCTCCACGTGGTGGACCTTTGACGCCGGCGCCACCCGGCTGGCCCCAGGCGGCTTCCAGGAACTCGGCACCCACGAGGGTCGCTTCGTCGGGGTGCGGCGGCCCTATCCCTGGGTTGTCGGGGACTACCGGGTCACGCTCGTCCGTTCCGAACCTGCGGCCCAACTGCAGGTTCCTGCCGACTGGTTCGACCTCTACATCCAGCCGACGGCTCCTCGAGGCACCGGCCCGGGCCGCCCCGAATTGGTCGGCGATCAGTCCTGGATCGGGGGCCTGGCCTTTCCCCGGCGCCATGCCTCTTCGCCGGCCATGACCGAGGAGATCTCCACGGCCTTCATGGAGGTCTACAGCCGTGCCCGGCGCTGGGGCGACATACCCCCCTGGGACGTCGATCTCATGGCCTACGGCGACGGGCAGCCCTGTCCCCGCGGAGCGACCGAGTACCCCCTCTTCCCCTTCGGGAACAACCGCCCGATGCCCAACGCCAACGCCCGCTACGACCTGGCAAGCGGCCTGGTCAAGCTGCGCTACGGAGGCTCGACGAACCGAGTCGACCCGGAGGGGCGCTGGCCGTAGGAACTACGGGACTCATTGCAAGACCATCCTCACCCGAACGAAGTCCTCTCAGCACGTCGTCGTGCCGCGGGCCACGACGCCGACGCCGACGCCGACGCCGACGAACGGGACAGCACCCACGTAGCCAACGCATCGATCCCAGAGTCGAAATCCATTTCTTTGTATCGATCGTCGACTTTCTTGATCGCGTCTCATGTCCAAGAGATGGACCGGACGTCGGGAACCCGAACAGGGGCGAGTTGTCCGGACGTGGCTGTTCATGCAAACTCGTGCCATCGAGAGGTGCTTGTGGACTTCCGCCCGGGTGAGCGTGGACCAGAAGGAGGTCTAGCCAACTGACCAATTCAGTCCTGATCCTCGGTGGTGGCGTCGCCGGCATGTCGGCGGCGCAAGAGCTCGCCGAGCGAGGTTTCTCCGTGACGGTCCTGGAGGGTCACCACCTGCCGGGCGGAAAGGCGCGCAGCTTTCCCGTTCCCCATTCGAGCACTCCGGGTCGAGGCAGCCTTCCCGCTGAACACGGGTTCCGGTTCTTCCCGGGCTTCTATCGGCATCTTCCAGACACGATGCGTCGAATTCCTTACCGCAACCAGGCCAATGGAGTCTTGGACAACCTCCGCGACGCGACGGAGACCGAGATCGCTCGGTCAGGTGGCCGGCCGCCGGTCAAGCTACCGGCACACTTCCCAGATTCGGTACGCGACCTCCAACTGATACTTCACACCGCGCTCCATCCCATCGCCCAGCTCTCTCCCGGGGACTACGCCTACTTCGCGAGCAGACTTCTCGTCCTCCTGACCAGCTGCGAGGAGCGCCGCTACGACGAGTGGGACCGGGTGAGTTGGTGGGACTTCTCGGGAGCGTCTCACCGATCAGTCGCTTACCAGAAGTTCATGGCCGACGGACTCACTCGAACCTTGGTGGCTGCTCGGGCGCGCGAAATGAGCGCGCGTACTGGGGGCTACACCTTGTTGCAGCTCCTCTTCGACTTGGGCACTCCGGGCCGCAACGCTGACCGGGTACTCAATGGCCCGACCAGTGATGTGTGGATCTCGCCATGGCTTGCACACCTGGAGCACCTTGGGGTCAATTTCGAACTTGGCGTCCGAGTCGAAGAGCTACAAATGCACGCCGGTCGTATCAGCGGCGTGATCGTCGCCGATTCCAGAGGCCGGAGACGAGTCACGGCGGACTGGTATGTCGCTGCCGTGCCGGTCGAGCACATGAACCGTCTGGCGAACGACGCCATCCGAGAGGCCGATCCCAGGCTCGCCCAGTTGTCTCGCCTCGTCACGCGCTGGATGAACGGCATCGTGTTCTTCCTACGCCGGGACGCACCCATCGTCCACGGACACGTCATCTACATCGACTCGCCGTGGTCCCTCACCTCGATCTCACAGGCCCAGTTCTGGAGCAATTTCAACGCTGCCGACGTCGGACAAGGAGACGTGCGAGGTATCTTCTCCGTCGACATCTCGGACTGGCAGACCCCGGGCCTTGTCTCCGGCAAGACGGCCATGGACTGTACGCGGGAAGAAATCGCGACCGACGTCCTCGCCCAACTCCGGGCGCACCTCGTGCAGAGTGACCCGCAGGCCTTAGCCGAGGAGAACGTCGTCTCCTGGTTTTTGGACGAGGACGTGCGGTTTCCCGAGGTGAGGGAAGCCGAAGGGATACGTACCGATATCAACCTCGAACCGTTGCTCGTCAACACGGCCGGATCGTGGGAGCACCGCCCAGACGCCTCTACTGCCGTACCGAACCTGTTCTTGGCTGCTGACTACGTCCGCACGTTCACAGATCTGGCAACCATGGAGGGCGCGAACGAAGCCGCCCGTCGGGCGGTCAACGGGATCCTCGCGGCCTCGGGTTCGAAGGCGCGACACTGCGAGGTGTGGCCACTTCGTGAACCAGCGATCTTCGCTCCCGCCCGGCTTCTCGATAGATTGCGTTTCACCCAAGGCCAACGTCATCGAAACCCTCTGACACCCGTGAACTCCTGACCCCTCGCCGCAATGAGTCAGCGTCCTCGCTGGCCTGACGCTGTGGTCCTCTAGCGCAGAACCGTCACCAAGCCCGGCGATGATGTGGAGAGGGTGCACTCTCTTCGGATTCAGGTGTCCAGAAATTCAGGAGTTCGTTCGCCTGGGGTCGAGAACCAGTTCCTCCGTATCGTGAATGTGTTGACCCCTGGACGACCTGCTCGTAGCCGCCACGCACGGTATCGGGTCCGCTCAGGGGGAAATGAACAGAAGTCTGGGGTCTCTTCATCACGCTGGAGATGATCAAGCTCGTCTTCAGATTTGCCAACACGAGCACCACTGCGACTCATCGAGCCCGAGGGAGACCCACTCGGAGCCGCCAACTGAAACTTTTCAATACGTTCTGAGTTTGGAGCCCTGAGTAGAGCTAGCTCGAGAACGCAAGCACGTTGAAGGCGCTTCCGTGCGTCATGTTCGAGCCGTCTTCTTGGAACACCGCCCAAGCGTCGTTTGGGGACTGAAAATACTCCACTCCCGTTGGAGCCGTATCGAACGTACCGCCCGTACCACCCGGATCAGAATTTTGCGTCTCGAACACAGCGGCATTGGGGTTGCCAATGGTTTCGGGACTGTTGACGAAGACGAATGAACCAGCACTGTTGCCGCTTTTCGCCTTCGTCACGAACTCAGAGCCCCCGTTGCTCGCCTTTGCTCCGATCATGATGTTGAAGTGGGCGCCGACGCCCATTGACGTTCCGTCTTCGTTGAGAACACCCCACTGCTTCAAGGTCGGGTTGTAGTAGGCGCCGACTGGATGATCGCTCACGAATTGGTTCGTGCCGTTGGGATCGACGTTCGGCGTAATCAAGATCATTGCATTTGGATTTCCGTTCGTCAGTGGCGAGTTGATGTAGGTAGCTCCCCCGGAAGTGTTCGCCGTCGTAGCGGTCTGAACGAATACCTTCTTGTTCGCCTTCTGAACAACAAGAATGTTGTAGGTCGATCCGGCGGCAATCGTCGTCGATTCGTCGAGGTTGGTGATGGACCACCGAGCACCTCCAAAGATGTTGTAAGTGACCCCGATCGGTACTGTTTGGGCGACGCAGCCGCAAACGCCGCCAGCCGAGTAGTTGGGAGTAACGAAAAGCAACGCGTTGCCTTCGCCATTTGTAGCGTCATTGTTGATAGGGGCCACAAAGTTTCCTATGCCCGGAGTGTCAAAAATGAAATGTGACGTGACCGTCACCGTGGCGGATGCAGGTCCAGCGGGAATGATTGCCGTCAACAGCGGCAAACCCAGCACCACCGCGACGAGCGACGACACAGCACAACGAGATCGCATTGACGTCACCTCCAAATGCGTTCAGCTCGGATTCTGAGCAAAAAGGGTAGTCACATTTCAGGCGTAGTGCCGGATCGATCGCCGCCAGAAGGACACCCGATCGGCCCCAATCTCGCGGCCCCCTTCTTATCCGGCGGTCTCGCGCCTTCGAGTGCTCAGACTGCGACCTGATACGCCGTGTGGGGCCGCAGCCATTAGGGGACTCCAAGCATCGGCAGCCGGTTGACGGGGAATCAGGCAGTTCGGTCGACGGCGAGAGGTGACCACCCGGAAGGCCCTGTGCGGGCAAGTGGCTTGATCCAGACCTGAGGCTCAGGGGTGCTGTGGCCATTGAATACGGGGCCTCTCATGACCGCCGGAGCGAACTACGGCAAAATCCCACGAGAACCCAGAGCACACCCCTACCTGGGGACCCCGGCGGCATGGGAATTGGAAGCCCTGACCCATGTTTCTGATGGGTCAGAATTTCAGATTGGTGTTGCATTGGCTGGTCTCGGAAACTCTTCCCGCACTACCCAGGTTGCTTTGAGGAGTTTCAGTTAACAATTCAAATGCAGGAACGGAATTCGGCTGTCTAGAGGTGTCGGAACATCGAAAGGAGACCACCATGGCGTTCGTTCAGATCATCGAGTGCCGAACAACAAAGTTCGACAGGATCCAGCGGCTCGAGGATGAGTGGCGAGCAGCAACGGAGGGAAAGCGCACTCTTCGACGCTCTATCGTCGTCCGAGACCGCACTGACCCAGAGCGATATCTGATCCTCGCGTTCTTCGACTCTTATGAGGCCGCCATGGAGAACTCGAATCTGCCGGAGACATCCGAATTCAGTGAGAAGCAGGCGGCTCTCCTCGACGGACCGATGACGTTTCAGGACCTTGACGTGATCGAGGACCGCTCGTAGGAGCAAACCGCATCCCACGACTCGTCGTCATTTCGGTGGCAGTCCAACGACACTCGGTAAGTCCGGCGCTTCGCATCTTGGTTCGTCATGCCACACACCTGCCGCACAAGGTGACCAAGATGTTGCGCGCCCCCTGAATTTTGGCACCGCATCATCCCGTTGTATCGCTGAGGATGGGGGGTTACGGTGCCTTTGGTGGGTTCGACGAGAGCGGCCGTAGCAACCGGGAATTTTGAGGAGTGCGCCATGGCAAACATCACCGAGTTTCATCGACGGGCTCTCGAAGATACCCGTTCCGTCGTGGCCGGCATTGATCGTGTCCAGTGGGCCGATGCGAGTCCATGCGACGGTTGGGACGTCCGTGCCCTCCTGAATCACGTGGTGTCGGGCAACCTGTGGGCGGCCGAGTTGGGCTCGGGCCGAACGATCGAAGAGGTTGGTAACCGTCTCGACGGTGATGTGCTCGGGGACGACGCCTTGGCCGCATATGACGCTTCAGCTAACGCGGCAGCGGCAACCTTCGAGGCACCCGGAGCGCTCGACGCGCCGTGCGCCGTGTCCTACGGACCTGTCCCCGGCTCTGTCTACGCCGGCCATCGGTTCATTGATGTCCTCATTCACGGATGGGACCTGGCAACCGCCACGGGCCAGGACGCGACCCTCGATCCCGAACTGGTGGATGCCGCATACAGGCTGCTCCAGGATCAGGCCGACATGGTGCGAGCCAGCGGGATGTTCGGCGAGGACGTTCCCGTACCCGTCGGTGTGGGACCGCAGACGCAACTCCTCGCGTTCATCGGTCGCAAAGGCTGACAAACACCGCAGGCGACGTGGAAGCGTCGCGGTGGCGGGTCGCTGATCCGGGGTGGACTTTAGGGGACTGTCTCGGTTGTGCGGTCGGTGACAGTTCGCCATTCGCAAGCGCGGGCCCGACGTCCAATGCGCCCGACCCTGGCAGCGTAGGGGGCCGGGTCAAAGATTCGATCTACGAGCCCATGGACGGCATGTGCCCCATTGGGTGATTTTGCGGGATAGTGAGCAGCGGGATCGCGTCAGGTGCCGCAAGAAGTAGCACGCCGAGGCTGAGCAGAATCAGCGCCGTCCCGTAGGTTGCAATCCGGCGCGATCGGATCGTCTTCTCGATGGCTATTAGCCCGGCGACAAAGACCATCCAAGCAACGCTCATGACGCCCAAGGCGAAGAGGGATGCCATGAGCGCCCAGCAGCAGCCGACGCACCAAGCGCCGTTCTTGGCTCCCATGTGAAAGGCGCCCGAATTCCCGTCACGCCAAGAACCGAGGAGAAGCCCAAGTGGGCTACGGCACTTGCCGAGACACGCGTCCTTCAATGGTGTCAGTTGGTACAGCGCAGCAAGGATCAAGATGGTGCCCGCGACGGGCCGACCGGCGTGGTTCCACGCCAGCGCATTGTCCGAGCTCCGGCTGACTCCGGTCACTAGGGCGAACGCCACCGCCCCGGCGACCGCCCACGTGACCAGATATCCGGTGGTGAAGACGATGGGCAACAGCAGCGATCGTCTCCGGGTCATACGCGAATACAAGGCGACAGTGGGCGCGACGGATGGGAACATCATGGCTGCCATCATCACGACCCAGACACCGAGGAACCAGCTCACCGCTCCCAGGCCGGTCCAGGGTCCATTGTCCATCCCCCGCATCTGACCGGCAGTCCGCCACCAGCCGATACCGGCAAGCGCAAAAAGGAGAGCCACCACGGCCAAACGCGCCCGCATGGCGGCAAACGCCGGAGCGAGGCCTTCGTTTCGCGACAGACGCTCGTCAGCCAACATGACTATCCGATCAGGCAGCCCAGGAGAACTCCGAGGTCGAAAGACCGGTTTTGCCCTCGTACTCAATACCAAAGGCGTTGATCCGTGACCGTCTCGCCTCGGCCATCGTCAAGTTCGACCCAACCGGGTGGAACATGCCGGAAAAACGAACCGGCTCGCCTGTCTCGATACCGAAAGGCACGATGTCCTCGATCTCGAAGTCGATCGCGTCTCCGATGCGGACACTGTGGCGCAGCCCGTCATCGACGATCTCGATCGCCGCTCTCTCGACGCCGAGCATCTCGCCGACGAGCGGAGCGAGCGCCGCCATCGGACCACCGAGCTGTCCGCTGAAGACCTGAACCAGTTTCTCGAACTGCTGATCGGTCGCCTCGTCGTCAACGAATACACCGAGACGCCAGTTCCCCTCTGTCATGATCTTCGGCGTGTCCGCGATCATCGCGACCCTGCGGCCTCCGATATCGGTGCCTTCGATGTCACCTTCTCGAATGTTGAAAACCAGGCACACTCGGCAAAAATCGTACGTCGCACCATGGTCGAAGGACAGGTTGCACGGGCACATCAGCTCGCACGAACAGGTCTCGACGTAGCTTCCCTTGAGGTTCCACGCCATAAATGACCTCCCCTCCTCAAGGATCCAGAATTTCCTATCGCAAAAGGGGCGATCGGTCAACCGCCATTGCTGAACGAGGCCGAAGTTCGTTACGCCCAATCCTCAGGGGAGTGCTGAGAGGATTCGTGAGGCGATCGACGCATCTCGTGGGTGCCTCCAGGCGAGCGGAACACGGTGGGTCTTATGCCGGCGGCCTGGAGAGCCAAGAGTGCGGACTCGTCAGCCTGCCTGACGGAATGATGTGAAACAAGGTCGGCGAAGAGCTCATCGACCAGCGCGGATATGGCTGGATTGCGCCCTATGGTGGACCGATGACGTCGGTCAAGCAGATCCAGGTCACCTTCGACTGCGCAGAACCTGAGCGGGTCGCTCGATTTTGGTGCGAGGTGTTGGGGTACGTCTTACCGCCACCGCCGGAAGGATTTGCTACTTGGGACGACTTCGATCGCGCGCTGCCGCCTCATGATCAGGGTTCAGCGTTCGCATGCGTTGATCCCTCAGGTGTGGGTCCGCGACTGTTCTTCCAGCGCGTTCCCGAAGGCAAGATCGTCAAGAATCGGCTACATCTTGACGTGCGTGTCGGCTCCGGACTCGTGGGCGAAGAGCGCCTGGCCGCACTCAATGCCGAATGCGCACGACTGGTTGCGCTCGGCGCGGCACGCGTGCGACTACTGCCTGCTGACGGAACCAACGAGTCGTGCCTCGTGATGCAGGACATCGAGGGCAACGAGTTCTGTCTCGATTGAGTGGCCGCGAACGGGTGCTCTCTCTAGATCAGAGCGAAGTCCAGAACGACCGGGCGCCCGGCACCGCTGCGGCCCGCCGTGGAATCTTCTCGTTCGCGTTGTGTCCTTCCGGACCCTGGCCAACCAAGGCACGCCGTACTCGGCGACGGCGATCTGAGACCGCTCCCGTCAGTTGTCGTGACTGGTTTCGTCGGGGTATGTGGCTGCCCGGATGGTGTCCAGGCGTTGACGGGATTGCGGGAGTTCGGACGGCGTCGTTAGGGCCGCAGGTCTCGACTTCCTTCTTCCGCGTGGCAACCGACGGCATTGGCACAGGAGAGCGCACTAGACGGCACCCGGCAAACGTTGGGCGCTCGACCACCGCTGAGGTGGCTCACGGTGGCACCGGCTGCCTGCCATGATCGTGTCGACCGGGAGGGACCGTGCAGCAGCATCATCGAGACGCCATCGAGCGCTGGGCCGAGGCCGCCGCCGACGACGACGAGGTGCTCGCCGTGGTGGTGGCCGGTTCGCTGACCAAGGGGTACGGCCTCGCCGACAGCGACGTCGACGGGTTCGTCATCCTCACCGACGAGGCGTTCGCCCGTCGCCGAGCCAGCGGCGAGCTCACCTTCTTCTCCACCGAGCTCTGCGACTACGAGGGTGGCTACGTCGATGCCAAGTACGTCGACCGGGCCTTCCTCGAAGCCGTCATGGAGCGAGGCAGCGAGCCGGCCCGATCGGCGTTCCTGGGGGCGATCGTGGCCTGGTCGACCGACCCGTCGATCGATGCGCTGGTGCACGAAGCGGCCACCTATCCTGAGGCCGGCGTCGAACAGCGCATGGCCCGCTTCCTCGCGCAGGTCCAGGCCGCCCAGTGGTACGTGGGCGAAGCGGCCAAGCGCGACGACCCGTACCTCGCGGGGTGGGCGGCGAGCCGGCTGGCGCTGTTCGCCTGCCGCCTGGTGCTGGCCCACAACCGAGTGCTGTACCCGTACCACAAGTGGCTGCTGCGCACCCTCGCCGAGGTGCCCGACCGTCCCGACGACTTCGTCGACCTGGTGCGCGCCCTGGCGATCGAGCGGACCCCGGCCGCCGCCGAGGCGGTCGTGGTGTCGCTGCTCCTGTTCCGGGAGTGGCCGCAGGCCCCGGCCGGTTGGTCGACCCAGTTCATGCTGGACAGCGAGTGGAACTGGCTCGACGGTGAGCCGCCGATCGACGATCTCTGACCGGGGCACGATGGGGGGGTCCAGTGGGGTCGGAGGACGGAGACGGCCACGGGGAGGATTGGACGAAGAGCTTGCGCTTCCCAGAAGTCCTAGGCGGTCCCAGAGAGCGCTGAGGAGGCGGGCCTACCTGATCTGCGTTTCATGACCTACGGAGTGTGGCTATCTCGGCGCTGATTGCAAAGGGGTTGGACGTGAAGACGGCGCAGACTCGCCTCAGTGGCCGATCCGATGGACGTGTTCACCGTCGGGACGGATGTGACACTCGAATGACGGACTCCATTTCACCGGACAGCCGTAGAACCGGCGATCGGGGACGCTCTCCGGTTTGTTGACTTCACCGGTCACTCCTGGCTGTGACACCCACATCTCTGGCTCCCGATCGATATCGTTCGGTGATGGAATCCGTCAAGGGCACGGTGGCCGTCTTCACGGGAGCGGGCAGCGGAATAGGACGGGCGACCGCCATCGCTCTGGCTCGCCGCGGGTCGAAGACCATCGTCAGTGACATCGACGTCGAACGAGCCAGGATTGTCGCCTCGGAGATTGAGGCGGCAGGAGGCCAGGCAGTGGGTGTTCGATGTGACGTGTCGCTCCCTGAGGACGTCGCGGCGTTGGCCGAGGTGGCGCTGCATGAATACGGTCGCGTCGACATCGTTATGAGCAACGTCGGCGTAATCGCCAAGGGTGACCCTTTGGAGATTCCGATGGAGGCCTGGGACTCGATCATCGGCATCAACTTGCTCGGAACCGTGCGCGTCCTGCAGACGTTTCTGCCCATCCTCGTCGATCAGGGCTCCGGACACATCGTCACCACGGGGTCCACTGCTGGTCTGTTTCCGTACGCTTACGACAGGCTCCCCTATGTGGCGACGAAGGCAGCTGTCGTGGCGCTCACCGAATCGCTCGCGCTCTATGCCCGACCCCGAGGAATCGGTGTGACCTGCTTCTGCCCGGCAGGGGTGGTGACCAACATCGTCGAACAGATCCGTCAATACGGACCGCCAACACCGGTACAACCGCCGCAACTTCCGGTTGTGAACGCAGAAGATGCGGGGGAGCTGGTGGTGCAGGGGATCTTGGGGAACAGACTCTTGGTCCTTACCGATCCTTTGGCCGAAACGATGATTCAGCGTCACGCCGCGGACCCGGACGAATTCTTGGCGTCGCAAATCCAGTACCTCGAGGGACTTGGGTGACTGCTGACGAACGCTGGACACGCGGCGCGGAAACCTTCTCCGAAGTCACCGGGATCCCAGCACCCAATCGTGGTGACGACTACGTCGCCGACGTTGTCATCGACCAGGTCTTTGCAGAGATCTGGACCCGTCCGGGCCTGACGCGCAAAGAACGTCGTTGGATCTCGATCACGTGCGCCTGCATGACCGGAGCCCCCGTCGCCATGGAGACGCATCTCGGTGCTGCATTGCGCTCAGGCGACATCTCAATGGACGAGCTGCGCGAGTTCGTGATCCATTTCGCCGCCTATGCTGGACATCCGCGCGCGACGGCTGCACGCGCCGCCCTTGACGCTGCGTCAACCGGGCAGAGTGAGCGGTAGGACGTCAGCGGATACAGCCGAGCCAGAGGGAGCCCGGACCCGGCGTGAACCGGGGCACCGAGACAAGGCTCCTGGATGTCGGAGATCCACCATCAAACCGTTGCTAAGTGAGCCCCAGTAATCGGGCAAACGTGTGCCTCCGCATCCTCGAGGTGGCCGTGGCCGCCCTCTTCCTGGTCTTCGGCGGTAACCTCACGGGGTGGAGCCTGCTGGTGATCGTCATCGTGCTGGCCGTGTATCTCGGCCTGCTACAGCCCGGCCTGGGCCCGCAAGCTCTCGGGCCGGTCGCCAGCACGGGCACCGCTTGAGGTGACTTCCTGGTGGCCGAAATGAGTCAACCGGGGACGAAGGACGCCGTCTTGTCGAAGGACACCGTCTGGTTGGTGGAGGTGAAGGGACTCGAACCCCTGGGGCCCAAGAAAGGTTGGCGGGTCTCTGGGTCCCGATCGGTGAGGCATCAACCCGAAATCGGACGTGGGGCGATGGACCCGAAGGACCTCTGTAGGTCTCATTCTCAGTGTCGGTGGAGCCACGCACCTGCTGATGGATCAATACCTCGTGCCTGAGTCCGCTGAGCCAATGCAGACACCGAGTGCGCTGACTCCGGATGGGACAGTTCCCCAAGTGCCGACGCGGCGAGTCGCGTCAGGACCGCAGGGGTCTACGTTGAATGCGGGTTCGCGGATCGTCGACCTAATCGCAGGGACTGCCAAGGTGGGGGTCGGCGCGGCGACCCTCGTGGCCGTCGAGATCACTAGCAGATCCATAAGGATCGCGAGAGTCGTCGTACCCGCGTCGATTGCTGAGGGCCCTCTTGACGCAGTTGAGCGACACCTCGGACTGCGTCAGGACGAGGCCCGCAAGAACGAAAGGGAGAATCGAGACAACGTGGCCGAAGCTGCGGAGTCCGTGCTCAATCGGGTCGTCGTCGGTGTTGTCGACATGCTGGACATGGAGCAGCTGATCGATCACGTGCCGATCAACAAGGTTGTGGCCAGAGTCGATCTCCCAGGAGTAATCGATGAGATCGACCTCGCGGGGGTCATCCGTGAGTCCACGACCGGACTGGGTGCAGAGACACTCGACGCGAGCCGTGCCGGGCTCATGGCCATGGATTTGTGGAGTGCCCGACTGGTCGACAGGATCCTCCGGCGCAAGGAACCGCGTGACTTGGCGGTCCCGTGGAATGGCATTGCTCGACCGGAGAGTGCGAAACCTGAGGTCATCTCGTGAGTCGGCATCGCGAGATCCGCAGTGAGCGAGGGCAGCAGCTCCAAGGCCTTCGGGCAGGCTTCGTTTCTCGGGCGGTGGCGAGCGGAACTGATGTCGTTCTCGTTCTCTGCATCTATGTCGTTGGAGTGATCATGGTGAGCATTGCATGGGATCTCTTTTTTTCGAAGTCGATTTCGGTTGCGGCTCCGCCGCATTGGTTGAATGAACTGTTGCTATGGATCCTTCTCGTCGTGTACTTGACAGCCGGTTGGTGGTCCACCGGACGCACACTTGGGAAGCAGATGATGGGCTTACGAGTCGTCCGTTCGGATGGGAGTCCTCTTCGGTTCTGGCGAGCGCTCTTTCGAGCGCTCCTCTGCGCTTCGTTCTTCCCGGCGCTTCTGCTGGCCTTGGTGAACCGCCGAAATCGAGGACTCGAAGACGTAGCCTTTAGGACTGTGGTCACCTACGACTGGCTCCCAACAAGCTACGAACCGCTGGCTGAGCCGTCCATAAACGCCCAACCAATGATTGAAACGCACATTTCATCAGTTCCGATTGTGCGCTCCTGAAGAGGGCATCACGCCTCTTTGTCGTCTCGCCAGCCCGCTTCCGCCCGCCGAGTCGGCCGCCCCCCGGATGCCCCGACTTCACCCCCACGAGCGTCGAAGACAGTGACAGCATCTTGGCCGCCGCGGGCTGGGCGGCTGCTGCGGAGCAAAGGAGACATCACCGAACATCCGAGGCTATCCGTCGGACGTGCCCACGGGGCTAAGCATCGCCCGGAAGGTGCGGCCATGGCGGGCGTGACCGTCCAGAAAGGGCCGTTCCTAGAGGGCAACAATCGCGAGCACCTGGTCCCACCTAACCACCTCAACGGAGGTGTCGAACGTCCGGCCGTTGAGGACCAAATCATGAACAAGGGCACGGCGCCCGTCGCATCCGCTCGGCTTCTACCGCTCCGTCAAGGTCGCTCCATCACGCCTGCCGACTTCGGGCCGACGACTAGCTCTGACGTGCCGTTCCAGGCGGGTTAGCTGGTCGTTAGCACCCGACCCAACATCCTCAAAGTTCGACCCCCTGCGAAATCTCGATCCGTGACTCCAGGCAGTGATTGATGGGCTGGTTCATTTGTTTCCGTGCGGATCGCCTTCGCCCGCTCCCCCGCCACCAGCGCCCTCAAGGAGTCGAGAATCAACGAGAACCCGTCGATCCGGCGCCGGGTCTAGAAGGACTGGCACTTCGTCGCGACGGTCCACCTCTGGCCGCCCCGTACCGGCGTGTACTGGGGCATAGCTCAAGCGCATAGTCGCCGCACGGGTTGACCGGCGAACCCTCGACCAGTGGACTTTTCGGCATCACCCCGTTGCAAGAAACAGCTGCCAACTCCCCGGAACACCTTTCAAGTCGTGCGGGCCCCTGTCCGTGAACTTGAGCCCCGAACCAGCCACGAGATCTGTCACGGTTCTCGATACGAGGACTTCGCTTGGTCCTGCCAGAGCCTCGATACGTGATGCGATACTCACTGTCGGTCCGGACACGTCGCTCCCGCGTAGTTCGACCTCGCCCGTGTGGACACCGGCTCGCACCTCGACACCGAGTGTTCGGACACCCTCGCTGATCGCCTGCGCACAACGCACCGAGCGGGCGGGGCCGTCGAAGGTGGCCAGAACGCCATCGCCCGTCGTCTTTACGACGCGGCCGCCGTGGTGAACTACTTCTCGGATAACGACGGCGTCGTGCTCATCCAAGAGGGCGCTCCATGCCTTGTCACCGAGCTCGACAGCCTGGCGCGTGGAATCGACGATGTCGGTGAACAGGACCGTGGACAGAACGCGGTTCGGTTCCGTCACGAATCTGGCACCGGTCAGGAACTCCAAGGTCTCATCGACGCTCAGGCCGGTGAGGCCCCGATACGGCCAGTGGCCCGACACAGCTGTCGCTCTCCTCGCATGGTCCACGAATCGGCTTGCGGGAGGTTCGTCCGATACCTCGGCCACCATAATCACGACCCGCCCGTTGCGACGGCCGCCAAGGTGACGATGACTGGTTCGAATGGTTGCAATGGGTACATGGACATTCCATACGAACGGGCATCCATCAGGGATTGGCGGATTCAGTTCGTGGTTGCGACAGCCGGCGCCGAATCGGAGGTGCCTCCGTCGTACGGGGTCACTTTCGATGGCCATCAACGCCCGGACTCTGTCATCCTGGATCTATGGCCCAGGATCTCAATAGCTCGGCGGCCATCGCGGTGTTCACTCGTGGTCCGATGGATGGACAGGAGCATCCCACCGAAGGTGACACGGCTGAGCTTTGCGTCGTGATGAGCGATGGCCAGCAGCATCGCTATCGACGCACCGAGGACCTACAACCGCTGCCCGATGGGCGGGTGGCGGTGGTATTCGACTGGGCAGGTCGGTACTACGGCCCGAAGTAAAAGACCACCGTCGGCCGGGTCAACGCCACCGTCCCGGTGCACGGGGGCACGACTCCTCTACCTGGTCAGTTCGATCCACGTTTGGTTCTGCTCGACGCGGAGGGACGCGTGATCACCGGGAAGCTCGCGCTGAACCACGGCTCGGTAGTAGATCCGGCCCTCGGGATCGTCTGTTAGAACGACGACGCCGTTGCCCGTCGACGGGCAACCGATGACGAAGTTGCTCGCCTCTCCGTTCAGCCCCCATTGCCATCCGTGAGCAGGTGGACCGAGTTCGATGCCCCATCCGGCGCCCCAGGCGAGCTCGTCATCGATGCGCCAGAGCGGCTGCCAGCGCGCATCGTTGAGCCGGAGAACATGGGCTAAGAAACGCCCGTAATCGGCGGTGGTGGTCAAAAGCGGCCGGTAGCCGTGGAAGCCGGGTTCAGGATCCGCGAGCCGGCTTTGATCCATGCGGAGGGGTCCGAAGACCCGGTCTCTGGCAAGCGTGGCGATCGGCATACCGGTGTGTCGTTCCAGGTGCGCTTGGAGCAGGACGAATCCTTCGCCGGAGTAGCCCCAGCGCTGGCCAGGCGGGCGTAGCGGCTCGAGAGGTTGTCCATTTGGGCGCCAATTCGGAAGCCCAGTGGTGTGGGTGAGCACGTGGCGTACGGTGATGTCGCCGCAGACGGGCTCATCGAGGTCCTCGATGAAATCCAGCGCCAGATGCGCGATGACCTGCTTCACGAGCGATGCAGCGTTCATCACGGCCGCATCGCCATCTACATCAACGAGCTGCCAGTTGTGCACAACGCCGACTGACCTGCGCATGCCAGTTCACGCTACGCCCATGACCGCCCGCAAGCCGGACCGGCGAACTGAGAAAGCTCTCCGTGGCGCAACGACGATTACGCGTGTTGAGTCAACTCAATCACATTGCCGTCAAAGTCCTCATATCGTCCGCTACGTCCCCAAGGTTCCGAACGTGGTTCGTGAAGGACGCGAGCGCCCGCACGTACTGCTGCCGCATGAGCATTGTCGATGTCAACGACAGACAGTGCGATCTGCGCACCGGAGGACGGCTTCTCCTTCGCCGGATAAAGGGCAAAATGAAGGTAGGCCCCCTCCAGCCAGGAGATTTCTGCGTGCCGTCCGCCAATCCAGCGGTCCTCAACCCGATTGTCGCCCGGATGCAGGTCTAGTCCGAATCCATCTCGGTAGAGCGCCTCCGAACGGTCCAGGTCAGAGACCTCCAAAATGACCGCCACCAGCCGACCGCCTTTGGCCATCTCGCCCCCCTTTCCGATCCTTTCCGACTGACCTTATGTCTCCGAAACGGCCGGTGGATGAAGCGCTCCCCGTATCCCATATGTGTGCCGGAATGGGGCAGGGGCGAGATGTGGCGCCGAGGAGGATGAGGCCGCGCTGAGGCTCCGTTGACCATGACGCAACCGGGAAAATCGTGACTGCGCTGCGAGGTTCCGCCCAGATATCGTGCCGGCACGAACCGGCCGGCGCCGTCACCTTGGGGGGGTCGGGGGAAGGGGGCGTCCGGCCGGTTCGTGCTCATGAACGAGCCTATGGACAACTTCTGGCGACCAGCTGCGGTTTTCGTTACGGCTCCGTGACGATGGTGCGAAGCGAACAAGCCCGAATGCCGGTCACTCACCCGTTGCCGTTCGGTATCTCCGACGGGGCCCTACTTCCACAGACGAATCGCACAGCCATGGACGCCGACGTCGAAGAAATCGCGCGCCTTCACGGAGGGTGATTGAGGCCGTAGCAGCTGGTCTGGCGGGTGGGTCGCCCCGGTCCGGCATGCAGGGGCACCGCTTTCGCGTTGAAGTCTTTAGGGCGGGATAGACCGGGGTTGACTTAATACGCACGTTGGCCTGCTTTGTGTCAGATGGCCAAGCCGGGCGTACCAGCGCGATTCCGCAGGCTTGCGTTCAGAAGATGAAGCGACTTAGGCCTCCTGGCTCCGCACCCAATACGACCGTCACCGAGCGTAGCTCGATGCGGTAGACGTTCCAGGGAGGTGGGCCCTGTGATGGAGCATTGAATGGGGCAGTGATGCCGGAACCGCTCTCATCGACTTCAACTGGCCACCCCCCGTCCGCCCACGACTTGGCAACCCGCTCGAGTGCGATCGCGTCGGTCACGCGCGATGCATCGCCCTCCACAACGACGTCGGCGTCACGGATCGACACGGCCATCGAGCAGCGACCGTCGCGTTCGACGTTGCGGCGTTTTCGAGTCCCGTCGCCGGTCTGGAACCAAAACGCACCTTCGAGCCAGACGGCGCCGACTGCCGTCACATGCGGGCTGCCGTCCTCGTTGAGAGTCGCAAGCCAGGTCGTGCGAGCGTTATGTGCGTCTGGAGTCGGCGCCGAATTCGCGTCCAGCTTCTCGACGATGCTCGCCCAGTCGACCGGCGGCAACCCGTCCGCCGCACCCAGATTTATTGTCTGCACGCGTTATTCATTCCCTAGATTCTGGGAATCACACCTGCCCAGATGTCGCTTCGCTCAAACGCGCACCATCCCGGCGCTCGGGGGCAGGTAGCCCCCCACGGCTTGCAGAAGCCCGGCGATCCAGTCTGCGTGCGTTCAATCGTCCGGGATACGCCACACGCTGACATGCCAAGGGCTCTCACCAGTGAACGGCGAGCGATCCCACCAGCCCCATCGATGTTCCAGCGTCATTCCCGCGATCCGAGCCATCAGGTCCAACTCAGCCGGCCACACATATCGGAACGGGGCCGTGAATTCGGAGAAGCTGCCATCAGGAAGTCGGTTGAAGTGCCGCGAACGGGAGATCTGCTTGTGGGTGCGGTCAATGAAGTCGTCGATGCCGATGTAGTCCTCCGTCAATGCAAACGCGACACCGGAGTTGCCCGGTGGTAGCTGGCGAAGACCGGGCACGCTGGTTTCTATTACAAACCGGCCGCCGGGGCGAAGGTGCCGGGCAGCGTTTTCGAAACACGCCACTTGTTCGTCCTGTGTCGTCAGGTTCTGGATCGTGTTGAAGACCAGGTACACAAGGGAGAACTTGCCCTCCACGAAAGTCACGGCCATGTCGCCTTCGACGGCCGTAATATCCCTCGCCCCGGGTTTCGACCGCAGTACGTCGAGCATGTCTGTGGACAACTCGATCCCGGCGACCGGAACTCCCCGAGCAGCCAAAGGAATCGCAACCCGACCAGTCCCAATAGCGAACTCAATCGCAGGTCCGCCGTCGGTCAACTCGACCAGACAGTCGACGGTCGCTTCGACAACGCCGTCGGCGAACATCCCCGTCCCGGGTTGGTCATAGGTTCTTGCGATCTCGCCGACGAATCGGTTTTCTGGCACACTCCAGCTTGGTTCTCCCTGAGTCAGCTTGCAACGTCCCCGCGATACCCCATAGGCGCCGGACTATCCCACCGTCCCAGCGACGCTGGGCACGGTCGGCAGCAGCATCGCCAGGTGAAGCGGGTTCCGGCGTCCAACGGATACGCCTATGTCCAGATGATCCTTGCCCGCTCAGCGGCGGCTCGAACCGCAGATCCATCCACAACGGTCCTCAGTTCTTGGGTGGCGGGTGGGGGAAGTGCTACGAAAATCTCTAGCGGACCGTCGGGCGGTAGTGGATACACCCAGACACTGAGCGTCCACGCGCTACCGCCTCCTCCGCCTCCGGCGAGGCCGACGTAGGGCTGGGTCGGAATGCCTTCCGCATCCTTGGACAGATTGAACTTGCCAAGCATGGCGCTTCGACCGCCGACGCGGCCGTCAGCGAACCGCACCCCGACCCTCGGCATGGTCGTTGGCCCTCGGTGGAGAGCTCGTAAGTCCTGAGCCCGGTGGGGGTCCAGAAGCATGAGCAGATTGATGCGGAACCCGTTCGGGAACACGTCTAGGTGCGGCACGGCCACAACGATGCCCTCGTCGTGCTGCAGCACGGCATCGACCGCCAGGGTGGCCGGCAACGTACCTTCGGACGGTCGGTCCCAGGCCGGAGGGGACCATCGACGTTCAGGGGGTTCAGGCGGTTCGGGGGGTGCCGGCGGAGGCTCAAAGAAACTCATCGCTTGTTGAGGATATGTCCATGTCGGCAACTTCGCGGGGGCCCGCGAACGGCCTCCGACCCGGCTTATTGGGGCACGTGTAACCTGCCCTTTGGCACTTTGCGAGGTCGTGCCCAGGGGGTGGGGAAATGAACTTCAACTTTCCGTCGAGATTGCGCGAGCTTCTATCGGAACGTGGCGATACCGGGAACCGCCCGAGCTCAGTGCAGAACGGTTTGGCGCGCAGGCTGGTCACATCGACGACGGTACTCGTGAGTTTGTCTGTGCTGAGTCTCGGCCTGACGGCCGGCAGCGCGGCTGCGTCGGGAGCCGGGGTGGTCACTGCCTACACAGGTACGGGCATCCACGATCCGCATGGGATCGCAGCCGGTCCCGACGGGGCCCTGTGGTTCACCAACATCCGGAGGAACTCAACCGGATCGATCGGGCGGATCACCGCGTCTGGGAGGGTCACGAACTACACCAGCGCGGACATCTCGGAACCGCTCGGGATCGCAGCCGGTCCCGACGGTGCGATGTGGTTCACCAACAACTACAGCAGCTCTATAGGGCGGATCACGACGTCCGGGGTGGTCACCAACTACACGGCTCCCGGCACCATGCCGTACGGGATCGCGGCCGGACCAGACGGGGCTATGTGGTTTACCGACTCCGAGGAGTCGATCGGGCGGATCACGACGACCGGGGTCGTCACCGACTATACCGATCCCAGCATCGCAGAACCCCACGGAATCGCAGCCGGTCCCGACGGTGCGATGTGGTTCACCAACCTTGGGAACGACTCGATCGGGCGGATCACGACGTCCGGGGTGGTCACCAACTACACCGGTACAGGCATCCGCGAACCGGCCGGGATCGCAGCCGGCCCCGACGGGGCCCTGTGGTTCACCAACGCCCGTAACGGTCTTGACTCGATCGGGCGGATCACGACGTCCGGGGTGGTCACCAACTACACCGGTACCGGTATCCACGAGCCGCAAGGGATCGCTGCCGGTCCCGACGGGGCCCTGTGGTTCACCAACTTCGATGATGACTCGATTGGGATCGGGCAGATCACGACGTCCGGGGTGGTCACCACCTACACCGGTACCGGCGTCGATCTACCGGTCGGGATCGCGGCTGGGCCCGATGGGGCGATGTGGTTCGGCAACGCCGGTAACAACTCGATCGGGCGGATCAGCACCGCTGCCACTCCGAGCATCACGAAGTTCACCCCTTCCTCGGGCACGGTGGGAACCACGGTGACGATCAAGGGCCAGAATCTCTCGGGCGCCACTGCCATAACTTTTGACGGCACACCGTCCACGATTACGTCCGACACGGCTACCAAGATCGTCACTACGGTGCCGATCGGCGCCACCAGTGGCCGCATCCGTGTCACCGTCCCCGCTGGCACGGCAATCAGTGGCGGGACGTTCACCGTCACCTGAAATATTCTCCGATCGGTCGTTGACACCAACGAAGTCGAGGATGGACCCTTCGGCATTGACGGCGCTGACTTGCTGTCAATCACCTCGGGCACAACGGTTCCGCCAAGGGGCCTGCTCAATGCGCGGCATATGTCGAAGGCGTGGTTGATGTTCGGGACGACGCCCCGTGCGAATTGAGATGCGCTTCCTCAATCCGAGGGAGGTCATGACGTTGGCCGAGGCAATGGACCCGCGCTACCGAGCGGCCGTCCTCCTCGCCGCCTACGGCGGGTTGCGCGCAGGCGAACTCTTTGGGCTGCGGGCCAAACGAGTGGATCCTCTGCGGCGAACGGTGGCCATCGCCGAGACGGTCGTCGACGTTGGTGGCCATCCGTACTACGGACCCCCCAAGACCAGGGCCGGCCGAAGAAACGTCCCGCTCCCCCGCGTGGTGGCCGATCCGTTGGCCGAGCATCTGCGGACTTTTGGGCGACAGCCCGACGACCTCGTGTTCACTGCCCCGGAGGGCGGCCCCGTCCAACTCAATGTGTGGCGCTGGCGCTTCTGGGCGCCAGCCGTGTGCAAGGCCGGACTCGAGCACCTGCGCCCGCACGATCTGCGACACACGGCAGTCGCTCTGTGGATGGCCGCAGGGGCGATTCCGAAGGAAGTGGCGGCACGGGCCGGGCACACGTCGGTGAGCTTCACGCTCGACCGCTACCGCCACCTCTTGCCGGGGTCCGAACAGCGTCTGAACGACGCAATCGACGCCCTGGCTGAAGGCGCACCGGCCACGGCTGAGGTCAGACGACACCCACGACTCGGCCCGTGCGCGAGGAAAAACGATTTCGTTCGCGCACCTAGCGCGCACGCCGGACGACTCGAATGACTCCCCTCAGGACTCGCAAGCCGCTGACCAGGACGAAAACAGTGGGCGCTGCGGGACTCGAACCCACGACCTCAGCCGTGTGAAGGCTGCGCTCTAACCAGCTGAGCTAAGCGCCCCTTAGAGGAAAACCTCCAGGTCATGCGAACTCGTAACTGTATCCGGAATCCAACTCGTGAGGCATCGTGCGGAGCCTCGTCGAACGTTGGGGGCATGGAGTCGATCCACTGGGATCGACCCGAATTTCCGGCCAGAGCTTCCCCAGAGCTTCCGACGTGGCGATTTCCCCTCCCGTCCGTCCACTCGATGGGTTGGACAAAGGCCCGGGCTGACGACCTCGGCGCGGGCTCGGCATCCTAGAAGAGGGCGACGGTCATGACGCCCAAAAGACCCTGCCAAGCCGGGTGCCGAGGAAGAGCTCTCGATACACCGCCCAAAAGAGGGAGTGGGCTGTGCGCTGATTCTCGCACTCCTTCGCCGCAATGTGGATCCTCAGCTTCGTACTCGTGCCATCGACTGAATGCCTTCTCGTTCCAACGTCAGCGCAGACGTCAGTCGTGGAACCCGCATCGCTCGTAAAGAGCGGGAGACCGGCATCGCTCACAAAGAGTGGGAACCCGGCGAAAATTGACAGATCTGGTCCGCGCCCGACTGTTTGGGATGCTGACTTGGGATGCCGACGTGGGTAGTTCGGGGTCTTGGACATCCTGCCCTGACCCTGCGTGGGGTTGTGGGTGCCGGGCTCGAACTTCAACACGTCGGCCTTTCTTCGAGTTGACCTCCGGCAGCGGCCGGTCGTGCAGACGGTCCGAGAATGCCGAAAGAGCCAAGAGGCCCGCGGCCAACATCCGCTGATTCATGAGCACGTTCTCCCCCTTGCGATTTAGTCGTTTTCATTTGCTTGATGCGACGATCGCCCGGCGGATGTGGCGAGTGTCACACCCCTGTTCCCGCCACCCGCGGCCACTTTGCTTTCGCCGTTGGCACAAGAGGAGTCAGCAAATGTGAAGGCACGTTCAAAGCCCAAAAGGGCCCTTTCAAGCTCCGAAGTCCCGTCTTCCATACGTCTTCCCGTGCCGACCGGCAGGGTTCCGACCGTGCCCTGGGCGATTTGGGGCGGCCCGGGGGCGCCGGTACCCTGAGTCGGGTGACATTGCTTCCCGGCGACCCCGACGGCGGTCCTCAGAGCTGGACCGGTCGTCTGTCCGCCCTCTTCGGCGGAGCGGGTCTCGAAGACCGGGACCCCCAACAGGTGATCCCGCCCGAGGACCGCAAGGCCGCCATGGCCAGCCTGGACCGAACCGAGCACAAGCTCGCCCTGTTCGGCCTGATCCTGGCGACCCTGGCCGGGATCGGTATCCCGCTCTGGGTCATCTCTCAGAACCGCGTCGACAAGCACGGCAAGAGCTCCATTGGGGTGGCTCCGGACGCCTGGCTCCTGATGGCGGCCATCCTCGTGTTCTGCATCATCGGGTTCGTCGCCCTCTGGAAGGGGAAACGGACGCTCGTCACCTTCTCCCTCTTCCTGATCGGCTTTGGCTTCACCCTCTTCATCGGGATCATCGGGTTCGCCTTCATCCTCCTCGGCGGCTGGCTCATGTTGCGGGCCTGGCGCCTGAACAAGTACGGCTCCACCAGCGCCAAGGTCGTGGCGCGAGAAGCCGCCTCGTCGCGCTCCGAGCGCCGCGAACGCGGAAGTCGCCGCAGCAAGGAACCCGCCCGGGCGACCAAGACAACCTCGAGTTCCGGTGACCGCAGGCCTCCGACCGCAAACAAGCGCTACACGCCGAAGGCGCCACCCCGGAAGAAGATCCCCAAGCCCACCGAGTAGCCGCGACGCCGCGACGACGGGTCGGGTGACCATGAGGGCCGGCCTGACCATGCGGTGCGCGCCCAGGGCCCGGCGCCCGGCGCCCAGAGCCCAGGCCCAGGGCCCGGCGCCCGCCGGCCGGCAGGTCAGGCGCCCGGTTCGACCACCAAAGCGGAACGCAGGAGCCGGAGCACGTCGGCCCGACGGCGTACCAGCGAGCGGGCGGTCGGCTCTTCCCCGAGCGCCCGCAGCACCTCGACCTCGGTCACCATGCCGATCACGGTCGAATAGATGGCCAAGAGGAGCAGTCGCGGGTCGTGGCGCCGCATGGCACCGGCATCCATCTCGGACTCGAGGAATGACGAAGCGCGCTCGACCAGCGGCTCGAGGGCCAACGTCATCTGGGTCGCCGCCGGGGGGCCGAGCCGTCCCACTTCGCGCAGCAGACCGAGGAGTTCGGGCTGGCGGGCGGCGAGGCGGAAGACCGAACGCACCACTGCCTCCACCCGATCCCAGCCTTCCCCCGCCTCCCGCAGGGCGGACTCGAGCGCAGTCGACAGGTCGGCGGCGCTCCGCGCGATCACGGCCTCCAAGAGCACGTCTTTGGAGGGAAACCAGTACAGGATCGACTGCTTGGTGAGCTCGAGCATTTGGGCCACGGCGTCGAGGGAGGTGGCCTCGTAGCCGCGCCCCGCGAAGGAGCTCAGGGCGGCGTCGAGGATGCGCTCCTTGGTCGTCGAGCTGGGCACTTACCAAATGGTAGACAGAATCGGGTCGCCGGTGGTAGACATTTCTGATGCCCATCGAGCGGGATCTCCGTGGGAAGCGATTCTTCGTCACCGGGGCCACCGGCTTCCTCGGGACCGCCCTGGTCGAGCGGATCCTGCGTTGCCTCCCCGAGGCCGAGATCACCGTGCTCATCCGGCCCGGTCGGCGGGCGGACGCCGCAGCCCGGCTGGCCCGGGAGGTCATCAAGAACGATTGCTTCGACCGCCTCCGTGGTGAACTCGGTGACGACTTTCCCGCCGAGGTCGAGCGACGGGTGCGGGCGGTGCCGGGCGACGTCGGCCGCGACGGACTCGGGCTCGACGACGACGGCCGGGAGGCCCTGCGCCGAGCCGACGTGGTCATCCACTCTGCCGCCACCGTCTCCTTCGACGCGCCCTTGACGCAGGCGGTCGAGATCAACATGCTCGGCCCCTCACGCGTCGCCTCGGCCATGTCCGAGGTCGGCTCGGCCGGTCACCTCGTGGCCGTCTCCACCGCGTACGTGGCCAGCACCCACCAGGGTGAAGCCAAAGAGGAGCTCCTCAGCGAGAACCGCTACACGCTCGACGTGGCCTGGCAGGACGAGGTGACCGCCGCCCGCCGCCTGCGCGACGACCTGCAGGCCGAGTCGCGCAAACCCGAACGGCTGCGTGCGTGCACGAAACAAGCGCGCAGCGAGATCGGAGCCGCCGGCGACCACCTGATCGCCGCCCGCTCCGAGAAGGTGCGCGAGGAGTGGGTCAGCGGAGAGCTGGTCAAGGCCGGCACGGCGCGGGCGCTCTCGCTCGGTTGGCCCGATGCCTACCCATTCACCAAGGCACTGGGCGAGCGGGCCTTGGTGGAGCAGTGGGAAGGCAAGGTGCCCATCACCTTCGTACGCCCTTCGATCATCGAGTCAGCGTTGTCCGAGCCCCGCCCGGGTTGGATACGCGGCTTCCGCATGGCCGAGCCGATCATCATCTCGTACGCCCGCGGCCTGCTGCGCGAGTTCCCCGGCGTACCCGAAGGGATCGTCGACGTCATCCCGGTCGACCTCGTGGTGGCCGCCATCCTGGCCGTGGCGGCTCGGGGACCCGAAGTCGGGGCGGCCGAAGGTGTACCACGTGGCCTCGGGCGTGCGGAACCCGCTGCGCTACGGGCGCCTGGTCGAGCTGTCGACGGGCTTCTTCCAGCGGCACCCGCTCTACGACGAGCGCGGCCAGCCCATCAACGTCCCCGAGTGGTCCTTCCCCGGACGCGGCCGGGTGCAGCGACAGCTCAAGCGGGCCGACGCCGTCATGACGTTCGCCGAAAAACTGCTCACTGCCTTGCCGATCCGAGGCAGGCAGGCGCAGCTGGCCGCCCGCATCGAAGACCGCCACGCCATGGCCAAGCGCGCCCTGGGCTACGTCGAGCTCTACGGCGCCTACACCGAGACGGACGCGCGCTACCGGGTCGACAACCTGCTCGAGTTGTGGGCCGGCTGCGACAGTGACGATCATGCGTCCTTCGGGTTCGACCCGGCCGCCATCGACTGGGACCGCTACGTGCTCGACATCCACCTGCCGTCGGTGCTCGAGCACACCCGCGTGCGCACGACGCCGGGCCGCTCGGTCGTCGACAAGCGTCCCGAGCGCCAGCGCAAGGCGATCCTCTCGCCCGAGCGCCACCTGGCCGTGTTCGACCTCGAGCACACGCTCATGTCCTCCAACGTCGTCGACACCTACGCCTGGCTGGCCAGCCGCCACCTGCCGCCGGCCCGGCGCGCCCGTTTCGTGGCCGACCTGGTGCGCCAGGGTCCGGGGCTGCTGGCGCTGGACCGGCGTGACCGGGGCGATTTCCTCAGCGCTTTCTACCGTCGCTTCGAGGACGCACCGCTGTCCCAGCTGCGCCAGGACTCGTGGGAGCTCTTCCACCGCCAGCTGCTCACCCGGTCGTTCCCCGAGGGCTTCGCCCGGGTGCGGGCCCATCGGGCGCTCGGCCATCGGACCCTCCTGATCACGGGGGCGCTGGACTTCGTGATCGAGCCGATCCGCCCGCTCTTCGACGACATCGTCTGCGCGGTCATGTCCGTGCGCGACGGGCGCCTGACGGGCCAGCTGAGCACCCTGCCGCCCATCGGCGAGGCCCGGGCCATCGTGCTCTCCGAGTACGCCGACGAGCACGGGCTCTCGCTCGAGCAGTCGGTGGCGTACGCCGACTCGGCCAGCGACCTGGCCATGCTCGAGGCGGTCGGGTTCCCCGTCGCGGTCAATCCCGAGTCCCGCCTCGCCACCATCGCCCGGCGCCGGGGCTGGCACGTCGAGCACTGGGCCAAGGCCGAAGGCGGCTCGCACCGGCCGCTCCCTCTCGGCCCGTTCGACGTGCGCTCGCCCAAGGCGGTGATCGGGCGGTGAGCACGCTGCTCTTCGAGCGCTCGCTCCCCCGCTTTGCCGCGGCACGTGTCGTGTCGTCGCTCGGGTCGGGACGCGGCGCCGGGGTCGGGCCGCTGCGCCTGGTCGATCGGGACGCACCCGACGCGCCGGGACCGGGGTGGGTCCACGTGGACCCCGTGCTCTCGGGCATCTGCGGCTCCGACCTGGCCACCCTCGACGGGCGCAGCTCGCGCTACTTCGAGGACATCGTGTCCTTCCCCTTCGTGCCCGGACACGAGGTCGTGGGGACCGTGTCGGAGGACACCGTGGCGGCCGACGGCGCCGCACTGGCCGCGGGCAGCCGGGTCGTGCTCCAGCCCGTGCTGGGCTGCGCGGCCCGGGGTATCGAGCCGCCGTGCCCGGCGTGCCAGGCCGGGCAGGTGGGGAACTGCGGCTCTATCGCTTTCGGCCACATCCGCCCCGGCTTACAGACCGGCTTCTGCGCCGACACCGGCGGCGGCTGGTCCAGCGCCGGCCTGGTGGCCCACCAGAGTCAGCTCTACGCGGTGCCCGATGCGCTCGGTGACGCGGACGCGGTCACGGTGGAACCGGTGGCCTGCGCCGTGCACGCCGTGCTGGGCGCGCCCATCGCCGCGGGCGACGTGGTGGCCGTGCTCGGGGCGGGGACGCTCGGTCTGCTGGTGACCGCCGCCCTCTCGTACCTCTCGACGACGGGTCGCTGCGCCACGCCGTCCGTCGTGCTGGTCGGCGCCCGCTACGCGCACCAGCAACGGTTGGCCCGCGAGTTCGGCGGCACCGAGGTACTCCCGGCCGACCAACTGCCCCGGGCCGTCCGTCGCCACGCTCGCTCGATGTCCTTCGGCGGGCCGTCCGGGACGACGGCCACGCTCTCGGGCGGCGCGGACGTGGTGCTCGACTGCGTGGGCAGCGCCGAGTCGATTGCCCAGTCGCTCGCCATGGTGCGCCCGCGCGGCACCGTCTCCCTGGTCGGGATGCCCGGGAAGGTCCATATCGACCTGGCGCCCCTCTGGCACCGGGAGATTCGCCTGGCCGGCGCCTACGCCTACGGCACCGAGCGCGGTGAGCCGGGCCAGGCCAGCACGACGCCGACCTTCGCGCTCGCCCTCGAGCTGGCGGCGGCCCAGCGCACCGGCCGCCTGGTGTCGGCCACCTACCCGCTCACCCGCTTCGAGGAGGCCGTGGTCCACGCCGGTGCGGCGGGACGGCGGGGCGCGGTGAAGATCGCATTCGATGTACGGAAAGGACACGCCCGATGAGCCGCCGACCCGGCTTCGTGCTCGAGGTAGACAAGTCGACCCCACCGACGCTGTTCTGGAACGGCGAGGGTTTCACCCTCGAGACCCTGCCCGAGGGGAGCCGGGTGGTCTACGCGCCCGAGCCGATCAAGGCGATCGACGATCCGTACCAGGCCATCCGCCACGCGCTGGCGCACCCGGTGGGTGACCGCGACCCGTTGCCGGCGCTGCTTTCGTCCGGCATGAAGCTGACCATCTGCTTTGACGACGTCTCCCTGCCCCTGCCGCAGATGGAGGCGCCCGACGTGCGCCAGATGGTGATCGAGACCGTGCTGGACATGGCGGCCGAGGCGGGGGTGGACGACGTCGTGCTGGTGGCCGCGCTGGCCCTGCACCGCCGCATGACCGAGGCAGAGCTGCGCCACGCCCTGGGCGACCGGGTCTACGACGCCTTCGCCCCGCACGGCCTGCTCACCCAGCACGACGCCGAGGATCCCGACAACCTCATCCACCTGGGCCAGACCGACCAGGGTGAGGACGTCGAGATCAACAAGCGGGCCGCCACCTCGGACCTCCTGATCTACGTGAACATCAACCTCGTCTCCATGGACGGCGGCCACAAGAGCGTGGCCACCGGGCTGGCCAGCTACCGCAGCCTGCGCCACCATCACAACCCGCACACCATGGCGCACTCCAAGTCCTTCATGGACCAGCCGGCGTCCGAGCTGCACACGTCGAACTGGCGCATGGGCCGGCTCATTGCCGAGGCGGGCGTGAGGGTCTTCCAGATCGAGACGACGCTCAACAACGACACGTTCCCCCCCAACTTCACGTTCCTCCAGAAGCGAGAGTGGGAGTGGACGTTGCGTGACCGGGCCACCTACGCCACGACGTCGGCTGCCCTCTCGAAGGTCCCGCCGCGGCTGAGCCGCCAGATCTTCCACAACATCCGTTCCCCGCACGCCCTGACGTCGGTGCAGGCGGGCGAGGTGGAGGCGGTGCACGCGCTGACCACCCAGCACGTGTGGGAGCAGCAGGGCGTCGACGTGGAGGGGCAGACCGACATCTTGACCATGGGCCTGCCCTACATCTGTCCCTACAACGTGAACTCCATCATGAACCCGATCCTGGTGGCCTGTCTCGGGCTCGGGTACTTCTTCAACATGTATCGGGGCCGGCCCCTGGTGCGAGAGGGCGGCGTGCTCATCATGCGCCACCCGACCCGGCCCGAGTTCCACCCGGGTCACCATCCGAGCTACATCGACTTCTACGAGCAGGTGCTGACCCAGACGAAGGACCCGACCGAGATGCACAAAGAGTTCGAGGAGTCCTTCGCCACCGACCCCTGGTACATCCACCTCTACCGGACGGGTCACGCCTACCACGGCGTCCACCCTTTCTACATGTGGTACTGGTGCGCGCACGCCCTCGAGCACCTGGGCCGGGTGATCGTGGTGGGCGGCGATCCCAAGGCGGTGCGCCGGCTCGGCTTCTCGCCGGCCAGCTCGCTCGACGACGCGCTCGAGATGGCGGCGGACGTGGTCGGGCCCTCCCCGACCCTGACCCACATGCACAACCCGCCCATCTTCATGTCGGACGTGCACTGATGGCGCTCTCCGCCCTGAAGGGCAAGGTGCGCACGACCCGCTTCCCCTTCGCGACACCGTCGTGGCCGACCTCGCTCGATCGGCCCGACCCCGAACGCAAGGTGGGGCTCGACTACGACCACGAGTGGTCGCGCCGCTACCCGGTGCGCCTGGCCCGGGCCGTGGTCATGGATCACGTGGCCCGGCCGGCGGCTCGTCTGCTGGCCCCGGCCACGGTACGCGGGCTCGAACACCTCGGGCACATCGACGGGCCGGTCATCTTCGCCGCCAACCACGCCAGCCACATCGACACGCCCCTGCTCCTGACCACGCTGCCCGTGGAGTTCCGGCACCGCACCGTGGTGGCGGCCGCCTCCGACTACTTCTTCGACCGCACCTGGAAGTCGGTGCTGTGGTCGTTCTCGCTGGCCGCCATTCCGATTCAGCGCAGCCGGGTCAACCGCAAGTCGGCCGACACCGCGGCCGAGTTGCTCGAGGACGGCTGGAACCTGGTCATCTTTCCCGAGGGCGGCCGGTCGCCCGACGGTTGGACCCAACCCTTCCGGGGCGGTGCCGCCTACCTGGCCCGACGCACCGGGCGCCCGGTCATCCCGGTCTACCTGCACGGCACCCGCCATGTCCTGGCGAAGAAGCCCGACGACGTGGGGCTACCCCCGGGAGGCTCGGGCTCCGAGGCGCGCCAGGGGGGCCGGCTGCGCCGCTCGCCCATCGCCGTTCTCTTCGGCGCCCCCATGAGCCCGGACGAGGGCGAGAACGCGCACCGGTTCTCGGACCGGGTGGAGGCGGCGGTGGCCACCTTGGCCCGCGAGGTGCAGACCGACTGGTGGCAAGCCCGACGCTCCGTCAGCCCCGCCGCGCCGATGGAAGGCGCGGCCAGCGCCCACCGGGGTCCCGAGGCCGCAGCCTGGCGGCGGGCCTGGGCCCTTGACGCCCCGCCCGCACGCGAGCGGGAGTGGCCCGACTGATCGAGGTGCGCCGGCGCCTGCTCAGTCCTGCTGCAGTTCGATCGTGTTCCCGGCCGGATCGTTGATCCAAATCTGAACCGTGCCCTGGCCTTGGACGGCCCGCTCATAGGGGATCTCCCGGTCTTCGAGCTCGGCGATGGCCTTGTCGAGGTCCGCCACGGCGATGCAGAAGTGGTTCCCGGTCGAGTCGATGACTGTCCCCCGGGGTGGAGCACCGACGACGTGAAGCTCTTGGTCGGAAACGTCGAACCAGTGGCCGGGGATGCCTGGGATCTCGGGGCGTTCCTTCGAGTCCAGCCCGAACAGGCCCCCGTAGAACGACACCATGTCGGCCAGCGCGGCATCGTTGCAATTCACCGACACGTGGTGAAACCGTGTGACCTTCACTCGTCACCTCCGCTGGTTGTTGCGTTCACGATCGGCCCGGTGGTCACGAACCGTAGCGCAGACGTCAATCGATCCCGGGCGATTCAGCTGGTTCGTCCGATCGGGATGCGCTACGGGCTCAGCGAAGCAGGCGCTCCGAACTGCGCACCGACGCGAAGCTCAGTGGCCGGACCGAGTGTCGAGGTGCTGTGGTGCCGCGGTGTTGCGGTGCTGCCCGAAGCGTGAAGAACGCGGCACGTGACCCGTCCCGTCGAGTCGGGTTCACACGTCGAGCTTGCCGATCACCCACGTGCGGGCACAGGAACACGACGCCGAGGGATTGCCGACTCGCGGCCGGCTCCCACCCCAGCCGATGTGCCAACATCCACGACCGACCGCTCGGGGGTTGGAACGCGGGACTCCAAGGCGGCGACGCCCAACTCCCCGGCCGCCGTGAGGTCGCTCGGCATGTTGACTTGGCGCGCCGAAGAGCTCAGAGCCTGAGTGACGACCTCGAGGGCCGTCTGGACACGGCGCATGTACCGGTCCGTACCGACGGGCCACGAGAGGCAACGCGGGCACACTCCGACTTCAGACTTTGTCCCGGACCACTTGCTGAATTCGAGGCTCAGAGGAATGGGGCGAGCCCCCACCCACACGACGCCACGTACCTCGTACACCAGACTCCACTCTGGGCTGCCGACAACCGCATCCGAGGCGAGCCAAAGACCGTGGCTCACGCGAACCGTCCGAGGAACCCATGGGACTGGGAGCAGACCGCGATGCCATTCGGCGGCGACCTCGGCCAAGTTGCCCGGGTGATAGTCGAAGCGCTTCGAAACATATGCGGATTCGAACATGACTCCTCCTGGTGCGTTCCTCGCCCCCGTGTCCAACGGGTTCAAGGTCATGATGCGCTCCCAGAACGGATCCGTCTGTCGGAGAGGCGACACCCGTAGTGCATCCGAGGCGACGGTGAGCACCATGGCTCGTATCCGCTCGTCGTCGAGCCCGTCGTTCGACCCGCGATCCCGGCTTGGAGACCGCCTGGCGCGGATCGATGGGAGGTGGAGAACCGCGTTTCCACACTGAAGCAAATCACGCTGCCACGGCGTCAGAGTGGTCCTCCGCAAGGAGGCATTCAGCTCGGCGCCAATGGTCCCCGAGGGTGCCCAGGTCGCCCGGGACGAAAGGGCGACCGTCCTCACGCCGTTGTGAGCACTGGCGTTCGGCTGTCCATGGTCTAATGGGCCATGTTCTACGTCTTGATCTTCAGTCTCCTCGCCGTTGTCCTCGTCGTGGGCGGTTTGACGACGATGAGCCGTCGAAAAAGGAACCTCGCAGCGAGCGAAGTGCACACGCCGCGAAGTGATGCAAGTCGTCGCAATCGAAAGGCGCAGCGGGCCCAATCACAACATGACCGGCGGAAGCGCCACTAGCCATTGGCTCAAGAGATCTCGCACACGGGCCGCCCGCCTGACGCAACGTGGCCAACAGGGGGCGGCTGACACCTCTCGATCCGTCAGCGCCGATGAGAACGGGCCGGAAAACGAGATCGTGTGCGCGGGCGGCCAACTGAGTCAGGCAGCCCGGCGACGCCGGAAACGCCGGGGGCGCGTCGCCTCGAGCCGCTCGGTCCGCAGGCTCTCGGCCGCCCCGTCGTCGAGCGGTTCGAGCGTTGCACCGTCCAGAGCCCACGAGAGGAGGAGGTCGCCCAGCGCAGGATTGCGCGCCAGCACCGGCCCGTGCAGGTACGTCCCGACCACCCGGCCCGCCAGCGCCCCCTCGCTGCCGTCGCCGTTGCCCACGCCCACGCTGACCCGGGCCAACGGCGTGGCCCCCTCGTCCAGGGTGGTGCGGCCGCCATGGTTCTCGAAGCCGGTCAGCACAGGCAGGCCCAGGGTCTCGTCGGGTTCGGCCGTCACCTCGCCGACGGCCCGGGGCAACGCCACCTTGGCCGTGGTCATCGGCAGAAGCCCCAGCCCCTCGTGGGGTTCGCCTTCCGCGCCGGGAAAGCTCCGGCCGGCCACCTGGAAGCCGGCGCACACGGCCAGGACCACGGCGCCCTCGGCCACCCGTCGGACCAGCCCACCGTCGTCGAGCAAGGTGCGTGCGGCCCGCACCTGGGGACCGTCCTCGCCACCGCCCAGGCAGTAGATGTCCGCCCCGGGCAGTGCGGCGTCGGAGGCCGCCTGGAGGAGCTCGACCTCCAGGCCGCGCCATTCGGCCCGCCGGGCCACGATGAGCCCATTGCCCCCGTCGCCGTAGGTGCCCAGGAGATCGGGGTAGACAACGGCCACGCGGAGCGGGCCGGTCCGGCCGCTCACGCCGGTGCCCCGAGCAGGTCGTAGAAGGCGGTGTAGTTCCCGATGACGTCGACCACGCCGTCGACGACGCCGTCGCCGTGGCGACTGCCACCGTCGCCACTGCCACCGTCGCCCACCGCCACCGCCACCGCCGCCACCGGGTCGGCCTCGGTCTCATGGTCCACCCCGGCGTACTGCAGGCGCACCGAGAGATCCCGGTAACGATCGCCCGTGGCCACGACCCGGCGACCGGCCAGGCGCTCGTAGGGGACGTCCCAGAGCCAGCTCGGGTCCGCACCGTCTGCCACCCGTGCGTTGATGCTCACGACCAACGGCGCGTCGTCCTGCACCACCAAGTCGAGCAGCTCGTCCCAGCCGGCCGGGTTCTTGGCCAGCATCAGCCGGGCCCGCACGTCACCGAACGTACGCACGGTGAAGCGGCCGGCAACTTGCTCCACCGTCCCGATGGCCTCGAGCGCGGCCAGTGGGTCGACCCCGCACGCCTCCGCGGCCACCGTCGCCATCAGCGCGTTGGCCTGGTTGAAGCGGCCGGGCAGGGAGAGGTGGAGGGGCAACGCCCGCCCGTCGGACCACACCGCCAGTGTCGAACCGTCGGGCGCCGTCGCCAGCGAGACCTTCGGCTCGGGGCGGGCGAAGTCGCACTCCGTGCAGGCCCACGTGCCTTCGCCGTAGCGGATGCGGCCCTCGCACGACGGGCAGCCGACGGCATCGAGTTGCCAGCGCATCCCGGCACCCACCCAATGCACGTCGCGAGCGGCGCCCGCCGCCCAGGCCACCAGCGGGTCGTCGGCGTTGGCCACGACGTGGGTGCGCGGCGCGGCGGCCAGGGCGGCTCGCCAGCGGGCCGCGATCATGCGCACCTCGTTGGTGCGGTCGAGCTGGTCCCGCGACAGGTTGAGCAGGACGACGGCGGCGGCCCTGGTGGCCGTCAGTACCCGCGGCAGATAGGACTCGTCCACCTCGAGCACGACCCGCGGCGCGTCCGTCCCGGCCAGCGCGGCCACGTGTCCCGGCGGCATGTTGGATCCGGTCTCGTTGCTCACGACCTCCTCGCCCAGGGCGCCGAGCGCCACCGTGAGCAGGCGTGTCGTGGTGGTCTTCCCGTTCGTCCCCGTGACGAGCGCCACCTGACGCCCCGCGCTGAGGTGTTCGAGCAGCGTCGGGTCGAGCCGCAGCCCGGCCCGGCCGCCGGCGACCGTCCCCTGACCCCTCCCGAGCCGGCGCGAGGCGGCGTTCACCGCCCGCGTGGTGGCACTGGCCAGCCGCGCTCTCATCGAGGGGGCTTGGTGCGGGCCAGTTCCTCGGGGGTCGGCTCGTGACGCACCCGCGACTCCGTCGGCAGCAGCGCGCTGATCGCCTTCATGATCGTGGTGGTGTCGCCCTTGGCATCGGCGAAGGAGAGCGAGAGCGGCGCACCCACCCGCACGCTGACCTTGGGCGGCTTGCGCACCAGGGTGAAGTCGGGCAGACGCGCCGAGCGCGGCCACACCTTCTCGGTCCCCCACAGCCCCACCGGCACGACGGTGGCCCCGGTCGACGCGGCCAGGCGCGCCGTGCCCGTCTTCCCGTGCAGCACCGGATCGAAGAAGTCGTAGCCCCGCGGGATCGTGCCCTGGGGCAGCACGATGACCACCTCGCCCGCCTTGAGCGCCGACTCGGCGGCGCGCAGCGGTTGATCCGATCCGCTTCCCCGGTCGACGGGAATGCCGCCGATGGCCCGGGCGATCTGGCCGACGACCGGCGCGTCGAAGATCTCCTTCTTCCCGAGGAAGCGCACGGGCCGCCCGATCTCGCGGGCTACGAGGGCGAGCGTGGCGACGTCGAAGTAGCTGCGATGGTTCGAGGCCAGGAGGACGGGGCCGCGGGACGGCACGTGCTCGACGCCCCGGATGTCGAAGCGGGCGTAGGGGAACGACAAGGAGCGCACGAACGGCCGCAACACGTGATACGGCTCGAGACCCAAGAAGCTGGGCACGCCCGGCGGGCGGTCCCAGTGCTCGACCGGCCAGCGCCGCGCCGTCGCCAACAGGGTGAGCGAGGGGTCGGGATTGACGGCGTGGGGAGTGCCCACGCTCGAGAGAAGCGGGACGTCGAAGATGCTGTCGCTGCACGCGTGACAGTCGGAGAGCTCGACCCGATGGTCCCGGGCCCACTCCCGAACCGCCCGCAGCTTGCCCGTGCCCCAGACGAAGCCCTCGTAGAGACGCCCGGTGTAGCGGCCGTCCCGGACCTCGTAGGTCGTGGCGATGAGGTCGTCGAAGCCGAGGGCCTCGGCGAAGGGGGCGATCATGTCGGCGGGCGTCGTCGTCGAGAGGACCAACTGGTGGCCCTCGGCCCGGAAGGCGCTCAGGTGCTGGGGGGCGAAGGGGGCGACCAGCTCGCTCAGTCCGGCCACGGCCCGGCGGCCGGCCGCCTGCACCTGGTCCTGGCGCCAGCCGCGGGCCACGGCGGCGGCGGCCCGCACCAGGCCCATGGAGAACAGGTTCTCGCCCAGACGGTCGTTGACGGCGTAGAGGAGCCGGTCCCCGGGCAGCGACCGCCCCGCCGGCAGCACCCCCTCCTCCACCATGGCCCGGCTCAGGACCTGTCCGGACGCCTGGCAGAGCAGTGTGCGGTCGAGGTCGATGAAGACGGCGCTCGTTGCCACGGTCCAGAGCCTAAAGCAGTTAGGCCGCCGAGCAGGGTCTGAGAAAGCCCAGCCCACCGGGGGCGTAAATTAGGAGAAGGGATCGCCGGGGGGGTGGGCGATCCCTTCTCAGGACTCACCAGGCTCGGAGCGGGGGCTTCCGGTTCCCTGTGGTCTGAAGACATTCTTGCGCCGGCCGTTGAATCTGTCAATCCGTTTGGGCAGATAGTTAGTATCAGTTATAGTGATGGGTAATGCAACCGGCGCGAGCACGTCCGACGGGAGAACCCAGGTGGAGCTGAAACACCTGCAAGCCTTGTTGGGCATCGCAGACACCGGCAGCTTCTCGGCCGCGGCCGCCACCATCGGAACCGTCCAGTCCAACGTGTCGGCGCACGTGGCGCGCCTCGAGCGCGAGCTCGATGTGCAGCTGGTGGACCGGGCCTCGGGCCGGCTCACCGAGGAAGGTGAGGTCGTCGTCGAGCGGGCCCGACGGGTCACCTACGAGCTCGAGGCCATGGTCTCCGACGTCACCGCCCTGCGGAAAGAGGTCGTCGGCACCGTCCGCCTCGGCATGATCGGCACCACCGGCCGCTGGCTCGTGCCCCAGCTCTTCGATCTGTTGCGGGTGCGCCATCCGCACATCCACCTCAACGTGGCCGACGGGGCCAGCGCCCCGCTGGAGCAACAGCTGGCTTCGGGCCAGCTCGACCTGGCCGTGGTGACGTTTCCCCTCAGCGGCGACGAGATCCTGGCCGCCCACCTCTTCGACGAGGATCTCGTCCTCCTCCTGCCGCGCACCCACCCCATGGCCGGCGAGAGGTCGCTGCCCCTCGAGCGCCTCTCCGAATTGGAGCTGCTGCTTCCGGCTCCGGGCACCGCGCTGCGAGCCGAGATCGACGCCGCCGTCGTGCCGGCCCGGGTCGAGCTGCGACCGGCCATGGAGCTCGATGGAGTGCGCCTCATCGCCTCGCTGGCCTTCGACGGGTACGGCCCGGCCATCATCCCGGCCACCGCAGTGCCCGGCCACCTGCGCGACAGCTTCGCCGTCGTCAGCGTGGAGGGCCTCCCCCGCCGTCGGGTGGGTGTGGCCCAGCGCCGTCGAGGCCTGCTCTCGGCCCCAGCCCGGGCGGTCATCGACGTGCTCGACGTCGTGGTGCACGACGCCCTCTCCATGCCCGGGGGCATCCACCCGGCCTGACCGTCGACCGACATCCCCGCCTCCGGGGGATGTCCCCGAAATGCTCAGGCCGCCGCGGCCACCTCCCGGGGCTCGCGCCACATGGTCCAGATGCACGGGCCGTGTCCCGGCAGCGCCACCTCTTCGACCACCTCGAACCCGTGGCGCCGGTAGAAGGGCACGTTGCGCTCCTTGGACGACTCCAGGTACGCCGGCAAGCCTTCGGCGTCGCAGTGGTCGAGAACCGGGCGCATCAGCGCCGAGCCCACCCCTTGTCCCTGTCGGTCCACCGCAGTGCCGAGCGAGGCCAGGTACCAGTGGGGTTCGTGCGGGTGCTTGCCCTCCATGAGCGCGAGCAGGCGCACGGTCGTGCCCAGGTTGCGCGCCACGTAGGGCAGCACCGGCAGCATGGTGAGCAGGCCGGTCGCCCCGGTCAACAACGGCTTGCCGGCCGGGGCCCAGATGGCCGAGCCCGTGTACCCCTCGGTGGTGTAGCAGCCCCCGAACGACATGTAGTCCGCCTTCATCTGGGTGCGGAAGTAGGCCCGCAGCCCAGCCTCACGCCGGGTCGGGTTACGCATCAGGTGGCCGGTCACCGGGTCGTCCCAGAACGTCTTGGCCAGCTGGCCCGCCATGGCGTCGATGTCCGCCGCCACGGCGCGGCGCACCACAGGATCCCCACCGCCGGTCCGGCCCGAGTCAGGTTCGGCGTGCGCCATGGAAGCTTTGCGTACCACGCCGGAGGGGACCGCGGCAATGGGACGGTGCCGGTGCCACCCCACGCCTCGACCAACCGTGGTGTGATGAGAAGCGCGGCAGCACGAAGAAGGCGTCGACGCCGGAGAAGCTGCCGGCTACCGAATCGAGACCGGTATGGAACGCGACGACGGAGAGGACCGCGAAGACACGATGCCGTCCGACCCTTTGCGATGGTCAAGCGTGGGTCGTCCGCCAGGTGCGTTAGCGTCCGTGCCCATGCTCTGCCGCAAGTTGCTGCCGGCACCCTGCACAAACGGATCATCCCCGGTTGCGCTCGGGTGTCCCCGCACGACCCGTCGCCTGGTCCCGGGCCATGGCACCGAGTACCGGGTGACCGCTACGTGTTGAGGATCGGCATCCTCGGGGCGGCCCGCATCGCCCCGACCGCAGTCGTCAAGCCGAGCCGGCGCACCAAGGTGGCGACGGTGGTCGCCGTGGCCGCACGCGACCGCGAGCGCGCCGTGGCCTTCGCGCGCAAGCACCGCGTGGACCGGGTCATCGCCGGCTACGAGGAGCTGATCAACGACCCGGACATCGACGCCGTCTACAACCCGCTGCCCAACGGCCTGCACGGCTACTGGACCATCGCCGCCCTCAAGGCGGGCAAGCACGTCCTCTGTGAGAAACCCTTCACGGCCAACGCCGACGAGGCCCGGTCCGTGGCCGAGGTGGCCGGCGCCCACCCGGGCCTGGTGGTGATGGAGGCCTTCCATTACCAGTATCACCCGCTCACTCGGCGTCTGATCGAGATCATCAGCTCGGGCGAGCTCGGTCCGGTCTCCAACATCGACGTCGCCTTCTCCGCGCCGCTCTGGAAGAAGGGCGACATCCGCTACCAGCTGGCCCTGGCGGGCGGGGCGATCATGGACATGGGGTGCTACCCCGTCAGCCTGCTCCGGCTCCTGGCCCCCGGGCCCCGGGTCATCGACGCCAAGGCGAAACTGTCCTCGCCCGGGGTCGACCGGGCCATGGACGCCAACTTCTCCCTCTCCGACGGGGGTAGCGCCCACATCGGTTGCTCCATGTTCTCCTCCTCCGTGCTGCGCATGCATGCACAGATCACGGGTGAGAACGGCAAGATCTCTGTTTTCAATCCCTTCAGCCCCCAATACGGACACCGGGTCAAGGTCACGACCTCGCTCGGTTCTCGCAAGGAGCGCTTCAGCCGCAAGGCGACCTACGACTACCAACTCGAAGCGTTCGCCGCCGCCGTCGAGGAGGGGGCACCGATCCCGACGACAGCGGTCGACGCGATCCGTACGATGGAACTCATCGATTCCATCTACGCCGCCGCCGGCCTCCCGCTCCGCCAACCCACCCCGGTGCCCTGATGCCGCTGTCCGCCGACGAGCTCGCAACCCTGGCCGACGCCGCGCTCGACGCCGCCACCGGCTGCCAGGCAGCCGAGCTGCGGGTCGAGCGCATCCGCAGCCAGACCGTCCGCCTGCGCGACGCCCAGCCCGAGACCACGGCGGACGACACCGACTTCGGCATGGGGGTGCGCGTCGTGGTCGATGGTGCCGTGGGCTTCGCCGCGTCGGTCGACGTCCGGCCCGAGGAGGCGGCGAACCTCGTCCGCCAGGCCCGGCAGATGGCCGCCCTCACCAACCACGCCGGTGGCGGGCGGGTCGAGCTCGCCCCCGAACCGTCCCACGGCCAGGTCGACTGGTCGAGCGCGTTCGAGGTCGACCCGGCCACCGTGTCGATGGCCGACAAGACGGGCCTGCTGGCCGAGTGGAGCGCCCGCCTGGGTCGCCACACCGCTGTCTCGCACACGTCGGCCGCGCTGCTTTCCGTATCGGAGAACACCTTCCTGGCCGACCTGAACGGGACCCGGGCCACCCAACACCGGGTGCGCATGCAGTGCCAGCTCGAGGCGCTCGCCCTCTCCGACAGCGGCTTCGAGACGATGCGCACCGTGGCGCCCCCGGTCGGCCGAGGCTGGGAGTTCCTGACCGGCCCGGCAGAGAACGGCAATTGGGACTGGGATGCCGAGCTGGCCGAGCTCCCCGAGCTGCTGGCCGAGAAGCTGGCTTCGCCCTCGGTCGAGGCGGGTCGCTACGACCTGGTGGTCGATCCCTCCAACCTCTGGCTCACCATTCACGAGTCGATCGGCCACGCCACCGAGCTCGACCGCGCCGTCGGCTACGAGGCGGCCTACGCCGGCACCTCCTTCGCCACCTTCGACAAGGTCGGCACGCTTGCCTACGGCTCCCCCGTCATGCACGTGACCGGCGACCGCACGGTTGAGCACGGCTTGGCCACCGTCGCCATCGACGACGAGGGAGTCGAGGGCCAGTCCTTCGACCTGGTGCGCGACGGCATCCTGGTCGGCTACCAACTCGACCGTGGCATCGCCGCCGCCATGGGCTACGAGCGCTCCAACGGCTGCGCCTTCGCCGACTCGCCGATGCACGTGCCGATACAGCGCATGGCCAACGTGTCGCTCGCCCACGCCGGCCCGAGCGGCCCGAGCACGGACGACCTCATCGCCGGGGTCGAGCGCGGCATCTACGTCGTGGGCGACAAGAGCTGGTCGATCGACATGCAGCGCTACAACTTCCAGTTCACGGGGCAGCGCTTCTATCGCATCGAGGGTGGACAGCTGACCGGCCAGCTGCGCGACGTGGCCTACCAGGCCACCACGACCGACTTCTGGGGCGCCATGGAGGCGGTGGGGGGCGAGTCGACCTGGGTGCTCGGCGGCGCCTTCAACTGTGGGAAGGGCCAACCGGGCCAGGTGGCACCGGTCTCGCACGGGTGCCCGTCGGTCCTCGTACGCGGGGTCAATGTGCTCAACGCCCGCGCGGAGGCGGGCCGGTGACGGCCTCCGATCGGACCGATCGAGGGATCGACCGGTGATCCCGGCCCAGGAGATCGTCGAGGGCGGCCTCGATGCGGCGTCGGGAGCCGGGGCCGACGGATGCGTCGTGCTGGTTGAGGAGGGGAGCCACGCCGACGTGCGCTACGCCCTCAACAGCACCACGACCAACGGGGTCCAACGCAGCCGCGTCGTCAGCGTGGTCGTCATCGCCGGCAACGGGGTCGCCACGGCTCGCCGATCGGGCGTTGTGGGCGTGGACGGGGTGAGCGACATGGTGGCGGCCGCGCTGGCCGACGCCAGAGCGGCGCCGGCGGCCGAGGATGCCTTCGCGCTCGTCACGCCGGACGAGGCGGCCGGCGTCGGCCGCGCCTTCGACAAGGAGCCCGAACTCACCGACGCCGGCGCGCTCGACCCGGTGCTCTCCTCGCTCGGAGGAGCCTTCGGACGGGCCCGTGGCCGCGACGCCGTGCTGGCCGGCTTCGCCGAGATCGACATCGAGACGCTGTACCTCGGCAGCTCCACCGGGCTCCGCCTCTCCCACGCCCAGCCCACATCGGCGGTGAGCCTGGTCGGACGCACCGCCGACGGGAAGGGATCAGCCTGGGTCGGGATGCCCGCCGTCGACACCTCCCTCGAGGCGATGGAACAGGAGATCTGGCGCCGCCTCGACTGGGCCAGCCGGCAGATCGCGCTCGAGGCCGGACGCTACGAAGTGATCCTGCCTCCCTCCGGCGTGGCCGACATGATGGGCATGATCGGCTTCGACGCCATCGGCGGCCAGGACAGCGAGGACGGGCGCACCGTCTTCTCCAAGGAGGGCGGGGGGACCCGCTTGGGCGAGACCATCACCTCGTTGCCCTTCACCCTCTTCAGCGACCCCTTCGCCGCTGGTGTCGAGTGCATGCCGTTCGTGGCGGCGGCCGCCTCGAGTTCGGAGGTCTCGGTCTTCGACAACGGCTTGCCCACGGAGCGCACCGACTGGCTGCACGACGGCGTCCTCGCCCATCTGCGCTACCACCGGGCCGGTGCGGCCCGGTCCGGCGTACCCATGGCGCCCTACATCGACAACCTGCTGTTGCGCTGCGACGGCCACGACGGCGGATCGATCGACGACATGGTGGCCCGCACCGAACGCGGGCTGCTGCTCACCTGCCTGTGGTACATCCGCACGGTCGACCCGGCCACGCTGCTGATGACCGGACTCACCCGCGACGGGGTCTACCTGGTCGAGAACGGCCGGGTGGTGGGCGCCGTCAACAATTTCCGCTTCAACGAGAGCCCGGTCGACCTCCTGGTGCGGGCCACCGAGGTGGGCACGCCGGTGCGGGCCCTCGGGCGCGAGTTCGGCGAGTATCTCAACCGGACGGTGATGCCACCGCTGCGCATCCCCGACTACAACATGAGCACGGTGAGCCAGGCCAGCTGAACCGCCCCGCTGCCGACCGAGGGCCGAGGCTCCGGTCACGAGGTGCCACACGCCGTCGAGCGCTCCGACGACGAAGGCGACGAATCAGACGGGCACGCCGACGATCGGGCCGGTCGGTGCGCCTCAATGAGGAACCGTTGCGCGGTCGAGACGAACGACCCGTGCTGCGAGATGTGCGCGTGGATGCGTCGCAGCTCGACGTCGAAGGCCTCGGGAGTGAAGCCCGGCACCGTCCAGATGACCTTCCGCAAGAAGTACACGACGGCAGCTACGTCGAAGAACTCGACCCGCAGTGCACAGGGCTCGAGCCGCACCACGTCGAGGCCGGCCGCCTGGGCCGCCTCGGCCACTCGTTCGGGCCGACGATGCTCGGGCACCGGCGTGGGACCGAGGAAGAACTCGCTCAACTCGCGGTTGGTCCCCGGCCCGATCTGCTGGGACAGGTAGGTGCCCCCGGGCCGCAGGACCCGGGCAATCTCGTCCCACAGAGTGACGACGGGATGCCGGCTCACCACGAGATCGAACGACGCGGCTGCGAAGGGAAGCGCGGGCTGATCGGCCACCGCGACCAGGTGGCCGCCCAGCGCGCGCAGGGTGTTCCGGGCCACGGCGACGTTGGGCGGCCATGACTCGGTGGCCACCAGCAGTCGGGGCGGGTGCAAAATGCCGCCCAGCACCTCTCCACCGCCCGTCTCGATGTCGAGGGCGGCGGAGGCGCCCGCCATCCGTTCCCCCATCAACCGGGCGTAGCCCCAGGGCGGGCGTTCCTCGGTGGCCCGGCCCTCGAACCACGAGAAGTCCCAGCCCTCGACGGGGACGGCCACGCCCTCGGCGACCAGGTCCTCGAAGGTCACGGTGCGAGCGACGCGTAGACGGCGTCGATGAGCGCCCGGTTACGCGTGCTCTGCCAGCGTGGGATCACGTGGTTCATGACATAGCCGAAGGCCAGGTTGGCGTCGGGATCGGCGAAGCCGACCGCGCCTCCGGTGCCGAAGTGCCCGAAACTGCGCGGATTGGGACCGAACGGGCGTCGTGGCACCGTTGGCTTGAAACCGAGGCCGAACGCCACCTCCTCGTGGAGGATCGGGCAGTAGCCCTCGGACTGGGTGCGGGTGGCCTCGGCCAGCAGATCGACCGAGAGCAGCCGTCCCGGTTCGAGCAGCGCGCCGTAGAGCCGAGCCAGGCCGCGCGCCGTACCGTGACCGTTCGTCGACGGCACCTCGGCGGAACGCCACGCCGTCGTGTTGACCACGCCCATGGAGGAGTAGCCGGGCGGGTTGAAGTAGCTCAGCATCTCCATGCGGACGTCACCGGTCAGCGCGTCGAAATCGATGGCGGACACGCCCGGCGAAGCAAAGACAACCTCGGCGCAGCGGTGACGCTCGGCTACCGGGACGCCGACGTAGATGTCGGCTTCGAGCGACGCCGCGACCTCTGCCAGCCGCTGGCGACACGACTGGCGGCTCACCCGGCGCACCACCTCACCGATCAGATGGCCGTAGGTATTGGTGTGGTAGGCGTGGCGGGTACCCGGCTCCCACCACGCATCGGTGGCGGCCAGAGCGGCCGTCATCCTCCCCCAGTCCCACAGATCCTCGTTGACCAGCGGCTCGGCGATGGCCGGTACGGCCGCCCGGTGGCACAGGCCATGGCGCAGGGTGGCCGATTCCTTGCCGCCGGTGCCGAACTCGGGCCACACGGCGACGAGGGGATCGTCCAGGCGGATCAACCCTTCGTCGACCAACTGCAGGACGAGCAAGGCCAGGACCGGCTTTCCGGCCGAGTAGTAGTCCACGAGCGTGTCGAGTCTCCATGGCGCCGAGCGACGAGTATCGACGAAGCCGCCGGCCAGGTCGACCACCGGCACCCCGTCGATCAGGACGCAGACGGCCGCTCCCAGTTCGCCTCGCTCGGAGAAGTTGCGCGTGAACTCTTCCTCGACGGAGCGGAAACGCGGGTCACAGGTTCCGACCACGGGTGTGGACACTCGGGCATTCTCGCACCAGGGCCGTCCGGACCCGGGTCCCGGTAGAAGCGCAGCAGGCCCCGACGCGCCGCCGCGGCGGTCTCACACCCCAAAGGGGGACAATTAATTTCCGGGGCACCGCAGCGACAGTGCTTCGCTCGGATCGGAGCGAAGCGACGTGGTGCGAGGTCCCCGAGACTGCGCCAAGCGCTTCGCGGCGGCAAAGGACCCATGAGAGAGCGGACATGGCTCCTCAAGGAGGACGAGTCGACGCATCGTCGAGCAAATCGATGACGGCTTCTTCGACCGCTCGGGACTCACGACCCCGCCGCTCCCGACGGGGGTCCAGCTTGTCGAGATCGGGCTGATGCCCCAGCCTTGCGCTGATGGTGTCTCCCTCCTCAAAATGTTCGATCACCCGCGGGTCGACATAGGAGGAACGGCTCACTGCAGGGGTATTGCCCAGATGCTCCGCCACGGTGGCCACGGCCTTGACTTCGGCGCGATGGCGGCCCGCACGTGACTCGGATACCGGCTCATTCTCGGCCAGTGCGGCAGCGGCCAACACGGTGGCCGACCACGTCCGAAAATCCTTCGCCGAGAATTCCTCCCCGGTGGCGGCCTTGATATAGCCGTTCACGTCGTGGGCGTGCACGTCGACCCACCGCCGACCCTGCTTGTACGCGAAGAGGTTCGGGCCGCCCGAACGGCGACGCCGGAGCGCCGCCACCACTTTGCATGCTGGCGCATCGCGGATCTCCAGGGTTCGCGCAACGGAGCCCTTGGCCGGATAGTCGAAGACCATCACGCCGTTTCGAATGGAGACGTGTTCCTTGCGGAGGCTCGACACGCCGAAGGTCTCATGTTCTCGCGCGTAGTCCTCCCCTCCGATGCGGAAAAATCCGACGTCGAGCAGGCGCACAATCGTCGCGAGCACGCGCTCGCGGCTGAACCCGTCTTTGGCCAGATCGCGTCGCACCGTTGTCCGGAGTTTCGGCAAGGCCGCCCCGAAATCTTTCGTTCGAACGAACTTCTCGCGATCCCGATCCATCCGCCATCGGTCGTGGTAACGGTACTGGCGGCGGCCGGCCGCGTCAGTGCCGACAGCCTGAATGTGGCCGTTCGGCCATGGGCAGATCCAGACGTCGGACCAGGCGGGTGGCAGCACCAGACCGCGAATGCGTCGGAGAGTCTCCTCATCGGTAACTCGCCTTCCATCGGTATACGCATAGCTGAAGCCGCGACCGCGGCGGCGCCTCGAAATGCCCGGCCGTGAGGGGTCAGATCGTCGGAGTCGGGCCACAGCACATCACGTTGAGACCCGCCGCCCGTTCAGTCGAGCCAGCGAATGGCCAAAATGGCAGTGTCGTCATCGGAACCGTGCTCGGTCAACAAGGAGTCCGCGATGTTCGTGAGGAGCTCATCAACGGACGGAGCGCCGAGTGAGGCCGCCCGGCGTAGTCGATCGAGACCGGCATCGAGGGACTCGTTTCGTCGCTCGACGAGCCCGTCCGTGTAGGCGATCAACGTTGAGTTCGGCCGAATGGGCAGCGTTTTCGACTCATACACCGGAGCTCCGACTCCGAGCGGGACACCGACGGGTATTTCGATGAATTCGCTCCGTCCCTCGTCGAGAAGGAGCGCCGGAAGATGACCCGCATTCGCGATCGTCATTTCGCGGCGATCGTTGTCAACGAGGCCGACGAGAACCGTCGCGAAATGCCGATCACTATCGACGCTGATTTCCCTTGCCCCCATTTCGAGGATTCGCTCCGGGCTGTAACCAATCGCCGCATAGGCGCGAATGGTGTAACGAAGTCCTGCCATGATCGTTGCTGCCGCGAGTCCTCGGCCCGACACATCACCGACCACGAACGCGAATCGGTGATCGTCAATTGCTATGGCGCTGTACCAATCGCCTCCGACCTCAATGCCGGATTCTCCCGGGATGTAGCGGGCGGCAAACTCCACTCCCTCAATCGTGGGAAGCGCTTTCGGCAACAGCGATCGTTGCAGAGTCAACGACACGTTTCGCTGCTCGCCGTATAGGTGTCGATTTTCCTCGGCTAGGCGTTCAGCGACGACACGGCGCCGGAGCAGGCGCTCCGTCATGACGACCACGCCAACGGTGACGAGAAGGCCAGCGACGAGAATGCCCCAGGGAAGACGATCCGACCAGATTCCGGCCAACGGTGTCCTCGGTGAGATGACAAGCGTCAATTTGCTCGAGCCGAAGGGCACGGTGGCCGTGGACACGGTGCCGGTGAACGGCAAATGAGCGACATTGGTCTCGATGAGCCCGGACGGGCGTACCGTCTTGCCGAAATAGATGGCGAGATTGATTCCAGCTTCCGGTGAGTTGGCCGGAATGCGGATCTTGCGATTGCTCGGCAAGGCCTGGCTTGCAGCGGCGACGTATGTTCCGCCCGGAGCGACGACCGGCATCAGATAACCAAGCCGCTGTTGTCCCCTGCCCTCGACTCTGGTCGTGACGAGCGAACGGGACTTTGCGGCTCGTGCGTAGAGGGCCAACGTGGCCTTGCTCGTAGGGCTCTTGATCGGTTTGGCTCCGACACGAGTCAACACTTGGACCTGCCCGCCGCGCACGACGGCAAGTGTTGCGGTCGTAAATGGCCCTGCCGGAGCCATCGAAGTCCGGATGACTCGTTGGAACGTCGCCGCGGGATTCGGCGCTTCGCCTGCAGCCCCCGCGGCCTCACCGAGCCGCCGTTCCAAGTCGGCCGGGGCAACCCCGAGCGCAGAAGCGGTGAGGTTGGCCTGAAGATCTGAAAGATGCTGCTCATTGTGCAGGTAGTTCACGCGCGAAATCGCGGTCAACGTGCCGGTGACAAGGAGACCGACGACGAGGACGACGATGCTGAGCCGATGGAGCACGCGGGGCTTTCGCGTCGTTGGGCCCATCCGTCGGGCCATCCGTCGGGACTCGGCTTGGTCGCGATCCGGTTGACTCGCGGCCGACGTCGTGACGGCGGCCGACGTCGTGACGGACTCTTCCTGGTGCGTCGAAGGCGGTATGTCAGTTTGTTCGAGAGTCATCCGCTGCCTCACAGGTCGCCAACCGCAACACTTTGGGCGCCCCTCCTTCTCGTGGTCATCGTTTCGTGGTCATCGTTCACACGGCGATTCTCCGTGAGATGTGGTCAAGGACTGTAGAACTATTGGGACCCTTCCTACCACTTATGCAGAAGTATTGCCTCGAACTGCCGGTATTTGACCGCTCGGACGCCGGAATTCATCTGCACTACTTACGCAATGCTTGAATCGGGACTATGCTCCACCAAGCATGGAGCCCGCAGAAGAGGACGGTGTCTACAGCATCGGCGCCGTCGTCAAGATGCTCGGAGTTCCCGCACAGACGCTTCGCAGCTGGGAAGAGCGCTACCACCAGGTCGTCCCCGTGCGTAGCCCGGGGGGGCAACGCCTCTACAGCCGTGACCAGGTAGACCAGCTCAGGTTCATCCTCGACGAGCTCCAGCGGGGGTTGCAGCCCGCCGACGCCCACCGCTTGCTCGAGGAACGAAGCCGCTACCCCATGGAGCCCAGGTCGGACGCCGACGACCTCGTCACGATCCTGGTTGCGGAACGCGATCCCTTCTCCGCAGAGCTCTCGGAGTACCTCTTGCGTACCGAGGGGTACGCAACGCGCGTCGCCCTCGATGCGAACGAGGTGCGGGAGATCCTCGAAAATCAATCGCCCAGCTTGGCGGTCGTCGATCTCCTCATCTCGGGCGGGGCCGGAAGCGATCTCTGCAAGCTGGCGCACGAGCAGGCAGCGATTCCTGTTATTGCAGTATCGGCGATCGATTCTCAAGACGAAGCTCTTCAGTCAGGTGCAGATGCATTCTTGCTGAAGCCACTCGATCCCCTCCGGTTCGTTTCGACGGTCCGCGACCTGCTCGGAACGAGTGCCTACCTGCGTCGCTCGGTTCGGACTCAATGAGCAACCGGTTGGCGAGCGGCTCGCCCCGTCTGGACAGCCTTCTCGGTGGTGGCCTTCTTCTCAATGGGATCAACCTCATCATGGGGCGTCCCGGTTCGGGTAAGACGATCCTTGCGCAGCAATATCTCTTTCACAACGCCACGGCCGAGCGCCCGGCGCTCTATCTCTCGACGGTGTCCGAGCCACTCGAGAAGATCCTCCGCTACGGCCAGTCACTCAGTTTCTTCGACAAATCCATGGTCGGGACAAGTGTCGTCTACGAAGACCTGGGCCAACTCCTCAACGATGGCGGACTTACGATCGTGCTGGCCAAGATCGTCGAGTTACTCCGAGAGCGGCGTCCAGCCGTGATGGTGATCGACAGCTTCAAGGCACTCAGGGCGTACGCGCCTGACGATGGGTCGTTTCGACGGTTCCTCCATGACTTGGCCGGCCATCTCTCCGCGGCCCAGACCACATCCTTTTGGGTCGGCGAGTACGACAGCGGAGAAGCAACCAAGGCGCCGGAGTTCGCCGTCGCCGACGCGATCGTCTCGCTCGGCATCGAGCACACCGCCGACCGCGAATCTCGTGTCTTTGAGGTCCTGAAGCTTCGTGGCAGTGGGTTCGTCTCCGGCAAGCACGCGTATCGGGTTTCCCACGACGGCATCGACATCTTCCCGAGGCTCGCCGATCACGACGATGGCGACACGTACGATTTCGCACCGGAGCGCATCTCTTCGGGAGTTTCCGTCCTCGACGAAATGCTGGCCGATGGCTACTGGCGGGGAGCGTCGACGCTGGTCGCCGGGCCCTCCGGGGCGGGGAAGACGCTCATCGCTCTGCACTTCGTCTTTTGCGGAGCGGAGCTCGGAGAACAGGGGATCTACGCAACGTTCCAAGAGAACCCCACGCAGCTGGAGCGAATCGTCCAGGGGTTTTCCTGGTCGCTCAAGGAGCCGAAGGTCGAGGTGATGTTCCAGCCGCCGGTGGATCTCTACCTGGATGAATGGGTCTACGGCCTGTTGGACCTCATTGAGCAAACTGGAGCGAAGCGAGTCGCTATCGACAGTCTCGGCGACCTGCGGGCGGCCTGCGGTGACGAAATGCGGTTTCGGGAATACATCTATTCGCTCTTGCAGCGCTGCGCCCGGCGCAATGTCAGCGTGATCATGACCCAAGAAAGCCCGGAGCTGTTCGGAATCACCCGCCTGTCTGAGTTCGGAATCTCGCACGTGTCCGACAACGTCGTCCTCTTGCAGTTCCTCCTGGGAAATTCAGAGGTAAAACGGGCGATCACCGTTCTCAAGACACGTGGCAGCGGCCACGACCCTCGAATTCGACAGTTCGAGATCACGTCGGAAGGACTTTCGCTCGGCGATCAATTCCTTCCGGGCCAGAGCCTGCAGTAGCCACGTTCGACGCCCACGCGGCGCCGAACGTGGCGATTCGAAGACCACCATCGGGCGGCCTTCTTCACTCCTTTGCGAGATTCCTCATCGGATTCGGGGATGACGACACCAGCAGATCATCCAACCACCCATAGCTCTATTTCTCAGTGCCGCGACCACTCGCACCCGGTCAGTAGGTTGGATTCGTTTCGTTCAGGGGTCCACAATCGCCCCCGCCGAGCGATCAGACGTTCTTGAGATCGGCTTGAAGCGTCGCCAGGCTGATGCCGCGCGCGTCGCCGCCCCGGGTGACGAACTCCTGGGAGATGGTGGCCCAGGCCTCTTCGGCGTACTGGGCCCACCACTGGTAGGTGATCCCGACGATGGCACCCCACGTCACCGCGTAGAGGTTGTCGGCATCGTAGGCGACGACAACGATGCAATGGCCGCCTTCGATCTGTTGGTCGGCTTTGGTCCCGGTCAGCTCCCACACCCCGGTGCCGTCCTGCTTGAACTGGCCCTCGGCCGGCTGAGGCAGGTTCACGCCGCAGTACGCCACACCGAACCAATCCACGCACTGCTGCAGCTCGGTCGTATTCGTCGCATGCACGGGGGCGTAGGCGGCAAGCTTGTTGCCGAACATTCCGGCGTTTTGCCACGACGAGAGCACCTTGCTCATCACCAAGCCGCTGTCCGGGCCACCGGTGAGCCCGAAGTACTCGTGCTCGACCGCCGCGAGGGATGGGGCGGTGTACGGCTCGGAGACGATGGCGCAATCGGCCATGATGAGGTGGTCGGCGCCCGCGATCGTGCAATCGCCCCACTGGTCATTGCCCAACATGCCCCAAGCGCTTCGGGCATTGCCGGCGATCGACGGGACGGCAACCGAAGCTGCCGGTGGTGGCAGCGGCTTCGTGGCGTAGCTCAAGAGATCGGGGACAGGCGGAGGTCGATGATCGTGGATCCGACCCAGCTTGTATTGGTTCATCATGACTCGTGTCCTCCTTGGATCATTCGGAACATCGTGAACGAGCACCCGCCGTGGTCAAGACATTTGGAACTGCTCGACAACGAGCGCTTGCGGTATCCGCAAAGTGCCGTTGAGAGTCCAAGCCACGTTTGAAGCATTCCACCGTGCAACCCATCAGTTGTGATCTCCGTGGTAGAAGACGACGTTCGTGTGTGTCACATCGCTGACGTTTCCCCTCCAGAAGGCACGGCCGTCGGCCGCCCGGCCGAAGATTGCACTGGTGGTTGATTATTGACCATCCTCCTCCCCTTGTCGAACCCCAAACGAGTCCGAGGTTCAACACGACAACGGTGCTGAGGGAGAGCAGTCACGACATCGACAGACGGGAATCCAAGCGATACGGCGGCTCCGTGGGAATCGACGCGCCAGCGACACGGGAAACTCCTCCCGGTCGTCAGATGATCAAATGATCAGAGGTGGGCTCGGCTCTGCCCTTCGGCCGGCCCGATCCGAGAGCGCGTGCAGCCGCGGGACCCACCATTCCAGCGGGCGCACCACCAGGCCCTCGGCCTTGCCGTGGTCGTCGGCCCGCCGCAGCGTCACCGCGTCACCGGCCAGGGGCAAGCGGGCGAACGCGTCGGCCTCCGCCGCCCCGAGCGACCCGCCCTGCCGCCGCAGCGAGACGACCGAGTCGGCACTCAGCTCGCCGTCGTAGTCGCGCTCGACCCCGACGAGATACCGCTTGGCCTCCACGTGCAGGCCCACGATCCCGGCCACCCGCGCCCCCAGGGCTCCGCGCACCGCATCGGCGCCGTCGACGGCGTGTGCCTCGTCGGTGCCACCCGGCAGGAGGTGGCCGACGTCGTGCACCAGCCCGGCCACCGCCAGCTCCACGTCGTCGGGGTAGGAGCGCTCGAGCAGCGCCGCTGTCTGCAGTGCGTGATCGAGCTGGCTGACCTGCGCCTGCGGGCTGAGCCGGCGGCTCGGTCCGACCGTGGCCAGGAGGTCGACGAGCTCGTCCACGTGGAGCCGGGCCCCGGGGGCGGTGTGCATCGCGCCATTCTCCCTCGTGCCCGCTACCGTGGCCGACCGTGCCCTGGACCGCGCCGCCCCGCAGTCCCTGGACGGAGAAGATGGTTGCCCTCGGGCGCGGCCTCGGTGACGACGGGCGCTCGATCATCTCCCTCGAGCCCGAGGCGCTCACGGCGGCCGCCCGGGCCACCACCGGGCTCGACGACTTCGGCGACACCTGGTGGCAGGAGCCCTTCGCTCGCCTGTGCGCCTCGCTCGACGACGAGGCCAACCTGCATCTGCCGGGCCGCCTCCGGATACGCGGCGAGCTCCAGCTGATTTTGCAGAACCGTCTGCGCATGGTCGACCTGTGGGCCCGCGAGCCCCTGGTGCTCGAGCAGCGGGTTCCGGCACCGATCGTGGTCACCGGCCTCAGCCGCTCGGGCACGACCTTTCTGCACGAGTTGCTGGCCTGCGACCCCGACAACCGGCCACCCCTCCTCTGGGAACTGCTGCACACCGTCCCCTACGACGAAGCCTCGGGCGACCTGTGCGACGAGGAGATCAAGTTGATGGACGAGATGATCCCCTCGTTCACTGCCATGCACGAGAACGGCGGCCGCCTCCCGACGGAGTGCATCTTCGCCTTCGCCCACCAGTTCTCGACCGACATGTACACCGGGACCGTCAATGTCCCGGGGTACACGATCTGGAGAAGCGGGGTCGACCAGGCCCCGATCTACGACTGGCACAAGCGCCATCTACAGACACTGCAGTGGGTCGCCGAGCGGCCGACGACGCGGTGGGTCGTCAAGGCGCCCTCCCATCTCTCTGCTCTGCCTCTGCTCTTCGCGACCTACCCGGACGCCCGGGTCGTCATCACCCACCGCGACCCGCTGCGTGTCGTCGGGTCGCTGGCCGACCTGATGGCGACGCTCCACTTCATGCATTCGGACCAGGTCGACCACGCGGTGCTGGTCGAGTTCATGACCATGGGCCTGGAGCTGCAGATGGACTCGGTCACCGCCGAACGCGACGCCGGTGCCATCCCTGACGACCAGATCACCGACATCATCTACCAGGACCTGGTCGCCGACCCCCTGACTGTGGTCGAGCAGCTCTACGCCGGCTGGGGCCTCGCGCTGAGCGAGGAGTTCCGGAGCCGGCTCGAGGCCTACCTGGCGGCGCGCCACGCCACCCGGGCCCACGGCCACGACTACTCCTTCGCCGACACCGGGCTCGACCTGGCCACCCACCGCGCCCTCGTCGCGCCCTACCAGCGGCGTTTCGGGGTGCCCTCCGAGGTCTGAAGGTCGATCCGCTCCCCCACGATGAAGGAGATCACCGAGCCCTAGGCGATCCGAGGGCCATCGTGGCGACGAGGACCGGGGGCGAGCGACAACACCGAGTCCATGCCGCTACCGCTTGCCTACTGGCTGGCCGTCACCGGTGGAGGAGAGGTCGGAAGATGCGTCACGTCGTCACGACGGCACCCGCGCGCTGACTCGAACCGAGTTCCAGGATCAGGAATTGGGATCACGGACGCGGTTGTTCAATCGCTGCGTCGGCTGGGCCTCCGTTCGGATCCGAGGGCCCGATGCCGACGCATGCGGAAACCCTGGGGCACGCGATGCCCTTGGCGTTCATCAATCCCGAAGGTGCAGGTATCTCGGTGGGTGCCCACGTCCCGTGCTTCTCCGTCTCGATCAAGAGCCGAGGGTCGTAGTGGTGCGGCGGGGGGTCTTGCCACCCACCGATGGCCACGCAGGACAAAACGGATTTTGGACACGAGACGCCGGCCATCCCGTCGCCGTTGCCGGGGCCCGGGCGAGGCAAGGTGCCGCCTGTCCAGGTCGTTCCGCTCAAGGTCTCGGTGTAGCCGCCGCCCTGTACCTCGGAACCGACGGCCAGGCACGAGCTCGGCGAGACGCACGACAGGGAATCCAAGATACCGGCGCCGCCGAGGACCGACCCCACCCACTCGTTCCCCGACAAGGTCTCGAGGAGACCGCTCGACGACGAGAGGCCGCCGTAGAAGCCCACCGCGTCACACGAGGTGGTCGTGAAGCACTGCACGGACCTGATGCCTGATTGGGTCGCCTGCGAAGGGGTGGGACCGGCTTCGGGGGTCCATGTGCCGTTCGAGAGCACTTCGAAGAGGCCGTACGTGTTGTCCAGGCTGTCCCCGAAATACCCCGCGGCGACGCACCACTCCGCCGTGACACAGCTGATGGCGTCCAACGAACCGGTGATGCCCGTGTCCGGCAGCGCAGGGCTCGTCGGCGTCCAGGTCCCGTGCGAGAGGGTCTCGACGAGTGGTTGTGCGCCGTTCGACTCGAGCGCCCCGGCATCTCCCACGGCGACACACGAGGTCATGCTGGCGCACCACACGGCGCCGAGGGTCGGGAATGGCAATCCCTGCTGGAAAGCCGTCGGTGTCCACTTGCCACCGGCGTAGGTCTCGACCAGGTTGCCAGCGGGCTTCGTCGTCGCGTATCCGACGGAAACGCAGCCGGCGACCATGGGACACGAGATGCCGAAGAGACCCGCGTTTCTGGCACCCGGTGGGTTGGGCACCGCCTCCACGTGGTAGGAGGGGCCAGCGGCCATAGCACCGCTGCCCAGGCCGAGCACACCCGTCATGAGGGTGAGCACCGCAAGCATGCTCGGCACCCGCCTTGGTCGCACAGCGCGGGACCTCGACATGGATGACCACCCTCCTGTCTCGCCGTCGCCTGCTGGCGCACGCCCGGACCAGATGGACCTGCTTGCCAGAATACTCCCAGTCCGTTCGGAGCGGCGGGGCTATCGCCCGAGCCACGTTTCGGCGTGCAGTCCGAGGTGAAGTAGATCATCAAGGTCGGGGTGGAAGAAAGCATGAGAGGACAGATGGACTGGAAACTCGAGACACTGGTCGTCCCGGTCGCCGATATCGACCGGGCAAAGGCGTTCTACGCCGACGCCGTTGGCTTCGGGGTCGACGTCGACCACCGTGCGGGAGAGGACTTCCGGGTCGTCCAGCTGACGCCGAGGGGATCGGCGTGCTCGATCTCGCTGATGAAGAACGAGGAGGCAGCGGGGTCGCTGCAGGGCTTGCAGCTGGTGGTCCCCGACATCGACGAGGCCGGGCGGGTGCTCAGTGCCGGCGCCGTGAACGCCAGCGGCGTGTTCCACTTCGAAGAGGGTGTGCAGGTCCCCGGGCCGGACCCTGACCGCGCCGACTATGGATCGTTCCTCTCCTTCAACGATCCGGACGGCAACGGTTGGCTCGTCCAGGAGGTGCCGAGCCGGGCCGGGTGAGGCGCTGCCGGCCTGGCCTGCTAAGGCCGGCCCAGGTCCTCCATCGCCACCACCTCGGCACTCGGGTGTGGCGGCCCGTCGGCCAGCACCCAGCGCACCAGCATGTAGCCCTCGCGACGCCCGCCGGTGTCGAGCCAGTTCTCGACGCCGGGGTCGGTCGGCGCAATGACCAGCTTCCACGTGCCGTCGTCGGCACGAACGGCCGTCTTGTTGTTCAGCGCCGTCGTGGTGTAGCGGTAGTCGAAGCTTTCCCCCCAGGGCGAGGTCAGTGTGAGGCCCCAGTAGAGGAACGGCTTGTCGGGCTCGTGCACGGTCACCACGAGTGCCTCGCCCTCGTCGAGCTTGAACCGTCCGCCGTGGTAGGTCATCTCGGCGTTGGTGTGGGTGCGCATCTCGTCCTCTTGCGCTTCAACGTGTGCTGCACCCGACGTCCCACCGAAGGTGTTCATGTTCGCCCCGGCGTCGTTCCACATGGCGATGGCGTTCTGGCCGATGAAGGCGAGGAACATGGCGGCGAACTCGAGTTTGGGCGCCAACTCCTCGCTCGAGAGGATCGGCGGCGGCACCACCTCGCCCGGCTGGGGCACCAGCTCGACGCGGAGGCGGGCGAACTTCTCGGGCGACTTCTCGAAGTAGGTCTCCCGGATGGCCAGCTGGGCCGTGCCCGGCTCGAGGAGCACGGAGTTGCGCGGCCGGGGGTTCGGCATCTGTGCCTCCGGGGCGATGAGGATGTCGACCTCGCCGTTGGGCCCGAGCTCGAACTCGTCGATGTGCGTCTGCGTCTGCGTGCCCGTGCGCCCGCCGACCGGGCCCTGCCCGAAGGCGGTGCCGAAGGTCATGCCGAGGTAGGCGCACTCCCCGCGGAAGCCGACCAGCCGGTAGGAGTGCGTGTCGTCGAGGACACAGAACGTGTAGTGCACGTCGGGGTTGTCGACCAGCAGCTTCTTGTACTCGTCCTGCAGGTCGAAGAGGACCGGGTGCAGCGGGTCGGAGCGCTCGACGATCCAGTCCAGGATCAGCCGGTTGAGCCTGGTCACCCAGCGGTAGCCCTCGGCCAGGTCGACCTCGGTCTCGGGGACCCCGGTCGCCTCCCGGACCACGTCGAGCGCCGTCGTCTGCGCCTGCACCCAGGCCTCGAATGCCCGGTCGAGTCGCTCGTCTCGCATACCTCTCCTCCGTCCGCCCCGGGGGGACGCTACCGGGGCGGTCACCGGGACGCCGAGTCGGCGCGTCCGCTATCCAGCCGGTAACTTCGGAGGACGTGACTGACACCGCAACCGAGACGACCGGCACGGACGAGCAGCTGAGCGAGCTCCGGTCCTGGCTGGACAACAACTGGGACCCGGACCTCACGGTCGCTGAATGGTGGGAGCGCCTGGGGCTCTCGGGGTGGGCGGCACCAGGACTGCCGACCAAAGCCTACGGGCGGGCCATGGCCCGTTCCGACGTGGTCCTGGTCCAGCAGGAGGTCGCCAAATTCGGCGCCCTGGGCGCCCCGGCCGGCCTCGGGCTGCTCCTCGCCGCGCCGACCATCGCCACCCACGGTACCCAGGAGCAGATCGACCTCTACGTGCGCGACATCGTGACCGGCCAGAAGGCCTGGTGCCAGCTCTTCAGCGAGCCCCAGGCCGGTTCGGACCTGGCCGGCCTGCAGACCCGCGCCGTCAAGGACGGCGACGAGTGGATCGTCAACGGCCAGAAGGTGTGGACCTCGGGTGGCCAATACGCCGACCTCGGGATGCTGCTGGCCCGCACCGACCCCGACGTGCCGAAGCATCAGGGCATCTCGTACTTCGCCTTCGACATGCTCCAGGACGGCGTCGACGTGCGCCCGCTCAAAGAGATGACGGGGCACTCCCTCTTCAACGAGGTCTTCATCACCGACGCCCGCGTGGCCGACTCCGCCCTGATCGGCGGCCTCAACAAGGGGTGGGCCGCGGCCAACACGACGCTGGCCAACGAGCGGGCCGGGCTCGGCTCGGGCGGCGGCAACGCGGCAGGCGGGGGCATGGCCCAACCGGGCAGCGTCATGGGCATGCTCTCCAAGCGGGTGGGCGACCTGGTGGCGCCGCCCGAAACGGGCGGGAAGAAGCAATCCGTCGGCGGTGCCCTGGGGGCGATGCAGGGGGGAGCCCGGTTCCTCATCAGCGTGGCCAAATCCCGGGGCGTGTCGGACGACCCCAACATCCGCCAGGACTTGGCCCGGCTGTTCACCCTGGGCGAGCTCGGCCGAATGAACGGGCTCCGCATGAAGGCCGTCAAGGAGCAGGGCGGCGACATCCCGGGCATGCCCAACGTCTCCAAGCTCTCCATGAGCCAGATCGTGCGCCTCACCCGCGATCTCGGGCTGCGCATCATGGGCCCGGCCGGCATGCTGCACGCCTACGACGGCGACGACAAGGCCGCCCTCAAGCACGCCACCGGTGACCCCTTCGCCGGCGGCATCACGGAGATGGCGCTCTTCGCACAGGCGCCGCCCATCTATGGGGGCACCGACCAGGTCCAGCGCAACATCATCGGAGAGCGCGTCCTGGGCCTGCCCAAGGAGCCCAGCAACGACCGGACGACGCCGTTCTCCGAACTCCCCAAGAACGCGTAGCGCGGTCAGCAGCGAGGTCGGGTCGGAACGGGGACGATCGAGCGTCATGAGCCGCGTCGATCGCACCTTGCGCGGCGCGGCCGCCATCGTCGGTGTGGCCGACGACGTCTCCCCCACCGGCGAGCTCGATCGCACCGGACGCGCGCTCGAAGTGGCCATGGTGCTCGAGGCCCTCGAGGACGCCGGCCTGTCGCTGGGCGACGTGGACGGCGTCTGCCACCCGGACTCGGCGCCGTCCTTCGCCGAGTATCTCGGCGTCCACCCCGTCTTCACCGAGTCGACCATGACAGGGGGCTCGAGCTACGAGGTGTACGTCGAGCACGCCGCGGCTGCCATCGCGGCCGGCGTGTGTGACGTGGTGGTCAGTGTCTACGCGGCCACACCGCGCAGTGATCGCACACGTGCCCGAGCCGGCGGCGGCGCGGGCGGCGGCGGCAGACGGGGAGGGCTGGGCGGCCCCAACCCGCTCATCGAGTGGGACCTGCCCTACGGCCTGCGCACCCCGATGGGTCCCTACGCACTCGCCGCCTCGCGCCACATGCACGAGTACGGCACCACCGCCGAACAGTTGGCCCAGATCGCCGTGAGCACCCGGGAGTGGGCGTCGCTCAACCCGCGGGCGCGTTACCGCGACCCGCTCACCGTCGAGGACGTCCTGGCCTCGCCCTATCAGGTGGCGCCGCTCCACCTGCTCGACTGCTGCCTGGTCACCGACGGCGCAGGCGCCTTCGTGATGACCAGCGCCGAGCGGGCCCGCTCATTGCGGAAGCCGCCGGTGTACGTGCTCGGTGCCGCCACCGCAACGGACCACATGGTGATCAGCCAGATGCCGGACCTGACCACCACTCCGGGCGTCGTGTCGGGCTCCCGCGCCTTTGCCATGGCCGGCCTCGGACCGGACGACGTCGACGTCCTCATGGGCTACGACAGCTTCACCATCACCGCCCTGCTCCACCTCGAGGATCTGGGCTTCTGTCCCAAGGGAGAGGGCGGGCCCTACGCGGCCGACGGCCATCTCGGGCCTGGGGGCACGCTGCCCATGAACACCAACGGAGGCGGGCTGTCGTTCACCCACCCGGGCATGTACGGCATGTTCCTCCTCACCGAGGCCACCCGGCAGCTGCGCGGCGAGGCCGCGGCCCGCCAGGTCGACGGAGCCCAGGTCGCCGTCGCCCATGGCTCGGGCATCTTCCTCTCGGTCATGTCGACCGCGATCCTCGGCACCGAGGCCGTCCTGTGACCGACACCGTGCGTGATCCCGTGGACGACGCACCCACCCGGGCCCGCTTCGAACCGCCCGTGGGTCCCGACAGCGGGCCGTTCTGGGAGGCCACCCGCGAAGGCCGGTTCCTCCTCCAGTGGTGCACGGCCTGCGAGCGGGCCATCTTCTACCCGCGTGCCTTCTGTCCCCATTGCCCCGACGCGATGGGCGGCCTCGAGTGGCGCGAGGCCAGCGGCCGGGGCACCGTCTACGCCGCCGGGGTCGAGCACCGACCCGAGGCCGCCGGGGCCGCCTTCAGCGGGGGCCAGCCGTACTGCGTCGCCCTGATCGAGCTGGACGAGCGTGTGCGCCTGCTGAGCAACGTCGTAGGTTGTCCGCCAGACGAGGTGCGCTGCGGCATGGCGGTCGTCCTGACGTGGGAGCCGCTGAGCGACGGGCGGCAGTTGCCGCTGTTCAGCGTGCTGGGAGGAACGGGGGGAGGAGGGGCATGAGCGTTCCCGAGACCAAGGCGGAGGCCATGGGCCAGGGCATGCTGCATGCCTGGTGGGCGCAGCGCGTGCCCGACCGCCTGGCCATCAGCACACCGGACGGGGACCGGTCCTACGCGGACTTCAACGCCAACATCAACCGGCTGGGCCGGGCCCTGCGGGCCCGGGGCCTGGTCCCGGGGGACGCCCTGGCCTTGATGTGCACCAACCGACCCGAGTACCTCGAAGTGCTCTACGCCGCCCAGCGCATCGGCCTGCGCCTGACCCCGATCAACTGGCACCTCACCGGCGAGGAGGCCGGTTACATCGTGGCCAACTGCGAGGCGAAGGCATTCGTCTGCTCGGCCGAGCTGGGTGAGGCGGTGACGCGGGCCGCCGAGGCGGGCGGCCCCAAACTGGTGCGCATCGCCGTCGGGGGCTACATCCCCGGCTTCGAGATGTGCAACGCCGTGATCGGCGAGCAGGACGGCGAGGACATCGAGGACCCGGTGCTGGGCACCCAGATGCTGTACACGTCGGGTACCACCGGGCGGCCCAAGGGCGTGCACCGGGACGGCGCCGCGGTGAGCGCGCTGGCCGCGGTGAACTTCTGCGGCTACGAGGAGGACTGGGAACGCTCGATCGACGCCCACCTGGTCACCGGGCCGCTCTACCACGCGGCGCCGCTCGCCTTCTCGGTGGCCGTGCCCTTCGCCTACGGCGTGCCGCTGGTGATCATGGAGCATTGGGAGCCGGCGGAGACGCTGCGCCTCATCGAGCGCCACGGCGTGACCCACACCCACATGGTGCCGACGATGTTCCACCGCCTGCTGGCCCTGCCCGAGGACGTACGGGAGCGCTACGACCACTCGTCGCTGCGCTTCGTCATCCACGGTGCTGCGCCCTGCCCGGTACCGGTGAAGCAGCGCCTCATCGAATGGCTGGGCCCGGTGGTCGTCGAGTACTACGCCGCCACCGAGGGACTGGGCACACTGGTCGACTCGAAGACCTGGCTCGAGCACCCGGGCACGGTCGGACGGCCCATGGTGCCCGGTCTGGTCAAGGTGGCCGACGAGGACGGCACGGAACTGGCGCCAGGAGAGATCGGCCTCGTCTTCCTCCAGGCCCCGGCGGCAACGAAGTTCGACTACTACGGCGACGCCGAGAAGACGGCGGACGCCTTCCGCGGCGACTACTTCACCCTGGGCGACTTGGGCTACGTGGACGAGGACGGGTTCCTGTTCCTGACCGATCGCACGGCCAACCTCATCATCTCCGGCGGGGTGAACATCTACCCGGCCGAGGTGGACGCGGTCCTGCTCGAGCACCCCGCCGTGGGCGACGTGGCGACCATCGGCGTGCCCGACGACGAGTGGGGCGAAGCGGTCAAGGCGGTCGTCCAACCGGCCGAGGGGGTAAGCGGGAGCACGGAGCTGGCGGTCGAGCTCATGGAGTTCTGCCGGGCGCACCTGGCCCACTTCAAGTGCCCGCGCAGCGTCGATTTCGTCGACGAGCTGCCCCGGGAAGATACTGGGAAGATCTTCAAGAGGAAGCTGAGAGAGCAGTACCGGGCGGCAGCAGCCGGCCGGTGACCAAGACCAAAGGAGCACATCAACGTGGGAATCTGCGACGGACGAGTCGTCGTCATCACCGGGGCGGGGCGCGGCATCGGGCGTGAGCACGCCATCGCCTTCGCCCGTGAGGGCGCCAAGATCGTCGTCAACGACCTGGGCGGCGAAATGGACGGGTCGGGGTCCTCGACCGGACCGGCGGGTGAGGTGGTCGACGAAATCCGCGGCATGGGCGGCGAGGCCATCGCCAACGGCGACGACGTCTCCGACTACGACGGAGCCGGCCGGCTCGTTCAGGCCGCCATCGACCACTTCGGCACCATCGACGTCCTGGTGAACAACGCCGGCATTCTGCGCGACCGCATGCTGGTCAACATGACGATCGAGGAGTGGGACGCCGTCATCAAGGTGCACCTGCGCGGGACGTTCTGCCCGACCCGCCACGCCGTCGAGTACTGGCGCAACCGGACGAAGGGCGGCGACAGCAACGACGCCCGCATCATCAACACCACGTCACCCTCGGGGATCTACGGCAACGTGGGGCAGACGAACTACGGGGCGGCCAAGGCGGGTATCGCCAGCTTCACCGTCATCGCCGGCATGGAGCTCGAGCGGTACGGGGTCACCGTCAACGCCATCGCACCCGCCGCGCTGACCCGCATGACCGAGAACCTCGGGATGGCCGACGCGTCGGCCGAGCTGAAGCCGGACCAGTTCGACGCGCTCGACCCGGGCAACATCGCGCCGCTCGTCGTTTGGCTGGGCAGCCCCGAGTCGAAGGGCATCACCGGCCGCGTCTTCAACGTCATGGGCGGCAACATCAGCGTCGCCGAGGGTTGGGTGGCGGGGCCGGGCCAGGACAAGAAGGATCGCTGGGAGCCGGCCGAGCTGGGCAAGGTCATCCCGGACCTCGTGGCGAAGGCCGCGCCCAATGCCAACATGGGCGGGCGTCGGTCGTAGGCCGATGACCACCGAGGCGACACCTCCGCGGCCGAGCCGACACGACATGGACGAGGCGGTCCAAGTCATCCACGACAACGCAGAACGCCTCTTCCTGTGGGACTACGAGCGGGACCGGGGACAGCTGGTCACGCTCTACAACAAGGCCATGGCGTCGCAGTGGAGCAGCGTCAAAGACCTGGACTGGTCCATCGAGGTCGACCCCGAGCGGTTGGTGGCGGCGCAGGACAGCCCGCTGCTCGAGGTCGCCCGGGCCGCCGGGACGCTTCCCGGCTCGCCGCTGGCCTCATGGACCGACCGTGAGTTCACACAGCTGGGCATCGAGATGTTCAAGGCGAACCTGTCCCAATTCATGCACGGAGAGCAGGGCGCCATGATGACGGCGGCCAAGATCGTCGAGACGGTGCCGTGGATCGACGCCAAGTACTACGCCTCGACGCAGACCATGGACGAGGCCCGACACACCGAGGTGTTCGCCAAGTACCTGCGCACGAAGCTGGGCGACGCCTACCCGATGAGCCCGTTCCTCAAGGCGCAGATCTGGTCACTGCTCGAGGATTCCCGCTGGGACATCGCGTATCTGGGCATGCAGATCGTCATCGAGTCGCTGGCCCTGGCCGCGTTCGGCGACATGCTGCGGCGCATCGAGGAGCCGCTCCTGACGAAGCTGCTGCGCTACGTCATGTCCGACGAGGCCCGCCACGTGGCGTTCGGCGTGCTGACCCTGTCCGAATTCTACGCCGACCTGAGTGAACCCGAGCTGCGCGAGCGCCAGGAGTTCCTCGTCGACGCCACCTTGAACTCGCGGGCGCGGGCGACGACACCCGAGGTCTGGGAGCGTATGGGTACGACGGCCGACGCGGTCATGCCCTTCATCGTGGAGGCGGCCCAGAAGACGAAGCTCAACCCGATGCGGGGGTTCGCACGCGGCTTCTTCGCCAAGCTGGTGCCCAACGTGCGCAAGCTCGGCCTGCTCGACGCCAACCACGGCTACCTGCGCGAGAAATGGGGCGAGGCGGGCCTGCTCGAGTTCGAGTACGCCGACGACACCGGTTCGGACTACGAGTCCTACGACGCCGTGGCCCAGGATCGAGCGGCGCAGGACGCGACGACGACGTGAGTCCCGGCCGCGGGTCCATCGCCCGCGTCCGTGCCATCTGTCTCGCCCTGCCCGAGGCCGTCGAGAAGCCGTTCGGCGATCACACCGCGCCCGCCTTCCGGGTCCGCGACAAGTTCTTCGCCATGCTGGCCGAGGACGGGTCGACCATGAACGTCAAGGCGCCCAAGGGCGTGCAGGGCATTCTGCGGCGCGCCGACCCCGAGCGCTTCTTCGTACCGAAGTACGTGGGGCACATCGGATGGGTCGGGGTGCGGCTCGACCTGCGCAGCCCGCCCGACTGGGACGAGATGGCCGAGATGATCGCCGAGAGCTACTGCCTGGTGGCGCCGAAGCGGTTGGCCGCTCGGGTGGCACCGGAGGGCTGAACACCGCGGCCGAACACGCCGCGGCTGAACACACAGGGGCCGAGCACAGCAGCTGGTCCCAGCGAGGCGGTGCGGCGCGCTCGGCGGCCGGTTCAGCTGGCGGGCGACAGCGAGCGGAGCACGGTCTCCATGGACTCGTTGTAGCGCACGCCCCCGGAGGTCACCGCCACCAATTCCTTCTCGCGCACGATGAGACCCGTGCTCGGGACGATCCAGTAGTCGGTGGGGTTGGTGCCGGTTTGGGCGCCCTTGAACGTGAGGGCCAGCCGGACGTGGACGACGCCCACGGTCCGGCCCCCGACGTCGAGGGTTGCCGGGCCGACGACCTGTCCGGCCAGGTCCACCTTCTCGGCCGGACTTGCCAGCGAGCAGGTGGCCGACCAGCGTTGCCCCGTGGCGGCGCCGGGCGGCAAGAGGTACGCGGTGACCGGGCACGAGATGGTCGAGGTCGTGGTGGTCCCGGCGATGGACTCGTCGGTCACCAGCAGCGGCACTTCGTAGGAGCCGGTCGGGGCCGGGCAGACCGTGGTGTCCTCGGTGTGCTGTTCGATGGGCACCCAGCTGACCTTGGCGCACGACCCGTCGGTCACCACCATGGAGCTGGACGGCGGGAACGACCGCTGGACGCCCATCAGGCTCAGACCCTCGCCGCCTGCGGTGGCATAGGTGTACACGCCGGGATTGGGGAGGTGGTTGCGCAGCGACGTCAGCATCTTGGCGGCGTGCTCGCGACGGTACATGCGGAGCGCCTCCGCCAGCCCGACCGGGGACGAGACCGTGCGGAAGACGAGCGCCCAAGCCGTCCCGCCGACGGTGGCCACGATGAACAGTGCCAGCACGATGACCGAGAGGATCCGGTGTTGCTGGACCCAGTGATATGCGAACACGCGCCCCATGGTAACGCCGGCGGACCGGCCGCCCAAATGATCGTTCGTCAGACCAGTTCAGGAACCGAATTGCCGTGAAAACCGGCGGGGACCAGCTGCGGGACTCCGGTGGGAGAGCAGCCAGCCGTCGTGCCGGACGTCGCCGGTGGGCTGGCCTTCGCTGGGCACCTGTCGGACCCCATCGGCGGACCGCCCAGAGTGATCCTTCGTGCCCGATCACGTTGGTGGCCCCACGCAGGCCGGTCGCCGTCAGCTCCGAGGAAACCGGACCCTCGTCGCCTTCGAGGTACGGATTCGTCCCAACCACTCCACCTCTCGACGTCCCCGAGGGGTGGATACGGTCACGCGACTGCCGGACGAGGAGACATGGTGACTCGGTGAACACTTTGTGACCGGCTCGAGGTCCCTCCGGCACAAAACGCACTTGCGCCGGAGGGCCGCGCTATGGTTTCCCTCCGAGGGCACCACCACAACAGTTTGGAAATCCCTCTGGCTCGAAAGAGCCACCGGCCACGACCCCCGGAAGAGCACGGGGTCAAATCTGGCCAGGAGAGGAGTGGATTTTCAATGGCAACTGGTTCCGTGAAGTGGTTTAACGGTGAAAAGGGTTTCGGCTTCATCACTCAGGACGGTGGCGGCCCCGACGTTTTCGTGCACTTCAGCGCGATTAGTGGCACGGGCTACCGCAATCTCGAAGAAGGCCAAAAGGTCGAGTTCGAGACCAACCAGGGTCCGAAGGGCCTGCAGGCCGCCAACGTGCGCGCCATCTGACATCGACCTGCCGGACCACACGGGCCGGCCAGGACATGTCGACAGAACCCCGTCTCCACGCGAGGCGGGGTTCTGTCGTCCCCCGACCGAAGCCCGCGGGCGGGCGCGGGCCCCGTTCGGCGAGGCCGCGCCGAACAAATCGGCCCCTCCGGACCGCCTACCAGTACGGGCGGCTCTGCGTGGTCGTGATGTCCAGGACGGCTTGCGCGTACTCCTGGCGGCACACGATCAGGTCGGGCAACCAGGCGTCGGGCTCGCCATAACGCAGTGGCTGCCCGTCCAGCCGGCTGGCGTGGAGCCCACTGGCCAACGCGACCGCGGCCGGCGCGCACGAGTCCCACTCGTACTGGCCACCGGCGTGAACGTAGACGTCGGCCTCACCCAGAATGACGGCGGCGATCTTGGCGCCCGCCGACCCCATGGGGATCATGACCCCGCCCAGTGCCTCCGTGACGTCATAGGCCACGTCCGGCGGACGCGTGCGCGAGACCACGACCCGGGGCGGCTCGCCGTCGGGGTGGGGTGGTAGCACCGGCGGCTCTCCCGTCGAGAGCACCATCTCGCGTGCGGGCAGGGCCACGGCGCCGACGACGGGCGCGCCCCCCACCGACAGCGCCACATGGACGGCCCAGTCGGATCGCTCGAGCTCGCGGAACTCCCGGGTGCCGTCGAGCGGATCCACGATCCAGAGGCGTCCCGCGCTCGAGATGTGTTCCAGCCCCTCCTCGGAGCGCACGGGATCGTCGGGGTACATCTTGTTCAGCTCGGCCACGAGCAGCTGGTGGGCGGTGCGATCGCCGGCCGCCCCGAGATCACGCGACCCCGACGGGGTGCTGCGCAGCTCGAGCAGCACCTTCCCCGCCAGTTGGGCCAGGTGTGCGGCGTCGCGATGCTCAGGAGCGAGGTCGTCAGGCATGGCCACTGTCTAGACCAAGCGACGGTCGGTGGCCCACCTGGTGAGTTCGTGGCGGGTGGAGAGCTGGAGTTTGCGCAGGACAGACGACACGTGGGACTCGACGGTCTTGGCCGAGATGGTCAGGTCGCGCCCGACCTCCTTGTAGGTGTAGCCCCGGGCGATCAGACGCAGCACCTCGCGCTCCCGGGGAGAAAGCTGGTCGAGCTCAGGGTCCAGTTCCGCCGTGGGGACGGCGCCACCGGGCTGGGCGAAGGCGTCGAGCACGAAGCCGGCCAGCCGCGGCGAGAAGACGGCGTCGCCCGCGGCCACCCGGTAGACCGCCTGGAGCAGTTCGGGTCCCGAGATCGTCTTGGTGACGTAGCCCCGGGCGCCGGCCCGGATGACGTCGATGACGTCCTCAGGGGCATCCGAGACCGAGAGGGCGAGGAACTGCACGCCGGGATGGTCGGGCAGCACGCCGCGCAGGACGGCATGTCCTCCCCCACCCGGCAGGTGTACATCGAGGAGGACCACGTCAGGCAGGCGCTCACGGATCAGCTCGACGGCGGCGCCCGCCTCGTCCGCCTCGCCCACCACCTCGACGGCGTCACCGAGCTCGGTCTTCACTCCCGCCCGGAACATCGCGTGGTCCTCGACCAGGAAGACGCGGGGGCGACCCTCAGAACTCACTTGACCCGCTCGCGCCGCGGCATGGACAGCTGGACCTCCGTCCCTTCGCCCGGCGCCGAGCGGATGGCCGCCGAGCCGCCATAGCGGGCCACCCGGGCCCGGATCGACTGGGCGATGCCCTGACGCCCCTCGGGCACCGCCTTTGGGTCGAACCCCTGGCCCCGGTCGCGCACGTAGAGCATGACCTGGTCCGCCTCGACCTCGGCGTAGAGCGAGACCTGTTCGGCACCGGACCACTTGGCCGCGTTGACGGTGGCCTCCCGCGCCGCGTCGAGCAAGGCGCGCAGGGCTTCGTCGAGCGGGCATTCGCCCACCAGCACCACCTGGACGGTGATCCCGTGGTCAGCCTCGACCTGGCGCTGGAGGAGCCCGATGCCCTCGGCCAGATTCGAGGCTTCGTCGCCGATGGTGCCCGGGGCCCTGCCCTCGAAGAGCCAGGCCCGCAGCTCGCGCTCCTGGGCGCGGGCCAGGCGCACCACGTTCTGCGGGTCGTCGGCCGACCGCTGGATCAGAGCCAGCGTCTGGAGCACCGAATCGTGCACGTGGGCCGCCATCTGCGCCCGCTCCTCGGCCAGGGCACGAGCCTGGCGCTCGGCGATCAGGTCGCGCACCAGGCTCAGCCACCACGGGCCGAAGATGATCACCACCGCGGCCATGACGAGGAGCGCGCCGCCGACCGGTCGCACGGTGGCGGCCGTGGTGTAGCGGTTGTCCATGACGATCAGGGCGAGGCCGCCCAGCCCGACGAGCACACCGAGTGCGACCCGGATCACGATGACGCGGCGGCCCCGCCCCTCGGTGTCCTGGGCGACGAGCGGCACGATGTCGTCGTGCAGGAAGGTGCGCTCGGACTCCCCTGCGTTGCGCCAGATGAGGACGCCGATGCCGACGGCCAGGATGCTCGGCCAGCCGATCAACCCGAGGAAGCCGAGGCGCAGGGAGCTCACGACGAGCTGGACCACGATGAGCACCGGGATGAGCGCGATGAGCAGGCGAACACCGGCGCGGTCGTTGACGGCGCGGCGGAAGATGCTCGTGTCCTCGCCGCGCATGGGGATCAGGAGCCAGGCCATGGCGTAGGGCAGAACCGCGACGCCGGTGAAGAGGGACATCACGACGACGCCGATGCGCACCCAGGTCACGTCCACCCCGAAGGACTCGGACAGGGCGCCGCAGACACCGCCGAGCACCCGGTTGTCCGGATTGCGTCGCAAGCCCTTCAGGCGGCGGGCGAGGTGATGAGGGCCGGGGTGGTGATGGCGGTGCCGGCGGCCGACCCACGTGTACTCCTCGGACCAGTCGGTGCGGCCGTAGTCCCGCCATCCGTTCCCGGACGCGCCCGACCACGGCGGGGTCGGGCGGCCACCCTCCTCGAGTGGTCGCGTGTCGGGATCGGGCACCTCGGCGATGCCTCCATGGTCCCACGCAGCCCCCCTCAGGGCTATCAGGGACATCCCTGAGGGCTCGGGGTCCGTGGTCAGGGTCGGACCAGGGTGATGCCGGATTTCCCCATCTCAGCCAGGGGTTCACTCTGGCTCCATGGACACGACTCCGCACGAAACCACTGGAGCCCCAGCCTCCGACCAGATCCCCCCCAACGGGCAGGAACTCCGCCTGCACCGTGGCGGTCGCGGCCGCATGGTCGCCGGCGTCGCCTCCGGGCTGGCCGACTACTTCGACGTCGATCCGACGATCGTCCGTATCGGCTTCGTCGCGCTGGCCTTCGTCGGCGGCCTGGCCGTGCCGCTCTACCTGGCCGGCTGGCTCCTGATCCCCGACGAGGACACAGACCTCTCGGTCGCCGAGGAGCTGCTGGCCCGGGAACGGGCCCGCGGGGCGTACTGAGCCTCCGCTACGCACGACGACCCAACCCCCCGACCACCCAACCCACCGACGACCAAGGAGCTGTGATGCGCTACCGCTGGGACCCCGCCTACCCGATGGGGCGACGGGACTTCTCCGACACCTCGATGCGGGCCTCGGACGACGAGCGCAATGCCGTCGCCGACAAGCTGTCCCGCCACTACGCAGAGGGCCGCCTCGACGAGACGGAGTTCAAGAACCGCCTCGACACCGCCATGTCGGCCACCACGCGGGGCGACCTCAACGGGCTGTTCCACGACCTGCCCCACCTGCACAGCGATCCACCACCACCGCCACCGCGGCGTCGGCGCATTCTGCCGGTGCTCTTGCTATTGGCCTTCCTCGCCCTCGTCGTCGGCGCCACCGTGCCCTTCTATCCCCTTTACCACGTGCCGTGGTTCCTCTTCGCGATCGTCGGCTTCTTCCTGTGGCGGAACTTCAACGGGCACCATCGCCATCATCACCAGCGCATGGGCGGTGAGCCGCCGCGCAGTTCGGTGATGGACCACTGACCATGGCCACGCACACTCCCCCACGCAGCACGGACGAGGACCCTACGGTCGGCCTGCGCAGGCTCGCCCTCTTCTCGGGCCTGCCGGTCGACGAGCTGGACCAGATCGCGGCGGCCTGCGACGTGTGCACGGCCCACCCGGGGCAGGTGATCCAGGCGCAGGACGTGCCGGTCCGTCTGTGGCACCTGCTCGTGGGCGGGCACGCCATCGTCCAGCGCGACGGCACGCCCATAGGGCTCTTGGGCCGGGGCGACTCGTGGTCCGAGCACTCGCTGCTCAACCGGCGGCCCTCTCCCATCGCGGTCGTGGCGCTGTCGCCGGTAACCCTCCTCACCTTGCGTGAACGTGAATTCTTCGCGATCCCCGAGCACCACCCGATCCTGGCCGGTCGTCTGGTCGCCCGTTCGGCCACCTCCGCGGACCGCCTGGCCGTGCCGGTGCTCAACGCGTTGGCCCACTTCAGTGGGGCGGGGTGATTTCGAAGGTTGCCCCCGGTGGCGGTAAGATCCACAATCTCGTGACGCCGATCCCCGGCGGCGTCCGCCCCATCCGAGGAGATTTTTTTAATGCGCACCCTCGCAGGGTGGTGTGTCCGTCATCGCCGCCTCGTCGTCTTGTTGTGGATCGCCGTGCTCGTCGTGTCCATCTTCGCCGTGAAGTCGGTCGGGACGGCGTACTCGGACAACTTCAACTTTCCGCACACCCAGTCGTTCGACGCCATCAACCTGCTCAAGTCGGTGGCGCCGGCGCGCTCGGGTGACACGGAGCAGGTCGTCTTCGGAACCGCGGACGGGGGCAGCGTGTCCGACTCTGCCGTGGGCCAGCGCATCAACACCATGGTGCAGAAGATCGACGCGTTACCCAACGTATCGGCAGTGCAGAGTCCCTACGACTCGTCCGGGAATCTCGTCAATACGGCCAACATCAACCACGACAAGACCGTCGGCTGGTTCGAGGTGGACTTCGACAAGACACCGAACCAACTGACGAATGCCGAGGCGAAGAAATTCGTCGACACGGTGACCCACGCGTCGGGCGACGGGCTCACCGTGGCCGTGACCGGCCCGCTGGCCGAGAACGCCAACAACCCTTCGTTCAGCAGCACGCTGCTTGGCGTCGTCCTTGCCCTGATCGTCCTCCTGCTGGTCTTCGGTTCGTTCTACGCGGCCATCCTGCCCATTCTCTCGGCCCTGCTCGCGCTCGGTACCGCGGTCGGCGTGATCGGCCTCCTGAGCCATGCCCTTGGCATGCCGTCCATCGCTCCGGAGGTCATGCTGCTCATCGGCCTGGGCGTCGGCGTGGACTACGCGCTCTTCATCGTGACGAGACATCGCCAGGGCCTGGTGGCGGGGCGCGACGTCGAGTCCTCCATCATCAACGCGGTCAACACCTCCGGCCGAGCCGTCCTGTTCGCCGGGATCATCGTCTGCATCGCCCTTCTGGGCATGTTCGCCATCGGGGTGAGCTTCCTCTACGGATTGGCCCTGGCCGCGGCAGTCGGCGTCGCCCTCACGATGGTGGCGGCCCTCACGCTGCTCCCGGCCATGCTCGGCTTCATCGGGCCCAAGGTGATGAGCCGCACCCAGAAGAAGAACCTGGCCCTCAACGGCCCCCGCATCGTGGGCGCCGACAGCAAGGGGTTCTGGCCGAATTGGGCCGACAGGGTCCAGCGTCGGCCCTGGTTGTCGGCCTCCGTCGCCTTGGCCGCGATCATCGCCCTGGCCCTGCCGTTTTTCTCCCTCCAGCTCGGCTCGGCCGACCAGGGCACCGACCCGGCGGGCACGCCGACCCGCGTCGCCTTCGACATGCTTTCGCACGGCTTCGGACCGGGTTACACAGGTCCCCTGATGGTGGTCGGCGTGGTCCAGCCGGACCAGCACGCGGTGATCAACAGGGTGGCGGCTGACATCGCCCAGCAACCGGGCGTGGCGGCCCCGCCGGTGCCCACCTACATCCCGAGCAAGACGGGCGGCGGCGACGTCATGCTGATGAACGTCTTCCCGACCACGTCGCCCCAGGACGCGGCCACGACCGACCTGGTCAACCACCTGCGTTCCGACACCATCCCTGCTGCGGTGGGCCATTCCGGACTCGACCTGCTCGTCGGCGGGAACACGGCCATCTTCATCGACTTCGCGAACGTCCTCAGCTCGAAGCTGCCGCTCTTCATCGGATTGGTGGTGCTGGTCTCGTTCCTCCTGCTGATGATGGTCTTCCGTTCGCTCCTCATCCCGCTCACGGCGGCCGTGATGAACCTGCTCTCCATCGGGGCGGCCTTCGGCATCCTGGTCGCCGTGTTCCAGTGGGGCGACGGCGGGTCGATCATCGGCCTCAGCGGCACCAGCCCGGTCGAGGCGTTCTTACCGGTCATGCTCTTCGCCATCCTGTTCGGCCTGTCCATGGACTATCAGGTGTTCCTCGTCTCACGCATCCACGAGGAGTACATCAAGTCGGGCGGCGACAACAAGATGGCGGTGCGCAACGGCCTGGCTGCCACCGGCAAGACGATCACGGCGGCCGCGCTCATCATGATCCTCGTCTTCGCCTCCTTCATCCTCGGGGGCGAGCGGGTGATCAAGGAGTTCGGCATCGGCTTGGCCGCCGGCGTTCTGGTGGACGCCGTCCTGATCCGGATGGCCGTCGTGCCCTCCCTCATGATGATGTTCGGCAAGGCCAACTGGTGGCTACCGGGTTGGCTCGACCGCGTCCTGCCCCACGTCTCGGTGGACGCGGACGATCTGGCGGCCAACGCACTCCCCGGCTCGGGACCCGAACCAGAGATGGCCGGTTCGGTCCGGCCCTAACGGCCGTCTGACGGCGGAGCGGTGGCCGAGCCCGTCCTCGACTTGTCGACGAGTCCCGTGGTCTCCGGCGCCAGCGAACTCGACACATGCCCGGGCCGGATCCGACGCGGTTCTGGTGACACGGGCCTCCGTCCCGCCAGAGAACTTGCCGGTGACAGGGTCCGTGCAACTCTGATTGACCGGCCCCGGAGGACATGCCACCATGCCCAAACAACCAGCGAAATCGCGGGTCCGGGCGAGCCTCGTGATCGGTCCTCTCCGTGTGGCTTGCGTAAGGAGATCACATGGTTCGGCGGACCTGGGCGCGCGTTGCTGGAACGGCAGCGATGGCCATCGGAATCGGCACGGCGGTGGCGCTGCCCTCAAACCTGCAGGCTTCGGCGGCGAACACCGTCGGCGTCATCGGGCATGTCCCGTCGACGCCGCTCTACGACCCCGGGGTGAAGAACACGGTTGGCACGCCAGCGGCGACCAGCGCGACAAGTACCACGTCGCCGATGCACTTCACGGCCCAGGTGGTGGACGGGACGAGCACGTTTACCTACACCATGGTGGGAAAGAACCCGTCGAAGGCGCAAGCGAACGGACTGACCACGGTCAAGACCCTTCTCGTCCCGCTCGTCATCAAGTTCTCCTACGGGGACACCTGGGATCCAACGTCCGCCGACAGCTGTGACTCTGGTGCCAGCCCGCTGGCCCGCACCCAGGAGTCACCGATCTTCGTCAGTCAGCCCTGGACCTGGGGGGGCAAGTCAATAGGGACCAGCCAGGTGACCGATGCCTTCCAGCGTGCCGAATTCTGGAAGTACGCCAAGCCCACCGGGGTCGACCCGACCTACGGTGTCGCCCTCGCCTTGACCACGCTGGCACCACAAGTCGTCAACGTGCCGGATGCCGATACCGCGTTCTCCACAGGTGTTCCTTGCGGGAACGGCCTGCTCGGTGCGGTCGATTTCGGTTGGCTGGACAACTACCTCCAGACCACCCTCATACCGTCACTGGCCTCGCAGGGCGTGGCGGCGAACACCCTGCCGATCTTCTTGCTGCACAACGTGGTGGCGTACGACGGCACCACATCGAACTGCTGCTACCTCGGGTATCACAGCGCCTATGCGCCTTCGACCGGCGTGACCCAGACCTACGCCGTGGCGGACTACGACAACAGTTCCAAATTTGCGGCCCCGGACATCGCACCTCTCTCCCACGAGGTGGCCGAGTGGCAGAATGACCCGTTCATTGACAACGCAACGAACCTGTGGGGCCACATCGGCCAGGTGTCCGGTTGTCAGTCCAACCTGGAGGTCGGCGATCCGCTCTCGGGGAAGAATTTTGCCGACACCGTGGGCGGGTTCACCTACCATCCCCAAGAGCTCGCCTTTTTCTCCTGGTTCTTTCACCAGAGCCCGAGCATCGGAGTGAAGAAGACGTGGTACTCGGATCAGGGGACCTTCACCACGTCGGCAGCCGCCTGCTCGTAACGGTTCGGTCAGACACTCTGTTGCAAAGGCCGGTTCTCGGGATATCCCCCGCGTAACAAATCTCAGGTTCCGCTACCAGGCGTAGTCCTCGGGCGCCGTCTTGTGGCCCGGGAAGAGCTCGTCGAGCCGGGTGAGCACCTTCTCGTCGAGGGTGACGTCGACGGCGCGAATGGCCGAGTCGAGGTGCTCGGGCGTGCGGGGTCCCACGATCGGTCCGGTCACGGCGGGGCGGGTCAACAGCCAGGCCAACCCGACGGTGCCGGGATCCTCACCGATTTCGGCACACAGGTCCTCGTAGGCCTCGAGCTGGGCGCGCCTGTTCTCGATCGTCTCGGCGGCCCGGCCGGCGTAGCGGCGGCTGCCTTCGCGTTCCTTGCGCACGACCCCACCGAGGAGACCGCCCTGCAGCGGAGACCACGGGATCACCCCGAGTCCGTAGGCCTCGGCGGCCGGCAACACCTCGGCCTCGATGTTGCGCACGATGAGGTTGTAGATCGACTGCTCACTGACCAGGCCCATGAAGTTGCGCCGGGCGGCCGCCTCCTGAGCCTGGGCGATGTGCCAGCCGGCGAAGTTGGACGAACCGGCGTAGAGAATCTTCCCCTGGTTGCGCAGGACCTCCATGGCGCCCCAGATCTCGTCCCATCCGCTGTGACGGTCGATGTGGTGCATCTGGTAGAGGTCGAGGTAGTCGGTCTGAAGACGCTTCAGGCTGGCGTCGCAGGCCCGCCTGATGTTGAGCGCGGAGAGCCGTCCCTCGTTGGGCCACTCCCCCATGTCGCCGTAGAGCTTGGTGGCGATGACCACCTTTTCGCGCCGACCACCGCCCTGGGCGAACCAGCGTCCGACGATCTCCTCGGTGGCGCCTCGGCCGACGGAGCGCCCGTAGACGTTGGCCGAGTCGAAGAAGTTGATCCCGGCGTCGAGCGCCGAATCCATGATGGCGAAGGAGGTGGCCTCGTCGGTCTCGGGTCCGAAGTTCATCGTCCCGAGGCAGAGGCGACTGACGCGGAGGCCGGTGCGGCCCAGGTGTGTGTAGCGCATGGAGAAAAACCTATCGGGCCGACCTCCCCGCCGCACCGGTACCCGAGCGTGGTCGGCACCGGCTTGCTTCCGGCCAGGTCAGGCCCACGGCCTGAAATCCGAGGTCGCACCCCTAGTGTGGACCCCGGTACCGATTGGCCCGCCCTCCGGGGCGCCGATAGGTTGAGGACCCTCTTTCGACCCGAATTTGGGGGACAGATGGCGCAACAGATTCCACTGGTGGACTACCTGACGCTGGGTGAGAACCCTCATCTGGTGGCCAACGAATGCACGTCCTGTGGGGCGCGCTTCTTCGACCGCCGCAACGCGTGCGCCTCCTGCGAGGGAACCGAGTTCAAGAAGGTCGACGTGCCGACCACGGGCGAGGTGCGGACCTTCACCATCGTCAGCTTCGCCGCCCCCGGCGTCCCGGTGCCCTTCGTGGCCGCCGTGGTCGACTGTGACGGCACGAGCGTCCGGGCCAACCTGATCAACGTCACGCCCGATCCCGAGCATGTGACGACCGGCATGAAGGTGCGACTGGCCACCGAAGTGATCGGCACCGACGACGAAGGAACCGAGGCCGTCGGCTTCGGTTTCGAACCACTGGGAGGTTAAGCACCATGGCATCGGCATCCGAGGAGTTGTGGGTCCTGGGCATCCACATGACGAAGTTCGGCAAGCACCCTGACAAGGACCTGGTCGACCTGGGGGCTGAGGCGGCGCGGGGCGCGCTGGCCGACGGCGGCGTGACCATGAAGGACATCGGCATCATCGGTGCCGGCAACCTCATGATGGCCATGGCCCCGACCGGGCAGATGATCCAGAAGCAGCTGGGCCAGACCGGGATCCCCGTCTACAACGTCTCGAACGCCTGCGCGACCGGCGCCACGGCCCTCCGGGTGGCCTGCATGGCCATCAAGGCGGGCGAGGTCGACATGGGTCTGGCCGTCGGCGTCGAGAAGCTGGCCGGTGCCGGGCTGCTGGCCGGCGGGAGCCGCGGATCGGACTCGAACACCTACACCCCACACGGTCGCTTCGGCGCGGTGGCACCGGTGGACGGTCGGATCGGTACGGAGACGATGCCGGGCGTCTTCGCTCAGATCGGCCTGGAGTACGGACATCGCTACGGCGGCACCAGCTTCGAGCTCTTCGCCAAGATCAGCGAGAAGAACCACGCCCACTCCACGCTGAATCCGCTGGCGGCCTACACCAAGAAGATGACGCTGGACGAGATCATGAACGACGTGATGATCGCCTACCCGAACACGCGGCCGATGTGCTCGGCCAACTGCGACGGTGCGGCGGCGGCCGTCGTGGTGTCGGGCTCCAAGCTCAAGACGCTGTCGCTCGAGCAGCAGAAGCGTGCGGTGAAGATCTCGGCCTCCATCCTGACCACGGACCCGTGGGAAGAGGCGTGCCAGGTGCTGCCCAACGTGAACGACCTCACTCGCAACGCGGCGGCTCAGGCCTACGAGCAGGCGGGCGTGAGTCCCCAGGACCTGAATCTGGTGGAACTGCACGACTGCTTCGCCACGGCCGAGCTGGTGCACTACGACAACCTCGGGCTGTGCGAGCGCGGCGGTGCGGCCGACTTCTTCTCTTCGGGCGCCACCTGGCGCGACGGCAAGACCCCGGTCAACGTGTCCGGTGGCCTGGAGTCCAAGGGTCACCCCATTGCGGCAACCGGGATCGCCAACGTCTGGGAGGTGGCCACGCATCTGCGGGGCGAGGCGGGAGACCGCCAGATCCCCGGGGCCAAGGTCGGCCTGACCCACGTCATCGGCCTCGGTTCGGCCTGCGGCATCCACATTTTGGAGAAGTCGGCCGCCTGAGCAGACACGCATGACCACCTCGCCCGTCTACGACACCATCGGGCAGGGCTACGTCGCCCACCGGCGCGCCGACCCGCGCTGGGAGGCGGTGATCTTCGAGCACCTCGGCGCGGCCGACCTGATCGTCAATGTCGGTGCCGGCACCGGGTCCTATGAGCCATCGGGCCGGTCGGTCCTGGCCGTGGACCCCTCCAGCGTCATGGTCAGTCAGCGCCCGGCGGGTTCCGCCCCGGTCGTGCGGGCCAGCGGGGCGGCTCTCCCCCTCCCCTCAGGGTGCGCAGACGTGACCATGGCCATCCTCACCGTGCACCATTGGGACGACTGGTCCGGCGGCCTGGCCGAGATGTGCCGGGTGGCATCCCGACAACTCGTCCTCGGAATCGACTTCGATCTGCACGCCTCCTTCTGGCTGCTCCAGGACTACCTACCCGAGGTGGGCGACTTCACCCGGAGCCTCGGACCGGACGCCACCGAGATCGCGACCGCCATCGGGGCCACGACGACGGTGCCACTCCTCGTGCCGGTCGACATGGTCGACGGCGTGCTGGGGGCTTACTGGCGCCGGCCCGAGGCATACCTGGACCCAGCCGTACGGGCGAACTGCTCGGGACTGGCCCTGGCCGATCCTGCGGTGGTTGCCCGCGGGGTGGCCGCGCTGGCAGCAGACCTCGACAGCGGGGCGTGGCAAGAACGCCATGCCGACCTCCTGTCGTGCGACGCGCTCGACTTGGGCTACCGACTCGTTGTCGCGGGGTGATCGCCGGGCGCCAAAGCCGCGGTCACGAAACCCGGCAGACGACCTTCAGTTCTGGCGCCACTTCTCCCCGCTCCGGCGCACCAGGGCCGGGGAGGGATCGATCGGCCAATCCTCGCCCAACTTGAGCTTGGTGCGACCGCGGGCCCGGCCGAGTTCGTCGACGACCTCGGTGCGGGTCAGCACGTCCCACGGTGCGGCGCGCGGTTTGCGCAACAGGCCGTCGGGAGCCGATGCACCCATCACGAAGGCGACGGCGAGCACGCTGCACACGACGAGGGTGGGCAGGAGGAGCAGCAGGACGCAGAGTTCGCGCAAGACGGAGCGCCACAGGCCGATCGGGCGGCCGTCGGAAAGGCGCACGACGCGCAGCCCGGTACGCCGGTAGCTCGGGGTGCGCCCCTGGCGCCATTCGGCGACGCTCCAGACCAGCCAACCGATTCCCAGCGTGGCTACGAGAAGGACGGGAGTGAGCACCAGGGATTTGGCCCGGGCGTCCAGCCCGGCCGCCTTGGGCGCCGGCACGTTGCCCGGTACCCTCCCCTTGCCTGGTGGCGCTTGACCCCGCAACAGGTGCTTGTCACTCACGATGCCCCCGGTCGTTGGTCCGTTCGGTCTCCAGCTCCCATTCTGGCGCCTGTTTCGGCGGCTGCCATCGGCTCTGCCGACGCAAGCCCGCGACCAGGGGCGGCGCGAGGGCTGCCGATCCACGTGGCACCGGGTCGCCGGGCTCCCCAGGGCCGGCGGCCTACCCCCCGGCAGCGGAGAGGTTCTTGAAGTGACGATGCCCGTCAGCCGACACGTGGCCAACGAGGAGGATGAAACCCACGTTGTTCAGCACTCCGCTCTCGTAGTCACCACCGACGCTCACCTTGAGCACCGAGCCGCCACGGCTGAAACCGTCGGACTCGGTGATCCGGGGATCGAGACTGTTCGGGATGGTCGTCGTAGACGTCACCGTCTTCGACGTGAAGACACCGCCGGACGAGCACCAATGGACGTCGACGGTGACGGTGTCGTTCGGCTCCCAGAAGAAAAAGGTCTGTGAGAAGTACCCGCCGTCGCCCGTGTAGGCAGTGTGTCGGCACACAGGGGCGGCTCGTGCGTCGTCGGCGCGGCGCTGGCCGACGAGAAGGAGAGGGTCGGCGCCAGCATCACGGTGACGAGGCCCATGCACAGCACCGAGGCTCGGCCCATGAGACACCTTCATTTCGTCCGCGACTCACCCGGAGCGGTCTCGCATTGCAACGTTGATGGACGCCACGCCTAACTCGCCGCGATCAGCGGCACCGGACGGGCCAGGCTCCAGCTGAACGTGTCCTCGATGTCGGAAAGCGCCAGGGGCTCGGCCACATCGGCGACGGTCGGCCCGACCCGGTCCGCAACCTCCTGGAGCAACGTGGCGTCGAAGCCCCACAGGTCGACGGCATTCGCGCCGAGCATCTTGCGTACCTCGTCCTCGGGCATGCCGCCGAAGATGTAGCGCAGGATCTGGCGGTGCACCGGGGCGGCGCCTTCGAGATGGGGATAGTCGGCGCCCCACATGAGCTTGTCGATACCGATCTCGTGGCGCATCTCGGCCTCGTAGCGCTTCATGAGCGAGCCGCCCATCCAGACGTGCTTCTCGAAATAGTCCGCGGGCCGCATCTTCAGGTAGTTGCGCACCGGCGCGCCACCGTGGGTGTCGAAGAACGACTCCATGTCGCGGATGAGGGACGGCAGCCACTGCACGCCGTTCTCGGTCACGACCACCTTGAGGTCGGGGTGGCGGTCGAAGACGCCGCCGAAGATCATGAACCACAGGGGCCGGCGGGTGAAGACGAAGACTTCGTAGAGGCCGAGCATGCCGCCGTGCACGCTGTCGTAGAGGAACTTCGAGTCGGTGGCCGAACCGGACGCTCCGGTGTGCAGGTTGACGACCATGCCGTGCTCCTCGCAGGCACTCCAGAACGGCTCGTAGTAATCGTCGGCGTATCCGGGGAGCCTCGATGTCACCTGCATGGCGGGCAACATGACGCCACCGAAAATGCCGTTGTCCCGGGCCCACGCCACTTCTTGCACGGCCCGGTCCATATCGTGGAAGTCGATGGGCATGCAGCCGGCGCGGCGGCCCGGTGCGGCCGCGCAGAACTCGACCAGCCAACGCATGTAGCCGTGCAAGGCCGGCCAGACCACCTCGAGGCCTTTGTCGCTGTGGCCGCCGAGATACATGGCGGGCGACAGCCCGCCGGCCAAAATGGGCCCGGGCAGAGTGACTTCGGCGTGAATGCCCTGCTCCTCGAGGACCTCCAGACGGCGGCCGTCGCCGTCGCCCGGCACCACCCAGTCCGCCCCGTAGTGGGCCAGCCATCCCTCGGCTGCGTCAGTGTCGACGCCCATGCCGGCCAACCGTCGGGCCGCGGTGGCCCGGACCGGATCGGACTCGTCCACCTCGCCGGGATCGAACCCGCCGAACATGGAGATAGCGAGGGAGGACAGGTCGCCGAACGCCGCCACCGCCTCGCGTTGCGCGGGGTCGACATAGGAGAGGAAGTGCTCGAGGCTGTCGGGCGACGCGTGGGTATCGGCCGAGACGACGAGGTAGTTGCGGCCCCGAAGATTCTCCACCTGTGTTCCCTGACCCATTTCGACCACCCTCCCTAGCAGAATCCCCTGGTCACGCTGCCGAAGACTAGCCCTGCCCTGCCGGGCGAACCCCATCGGCGATACCCGGTAATTTCTCGTCTCGATCGTCATGCACACCTCGTCGACCATCGTCCTCGTCATCGCCGTCTTCGGGGCCAGCCTGGTCGAGATGGTCGAGGCCCTCACCATCGTGGTGGCGGCCGGCGTCAGCCGGGGCTGGCGTTCCGCGTTCCTCGGCGCCGGAGCCGCTGCCCTCGTCCTCGGTGTGCTCGTGCTCGCCGTCGGCGTGCCGCTCCTGCACTACGTGCCGATCGACACGCTCCGGGTCATCGTCGGTGCGCTCCTTCTGGTGCTCGGTCTGGGGTGGCTGCGCAAGGCCATCCTGCGCGCCAGTGGGCACAAGGCCCTGCACGACGAAGACGAGATCTACGCCGAGACGGTGTCCGAGTTGGGTGAGGATCCCGCTGCGGCGCGTCGAGGGTACGACGGTGTCGGCTTTGCCGTGGCCTTCAAGGGTGTCTTCCTGGAAGGGACCGAGGTGGTGCTGATCGTGATCAGCCTCGGCACCGCCCAGCACCGGCTGGGGCTGGCCGCCCTGGCTGCGGCCGCGGCACTCGTGGTGGTCGCCATCGCCGGCCTGGTGGTGGCCCGCCAGCTGAGCGAGGTCCCTGAGAACACGATCAAGACCGTCGTCGGCGTCATGCTCTGCAGCTTTGGGCTGTTCTGGACGGGCGAGGGTGCCGGAGTGGCGTGGCCGGGCGAGGACCTGTTCATCCCGGTGTTGGTGGCGTACTTCACAGTGGTGTACTTCGCCTTCACTGCGTTCATGCGCACGCGCCTCCCCGAACCACTGCACGAGGAGGCGTCGGCGTGAGCACGGTCGTTCGTCTCCTCCGGGCCTTCGGCCTGTTTTGGTGGGACTTCCTGGTCGGTGACACCCCGGAACTGGCGGTGGCCACCGCGGCGCTCGTGGGGCTGGCGTTCCTGCTGGCGGGGAACCGGATCGTGGCGGCGATCGTCCTGCCGCTGGCAGCGGCCGGCTTCCTCTTCGCCAGCACCTATCGGGGACGCAAGCGGGCGCCCGGGCCCTGAGCCGACGAGGAGGAGATCAGGCCGCAGCCCAGGCGATCGCCGCCTCGAGGTCGGACGGCTCGAAGCACTCGACGTCGCCGGGCATCATGAAGCGGAACATGCTGATCGCGTGGCGCAACCACGACTCGTCGGTGACCACGGCGCAGCGCGTCCACTTGGAGAGCTCGTGGTGGAACAACTCGCTCACGTAGAGCTTGGCGTCGGCGAGGTTGCCGCCGATGGTGAGACCCTCGTAGCGGTCACCGAAGAAGAGCACGAGGCGGATCTCGCCCACTCCCTCGATCTGCTGGCGCAGCGCCGGCAGCAGTGCCGTGTCGTAGTCGGCCTTCTCGAGCTTGCCCACCACCTCGACGGCACAGACGTTGGCGGGACTCTCGAGCTTCTGAAGCATCACGACTCCTCTCCGGGCCGACTCGCGGCACCGGTGACGCCAGGGTAGGTCCTCGCGACGGCCTCCGGTCCCGACGCACGGTGCGTTGGGTAGGGTCCTCGTGGTGCGGTCGTTCCGATTCGGCTACCAGTCGACCACCGACGACCCGGCGCAGGTACTCGAGGAGGCGCGACGGGCGGAGCAGGCCGGCTTCGACGTGTTCCAGGTCGGTGATCACGTCGGAGCGGAACCGTCGCCCTTACTGACGCTGGCCGCCGTTTCCGGGGTGACACACATGCGCCTCGGGACGCTCGTGCTGAACAACGACCTGCGTCACCCGGTGACCTTGGCCCAGGAGCTGGCGACCCTCGACCACCTGAGCGGTGGACGACTTGAGGTTGGCATCGGTGCCGGGCACTCCTTCACCGAGTACCAGGCCATGGGACTCCAATTCCACACAGCCGCGGCGCGCAAGAAACGATTGGCCGAAGCGGTGGAAATCCTGCGCCGCGCTCCTCGACGGGATGTCGGTGACGACGCAGGGGCGGTACTACACGCTCGAAGGTGCCACGACCCTGCGCGCCCGTCAGCCCCATGTTCCACTCCTCGTCGGCGTGAACGGGTCGACGGCGCTGTCCCACGCGGCGCGCCATGCCGACATCGTGGCGCCGACGATGGTGGGCCGGACCCTGGCCGACGGCCAGCACCACGCGGTGCGGTGGGAGGCGGATCGGCTGGATCGAACCGTCGAATCCGTGCGGAACGCCGCCGGCACTCGATGGCCCTCTCTGGAGATCCATTCGCTGGTGCAGCAGGTCATCGTGACGCCGGACCGGCGCCAGCGGGCGGCCGAGGTCGCACGGCGCACGGCGATGACGGTCGAGGACATCTTGGCGACGCCCTACCTCTGCATCGGCACTCACGATGAGATCGCCGAGCATCTGATCCGGTGCCGGGAACGCTGGGGCATCAGCTACTACAGCGTGCGCTCGGTCGAGGAATTTGGTCCAGTCATAGAGCTCCTGCGCCACGACGGGTGACTCCCAGGTCGAGCAAACGACGTGATCAGTGGGATCTCCGATGGGTCGGGGCAGCCCGTCGATCTCGACACTGTCCCGCGACCGTCCGCTTACGCTCGACACCACGATCGACGGATCACCCCGAGAGCGCCGGCTCCGGCTCGGGCGCCGGGCTCGCCATCGTCCGCTCGGGGAGGAGAAGGAGGGCGCCAGCCAGGAAACACAGGGCGCCGACGAACGTCCCCAGATTGGTGAGGGCGAGGCTGACCAGCTGCCCGTTGGGCTTGACGTAGGAGGCGATGGCCGAGACCCCGAAGGCCACCGATCCGACCAGGTTCAACAGGGTGATCCACCAGGGGATGTGCGACGGGCGCCAGGCGAAGGAGCCGTGGCATTCCTCCGCCCAGGCCAGCCAACTGGCCACGAGGAAGCACACCGAGCCCAGCGCGTCGGGCCGCCAGATCTGGTGGTGATCGCCCGATGCGCCGAGCCCCACCACCAATGCAGCGAAGGTCGTCCGGTTGAACCAGAGCGTCCCGGCGAACTGGATGAGACTGGCCCACCAGTCGATGCGGTGGTGCTGCACCCGGAACAGGGAGCGGAACCCTCGGCGCGACGAGCGGTCGACGGCCGCTCGAGTGGTCGCCGACTCGTAGTACTGGAGGAACGCGGCGGTCGTGAAGAAGATGGAACCGATGAAGTAGGTGAGGTCGTCCGCGTTGGTCCCGACCGCGGTGGCGTAGACCGGGAACGATCCGATGGCAAAACAGACCGACCCGATGGCGAACAGGACACCGATCCACCACGCCATGGCGCGGGGCGCCCACCAGGTCGAGCCGGACGGCGTGCGCTGGGGGTGTTTGCGGTGCCAACGGGACTCCCACGTGACCAGGGTGCCGTCGGGCCGCCTCAGGATCTCACGGGTGACGAACGGCCCGAAGCCTCGTCCGCTCCGCCGGCGCCAGCCGTCCGGAACCTCCACGAACGCCTGGGCCATCCCGGTCACCCTAAGCGGCGGTCGTGAACAGGGCGGGGCAGCGAAACGGCCCTGCCGACGCTCGTCGTGCACCTGGGGCACGCGAGCCGGACCGCTGTCCCTCCTCCGCTTGCGCGCCGCAGTCGAGCGACGCGTCGCGTGCATCGCTCAGGCCCTTCCCCAGGTGCGAGGCATGACACGCGAACAGGGGCGTACCGCCGCGCAGGCCGTCGAGGAACTCCCCTGGCCATCCCGACCGACACAGGCCCGTGGTTTGATGACGCCATGACCACCGAACAGACCTTCCCCACCCTGCGCGGCATTGCGGTCGACAGCACCAACGCCCGCGCCGCCGCCGAGTTCTACCGCCAGCTGTTGGGGTTCACCTATCGGGCCGGTTCCGAAATGCCCCCCGAGGGTGAGGACGACCCCGAGGCCCGGGACTGGCTGGTTCTCGAAAATCCGGCGGGCGGTCCCCACCTCGCCTTGCAGCAGGTGGAGTCGCTGCCTCCCTCGACCTGGCCCGGCACCGAACGGCCCCAGCAACTGCACCTCGACCTCTTCCTGCCCGACCCCGGCGCCCTCGCCGTTCAGCACGCCCGCGCCCTGGCCCTCGGGGCACGAGTCTTGGAGGACCGCTTCGACGACCCCGCAGAGCCGCTCTACGTGTACGCCGACCTCGACGGCCACCCCTTCTGCATGTTCAGCCCGCCCGCCTGAGTCCGATCGGGCATCATGTGGACTCGTCGACCAGGAGGAGCCTGCATGGGACAGGAAGTGCGCGGGGTGGTGGCCAAGTCCAAGGGCGCGCCGGTCAGCCTCGAGACGATCGTCGTACCGGACCCCGGGCCCGGGGAGGCCGTCGTCGCGGTCCAGGCCTGCGGCGTCTGCCACACCGACCTGCACTACCGCGAGGGCGGTATCAACGACGACTTTCCCTTCCTCCTCGGCCACGAGGCCGCGGGTGTCGTCGAGTCGGTCGGACCCGACTCGGGTGACCTGCAGCCCGGCGACTTCGTCGTGCTCAACTGGCGCGCCGTGTGCGGCGAGTGCCGGGCCTGCCGGCGCGGCCGACCCTGGTACTGCTTCTCCACGCACAACGCGACCCAGAAGATGACGCTGGCCGACGGGACGCCCCTCTCCCCGGCCCTGGGCATCGGTGCCTTCGCCGACAAGACGCTGGTCGCCGCCGGGCAGTGCACCAAGGTGAACCCGGCGGCCAAGCCCGAGGCGGCGGGCCTGCTCGGGTGCGGCGTGATGGCCGGTCTCGGCGCGGCAATGTTCACCGGGAACGTCGGACTGGGCGATTCGGTCGCCGTCTTCGGCTGCGGCGGCGTCGGCTGTGCCGCCATCGCCGGGGCGACGTTGGCCGGGGCGGCCGTCATCATCGCCGTCGATCTCGACCCGAAGAAGCTCGAGCTGGCCCGCGAGTTCGGCGCCACCCACACGGTCGACGCCGGCGCGTCGGACCCGGTCGAGGCCATCCGTTCGGTCACCGGCGGCAACGGCGCCGACGTGTGCATCGAGGCGGTGGGCAATCCGAAGGTGATGGAACAGGCCTTCTTCGCCCGTGACCTGGCCGGCACCCTGGTCCAGGTCGGTGTGCCGACGCCCGACATGAAGATCGACCTGCCCATGATCGAATTCTTCGGGCGCGGCGGTCAGCTCAAGCCGAGCTGGTACGGCGACTGCCTGCCGTCACGGGACTTCCCGATGCTCGTCGACCTCTATCTCGAGGGTCGCCTCGACCTCGACCGGTTCGTCACCGAGACGATCGGCATCGACGGCGTCGAGGGGGCCTTCAGCCGCATGGAGCGGGGCGAGGTGCTGCGCTCCGTGGTCGTCCTCTGAGATGAGCCTGCCTCTCGCTCCTTTCGCGTCGCGCACGGGTGCGCGTGGTCTGGTGTCCGCCGCCGATCAGCTCGCCGTGTCGGCCGGGATCAGCGTCCTGGCCCAGGGCGGTTCGGGCGCCGATGCCGCCGTCGCCACCGCCGCCGCCATGGCGGTCGTGGGGCCGCACCTCTGCGGGCTGGGCGGGGACATGCTGGCCATGATCTGCGCCCCCGGAAGGGCGCCCGAGGCCCTGCTCGGCGTGGGCCGCGCCGGATCGGGGTCCGACCCGGCGCGGATGCGGGCGGAGGGGCTGGGCACCATGCCGCTGCGGGGTGACATCCGCAGCGTGGAGGTGCCGGGCGCCGTCGACGGCTGGTTGGCCCTGCACGAGCGCTACGGCCGTCTGGCCTGGGCCGACGTGCTGGCCCCGGCGATCGAGCTGGCCGCCGACGGCTTCCCGGCCTCGATCATGCTGGCCCTGGCCAGCAACCTGGTCCACGCCCTCCCGGGGGCCGGCGAGCTCTGCCCGGACGGCCCGCTCGACATCGGGCAGCAGGTGCGTCTGCCCGGCATCGCCCGCACGCTGCGCGCCCTGGCGGCGGAAGGGCGGTCCGGCTTCTACGGAGGCGAGTTCGGACGGGGACTGTTGGACCTGGGCGCCGGGCACTTCGCGCCGGGGGACTTCGACACGTCCGTGGCCGAATGGTGCGATCCCCTGCGCACGCGCGCCTGGGGCCACGAGCTGTGGACGGTGCCCGCGCCCTCACAGGGCTACCTGACCCTGGCCGGCGCCGCCGTGGCCGAGGCGGCCGGGCTGGGCACCGACCCCGACGACCCGGCCTGGGCCCACCTGATGGTCGAGTCCTGGCGCGCCGTCGGGCACGACCGTCCCGATGTGCTCTTCGACGGCGCCGACGGGACCGACCTCCTCGACCCGGCTCGGCTCGCCGCCGCCGCCGCCCGCATCTCGGCGGCCCGGGCCGCCCCCTCCGACGTCACCCCCGGTGCCGGCTCGATCGCCCCGTCCGTCGCCCGGGTCGGCGACGGGGACACCACGCACCTGTGCGCCATCGACGGCGACGGCCTCGGGGTGTCGCTGACCCAATCCAACGCGCTGGACTTCGGCTCGCACCTCTTGGAGCCGAGGACCGGCATCTTCCTCCACAACCGGGGTGTCGGCTTCTCGCTCGTCGAGGGCCACCCGGCCGAGCTCGGCCCGCGGCGGCGGCCCCCGCACACCCTCTCCCCCATGCTGGTGACGTCGGCCGACGGCTCTCTCAGCCACCTCGTCGGCGCCATGGGCGGCGACGCGCAGCCGCAGATCCTCGTCCAGCTGCTGGCCCGGATGCTCAGGGCCGGCCAGGACCCGGCTCGGGCCGTCTCGGCGCCACGCCTGTCCCTCGACGCGCCGGCCGCCGGCCCGTTCCGCCTGTGGTGGGGCGACGACCTGACCGTCCTGGCCGAGGCGGACGCGCCGCCGGGCTGGATGGAAGGGCTGCGCGAGCGCGGGCACCGGGTCCAGGCCATCCGGGCCTTCGACCCGACCGCCGTCGGTTGCGCCCAGATCATCGCGGTGACCTCAGTCGCCGGGAGGTCACATGTCCTGGGCGCGTCCGACCCGCGCAGCCCCGAGGGCGCGGCCCTGGGCCGCTAGCGGAGAGCCGGGGCGGCCCCGCGGCGAGTAGTTTGGCGTTATCAAACGTCTCGCCACCTCGCCGCCGCATGTCCCGACACCGGTCGGCGCGAGCGACCCGGCCTTCGGGCCGGTGCGACGGTGACGGCGCATCCGGGCTGGTTCCGCCGCCCCGACCCGACCGGACCGCTGCCCGACAACTACAAGTGGGTGGCCCTGTTCATCTCCACCCTGGGCATGCTCATGGCCACGATCGACGGGTCCATCGTCCTGATCTCGCTACCCGACATCTTCAGGGGCATCGGCATCGACCCGCTGCAAGCGGGCCAAAGCTTCTACCTGCTCTGGATGATCCTGGGCTTCCTCGTCACCACCAGCGTGCTCGTGGTGACGCTGGGCCGCCTGGGCGACATGTACGGACGGGTCCGCATGTACAACCTGGGCTTCGCCGTCTTCACCTTCTTCTCGCTCGCCCTCAGCGTGTGCTGGCTGACCGGCGACGCCGCCGGGATGTACCTGATCATCATGCGCATCTTCCAGGGCGTGGGTGCGGCCATGCTCATGGCCAACTCGGCCGCCATCCTCACCGACGCCTTCCCCGAGAACCAGCGGGGCATGGCCCTCGGCGTCAACCAGGCGGCCGCCTTCAGCGGATCCTTCCTCGGGCTGATCCTGGGGGGCATCTTGGCCCCGATCAACTGGCGCCTCATCTTCTTGGTCTCCGTGCCCATCGGCCTCTTCGCCACCATCTGGGGCTACCTGCAGCTGCGCGAGCTGGGCCAGCGCCGCTCGGCGCACATCGACTGGTGGGGCAACGCCACCTTCGCCCTCGGGTTGGTCAGCATCATGGTGGGCATCACCTACGGCATCGAGCCCTACGGCGGGCACGCCATGGGCTGGACCAGCCCGCGCGTCATCTTCACCCTGACGCTGGGCGTCGTCCTCCTCGTCATCTTCTGCATCATCGAGGTCCGGGTGCGCGAGCCGATGTTCACGCTGCGCCTCTTCAAGATCCGCGCCTTCACCGCCGGCATCTTCGCCAGCTTCCTGGCCGCCATCAGCCGCGGTGGCCTGATGTTCATGCTGATCATCTGGCTCCAGGGGATCTGGCTGCCCCTGCACGGGTACTCGTTCTCCTCCACGCCGCTGTGGGCCGGCATCGCCATGATCCCGCTCACCGTGGGCATGTTCATCGCCGGGCCGATATCGGGTGTGCTCTCGGACCGCTACGGACCGCGCCCGTTCGCCACCGGCGGCATGATCGGCACGGCCATCTGCTTCGTCCTGCTCGAGGCCCTCCCCATCAACTTCTCCTACCCGGTCTTCGCCGTCATCCTCTTCTTCACCGGTTTCACCATGGCGTCGTTCGGTGCGCCCAACCGCACCGGGGTCATGAACTCATTGCCGCCTGAGCACCGTGGTGCCGGGTCGGGCATGAACACCACGTTCCAGAACTCGGCCCAGGTGATCTCCATCGGCATCTTCTTCTCGCTGATGATCGTCGGCCTGTCCGACGCGCTCCCCCACAACGTCTCCGCCGGACTGCTGGCCCACGGCGTGCCCGGTCCCGTGGCGGACCAGGCGTCGCACCTGCCGCCGATCTCGACGCTGTTCGCGGCCTTCTTGGGCTACAACCCGGTCCAGCACCTGGTCGGGGCGCAGACCATCGCGCACCTGACCGCGACCCAGCAGGCGGCGCTGGCCCAGCGCGGCTTCTTCCCGGGCCTCATCGCCGGCCCCTTCACCAAGGGTCTCCATGCCGCCTTCGACTTCGCCATCGTGATGAGCCTGGCCGCGGCCGCCGCGTCGTGGACCCGGGGCAAGCGTTACGTCTACACGCCGGCCATCGACGAGCCCGTGGACGAGCGGGTGCTGACCCGGACCGGCGCCCCCGGGGCGTGAACGGGGTGGACCGGGCGGTGGGCGGCCCGTTGCGTATTGCCTCGCTGGCCAAGCAGATCCCCCTGGCCGAGTCGATGCGTCTCGAGGACGGCCGCTTGGTGCGTGACGGTCTCGACCTCGAGATGAACGCCTACTGCCGCCGGGCCGTGGCCCACGGGGTCACGCTGGCCCGCGAGACGGGTGGGACCTGCACGGCGCTGACGCTCGGTCCGCCCAGCGCCGAGGACGTGTTGCGCGAGGCGGTGGCCTGGGGCGCCGACGGAGGGCTCCACGTCTGCGACGAGGCCTTCGCCGGCTCCGACACGCTGGCCACGGCCCGGGCCCTCGCCGCCGCGCTCGAAGGCAGCGGCCCCTACGACCTCGTGCTCGTGGGTCGCAACTCGCTCGATGGCGAGACCGGCCAGGTCGGGCCGGAACTGGCCGAGCTCCTCGGCTTGCCCTTCGCCGGCGGGGTCAAGCGACTCGAAGACCGCGGTGAGTGGCTCCGCTGCGAGCTCGAGTTGGACGACGGCGTGTCGGACGTCGAGGTGCAGCTGCCCGCCGTCCTGTCGGTGGCCGAGCGGCTGTGCGACCCGTGCAAGGTGAACCCCGAGGGTCGGGCTGCGGTGCCCGCCGATCGGATCACCCGCGTCGGTCCCGCCGAGCTGGGCGCGGGCCCCTGGGGCGAGCCCGGAAGCCCGACCGTGGTCGGCCCCACCCACCCGATGGAGCACAACCGCATGCTGCGGGTGCTCGACGGTCCGGTGGGCGAGCAGGTCCAGGTGGCCGTCCGGACGCTGGCCGAGCGCGGGGCGCTCACGGTCTCGGCAGGGGGCGCCGCCCCGACCGAGCGAATTCGCGCCGTGCGCGCCCCCGGCGAGCGGGTGCTGGCCGTCCTGCTCGAACCGGGCCGGCCCCAGGTGGGCGCCGAGCTGGTCGGCGCGGCGGTGGGGCTGGCCGAGCTCGTCGGCGGCACGGTCGAGGCCCTCGCGCCGGGCGCAGCCGCCTCGGAGGACGGCGGACGCGCCGCAGCCGGCGTCGACACCCTCTGCACGCTGGTCGGTTCGGAGCTGCCGGGCGACGTGGCCCGGGCCGTGACCGAGTACGTCCTCGAACGGCGGCCCTGGGCCCTCCTCGCCCCGAGCACCTCGTTCGGCCGGGAGGTGGCGGCCCGGGCGGCCGCGGCCACCGGTTCGGGTCTGGTGGGCGACGCGGTCGCCCTGTCGAGCTCGGGCGACGGCACGCTCGTGGCAGCCAAGCCGGCCTTCGCCGGCGCGCTCGTCGCCGATATCACCTGCCGCAGCACCACCTCGATGGTCACCATCCGTCCGGGCGTTCTCCCCTTGGCGGCACCGGCGAGCGGCACGGCCGCCACGACCACCACCCGCCCGGTGCCCTCCCTCGACCAGGTCCGGCTCCTCGAGGAACGCCGCAACGACGACGTCGAGACCTTGGCGCGGGCCGACGTGGTCATCGGCGTGGGCGTCGGCGTGGCCCCCGACGAGTACGAGCAGCTCGCACCCCTGGCTGCGGTGCTCGGAGCCGAACTCGCCGCCACCCGCAAGGTGACCGACAAGGGCTGGGCGCCCCGGGCCCGCCAGGTCGGCATCACGGGCCGCTCCATTGCGCCGCGCCTCTACGTGGCCATCGGCCTGAGCGGGAAGTTCAACCACGTGGTCGGCGTGCGCAGTGCGGGCACCATCCTCGCCGTGAACCATGACCCCGGCGCACCGGTCTTCGAGCACTGCGACGTGGGCATCGTGGCCGACTGGCACGAGGTCGTGCCACTCCTCCAGCAGGCGCTGCTCCAGACGACCGCCGGCTAGTTCGCGGGGAACGCTGCGGCCCGTACGGTGGCCACCACTTCTTCGTTCGAGGCGCCCGGCCCGAGCACCGCCGCGACCCCGTCGGCGAGCAGGACCGCCACGTCGCCCGGCGGCACGATCCCGCCGACCACCACCGGCGTCTCCAGCCCGGCCTGGCGCAGGGCTCCGACGACGGCGGGCGCCAGCGTGAGGTGGGCCCCGTTGTGCATCGACACGCCCACCACGTCGACGTCCTCTTGCACCGTCATGGCCGCGATGCTCTCGGGTGACTGGCGCAGGCCGGCATAGACCACCTCGCAACCGGCGTCGCGCAGGATGCGGGCCACGACGCGCAGCCCGCGGTCGTGTCCGTCCAGACCGACCTTGGCCATGAGGACGCGCAGCGGACGGTCGCCGGCGGCCGTGCCGAAGTCCGTTCGGGTCGTTGCGCTGCCGTCCACCATCGCGCCAAAGCGTAGTGCGGGGTGGTGAGGCGATCCGCCTGGCCGCCTACCCGGCGGCGGCCTCCCCGCCCCGGACGACGCGCAGGTCGGGTGGGCCCGCCGTGGTGCTCGGGCTCGCACTCGCCGTCAGCAGCCGCTCGAACGCGGCGGCCGACACCGGGCGTGCGAAGTAGAAGCCCTGGGCCACGTCGCATCCCAGTTTCCGCAGCTCCTCGAGTTGGGCCGCCGTCTCCACCCCTTCGACCACCGTGGTCGAGTCGATGGCCTGGGACAGCGCCACCACGGCGGAGACGATGGCCGACTTCACCGGGTCCTTGTCGATGTCGCGTACGAAGCTCTGGTCGATCTTGACGACGTCGATCGGGAACCGGGCCAGGTAGCCGAGCGAGGAGTGGCCCGTGCCGAAGTCGTCGATGGCCAGGCGGACCCCGACGGTGTGCAGCCGGCTCAGAATGCTGGTCGTGAGCTCGACGTCGTCCATGGCCAGACTCTCGGTGATCTCGAGGCACAGCTGTGAAGGCTCGATCCCGGTGGTCCGCAGCACCTCCGCGATGTCGTCGGCCAAGCTCACCTGCTGGAACTGGCGGGCGGAGAGGTTGACCCCGATCTGCAGTCGGGTCCCGAACCGCTGCGACCATTCCCTCATCTGGCGGCAGGCCTGCTCCAGGACGAGATGTCCGATGGGCAGGATGGTGCCGTTGTCCTCGGCCAGCTGAATGAACTGGGAGGGCAGGAGCATCCCGTGGTCGGGGTGGTTCCAGCGCACCAACGCCTCGGCCCCGAGGATGCGCCGGTCCGTCGAGCGAGACCAGCGGCTGGTAGTGGATCTCGACCTCGCCCCGCTCGACCACGTGGTGCAACGCGGTGTCCAGATCGAGGCGGCCGGCCGAACGGCCGCCCATGCGGGCCACGTCGAACATGGCGACCTGTCCGCCCCGACCCCGGTCCTTGGCTCGATACATGGCCACGTCCGCGTCGTGGAGCAGGTCGTCGCGCGACTTGCCGTACTCGCTCAGCGCGATGCCGATGCTCATCGTCGTCACGACCTCGTGGCCGGCGCTGAGCACGATCGGGTCGTGCAGTGCGCCGAGGACCGAGTTGGCCACGTCGCTGGCGTCGTCGGGCGACATGATGCCCTCGAGCAGGATGACGAACTCGTCCCCGCCGAAGCGCGAGAGCGTGTCGCCGGGCCGCACGGCGCGACGCAGGCGCTCGCCGATCACCCGCAGGAGCTCGTCGCCCACCTGGTGGCCCAGGTTGTCGTTCACCACCTTGAAGCGGTCGATGTCGCAGAACAGCACCCCCACCTGGCTGCCGTTGCGGTCCGCCTGCAAGCAGCGCGTGGTCGAGGTGGTCGAGCAGGAGGCGCCGGTTGGCCAGGCCGGTCAGCGCGTCCTGGAAGGCGTGGCGGGCCAGCTGTTCCTCGAAGGCCTTGCGCTCCGAGGTGTCGCGGAACACGATCACCGCCCCCGACGGCGCCGAGCCGCCGACGACGGGCGAGGCCGTCATCGTCACGGGGAAGTGCGAGCCGTCGGGCCGGTCGAATCGGGTGTCGTAACTGGTGACGTTGCGCCGCAGCGCGATGGCCCGCATGGCCGGGTCGAGGAGGAAGCGCGGCGTCTCGTGGGCCGGCAGAATCGGGCCGTCGTCCTCACCGGCGCCGACGGTGTACCAGCCCAGCATGCTGGCACCGGCCGGGTTCAAGAAGCTGATCTCTCCGGTCTCGCTGATGGCGCACACGCCCTCGCCGAGGCTGCTCGTGATGATCGAGAGCTTGTCCTTCTGCTGCTGCACCTCGGCGTAGAGGCTCGTGTTGGCCAGTGCGACGGAACCCACCGAGGCCAGCGCCTCGACCAGGGTCTGGTCGGCGTCGTCGAAGGGCTCGGTCTGGCTGCGCCCGGCCACGCGGAGCCACAGGGTCTCGTCCCCCACGGCCATCGGGGCGGCCAGCTCGTCATCGCCGGGCTCGGTGACACCCAGCGAGGCGTCGGGCGAGCGGAGCAGGCTGGACGCCGCGTTGAGCACGGCCGCCTTGGTCTCGTCGATCCCCATGCTGCGGTTGACATCGAGCGTGGCCTCGAAGAGCCCGTGCAGGCGGGCCCGGTCGTGCCGGGCGTAGAAGTGGCCCGCGCCCACGAAGCGCAAGATGATGGCCGGCAGCAGGGCGACGAGCAGGTAGCGGGGATGCTGGGCCAGCAGCAATCCGGCCGGGATGGCGATACAGATGCCGCCCGCGGCGATGAGGAGTTTGCCCTCGATGCCGGCGAACACCACCTTGCGCCACGGTGTCCCCAGCGTGACCATGATCGTCACCATGGACCCGGTGTTCACGACGAAGTAGCAGAGCGCGCCGACGATGGCCGCACCGACCTTGGCGTAGCCGACCGTGTCGGTGGATCCTTGGAGGAGCACGAAGGCCACGGCACCCACGCCGGCCGAGGTCACGACCTGGCCCACGTTGAAGATCGACTTGGCAAAGGGCCGTCGCTTGATGGCCTGGGCCGCGACGGTCACCGCCGCGAACACCAGCACGGACATGGACGCCGGGACGAGGAGGAGGAACAGGACGAGGAACCCCTCGTCGAAGTCGATGGCGTCCGACTCGCCGCCGATGTAGAGCGTGATGGGCCAGATCCAGCTGACTGCCATGAGCACGCCGAAGACCGCACTGAACCAGATCGCCGTGGACCCGGGCCAACCGCCGGCCAGGGTCCGGTCCAGCCCGATGCCGAACGCGACCAGCCCGGCCACGGCCCAGGCCGCGATGACCATCCGCGATGTCTTCGGAAGTTTCAAGAGACTTCGGTGTCCATGGTGCCTGCCGTCTCCGTGGCGATCGTGCGAATCCTGTCGGCGGGTGTCCTGATCGAGGCCTGCGCGATCCGTTCCAGACCGATCAGTTCCAGGCGGACCCGTTCCAGGCCGACCCGTTCCAGGCGGACCCGTTCCAGGCGGACCCGTTCCAGGCGGAACCGTTCCAGGCCGACCCGCTCCAGGTCGACCCGTTCCAGGCCGATCCGTTCCAGGCCGATCCGTTCCAGGCGGATCCGTTCCAGGCCGATCCGTTCCAGGCGGACCCGTTCCAGGCCGAACCGTTCCAGGCCGACCCGGTCCAGTTGGCCGGGTTCCACGATGAGGACTCCCCGCTCACGGCGAGCGAGACGTCGCCGCCCATGGCGGTGGCCTGGGTCGGCGGCGACTGGGACAAGGTCATGGCCGGGGACGCGACCGCGCTGGCCACGTCGAGGTCGCCGTGCCCGTCCACGAACGGGTTGCCTACCGGGCCCGGATCGGTCGTGCCGAGCAGCGTGCCCTTCACGGTGTCGGGGTCGTAGCCGGGGTCGGCCGAGAGCAGCAGGGCGGCGGCGCCGGCCGTGATGGCCGAGCTGAAGGAGGTGCCCGAGCCGACGAAGTTCGCACTGCCGACGCTGGCGGACGGGTTCTGCACGTCGATGGTGGAACCCGGGTCGCGCAGGCTCACGACCGATCGGCCCGACGTCACCAGGTCGGGCTTGAACCAGCCGTCGGGGTTGGTCGGGCCGGCGCTGCTGAAGGTCGTCATGGTGTCGTCGGCCGAGGTCGCCTGCCCCCCGTCGTCGACGGCCCCCGCGGTGATGACCAAGGGGTCGTCACCCGGGGCGAGGATCGTCCCGTTGCCCGGGCCCGAGTTGCCGGCGGACACCACGACCGTGATGCCGGCCTCCCAGGCCTTCTCGACCGCCTGGTCGAGCGGATCGAGGACGGTCGAGGTGAGCGGGAGGTAGCCCAACGACATGTTGAGGACCCCGATGTTGTCCTTCGCCGCATGGGCGATGGTCCACCCGACACCCTCGATCACCGAGAGGAGGTTGGTCTTCCCGGTCGCCCCCGCCACTTTGACCGAGACGAGGCCGGCTCCGGGGGCTTCTCCCATGTACTGACCGTTCGAGGACGCCCCGTCACCGGCGATGAGGCCCGCCACGAACGTGCCGTGACCGTATTGATCCTTCCAGGGGTTGGAGTGGCCGGTCAGGTCGACGCCGTCGACCATGCGCCCGGCGAAGTCCGGCAACGGCGAGATGCCCGTGTCGAGCACGGCCACGTTGACGCCCTGCCCGGTGTCGCCCTGGGCCCAGATCTGCGACGCCCCGGTCTGCTGGGGGAAGACCGCCGCCGGCGCCCGTCCCGGATCGCCGACGGTGTCCTGGACCTTCACCGGAACGTTCGGGGTGACGACCACGTCGGGCACGGCGGCGACCGACGTCACCTGAGACGGGTCGAGTTGGGCCGTGGCGGCGTCCACGGGCGAAAGATCGGAGTTGACCGTCGGGTCGACACCGGCCACGGCACTCGTCACCGATGAGAGCGAGTCCGAGGACAACATCCCCGACGACGACGAGACGATGTACTCGGCGGTGGTGTCGCCGGCGGACCCAGCCCCGGCCGGAGACGACCCCTGCAGGACCAAGAGCGGAAAAACCAGTGCGACCGCACCGGTCAGGGTCGCACCCCACCGGACCCCGCGTCCACGGTGTGAAGATCGAGTTGTGCCGCGCAGCATTGCCATAGCGCCCCTCCCCCCGATCGTTCGGGGCAAGGTATCACCGGGGCAATTCTTGATCAATGTGCCTGGTTCGTCTTCCGAGCCATTTGGCCTTTTTCGGGCTGAAATTCCTGTCCTCATTTCACGCTGACCAGGTCTTTGCTGCGCTCAGTCGCATTCCGGTTGCAGGTGAGTTGGATTTGCGGCCCCGCGCCGCCGCCGGCCCGGATCCTGGGGTCTCCACTTGGCCTCGACCAGGGTTCCGCGCCGGGCCAGCGCCGCGGTCATGGAGCCCGGACTGCCGGGGTGGAGCGTCGTGTCATCGACTCCCGGGCCCGGATGCGCGCTCGGCTGTCTGCTTGCGGTACTCCCGAAAGCGGTAGACGAGGCCGGCGATCACCACGAGAACGAGGAGGACTCCCACCACGTACCCCGCGTTGCTGAAGGCCTTGAGGACGTGCTCGTAGCTGGATCCGAGGCTGTAGCCCAAGAAGGCCTGGCCGGTGGTCCAGAGGGCCGTACCGATGAACGTGAAGAGCATGAATTTGCCGAACGCCATCTCGCCGAGCCCGCAGGCGAAGGACACGAAGGAGCGCAGCAGGGGGATGAAACGCCCGAAGAGAGCGAAGGGTTCGCCACGCCGAGCGAACCAGGCCTCGGCCCGATCGAGATCCTTGTGGGTGAGCAGGAGGTACTTGCCGAAGCGGTCGACCAGTGGTCTCCCGCCGAACTTACCGATCGAGTAGCCGGCGATGGCGCCGAGCAGTTCAGCGACGAGGGCCACCGCGATCACGGCGACGACATTGAGTGGCTTCTCGCCCGGGATCTGACCGCTGGCCAGGACACCGCCGTAGATCACTGCCACCTCGGCCCCGACCGGGAGTCCCATGGCCGAGATGAAGCTCAGCACGAAGATTCCGGCATAGCCCCACTGGCCCAAGAAGTGCTCGAAGCTCGCGCCGACAATTGTCGCGTGGCTCAGAGGCCCGAGAATGTGTACCACGTCCTACCTTGCTTCCGAATCGGGGCGGCTGGAAACCGCAAAACTTACCCGGAGCGCCCGCCGCGATCGGGTCACGAGAGCCACTCGACCTCCGATCCGCCCGGTCCGGAACCCCACCCGGTGCGCGCCGACACTGGCCGTGGGCGGCCTTCCAATGGACCTCTGGGGACCAGTGGTGGGGGACGGACAATTCATCGAGCAGCGCAAAGGGTACGGGGCGAACCTGAAGGAACGATGACGCGGGCTGACTAGCGCGCATCTGCTGGCGCCGCTTGAGAGGTGGCCGCCGATGCCGTTCATCGAATACGAAGTCGGCGCTCTGGGACAGAGCGAACTGGAAGCCCTGGTCAATGAGGTCGCTGAGCAGGGCCAGAACGAGGACGGAAGCGCCCGGCTCGCAGGGCGAAGGGTTCCTGTCGACACATGACCACGTCGCATTGGAATCCGCTCGTCCCGAGCCCGGTGGTCCGGGTCCGAGCCGCTCCATCGGGTCGGTGGACGGCGCGATTTTGTGCTTTTAGGGACGGTGAAGGCGACGGCTCGGAAGCCAACACACCCCCGTGTTCTTGCGGCCCCTCTGGTGACCGGAAGAGCAAGGGGATCGAATGACAAGTCTTCAACAACATTGACTCGTTCCTCCGATGCCTGTTGGCCTGCAGGCTCGCGTGACGATTCTCACCACGTGAACACGGTCACCATGCTGGAGGGTCCGGGCTGTCCGCCCGTGTTCGGGTGGAATGGCAATTTCCCACCCGCGTCATCTTCATCATCATCGTGGCGACGGCTGTGGCCCTGTGGTGGCCAAAGCGCTTTCACGTCGTAGCGAACGAACCTCTCGGGCTCCTCGTCGTCGCCATCGGTGTTGGCTATTCCTGTCGTAGACGGCCCCATTCTTCCGTGTGCTCGGACACGCACGCCCCCAAAGGTTTGCAACGTCAGTGCGAGGCTCAGTCATCGAACGGCGAAAGAGTTCGAGGACCCCTGCAGCAAAGCTGCACCCACATCGCTGGGAGAGCCCCTTAGAGACCTTCGCAGACGACCGACGGTCATCCGTATTACTGCTCAAGCAGTGGCACGGCTGAGATACTTGAATCAGTCGTTGTCAACGGTCTCACTTGAGAAAGAGGTGCAGATGGCGAGCAAGCGGGTACCGGCCAAGAAGGCCGCCAAGCGGGTACCGGCCAAGAAGGCCGCCAAGCGGGTACCGGCCAAGAAGGCCGCCAAGCGGGTACCGGCCAAGAAGGCCGCCAAGCGGGTACCGGCCAAGAAGGCCGCCAAGCGGGTACCGGCCAAGAAGGCCGCCAAGCGGGTACCGGCCAAGAAGGCCGCCAAGCGGGTACCGGCCGCCCAGCAAGGCGGGAGTGCGTCACAGCTGATCGATTCCAGGATCAGCGAGCTCGGAGATTGGCGAGGCGAGACGCTCTCTCGGATCCGCTCTCTCATTAAGCAAGTTGATCCCGAGGCGGTCGAGGAGTGGAAGTGGAGAGGGACTCCTGTTTGGTCGCACGACGGAATCATCTGCACTGGTGAGACCTATAAGAGCGTGGTGAAACTCACCTTTGCGAAAGGAGCCTCCCTTACGGATCCAGCCGGCCTCTTCAACTCCAGCCTTGACGGCAATGTCAGACGTGCCATTGACATACACAAAGGCGATCAAATCAACCAAAAGGCATTGGGCGCCTTACTTCGGGACGCAATCGCTCTCAACACCTCGTCGCGCCGTCGATAGTCCACCGTATGCAGCTTGCTTGACTGTTTTGCAGGCGTCGTCTTGGCGATCAGGTTCGGTCGCCCCTGGCCAGAAGCGTGAGCGTTGGACCGAGGCTGGAATTTATCCTGAATGATCGAAACGCTCGAGGAATGGTTCTGTAACAACGGGTTAAGTAAATTCCCCCTAGCGAATTGAAAGGGGCCACGAATCAATGGAGTACGCCAAGGCCAAGGAATTGCTTCGCGCAGAACAAGCCCGCACAGAGCAGCTGTTGGCGGATGTTGTGGAAGCGGGCACAGCCGACCGCGAGGCGGCAAATCAGCCCGGCGACATGTTCGACTCAGCCGAACCTCTCACCGCCGAGGGCGTCGACAGCTCTGTCAGGGCTGAGCTTCAAGATCGGCTGGCTGCAATCGCTCGGGCCGAAGAGCGGCTGAAGGCCGGCACGTACGGCTCCTCCATTCGCTCAGGGAAGCCCATTCCTGATGAGCGCCTTGAATCCGATCCAGCTGCGGAACTGACAGTCGAAGAAGCGTCAGAACTCACTTGAGACCCGGCCACCGGATTGCCCCTGCACGGCGGCCGGGCACGGCGAGGTTTCCGAAGACGAATTGTCGGGTTCATAGAGCGAGTTGACTCGGCACACTGGAGAGGATTCGAGCGCCGGGCGCAGGTGCCTCGGACATTGAATGCTTCGTCGCTCGGTCCGAAGTGCGTCCTTTGAAGTGGACCTCTCGCAGAGCCATGTGAGCGCACAAGATCTCAGGAAGAGTCTCGGAGGAGCTGGAAGGGCGGGTCGCAGCTAAGCAGGCCGCGCCTCAGTTGTCTGCCTCCACGCGTGGAGGAACTCCTGCAGTGCACCCACGAGAGCGCCCCCCGCCACCCCAACGAGCGCACCCGCGAGGAAGGTGAGCAGTTGGTCATGCTGCTGTGCCGATGGGTTGATTGCACCGGCCGAGCTTGCTGCAGACTCGAAAGTGGATCCCGTCGGCGCGAGCGGCAAATACCAGGTTACCCAGCCGCCCTCGTCGTTCACGGGGCGCGGACCGGTGATCCAGTCGTATGAGGAGGCGTTGGGCACCTTGTAGTGGACCTCCACGGAGCCCAGCGTGCCCTGCTGCGAGACGACGTCCAGCGGCACTTGCAACCGAGGGGAGCTCGGCTGTGGCGACGCTGTTACCGCTGTCGAACCCGACCGGCGGCCCTGCGAACGTCAGGTTGGCCGACTCGGTGAGGTAACCGTCCCTTGGCGGAGTGCTGGGCTCGAGGTCGAACCGCAGATCGAGTACATCCTTCGGGTACCGCTGGCAGTGGTACTCGACCGCACAGGGACCCATGGAGACATCCTTCGGGTAGTACGCGTCCACCGTGATGGGGCCCGGGACGTCCGGTCCTGACTTCACTGTGGCGTCCACCTTGACCTGGTCCGTGCCCAACGACTGGCTCTCGGACACGTTGATATCCACTATCTGGCTGGTTGTCGGCAGCACGACCAGCCCGTAGGACGCTGGGGCGGGAGGGCTCGAGCCGGACGGCAGGATCACGTAGGCCAGGACGCCCAGTACAACCGCCACGAGGAATAACACGGCGGCTGGCCAATAGCCCGAATCCTTCCCCCGGCGGCCTAGACGCGCCACGATGCTCGATGCTCGACTCTTGGTATTCGGTTGTGCTCCTCAACGCATCTCTGGACCGGGCCGGAAATCGGCCCCGGTCGAACCCCGGGGTCACGTTCAGGGCATGCAGCGGCGGTCATCGCCTTGTGACGCCTCACCAGGATCCCAGCCTCTCGGGTTCCTGGACTAGGACGGGACCCGCAAGCGGCGGTCTGGGTGGTGCTTTCTCGCGGCACGTACCCGCCGCTCATAGAGAAATCCGCCTTAACCTCCCCCGCTTTCCTCGAGCAAGCCCGGGTCGTTGCGCTCACTCAACCCTCGGGTGTACCCCTTGCCATGCTCTCCCCCGACGAGGATATCCTCCGCCCAAGGCACGGGCAGCGACCCCATGCGTTCGTGGCCAGCACGAAATGTACCTTCTTGCTCGGTTGGACCGACAGAGAGTCATCCGCAGAGCCCGCGTGACGGCGACAAACCAGGGTGGTGACCGTGACAAACCACCCGATCGGGTGATTGACCGTTTGATTCTCCTCAACCAGGCTGGAGGCCGCCGTTGACGAAACCGAATCGAGCAACCGAATCGCAGAGCACGCGACACAGCCGAGCTCCCGCCGCACATGGAGCCAAACAAGACGAGTCACCGTCGTGGACCAGCCACTCGTTAACTCCGACGAAGAACTGGAGCGGTTCCGAGAACTGACCCGGACGCACAGCGTCGAGGTGCGGGACGCCATCGTCGAGAGTTACCTGGGCCTCGCTCGCCATCTCGCCCGCCGCTTCGCTCATCGGGGTGAGCCTTACGACGATCTCTATCAGGTCACCTGTATGGCATTGGTGAAGGCAGTCCAGCGATTTGATCCAGATCGAGGCGTCAGATTCACATCCTTTGCTGTTCCATACATGGTTGGCGAGCTCAAACGTCACTTTCGAGACACTGGCTGGTCAGTACGCGCTCCGCGCCGAATTCAAGAGCTCTATCTCGAGATTGGACATCAGGTCGAACAGCTGACACACGAACTTGGACGGAGCCCAACCGTTGCGGAGATCGCCGAATCACTCGGAGAATCGCACGCTTCGGTGCTTGAGGCTATGGAAGCCGGACGTGTGTATCTGTCCGATTCGCTCGACGGCGACAGTGACGAGTTGACGCCGCCGGTGGACCAAGACGAGGACGAGATGGATCGCGTCGACACCCGAACTGTTCTGGCAGAGGCTCTACAGGGGCTCTCCTCGTTCGAACAGGATCTGCTTCGTATGCGGTTTGTCGACGAAATGAGCCAATTGGCGATTGCGAGAAGAATCGGCGTGAGCCAGATGCAGGTGAGCCGTCTTCTCGCACAGAGCTTGCGGCGTCTACGCGCTGAATTCTGACCAGCTGCCTCGGCGTGACCGAGGCACTCGAAGGAGACCGAGCACGAAGGTGATTACGACCGGTCCGAAGTCCACCTCTCAAAGAGAGGTAGGGCGAACCAGAGAAACCCCAAGCTCGCGATCACGATTGCAACGAGGATGGAGAACACCCACCCGCTACCGACGAAGCTGAAGATGAGCACGATGGCACATCCCAACGACGCCGCCACCATGACCAGCCCGAGCAGAGCTTCGACGTTCGCCAAGCGGAGCAACTTCGACTTCTGATGTCGCCGGAACACCCAACGGTGATAGGCCACTGGACTTATGAGAAGCGCGGTCGCTGCCGCGGCACTCAGCACACTCACCCGGTAAAGCACCCTTTGGGCCTCGTTGAGCTGAGCAAAACGGTTGGTGAACGGCAAGGCAAGCAAGAAGCCAAAGAGCATCTGCACACCCAGCCCGGCCACCCGCAATTCTTGAAGCAGGTCGGCCAGATTGCGATTGTCGCGTTGGGCCTCAGAGCGCATTAGATCCCGAGGCGGGGGGTGATCTCCCGCCCATAGAACGAGAAGAACCCCTCCTGTTCAGGCCCGAACTGGTTGACGTAGATCTCGTCGAAACCGGCCCCCTGATACTTCGCAGTCGCCATGGCCGGGTGAATTCGGACCGTGGGGCAGGTGACCTCTGTTGTCACTCGACGCGAGCTGGCGGCGGAAATGGCCCCGATCACGCCCAAGACACAAGGACTCTCGTCCTGGGCGTCGATCCGCGGATGGCAATGACCGGAAAGGAGCACGCTTCGCATGGGAGCGGCATCGGCCAGCTTGGCCTGACGCAGCAATGCACGTGCGCCGTGCTCCTCACTCGAAAGAAATGCGCCAATCTCGGACATGACTCCCTCTCTCATGTCGGCTCCACATCTTCCATCTCTTGAACTATCCAGGCGCGCCTCAACGGCACCCGGCCTTGGTACGGCGTCGTCCTCCCCTGACGCCTCATCGCTCCTCATACCCGGTAACAGACCATCAAATCAGGCACGCGCGCTCGATTTACCTGAGTCCCATGACCATCACGGAACAAGCTGGGCGGGCAGCAAAGTACCCCTGGGGTACCCGAATGGCGAAGCTGCGTACTCCGATCGCCAGATCGGTCTCTGTACGAAGAACTCTCCCTGGGGGAATTCGTCACAACTCATCGGCGCAGTTCTCCGTAGTAGTCATACACGGCAAGTGCACCCGTTCCCCCCAGCGTCGATCTGACGATGGCCGTCGTCACTCCGACACAGCCCAAACACGGCAACCTCGACGTCCCACAGACTGTCACCCAGGGCCATGACGCACGTCAGTCCGACCGAGGCGTCCCCGAACGAGTCTGGGTAGGGCTGGGTTGGAGGGACATCTCCGCCCTCGACCACGAAGTCGATGAAGGCGTTCCACCCCGGCGAAGCCAAAGTGCAGGAGCAACATCGGGAGGCGCTGATCTGACCATTCCGACATCCCCCTTGCGGGCCTTGACTCGACGAACGAATTTTCGACCACCGGTCCAAGCCGTGATCAGTGGTTTCAGCGGCTCTATGTGGCGCATGAGCCAAAGGGGGTATAACTGATTCGTGACTCTTTCTCGGAGAATTGCCCGACCGCTCTTGGCGTCGATCTTCATTGCTGAAGGTTGGGGTGCAATCCGAGATCCTGGCGGAGACACCGAAGAGGTTGAGGCTCAGCCGTCGACCCTCTCGGAAGGTGGGGTGAACGCCTCGACGGTGGTCAGATTGAATGGGGCGGTTCAGGTCGGTGGCGGTGTTCTGTTGGCCCTCGGGAAGTTCCCACGCCTGGCAGCCCTCGCCTTGATGGGGACCATTGTGCCGACCACCTACACCGGCCATCGCTTCTGGGAAGAACCAGATGACGAAAGGCGGGCCCAGCAAAGGATGCAGCTCCTCAAGAATTTGGGGCTCCTCGGTGGGCTCATTTTTGCGGCCGTCGATACGGATGGTGCTCCTTCAGTGGCCTGGAGGACTCGGCGTCGGGTCCACCAGGTGGCGAGCTCGGTGACGGAAGGACATGCCAACTCGGTTGCCCACGCGCATCAAACGACGTCGAAAGCGGCCGAAGTAGGTCGAAAGGCCGGACGCCGTGCGAGAAGGAGGGCCAAGGTGGCGACGCGGCGAGCCAACGCAGCCGCATTCCACGCGGCACGAGAGGCGAATGAGAAGGCGATCAACGCGGCCAAGGCCGGGGTAGTGCTTGCTGCGCCATACCTACGTCAAGCGAATGAGAGCGCCCTCGACGTAGCAGAAGGAGCACTCGAAACTGCCGGCCCGTACATCTCAGCGGGGCTGGAGCGAGCCGGGGAGTTGCTCGAGGAAGCACTCGACACGGCCGGCCCGTACATCTCTGCGGGGATTGAACGGGCCAGCGATTTGCTCGCCCGAGTACCTGATCGCCCATCGATGGACTGACACGCAGATCTTCGGTCGTCGGTCTTTCTCTACGAGTTGACGCTTCAGGACCTTGCATTCGAGCTGACGCAGCTTTCTCCGCCAAAGAAGGGGATGAAGGCAGCCACCGCGGATCCACGCACGACTGAAGGTTGGAGCTAGGCCGGGGCGGCGCAACGGGTACCCGGGGCGGGCAACGCACCCTGAAGGAAATAGCTGCTCACCACGTCTTGCATACAGTGATCGGCTGACCCGTTGAGCAGCCAGCTGTGCCCATACCCGACGTAGGTCACCAGCCGTCCACCGATTGCGGGAGCCAACCTCTCGGCCACGGCGTAGGGAGTGTTGGGGTCATAGGTGTTGCCAATAATCAGTGGCGGCTGACTTCGGAGAGCAACGAGACGTGCGATGGCCCCAGCCGAGTCGCTCCATCCAGCACAGCCGATGAGGTTGTTGGCCACGGCTTCAGCGCCACCGAGAGGGAAGCGCTTGCCCAGCGTTCGAGCCAGGGAGGCAATGGCGGTGCCGTTCGGATGGGCTCCGGCGTCGGTACAGGTGATGCTCCAGAGGGCGCCGACCAGCGAGGCTCCGTTCAAATCGGTCTCGAGGCCCAGGGCGACAGCACGCAGCGGACCGCCATTCCCTGCCACCGCCGCCGACAGGGCGGGAAAGTAGCCAGGGGTGAAGGTTGGAGCGGAGAGATACAGCAAGGTTGCGGTCATCAAGTCACCCACGGTGACCGGTGCGTTGTCTCCGTCACCAGGCGCCGGCAACGGATTCCTCCTGAGCTGCGCCGCAAGTCGTTCATAGGAGCCGACGGCGTCGGATCCGAGGGTGCACCCTGTCGTGGTCGGGCAACTCGAGAGTGCGTGGCCGAGCGCTGTCTGGATCGCCGGCGCCTCCAAGGTTGCGTCCGTGGCGAGACTCAGATTGGCATCCACCGCACCGTCCAACACCATCGATCGAACGTGGCTCGGGAAGAGCTGCCGGTAGATGGACCCAAGGACCGTGCCGTAGGACACGCCGTAGTAGTTGATTCGGTCAACCCCAAGAGCCTCGCGAAGGCTGTTCATATCCCGAGCCGACGTCGTGGTGTCCACAGTCGGGAAGAGCGTGGGATTTCGGGCACGACATGATCGGTCTAAGTCGGCGAACGTCTTGGTCGCCGCCATGCTCCCAGGGACGGCGCTGCCGGCGGCCGCAGGGGATGGCCCACAGAGAAGTGGATCGCTCGCCCCGGTGCCGCGCTCATCGAAGCTGACCAGCGTGAACTCGCTGACGATCGATCTCGGGACGAAGGACGCCAGGATGGGAAGGATGAGGACGCCGCTCTCTCCCGGTCCCCCTGGATTGAACACGATCACCCCCTTGCTATCGGACACCGGGTGCTCGATGACAGCCAGAGGCAACGTCCCACGTGAAGGTTGCCCGTAGGCAACCGGTACCTGCAACGACCCGCAGAGATAGCCCGTCGCCTTGGGACAGGACGACCAGGCAATCCCGGAAGGCTGCGAGGAGGCCGTCGCCACACCGGCCACAGGCCCGATGGCAAGCATCAGGGCAGAACAGACCACGAGTGATGCAAGCTGGAGCCGCCGCCCGTGACCTGTCGGCCACCAGCGATGCGGCTTCGACTGCCGGTTCTTCCCCACCCGGTGTGATGCTACTGAGATCGGCCCACAGGAGAGGGAATCGAAGGTCGGCGGTCAACGTGGTTCACGCGATTCGCCGATACTGTGCTCTCTCAGTTCGGTTGGAAACTTACCTCGAGCTGCTCCTGTGCCACGGTGTCCAATACGCTCGCGAAACCTCCGGGGGCCCGCCCCTTCCTTCGAGAACTTGTCGTCACAGCTGCTCTGAGGTCGTGCTTGATACGGAAGCCGGCCGCCGCAGCTCGATTATGGAGGTCACGATCTTCACCACTCCGCAGGTTGCGAAAGCCCCCGAGTTGCCCATACAGGGCAGCGCTGAAGCCGAGGCTTGCGCCGTGGATCGGCCCGAGTTCGGACGCATAGCGCTTCGTCCAACGACGTACCGTTGCGCTCTCCTCGGCAACACGGACCCTCCCCGCCCACAGATCCGCACCGGAACTGAACGCGTCGACCTGGACCTTCAGCCAGTCCCGCGGTACCTGCGAATCGGCATCGGTGGTGGCCAGCCAAACCTGTGCAGGATCCATGTCCGGCCAGAGGGACAGGAGAGCCTGGGCTCCGGCGTGCCGGGCCACGCCAACGCTTCTGAACCTTCGACCTATGACCAGCGCGCCATACTGGGGTTGCCAGGAGCACGCGATGGCAGAACTGGCGTCGCCACAGTCGTCGAGGACAATGGCGACCCGGCACGGGATGGCCGGTAGAAGCGCGTCGACTGCGACCTCGAGCGCTTCGAGAGCTCGGGGAAGCAACTCCTCCTCGTCGTGAACGGGCAACACGACACCCACGGCGCCTATCGCTCGTCGAAGATCCTTTCGGCTCACCGCCGCTCCCACACATCGAGCACGAACTGCTCTTCGCGGTGGTGGACAACGGTGACAAGACCCGGAATCTCGGCGATGATCTGGTGAGTGAGCTCGCCACTGAGGGGGTAGTCCGTTTCGCCGAGCCAGTGGACGCCGACGACATGAGCTCGAGGAACTGTGGAGTCAATGACGCAGGCCATGACGGAACCGAGGTCGGTTCGGTCGAAGTAGTACGCGATTTCACTGAGTACGACCAGGTCGAACGGACCAGGTGGCCACTGGTCCGGGATGGAACGTTCCTCGATGCAGACATTGGGCCTCCTGCGGAGCCGGCCCTCGGCTCGCTCCAGGGCGGAAGGAATGATGTCGCTCGAGAGCAGCCGGTCACAGCGGGGAGCAAGCTGTTCAGTGAGTACTCCCACCGAGCATCCCGGCTCGAAGGCCGAGCGATAGCGAGATCTGGGCAGGCTCGCCACAGTGACGGCGTATTTCCGCTGTTCGTACGTACTATTTTCGAAATCCCACGGGTCGGCCTGACCGCTGTACATCTCGTCGAAATACGACCGGTGCGTCGACGTCACGATTCCGTCTCGATGAAGACTTCGAAGGGTCGCCAGAACCGTCGCAGCACGGAGTCAGCCAAGACTGGGAGCCCACTGTCGTCATTGCCGAGAATCCTGATCTGCGAGGTGAAGGCGTAGGTCGCCCAGCGCTTGCGTGCGATATGCCGTCGCTGCAGGTCCAGACGACGACATTGTTGCCAGGGTATAGACGCATCGTCTGGTGTAGCCCAGTGCCAAGCCCAGACCAAGTACTCGAGGACCCGCGCCCCGGTCAGGCGGGCAGCAGCGATCGCAGCGCGCCCGGCGGCATCGTGATCCGGGTGACCATCCGACCGCCACGGAGCCACACAAAGGTCGTCGGGCCTCAGCAGGCGGCTCAGCACGCCGGTCAAGTACTGACTCTGCTCGGCCACGGACCCATCGGCAAGGCAAAGACGCTGCACGCGCACTGAACCACATCCCAAGCGACGAAGGGCCACCCGCGTCTCTTCGACGCGTCTCGCCACCAGATCGTGACCCTGAGTCCGGACCCCGGGGTGCGATGCCTCACCGTCGGTCACGGCCACGAGCACAGTTTCAACGCCGGCCTGCTGCATCTGCTGGAGCAGCCCTCCAGCAGCGAGGACCTCATCGTCGGGGTGCGGAGCCACGACAATGAGGCGTCCTGGCCGCCGTTGCTGAAATGGTGGCAGCCCGGCAAGACGGCTTCCACCGAGCCACGTTTGCTCGTCCGTCCCGGGGTGCAGGTCATCGACGACTAGCTCCACGGCCACCCCTCACATGCCAAATGGCCGAGGACGTTCGCATCCTTCACATCGTGATGCTGGGCCAAGTACACGTAGAGATCTGCCGACCGCCGCGCCTGTTGGGGGTCATGACAGAGAGGCCCGGCTCCCCCGGCGGCGGCGGCATGCACCAGCACCTGCTGCGATCCATAGTGCACGAGATGACGGACCACGAGCGCTCGACGCATGGCCGTATCCGTCCGATCGTCGGGATCGGCATCGATCTCCTCCGCGGCCTGCTCGATGGCGCGACGCATCACCTCGATATGGGCGACCCCATGTCCGAGCTCGACCATCAGGAGCTCCGAGGGATGCGGGCCGACACTTCGAAGTACGTGCTCGACGAGGCCACGAGCTCCGCCGTACCAACAGGCAGCGACCCCAATTCCTCCGAACCAGAACCCGGGGCGATCGAGGTAGAAGTTGGGCGGCCCGACGGCATGGCTCGTCGGCACAGGCGGTCCACCGAAATCAAGGGTGTCGCTCAGCGAATCCGCCATTCCGACTGCAGGCCACGACCCGGGGTGGACCCTGACGACGTTCTCAGCCACCGAGATATCGAAAAGCCGGTATCCATCGGGGCATTCCGCCGTTATGAGCGCCCGGTCGATCCGAGTACTGCCTGAGCAGAAGGGCTTCTCTCCTGCGAAGTGCCATCCGTCTGCGGCCAGGCGAGCGGTGGTTCCGTCGGCGCCTGGACGGGCGGCCCAGACCCCATACGTCGCGCCTGGGGCCGGTACGAGGCCTGCCTCCGCCAGGATGGCCAACGCGTCGACGTGGCCCTCGGCCAATCGAGCAAGCGAGAGATCCTGTGCGGCCCAATTGGCCAGCGCAGCAAAGCGGGCGGCCGTGCCGCCCGAACCCGGCTTTGGGAGCAGCGTTCCACACTCTGCTGCGATTTCTCTTAACTCGATCCAGGGTGTCAAACTGCTACCTCTTCATTCAGTCGTCCAGACGCGGATCGCTGACAGTCGCTTCAATAGGCGCGGCGCCATAGGTAGTTGGCGCAAGAGCGTCTCTCGCACGACCCGTCGAGGAGTTCGATTCCCCGCCGAACGCGATCACCAGTCTCCTCGTCGATTGGTGTCGTGCCTCTCTGGGTGAAGCGCTCGAATTGCCAGCGTATCTGCCCATTGAGGTTGTTGGAGCGTTCCACATGGAAATCACCCGTTCGGGTCGGCTCGACCCTCGGACCAAGTGCTCTCCTCGGCATTCGTTCCCAGCCGACACCTCGAGGACGCCCATCTTCGGGACGGTGCCTGCACGGCACCCCGACGTCGACGCTTCCCGCCGGAAAGGGTCCGGCCGCCCCGAGGCGGTGGGCATTCCTTGGGCAACGGTGCGGCTCCAGGACGGCTCGTACCCGATGGCGCGAAGCCACGTCTCGGCTGAACCGGGGCGATGCCCCCCGGCCCCATGGATCGGCTCTTCGTAGGCTCCGGTTGAGGCTGCGCCGTCGTGCGAAACAACCCCCCGGTAGCGTGGTCCGATGGCAATGCCCGGGCCGCCGGAACTCGGCCGTGGCGTTGTCGTGTCGCCCGGGATGAGTCCTCCCGAGCCGTGGATCCAGGCCCCCAGACTCTCGATCCGCCCGGAGACACTCGCCGACCCGAACGCCGCCGTGGCGAGGCTGCAACGAGCATGGTTCGCACGCGAGCCAGTCGTGGTGGAAATGGGGGTCGACTCCGCCGAATTGCAGGTTCGGGAAACCTGCCTGCGGCCGGTCCACGACCTCGATCCGCACTTCGAGTTCTCCCGCGAACGCCTCCACTTCCTGGTCTGGGCGAACTCGTACGACGCCCGGAGCGGAGAGTCGATTTGGTGGCACGGTCGCAAGGCGGCCAGAAGATTCGCCGACCAGGGCGTGCAGGAAACCGGTGCGGCCGACATCGAGTTGGCCGACGGGACTGCCCTCTACGTCGACGGAGGGCCGTTTGCGCCGTCCCCTCTCTCGAGCGGGGTCGGAGTCGTGCACCGCTGGAACAGTGAGGCGGGGTCGCTCTCGACGGTGGGCCACCTCCCGCCGGACGCCGATCTGGCCCCGGACCAGTTGGCCGCCGTCAGCCATTCGACGGGGGGTGCCCGGGTGATCGCCCCGGCGGGTTCGGGCAAGACCAGGGTCCTGACGGAGCGCCTCCGCCACCTGATCGCAGGACGCGGGGTGGAGCCCACCACGGTGACGGCGCTGGCCTACAACCGGCGCGCGGCCGACGAGCTGATCGAGCGATCGGGCAGCCAGGCGACACCACGTCGTCCCCATATCCGAACGCTCAACAGCCTGGGCCAGTGGATCTGCGACACCTCTGGTGGCCAGGGGCGACTGCGCGTCCTCGAGGAGCCCTCGGTCCGCGACCTCGTCCAGCAGGTCTTCCCCGTCCGTCGCCAGGCCAACACCGACACCGTCCTCCCGTACATCGACGCGCTGTCGGCCGTCCGTCTTGGGCTGACCTCACCGAGCAGAGTCGAAGAGCTCATTCCGGACGCCCAGGGCTTGGCCGACGGCTTCGAGACCTACCGGGAAGCGCTCGCCGAGGCGGGCGCCGTCGACTTCGACGAGCAGATCTACCGGTCCATCGAGATCCTTCTCCGAGACCCCGACGCCCGCAGCGTCGCTCAGGGCCGCTGCCGACATCTCCTGGTCGACGAGTTCCAGGATCTCAACGCCGCCCACATGCTGCTGATCCGGTTGCTCTGCGCCCCGGCCTACAGCTGCTTCGGCGTCGGCGACGACGACCAGGTCATCTACGGCTACACCGGGGCAACACCCGAGTACCTGATCAACTTTGGGAACTACTTCCCCGGTGCCCACAATTACGCGCTCGAAATCAACTACCGGTGTCCGCCAGCCGTTGTAGGGGCGGCGACGTCCGTCCTGTCCTACAACGTGGAACGGATCGCCAAGACGACCGGCTCGCCACCCGATCGCAGCGATGACCTCCCGGACTTCGTCCCACCTCTTGCGGGCCGTGGTCCCGTCGCCGTGGTGGGGGCACGCAGCGAGGAGCTCCCGAAGACCGCCCTGAGCGCGATCTCGAGCTGGTTGAAGGGCGGAGTGCCACCGCAGGAGATCGCGGTGCTGACCCGGGTGAACTCGTCGTTGCTCCCGATCCAGGTCGCGCTGGTCGAAGCAGGAATCCCCTGCAACGCTCCGCTGGATCGGAAGGCGCTGGAACGAACGGGCGTCAGGACCGCCCTCGCCTATCTCCGTATGGGTCTGAATCCGGGAGCGTTGGGCCGAGACGACGTCCAGCAGACGATCCGACGACCTTCCCGGGGGATCGCCCCCAACGTCGTGGCCATGGCCACCGAACGCGGAACCACGTCGGTCACGGACATCGGACGCCTGGCCAAGCGCCTTTCCGGGCGGGACGGACCCAAGTTGACGGCGTACGCCGATGCCCTCGACGCCGTGGCCGCGACCACCTCGAGCTCGACCGCAGCCGTCGTACGGGCCATTCGGGTGCAGGTCGGCCTGGGCGAGACGATGGACGTCTTGGACTCGTCGCGCCGGGAGGCCGATCGATCGACCCACACCGACGACCTGGTCGCTCTCGAGTCCGTGGCGGCCCTCCATCCCGACGCCGCCTCCTTCGAGGCGTGGCTGCGCGACCTGTTGGCGCGGCCACCTTCCAGCGGGCCGGGTGTCCTGCTCTCGACGATCCACAGGATCAAGGGTCGGGAATGGGAACACGTCATCATCTACGGCGCCTCGCAGGGGCTGCTCCCCCACCGTTTGAGCGACGACGAAGAGGGTGAACGACGGGTCTTCCATGTCGCATTGACCCGAGCCATCCGTCAGGTGGTGGTGCTGGCCGATGCCGAGGCGCCGTCGCCCTTCGTGGCCGAGCTCGACGGCAGCCGACCTCGCCAACCCATCGGCGTGGCCGGCGGGGCTCGCAGACCCGAGCGCGAAGCGCGGAGCTCGAGGCGACCGGCCCGGTCGATGCCGCAGGTGGCGGCGGAAGTCGGGCTGGCGCTCGACTACGGAGGTCATGGCGGAACAGTGATCGACCTGTCCGAGGCGGCGGCCGTCCTCCAGGTAGGTGCGGCACGACTGACGATCGCTTTCGGGACAGAGGTGCGGGTGCGCGGAGCCACGGTGGTGCTGGCGGCGCCGGGCGATGCCGAGGCTGCGAGCTCCGCTGAGCCCTACGAGGGTGCACTGCGCGAGTGGCGATCGGGTGTGGCCAAGCGCGAGTCCCTCCCGGCCTATGTCGTGCTGAACGACAGCGAACTGGCGGGCATTGCCGCCATACGGCCCGGGACGCTCGCCGAACTGGCCCGCTGCAGGGGCATCGGGCCCATCCGCTTGGAGCGCTGGGGGGACGAACTCCTCGCCGTCTTGGGTGGGGTCGACGGGGCTTAGATCGACGACCGACCGTCGCTCGATCTCCTACGCGAGGAGCTTCGCCTTCTCCGCCTCGAACTCAGCTTCGGTGAGGGCTCCCGAATCCTTCAGGGCCGCGAGCTGGGTCAGCTGCGCGACGGGGTCGGGGGCGGCTGCCGCGGGCGCGGGCGCCGGTGCCGGCGCTGGTGCGGGACCAGGGTCCTGGGCGGCCTGGGCTTGGGCCTGCTTGTTGGCCATGTGGCCCCCGACCACGGCGGCGGTACCGACCACGGCCGTGGTGCGTACGGCCGCTCTGGCAATCGGTCGTCGTCTCATCATCATGTTGTGGACTCCTCTGTCTCTGGCTCAGACTGCCTGTGGCAGCGCGGTGATTGCGGGTTCGATCAGTTCGTGGGGGATGCGGGCACCCTCGAGGAGCACGCCACCTGAATTCCTCACTGCCTGGGCGAAGGGAGCCGCCCAGAGGTCCTCCCACAGCAGCAGCGCGGCCGAGTTCCCGGGCTCGAGTTTCGAGGCGACGAATTCGATGTCCTCCGGACTGATGAGGCCGCCGAACTCACCGGCGAGGTTGTCGAAAGCTTCGCTTCCATCCAGCTCGTCGATCTCGAAGGCGAGCACATCTCCGTCGTCGTCCTTGCCGATGAAGATGAGGTCGAGTACCCGCACCGTCCCAGACTCGACGAGCGCAATCAGCTCCGGGGCGATCTCACCGGTGAACTTGTTCCCGGGGAACCCCACCACGATGTATTCAACTGGCCCAACGGTCATATTCCTCTCCTCATTTCGATGGTTTGCGACACGGTCACGTGCACTGAGTTGGTTGCTTGACAGAATTCACGAGATCGACGGGTGCCTCGCTCCGTCATCATCGCGCGAGCGGCAGGGCATCGCCCTCGGCCGCCCTTCGCTCCTCCTTGTCCGGCAGGCCTCGCACCAGTCCAATGATAAGCACTGCGATCGAAGCTCCGACGACCGGTCCGATGACGTAGACGCACCATCCCGTGAAGTTGAGGCTCACGATGTCCGGGCCCAGGGACCGGGCCCCGGAGCCATGGAGGCACCACCACTGATCGGACTGGCGAAGAGACCGAGGAGCGCAACGGTGGAGCCCATGGCCAGGGCGGCGTCGTGGCCGAGCGGGCCGAAGAGATCGGGCTGCTCTGATCGACACTTCCCGGACGTCAGGTCACCCGGAGTGGGGTGATGCCCGCCAAGGCCCCACTTTGGTTCCATCACGTGGTCGACACGCGTAAAAACCCTACAGGAGGCTTATCCCCGATGCTCGCCGACACCTCATGCCGAAATCGAGACCGAGAAGGCCAAGATTCTCGCCTACGCGAGATCCTTCCTCCGTGCGGCACCGTACATGGAGACGCACACCCTCGCGACGCGGTCGCCGAAAGAAGCCCGCCACGTCCGGCCGGTGGAAGTGCCTACCGTTCACCCATCCCAGTCCCCACCCGCACGTTCATCCGGACGAGATGAAAGACTTCCGACCCTCATGATCATCGATCTGATCATCATCGGACTGGCGATCACCCTCGAGCCCATTCCGCTCACTGCGTTCATCCTGATCCTTTTGGCGAAGGGCGGGACCAGGAAAGGTGCCGCCTTCATTTTCGGATGGCTCCTTTCGCTGGCCATCGTGGTCGCCGTCACCGTATTGGTCACGGGCAACAAGCCGCCGAAGCCAAACACGGCGCCCTCGCTGGCCGCCCTGGCCGTCAAGATCGCCATCGGTGTCGTGCTGGTCCTGATCGCCGTGCGACAGCGGCGCCGCATGGGCAAGCCCAGGCCGCCGAAAAAGCAGCCGAAGTGGCAAACCGGCCTCGACAACATGTCGCCCTGGTACGCCATCGGTCTGGCTCCACTCACCCAACCCTGGGGTCTGGTGGCGGCCGGAGTCGCCACGATCGTCGGGGCGAAGCTCTCCTCGTGGGAGAGCTACATCGCTCTGTTCCTGTTCTGTTTGGTCGCCACGGCCGTCTACATCGCGATGGAGCTCTTTGCCGGATTCCGGCCGGAGCGCGCCCAAGAGTTTCTGGGCAACATCCGGACGTGGATCGATACGCATACCGACCAGGTCATCATCATTGTCTCATTGGTGCTGGGATTCTGGCTGATCGGCAAGAGCATCTATCTGATCGTCATCTGATGGCAGCGTCGACACCATCGACTCTCGCAGCATCCACGCTTCCGACGACGTGCACCGACCTTCGACGGGCGTGGATTGTGTTGTCGGCCGCCTGATCGATCAGAACGGGTCCGAGCGGCGGAGGCCCGGTGACCTACGGTGAGCCCATGAACGGCGAGCCGGTTGCCCCTGCAGGGGAAAAGCGATGGCCGATGGCCCTGACCTTGGTCATCGCCATGGTGTTGCCCTTCCTGCTCCCCAACTCGTTCAGCCTGGCCCCGCGCTGGGTCATCCCGGTCGTCGAGGCACTGCTCCTGGTCGCGCTCATCGTGGCCGACCCCGGGCTCATCGATCGACGATCAGCAGTCGTACGAGGCCTCTCGCTCGGTGTGGTCGGCATCCTGGTTCTCGGAGCAACGGCGGTGACCACGAGATTGATCATCGATCTCATTCGGGGAGGACCAGAGACGAACTCACCGGGGCAGCTGTTACGGATCGGTTCTGTGGTGTTGCTGTACAACATCATCACATTCGCGTTCTTCTACTGGGAACTCGATGGTGGAGGGCCGGAGTCCCGGGCACGTGCGAACCCCGAGTTCCCGGATTTTGCATTTCCGGAACACCTCAACCCCCAGGTGGCCAAACCGGGATGGCGACCCGCATTCTTCGACTACCTGTACTTGGCCTTCACCAATGCCATTGCCTTCAGCCCTACCGATGTCATGCCGCTCGCCCGATGGGCCAAGCTGGCAATGGCCGTACAGGCCACGGCCTGTCTGGCGGTCCTGGGACTCGTCATTGCCCGAGCAGTGAACATTCTGAAGTAACGCGGGCCGCCGGGGTTGTCGCATCGCCTATTCGCCAGGCATCCGGTGGCTCAGGGGCCCCCGGCCCCTTCGGCCCGTGTCGTCGAAAATTCGGTCAACGAACCGTCTTGGCTTGGCGGCGCAGCGCCTTCCACGATCGCAACCAGCTCTTGCGGAGCTTGCGCTGGGTCTGCTGCTCACCGGCGGCGAGAAACCCCGCGGCGTAGGCCGAGGAGAGCGAGACGTCGCGGATCGATTCCTGCGAACCACTGAGGACCTGGGCTCGAAGCCACTCCTCGGCAGCCACCGCATCGTGATGCTGGCCAAGCACGGTCTGGACCTCTTCCGCCGCTTTCGCAATTCGATGCCCAGACTCACCGATGACCGGCTCCGCCAACTCGGCGGCGTAGCGCAGGCGTTTCGCTCCGATACGGATCCTGTGCAATTGCCGATCCGTGGGCTGCGAACCTGATTTCCGTACCCGGCGACCGAGCGCGCGCCATTCGGCGCCGACCAGGTCCCTCAGCTCGCCTCCACCACCGCTGGCTGCATCGCCCTCGCCGGCCGATAGGAGCGGCGGGTTGCCTGTTGCAGCGTGAAGCCGGTCCAACAGGTTGAGATAGCGCTGACTGATCAATTTCGGCATGAGCCGCTCGACTGCTGCCGCCCTGTCGCGAGAGAGGCGTGCCTGGAGATCCTGTGGAGCTGTAGCCAAAAGGCCAGTCAGCACGTCGGCATCGCGGATATCCCCCAGAGCGGAGCCGATCCATTTGAGGTCGTCCAGGACGTGACGGGTCCAGACAGGATCGAGCACGGACCCCAATGTCCTCAGATTGGAGCGGAGTCGTCGTGCGGCGACCCTGGCCTTATGGACATCCTCGGGTGTCACGTCAGGAGCGGCCCGGCGCACCCGCCAGTCGTGATCGAGAAGTTGTTCGAGGCCATCGAAGACGGCGACCCTGAAGACGTCTTCGAGTGTTGAACTCTGGCCGAGCTCGACGCCAGCCCCTGGTGTCGCTCTGCTCAGGCCGAGAGAGACGGCCACCTTCGGCTCAGCCCCAACAGACAGGCGCGCCGCCGAAAAGCGATCGACGACCTGGTCCACGACGTCGCCCTCATCGGCGGCCAGTTCGAATTCGACTTGTCGAAATCGGTCGCCCCGTCGAGGTCCGTCGAGGATGCGCACGACATCGTCGTCGATCTCCCCCAGCGCTCGATCGCGGTGATCGCGGAGCGTCAGACGCTGGCGGACCGTCTCGAGGGCAACGATTTCGCGGAGAGCCTCACGCCTGATGATGCCTCGGGCGATGTCCACGACACTGCTGGGAATGGTGTCGCGGCTGCCCGACCAGGACATCTCGGTCCGCTCGAGAGCTGACCCTCGGCTGTCCGAGGGGAGCTTCAGCGTCCAACTCCCCGTCGCCTCTCCCCTCTCGACTCGATGACGAAGCGTCAGGCCGCGCTTCCACAACCGCATTCCCTCGGTGTCGAAATAGACGGTTGAAAACAGGCGCTGTGGGAGGCGCTCGGTACGCCCTACGAGGTCCCTGAGGTCGGGCAACGCCGTATTGAGAGGGGCTTCGAACTTGAGTTCTCGCTCGAGTTCGGTCGATTGCCCAGATGCCACGTTCTATGACTACCCCGCAGGATTCAGATGAAGCAGTCCTGGCCGGACCTGCCCAAAGGCCGAATTGCCCCCATCGAGATCCGCCCGATGGGGGCAACGACCGATATACCCGCCAGAGGCGGTGGCTCCCGCGCGAATCTCTAGACCTTGGCCAGCCCTGCGCTGGCGGCACAGGCCTCGACGGCCGTCTCGGTCAGCCAGATCACGTCTTCTGGGTGCGAGACCATCGCCACGTGACTGCTCGGGACTTCGACGGTCGTCGCCCCCATCCGCTTGGCGAAAAGCCGCTCCGCCTCGGGCGGGATGGCCTGATCGTTGACTGCGACCATGTACCACGACGGCAGCGACTTCCAGGCCGGGACACCCATGACGTCTCCGAGCGTCGACGCCGACAAGGCCTGTTGGACGGCGAACATGACCTTCGCCTTGGCCGGAGCGACATCTGCGGCGAAGTACTCCACGTAGTCGTTCTCGGGCAACCAGGCGAAGCCCTGTTCGTCAATGTCGAGATGGGCCAGGGCGGGGGTCGGAGGCCCTTCCGCCAGGAGTCCCCCGATCGTCTCACCCTCGTCGAGGCCGAAGGCTGCGATGTACACCAGTCCCACGACATTGGGTGCGTCAGTGCTGAGCGAGGTCATGATCTGCCCACCGTAGGAGTGGCCCACAACGACAGTCGGACCGCCCTGGCGATTGAGCACCTGGCGGAGCCGGGCCACGTCATCGGCCAACGAGCTCTCCGGAAACTGCGGCGCAGTGACGTTATAGCCTTTGGCCTGGAGTCCCTCGATGACCGCACTCCAACACGATCCATCGGCCCATGCTCCGTGGACAAGGACGATGTTGGGCTTTGGCGTTTCCATGTGTTCTCCTCAGTTCGTGTTGAGCAACGTAGGTGTGCGCACTCGATAGTGGGTGACGTCTGTGCACTCTCGATCGCCTCGGGATGGCGCGCAATGCAACGTGGTGGCTGTGACTCGATCGCTCCGAAGGGTCGTGTCGCAGCGTTCCCGAGCGAGTGATCGCTCGAGGATCCGGTCAGGGTTGGAAGTTCGCTCCGGTGCCGGCACCTGTCGATCCGACGGATCTGGCGCTTCGGCGGGTGTCTGCTTCCTGCGGAACACCGTCCGCACTTGCAAGCCGGGGTTCCACGGAACCCCCCAATCCTCCCCCGTCGAGCAGGGGCGCGTTCGTTCGAGTTGAACTGCCTAGACCGTAGCACCTTCGGAGGTCCCCTGGCGGGTCACGCGCCTCGAGTATCTGTCGCGAGCGACGTCGTGACCGAACTCGGTGACACCTGCAGCGACGCAACGCGCACTCTTGAAGGCCACTCGCAATTGGAGCAGCGACGCAGCGGGTCTGTCTTCGACGTCACACGAGTCGTCAACCCGCGCAGTCGGTGGAAGGGCTCTCTGATTCACCGTATGGCTCGCAGTCACAGAAGCGATGATCTGTTGGCGCGGCGACAGTATTGCGGGACGCTCTGGTGGAACCGTTGATCAAGTCCCGCGGTATGATGGGGTCCTCATCCCTTGGGAGAGTCGCTTTGCTTGGGCAGGACGGCCGATCGGCCGACGTCGCCTCGAACAGGTTCGACGCCTCGACCGAGCCTCTCTGAGGAGCTTCCGTGCGCGTCACGACTTTGCCCATCGAACGCCCTGAGCGTCGCGCTCGCTCTTTCGGGATCCTCAGCTCCTATCCTCCAACGCCGTGTGGCCTCGCCACGTTTAGCGCCGCACTGGCGTCCGGCTTGTCGAAGCACGACAGCGAGATCGGTGTGGTGCAAGTCCTCGACGACGGAACACAGAAGTCGCAACGCCATCCCGTCGTCGGCCACTTGAACAACGGATCACGCAGTTCTGTGCTGGCGAGCTCGGAGGCGTTGAACCAACACGACGTTGCCCTGATCCAACACGAGTACGGCCTCTACGGAGGAGTCGACGGAGACGAGCTCCTCGAGATCCTGGCCGGTCTGCGCGTTCCGTCCATTGTCATCGCCCACACAATCCTGGCCGACCCGACTCCGCACCAGCGGTCTGTGCTCAACGAAGTGGTGGCTCTGGCTGACCAGGTCGTGGTCATGACCGCCGCGGCCCACACTCGGTTGCGCGAAGGCTTCGATGTCGACCCCTCCAAGGTAGCCACCGTCGCGCACGGGGCCGCACTTCCCCGGGCCCCGGTGGTACCCGATCCGGCAGCCCGACCTGTGATATTGACGTGGGGTCTGATCGGGCCGGGAAAAGGGATCGAGCGCGTCATTGACGCTATGCACACGCTGCACGATCTCCCGACCCAACCACGCTATCTCGTAGCCGGCCAGACGCACCCCAAGGTCCTCGCCGCGCACGGGGAGTCGTACCGTCGGGAACGCATGGAGCAAGCGGAGCGCTACGGGCTCTCTTCGTCCGTCGTTTTTGACGCGACGTATCGCGATGTGGAAGCTCTTACTGCTTTGATTCAAAAGAGTACCGTCGTCGCCCTTCCCTATGACTCCAAGGACCAGGTGACGTCCGGTGTCCTCGTCGACGCCGTCGCGGCCGGACGGCCCGTGGTGGCGACCGCATTTCCTCACGCCGTCGAGTTTCTCTCGAGTGGCGCCGGGATCGTCGTCGACCACGATGACCCCGATGCGATGGCCCGAGCTCTGCGAAGCATCCTCACGACCCCCGATCTGGCGGCCAGCATGGCAGCAGAGGCAGCCCGTTTGGCTCCGAGCCTCGGATGGTCGGTGGTGGCGGGCCAGTACGTCCGCTTGGCCGATCACCTCCTTTCGGATCGATTGTCACTCGTGTGAACTCGCCCCTGGAGGGTTCCGGGTCGAATTTCGGACACCTCGTGTCCATGGCCGATGAGCACGGCGTCTTCGAACACGCACTCTTCAGCGCGCCCAGGCCCGAACACGGCTACTGCAGCGACGACATGGCGCGTGTGCTCGTGGTGGCGTCTCGTGAACAGGGCAATCCCGAGGCCAATCACCTTGCCGCGCTGAGTGTGAGGTTCGTTCACAGTGCGCTGGATTCGGTTGGCCGATGCCGAAACCGGATGAACCGGAGTGGCGTGTGGGAGGACGTCCCAACACTCGACGATTGCTGGGGAAGGGCCATCTGGGGGTTGGGCACGGCAGCATCCCGCAGCGACGATCACCAGATACGTGGCTTGGCACTGCGGGCGATCGAACGAGCGATGCGCCAGCGCTCACGCTGGCCCAGGTCCATCGCTTTTGCCACGCTCGGCGCCGCCGAGCTCCTCAAGGTTGACCCCGACCATGTGTCTGCCCGCAGCCTCTTGTCGGACGCCGCTGACGCAATGGCCAGGCCCAACACTCACGCGGGGTGGCCCTGGCCCGAACCGCGCCTCACCTACGCGAACGCCACTCTCCCCGAAGCGGTGATTGCGGCCGGATCGGCTCTCGATCGTCCCGCACTCGTGCAGCGCGGGTTGGATCTCTTGGAGTGGCTGCTTAGTCATGAGACCCAACATGGGCATCTCTCCGTCACTCCCGTGGGGGGAGCGGCTCCCGAGGACCGAGCCCCGGGATTCGACCAGCAACCGATCGAGATCGCGGCGCTGGCCGATGCGTGTGCCCGCGCCCTCGACATTGACGGCAACCCTCTGTGGGCCGACGGCATCACGTCTGCGACGAATTGGTTCCTCGGTGACAATGACGGCGAAGTCGTCATGTGGGACCCAGAGACCGGTGGAGGCTTTGACGGCCTGCAGAGATCAGGCGCCAATCTCAACCAGGGAACCGAGTCGACGCTCGCTTTCCTCTCGACCATGCAGCACGCCCGGCGTCTTAGCGGCGTCCTCCAATGACCCTCCTCCGTGAGTCGACACTCCTTCGTCGCCATCCCATCCGCATTTCGGCCGATGCGTCGCGTGTGGTCACCCGTCTTTTCGTCCCAGGTCACGAGGGATTCGATCAGCAGGAATCCCGATCGAATCCCGTCTTACAACGCGTGCTGGAGTTGTCGGACCAAGAAGTCCAAGTTGCTCTCGATGATCTTTTGGATCGCTTCAGCACTCGACATCATGGATTGACCAACACGTTCCTTCAGCACGCCGACGAGCTCTCGGATCGTCTCAATCCGGAACGCCAGCTGTCTCCGACCCGCCGTCTCCTCCTCGGCGCCACCTTTACGAGTGAGTACGCCATTGAGGGTGCTGCTCTGTGCAATCCGAGCATGGTCATTCATCCCGACCAGGCCGGGGTCAAAGCCGGCGACGTCCGCTTCGTGATGAGTGTCCGTGCAGTCGGTGAGGGCCACACCTCTTCGATTGGCTTTCGGACTGGAATTGTGGCCTCGTCAGCCGACGTCGAATTTGACGCACCGCCGACCTTTGCCATTACGGGACAGCGAGAGGAGGCGACCCTCGAGGCCGAAGCATTCAAAGCGGAGCTGCGTCGACTCCGGGCGAGCGTGGATGACGTCGACTACGTGCTCGGTCGCCTCGGGCCACAGTTCACCCTCGCCGGGTTGGAGGTGCAGCTGAACCGGCTCGAGAAACACGTGGCCACCCGGAAGCAGGCTCGGAGAACGATCGGCCAGATCCGGAGAATCGCCGAACGGAGCTACGGCGTTACCTTCGAGTCCGATACGCCACTGAGTGAACGGGTACTCCTGCCGGCCATGAGCGCCGAAGTCAAGGGCGTGGAGGACGCCCGCTTCGTGCGATTCTGCGACGAGGATTGCAGTGTGACCTATTACGCCTCCTACACGGCTTTCAACGGCACGGACATCGGCCAACAACTTCTCGAAACAAAGGATTTCGTGCACTTCACCTCCAGGCCGATGGCCGGCGCGGCGGCGGCCAACAAGGGTCTGGCACTCTTCCCTCGTCGAGTCAGAGGGCGGTTCGCGGCGTTGTCTCGATCTGATCGGGAATCAAACACCATCACCTACTCAAGCAACCCACATCTCTGGGAACGGGGCTTGGCGTGCCAGACACCCCTGCATTCCTGGGAGGTCGTTCAGCTCGGCAACTGTGGATCGCCAATCGAAACTGAGGTCGGATGGCTGGTCCTCACTCACGGCGTTGGTCCGATGCGGACCTACAAGATCGGGGCCATACTGCTCGACCTCGAAGATCCTACTCGGGTGATCGGTCGGCTCCGCGAGCCACTCCTCAGCCCGACCCGTGATGAGCAGAACGGGTACGTGCCCAATGTCCTCTACTCCTGCGGCGCTCTCATCCATGCGGACACGCTGATCCTCCCCTACGGAATTGGCGACTCCGCAATCGGAGTGGCCAGCGTGCCTCTGGTCAAGCTGTTGGCCGCCTTGCGGGAGAATTCCGACTGACCTTGCGACCACACACGATTGGAGAACACGATGCCCGACAGATCCCCGCAGAAGCCATCGGGAAAGAAACCCGGAAGGTCCCTCAAGGAGAAGCGAGGGGCAAAGAAGGAGAAGAGAGAAGAACGAGACAAGAAGGCTGACCGCTCGGGACTGGGGCGTTGAGAGCGTCGTGCGCATTGCGGTGCTCGCACCCATCTCCTGGCGTGTGCCTCCGCTCCACTACGGGCCATGGGAGCTTTTCGCCTCGCTCTTGACCGAAGGGCTGGTAGCCCGGGGCCACGATGTGACGCTTTTCGCCACCGGTGACTCCGTAACCTCGGCCCGTTTACGCAGCGTGGTTGGCCGAGGCTGGTCCGAGGACCCGAGCGTCGACCCCAAAGTCGCCGAGTGCCTGCACATTTCCGAAGTTTTCGAGCGGGCGTCTGAGTTCGACGTGATCCACAACAGCTTCGATTTTCTGCCGCTCACCTACTCCGGGTTGATCGCGACCCCTGTGATCACCACGATCCACGGATTCTCGTCACCCGACATCGTTCCGGTGTACGTCAAGTACAACTCCTTAACCTCCTACGTCGCCATCAGCGATGCTGACAGGCATCCTGACCTCGACTATGTGAGCACGATCCACCACGGGATCGACACCCGAGCATTTCGTTTCCACTCGGCGCCGGGCTCGTATGTGGCCTTCTTCGGACGGATTCACCCGGACAAGGGAGTCGTTGCCGCAATCGAAGCCGCAAGGAGGGCGGATGTCCCACTTCGGATAGCCGGAATCGTTCAGGACGAGAAGTATTTCGAAAAAGAGGTCGCGCCACTTCTTGACGGGGATCGCGTGCAATTCGTCGGTTCCGTTCGTGCAGAGGATCGCTCAACGTTCCTCGGCGGGGCACAAGCCCTTCTCCACCTCGTGAACTTCGACGAGCCGTTCGGTCTCTCGGTCGTCGAAGCGATGGCCTGTGGAACCCCGGTGATTGCCTTCGATCGCGGATCGATGCGGGAACTCATCATCGAGGGAACCACGGGCACTCTCGTTGCCGACGTTGCCTCGGCGGCCGAGGCGGTCAAGACCATCAGCCGCTTTGACCGAGCCGCAGTTCGCACGCTCGCGGTTCGGCGATTCAGCAGCGAGCGAATGGTCGACCAGTACGTCGCGGCCTATCAACAGGCAATCACCGAGGCGGCCCAACGGCACTCGTCCCACCCGTTTCACGGGGCCGCGGACTTGGTGGGGCCCAATCTCGAGGTGACGGGATGACGGTCCCGACGAGCACATTGCTGGGGCCGGAGACGATCGACGGCGCGAAAGGCGGCGCTCGCCCTCGAAGCCGATCTCGAGAGAAGAGGCCAGCCCTCAGGTCTGGATAAAGGCCAAAAGGTCGGCGTTGATCGTCTCGGCCTGGGTGGTCGGCATTCCGTGCGGGAACCCCGGGTAGGTCTTGAGCGTTCCGTTCTGGACAAGTTTCGCCGAAAGTGGGCCGGAGTCGGCGTAGGGGACGATCTGATCATCATCGCCGTGCATGACCAAGACCGGCACCGATATCTTCTTGAGGTCTTCGGTGAAGTCGGTCTGCGAGAAGGCGACGATGCCGTCGTAGTGTGCCTTCGCTCCACCCATCATCCCTTGGCGCCACCAGTTCTGAATGATCGCCTCGGAGGGCTCGACGCCGGGCCGGTTGAAGCCGTAGAAGGGTCCCGACGGCAAGGCCCGGTAGAACTCGGACCGGTTCGCAGCCAGCTGGGCCTGGAGATCGTCGAAGACGCTCTTGGGTAGGCCGCCGGGATTGGCGTCGGTCTTCACCATGAGCGGAGGCACCGAACTGATCAGCACCGCCTTCGCGACCCGGCTTTCGCCGTGACGGGCAATGTAACGCGTCACCTCACCGCCTCCGGTCGAGTGACCGACATGGACGGCGTCGTGAAGATCGAGATGGGTGGTCACCGCGGCCAAATCATCGGCGTAGTGGTCCATGTCGTGACCGTCGCTCGTCTGCGAAGAGCGGCCGTGCCCCCGCCGGTCATGGGCGATCACGCGGTAGCCGTTCTTCAAGAAGAAGAGCAGTTGCGTGTCCCAGTCATCCGCCGAGAGGGGCCAGCCGTGGCTGAACACGACCGGTTGGCCCGACCCCCAGTCCTTGTAAAAGATCTCCGTGCCGTCGCTGGTCGTGATGGTGCTCACTCCGGGTTCCTCCTCTGGCTCGCTCAGGGTCTGCTCGGTCTTTCCTTGACTCGGACGGCCCCATTCCTCAGGTCGCATCCGACGGCCCGGTAGATGGTCTCACACCCGAACTGCGTCGGCCTCCGAGATCCCGCGACCGCCGGACTGTCAGAGATCTTCACACATGATGCGGAAAGATCCGGCATGCTGGTGCCGCATCGGAGCCGAGGAGTACATCATGGAATTCCTGGTCGAGTTCGAGATCGAAGTTCCCGAAGGAACCCCAGCCGCCGAGGTGGCCGATCGCGAGCGTGCCGAGACAATTGCCGCAGCCAGACTCGCAGAAGACGGGCACGTCCTCCGCGTCTGGAACCGACCCGCTGGAGCCGGTCAGTCCCGAGTTCTCGGGCTCTATCGGGCTGAGAGCCAGACCGAACTTGACGATTTGCTGAGCCTTCTCCCTCTGCGTGAATGGATGAAGGTCACGGTCACTGCACTCGAACCTCATCGCAACGACCCCGCGCCAGAAGCTTCGACTGCACAAGGGCACCGGTGGCAGAACCAACTGCCCGCCCCCAGGCTCACCATGATCTACCGCCTCGTCGCGACGCTGGGCAAACCACTCGATCTCGGGGAAACTGCCCTGGGTCGCCGTCGCGTCGTGCCCCTGACCGACGGAACCTTCGAAGGCCCCGACATCCGTGGCAGGTTGGTATCCGGGGCCAGCGCTGATTGGCAGACCGTGCTCTCGGACGGGACCGCTCTGGCGGATCTTCGTTACACACTCGAAACTGACCAGGGGGCTCTGCTCCTTGTTCAGGGTCACGGGGTACGCCACGGCAGCGCTGAGGTGCTCGCTCGTCTCGCTCGTGGCGCGGACGTCGATGCCAGCGAGTACACCTTCCGAGTGGCGGTACGGATTGAGACCGGAGACCCGGAGTTACGTTGGCTCAACAAAGGAGTCTTCGTGTGCGTGGGCGGTCGACAGCCTGCTGGGGTGATCTACGAGACGTACCTCGTGGAATGAGCGGTCGACCTGGACCCTGAACTCCAGGCGGGAAGCATCTCCGCCCCGATAACTTGGTGACGCTGCTCACCCGCGTCGACCACCTTGGAGGTCACGATGCCCTGGTTTCCGGATTTCGTCGGTGCCGTCGAGCTGGCACGCCAAGACACGCAAATCACCGGACGTGACGACCCGGTCGCGCAATACCTCCAGGCCATCGAACAGGGCGACAGTCACCGTCTCCGGACGGTCTGGCCAGGACAGGTCGTGGTCAATGACCCCCTCGTGGGCGAGGTTCGCGGCCACAAGGAGTTGCGACACTTTGTCAGCCGCAACCAATCCTGGTTGGCGGAACACCATGCACGAACAGAGACCGTTGCCGCCACATACGACGGCCAAAGAGCCGTTGTGGAGCTACTGGCCAGCCTCGAACAGGATGGACAGATCGTCTCGTGGCCGATCGCCGTGGTCGCCGAGTCCCCCGACGAACGTTCGGTCGTGTTCCGCACCTATTGCAGCACGTGGCCAGTCGAAGGACATCGCCACGTGCGGCCTCCCATCCTGAATCCCGGAGCTCACGAGCCTGATGACGTCGTCGGCCGCTACCAGAGGGCATCGGAGGGCGGCGACACCGACGGGATTCTGCGGACATTCCAGCGGGACGGGTACTTTCGTGAACCTTTCGGTCCTCAAGCCTGGCACCGTGGGACGGAGGAACTCCGAGCGTTCTTCTTCGAATATTTTCGCGGGGGCGGCCTCCAGTCCGAGCTCTGCGAGATCACCGACGACGGCCAGAGGTGCGCCGTGGAATACAACTGCGTCCGCTGGGGGTCACACGACATTCCGCCCCAGGCGGGCATTGCCATTTTCGAACGGGGTGCGGACGGGCTGCTCGCTGCGGTTCGGATGTATGACGACATCGAGCCGCCAGCAGTACCGTCTGACTCGCATCCGGTGCCGACACCAACTTCCTGACGTCGATCCCCTCCTCGGGCTGGGGATTCTCTCTGGCTGCAACTCCTTCGAGTGTGCTCCAATGGGCCTGGTGCGACAACCCGAACTGGACTACCGCCGAGGGAGGCCTTGATGAGTACGGTTGATGGACAGCATCGTGAGACAGGCAGTGGCACGGGCAGAGGAAATGTCGACCTGAAGCTCGAAGTGGTGGTCATCCCGGTCGCCGACGCCGACCGCTCAAAGGCGTTCTACGCCGGCCTCGGATGGAGACTCGACGCCGACTTCTCCTTCGACAACGGCTTCCGTGTCGTTCAGTTCACGCCACCCGGTTCGCCCTGCTCCATCCAATTCGGCACCAAGATCACCGCGGCAACACCCGGGTCTGCGCACGGTCTCTATCTGATCCTCTCGGATATCGACGCCGGACGCACCCAGCTCGTGGAGCGAGGCGCCGAGGTGAGCGAGGTGTTCCACGCGGGAGCAGCGGGAGCGCAACTCCAGCCGGACGATACGAGCGACCGCGTCAACGGTCCCGATCCGAACCACAGGAGCTACAACACATTTGCCACGTTCGAGGATCCGGACGGCAATGGCTGGCTGCTGCAGGAGGTCACCAACCGCCTGCCCGGCCGGGTCGATCCGGATCTCACGTCGTTCAGTTCGGCCGGCGATCTGGCCGGTGCGTTGCGGCGAGCTGCCGCGGCCCACGGCGAACACGAAAAGCGCATCGGCAAGGCCGACCCGGATTGGCCCGACTGGTACGCCACGTTCATGGTGGCAGAACAAGCAGGAACAGAGGTTCCCTCATGAGCGATTACGACGTGATCGTGCTCGGCGGAGGTGCGCCAGGCGAACACTGTGCGGCCGCCATCGCAGCGCGTGGCAAGCACGTGGCAATTGTGGAGCGAGAGCTTGTCGGCGGCGAGTGCTCGTACTGGGCCTGTATCCCGTCGAAGTCGCTTCTGCGTCCGGGCGAGGCCGTCCAGGGTGCGCGTGCGGTAGGTGCGCATGCCGACGTGGACGTCGAGGCCGCGTTGGCCTGGCGCGACTTCATGGTCTCCAACTACTCCGACGCCAGTCAGGAGCACTGGTTGGCTAGCCGGGGCATCGATCTCCTGCGGGGCTCCGGCCGCCTCGCCGGGACTGGCGTGGTCGAGGTCGACAACGTCAGTCACACAGCGGAACACGTCGTCGTGGCCACCGGCGCGGATCCGTTCGTCCCACCCGTCCCTGGCCTGCGTGAGCTCGACGGGATCTGGGGTACCCGTGAGGCCACCAGCATGAAGGAGGTCCCGCGCCGTCTCCTTGTCCTGGGCGGTGGAGCCGCAGGCGTCGAACTCGCGCAGATCGTGCGGCGCCTCGGCGGTGAGGCACTGGTCGTCGAGGGCGCGGACCGCCTGGTCCCCCGGGAACCCCCGGCCCTCGGCAAGGCACTCGGAGACGCACTGAGCCGTGACGGGATCGAGCTTGCACTCAACCGGCGGGTGACGGCAGCGCGGCGAGAAGGGAACGGGTTCGTTCTGGCGTTCGACGACGGAGAAGAAGTGCGGGGTGATCGGATTCTCGTGGCAACAGGCCGGCGCCCACGCGTCGAGGGCATCGGCCTCGAATCGGTCGGCATCGCCGTTGATCCCAAAGGAATCCCAGTCGACGAATATCTTCGTGCCGGTGACCGTCTGTGGGCGATCGGTGATGTCAACGGCATCTGGCCGCTGACCCATGTCGGCGAATACGAGGGGGACGTCGTCGCCGCGAACATCGCCGGCGAGAGGCGCCCAGCGAACTACGAGGCGGTTCCACGCGTGACCTACACCGATCCCCAGGCGGCGGCGGTGGGGGCAGCGGAGTCAGACTATGACGTCACCGTGCCGCTGTCAGACGTGCCCAAGACAGCGACCTATACCCACGCTTACGCCGAGTCGAACGGGTTCCTGACCCTGCTCAGCGACGGGACTCGCCTCACCGGTGCCTATGCGCTCGGACCCGAAGCCGGCGAGTGGCTCCAGCAGGCAACGCTGGCGATCCGGGCACGGATCCCGCTCGCGGTTCTGATGGACACGATCCAACCCTTCCCGAGTTTCTCGGGAATCTACGACGCCGCCCTCAAGGAGCTCAGCATGGCAGTCGCGAACATGCCGCCACCAGCGAGACCGATGGCCGCACAAATGTCGAGTCTCTCGCAAAATTGATGGGAAACGGCTTCCCGCGTCAATCAAAGTAGGCGGGACAGACTCTCTTCACCGGCAATTCAGGACGTATCCGAAGCTGCCATCTTCACGTTCGCTGGGGACCCATACGACAGAATCACGAGGATTGAAGGGTTTGGCGGTTCGTCAGATACCAGTCTGCTCAGCTCTGATCGGATCAGGGTCAGGTGTGTGCGGCATCAGTGCGTTCGGAGGGATCGCTCCGAAGCGTCCCGCCTCGAAGTCCTCTACCGCTTGACCGATTTCCGCTCGGGTATTCATCACGAACGGCCCGTAGTGCTCAACCGGCTCCCTTATCGGTTGACCTCCGAGAAGCAGGACCTCGAGGCGGTCAGTTCCAGAGTCGAGGTGGTCGTCTGCCCGGACGGCCACCCAGTCACCGGGTCCGAACGCCGCAAGCTGACCTGCTCGAACCGGCCGCCCCTCACTCCCAACCGTTCCTGATCCCGCAAGTAGGTAGACAAGTGCATTGAAGCTGTGGTCCCACGGCAACTCGAGCAGTGCCCCGGGTGAGAGGCTTGCATGCATCAGTGTCATCGGCGTGTGGGTGGAGCCAGGACCTCGGTGCTCACCCAGCTGGCCGGCAATAACCCGCACCAGGCTTCCTCCATCCGTCGTCGAAACGAGGGTCACCTGCTCCGCTTCGAGGCCCTGGTACGCCGGAGGAATCATCTTTTCCCTTGCCGGCAGATTCACCCAGAGCTGAACCCCGTGAAAGAGACCGCCCGAGACGACCAGCTCCTCGGGGGGCGTTTCAATGTGCAAAATCCCGCCCCCCGCAGTCATCCACTGGGTAGCTCCGTCGGTGATGAGTCCACCACCACCTTGGGAATCCTGGTGAGCAAAGGTCCCATCGATCATGTACGTCACCGTCTCGAAACCCCGATGTGGATGCCATGGGGTTCCTTTGGGTTCACCGGGGGCGTAGTTCACTTCGCCCATCTGGTCCATATGAACGAACGGATCAAGATCGGCCAGGCTGAGGCCGGCGAACGCCCGGCGTACCGGAAACCCTTCCCCTTCGAGACCGGTCGGCGCCGTGGTCACGGACCTGACCGTCCGCTCGCTGGCCGTCTCCCGGTCCTGAGCAGGCACCTTTGGCAACCTCGACAGGTCATCCACGGTTACAGCTGGCATGTCACCCTCCAATCGCTTCCACGAGTCTGCCTGACCACGGGAACTGACAGCGTTCTCATGATCCCATCATGACGGCATCGCGCCAGCGACGCCGAACGAAGAGCCCTGGGCCTGCTCTCGACGACTCCGATGGCATTGCGGTCCCTCACCGGGGAGGCTGCCCGGTTCTCTCTCGTGGACCTTCGTCGACGTCCGCCGCCATTGCGTACCATTGCCCATCGTCGGGATAGCAACGGCCGGCGTGGGCCGGACTCTCGGGCCAAGCGCGAGCTGGAGCGCTGGTGACATCTGGACCACGCTCGTGGACCGTGGTTCGCGCCACCCAGTTCCACGACGACGCTGCGCAGGGTCGCGCGGCTGGACACTGCAAGAAGGGACGGCGACGATCGCGTCACCACTCGTACAACCGATCGCACAGAGTGATGTCGGAGAGGCGCTGACTGCCACAGCCCAATAAGCCCTCCGACTCCACTCGATATCGCCGGTCGGGGACGAAGGACCTCGTTGAGATGGGTCGCCGCACGCGAAGCGCATGGAGAAAGATGCACCTTGTGCCCACTTGGCGTGGGCTTTCGAGACATTCCGTGGCCGGCGAGGCGCTGCTATCCGGAAAACGGGGCCGGCTGGGCCACGGACCTTTGAAGATCGGCTCGAAGACGGCGCTGTCTCATGATCAGCTGGCTCCGCCTTCGTGGGGTTCATTGCTGAGACCCAACGGTCTCAGCGGTTCATCCGAGAGAGCTTGACTCAGGTCGGCAATCCCGGCTTGCGAATGTCGAGAGTGACACAACCACCGTGATTTGGGCTCATTCACCTAGGACCCAGGCCTGCGGGTGCGCCAATGCCACGGCCTCGGGCGGGCCCCACGAACCCCGCGGGTACCGAACGGGCTCAGGCTTGTTCTCTAAAATGCCATCAGCCACCGTCCATACGTGCTCGAGTCCGTCCGGTCGGGTGAAGAGCGAGCGGTCGCCAGTCAGAACATCGTGGAGAAGCAGCGAGTATGCGGGGAGCGATGGACCGTTGCTCGCCGATCCCAGGGGCAGCACGGTCCTCCCTACCCCAAGGTCCATCTCTGGCCCCGGCGTCTTGATGACGAGTCCCAATTCGATCTCGCCTTCACCGGACAGCTCAAAGCCGAGGATACTTCCACCGCCTGGCTGACCTGGGAGACCGGGAACTGCGTCTTTGAACACAACACTGACCCTCTGCCGGCTCTCAACCAGGCATTTGCCAGTTCGCAGAAGAAAGGGCACTCCGGCCCAGCGTTCGTTGTCGACCCACAATCGAGCGGCAACGTACGTCTCGGTGCGGGAATCCGCTGGAACATCGCCCGTGCCCCGGTATCCGTCATACTGCCCCACCACCACATCCGCCGCATTCAAAGGCCGAAAACAGCCGATGACCGCCTCGCGTGCCTCCGCCAGGCAGTCGGGCTCGAGGCAGTGTGGTGGCTCCATTGCAAGTTCGCCGGCAATCTGGAACAGGTGGGTCACCAACATGTCCAGGATGGCCCCGGTCGCGTCGTAAAAGTTCGCTCGCATTGCGACGTCGAGTGTCTCTGGCACGTCGATCTGTATGTTCTCGATATGGGACCTATCCCAGGCACCTGCAAAGAGGCCGTTCGCGAACCGGATGACATGAATATTCTGCGTCGCCTCCTTTCCGAGAAAGTGATCGATTCGGTAGATCTGCGATTCTTCGAAGGTGGCATGTGCGATGCTGTCGAGTTGTCGGAACGATTCCAGAGATGACCCGAACGGCTTCTCGTACACGACTCGGGAGCCGGTAGCGAGACCGTGCACGCCGATCGCCTCGGTCAATGGCCCGAACGCAGAAGGCGGCACAGCCATGTAATGAATCAACTGGGGGTTTCCGCCCATTTCTCTTCTCGCTCGGGCCAAGACGTCAAGAAGGCTTCCGGGGTCGTCCGCACGGAAACCGCCTCCGGCAAAGAGCAGGCGACTGCGTACGTCTTCCCAGGGCCCCTCCGACGGTCGTGGTCCGAATTCCTCGAGGGTGCTTCGTACCTCCTCCTGAAAATCACTGTCGGAGACCTCGCCGCGACCCGCGGCAATTATCCGCCAGTCCTCGGGAAGCAGGCCCGCTATGGCCAGGCGGTAAAAGGCGGGCAGCACCAACCGACGAGCGAGGTCCCCCGTCGCCCCGAAAAGTACGAAGATCGTCGACCGTGGAGCGGTTCCGGTATTCGCCATGACTCTCTGCCTTTCGCGTTGAAGAGTATGTCGCGACACCCAAGATGAGGACAGGTGGGACCGTTGCAGGAGCCTCGGTCCGTACTGTCAAAGAGCCATGTCGATCAGACATCAACTCTCAGTGTTTGCCTGCGAGTGTCTGGAGCAATGAACATTTGGCACCGAGTATCGGATACCAGGATACGCGACATGCCGCCAAGCAACGTACTGGGTAGGGCACCCCGACCGCGTTGGCCGCAGACGATCAGGAGATGCGAGAGGTCGTCTGCGGTCTCAAAGATGCCGGCCAGCCGCGTCGCGACGGTTTCTCGAACCGTGAGCACTGGGGCCGCATCCATTGGTCGGTCGATCATGACTGCCGCGGCTCTCGTTGCGCCTCGCCATCCGTCAGAACCGTCAGAACCTTTGCTCCCCGGCACCATCGACCGTGAGCAAAAGTCGTTCATTTCGATTACTCGCCGACCCCATAGAGGAAGTCGTCAAGTGTTCGGAAGCTGTCCTCGGTAATTCCGCCGTGGACGTACGTCACGACGAGGGTCACTTCGTCCGGATCGCGGCCTACCACCGCACTCCATTCGTCGTGGTCACGCCGGTTGACGAGGAATCTCCGGGAGTCCAAATCGCTCGCTATCCGCTCCAATTGGTCGACTGACTCGACTCCCAATACGAACGCTCGGAGGCCGATGTGGCGAGCTCCTCCGAGAGGACTGCTCCCGATCGCTCGCAACACGATGACTTGCGTAGGTTCGTTCCCCGGGGCCCTAACGGCAGCTAGTTGGTCCAATTGGGACAACAGCGTAAATCCAAGCACCTCGCGATAGAAGTCGATCGAACGATTGAGATCAGCCACGTTCACTACGACACCTTGAAAATTCATTTCTGCTCCGAGTCCTCAAATCAGCGGAGGCATCATGCGAAGCCCCCGAACCTAGGCGGCACCTGCTCATCGAAGTCGACCAGATAGTCCAGGGTCTCAACCCCAGTCGCACGACCCTACAGAGTTATCGGCCGGAGCATGATGTTGGCGCCGGCTACAGGCCGGAGACGAGCTCGGCCACGATCTCTGCTGCTGGTTGTGACTGCCGAGCGAGCCCGACGCTTTGTCCGGCCCACAATGACAGCGCTTCCACGTCACCGGTGGTACCGACCAGCGGGGCCCCCGGCTCGTACCGCAGGATAGATTCGCCGGAGGCGAAGTGCGCAATGACATCGCCCTCTCCAGGTCGACTTCCCGGTGCGGGCCGGCCGGCGGCCTCCCACACCTCGGCCGTCGAGTTGCGGATGGCGCGGTGGGGCGCATCAGGCCATCCGACCTCATAGAGGTTGGCGTACCACTGGGCATCGGTCTCAGCCGCACCTACGAGCCTCCGCCGGTATTCCTCGTGGATGGGCATCTCCTGGGCCAGCAGAAACCGCGTACCCAGCCACGCCGCTTGCGCACCCAGAGCGAACACGGCCGCCACCCCACGAGCGTCCCCGATCCCGCCCGCCGCGATGACCGGCACCGGCGCCACTGCGTCCACGACAGCAGGGACCAGGGGGAGCGTCGCGACCTGACTCCACACATGCCCGCCAGCTTCCCAACCCTGCGCCACGATGACATCTACCCCGCTGGCGACCGCCCGCCGCGCCTCTTCAGCGCTTCCCACCGTGTGTAGCACGACTCCCTTTGCCTCGTGGACCTGCTCGACGTAGCCGGCAGGATCTCCCCACATGAACGACACGATCCGCATTCCCGCTCCAAGGACCTCATCGACGCGACGGTGCTGATCGGAGCTCAGAATCAGATTGCCCCCAAACGGACGATCGGTGAGCGCCGCTGTCTCACGAACAGCGTCCCCGGCGGGGCTGGACCACGTCAGCGCCAACATGCCGAGCGCGCCGGCATTCGAGACGGCCGCCGCTAGTTCAGGCACCGCCGACATCGGCGCCTGGACGATTGGCTCTTCAATCCCGAGCAACTCGCAGACTGGCGTTCGCACCACTACCACCTACCCGTTCGCTCCGATCGAAGCACCTGCAACAGGCATCGGCGTGGACCGCCCGTCCGACCCAGGCCTTTGCACATTCGCCTAAGACTCGTACGACGAAGGCATCGCCTGAGGACCCCGCTTGTTCCATCCGTGAAAACTCGAGTACTCGCCTGCCTCCCATGCCTCGCGCAGACCCGGCGTGCTCAAATCCCAGTCGGGGCGGACTTCGCTCGTCGCTGTCCGCAAGTCGGACCATACGTCGGAGAACGACGGCCGTCCCCAGAACCAATAGCCATTGTAGATACGGTGAATCACCAGGCCGGGCTTGAGCACGAGCGTGTGAGGAATCATCGGGTCGTGCTCCGGATCCGTATATTCCTGGATGTCGAGGTCCTTCTGAATGGTCCGAGTGGGATCGGAGAGAAAGGTCCATTGTGCACCGACCGAGGCGCGGAACTCTTGTGTCGTATGGTGGTCGTCGGTGGAGATCGTCACGATCTGGGTATAGGAGACGGCAACTTTCGGATAGTTTGCCGCCAGCTCCAAATGCTGCTGGTGCTCCTTCGGGCAGTAGTTACCGCGCGCCAATGTCAGGACCAACGGGTCGTCGCCTTGGAGCTCACTCAGTCGGCGCACCGTATTGGTGTGATCCGGCAGGGAGTAGTCGGGGAAAGTGCCACCTGGTTTGATGTCAGATCGCATGGGTCATCGCCCCTTTCGGCTTGCGTGCGGACCTTTGCGGTTGAGGCGTACCCGTCCTGCCCAATGACGGGTGACCTTGTCGTCGCAAGATTATCGTTCGTCGCGGCCAAGTCACGTCCTCCGCTGGGCCCGCATAACCACCGATGTCGGTCGGCATCCTCACCCGTTCCGCGGATGGTCGATCGGGTCGAGGTGATCAAACTGACTCTCCGAGCGCAAATTGGGCGGACCCAGTCGGGGTGAAGAAGGATGCCGAGCACGATAGTGGGGTGAAGGGATCTGCGCCACGAGGCCGCTTGCCTGGCACAGACAGTGGACCATGATGCTCGCGCGACGAATCTCCGCGGCGTGGTCGTGCATCACGATGAGTCGCCGGAACTTGGTGCGGGTCGGCGAGTCCATGGTACGCGAACGTGGCCTGCCGCCACGTCCTGGCCTTTCGGTGGGGGGTACGCTCCAATATCTCCGGCTGATCGCTCGGATCCCCGAACACTATGAGAGGGCCGGGCACTCGTCCGAGTAGCCAGACACCCAGCCCGCGCACGTACGGGGCGAAGGAGCTCACGTGAGCACGACCGCTATAGCCGACTATGCGCTCCTTTCCGATCGGCACAGCGCTGCGCTTGTCAGCCGGGAAGGATCGATCGACTGGTTGTGCTTCCCACGCTTCGACAGCCCATCGGTCTTCGGTCGCCTCCTGGGTGACGAGGCGGGCCATTGGTCCATCCGGACGACACATGTCACAGACGTGACCCGCCGCTACCTGGACCGCACCATGGTGTTGGAGACGACGTTCCGCACGCCGACGGGAGCGGTCACCATCGTCGATGCCCTGGCAATGGGCGACGGCAATAGGGGGCATCAGCTCGGCAAAGACGCACCACACATTCTGCTGAGGCGTGCAACCTGCATTGAAGGAGAGGTTGAGTTGCGCCTCGAGTACGCCCCGCGACCCGACTACGGGCTCGCCTACCCCTTGCTCGACGTCATCGACGGCGGCCTCACCACAGTCGGCGGCCCCGACGTACTTGTCCTCTCATGTCCAATGACATTGACCGTCGACAAGTCGTCTGCCTCAGGACGGCTCCAGCTCCGTCGAGGCGAGAGTGCGGCATTTGCCCTGCATCACGGGGAGCGGATCAAGATGGGCCCGGCCCACGTTTGGAGCCAAGCCGAGATCGGTGCACGTCTCGACGACACGGTTTCGGCATGGGAGTCATGGTCGGACCTCCACCAGGCCTATGTGGGTCCGTGGCACGATCTCGTGCATCACAGCGGGCGGGTACTTCAGGCGCTCTCCTTTGCGCCCACCGGTGCGATTCTCGCGGCTGCCACCACCTCGCTGCCTGAGACGGTGGGCGGTACTCGAAACTGGGACTACCGCTACGCCTGGGTCCGGGACGCCTCCTTCACGATCCTGGCACTATGGGTAGCGGCCTGCCCCGACGAAGCCAACGAGTTCTTCGATTATGTGACCAACTCCGCGGCCGGCGCACTGGACCGCGGCGACGACCTGCAGATCATGTTCGGCATCGGTGGTGAACGCGACCTGACAGAGAGGGAACTCCCTCATCTCGAGGGTTGGCGACACTCAGTCCCGGTCCGTGTAGGAAACGGTGCCTGGAACCAGCGCCAGCTTGATGTCTACGGCGAGTTGCTCGGCGCCGTGTACCGCCTCTCGGATCATCTGTTCGACAACGACCCCCGACGGGCTGGGCCGACGACCGATCCTGACAAATGGGGTACGCCCCCCGATCTGGCCCCAGCCACGCGACGGTTCTTCGTCCAGCTGGCCGACACGGCCGCCCGACGTTGGCAGGAAAAGGACCAAGGGATCTGGGAGATTCGTGGCGAGCCCCGCCACTTCTTGTACTCCAAGCTGATGTGTTGGGTCGCCCTTGATCGGGCGGTGGCCTTGGCCGACCGCCTCGACGCCTCCGATCGAGTCGAGTCATGGAGGCATACTCAGGACCTCATCCGTGAGGCGATCCTGACCAGAGGCTGGAGCGACCGGACCAATGCCTTCACCCAGTCTTTCGGCTCGGACGACCTTGACGCTTCCAATCTGATGCTGTCACTGGTCGGGTTCCTTCCCGCCGACGAGCCCAGAGTGCTGTCAACGATCAAGGCGACCGAAGAACGTCTCACTGATGCGCGGGGACTTGTGTACCGCTACCGGTCCCACGACGGGCTCGAGGGCGAGGAGGGCACGTTCCTTCTGTGCACGTTCTGGTTGGCTCAAGCCCTGGCCAGGGCCGGACACACAACTCGGGCGCGCACCGTCTTCGAACGAGCCGCAGACTTTGTCAATGACGTCGGCCTCCTCTCTGAAGAGGTCGATCCAGTGAGCGGAGAGCTCCTGGGTAATTTCCCCCAAGCCTTCAGCCACATAGGACTCGTCAACGCGGCCTGGGCCATATCCGAGACCGAACTCCGAGAGAAAACACTTGCCAAAGATGCCCCCCGCACCTCAGGTTCTGTCGGATCGACTTCTTGAACCACCGCACTGACCTCCGCGGTCGGAGGGCCGCCACACGTTGCTTCAGGAGAGCTCGACAGGAGCTTCCGGGTAACCCATCGGAATATCAATCGACCCTTCACCGTCCTCCGCATCCTTGGCGGCGGGGACGTCTGGGTAAGCGAGTCCATCATCACGTACGACGAATACCTAGCTACTCAGTGAGCATCATGGAGTTCGAGAGCGAGTCTGTAATCCACGAAACGCAATACTTTGCCGACGCCTTTGGTGCGCCTGAATGGCGGACTGCTCTCGCGGAGCCAATGCCGGGTAGGGATATCACCAGAGCTTGATTCTGGGCCAAGAAGAGCCTGGTATGCATAGACGGCATCCCCTCGAGACGCCGACACAGTCCAGAAGAACCGGGAATGCCGCAGCCTCACCAAGGAGTGCGTGCACGCCATTTGGTAACGAAATGTTCGACGCGCGACCCGAGCTCTCGTACGACCAGATAGACAGCGTCCCCGGGAGTCAGCCAGACGCCGATATCTCGTACCAAAACCCACCATTCAAATTGATGTTGTTGCCCGTGGACTGGCCTGGAGCAGAGTCTCCGATGTAGGTGTAGAGCGGATGGCCGTCGTAGGTGACTTGGGTCGATCCACCCGTCCGTTCGATCGTTCCGAGCTTGCCGGTCACGCCTGGCCCTCCGACCGGTCGGCCTGTCAGCGGCGGCCAGTAGGCCGCACAAGTGCCAAAGCAGGTCGACTTGCTCGGCGTGTCGGGTGCGAACCAATACAACGTATAACCACGAGCATTTGTCAGCACTGAGACGCCATGGATCTGCCTGACCTCGACCTGCGCCTTCGATGATGCGGAGCTCGTGGACATGGGTCCACCGGCCGCCAGCGAAAGGCCCAACAGCACCAGGATCAGCACTGTGAACGCGGCGACTGCCCACCGACCGGCCTGTACATGTTGGTGGAGTCGATCCACCATTCCCTCTCGAGTCGCCTGCGCAGTGGGTTCACGCTCGGGGAATGGACGAAGGGCGAATGCGGCGAGTACAGCGAACGTTGCAACCTCGATGATCCCCGCCACGAGCCCGGCGGTGGTTCGGATCTCTCGAAACCCGAAGAGGCTGATACGCAACGACAAGATGTACCCACCGAGGGTCGCGATAGCGAACCCGGCGCCCGCTGCCGCAACGAGGCGGCTGTTCGATACCAGGATGGTCGCGCCGAGGCCAAAGGCAGCGATCACCTGGAGCAGGAACAGCCAACCGATTGTCGGGATCGTCCGGTAACCGGTGAGGTACAAGTCGAGATGGATCGCACCAGTTGCGAAGAGCAGTCCGGATCCAATGAGGCGCAAAACAAGCCACTGACGGGTCGGGTCTAGCTCAGCGTGATTTGCTCTCGTAAGTGAAGTCGATGCCATGAACTACCAGACCCTCGGGATCAATCTCCACCGCACCTGGTTGCGATATGCGCGATAGTTATCGTTCGTCGCGAGCACGCGTTCCTCGACTACCGCTCTGCCAACGTTACAACCCGACGCGAACAACATCACGAGAGCGTTCCGGAGCGAGATGCTCTGCAGTACGTACCCGAGTTGAAGGAAGAGGTAGGAGGCATAAATCGGATGGCGGACGACGGTGTAGGGGCCTCTTCGCACCAACCCTCGGTCTGCCGCGACGAAACCGAAGGATCGACCCAAGGCGAGGAATGAAGCGACACACATCGTCAGACCGACGAGCTGAAGAACCAGCCCGGTAGTGACCCCCCACTCGGGATGGACACCCACGGGACGAAACAAGACACCCCCGAAAGTTCCACCGAATGCAAGCGCCCAATCGCCCCAGCGCCGGCTGACTGTTCGGGCGGGACGCCGGATCAGATACGCAACCACCACCCACATTTGCTCGACGAAGAGGACCGCTCCCAGTGGGCGGTGCGTCAGCAGGTAGGCCCGGAAAGTGGCCTCGGCGAAGAAGGCGGCGCCGGCCGCGCCGACGAGGTTGAGCGAGATCCTGATCGCCCGGCCCGCAAAAGGCGAGCGGTATGACGTCACTCCCTGGCGCCGGCCCGAAGACGGCGCCTCCGTCGATACTCCTTCGCAGCGGGTCAGCTCTCCACCGGGGGCATCCGGGAGTGCGCGAGTCACCGCTGTCACGACTACGCCGCGAGGACTCGTCGCTCGACAAGTGCGTCGAGGCTGAACCGTCCGGAACCAAGAAGCGCGACGACAAGTGCCAAGACCCCGAGCGCCAGGTTCAGTTGGTAGCCCGGCGGATTCGACCTGGAATTGATCCCCGTTGCCCAGGTCACAGTGATCATCGCCATCACCATGTCTCCGAACAATGCCAAACCAGCGAGGCGTGAACAGAGTCCGACTGCCATTGCAATTCCGCCACCGAATTCGATCAGCCCGCCAAACACGGCGAACAGTCCACCCGGATGGAGGTGGGCGGTCTGCGAAAAGTACAGAGCGGTCCCATGGATGCCCGGGCCGTTGAACCACCCGAACAGCTTCCCGGCCCCGTAGTAGATGAAGATCCAAGCCAATCCGATGCGCGCAACGAGCAGAGCCCAGTCGTAGACAGGAGGTGCGGAGCGCGTGTTGACCACCGTCGCGAGCAATGTCCGACCCGAGTGCCGGTGCGTCCCAACCGTCGCCGTCACCATGACGCCAACTCCTCCACCGGCACATCGAAAGCGTCTGGAGGTCGCTCGCTTCCTCGGCAGACGACAGCCTCCGAACCTTCGCGTGGACGCGAGATCCAATGAATCGATGTGGGCTCTGCCGGCTGGCGCATCGGGCGGAAGGGCGCGACCAGCTGAGCGGCCAGGACGGCGAGGTGTTGCGGGCGCGCCGTAGACTGCTCAACTATTAACGGTCGACCGGGCAGCCCCGTGTCAATCCTCACGGTGTCTTCGCTCGGGAACACTGCGCAATGGAAGATCTGATCCCAGATCGAAAGAGCGAACCCCAGGTTGACGTCTTGTGGTCCGTTCAGTTGGTGGTGGATGCGGTGAAAATTGGGACTCACAAAGACCCGTCCGAGTGGCCCGAAACCCAATCGGGTGTTGGAATGTGCGAAGGCCACGATGCCGCCGTACACAACGAGAATGGTGATCGATGCCGCTCCATTGGCCAGAAGTACCACCCCAGGAACGAGGGCCAGCAGATACGAGACATGGATCAGTGGGTGAGTACGAAACACCGTCAGGACACTCATGTCCTCTTGCGAATGGTGCAGCTCATGGAACCGCCAGAGCATTCGCACGCGATGGTTCGCAAGATGGACAAACCAATTCAGGCCGTCCATTGCCACCACGATGATGGCGATCACACCCCAACGTGGAATCGTCCCGATCTTCGGCAAGACGATCCACGGCAGACCAGCGCGAACCACCGCCATGAACGACAGCGTCAGAGCAGTCACCAGCGGCGCGACGAGGATCGCGTTTATGACAGTAAGGAGGAGGTCGTGACGGTAACCGCGAGCAAAGAGCGGTCGCGGCTGTGCCGGCCATAGCCGTTCGACGACGAGAAAGACCCCGACAATGACCAGAGCCAACGGACCCACCAGGACCACGCGAAGATTTGTGAGGGACCCGCTGAAACTCTCTCCGCCCCAGTCGTCGAACCAACCAATCCCAACGAGGACTGCAGCGAAAGCCGCAATCCCCGCAGCGGGGAGGTAGACGCGCGACGACAACGCGATCCACGGCCGGCTCGCCTCGCGAGACCCTCGTTCCGCGGCCGGCGCCGCGGGAGACCGAGACGGCCCAATTAGAACAGAAGACACGATCTCTCCTCGATCGCGAGTCCGGGCACTAGAAGGATGCGCCACCTGAACCGGCAGTTGACCCGCCGGAGCCAGAGTTGGAACTCGAGCCAGAGTTGGAACTCGAGCCAGAACTTGACGAAGCGGGCTTCGCAGTCACGACGGCAGTCCACTTACCCCACGTGTCGGTCACATTTCCATGCACTTGACCGGCGCCCGAGTCACCGGCGAAGTAGTAAAGCGGTTTGCCGGCGTAGGTCACCTGAAGCGAGCCATTGCTCCGCTTGATGGTTCCAAGCTTCGAAGCGCTCACACCCTTGCCAGCCGTGGCTTTCTTCGCGCCATGCGCCAGCGTGAGGGCGGGCCAGATCTTCAGGCACGCCGTTGAGCACGCAGTCTTGCTCGGCTTCAAGGTGTAGACGGTCTTACCGCTTACCAAGATCGTGCCAAGTTTCGCGTTCTTCGTCGTCGATACGACCACATTCGTCGCGGCACTGGCCGCCCCCTCGGCGAGGACCAATCCGGACAGCCCGCCGAGGGCCACGGCGGCGCCGACGATTCGCCCGAGTGAGACCTTGTGTGTCGAGTTCTGCTCCTGAGTTCCGTGCATCATCGAGTCTCCTCATCCGTTTTCGAACTTCTCTGTCAGGTCTACGACGGTGGCGGGTGGAAGGATCGCTATGGAGGACTTTTTTGACCCTGGCCACCTCCATTCCCCATGAACCCTCCATTGCGGGGCAGGTCGAGCCCAGAGATAGTCCCCTGGCAACTGTACCGACGACGCCCCGATCGAGTCGCTGTCAGGTTACGTCCCCAAGCAGCCCCAGTCATGAACTTGCCCCTCAATCTCCTGACGTGCCTTCGACAGTGATCCTCCTGATCGGGCATGCCCCTTCCGCACATCTGAAACACAGCATTTGAATAGCCTGAACTGGATATTCGCTCTAGATGGCGCGATGGCGACTTGAAGCGAGGCCCCACTCCCAATACCAGAGCTCCAAATGGATCTACGTGCTCTCTTTCAGAAGATTCGATCGGACTTTGACCTCGCGAACCCCGGTGTAGAGGAGGGTTGGGAACGTCGAGATCGTGAGCCCTTCCTCGCCAGCGCCGGAAGAGCCGATCCCATAGACCGAGGGCAGGAGCATCGGCATCAAACGCTAAGCGCCAGCTTCGGGCGTCGACTGCACGCCTCAGGAAACAGGCGGTGGCTTGCCCTCAATACTGGCAGGCAATGCAGGATCCCAGCCGCAAATAAGACAGGCATGGCGGAACGCAGAGTGTGCAAACTCAACACCAGCCCCATGTGGGTCGGCACTCCTACAGACGTCGGCCCAGTCGAGGAGGTACTCGCCGAGCACTGAGTCCCAGCGGGCTGCTTCGGGAGAGAGCGTCATCGCCCCAAAGCCCTCTGGCGCCGGATGGGCGAACGCGTAGAACGCGGCGCCATCGTGTTTCCTATCGCCGGGCCACCAGCCAACTGCAACCTCTTGAGCATCCATCGCGTTGCGCATGATGAAGTCGTTGGAGGGCGGATCGGCATGTAGGCCGGAGAAAAGACTTACCGCCAGATCGAACGATCCCCACCACGCGTTCACCGGCGTCGAGCGTCCCCGATACGGAGCACGGAAGTCAGCAAGGACGAGCGCTGCCTGCGTCGCAGCAGCGAAATATAGAGCAACCTGATCGGGATCATAACGTGCGTGTTCCTCGTCCTCGTCGAGAGGAACGCTCCACGGCACTTCTTGAGGATTTGGATTGATCTCGATTGAGCCGACGAGGTCGCGGATAGCTGCGAGCACTTCGCGCGTCACCGTGCCCACGGAACGATTCGGCGTCAGCGCCACGCGCTGGACTCCCCCACTGCTCGCCTCCACCACCATCTCATGGCTGCGGAGATCAAGAAGAGCAACAAACGCGCCCGACCTGTCTGGTGCCGGCAGAGGCGCCGTCTCCCAACCTCGAGCCGTCAGGCGAAGTGCTGCGTGCTGGAGCTGTGGCTCGGGCGGCGCGACTGCCACTGCGAGCTTGCCAAGGAATTGCGTATGGGCATGCAGCGTGTCGCAGGTCTCATGCCACCACTCATAGGAAAGGGCCGACCACTCCGAGGGCACTCCTTGACGCTAACAGAATGGGGCAATCTCGACTCTGTGGACTACAGCAGACGAATCAACTTTTGAGCGGTATCACCCAACATCGCTTCCGAGATATATCGTCGGTACTGGAGCAGCTGCACATTGCTTTCAAAACGCCCCTGGAGCTGAAGGCTCGCACAGCCGAGCGCCAGGGCGATACGCCCGACAGATCATGGTGGGTACCACGATGCGACGTTGCTGCGAGGTGCATCCATCGTCTGCAACTCTTCCCCCCAACTCCGCGGCCGCGAATAAGAACATCACAGCGACAGAATCGGCCCACTGAGTCTCGCTCCGGTCCCGCCTCCGCCACGTACCCGGAAGCATCGCAGCGTAAGGCACCGCTCGCTATGCCGGCGTGCCTTGCTCGATCCAGTGCTCGAACAACTCGACCCGTTCTGCGGGCCATGCGCCGTCGCACGGCATGGAGCCATTCTTCACACGCTCGGCGATCGCGGCGGCGTGGGTCTGGACATCGGCGTAGGACCACAGATCGAAGGCGTTGCGCATTGAATCGCGATCCTTTTCCCGGAACAGAGGCTTGATGTCTGCCTCGAAGCTGGACTCTTTTGTGGCCATGTTCACATCCTCTCGACTTGGTGATGTTGGTGGATCGATGGACGACGGCAGAACTTACCCCTACGCGCGTAAGACCTGCGCCGACGCCCCCTGCCCGATCCCACCCAGCAGCACGATCTGTTGTCACCCGTCAAGCCGAACCGGCGCGGATCTCCACGTCGGAATCGGACTGCATCGGCTGCTTGAACCAACGGTCGGGCGTGTCCTCGATGAAGGCCAGCATGTTTGACATGCCGAAGAATGGTGCCTCGATGCGAGTGACCGTCAGAACCTCACCGGACTGCGTGCGAACACTATCCCCCGGCTTGACGTCTTGAGCCTTGGCTGTCTTCCAGATATAAGCCAATGGAAAGGACCCCCTCAGCTCGGCAGGATGGCTTCGAGCGCACTGATGAGCTCTTCGGCGTCAGGCGCAACCGTGGGACGAAAGCGCCCGACGACCTCACCCGCGGGAGACAGTAGGAACTTTTCAAAGTTCCATTGGATGTCGCCTGCATCGCCATTCGCGTCTGCCTTCGCCTCCAACTCGTTGAAGAGGGGGTGCTTACGCTGTCCGTTGACATCGACCTTCTCCGTGATGGGGAACGTCACCCCGTAGGTGGAGGAGCAGAACGTGGAGATCTCCTCCGCAGTCCCAGGTTCCTGGCCGCCAAACTGGTTGCACGGCACACCCAGGACAGTGAAGCCCCGTTCGGAGTACTTGTGCTGCAGCTCCTCGAGGCCCGTGTACTGCGGAGTGAGACCGCACTTGGAAGCCACATTGACGACGAGCACGGCCTTCCCCCGCAGACCCTCGAGGTCCAGCGGCTGACCATCGAGCGTTGCAATTGGATGAGTGTAAATCGACATGAACTGACGCTAGTGCCACCAAGTCGCGCGCCGATCGGTTTCGTGGATGAGGTGCCGGGCGCTCATGGTGTCGCCGTCGACGATGCGCCCATCCGTCGAGGTCTGGTCCCCAAACGTGGCGGCGGCTGTGGCAGATAGTCACTTGAGGTGCCCCATCGGGCGGCGCCCGCCTCGGTAGGGGCGACACAGCATGTCGACGCCATGCGGTCCCCGGACGGCATGAGGGGTCACTGCGTACGAACACCGTCCCGCGTTACGCATCGCCGATCAGATCAAGGGTCTGGCCGATCTTTCGTCGCCCGCCATCTGACACCCGCGCTGGCGCAGGACGGACTGCCATCGATGATCGGGTGAAGCTCAGTCCGGAGAACCACCGATCTCGGTTGGAAAGAAGCCTCTGAACTGGCACGATTGAGCGGAGGACAGGATCCGAACCCGCGAGCCTCACCTTGGCAAGGCGAGTGTTATTCGTCCGGGCCGGTCGACCCCAATCCTCGGCGTTGGACGTGGCCGAGGGTGCATTCGAGTGGTGCTCGTGCGGCAAAGCGGAGTAACCGGATTGACGGTTGGGGGGGTCCAACACTCCGACCAAAGTGTTGAGGATTCTCGGAGTACGCGAACCGGTTCGGACAGCAGGCATGATGGTGACAACGAAATGGATGTCCTGCTCGTACTCGACACGGCCCCTGTCCCCGAACGAGTCTCCGCGTCGTCACGCCGGACTGTGGGCGTTCCTTATGGCCCCATTCCTCCGGAGACAATCGCCGACCTGCGCGCCCATATCCCACGTTCGGTCGGACTGATTGCGCCTGATAGCGATGAAGGCAGGGAGTGGTTGAAGAAGGTCGCCGAGCAACTCCATCGAGCCGGGCTGCCGGTGGAGGTCCTGAGCGATGTCCCTATCGCCGTCGACCCGGCGATCGAGGTCCGCCCCATAAGTGATCAAGGACTGCCGATCAAAGCAGCGGATTCGCTGCTGGATCTGGTCGGCAACACCCCACTGGTCCGTCTCGACCGAATCGGGCGCGACCTTCCCGGCCAGCTATTGGCCAAGCTGGAATTCCTCAACCCCGGTGGCAGTATCAAGGACCGGCCTGCGGTCGCCATGATCGAAGCGGCCGAACGCGACGGGCTGCTGAAGCCAGGCGGCACCATCGTCGAACCGACCTCCGGCAATACCGGCGTCGGTCTCGCCATAATCGCGGCCCGCCGTGGCTATCGCTGCATCTTCACCATGCCCGACAAGATCGCCAGCGAGAAGATAGCGCTCCTCCGTGCCTACGGCGCAGACGTGGTGGTCTGCCCGACGGCAGTCGACCCGAACCATCCCGACTCCTACTATTCGGTCGCGCGAGGGCTCGTCGAGAGCACGCCGGGCGCCTTCCAGCCCGACCAGTACTCCAACCCCCACAATCCGGGGGCGCATTTCCAGAGCACTGGGCCGGAGATCTGGCACCAAACCGCTGGCCGCATTACCCACCTCGTCGCCAGCATTGGAACGGGGGGCACCATCTCTGGCGTTGGCCGTTACCTCAAGGCCCAAAACCCTGCCATCCAGATCATCGGCGCGGACCCCGAAGGGTCGATCTACTCGGGTGGGAGCGGCCGTCCCTACCTTGTCGAAGGCATCGGCGAAGACTTCTGGCCTGCGGCCTACAACCGCGAGATCGCTGACCAGGTCGTGATGGTCTCCGACCGCGACAGTTTTCTCATGGCCCGCCGGATCGGCAGAGAAGAGGGGATTCTCGTCGGCGGCTCCGCTGGCACAGCGATATGGGCTGCCCTCCAGGTCGGAAGAGAGACGGGGCGTGAAACCGTGATCGTCGTGATCATCCCCGACTCCGGCAGGGGCTACCTCTCGAAGCTGTACGACGACGGCTGGATGGCGGACCACGGGTTCCTGCGTTCCCGTGGATCGGCTGCGGACACCGTCAGTGAGCTGCTGGCTCACAAGGATCGCAACACAAGCTCGTCGCTCCCGCCGCTGGTCCACGTCCACCCAGACGAGACCACCCGCCAGGCCATCTCGATCATGCGCGAATACGGCGTCTCCCAAGTGCCGGTGGTCAAGGCAGAGCCGCCGTTGGCATTGGCGGAGGTCGTGGGTACGGTGACCGAGCGCGACCTCCTCGCCCGACTCGTCAGTGCTCCCGAGTCCATGGACGCCATGGTTGAGGCGGTCATGGCGCCTCCGCTGCCCATGGTCGGCACTGGCGAAGCGGTTGAGGTAGCCGCCGCACGCCTGGCGGACAACGGTGCCGTTCTCGTCGTCGATGGCGGCCATCCGACCGGGATCGTGACTCGCAGCGACCTACTGGACTTCCTCTCCGGGTCGAGCAAATGAGCAAGTCGGAGCCTGCCCGGCTCGACCAGACGGGATTTGAGACCCGAGCGATCCATGCCGGGCAGCCACCGGATCCGACCACCGGGGCCGTGGTTCCGCCCGTGTCATTCGCGACCACCTTTGCCCAGGATTCCGTGGGCGAGCACCGCGGTTATGAATATGCACGAAGCGCCAACCCGACCCGATCTGCGCTTGAGCAGTGCGTTGCCTCCTTGGAACAGGCGGAGCACGGACTGGGTTTCGCAAGCGGTCTTGCCGCCGAGGACGCCGTGTTGCGGCTCCTTCGTCCCGGTGATCACGTCGTCATCCCGAACGACGCGTATGGCGGCACGTTCCGGCTCTTCGAGAAGGTGTGGGGACCCTTCGGACTTGGGTACACGCCAACCGATCTCACGACCCTCGATCGACTCGACGCTGCCTGGCCGAACCAGACGAAGATGGTGTGGATAGAGACGCCGTCCAACCCATTGCTGTCAATAGTCGACATCGAAGCCGTGGCCGCCTTTGCCCACGACCGTGGAGCGCTCGTCGTGGTGGACAACACATTTGCCACGCCCTACCTGCAGCAGCCACTGCAGAAGGGAGCGGACGCCGTGGTGCACTCGTCGACGAAATATTTGGGAGGCCATAGTGACGTCGTTGGCGGCTTCGTGGCAACCAACGACGACGAACTGGCCTCAAAGATCCGGTTCGTCCAGAACGCAGCAGGAGGGGTCCCCGGACCGTTGGACTGCTACCTCGTTCTGCGGGGAGTCAAAACGTTGGCCCTGAGGATGGACCGCCACTGCGCGAATGCCGCTGCCGTCGCCGAGCTCCTGTCCGGACACCCCGCGGTTGCATCGGTCCACTATCCGGGCCTGGCGCAACACCCCGGCCACAACGTTGCACGCCGCCAGATGAGCGGCTACGGCGGGATGGTTTCGTTCGTTCTAGCCGGAGGCGAGCCTGCCGCCCTGGAGGTCGTCCGCTCCACGTCGCTCTTCACATTGGCCGAATCCTTGGGGGCCGTGGAGTCGCTGATTGAGCATCCCCACCGGATGACCCACTCGTCACTAGCGGACTCACCGTTGGCGGTCGACCCAGGGCTCATCCGCCTGTCCGTCGGCCTCGAAACCCTCGAGGATCTTCTCGCAGACTTGTCAGCAGCACTTGAAAAAGCAGAGAAGCAGTCGAACTCATAACCTCAAGGGGAGGAGTCCGGATTGCGCGAAGAAGGCTTCAAGGCTGTCTCCCATTCTCGTTCTGGTCGATGCCTCACGCCGAGGATCGAGCTAACTGGCGTTCCCGAAGACCGTGAAGAGGGCGTTGCCCCAAATGCCTGGGATGCACGACCAATCCGACGCGACCACGAGGGCGACCCAACCCAAAGGTGATCATCAGACGACCTCGCAATTCCGGCTCCGCCGGGCATCAATGTGACCAGGGCATTCGTCTCGTCTCGAGCCGATGTACCCAGGTACCGGCAAAGACGTCACGCCGTGACTCCTTTGAGTCACGCCTTCAGGCATAGGAAACGAGCCAACCGGAAGGGAAAGCTGACTATGCCAGAGAGGATCCATGACTATGACTGACGATCACCTCTGCCGCGAACTCGCCGCCCAGTTCGTCACATTCCTCGAGACGGGTGTTCCTCCCGAAGGTCTCTTCACCGTTGACGCCTTCTGCGACTTCACGATGCCACTGTGGCGCCTGCAGTTCCAGGGAGCCGAGAACATTGTCGCAGGTCGCAAAGCTGGCCATCCGAGTCCTGGGCGGCTACCACGGTCGCGTTTCGATGCCACCACCACTGGTTTCGTCTTGGAGGTGGAGGAGGAATGGGATCAAGACGGCGAGGCGTGGTATTGCCGAGAGCTCTTCAGGGCAGACGTGGCCGACGGGTCCATCTCGCAGGTCTCGGTATATTGCACCGGTGACTGGGACCGCGCTCTGGTCGCCCGCCATCGAGAGACGGTAGAACTCCTGCGGCCGTAGATCCACCAGCCACCAGCCATATCATGCGGACGATGGATTTTGCAGCGAACACGGGATCATCTGCGGAGGCCGTCGAATACCTCGCGGCGGCTTCGGCAGCTCGCGTCGCCGGTGACGTCGACGCCCTGCGGAGCGCGCTCGTTGACGCCTTCAACGCGGCCCAGCGAACAGGGGATACCGAAACCATGGCCGCTGCAGCTCTTGGCATGCCCACCAGTCAGCGCTTCGGGGTGCACCCGGGGCAGATCCGGGCGCGAATTGCGGTGCGCAAAGCGATTGCCGCCGCCATCACACAGATCGACCGCCACGATCCAGGACTTGCCCGTCTTTTGCGCGATTCGGTTTGCACCGGGGGTTCGTGTCGCTACGATCCCAATCCCGATCAGCGGGTCAAGTGGGTCACAAAGTAGACGCCTCACGTTGGCTGGAGATGGCCACCACTCCGGCAATCCAGCGCAACGCCCACAGCGAATGGTGTGGTTACCACGAGGAGATCGACGCCACGATCAGAAACCTCGATCGGTTGACCATGGAGAACTAGGTGGCACATGTCACTCCGTACGCGCGCCGCAGGTGGACCGACGAGACTTCCCGGCTCTGCTTTCACAAAGACACCGAGGGTGGCCAACTTTGGGGACCCGGTCAGTAACGTTCAACTCCCTAAGGTTCAGATAGACCTCAAATGGAGCGGAAGAGGGGATTCGACGCCGCGGCCCCCACCTTGGCAAGGGCGGTGTTGTCCGTCTCAGGCGTCCGCTTCTCTCTGCCTCACTGTTCCGTCAACCCAGTTTCCAGCACGTCCACTGAGTGCACCCTGGTCGTAGAGCGCTCTACTATTGCCAGGTCGAGCTCAACTCGGCGTCGCCCGAGCGGAGGGGACGCCGCCAGTCAACTTCGCTCTTCGCGAGATCCCACCATGGCACCCGACAGGTCCACCTAGTGCCCTCTTCCATTGGGTGCCCGGCGAGCGTGCCCGAGGACGAACGGTTCAACCGAGGTCAAAGGCAAGCGTGACCAGTTCGAAGGGCCGGAGCTCGAGCTCGATGGAGCCATCGTCGCCGGCCAGCGGGCAAACTGCTCGCTCCAGCAGATCGGTGCGGACCACCGACACGAAGGGACGGTGCAGCGTCACGCGCACGGGACCGCGGGAGCCCCACACCTCGCAGATTCGAACCACCACGGCATCGGAACGGTCGGCCCACTTGACCGCCTCGACACTCACCCCCGGCCGATCGACTGACACCACCCTGCCGTCACCCTGACCAGCGACCAGCGTAAGAGGGAGGTTGAAGTGCTCGGCTTCAGCGATGACCCCGGCATCCCGCAGGTCGCCATCGTGCGGAAGCAGCGCGTAGGCGAATTGGTGGGAGCCCTGGTCCGCTTCGGGGTCTGGAAACCCCGGGGCGCGGAGGAGCGAGAGCCGGATGGTGTGTCCGAGGATGTCGTAACCGTATTTGGACTCGTTGAGCAGGGCCACCCCATAGCCGGGCTCACTCAGATCTGCCCAACGGTGGCCGCACACCTCGAAGCGCGCTTCGTCCCAGCTCGTGTTGGCGACGGTCGGCCTTTCGAGATGGCCGTGCTGGATCTCGTAGGTTGCGCGCGTGGAGCGGACGGAGACGGGGAAGGCCACCTTCAGGAACCGGTGCCGCTCATGCCACTCGACGTGGGTATGGAACTCAAGCCGCCGCTTCCCGGCGGCCAGGCTCATGGTCTGGGTGATGGTCGAGGCCCCGAAGGAGCGGATAAATCGAACCGCGCCCCGAAGCGGATGGCGCTCCACCACCTCGACCGAGTCCACGGCTACCAGGTTGGTGACATGTTCGAAGTATGTGCGGTCGACGTCCCATGCGTCGAAGGCGCGCGGATGGTCGTCGTGGAGCTGGAATAGGTTGCCGCGCTCACCGTCGGCGAGAACCTGACGACCAGCAACGATGTCCCACACCGAGGTCAGCAGGCCGTCACAGTCCCACTCCACCCGAAGGAGTCCGTTGTCCAGCCAGCCCTCGCCAATGGTCACCTGATCCCCGCTGCCGGGCGAACGGTCAGGCAACACCGTCGACCAGCCGCAGGCTGGTGCCGACACCAGGGCCAACGAACCATCAGGCAGTTCGACCACCTCGGTCCGGTCGGTGGACGACGGGTTGAACGCCACCAGGTCGCCGGTACCGTCTCCGCCCGCTACGACAGCCTGGGCCTCAGACATGACCGAGCCAGCGATGGCGAGCACCTCGGCGTGCTCACGCGCCGTGTCCTCATAGACCCAGTGGATGCTTGAACCGGGGAGGATGTCGTGGAACTGGTGGAGCAGGAGAAGTTTCCAGGCTGGTTCGAGGTCGCGGCGCCGGTCGAGGGACGCCGCCACCGACCACAGCTCGGCGGCCCGGAGGGCTTCCTCGGCGCGGCGGTTGGCCAGCTTGACCTCGGCGTGCGTGGTCAATGTGGCTCGGTGGGCTTCGAGGTAGAGCTCGCCGACCCAGACGGGGAGGTCGTCGGCCTCCTGCGTCAACCGATCGAGAAAACCCGTGACGGTGCCGATCTCCGCACGAGGCAGGCCGTCGAGATCCTTCATGCGGCGGAAGCGCTCGACCATGGTGTGGTTCGGACCACCCCCGCCGTCGCCGTAGCCGAAGGGGTAGAGATTGAGGGCGGTGCCATCGGGTCTCCCGCCGCGTTCCTGACCGGCGGCCATCTCACCGGCGGAGAAGTCGCCGTTGTAGGTGTTGGCCGGGGGGAAGTGGGCCAGCAGGCGGCTGCCGTCATGGCCCTCCCACCAGAAGGAGGTGTGTGGAAAGGAGTTGGTGTCGTTCCAGCTCATCTTCTGGGTGATGAATGAGGTGACGCCGGCCTCACGAGCGATCTGGGGCAGAGCGGCCGAGTAGCCGAAGACGTCTGGAATCCACAGTTCATGTGTCTCGACCCCGAACTCCTCGGCGAAGAACCGCTTGCCGTACACCAACTGGCGCACCAAGGACTCGCCCGATGGGATATTCGTGTCCGGTTCAACCCACATACCTCCGACCGGCTCCCACCGTTCCAACCGGACTTGCTCTGCGATCTGCTCGTACAGGTCAGGGTATCCGTCCTTCATCCACTGATACTGCACGGCCTGGCTGCACACGAAGCGGTGCTCGGGGTAGCGTTCAAGCAGGCGCAGCTGGTTGGAGAAGGTCCTTGCGCACTTGCGCCTTGTTTCGCGTAGCGGCCACAGCCAGGCGCAGTCAATGTGCGCGTGACCCACCGCCACGACCGTGTTGGCCGAGGACGTGGGTCGGTCCAAGAGCGGGGCCAGTACGTCCCGGGCCGGGACTACGCAGGCGGAGACGTTCTCGGGATCGATGATGCCCATTGCCCTATCCAGCGACGGCATGATCTGCTCTGATCGTTCGGGATCGAGTGCTGCCAGTTCCACAAGGATCCGCATGTCCAGAAAGAGTCCTTCGACGGACCGGTCGACGGCCGCCAACTCGGCCGTCTCGAGGGTATACAGCGGTGCACCCGAGTAGTCGGGCAGGAGCATCGGCCAGTCGGCCAGGTGCCACGGGGGGATCGGGTTCGCGGCCGCCTCGACGAAGAACTCGACCGGCTCGTTTCCCTGAGCCTTGGGGGTGAGCACGAACTCGCGGTGCTGGTGGTGGAGTCCCTGGACAGGCCGGAGTCCGATGTCCCAGATCTGGCCTTCGGCCGTGAAGCCGACCATCTGGTCGCCGCCGAGGTGGATCAGGGCCACCGCTTCAGCCCCGACCCACGAGTTCGGGATCGATCCCCGGAACCGGAACCACGTGGTTCCCCACGTGTCTCCCCAGGCGTCGCCCACTTCGAAAGGGGTGAACGGTCGCAAAACGGCCTCAATGGCCGGAATCGGCTCGCCGTGTAGATGGTGAGCCGACACCTCCAGCGGTGTACGCCGCCCGTAGATCGCAGGGCGGATCACCGTCTTCAAGAATCGTCGGAGCGAGACCGGACCGTCAGTCATCGGCCCAAGTCTGGCAGCCGTGTCGGGATCTGAACCCACGATCAGGATGGAGGATGGTCTTCCGCGGGTTGCTCGGAGGGCAGAGCTTCCACGACATGCGCCGTCTTCCTGACCGCTGCCGGTCGCCACGTGGGAGAGGTGAAGGCCACCACCTTGAGATCAGTCGATTCGCATTCCGTCGAATCGCCACGTTCATTTGTTGCCCAGCGACGACGAATTCGACGTTGACAGCCTCAATACCACGTTCTCGGGAGCATCGGAATCGGTAAGAGTCGCGCAGGCCACGGACTCGCTGCGGACACGGGCGGAATACTCCGATTCCCAGCAACGATGAGCAGGTCATTCGATCAATTTTACCGGCGCCACACTTGGAGCGGCCGAGGGAATCGAACCCGCGACCCTCACCTGGGCAAGGTGGCGGACTTCTTCCGCTTGGATCTGGCGCGTTCCATGAAGTGTGGCGCCATCCCGCCAGTTTCCACCCGATCGACGGAGTCCGCCGCTGTAACAAAGCCCCCTACGACACGGTCGATCGAACTGCCGCACACTTCCGTCCGCAGCCAAATCTGGGCAAAAAAATAAAAAAATTTATTCTCAAATATATCACTCTACTATTCCAATATCATCCTTCGTCCATTCTATCAATTCCACATAAAACCCAAGCCTGCACACAATATTCTATGCTAAGTGCACCCCTCCATAATACATCCACACCAATCCCTAATCCAAAACCATACTTTCAGTTCTCTATCCACTTTCAGTACATCAAATCCAAATAACGTGTTCCCAAAATCTACCTCATCTATACGTTCAACCACATCTCTTCTATAATCCCATTTTTCCAACATCCAAACATAAACAATCCTCCCTTCTTTCATACTGTAACACTATCCATTCAGTTCATCCCCAATATTAATTCATCAAAAATATTAATGCCATGCCACTCCTTAACTGTGCATCAAGCATCTCCACAACTGAACATCTTTCAATTTGATCGTCTACACCATCTCTAATATCAAAACCGTGTTCCCAAACTCTTTCCATTTATCTCTAAACCTCACCCTTCAGCATGTGCTGTCAAGTGCACAAGTCCTACCGATGCTCTACTATCCCATCACCGCCTTGACTGATCCCTTCGGGAGACCCCAGGACTGGCGGACAACAAGTTCAACGGGACGATCGATGAGACCGGCCTTCAGGCCTTCCGCAAACACGAGCTCGAACGGTAGAAAGAAATCGTCCACGCGTTCACGTGGATGGTCCTCGGGAACCACCCAGTCCATCAAGACGCCGAGCTTGATCGCCTCGGCCTGAGATTCGTAGGCCATCTCACCCCCCTTGACAACATTCCGCCCTGAACCTGAGATTTGTTCCAACCGTAACGACAGCCTTCCACCCTGTCAAGGAGTAGGAGGCGATGCCGAGCTCAGCCCGAAACCGGCGTGAGATACGCGTCGATCATCTCGAACAATCCGGCGGTGACCAGAGGGTCGTCAGTCAGAGGTCCGGCGATGGCGGCTCGTGCGGCATCACAGATATCGAGTCCCGCCGTGACAAGCCGCGCCGGCCGCGACGAGCACCCGTGTCGACGCGACCTCGCGCAGCCCGGTGGTTTCGAGCCGTCGGATGGCCCCACCGAGCCGCACCAGCTGTGACGCCACTTCTTGGTCGACCGCTGCTTCGTGCAGCAGGATCTTCTCCTCCACCTCGGCTGGAGGGAAATCGAGTTCAATGGCCACCATTCGTTGGCGGGTTGAATCCTTGAGATCCTTCAGGATGCTCTGATAGCCCGGGTTATAGGACACGACCAGGCAGAAACCGGGCGCTGCGTCCAGAGTGACACCTAAACGCTCCATAGGGAGCTGACGGCGATAGTCCGCCAGTGGGTGGAGGACGACGGTGGTGTCCTGACGGGCCTCAACGATCTCATCGAGATAACAGATGGAACCTTCCCGAACCGCTCGGGTCAGTGGACCGTCGACCCAGACGGTTTCTCCTCCTCGCAGAAGGAATCGGCCGACGAGATCTGCGGTGGTCAGGTCGTCGTGACAGGCCACTGTGATCAGCGGGCGACCGAGATCATTTGCCATGGCTTCTACAAAGCGGGTCTTGCCGCACCCCGTCGGCCCTTTCAGCATGACTGAAAGGTCCTGTTGGAACGCTGCCCGGAAGACCTGCTTCTCGCTTCCGACCGGCACGTAGAACGGCGTTTGTTCGCAGGTCATGTGATTCTCCCTTCCAACGACAAGCGCTCCGTCGACCGTGTAACTCGCTCAGATCGCCGCCTCTGAAGATCCGCCGTTGCCAAAGCAACACGGAACAACGGTGCAATCGCATCAGCCATCTGATCGACGCTACCCAGCGTTGCGTGGGCGGCTGTCCCGAATACTCTGCTGAGTGCCTCGGCATCGGTGGTGGCGGCAATGCTCAGGCACAGGCACCCGATGCCACAATGGCGCGCCTCGGAGAGTGACCGGCGCGCGTCGGCCTCACCGTAGGACCCTTCGTAGCCGTGGTCGTAAGCGAATCCGTCGGACAGGACCACCAAGAGGCGCCGACTGGTTCCCCCCTCCCGATCGAGTACCGCCGCCCCATGACGGATGGCGGCTCCGAGGCGCGTGAATCCTCCGGGACGGAGTCCACCCAAGCGACCTTCCGCCAATGCAGAGAGACCCTCGTCGAATCGCTTTACGGGAAAAGTGTGCACGGCAGAGCGTCCCTGGGAGCGAAATCCGTAAAGAGCCACTCGATCCCCCACCTCGCACAGCGCCCCCGTGAGACCCGCCGCACCGGATCGCTGATGCTCGTGGACGACACCGCCGGATCTGCTCGGCTCGCCCGCAGAACCGGAGATATCCAAGAGGATGAGCACAGAGAGGTCCCGCCGGCTTCGTTGGTTCTCGACGTAGACATCGTCATCCGGGAGTGAGCCGGCACTGACTTCGACGTAACAGTCCACAAGGGCGTCGAGATCGAGATCCTCGCCCTGCGGTTGGCGACGATGCGGCTCCAGTTCGGTCCCGAGTCGAGCCAGCGCCCGCCGGAGTGACCTGGTGGCCACGAGTGGAGTTCGTGAAAGGTCCGTTTCCTCAGGCTGGAGCTCAACGACCGTGCACCACCGAGGCCGATACCTGCGGTACCGAGCGTCCCACTCCGGATAAACGAACTCCGGCGCTGCGCCCAGTGCTCCGCCGTCGGATACGGTCATCCGGCTCGGCGTGAATGAATTCTTACGCGAGACTCGATTGCCACTCCGACTGAAACGGGTCGGAGCATCCGCCCCGGGGGCACCGGTCCCCGACGATCTTGTGTCCTTGAGAAGTCTCTTAAGAAGGCGCCCGATGGGGCCAGCCCCGCCGACGGGACTCGAGAGGATATCGATCGCCGGGCCTTCCCCGACTTCGTCCTCCAGTTCGCGAAGAAGCGTTTGTCTGTCCTGTCGCGAAAGGTGAGCCAGCCCCTGCTTTTCAGTACCTCCGTCACGAGACGGCCCAACGAGACCGGGCCGAATCACTCCAAATGAGGCCGGAGGATCCGGAATCGGCGCTACGCCGAGGGCCAAGGTCAATGAGGAATCCGGAGAATCGGTCCGCCCCGCCGTAAGGGGATCGGCTGCGAGAAACGCTGCGACTGGTAGAACGTCCCGGAGGGATGTCAGTGCACGGTGTCCCTCGAGGCTCAGGTAGCGCCGAGCTGCAGCGCTCTTTCGAGTCAATTTCTGGAGAATTTCTGGTTTGAGGCTCCCCGCGCAAAGGAGGGATGCCTGGAGCAGGACGCATTGCAACTGGGTCTGGTGATCTGCCTCGACTGGAACGAACACGGTCCGGCCGTCGGTCCATGAAAGCACTCCAGGATCTGCGACTGCTACTTCCAATCGTTGACCGGAGATGGCGGAAGCCAGGAGCCCCAATCGTTCACAGGCGTCGACCTCAGGATCCACCGGATCCTTCAGTAGCGGATCTCACGTACTGCCCCCACACTGGACTGATGTCTCTCTTGTCATCTGTTGTTGGCCCGACGGCGTCGCACCGAGCGGAGTGAGCCTAGGTTGGAACAACTATTTGGTCAACTCTGAGCGCCGGCGTCACTGCATCCGTACCTCAGCTTCCATGAGAGTGGCGTCCGTCATGTCCATGACGACGTCGAGGTTGGCTGCGAGTTCCTCAAGCGTCAGTGTCGGTGATGTGAAGCCCTGGGTCTGCATAATCGCCATCCTGAGTACCTGACCGCCCCCGGCCACGAGGACCTCACCATTGAGTTGACAAGATTCGTGGGCCAGGTACGCCGCAGCGGGCGCCACAAACTCCGGCGCAAATCCATCCATGACTTCGCCGAATGTCTCCTCCGGTAGGTCGTAAACATGTGCCAAGACCTTCGTGTCCGACAACCGGGTGCTCGCTCGAGGCGCAATGGCATTGACCAGAATCCCGTGCCTTCTTGCGTCGAGCGCCAAACTCCGGGTGAAGCCAAAAACGCCTCCCTTGGCGCTCCCATAGCTCGTGTTCTTGGGTACCATCCCAAACGCTGCCTCGGAGCAGGTATTTACTATCCGGCCGTACCCGTTGCTCTGGAGGTGTGGCCATGCTGCTCGCGTGACATTCACGCTTCCGAGGAAGTGAACATCAATCATCTGGCGAAATCGGTCAACTGTGAGGTCGTCGAACCAGTCAGGCTGGGATATTCCTGCATTATTGACGATGATATCCACACGACCGAATGCTTCCAGAGCAACTTGAACGATCGTGTGGGCACCCTCCTCAGTCGCGACGGACGCCGAGCACGGAACCGCTATCCCACCTTCCGCTTTGATTTCCTTCACAACGTTCTCGGCAGGCTCAGGAGAGGCTCCGGTTCCATCCAACTGACCCCCGAGATCTACAACAACAACCTGAGCCCCTCGTGCGGCAAGCAGTCGCGCGTGGGCGCGCCCAACCCCGCGCCCGGCTCCGGTCACAATGGCCGTTCGCCCGTCGAACCGCATCAGGTCCATTTGGACTCCCCTCTTTCATGCGCCGGAGTGGAGATCGGGACGCGCTCCCCTTTGAGATCGCCCCCAACCGCCTGTGCCCTGCGTTGCACTGATTTAGGTTTGACGCCTACCATACCTAACATTTGTTCCGGGGACCTTGAGCCAGTATCGCTGGTCTCCTTTAAAAAAGAGGCTCCAATGGCCATGGCGCGGCCCATCTGCGGCCGTGAGGGGGCACGATCCTGGATATGTTCAGGTCAGGGGCGACGGAGATCAACGGTTGCGAGCCGAAGAATCAGCCCACCTATCGGGAGCTACCGAATCCACCCTTGAATTGTGATCGAGTGTCCGTGCCCTCAGCGGGCGAGGATCGTGGCGGCGGCGGTGCCGGGAGCCCCGTAGACCTGGGCATAACCGACGAGCGGGTCACCCTGGACTTGGCGGTCGCCGGCCTGGCCGCGGAGCTGGAGCACGAGCTCGTGGACCTGGCGGAGGCCAGAAGCTCCGATCGGCTCTCCGTTGGCGATGAGTCCGCCGTCGGTGTTAATCGGCATTGGGCCCGTGATCTCAGTAGCGCAGTCCGCGAGAAGCTTCTCCTGGTCGCCGTCAGCACAGAAGCCGTTCTCAGCCATGTGGATGACTTCGGCGCCCGCGTCGGTGTCCTGGACCTGGATGACATCAACGTCCTCGGGCCCGATCCCAGCGTCTTCGTAGGCGGCGCGCGATGCGTGCACGGTCGGGGAAACATCTTCGTCAACAGGAGCCCACGTGGTGTTGACTTCGTAAGAGCCGTAGTTGCGCGTGCGGATAGCAGTCGCCTTCACGTACACCGGCGTATCCGTAAAGCGGTGAGCGATATCCGCGCGGCAGAGGACCACCGCCGCAGCGCCCTCGTCGGGAGCGCAGAACATGTACGAAGTGAGCGGGTAGTTGAGCATCTGAGAGCTGAGGATCTCCTCCTCAGTGATCGGCTTGCGACGGAAGGCCTTCGGATTGAGAGCGCCGTTGCGGTAGTTCTTCGCCGCCACCTTGGCCAACGTTGCCTGGGATACGCCATGGTCGTGCATGTACTTGTTGATCTTCATGCCGAAGAACTTGGTGGTCACGTACTGCCCGTTCTCGCCATACCAAGTAGGCACGTTGGTGGTCGTCGGATCTCCTTTGAACGACCCCCGAGCGTGCTTGTCCGTGCCCACAGCCACAACAATGTCACCGTTGCCAGCGCGAATGGCGTTTGTGGCCTGCTGGATTGTGGCGGCGCCGGTTGCACACGCGCTGAACACGTGGATGAACGGAAGACCGGTGAGACCGACCAGACCCGTGAGGGGGTCGGTCCACACCCCCCAGCTCCCGCCGAAGGCGCACTGGACGTCGTTCCATGTCACGCCTGCGTCGGTCAACGCCAGCTCTACGGCGTCCGCGGCCATCTCGTACGCGGACTTGTCGCCGTGCCGGCCGAAGGGGTGCAGCCCGACACCGATGATCGCTACATCGTCCATTCAGCGCTCCTCACTAGTCTGCTCGCCGACGGGCGCGAAGGCGAAGGTGATGATCTCGTTGCCATCGTTGTCGACGTAGAACGGGACGATTCGAAGCACGACGTCCATGCCGAAGTCGAGCTTTTGGGGATCGCACTCCGTGAGCCGCGACTCGACCCGCACCACATCGTCAAGTTGCACCAGCCCGACCCCATAAGGCTCGAAGGATTTGCCCGTCGGATCCCCCCTGTAGTCGAAGCTCGGCGGGAAGTCCTGAGTCGTCCAGGAGACGAGGGTGCCGCGGCGGGGTAAGGGAACCTCGTCCATGCTCTGGGTGCCGCAGCGGGGGCACCTCGACTGCACCGGGAAAGTGATCGCCCCGCAACCCTTGCACTGACCACCAAGAAGCCGCGGATCATCGTCCGGCCAGGTGAACACGTTCGCGATCGGTTTCTGCGTCACTGTCCCTCAACCCTCGGACTCACCGCGATAAGGCTAGCCAAACGGTGCGCGTGGTCCAATAATCCGATCGGAGCCCTGACCAGGATCTCGTCGACAGCGTCATCATGCCAAGCGAAGAGTGTTGCCATTGACGGTTCCGGGATATCCGCCAACCCCTTGACAAAGTGGTGCATTTCGTTCTTGCGGGTCGGGCCCATCCGTAGAGGAGAGGAGCGGTTAAGTCCAGGCCGTCGGCCCAATCCGTCGCAGTGGTACGGTCTGCAACTGCCTGCGCTGGAGGTGTGGCCTTCCAATCGGATAGACAACGAGTTCCGACAAAGCGGGCAACTCACAAGCGATGCGCCCCACGCTGGCTAAACGGCGTCTCGGGTGGGGACGGGCCGCTCGGCCGACTCCCAACGTTCATCGAGCCAGGCTTCATGATTCGTAGGAGGATATGCTGGGTACCACACCGCCAGATAACAGTGGGTGGAGGCGAACCAGCGGCGAGATCGGGGAGAAGGACCCGGGACAAAGGGGGTTGAGGGGGAATGGGTGCCGACAGTCGTGCTGGCGCGCGAGCGATCGAGCCGACGCTTAGGCACTTCAGCGGGCTCAACGGGATTCGCGCGTTGTCGGTGCTGGCCATCATCGCCTTCCACTCCGGCTTGAGCTGGATTCCGGGCGGCTACTACGGAGTTGACGCTTTCTTCGTACTGTCGGGCTTTCTCATCACGGCGTTGCTCTTGGCGGAGTGGGGCGCCTCGGGCAGGATCGGCCTGCGGCGCTTTTGGGGTCGCCGAGCCAGGCGTCTCTTGCCGGCGCTGTTCCTGCTCGTCGCGGTGATCGGAGTTGTGATGGCGACGTTGCCGGGCGTCTTCGGCGCACCGGCCGCGTTCGAGAACGCGTTATGGACGGTCTTTTACGGGTCCAACTGGTACCTCATCCATGCCGGTGTGCCGTACTTCTCGCTCTCGAGCCAGCCGTCGCCGTGGACCCACACCTGGTCACTGGCCATCGAGGAGCAGTTCTATTTACTGTGGCCGATCGTGCTTCTCGTCGTCCTCGGCTTGGGGACTCGACGGGGTAACGCTCGACCGTCAAGGTTGAACCGAGTTCGTTTTCGCCGCAGACCGGCGCCGATCGATCGCGGACGGGCGGAGCGGCGGCTCCGCCTTCTCTTTCTCCTGGCCTGTGTCGGCGTCTTGGCGTCGGCCGCCCTGATGGCGCATCTCACTCCCCGCGGCTACGACGCCCGGGCCTACTACGGCACCGACACCCGCGCCCAGGCCCTTCTCGTTGGCGCAGCCATCGCCGTGGGACTCAAGCTCTGGGACAGAGGGGTCTGGGGACCTCGGTCCAGCGGCTTGCTTCAGGTCTGGCCATCGCGGGCGTGGCCGGAACGGCTGCGCTTTGGGCGACCACTGCCGAGACGTCGACCTTCGCCTTTCATGGCGGCTTCCTGGCGGCCAGCCTGGCTGCAGGTGCGGTGGTCCTCGGATGTGTCGTCGCACCCCGATCGCTCGTCGTACGCCTTCTGGAGCTGCCCCCGCTGCCGCAGCTGGGCCGCATCTCTTACGGAATGTACCTCTGGTACTGGCCAACTCTGCTCGTGACGAGCGGCCGGCGGCTCGATTGGGGCCCCTACGAACTGTTCGTGCTCCGGGTCGTTCTGACGGTGGCGATCGCCGCCTTGAGCTACGAACTTGTGGAGAAACCGGTGCGTTACGGTGCGCTCCGGCGCTGGCGCATGGCCGCGGTGGCTCCCTTCGGTGCTGCTGCCGCCCTGGCTGCTGTTTTCGTCAGCACGCTGGTACCGGTCGGAGCGTCGGCGCTGCAAGGGGAGCAACTACATGCACCGGTGGCCGCCCGGAAGGCGACGACGGTAGTCCAGCCGGTGTCCAACCATCTGTTGGTCGCTAACTCTGTCACCGCGAAACAATCCCAGAGTCGAACAGCGGCGAGTGCTCCCACGACCTCCAGCTCTACCCCGGCCACGCACACCTCAACGCGCAGACCAGTAAAGGTCCTCCTGGTGGGCGACTCCCTCGCGGGCTCACTGGGTGTGGGCTTAGCGCTCGAGGCGCGGCAATACGGCATACAGCTGGTCAACGAGGGATCGCCTTCCTGCTCCGTGTCCATGCAGGGCGAAATCCAGGTGCTCTGGTACACGGTACCGCCGAACCCCCCCTGCGATGTCGCGGGCAACGCCGACTCGCTGTTGACGACGTGGCGCCAATGGGTCGACGCCTACAACCCCGACGTGGTCGTCTACCTCGCCCGAGGCGAGACGTTCAACCAGCAGTTTCACGGGGCTTTGCAGAACCTCGGCGAGTCCGCGTTCGACAGCTACGTGAGCAGTCGCTTCAACAGCGCGGCAGAAGTCCTCGACTCACGGGGAGCCGCCGTGGTGTTCCTGACGGTCCCCTACTTCGACAGCGGCGTCTCCGGTGCCGGCACACCGTGGCCGGAGAACAATCCCTTCCGGGTAGTGCTCGACAACGCGATCATGCGGAGTGTGGCGGAGGCGGCCAGCGGGAACGTGTTTGTGTTCGACCTCAACGCATTGGTTTCACCAGGTGGGCACTACTCGCCTGCCGTGGGCTCTGTCAATGTGCGCTGCGACGACGGGGTGCACTTCTCACAATCGGGCGGAATCTTCGTCGGCACGGAGCTGGCACCGGAACTGGCCGCGTTGGGCCAGGTCGCACGCGCGTTCTTCTCCCGGGGGTAAGTGGACCGGACCACTACCGCCGTCGACTCCGCCGTGGTTCTCGAGGCTTCCCTGCCAATAGTCCCGACGACGCATCCGATGCGGGCTTCGGGCGGGAACCGAGGGGAGGGCCTCGGTCCACCGGTGCTGGACAAGTGGACCCTGGCGGACCAGATTGTGGCATGCAGGAGGTGACAGTCATTCGCGATTCGGGCTCGGTGGGTTGTCGTTGAAGTTCCGATGGGTTCTTTACCTTCTGGCTTTCTGGAGTATCGGCGCGGTATGCGTGTCCCCACCGGCCGGAGCCGGACCAGTCGATGCGTCTCTCCGTTCCTTCGACCACGGGGTGGGGGTAATGGTCGAGACATTCGTCGATCACACGCGCTCGACGCCCGCCCACAACGGTGAACCGGCCCTCCCGAGCCGGACGCTCACAACCTCCATCTGGTATCCCGCTGCAATACGGGCGTCTGCGAGTCCAGAGTCGAACGCCCCGCCCGACACTGGTGGCGGACCATACCCGCTGATTGTCTTCTCCCACGGCCTCGGAACCGTGCCGCGCCAGTACGAATCGTTGCTCAGCAAGTGGGCTGCAGCGGGGTTCGTCGTGGCCGCACCGAAGTACCCCTTGACCAGTCTCGGTACGCCCGGAGGGGTCGATACTGCCGACGTGTACAGCCAGCCGGGCGACGTGAGCTTCGTTATCAGCATGATGCTGCTGGCTTCCGCGGCAGACTCAGGCCCTCTGAGCGGCATGATCTCGCCGAATGAGGTCGGCGTCGCGGGACACTCCGAAGGCGCCATCACAACGCTCGGATTCTTGAACACCTGCTGTCGGGATCCACGCGTCAAGGCTACGGCCGTCTTCTCAGGCGATCCCGAGCTTTATCCGGGCGGTCACTACGTTTTTGACGGACAGCCGCCGATGCTCGTGGTTCATGGAACGAAAGACGGGTTCCTGCCCTATGGCCAGATGGTGTCGGTGTTCAACAAGCAGAAGGGCCCCAAGGTGCTCTTGAGCCTGATCGGCGCGAACCACGGGGACTGGATACAGCCCCGGAGCAAGTGGTTCACGAGCGTTGCCCGCACCAGCACCGACTTCTTCCGGCGCTACCTTGACGGATCCGAACATGCAGGGGCACGCATCGTTCACGATGCCCAGCCGGGCGTGACGACCGTTCACTACGCCCCGAGGCCCGGTCAGTCACTCACTGTCACGCCGCCACCCACTCCGCGTACACGCCGACACGCCTACCTCACGCCATCTACACACCTCGCAAATGGACAGACGGTCACCGTGCGATGGACGGGCTATCTGCCTGGAAACGTCGTCAATGTCATCGAATGTTCCGGAAACACCGAGACTGACTGTGACTTTGCGACGGCACGAATACTGGTTCCCGACGCGAACGGGTCCGGTTCGACGACCCTGCGTGTCGTAGAAGGTCCGGTCGGCGCTGGCGTGTGCGGAGCGTCCGGTGCGCCGTGTTCCGTCTACGTGAACGACGCCGGACTCCCCTCACCCGCGGCGACGATTCGAATCCCAATTGCCTTTGCAAGTGGCTCTGATCCATAGGTTGGATACGCCGCTACGGTCGCCGGGGTTGTCGAGTTACAGGTTGGCAGGTGCTGAATTTCGGTCTAGTTGAATCCGTTGACGTGCTCGTAAGTCAACCCATGGAAGATCGAGAGGAATCGCAAGGACTTCACCAGGAGTATTCTTGCAGCGGAAGACGGGATTCGAACCAGCGACCCTCACCTCGGCCAGGTGATGGATTTCGTCGTTTAGGTCCAGCAGATCCTCTGAAGCGGTTCCGGCCAGCCAGTTTCCACTTCGTCCAGCGGATATGTCCCTGTCCCGGTAATAGAGCGCTCTACTGTCAGCACTACCAGCATTCCCTTCGGGGCGCTGATCAAACCGTCTGCAGCTTCGGCTTGGACCTTGGGCATGGCTTTCGAGGCATCGGAGGATGACAGTCGATAAACCACTGACCACTTGGCGCGACAATGGCCACGATCTCCTGGTCGGCCATTGATGCGATCGGACTGCACGAATGTTTTCCCGCCGCCACGGGCACGATCAAACGGCGGGCTTCTCGGATGCGTTCTCGCCCACTGGATTTTGGCCGAGACGGGGCCGACTCAGCCAGACCGCTAGCAGTCCGAGCAGCACCGCGAAACCGGCCAGAATCAGCGCGGCGATCGACTGTGCGTTCGAACCCGACGAGGTCGGGGCCACCGCAGGCACCGCGTCGGTGGACGCGGTCGACGTCGCCGCGGCGCCGCTGCCTCCGGACGCCGTCAACGTGATCGTCGGGGCCGGGTGTTCGGGATCGGGAACCGCCTTGTCGGGGACCTCGATCCACGAAACCACTGTGCCGTCGCTGTACTTCTGGATCGCCTTGAAGACGAGTTGAGAGGTCCCTGTCGGGATGCCCTGGGCCAGCACATTGAACTCGTCGAACTGGCCGACGGGAATGCTGCCCCCCGACCAGTCGATCTCACTGACCGTCGAGGTGAACGTGCCGTCGTCGGTGGTGATGGGCTTGGGCAGAACCGCCTTGACGACCTGCACCTGCCAGCCCGACCCGGCCTCGGGGTTGAGCAGCACGATCGGGTGCGCAAGGGGGAACTGGATATTCAGTCCCGTCACCGCTGCGGTAGCCGACTCGTTCGGGACGCGGAAGGTCAGGATGGCGTCGTCCGAACCTTTTGGGAGGCTCGACGGGCTGACCGTCACATGTGCGCTCGTCATGCTGGCATCGAGGACGACAAAGGCCAGCGCGCACGCGACGATCAGTGCGAACTTCCGTATCATCTTCCACTCCTTCTGCCGTCGCAACAGCGCTACTGCACGGCATCGACGAAGCTGACGTCGGGTTGGCTGAACTCCGACACCTGCACCTGCAAGACGATCTGCCACTTGCCCACGATGGGCGGATTAGGGCTGTTGGCGAGGACGAAGCGACCGACGCCGATCCTCTTCATGTCGGTTTCGATCGGCCCGACGTTCTCTGAAGGCAAGACGAGATAGACCGACACGCTCTCGGCCAAGTCTGCCGGCGCCCTGTTCGCTCCGGTGAACTGGACCGTCCAGTTGTTCACCAGCGCGGCATTGGGCGTGATGTGCAGCATCACGTGGCCGCCGTCGAAGGGTTGGGTCTGAATGAACGCCACCGGCGGCGGAGCTGAGGCCCCGTTGCTCGGGGTGCCGTTGGCCAGGACGGCGGTAACACCGAGCACCGCCACCATGCCCAGCACCTCGAGGCGGACGGTCGAGACGAGACGTCGCCAGCCCTCCGCCACCCCGGTGTGCCCTGCGGCCGAGGCCGCCAATAGTCCGGGCAACAAGAAGTAGCGGTTGTACCCGGCGAGGAAGAGCAAGAGGCCGACCACCGCGATCTTGAGCAGCAGCAGTTGGCCGTAGCCCGTCTCGAACAGGTTGGCGACCGACCCCACCTCGACGACCGCGAGCAGCGTGCCGGCGACGATGATGCCAGCGAAAGAGACGCCGGCCATAGTAGAGAATCGGCTGATCACGCCGGCCGTCGACGCCAGTAGTGCGCCGCCTCCGTCGTCTGCCGTCTGCGTGTTGGCGTCGCCGCACCCGTCTGCATCGCCGTGCCCGTAGTGATTCCAGTTGTCGGACTCCTGGGTTCCCGACCCACTGTGCACCGCGAGGGGAGGCGGGCGCTCCAACAGCGCGGTCGCAGTCGCACCCGAGCCGGCAGCACTCCCCGCCACGCTGATCGGGCGGGCTGATGTCGCCGAGGCATCACCGAGGCCAGCAACCTCGCCGAGCTCGGAGCGGGCGAGGAGCTGGCCCGCCCGGCGCGCCCCACGCAGGCGAGTGCGCAGGACCATGAGCAGGCCGACGAGGCCTCCCGCCCACATGGCGGCGAACACGACGTGGACCACGTCGGCCGGGATGCTGAGCCAGCGTTCGGGCGACACCAGGGCGTGCCCGAAGAGCACGAACGCGCCGGCCGCGATGACCAGTCCGTAAAACGCTGCGAACTGGCGCGTCATGGTGGTGCGAACACGGAAAGAGACCACGCAGACAGCCAGCCCCACGAGCTGGACAGCGCACTGCTGGCCGAACTTGCCGCCGAAGGACTGCCGCTCGACGCTCCAATGCACGATCGAGGCCACCCCGCCCCCGGTCAGCACAGACTGCGTTGCGCCGGTCACTGCCATCCCGACGACGCCGGCCGCGGCCGCGAGGTAGGTGACGCGCCGCAGGCGCCGCTCCTCGCCCCCGCCGCGCAAGACGAAGGCCACGAAGAAGGCCAGCCCGGCCGCTACCAGCACGCCCAAATAGACGAGGAACTGCCCGAAGTCGTCGACCCAGTTGGTCAGCGTTGTCTTCGGCCTCGCCAACGCCGTGATTGCGCCCGCTTTCACGTTACCGGCGAGGAAGACGATGCCTCCGTTCACGACGTGGCCGTCGACAGACGTGACCGTGTAGTTGGAGACGTAGGCGCCCGAGCCGAGCGACGCGGGCAGCGTGGCCTCAAGGGTGTCGGGCCTTGGGTGCCTCGACGAGACCTGTACCGCAATGCCATTCGAATCGAGAACGACCAGGCCGCCATCGTCTGGCTGCACCGGTTGGTCGAAGACAATCGTGACCTCGTGCGGTGCCTTCGGGAGGTGCTGCCCCTGGACGGGCGAGGACGAGACTACGGCGGCGTGGGCCGCCGCCGGTGCGGCCCACCCGAGGACGACGAGGGACGTAAGCGCGCTGCCAGCGAGGCACAGACGACGTAGGCGGTGCGCAGTCGTCGCCTTCGTCACCCGCAGGAATGCTGGCACAAGCCGGGAACGGTGATCGGGAAGAATGACCGGCTCAGGACTGACGGTCGCAGAACCCGATTGCGTTGGTCAGGTCGGTGTTCCCCGGGCAGTAAATGTGCAAGTTGTCGTGCGAGAAGACGCCCTGTGGGCTCTCCCAACCCGGCACCACCCAGGCGTGGACCATCCACACCGTCTTCTTCATGAAGTCGCCATGCACGTCCGCGCACTCCTGTGGCGTCACGTCCTGGTCAGCCGCGAACGGCACGCCGATCGTGCCGTTGAGCCCCGGCTGAATGCAGACGTCAGAGTGGCGGTGCCAGTGGTCATTAGGCCCGATAAAGCCCGCTGGCGCCGTGTTGTTCATTGATTCGTACATCACACCCACGACGGGCGCGTTGTCAGCCGCGCTGGCGTAGATCCACGATGCTGGGTAGAGCGCGTTGATGGTGCCGTCGGGGTTGATGCCCTTGAATGCCTCGGCACTGATCTCCTGGTAGTGGGCGCCCACCCCGGGCGCCATGCCGCCGGCCAGGATCATGTGAGCTGCCTTGGCCGACGCCACAGTTGGGAACCGCATGGCCGCCTGATAGGCCCCAGTTAGCTGCTGGGTCAGAACGGCCTGGTCCCCGGCATCGAGCGGGACCCACTTGGCGTTCTCGGACTGCTCGGTGGTGTTGCCGGCCAGCGTGCTGGCGAACGTCTTCGAATTCTCGCCCGGCACCTTGACCGTCGTCTGCTCGGCCAGCGCGGTCGAGGCGTTGACGCCCGATGGTGCGGCGGTGGCCGACGTGGCATGCGTACGTGCCGAGGTGGGGGTACCGGTGGCGAAGAGCGCCCCGATCGCAAGAGCAGCGACCGCGACCGGCACCACCGAGCCGATCACCGAGGTACCCGACGACCACGTCGCGCCCGATTCGGGTCGCACGGCGAGCAGCGTGCCGAGCACCAGCACCAGGGAGGATAAGCCAACGCCGATGCCGGCCGTCGCCCACGAGACGCCGTGCGGCGGGGCGGTGAGAAGCCAGAAGGCAACCACGGCCGCGTTCACAGCGACGGCGGCCCCGAACAGGGCGCGCGAGGGACGGGCGAACGCCCCGACGGCCAGCACAACCTCGGCGAGCGCTGCGACGATGGCCACGGTCGCCCGCAGGCCGTGGAGGTGTCCAGACGCCATGGCGAAGAGCAGCATCGCCGAACCCCCGGCGGCCACCGCGAAGAGGACGTGGAGGGGACGGTTGGTCGCCATCTCCGCGTGTGGGCGCGCTCTTCCGGGCGCCGCGGCCCTCGCCGTCCCACTCGTCGAAGCGGGTTCGTCGCCCTCGGAAAACGCCGTATCGACGCGCTCAATCAGGTCGGTCATGTCCCCTCCAACCTCCTACCCCGGGCCTTGATGGGCCAATACCTCTCCGAACCGTAGTCCGGGCTGCACCTTCACGCTGCTTGATGGGCCTTTCCAGCTACGCCGTAGGAGCAGTGCCCAGGAACGCCGCCCCAGGCTTGGGGGTCCTGATCCTCCGGAATTGAATCCTTGAAAGAAGGGCACCGCCCTCCTCATCCCCCCGTCTACATCCTCACGACCATGCTGTTTCACGACGTCAGGTTTCGGGCGCAAGCATTCGGCGTCATCAGCGACATGGAAGGATCGGTGCCGCACCGGACGAGTTCTACGCTCGATCGATCAGCGGTTGAATCGCGCAGCCTCCTTCGCGCCCGAGGTGGCGTTCCCGTCCCCATAGGAGTGAGCACCGGTCCTGCTAGGCGGCCGCCGTCCACGCGCAAATACTCCTCTCGGATGGGCCGCCCGTCGACGAAACACTCAAGGATCTCCCGATTCCCGGCGGCGTAACGGGCTTGAGCCGAGAGCGAGGTCCCCGAGATGTGGGGGGTCATCCCATGGTTGGGCATCGTCCGCCATGGATGGTCTTGTGGCGCGGGCTGGGGGAACCAGACGTCGCCGGCGTAGCCTGCCAACCGGCAGCTCTCGAGGGCCCGCACGACAGCGTCACGGTTGGCGATCTTCCCGCGCGCCGTGTTCACGAGGAATGTCCCCCCATTTATAGATCCGGTCAGCTCGTCGTCGAAGAGTCCCTCGGTGCAACCGCCAGGCCGATGCGGCCGGCGGCCACCGTGCCCACCGCCATACCCTCGAGGTCGTAGGAGCGATCGACGCAGTCGGCGATATTCCAGCCACCCCGAACGACCCACCCGTATGAAGGGATGGAGTTACGTACGAGGGTGTGAATGGCGCCTTGAGACGCTTCGACGTACATCTGGTGTCGCCCCGATGAAACGCAACCGCGAACATTGGACAACCCGCCGCTTGCTGATTCCGCACGGATCCCGCGACAACGCCCGCATTCTCTGTTCGCGAATGCGGGCGTTGTTCCTCGGTTGTTGGCGCCTCGGAACTTTTGGATCGGAACCCTCGGTACGGCTGAAATGCCGAGATTTTCACGACTGGACCCCAACAGGGTCTTGCTGGGTCGATTGTCGTCAGTTTGCTTCGAGGTTCAGCCCCGCTCGGGCAACATCAGGTCACCCAATGATCCAGAATCAGGGAGGCGCCCTGCACAGGCCCGACCGTCCAGATGCCTCACCTCCTCTGGTAGAAGAACAACCTTCTCCTACGACTATGGACCCTTCGGGCCCGCAGCGATAGGTCTAAATGGAGAGTAACTGCACCTTTCTGGACGGCCACATCCCGACCCAGGTTGGCGTGGGTTCAACGGGATGGTCTCTCAGGTGAGCCGGCACGCAAAGAGCAGTGTCCCTGTGAGCGCGACGCAGTTGACGACGCCGACCCCGACCGAGCGGGCAGAGATCGCCACCTGTGCGCATTCGGCTGCAAGACAAAGTGCGATCGCCGTTCCCATCCCCCCTCGCTCGCCTCGGTGACAACGGCGACGCTCTCTCATCGAGCGCCTGGTCAGTTGAGACTGCAGCCCGCACTCAGCCATTAGGTCGTCACGGAGCCCCCATTCAGCTCGATCGTCTGACCGGTGACCCACCCCGCTTCGTCCGAGACCAGCCACACACAGGCGCCCGCCACATCCTCCGGCGTGCCCGTTCGGCCAACTGGGATGGCTCTGGCCAGCTGGGCGGTGATGTCGGGATCGGGTAGGCCCATGAGGCCGATTGCCAACGTGTTGGCAGTCACGCCCTGCCTGGCGACCTCCAGAGCGAGGGTCCGCATAAATGAGATGCCCCCGCCCTTCCCGGCCGAATACGGAGCGACACCAATGTTGACACCGGCCGTTCCGGCCCCCGAAGAGATCGTGACGATCCGTCCCCAGCCCGAATCACACATGCCGTTGATCACGGCTCGGGTGCAATTGAGGACTCCGTAGAGGTTGACCCGGATGGGACCTTCCCAGTCAGAGGGGTCCATCTCTCGGAACGGTTTGACGTTCATCGCTTGGGCTCCGCCGTTTCCGGCGTTGTTGACGAGGATGTCGATCTGCGGAAGCACTGCCATGACCGAACTCACGGCGTCGGGATCGGTGACGTCGAATGTGGCCGTCATAGCCCGTCCGCCGGCCGAGCTGATCGCATCGACAACTGCGTGGCAACGGTCGGCCTCTATGTCGTTGACGGCCACCATGGCGCCCTGTGATGCCAGAGCGCGGGCAATACCCTCCCCCACGTTCTGGCCAGCTCCGGTGACGAGGGCGGTGCGTCCTGTGAGATCAAACAAACGTGCTCCTCATTGTCCAACCAGCGGGTCCGCTGGATCGACCTCGAAGTTGGCAAACCCTGCGCTCATACCCTGCGTGGCGACCCGTCGAGTCCGCGTGCAACGATCCCGAGCTCGTCGAGCAGTTCGAGGCTCACGTGGGTGCGACCGGTCCGCTCAGGCGGACACTCGCACAAGGCGACAACGGCTTCGACCATCTCCTCCATCGACTCAAGTTGGTCCTCGGACAGAGGCGCACCAACCAGCACCTCGGCACCCTCGCTCATCACGGCCGCTCGGGGTTCGACTGTATTCACTCGCACACCACTGCCAACAACCTCGACCGCGAGCGCATTGGTCAGCCGATTGAGGGCAGCCTTTGATGCACCGTAGACGCCGGTTGACGAGCCCAGGACACCAAGGCGAAAGGGCGGCTCCCACGGCCACGCGGTAGCGCTCGACACGTTGACGATCCAGCCCTCACCGACCTCAAGCATCGCCGGGAGCACGGCCTGAGCCAGGTCGAGAGGAGCGTGAACGTTGATCTCAAAAATGAGTCGGCGGCGCCTGAGCGGGAAGTCGAGCAGGGGTTGGTAGATAGCAGCAGCGGCGTTGTTAACCAAGATGTCGATTGGGCCATCCAGTCCGGTGACCGCCTTAGTAACAATCATGGCTCGCGCTTCGGGATCGGTCAGGTCGGCCACGATGGGGATGACGCGGCCTTCGTACCTACTAAGTCGCGCGGCGGTCTCACGCAGCGATCCGGCCAGTGTCGGATGGTGCTCAAGCGTACGGGCCGTGATGGCCACATCTGCACCTTCTGCGGCCAAGCGCTGAGCCGTTGCGGCACCGATACCGCGGCTGGCCCCAGTCACCAGGGCACGGCGGCCCGTGAGCCTTCTCGTACGGACAGTCACGCCCGGGTGAACACTGGCGACCGGTTGCCCTCCGGCGCGCCCTCGCAGGGAATGCTCACGGGAGAAAGGCCTCTGCAATCTCCCATATGTAGTCGATGTCGTCGTCGCTCAGCGCGTGGTTTGAAGGTAGGACGAGTCCCTGCTCCATGATCTGGTTAGCCCTGGGCAGGCCGTCAGCGGGCACACGGCAGGGAGCATGTCGGAACGCAGGCTGACGGGTGACGTTGCCCGTCCACACCATCCGAGTATCGACGCCGTTGCGCTCCATGTGTTCCTGAAAGGCCGAGCGGGATATCCCTGACTCGGGCAGGACGCGAATCGGGAACATGTGCCAGGCTGTGTCGAGTTCCATGGTAGTTCGAGCGAGGGCGAACACGTCAGGGCGCCGGCTGAAGTACTCGTACAGACGGGCGAAGTTCCGCTTCCGGGTCTCAAGATTGGTCTTGAGTTTGTCCAACTGCACGAGGCCGAAGGCGGCGGACAGTTCAGAGGGTTCGAAGTTCCACCCCACCTCGTCGAAGATGAACAGATTGTCGTATTCCAGATCATCTTCGCCTAAGGACGAGAAGAACCTACTTTCTGTCCCTCGAGCCGAGCCGAAGAGTTGGATCTCCGAGCGGCGGCCCCACCGCCGAAGCAACAGGCAACGATCAGCCAGCCCGTCGTCATCGACGCACACCATCCCACCCGTTCCTGCGGCAGTGATGATGTGGCTGAGCGCAAAGGAAGTCACGGAGATGTCCGACCTGGTACCTGTGGGAGTACCGCGCAACGTCGAACCCAGCGCGTCGCATGAGTCCTCGACGACCTTCAGGGCGTTTCGGTCGGCCAAGGCCCGGACGGCATCCCAGTCGGGCGCGTTGCCGATCAGATTCGGCACCAGTATGGCTTTTGTTCGCGGACCGATCATCTCGGCCATCCCGTTCACATCAACGTTGTACGTGTCGGCCTCGACGTCCACGAAGACAGGGATGAGACCAGCGCGCACGAGTGGCGCTATATCAGTCGAGAAGGTGACGGCCGGCGTGAGGACCTCATCGCCCGGCGTCAGCGCGAGGAGTTCGACGGCGAGATAGAGCGCCGAAGAGCCGGAGTTGCACATGATCCCACGTCGCTTTCCAAAAAGCTCGGCGATGCGACGCTCGAACTCTCGCACGTTCGCGCCGATGCGAAGAGCCTGCGGCCCGCTCGACAGCACTGCGCATACCGCCTCGACCTCGCGCTCGTCGTGCACGCTGCCGGCGTAAGGGATTCTCCGAATCGGGTTCATCCTCGCACCCCCAACTTGAAGATTGGCATGCCTTTGTCAGGCAGGAACACCGCCCAGACGTGGTCACGACACCGTACGTTCGGAAGCTCGGCGAAGATGCGGTCGAAGCTCAGTCCCATCATGAAGTAGCGGTCATTCTGACTGTGACCGCAACGATGCGCGACTGGCCCTGGGCCCGGCGGATGTCGCGCCTCGCCAAACCAGTGTCATTTAGGGTGAACCTCCAGACTAGAAACGAGGTGATCAGGATGCGGGCGCAGCGCGTCGGAAGTGACGTCATTGCGGAGACCAACGAGGCCGATGTCCATCTCACGCAGGATCATGGCGGCCAGCATGACTTCCACTGGATTCTGGTTCCGCCACCATGTCACCTGGCGCGCGCTCGATCTTCCCTAGTTCCTCTTTCTGACGGTCGAGTCCACTTGCCGTCACGCTGTCAACGTATAGATGATTGAATGAGTCGGTCAAGGAGTAGCCGTTGAATGATGCGCCGCAGCAGGGGAACCTCTGCGTCGCTGCGGGGCTGCCTGAAGTCAAAGACACTCCCGCACAGGCTCCGGCCCCCAGGGCCACAGCCAAGCCAGATGCCGCACAAATTTTGAGTCGGTTGGTTCGCAGGTGTCTCCTCAAGGCTTCAGAGCTGCCTCGGGTGGCGGGCGCCACCGGGCGCAGAGATCCAAACCCGGATTACGTGGTCGAACGGTGCTTGGATTGCCGTCGCATTGAGTACGTAGTCTTCAGCGACTTGATCGATGCGAGATCTGGCAGGGGGTGCGCGCCTCTAGATAGGAATCAGCGTCGGATCACGTCGAGCGCCTTGCACGCGAGGGTGCCGGCGAGCTGCGATGGGCAACTTCAACGAATATCTCCTTGAACATCCTGATTGAGGAGATTGATTCGATCCGTCCCGTAGTAGACCGCACTGCCATGGACCGTCTGGAAGGAGAGTTTCACTCCACCCGGGGTCAAGTCCATGACACTTCCTTCCGACACGCCCGCTCTTGCTCTGATCCGAGTCAATTGCGCGGAATGGAACAGCGAATTCCGATCTCTCAAATCTCATATCGGCGGCGCCCGACGTGCTTACTTACACGATCTGCATGAGCGACCTCTACGCTTGAAACTGACCCAAGGCTGCTTGCACACTTCACTGCAAGTTCGGATCGAGTCTCCAAGGAGATCTGTCGAATGCGGCGACCCCTGTGGTCGAGAATCGGAAGCTGGACTATGAGGTCCGAAGGTAGCGTTTTTGAAGTTGCGAAATGACCGCAGCGAATTCATTCACCGTCTTCTCGATTATCTCGGCGACAGGCACAAGGGTTTCGATCCGCCCGGCAACCTGTCCAACGGATGGGATCGAGTTCTCGAGAACTCCCTGGGTATAGGTCATACCGACATTCTGAAGAAGGTCCTGCACTGGGTCTCCGTCGGTGGCGAACTCGAGCGCACTGGTCGTTTCGGTCCGGAGGACGCGAAACGGCTTGTTGTTGTGGCGGTTGATCAGGACCGTGTCGGTCTCTGACGCCCCAAGTATCGCCTCTTTGAGGCCCTTATGCACATTCGCTTCAACTGAGGCAAGCATTCGGGTCCCCATCTGTACGCCCTCGGCTCCAAGGGCGAACGCAGCAGCCATAGAGGCGCCGTCGGCGATCCCTCCGGCCGCAATGAGAGGGATGTCGATCTTCTGCGCAATGAGCGGGAGCAACACCATGGTGGCCACTTCGGATTTGCCCCGCAGACCAGCGCCCTCGATACCCTCTACGATGAGACCGTCGACGCCTGCGTCGACGGCTTCCTTCGCAGTGTCGAGCGACGTGACCACATGAAGGACTCGGAGACCCGCGGATTTCAGAATCGCCGTATAGGCCGATGGTGAGCCTGCAGAAGTCGTCGCGAAGGGAACGCTCTCGGCGACCAACATGTCGGCGATCCTTGGGTCTCTCACAAAGGCAATCGGCAAATTGACGCCGAACGGTTGGTCTGTCATATCGCGCACCCGCTTGATGTCCTCTTGAGCCCATTTGATGCCGACCGAGCCAGGTACCAGCCCGATGCCACCCGCCTGAGCGACTGCCGCCACCAACGACGGATTCGCAACAAACCCCATGGGGGAATTCGCGATCGGGATGTTGACTCCAAGCAACTGCGTAATGCGGTTGTCGAAGTGAGGAAACGGGAGCACTCTCAAATCTCCTTGAACCGTGTGAACACAAACGGACATAAATTTGCTTCAGACATCGAACTCCTCTTGTCGCGCTTGATATTTTTAGACGTGTCCGCGCAATAATGAAGGGCACGAACTCGCCGCGCAGCGTCCGGTTTACTAGCGAGCGAGGTGTCATGCTCGCGATCGTGGTTCCAGCACCGTGAAAGCAATTGTCGACATTGCTGACAATTTGTCGCGGCCAACGTCCGTCACCTCGACTTGGAGGACAATGCTCGACTTGCCCTTTCGAATGACGCGCGCCTCAGCCCGAGCTGGCCCCACAGTCACGGGAGACAAGAAACGCACATTGAGGTCTGAAGTCGCTGTGCTGAAGACATTCTCGTGATCACAGGTCTCATACGCGAGTCGCCCCGCACACATGTCAATAAGTACCGCGATCAGGCCACCCTGCAGTGCTCCTCGGACGTTCGAAATTCCGGACGGATATCCATCTCGATTACGAGATGACCGTCGGGCGATGGCAGATCACGGGTCAGTAACTGTTGAAACAGATGTTCGCCGCGCTCGATCACCTCCCAATGTTGCTGCGATGCTTCAGCGTTGGGGAGCGTCGCCACAGACCATGGATATACGAACCTTCTGGGCGACCGCCATTTTGCTGTCCTCGCGCCAATCCGACATCGTCACTCCGACCCCGGGGAGTTTCCATTCCGACATAGGCCCATGTTCTGGGGGTGACCACTCATACACCGTCCCTGACCTGCTGTTATTGAGCGGATTACAGGATGCGGAACCTCGACTCTCGCAGCTCGAACGAGCCACTCTCTCCGCTGGCCTATCGAAGCCTAGACACCGTCCATATGGCACTGCTTGTGCCGTCAGGGCAGCTGATGGTCAGAGAAGGGGAAACCGGATGGAGTCAGCGGATCGCTGCCGCTCGCGTCGTTCCAGAACCTGGTCCTCGAAGAGCGAAAGACGGGATTCGAACCCGCGATCCTCACCTTGGCAAGCAGGTGGTTTCGTACCATGAGGTCCGGCAGGTCTTCCAAGGTGCGGCTTCGTCCAACCCAGTTGCCAGCCCGTCCATCCAGTTCACCGCTGTAGTAGAGCGCTCGAAGTGTTACTTACCTGCCTCCCTGACGAGTCACCATTCGTCCGCCTACCATGAACCTCTGAGCCCATGAAAGCCATGTGACCATGCCAAACCAGTGGGCCGGAGAGCCCTTCAACTCATCGGATCAGGAGATCGCCGAAGCGCTGCTCGACGTGAGCATTCCGACGCTGATGCTGTCGCTCGTCCACATCACCGGTGATGCCGAGTTGCTCCGAGGCCCCCTTCGGCCGGCCGGATTGTTCTTGAACGAAGTCCAGGGCTTCATGAGCGAGGAGGACAAGCAGGCGGTCCGCGATCTGGCTCTGCCTATCATCCGTGCTTACCGGGACAAAGGGTGCCCTGAACCGGCTCCGCTCTCAGGAGACCTCCTCTTGGAGATGATGGAGTGGCTGGCCTGCGAGCCGGTACCCTCGGAGTACGTTCCCATGCTCCTCGAGGAACTCGAACTCGACGGGATTGACGCCCGACGCGTCGCCGTCCCGACCAAACTCTCTGCGCGCCAAGCGTTCCCGGTCGTGGTGATCGGTTGTGGTCAATCGGGCCTTCTCGCCGGAATCCGCCTCAAGGAGGCCGGCATCCCCTTCACCATCATCGAGAAGAATTCGGGCGTCGGCGGCACATGGTTTGAAAACTCGTACCCCGGCGCTCGAGTCGACGTCGGCAACCACTTTTATTGCTATAGCTTCGAGCCGAGCAACGAGTGGACGGAGTTCTTCGCGCAACAACCTGAGCTCCAGTCCTACTTCAATGCAGTGATGGCACGAAACGCCATCGAACCCCACGTCCGGTTCGATACCGAAGTCCTCGGCGCCACATGGAGCGAACCCTCTGCGACATGGACAGTTCGGGTTCGAGGAGCCGACGGATCCTTGGATACCCTCGTGGCGCGTGCGGTCATCTCGGCCGTAGGCCAGCTCAACACTCCGCTCATCCCCGAAATTCCTGGGCAGGAAACGTTCGCCGGATCTTCGTTCCATTCTGCGCGCTGGGATCACGACATCAATCTCTCGGCCGCGCGCGTCGCGATGATCGGCGCTGGTGCAAGCGGCTTCCAAATCGCACCGGCGATCGCTCCGAAGGTGGATCGTCTCACGGTCTTCCAGCGCACCGCACAGTGGATGTTTCCGAATCCGAACTACCACGAAGCAGTCGCTTCGGGCGTGCGCTGGGCCCTCACCCATCTGCCGTTTTATGGCCGCTGGTACCGTTTTCTGATTTTCTGGCCCGGCGCCGAAAAAGGACTAGAGGCAGCCCGGGTCGATCCGAGCTACGACGGTGATCCATCGTTGGCGATCAGCGCCACCAATGACGCGACTCGCGTACTCTTCACTGACTGGATCACCAGTCAGATCGGCGACGATCCCGACCTGCGAGCCAAGGTGATTCCCGACTATCCCGCGACAGGCAAGCGCACTTTGCAGGACAACGGAAGCTGGCTGCGTACCCTGACTCTCGACAACGTCGAGCTCGTCCGGACTGGGATCGACCGTATCGACACGGACTCGGTCGTGACCGTCGATGGTGAACGATACGAGGTTGATGTCATCATCTATGCCACCGGCTTCCAAGCCACAAAGGCGCTGTATCCGATGGAGATAGTCGGTCGCCAAGGCACCGACCTGCGAGAGATGTGGGGAGAGCGACCAGCGGCGTACCTCGGTATCACTATCCCGAAATTTCCGAACTTCTTCTGCATGTACGGCCCTGGGACCAACTTGGCCCACGGAGGCAGTTTGATCCTGCACTCTGAATGTCAGATGCGTTACATCAGTGACGCGCTCGACCAGATCATCGAGGGTGGGTTGTCCTCCATAGAGCCGCGACAAGATCGATACGAAGACTGGCACGCCCGGTGCCAATCCGAGCTGAAGACACTCGTATGGGCCCAACCATCGGTGAAACACTCGTTCTACAAGAACACCTACGGAGAGATTCATGGACTCAGCCCATGGCGTCTCGTCGACTATTGGCGCTGGACCGAGGAAGCCGACCTCAGCGACTACGTCGTGGTCTGAATCGAAAGTCCCGACTTGTGCCAGTGCGACGCGTGTCGGCACTATTGCACAGCCCGACTCGACCGCACGCCCTCCGCTACATTCGAGGTGCTCCGGCAGGCTTCGGCCAGCCTGGAGTGGGGAGGATCCAGTGCTTGCGCAACACCCAGACGACGAGTTTCACCCGCCGAGCACTGGCGACCCCTACTGGACCGAGACGTGTTGGTTCACCTTCACCGTACCCGAACGCAGACTGTCCGGTCAGTTGTACCCCTTCTTCCGTGCTAATCAGGGGGTGCTCGCCAGTGGCGCCTACGTCTGGGACGAACTCGGCATGTCGGCTCCGGACGCGCCGTACGCCCGCCAGTTCTGGCATCTCCCGATTCCCAATCAGCCCCTGTCGGATATCCGTCTGGCCAACGGGATCGCACTCCGCTGCATCGAGCCGCAACGGCGCTGGCAGCTCTCCTATGAGGATCCTGACACTGACGATGTCTCCCTTGCAGTGTCCCTGAACCTGACGTTCACGGGCGTCGCCGAGCCGAACTACCTCGGGGACAGCCATCTCGACCAACCGGGCCGGTTCCAAGGGGTGATCTCGCTCTTCGGAGAGGAGATCGCAGTCGACTCCTTCGGTTTTCGCGATCGTTCCTGGGGCCCACGCTCGCAATTCGGTCACGGGATCCACGGCACACCCGCAATGTGCGGTGGTTACAGCTATGCCACGGCAGCAGAGACCGACTTGTTTCACGCCATCACAATGGATTTCGGGGACGGCTGCGTGGCCATCCATGGTTCAGTGGTTCTCGACGGCGTGCTGTCGAAAGTGACATCAGGGTCGAGGAAGGTCACCCGAAGACACGAGCGCACCGGACACCCTGACCGGGTCGAACTGGATCTCACCGACGAACTCGGACGAGAGCTACATGCCGAGGGACACTGTCTCAATGGCCTGGGTTTCTTTCTGAATCCGAATCTCTATACCGTCAATTGCCTGACGGAATGGTCCTTCCAGGGCATGACCGCCTTCGGCGAGGATCACGACAACTGGAGCGCAACCGGGATCCGACGGTTCCTGCGCGCACACCGATCACAGAGAGGCGACTGAGTTGGTTCGCGATAGCACGAATGCTCAGGACATTTCGGCCGATCAGCCGGACTACGTAGTCGACCGCCCACAGACGTCGACACGCGACTACGACGTGCTGCGCGAACAGCTCGAGGCGTGGCTGCAAGGCCTGCTCCCAGGATCCACGATCAGTGAGTTGGTGGTGCCCTCGAGTAACGGGATGTCGTCTGAGACCGTCCTTTTCGACCTCAACGTCCCCGGTGAGGACTCGTCACGCCCGCTGGTAGCGCGCATCGCCCCCGATCCGGCCGCAGACCCGGTCTTCGCACGCTACGACATGGAGTTGCAGTTCAAGACTATGCAAATGGTGATGGAGCACACCGACGTCCCTGTGCCCACGGTCTACTGGCTCGAGACGGGAAGCCGTGCGCTCGGCGCACCGTTCTTCGTGATGGAACGGATCGAGGGGATTGTCCCACCCGACGTCATGCCGTATACATTCGGTGACAATTGGTTCTTCGACGCCACGGTCGCTGAGCAGGAGTTTTTGGAACGACGTGCCATCGAAGTGCTCGCCGCACTGCACCAGGTGAAGCCGGACGGTCCCGCCCAGTTCCTCGTTCCGGCCGGCGATGACCGCTCCGCTCTCCGCCGCCACGTCGACGACCAGCGGGACTACTACGAGTGGGTTGCCGGAGACGGGACGCGCTCGCCGCTGATCGAGCGCGGCTTCGAATGGCTCGAGGAGCATTGGCCAGACCCAGAAGGCGAAGCCGTGTTCAGTTGGGGTGATGCCCGGATCGGGAACATGATGTTCGAGGATTTCTCGCCGGTGGCGGTGCTCGACTGGGAAATGGCGTCGATCGGTCAGCGCGAGATCGACCTGGGCTGGATGATCTACATCCATCGATTTTTCCAGGACCTGGTGGAGGACCTTGAGCTGCCGGGCCTTCCTCACGTTCTGAGACGCCAGAACGTGGCGTCCTACTACGAGGAGATCACCGGGTATACGCCCCAGAACCTCGACTTCTTCACCCTCTACGCTGCACTGCGCCACGGCATCGTCATGTTCCGGATCGCTCGGCGCCAGGTCACGTTCGGCGAGGCCGAGATGCCCGAGGACCCCGACCAGGCAATCCTCCATCACGTTCATCTGCGGAACATGATCGAAGGAACCTACTGGGACAACGTCAAGGGGTCCTGATCGCTGGAAACGAACCGGGTCCTCGGTTCGTTCCCGCACCTCGCCATGAATGGGACAGCGGTGTTGTACCGCCGTCGACCGGGCGGATGCGTGAGTACTGGTATCGCAGGGGTCGCGACTTAGCAACGGCGGGCAGGGATGAGTGCTCTCACTGCTCGATCTGAGTGGCCACCTGCTGATTGTCCCTGAATAGTGGACGGGTTTCTGTGGTAAATACGCTGAGCGCGAATCCAGGGGGAGTCGGTCGTAGGGGTGAACGAGTGCAAGTGAGACGAACAACTGGCGAACGGATCATCTTCTGGACCCTTCCCGCGATCGCGATCATATGGATCGCAGCGTTCTTCCTCTTCCCAGGTTTCCTGCCGCCCATGTCTCCGAGGTGGTCGGCGCAGAGGGTCGCGACGTTCTACGCCGACCACACCTCACGCGTCCGCTACAGCATGATCTTGTTCAACTGGTTCTGCGTGGCGCTGATCCCGATTCTGATGCTGATCGTGGAGCGGATGCGGGGCATGGCACACCGCACTCCCATTCTGCGGTACTGCGTGATCGGGGTCTCCGGTGCCGCCCCGATCACCTTTCTCACCGCAACGATCTTTTGGCTGGTGGCGGCGTTCCGGCCCCATCGGGCCCCCGCGCTCACCCAGCTCTACAACGACCTGGCGTGGATCACGTTCACCTGTGGCGTGCCGTTCCTCGTTGCTCTCTGTTTGTTCTTGGCGGTGGCGATCTATCTCGATGAGCAGGCCCGACCCGTGTTTGCGCGTTGGGTCGGCCACTTCAACCTGCTCATCGCCATCGCGTTGGTGCCGGCGGGATTTGCCGGGCTGACGCTCACTGGACCTTTCGCTTGGAACGGCTTCCTTTCGTTTTGGGTTAAGAATGTCGCCATTGCCCTCTGGCTCGTCGTCATGGCAGTGGTGTTGGGACAGGCGATCGGGCGCGATCCCTTGGCGGAGCCAGCCTCAGCGTGAAGCGACCTGCGCTGCTCGACGATCCGAAGCGAGAGCTGTGGTTGGCTTGGTACGCCACCGTCGGCTTCTATTCCCTCTATACCGTCGTCTTCTTCATCATCACGCGCACCCAGCCGCCAGGGAAGCCGTGGTACACACCTCATCAGGTGGTTGGGTGGTTTGCCAGCCGGCACGAGGGCCTGCTCATCGGTTTTGGGCTGATCTTCATTTTGGGCGGGCTCTCCGCCACATCGATCGCACTGATCACCTACTCCATCCGGCGGATGTCGGTCAGCCGTGCCTTCGCCTACTCGTACCTGATCCTCTACGCAGTCAGTGCGGTCCCCGGGTTCTTGTTCATCTGCGTGGCTATGACGGTGGGCGCCTTCCGGCCCGAGCGCAACCCGGAGATCCTCCGGTGGCTCTACGACCTCGGTTTCCTGTCCTTCTCCGGCACCATGGGCGTCTTCCTGATCGGCTCGCTGATCTGGATGCTGGCGATCCTCCTCGACAAGAACCGTGTCTTTCCGGTGTGGTTCGGCTATCTCAACCTGTGCAACGGACTGACCGAGGTCGTGGTCGCACCCTCGTGGATCTTCCATGCCGGAGTCTTCGCGTGGAACGGTGTGATCGCCTGGTGGATCAACGTGGCCGTCTTCGGCCTCTACACCGGTGCGTTCATCTTCTTGTTGCGCAACATGATCCTTCGCGAGGATTTCGGTACGGGACCGTTGCCTAACCTGCCGCCGCAGGAAGGCCGAGGCCGATTGTTGGCGGAGTTCATGTCGCCGTGACGACGACCGAACGCGACTTGTCGGGAGTGTCGGAGGAAGGCTCGCCGGAGCACGTTCCCGGCGGGCGCGACATCTGGTTCTTCGTGCTGTTCGAATCCCTCATCTTTACTTCGTATTTCTGCGTCTATCTCTTCAACCGGACACAGCACGAGCAGGCATTCCTGTTCGGACAATCCCACCTGCTGCTGTGGCTGGGCGTGCTCGACACGATCATCCTGCTCTCGAGCTCCTGGGCCGTGGCCCGATGTGTCCAGCACGCCCGGGCCGGGCGTTACGAGCGTGCCCGACGAGAGGCGTTCCTGACCGCCGGTTTCGGGGTGGTATTCCTCATCCTCAAGATCGTCGAGTGGGTCCGACTGATCCACATAGGGGACACGTTCACCAGTAGCCAGTTCTTCCAGTACTACTACTTCCTGACGGCGATCCACTGCGTGCACCTCTTGGTCGGCTTCGTCGTACTCGGGGTGCTGGTGTATCAGCTGTCGAACGAGAAGCGGCGCTCGCAACTGACAGTGGAGACCTGCGCCACCTATTGGCACTCGGTCGACTTCTTCTGGGTATTGATCTTCGCCCTGCTCTACGTGGTGAGATGATGGTGGAGACTGGATTCAACAAGCGACTCTTTGTGGTGTGGCTGATCCTGGTCGCCATTTCGCTGGGCTACCTCTTGATCGATCATGAGGCCTCGCATCGAGGAATCCCGACGGCAAGCGGGCTGGTAACGGTGGGCGCCATCTGCCTCGCCTTGATCAAAGTCCGGATCATCATGCGCGAGTTCATGGAGGTGCGAGGTGCACCCCGATTTTTGCGTCGCATCACCGACGTGTGGGTTGTACTCATGGGCGTCGCCATGCTCGGGGTATACCTCGCTGGAAGAGCTGTGGTCTAGCCGTGTCTGTTGATTTCGTGACTGTTTGCTATTCCCGAGTAGCGGGTGAGTGATTTCCCGCGCCTGATTTTGGCAACACGCGCTCTCGAGTTCCGACTCAGGCAAGTGCCCAGGCTTGAAAAATGCTTTTCGGCTGCTACATTTTTTCTGAGCGGAGGACGCGATTCGAACCCGCGACCCTCACCTTGGCGAGGTGGTGTTTTTCGTCCGTCTGGGTCTCCTGTGTGCCCTGACGTCCGGCTCGGTCCAACCAGTTTTCCAGCCCGTCCACCGAGTTCGTCGGTGTAGTAGAGCGCTCTACCATCGACCAAACCACAAAGTGACTATCGAGCGGACCAAACTGCGTCGGCCGGGCTCAGTGGCGGAGCATCCTGGCGAGGACCTCCGCCTCGCTGATCTCGGGCTGTTTGGTCGCGGTAATCAACGTCAGTGTCCGGTCCTTAGCCAGCGCCCGCAGATGGGCGAGAGCGTCGGATCGCTCTGGTTGTTTCAGTTCGGCGTGGTAGCGGCGTGTGAACTCTTTGAACCGTGCCGGGTCGTGGCTGTACCACTTGCGCAGCTCCGTCGACGGTGCGACCTCCTTGCACCACTCATCGAAATCGGCTTTGGTCTTGGCGAGTCCTCGCGGCCAGATACGGTCGACCAGTACCCGGGCCCCATCCCTTCGTTCAGGCGTGTCGTAGGCCCGCCGTACTTGTATGTTCATCTTCTTCTTCGTCATCGTCAGGCTCCTCTCCGTGATACTCCAGGTCTGTTGCAGGTTGTCCGTGCTTCCGTTGACCCATACTCGCAACTGCCCGCAGGTGAGCGCATGTCGGACTCGCCACGAACAGCGCATCCTCGATGGCCGCGTTCAGCACTAGCAGCTGTCGGCTGCAGAGGAACTCCATAATCTCCCAGCCGACCATCGATTCGTATGTGGGTCCACCGATGATCAGTAACGCGAGCCAGAGGAGCGGTCCGCCCGGGTATCGGCACCTGCCACTGGACCGTCACCATGGCCTGCGCGCAGTTCACGGGGATGTCGAGGCGCCCGTGCTCCGACTCGGCGGCTCGGACGACATCTGCCTCCGTCCCGGCGCTAGAGGGCACCTGTCAGCTCACGCGTTGGCACGCCAGAGTCATGGACCTCACGCAGCGCCCGGATGGACGCCACACAGAGCCCTAATGCCGAGTTCGTGAATGTTCCTGCGCTACCGCAAGCTGAGCGAGAATCTCCGCTGCCGTCTCACGGTGGTCAAACTCGGCCAAGATCACTTCACCGTCGACTGGGACATACCCGTGGACCGCCCACAGTTCTGAATCCATCTGGAATATGTCTTGACCAAGCCGTGGGCGCAGGAGGAGAATCGAATCGAGGATCTCCTGAGAATGTTCATCACGTCCATCCCGCATCTCGCTCTCACCTCGATTCGATCATAAAGAAGGCGTCGGGTCTTGTGAAGATCCACCCCTATGACACGCGGCGGAGGATCGCAGTCCCCTTGCCGACATCGAAGCGCTCCACTCTCCCGGCGGTCTGGGGGGTCATCTGGCGTTTGGCGGCTTTGGCATAGCGCCGTCCTGCGGCTACTGGCCTGACAAATCCAAATCCGTAAAGGAGGACACCGTCATGCAAGCAATCACCGTTCGAGACCGCGATGCGGGCGTCGCCGGACTTTCTTTGACTGAGATGCCCTATCCCATTGCGGGCGAAAACGACGTCATCGTGCGGGTTCATGGCGCGGGATTCATCTCCACCGAGCTGGAATGGACGGGAACCTGGGCCGACCGCGCCGGACGCGACCGGACGCCAAGCATCGTAGGTCACGATCTGTCCGGTGTCGTGGCTGAGTTGGGGCCCGGAACGACCGGCCTCACCGTCGGCCAGCGAGTGTTCGGGCTAACCGACTGGTTCCGCAACGGCACCCTGGCCGAGTACACAGCAGTAGAGGCCCGCAACCTCGCTCCGCTTCCGGCGGATGTCGATCACGTCACCGCCCCCGCTCTGCCAATCTCGGGACTCACCGCATGGCAGGGGCTGTTCGACCACGCTCACCTGCAGACCGGGCAGAGCGTCTTAGTACATGGCGCAGCTGGCGGTGTCGGTTCGATCGCCGTGCAGCTCGCACGCGAGGTGGGAGCCGTCGTGATCGGCACCGGCCGAACCGCGGACCGCGACACCGTCCTCGGCTTCGGAGCGCACGCCTTTATGGACCTCGAGACCGACAAGCTCGAGGACGTCGGTGAAGTTGACGTGGTCTTTGATGTGATCGGCGGTGAGATTCTCGATCGCTCCGCCGCTCTTGTGCGCCCCGGCGGCGTTCTCGTCACCATCGTCAGGATGCCAACGGTCAAGCCAATGGACGGGCGTGCGGTCTTCTTCGTGGTCGAATCCGACCGCACCCGGCTCGCGGAGCTCGCCCAGCGACTGAGAGACGGACGGCTCAAGCCGATCGTGGGAGCGGTGAGGCCGCTATCTGAAGCACCCGCCGCCTTCGCGCCGGACCACCGTACGCCCGGCAAGACGATCATCCGCGTCTCCGAAGAGGGATAGTTGGTATGGGGCTCGTCCGGCGATCAATAAGTGAACAGCGGACCTTTTCCAAAACGGACCGACCCCCGCATCTCTTGCAGCACGAACTTATTGACGTGCTGCCGGGAGCGCCTCTTTCCTCCATTTTCGAGCTATCGCCGATCGTGCCCCAAGACGACGAGGCCTCTACGGCGTCCATGGCCCAAGCGCTGTTCGAAGCAGGCTTCTACTGGGCCCGTGGGCCGGGGTTCTCGTACTAGGAAACATGTCGTCCGTGGACGGAAATTGAACGGTCACCCCCCCCGATGCCACCCTCTCGCCTCTCGGTTACGGGATCTGGGCCGGCGGGCTTTGCCTGGTACTCGACCGGATCCACGAGGAGCTGCGCGGCACACCGGTCCTCGCCGCCCAGTACGGGATCAAGACCGCCGACGACGATGCCCGGGCGGACTACCTGACCCAGGGCCTCGTCATCGTGCACACCGCATCGCCCGCGGTATCGACGTCCGAGGGCTGTTTTACTGGACGGCCGTGAACAAGGACGAGTGGCTCCACGATTTCGACGTCTCCTTCGGGATAGTCGACAGCGATCGCTCGGTGCGGGCCAGCGCACAGGTCCTCGCCCGAGAGGCGACGGCGTGATCGAGAGCTGGCGCATGGGGCCGTTCATCCCGGTCGAGCGGGAGATTCTGGCCGACCTGCCGAACGTCCACTTCACCTGCCCTGTTTCCGGAATCGACGTGGCCTGGGCCGCGAAGGATGCCTTCAACCCTGGCGCCGTCGTCCACGAGGGACGCGTCCACATGTTGTTCCGGGGGGAAGACACGGTCGGCCGCTTCGCTGGCACCTCCCGGATCGGTCTGGCGGTGAGCGACGACGGGCTGACATTCGAAGTCCACCCTCATCCCGTTCTGTTCCCGGACGACGACCCCTGGCAAGCCTGGGAGTGGCCGGGTGGCTGCGAGGACCCTCGGGTGGTCGAGTCTCCCGACGGTGGCTTCGTCGCTACCTACACGGCCTTCGACGGCAAGGCGGGCACGCTCTTCGTGGCGACATCGGAGGACCTCTGCAACTGGACCAAGCACGGCCCCGCCTTTGCTTCGACACCGTACGCGCTGCGCTCCTCGAAGAGCGGTTCGATCGTGACCGAAGTGAGCGGCGGCCGCCTGGTAGCGGCACGCGCTAACGGCCGATTCTGGATGTACTGGGGCGAAGGAACGTGCTTCGCCGCCACGTCCGAGGACCTCGTCCGATGGACGCCCATCGACTTCGATGCCACACGGGACCACTACCTCTCTTACGATCCGTCGGCTGACCGGTCCTGGGACATACACGTCGTATCGGGACAGCGCGTGCTTCGGCCGATTCTGTTTCCACGACGGCAACGGTTCGATTCACTCTTGGTCGAACCCGGGCCACCGGCCCTATCCACCGCGGACGGGATCATCTTGATCTACAACGGTGCCAACCACTACATCGACGGGGATCCCTCCTTGCAGCCGCTCTCCTACCAGCCAGGTCAGTCGTTGTTCGACCCCGAAGACCCTGCGTCGTGCATCGCCCGGGATATCGAGCCCTTCTTGCGGGCTGACAACGTCGGTGCACGAGAGGGACAGGTGTCGAACGTGTGCTTCGCCCAGTCGCTGGTGCTGTTCGAGGACCGGTGGTTTCTCTATTTCGGCATGGCCGACTCGCGCATCGGATGCGCGGTTGCACCCGCCATCGGCGACTGACCGATGCAGGATGGACTCCGCTGGCCGCGACAGACGCGTCGTTGCCATCGACGCGAGCCAGTGCGCCTCGGTGCTCCTGCGATCAGATTGCCAGATTCCACTCGCTTCAGATCTGTGAACGCTCCGCCGGACTGCCAAGTCCCGTTCCGCCGGACGTCTTGACGCCAATTGGACTTGGCGTGCTTCGTCGCGACTTGTCGCACCGTTGAAACACCGGCTCTGACCTGGTACGTTGGAGCGGAAGACGGGATTCGAACCAGCGACCCTCACCTTGGCAATGTGGTGCTTTCCGTCTCCGTGGTCAGCGCTAGTCCCCTGTCGTGCTGTTCCGTCCTCCCAGTTTCCACCTCGTCCACGGAGTGCTGCCGTAGTAGAGCGGTCTACTACCGACGATCCCTTGGACTCGTGGGCAAAGATCGGTAATTCCTCCGCGCACCTGCCCCCGAGGCTGCCGGGATGAAGTCTTGGCCGTGGCACTCGGCCACGATGGGAATGTAGAGCTGCTCCGGCCGAATCGTCCTCGAGTCGATGCTCGCTCCCTCGAGGCTGATATCGGGAACGACCAGCTCGCCGCCCGGTTAAGTTCAGACGCCCAACAGCGCGCGAGTCGTCCCGACGGGAAAGTCAAAATAGGTGTCTGGATACGGTTCGTATTTCAGTGAGTAATGCCACCATTCGCAATGGTAAGAAGTGAAACCGCAGTCCTCCATCACGGAGCACAGGTATTGACGGTTCCTCGCTTCGACCGCCGCGATTCCTTCTGCTCCATGGTGTGAGATCGGGTCCATCAAGTCGTGACCACCGCCCATCGGAGCAAGTTCGCCGGTAGTCAAGTGATACAGCGTCAAGTCGACGGTGCTGCCCCGGCTGTGACCTGACTTGGCGGCCACATATCCCTTTTCAAACATCTCGAGTCTGTCCATATTTGGATAGTGCCGTTGCTTCTTCCGTCCGTCTTCTACCTGCTTTGACCAGCACACAAAGCAATCTACGGCGCGTTGTGGGCGATACCCGTCCCAAAGAAGCAAGCCGAAGCCAAGGGATGCTGCGACTTCTTGCGCAGTCTGTAGGGCTGCGCATAAGGCCATCGTGCCGACGATTCGATTTGCGGCATATCCGTCCACCGGCTTGCCAGTGAAGTTATCCCAGGTGGCGTACTTGGCATCCCAACGTATTTCCGGTACGGCCTCATCCACGAACACAAAATCGCGATTCATCGGATTCATTCGGCCAATGCCAACGACACGATCCGGTCGACCACTTGGCCGAGCGACAAACCTGCGGCTGCCATCATTCTCGGATATCGGCTGTAGGAGGTCAGGCCCGGCAACGTATTGACCTCGTTCAGTACAACCGTTCCGTCTTCCTTCAAGAACAAGTCCACTCTCGCCAGCCCCTTGCATCCCAAAGCGCGGTAGAGGGTCTTTGCAGTCTCCCGGACCAACTCACGCGCCTCCGTCGAAATATCGGCGGGAACAAGGAATGTCGCGTTCTCGGAACCGCGTTCGGGCTCATTCTCCTGATGGATTCTGAAAAACCCGTGGGATAGCGACACGCGATCTGGCTCGCCGGCGACCAGCTCTGTGTCGTTCCCGAGGATCGCACACCCGACTTCGCCGCCTGCGACTGCCTCCTCGATCAACACCTTCGAGTCGTACTGACGCGCCGCTTCTATAGCGCTGGGCAATTCCTCTTTCCGAGACACCTTGCTCACACCGAACGATGAGCCAGAGCGAGCCGGCTTCACGAAGACGGGATAGGGAAGCCCGTCAGGATCAATGTGCTCGCCGGCCGCGGCGGTCCAGAAGTCCGGTGTGCCGACTCCTGCGCTGCGCGCCACGAGATAGGCGAGAGACTTGTCAATGCACAGTGCCGAACTCTGGACATCGCAGCCGACGTAGGGGATGCCGGAAAGCTCCAGCAAGCCCTGCATCGCCCCGTCCTCCCCGAGCTTGCCATGCAGCACGGGAAACACCACATCCACTCGAATGGTCTCGTAGTGCGTCCACCACAAGCAATCCCCGTACGTTGACTTCAGAACAAGCAACCCGTGAACGCTCTTGTCCGGCGACAGCAGCACCGGGCGGCAAGGGCCGTCCTCGAAATCCGCGACGGGGCTGTCACATAGCTTCCAGCCACCACGCTTCGTGATCCCGACGTAAAACGGCTCATACCGTTCGAGGTCGAGGTTCTTTGCCACTTCCTGCGCAGACTTGACCGAGATGGCGTGTTCCTCGGAGCACCCTCCGAAGATGATGGCGAGCCTCAGCCGATCCATTCCGCTCGTTTCCCGAAACGGAGGCAGTTGCCGAGCGCATTTTCGACGATGTCGCTCAGCGTGTGGTCGGTGTAGTAGGCGGAGTGCGGCGTGATGATCACATTCGGCAACTGGTGCAGCCGCATCAACAGTTGACTTTCAACGGGTTGCTGTCGGTGGTCAGCGTAGAAGACTCCTTCCTCGCCTTCGAGGACATCCAACGCCGCGCCGCCGAGTCGGCCGCCTTCCAGGGCGTCGAGAAGGGCGGCTGTATCAAGGAGTGCACCGCGTCCCGTGTTGATGATGAAGGCGCCGTCCTTCATTTGCTCAATGCGTTGACGACTCAAAAGATGTCGACTGTCCTCGTTGAGCGGCGTATGGAGCGTGACCATGTCGCTTCGCTCTATCAACTCGTCGAGAGATACGTAGTCGGCGGACGTTTTGGGACAACGGTCATACGCCAGGATCCGGCAACCGAAGCCATGCAGTCGATCCAGAACGGATGCACCGATCGTCCCCATCCCGATGATCCCAATGGTCATGTCACGGAGTTCCCTCCCGCCCACCTCGTTCAACCGGTAATCATGAGCCTGCACACGGCTGAGAATGGATTTAGCGCGTCGCACCGCCATTAGCATCAGCATCAACGTGTAGTCGGCGACGCTGTCCGGCGAATAGGCGACATTCTCGACGGCAATGCCAAGGCTTTCCGCGCTTTGCATGTCGATGTGGTTGTATCCAACACTCCTCGTCGAGATGTACCTCACGCCGGCTTTGCTGAGCGCAACGAGCGTGGAAGCTGCGATCTTCGCCTTGTGACTCACACTGACGCATCGATTACCTGATGCCAGTTCAATATTGGCTTCAGATAGCACTGCATCTGTAATATTCAGCAGAAGGCCGAAGCGAGGGGCCATCTCTCGGAACAAGGCGGCCTCCTCCGGCCCGCATCCATAGACGGTGATTTCCATTTTGGGGACGATGGCCTCTACCTCGGCATGAGCGCCCTGTTCGCCGAATGGGGCCGAGAGGTACGAGGACGGCGGTGATCCGGTGCGGCTGGCCGCTTTTCGTGACGGTACGGTCTGGGTCACGCCCCCAGTCAAGCCAACGTGATGTTGCCAGGGCGTATGTCGTTTTCGATACGCGGGCGATATGGCTTAGGGCGTAACCTGACCTGAATGTGCGTGTGTTGATCGTCGAGGACGAGCCCTACATGGCGGAAGCCATCCGCGATGGCCTCCGCCTGGAAGCGATCGCCGCGGACATCGCAGCTGACGGTGACGCCGGTCTCGGCCTGCTGAGCGTCAACGCCTATGACATCGCCGTCCTCGACCGCGACATCCCGGGGCCCTCCGGCGACGAGATCGCCAGACGCATCATCGCCTCCGGCAGCGGCATGCCCATCCTCATGCTCACCGCCGCCGACCGGCTCGATGACAAAGCCTCCGGGTTCGAACTCGGCGCAGATGACTACCTCACCAAGCCGTTCGAGCTCCGAGAGCTCGTGCTTCGTCTCCGAGCCCTCGACCGTCGCCGCGCTCACAACCGGCCGCCCGTGCGAGAGATCGCCGGGCTGCGTCTGGATCCGTTCCGCCGCGAGGTCTACCGCGACGGGCACTACGTCGCGCTCACCCGCAAGCAGTTCGCCGTGCTCGAAGCCCTCGTCGCCGCCGACGGCGGCGTCGTCAGCGCCGAGGAACTCTTAGAGCAGGCGTGGGACGAGAACGCCGACCCGTTCACCAACGCCGTGCGCATCACCGTTTCGGCGCTGCGCAAACGCCTCGGCGATCCCTGGGTCATTGTCACCGTGGCGGGCGTCGGCTACCGAATCGACACCCAGCCAGACACCGGGTACGAGAGAGAAGACCGTGGATAGAACCCCGGGTTGGAGCGTTCGCCTCAAACTCACCCTTAGCTACGCCGGCTTCCTCATGATCGCTGGCGGCTTGCTGCTAGGCGCCGTGTGGGCGTTCCTCCTTCGATACGTGCCCAGGGGAGAGACGGTCCTCGTCCACGGGACGTCCGTCTTCGTGTCGCCCGGCCGTGGCGGTCTCTTGCGCGACTTCGCTCCGGCCGCGACCATCTTGGGAATATTCCTGCTGGTATTCGGCCTCCTCGGAGGATGGCTGCTCGCCGGCCGGATGCTCGCCCCTCTCACCCGCATCACCGAGGCCACCCGCGCGGCCGGGACCGGCTCTCTCTCCCACCGAATCGCGCTACCGGGCCGCAGAGACGAGATCCGCGACCTCGCCGACGCCTTCGACGCCATGCTCGCCCGGCTCGAAGCGCACGTTGCCGAACAACAGCGATTCGCCGCTAATGCCTCCCACGAACTGCGCACCCCGCTCGCAATCACCCAAACGCTTCTCGACGTAGCCCGCAACGATCCGAACCGCGAGGACCGCGAGATTGTCGACCGCCTCCACCACCTCAACACCCGAGCAATTGGCCTCACGGAAGCACTGCTCCTGCTCAGCCGCTCCGACCAGAGGTCCTTCACCCTCGGACATGTCGACCTGTCCCTCCTAGCTGAAGAAGCCACCGAAACGCTCCTCCCCCTTGCAGATGAGCATGGCGTCACAATCGAAACGTCCGGCGAGATGACCCCCGCCATCGGCTCAGAGTCGCTCCTACTACAGATGACGATGAATCTCGTGCACAACGCCACCGTCTACAACCTGCCTGAACATGGCACCGTGTGCGTCACGACCAGCGTTCACCCCAAGTCCGTGATGCTCACCGTCGAGAACACCGGCGAGGACCTCACCCCGCAGGCAGTTGCCACCCTGACCGAACCGTTCCGCCGCGGCACCGAACGCATACGAACGGATCATGGGGGTGTCGGCCTCGGCCTGGCAATCGTGAAAAGCATCGTCCAAGCACACGACGGAACCCTCAGCCTCACCCCCCGCGCTACGGGCGGGCTCTGCGTCACCGTGCAACTGCCCGCCGCAACAATGCACTCTGACGTGATGGCGATCAGGGAACCAGCCGGAAACGACTCGCCTGCATCGACATCCAACCAGTAGGTGGATAAGCGGCTCCGCTGTTTGCCTCATCGCTGGCTACTGTGTCGCTTGCGAGCAATCGGTTTGTGGGCATCTGGTCACGCAGCCCGCATCGCTGTGGCGGGTCCCGCCCGAAAACCGCCCTTGACCTGCTACGATGGAGCGGAAGACGGGATTCGAACCCACGACCCTCACCTTGGCAAGGTGAGGGTTTTCGTCCGTTTAGTTCCTGCCCGTCCCGAGAAGTGCGGCTCCGTCCACTCAGTTTCCAGTACGTCCACCCGGTTCGCCCCTGTAGTAGAGCGCTCTACAATCGCCTGGGCTCCCAATGCCTATCGCCGCTGCAGGGGAGAGTCACCCGCTCTTTCGGGTTCCCCGTGTCTGACTGGCTCCGCACTGATGCCTCCGGATAGCGCCATCCCGATTGCGGTGCCAATTGGTACCAGAGCGATCCCGCTCGGTCTCCACGTGGCAGGCGACGTCCTCTTACCGGGTCAGAACGACCTTGACGGCACCGGTCTCGGCCGCCCGAGCGAAGACGTCGTACGCCTCGTTCATGTCGTTAAGGCGAAAATGATGGGTGCCGAATTGGCCGGCGTCGATCTGGTGAGAGGCGACCAATCGGAGTAGCGTGGGCGTTGTAAAGGTGTCGACCAATCCGGTTGTAATGGTGACGTCACGCGTCCACAAGGTTTCAAGGTGAAGGGTGACGGGTTTGCCGTGTACCCCGATATTCGCCACGTGACCACCCGGACGAACCAGTTCAGTGCACAGTTCGAAGCTCGCCGGAATGCCGACTGCCTCAATGGCCACGTCAGCGCCCAGACCTTCCGTAAGTTCTCTCACGAATGCGATGGGATCGTCGCGGCCGTTGTTGACGACGAGATCAGCTCCGAAACGCTTGGCGGCCTCCAGCCTGGCGTCCGCTAGGTCAATGGCGACGATGTGGCTCGGGGAGTAGAGCTGGGCACCGAGCATGGCCGAGAGTCCGATCGGGCCGGCACCGACCACGGCGACGGTGTCACCGGGCTGGACGTGACCGTTGAGTACCCCGACCTCATATGCCGTGGGCAAGATGTCAGCGAGCATGAGAACCTCCTCGTCACTCACGCTCTCGGGCACCAGGTAGGTCGAGGTGTCGGCAAAGGGCACTCGAACGTATTCAGCTTGGGTCCCATCAACGAGATTGCCGAGGATCCAACCGCCGCCGCCTAGGCACTGGCCGTAGTGTCCGTCTCGACAGTACGAACACCGCCCACACGCGCTGACACACGAGACGAGGACTCGGTCTCCCGCTGCGATGTTGGTCACCGCTGATCCGACCGCCTCGACCGTGCCAACGGCCTCGTGTCCGAGGACTCGGCCCTCTGTCACCTCGGGTAGATCCCCCTTCAAAATGTGGAGGTCGGTACCGCAGATGGTCGTGCAGTCCACACGCACAATGGCGTCGGTGTCGTCTTGGATCGTGGGGATTGGGACTTCCACCCAGGCTTTGCGTCCTGGTCCGTTGTATACAAGTGCTTTCATGGTGTCCTCGGTTCTCTCTGCCTACGTTCGGGCGAGTGGTATTGATCAGGCGTCATGAGAGACCTTGGGCCGGACGCTGGACGATGACCCGTCCGGTGATCTCGAAGGGTTCGATGCTGATCACGTTGAGGCGAGCTCCGCCCGCCCACGGTTCAACATCGAGGTGTGCTGCTACCATGCGCTCTTCGGGGTCTTCGATGAGGCGGGCGTGACCGCGTACAAGCACACTCCAGCCACCGCTCATGGCCTCATCGAGGTGATCGACTTCGAAGGCCACGACACCAGAGATCCTGGCGGTCATGGCATCGGAGGTCCGAAGGATGACTGCTTCGCCGGTGAAAACGAAGTTCACCGGAAAGGCGACCGGACCTGATCCGGTCGTGAGGACGATGCGCCCAATGCCCCCAGCAGCGAGATGCTCGTGGCATTGCTCAGTGGTGAGGCTCTCGAGCACAGGGTGTGGGCCGGCGCGGCCGGGACCGGGCGGGCGGTCGATCTGACCACCTTCGAGGGCGAAAGGTGTGGTGTCGAGGGCGACGGCGAGCCTCAGCAGTGCCCCACCGCTGAGGCTGGTGTCCGCACTCTGCTCGAAGTACGCGAGAAACCAGGCATCGATCCCAGCTCGTTTCGCCAGCTCTTGAGTACTGAGGCCGACCTCGGTCCGGCGATGGGCGACGCGGCGGGCCAAGTCGCCCACCCCGATCCCTCGAGGCTGCGCAGGCATCTCTGCGCCTCGGAGGCTTGTGGCTGCGGACGCGGTGCCCGAGCGCCCATGAGCTGGAGTCGTTGGTGTCATGGGAGAAGTCTGAGCCCGATGAACGCCAGATCCATAGGGACCTAAGTCCTGGCGCCCGTGACCTAGGTCTCTTTAGGTGCTCGCGAGAGGCATGACCTTCCTCGCCACAATCACACTGGGTACAGAACGAGCCCCGCCCGGCCTGCACTGTGGCAGGCCGGGCCGGGTAGCTCGATCCGGGATTGGGAAGGCTGTGTCAGCTCGTGACCAGTACTCGCTCTGCTTCTGTGTGCACGGCGAGTTGCTCGGTAGCAGTGGTCCGGCGAGCGTGCCAGAAGCCGAAGGCCACAAGGAGCGCCATGATCGCGGCCAGGACGAAAGCCGAGATCGCCGCAATGAGGGCGATTGTGGCGAGAGTCCCAAACGCGTAGGCCTCAAGCAGCAGGCCCCGCAGGGTGGTGCCCTGGAAGACGGTCGTTGCCTTGGCCTCTGCGGCGGTGAAGGCGGCCGATCCCTTGGGGAGGGCCTGCGCCTGGGCCGAGAGCTGGGCATAGGTCAACCCGCCACCGATCTCCTTGAGGTGGACCGCAATGAAGTCATCTGCGTACACCTCTGCCTGTTGGCCCGTCACTAGCGGTTGCCCTGCGTACTTCGACACTGTGCCAACCATCGATGGGGTGATCTCAGTGCCGGCGACGGGATGGGCAAACGCTGTCTTGGCCGGGAAGACGATCTGCTGTTCGGCGAGCTGATTGTGCACGTTGGAGTTGGCGAAGCTGTAGCCCCACATGAGGAGAACGCCCGCCACCACCAAGACGATCACCATCACGGCACCTCCAGCGCTCGCGATCAAATCGAATACCTTTCGTTGCATCGTCGTATCTCCTGTTCACAATGACCCCTCTTTGCGAGGAGATCTGTTCTTCATTGTGCAGATGAAGGAGCCCGAAAGAGTGGGTGCAAAGGTCCCGACAAGTAGGACCTTGGTCCCACTGTGCAGTAGCGCGCAAGACGCCTGGCGGGTTTGGCCGAGTTACTGGTGACGCTGAGCGTGCTCGACAAGCTGTCGGTTGCCGGAAAAGCAGACCGGGCCTTCGGTCTGTGGCGAGTGCCTTGAATCATCGCCCCACAGCACGGTGGGAGGTTTAGCGGATCGTCGGTGGTTCACCAGCCTTCAGCTTGGTGGCGTAGATCGCCGCCTCAGTGCGGCTGTTCATCTTGAGCTTCGTCAGCAGACCCGTCATGTAGTTCTTGATCGTCTTCTCCGAGAGGAACATCGCTTCAGCAATCTGACGATTTGTCATTCCCTCCGCGATGAGGTCCAAAAGGCGCACCTCTTGGGGAGAGAGCGCCTCGAGTTCGGACTTGGCCATCGGAGGGTTGGCGATGCGCTCCACAACTCGGGCCACGGCCCTCGGATCCATGAGTGATTCTCCATCAGCGACCTTCTTGACATCTTCAATCAGGTCCCGGGCCTTGATCTGCTTGAGCACATAGCCGGTGGCTCCGGCCATGATGCTGGCAAAGAGCGCCTCGTCGTCCGCGAAGCTGGTCAGCATCAAGCAGACCAGGCCCGGCATGAGCGAACGGACATCACGACAGACCTCAATGCCGCTTCCGTCTTCCAATCGAACGTCGAGGATGGCCACGTCAGGCTTGGCCAGTGGGATCCGGGACAGGGCTTCCTCCGCGGTGGCTGCCTCACCGACGACCTCGATATCCTCGTCGCTCTCGAGCAGGCTCCGGATGCCCTCGCGCACCAACTCGTGATCGTCGAGGAGGAATACACGGATGGTCATGGCACTCCATTGTGCCAGCGTTCGACACAGATCCGATCCGACCACCACCAACTGCCGATGAGTCGAGACGCCGCTAGCTACGATTCGAGTCATGCCGTATCATGATGTCGAGGATCCGGCCAAGCTTTTGCGCCTCATCGACGCCGTCCTCATGATCGAGGCCGCCGTCGAACTGCCTGTCCTGCTCCGCCACCTGATCGAAGAGGCATGTTCTCTCGTGGACGCTCGCTATGGCGCCCTTGGCGTGCTCAATGAGGCACGCACTGGCCTCGAGCCGTTTATCACTGTCGGACTGGGCGATGCCGAGGAAGAGACCATCGGTGCTCGCCCGACCGGACGAGGGGTGCTGGGAGTGCTGATCGCCGATGCGACACCACTTCGCCTCAAGGACCTCAGCACCCATCCCGACAGCTACGGATTCCCGCCTCACCATCCGCCCATGAAGTCCTTCCTCGGCGTCCCCGTCCGAGTCCGTTCGGTGGTCTACGGGAACCTCTATCTCACCGACAAAATCGGGGCTGAGAAATTCAGCGACCAAGACCAGGCACTTGCTGAGGCCCTGGCGGTCGCAGCGGGCATCGCCATTGAGAACACCCGCCTCAGCGAACGGGTCCGCGTGCTCAGCGTCCTCGACGACCGAGACAGAATCGCCCGGGACCTCCATGACCGTGTCATTCAGCGCGTCTTCGCCGTTGGCATGGCGCTGCAGGGAGCGGTGCGCCTACCTGAGCGAGATCAGATCGTCGAGCGGGTCAACAAGGCCATCGATGACCTGGACACGACGGTGACCGAGATCCGCACTGCCATCTTCGAGCTCGGGAACAAAGCCATTACGGGTGGTCTACGCCACAGCGTGATTCAGCTCACTGAAGAGATGAGTTCTTCGCTCGGGAGTCCTCCCGAGGTCACCTTCTACGGCGCCATCGACAATGCAGTCTCCCAGCGCATCGCCGACAATCTCCTCGCCGTGCTCCGAGAAGCACTGACCAATGCCGGCAAATACGCGAAGGCGACCAGTTATGTCGTCACGGTAAGCGTGGCCGAGGACGTGAGCCTCGAGGTCCGAGACAATGGTATCGGTATCGAACTGCCCCAGGCCTTTGGAGCTGGCCTCGGACTCGTCAACCTGCGGAGTCGAGCCGAAAGATTGGGTGGCACCTTTGAGATTCTGTCGGGCGAAGACGGGACTCGGGCTCTCTGGCGCGTGCCCGTCTAATCGGTCGCTTCGGTTGCAACATCCGGAGCGATGGTCATGGTGAGTGTCACGGTGCCCGATTCGGTCTTGGACTCAATGGGGAACCCGGCGTCATCAAACACCGAGAGCATCGCCCTGTTTTCGGCCAGGACCTCAGCCATGAAGCGCTCGATCCCGGCTGATCGTGCCGCGTCGGCGAGGCGGTGCAACAGCATGGTGGCGAGTCCATGATGCTGGTAGGCGTCAGCCACGACGAAGGCCACCTCAGCCACTCTGTGGTCGTCGAGCCGGTCGTAGCGACCGACAGCAATGAGCTCGCTCGCGCACTCGACGACGAGGGCCACACGGGACTCGCCGTCAACCTGGGTAAAATATGCGACTTCGCTGGGGCTCAAGTCCTTGTGCGGATAGAAAAAACGCAGCTGAATGGACCTCGCCGAGAGGTGACCGTGGAATCGCAACAAGGCTCCCGAGTCGGCTGAAGCGATTGGCCGTACGACGGCATGAGTGCCGTCATCGAAGCTGATCAAATCCGCGGCACCGATCGGCGAATTGTGCATTGCAGCCACAGCATCCACCCTGCCAGGTGCCTTCGGTGGCGCGGTAGGGGCCTCGGTCACAATCCATGGGACCATCGGCTCGTCTGATGACTGGCGTTTCCTAGTGCCGACCGCGCACTGACGGCGGCATAGGGGATGTCGGAAAGGCGAACGCGCCATGGTGCCCAGGTCGGATTCGTTTCACGGCGTCGCAGCAGTGAACCACGGTGGAGTCCGCAGCCGTTGAAAACTGAACAAACAGTCCTGACCTGGTACGATGGAGCGGAAGACGGGATTCGAACCCGCGACCCTCACCTTGGCAAGGTGTGGTTTCCTTCCTTTTGGATCGCGTACGTCTCCTCAAGTGCGGCTCCGTCCACCCAGTTTCCACTACGTCCACCTCGTCCTTCGCCGTAGTAGAGCGCTCTACTATCACTGGAGTCCCCGAATACTGCGTTGCCCGGCAGTCCGCAGTTCCAAGCACTCGGGCTCGGAAGTTGTTCGGAGGTTCCGCGGATCCGCATTGATGGGTCGCAACACCGCGGGCTTAGGAGTCTTTATCCCCTGTGGCAGAATCCTCTCTGGCAGATCAAGCCACCACTGATGACTTCGACCACTGCGCGCTTAATCTGGCGCAAAAGGTGGTGGGCGCCCTCATCGCGACGGCGACGGGACTGTCGGTCGACGCTCGTACTCAGAGACGCTAGTGGCTGGTCGGGCGGACCTCCACGTGCTGATGGAGCTCGTCTCGCTCTGCTGGTGACGCGACCAGCTAGTCGGTACTTCGTACGCCTGCTATCGCGGGAGATCCCTTTGAGTCGCGTTTACGGGTGGTGGGGACACGTTCGACGCCCGGTAGTCGTCGGGAGCGAGCCAGGGCGAGGGCACCGAAGGCCGGGCAATCACCGTGCAGGGGCCGACTGTTGACCGACACGGCAACGGCGCCCACGCACACGGTGAGGACGGTCCACCAGACGGTGTCCGACGACAGCCCGCTTCGAATCGTCGGGAACGTACTCAACCTGCGGCTGACCTCCGGTAAGAGACTGGGCGCCATCAGCATCAGCACGACGATGGCGGAGGCAGGCAGGCCCGGCTCACCGGTGCGCGTGCGAGCCACACACGCCACGGCGAATCCCAGCATGATATTCCCGGCGAGCGCCAGCCCGGTCGCCGCCCATGGCAGCGCCAGCCCGCGCAGCGCACCGGCCAGCATCAGCACCGCGCCGGCGGCGAACGGGGCCAGCAAGGCCAGGGACCGGATCGCGGTGCGCCGGACGGGCCCGGTGGGTGTCACGTCGACGATCAGGCACGCCGGTTCGTCGAGGACGAACGCCGCCGCGGCGGCGAGCAGCGTGAAAGCGATCGGGAACAGCACGCGGGCGGCCGGGGGGAACGCGACGCCGCAGCAACCCACCACGACCGCCGCGGCGCTGAACCCAGTGAACGCAGGCCAGGACCCCGCCCGGAGCGTCGACCGGATCATCATGCGTGGACAGCCTGGGAGAACCCGCCGACGACGGCCAACACGAGCATGATCACGGCCACCACCAGCACGATCTGAAGGGTACGGATGGTCCGGAATCGCACCCGACCTTCTGCCCCACGAAGCAGCGCCACCAGCACTGCGATCGCGCACAGCGCGAGCTGCCAGCCGATGAAGAACCACGGGGATCCGCGCCAGGTCGTAGGGTCGGGACCGTTTTCGGTGTACGTGAAGAACGCGAACGGCGAGAACAGCCGCAGTGCCGTGAAGGCCGTCGAGTCCGGATGCGACAGGGATGGGATCGTCGCCAAGTTCTCCCAGCCGAAGATGACCAGAAACAGCACGAACCCGGCGCCCGGGAAACGGACCCAGCGACCCAACGCCACGCCGAGCAGCGGGCCGCCGAGCGACGGGACGACGATCTGCGAGACGAGGACGGCGACTTGCCCGGGCGGGCTGAACGCCCCGTACACCCGGGCGTCGACGGGGTGGAAATGCAAGAACGCCAACATGGCCACCACACCGCAGAGGAACGGCACGACCGCAACCGCGCAGAGGGCGGCGGTGCGAACCGGCAACGTGGTCGGGACGATACCGACGACCGGTTCGCTGTCGCGCATCGACCGGGTCAGCGAGTACGCGGCTATCATGCCGAATCCGCCGAGGAAGATCGCCGGGTACGGAATGACAGTGTCGATCTCGGTGATCACGGCGCTCCGGCCGCCCCACGTCACCCACGCGGTCATCACCACCGCGAACAGAAAGACCGGGTTGACGACGAAACGGCGCAGTTCACGGGCCGCGAGCGCGACGAACATGGTCCGGCCGAAGACCGCCTCGGGGCGGGCAGGTGCGAGCGTCGCAGTCACTCCGCCACCTCTTGGCCCGGCTCGCTGTCCAACAGCTCGCCGCGCAGCAGCAGATACGCGTCTTCGAGGGTCGGTTCGACATGTTCGACGCCGCCACGCGGGTGTGCGGCGAGGTTGCGGTACCGTCCGGTACCAGTCCGCCAGGAGACAGTCGCCGCCGGGTCGGGTTGGTCGGCGAGCCAGACCCGACCGGCGGCCCGGCTGACGAGTTCGGTGACCTGGCCGTCGTACCGGACCCGGCCACGGTCCAGCACGATGACGCGCTCGCACAGGGCCTCGACGTCCTCGGTCTGATGGGTGGACAGGAGCACGATGGACGTTCGCGCGATCTCCGCGAGTACCGTCCGCAGCGTGACGCGCTGTTCCGGGTCGACTCCGGCGGTCGGCTCGTCCAGGATGAGCACCGGCGGCGACCCGAGCAGGGCCTGCGCCAGCGCGACCCGTCGCCGCTGGCCGCCGGACATGGCCCGGATCCGCTTCGTCGTGACGTCGGACAGTCCGACCTGGTCGAGTACCCGGCGCACTTCCGCGTGCCGTGCGTCCGGCTCGGTCCACTCCTTGAGCAGCGCGATGTAGTCGACGAACGCGAACGCAGTGAAGCCACGCGGGAACCCGACCTCTTGGGGCAGGTAGCCCAACCGACGGCGGATGTCGGTGCGTTCGATCGGAACCTCGGGGTCCCGGCCCAGCACGCGTGCCTCTCCCTGACTGAACGGAAGCGCAGTGGCCATCAGCCGCAACAGGGTGGTCTTGCCTGCGCCGTTCGGGCCGAGCAGCCCGATCACGCCGGGCTCCAAGTCCAGGTCGACGTCGGCGAGAGCCCGGGTAGGACCGAATGTTCGCCCGACGCCCCGCAAGCTGATCGATGCCGTCATCGCCGTTACCTCCAGGGTCGAAGTTGGCGCAGGTGGCGCCGGCGTACCAGAAAGATCCCGAACGCTGCTGTGGCCAGCACCAGGAATGCCACTTGGATCCGGGTCTGGAGCACTGCGGTCGGCGAAGCCAACCTTGTGGCCAGTAGCCAGACCGTCATGAGCCAGGCGGCGCTGACGACCATGGCTGCGTTCAGCGGGCTGACCCATGTGGACGCTGCCAGCACCACCGCGACGAAGCCGACCGCCGGCAGCAGCCAGGCGAACGGCGCCTCGCCCGGCACGACCAGCCCCAGCAGCAACACAGCCGGAAGCGCGAGGGCGAGTACCGCGATCGTGCGCAGCAAGATGAGACGCAGCGCGGGGTAGGGCGTGACCGTCTCCGGTGCGAGGGCGGGGTCCATCCGCCGGTCGTAGCTGAACGCGACCAGCAGGCACGGCGCGAGCGGTGCCACGGCCAAGAAGTACCAGAGTCCGCGGGCGTGCCCGATCGCCGCTGCGAGAGCGGCGAACGCGAGGACCGCGGCCACGCCCAAGAGCCATACGGCGCGGCAGCGCGCTGGCCAACGCGACCAGCCGGGCTTCGTGGGCCGGGAGCCCGGCAGCGCTCAGCAGCCGCTCGAACACGGACGGGCGTGGTACCTCGACGGCGTCACGCGTGCGGTCCCACACCGCAGCGAGATCGACGGCGACGGGGGCGACCGCGGTAGCCGCGGCGTTGACCCGAGCCCGGCAGAGCGCGCAGGTCAGCACGTGCTGCTCGACCGAGGCGCCCTCGGCCACCGAGTCGGTCCGTTCGACGTAGCGTCGCAGTGTCTCGTCGTCGACGTGCCAACCGATCATGTCAGTCCCTCCGCTAGCGTCGATCCCAGGTGCGCCTTGGCCCGGTAGAGCCGGGTCTTGACGCTGCTCACCGGCACGCGCAGCAGCCGCGCAGCTTCCTTGGCGGTCAGGCCGTCCAGCACAACGGCCTGGATGACGGCGCGCATCTCCGGTGACAGCCGGGCCAGAGCCTGGCCCAAGTCGCCGTACTCGACCGACAGCAGGACTTGGTCCTCCGCCGCCGGCGTGGTCCCGGCGCTCGCGAGCATGGCCACCACGTCGGTCCGCTGGCGGAGGCGGCCAATCAGCCGGCGGAACGCTATGCCCCACAGCCACGCCGCGATGTCGCCGTCACCACGGAAGCCCCGCGGTTTCTGCCAGACCACGACAAAGGTGTCCTGGACGGCGTCCGCCACGAGGTCACGGTCATTGCAGCGGCGGGCGAGCCGAAGCGCGAGCCAGCCTGCATGGCGGTCGTAGAGCGCGCGGAAGGCGCCGATGTCGCCTTCGGCGACGGCGACCAGCAGCGTTTCGTCGCTCCGGAGAGCCTCCATACCTCAACTGTCGCGTGCCAGGGCCCAAAAAGTTTCAACCTGGCCCGGAAACCTTCGGCCAGGTGACGGGCCCCTGGTCATCACTTCTGACGCAACGTGACATGTCCAAGCAGCCGTACTCGAGGCGCTCCTTGACGTGGTGGGGCTGGCGGCGCAGCCGGCCCGCCACCGCGGTGAAGTCCCTGGTGGCGAGCACATCGATGAGGGCGTGGTTGGCCACGTCGCAGACTGTGGTCGACCAGGTCTTGGCCTTGAACGGGCCGGCGCGCACAAAGAGCGTCTCGTCGAGGCCGATCGCCGTGGTCTCTTTCAAGCGATTGGTGTCCGCGGCCAAGAGGGCAGCGCCGTAGATGCGCATGGCCGCGTTGACGGCGTCCCAGCAGCACCCGAGCTCGCGGGCCAGGTGCGAGATGGTCTCGCCCGCTCCGATCTGTTTGACCACCCACTTGGCTCCCCTCGTCGTGAGCATGCAACCCTTCGCCGCGATCCGATGATCGCGCAGCGTGAACGAACCCTCGCCGCAGACAGGATTGGGACAGACGAGGCGGTGCTTCTTCCAGCGGATTGTCATGGGCACCCCGCCAAAGGGCAGGTCGACATAGGAGACCACCGGGCGGTCCTTGACCCAGGCCCGCCCCCCGCACTCGGGGCAGGCAACGTCACTGACCAGTTGCTCGATCGTGATCTCACCGGCTGGACCTCGCCGCGCATAGGAAAGGACACGGACATCTTTGAGCCCAACGAGGTGGGAGACGATCTCGTTAGGATCGAAATACACAGAGGCGTGGAGGATCTTCTTTTTCACACATTGAAACTGAAGCGCCTCTGTGCTTACGCGGTGGATGCCGCCTGATCCTCAGACCTCTTGGTCACCTGGGTCGTGAGATCCCTCCGAAGCCGGAAGAGCCTCAAATTCGTCTGAGGTTGAGAAACCGCCCCTGACCTGCTACAATGGAGCGGAAGACGGGATTCGAACCCGCGACTCTCACCTTGGCAAGGTGGTGGTTTTCGTCTCGGCCGTCCGTCTCGCTCCCCGTCGTGCTGTTCCGTCCAGCCCGTTTCCACCTCGTCCGTCGCGTTCGCCCCTGTAGTAGAGCGGTCCACTATCGACCTAAGGGCTTAACGCGTTGCGGCCGGTCGGGTCGGGCAGATCGTCCAGCCCATAACGCTCGATCGAGTCGGTATGCGGGCATGGGGGCATTGACTCCCAAAGCATCCCTAGAGGTTCTGGCGGGTTTCGCCCGGATCGCGAACCTCAACGAACGCGAAGTGCAAAGTACTCCTGGTGAGCCGATCCCGCGATTTGATACCGTGAAGCGCCGACAGTCCCAGTCCGGCGATGGGACGTGTGTGCTCAGGGCGACCGGGCGATGGCTCCACGCAGAGGACTGCCCAGGCCGATCACCTCGGCGCCGGTCACCAAGGCGCAGCGGCCCGCGTGGTGTGTGGGGAGGTGGTCAGGAAGACGATGGGAAAGTCGCTGGGCGCATAGTTTCCATCGCGTCCTTTGCGGTTGATCAGCGCCCGGCATTGATAGGTTGCTTAGAATGCAATCGAACAAATGAGCGCCGAGTTGCTGCCCGATTCGCGACGCCAAAGCGACGAAACAGAGGTAACGAGATGCCGGCAATTCGTCGACCTGCGCCAGGAAGAATGGCCGTTAGCTTTCTCAGCTGTCTCGCTGTGATCGGGTCGCTAGGCGGAGCAATGTTGCTTCCTCGACCGGCCGAAGCGGCGCCGTCGCAATGGGTCCATATGGGCACCCCGAATCACAATGGCGAGCAGAACAACGTCCTGAGTGGAGTGTCCTGCGTCAGCTCTACCGATTGCGTTGCAGTGGGTTCGCACAGCACCATCTCCAACCAAAGAAGTAAACCCTTGGTGGAATCCTTGAATGGAAACACGTGGTCGATAGTCCACACCCCTTACCCGGGCAGCTCTACCAATGTCCTTCAGGATGTTTCATGTTCCAGCTCGACGAATTGCACCGCAGTGGGTTACTACGGCAACAACGCCGCCCTGCAGCCGCTCATCGAGGCCTGGGACGGAAGCATGTGGTCCGTTTCTCCAAGCCCGAGTCCGGGCAGCATTCAGAACGAGCTTCTGGACGTATCGTGCGTCAGCGCCACTAGCTGCGTAGCGGTCGGGTTCCATGAAGTCCAAGGGGCTGGAGAAGACGTGCCTCAAACTCTGGTCGAGTCCTGGGACGGCGCGACTTGGTCGATTGAGCCCAGCCCGAATCAGAGTTCCGGCGACAACCTCCTCTTCAGCGTTTCGTGCTCGAGCACAACAAGCTGCAACGCCGTCGGCTACTACTGGAATGGGGTCGCGTACCAGACCTTGATTGAGTCATGGGACGGAGCGAGCTGGTCCGTCGTTCCCAGCCCCAACCAAAACAATGAAGGTCCCACGCTCAATAACTTCCTCAGGAGCGTGTCGTGCGTCAGTTCAACCAGCTGCATGGCGGTTGGTTTCGACTACATGAACCAGTTTCAAAATAGCCAATCCCTGACGGAGTCATGGGATGGCACCGCCTGGAGCCTCACGGCCAGTCCCAATCCGGGCACCGACTACAACGACGTCACTGGTGTTTCTTGCTCTAGCGCCATCAGCTGTGTAGCTGTCGGGTCGTACAACAACACGTCGAATGAGGACCCCTCAGCAGACCAGACCCTGATTGAGTCTTGGGACGGCACCGACTGGTCACTAACACCCAGCCCAAATCTGAAAACCACTGACAACGCGTTGAGCGGAGTGTTCTGCTCCGGCGCGAGCAGTTGTGTCGCGGCGGGGCATCGCGGGAGTACGTCGGGATCTCTTCGCACGTTGATACTTGCAGGGCGATAGCAGGCTCCGTCATCGGAATCTGCAACCCTTCGCGGCGAGCGCCAACTATCGAGCGCCACATCACTGTTAATAACTATTTCGAGATCGATTTCCGTACCGATCGAGCTATTCGTGTGGTCGCAGTCCCGACGGAATGCCTCGCGGTATGTGATGCGATCCCGATAGCTAATCCAACCCTTATGTGAGTTGGAGCTGGTGTCGTTCGGTCCCTGCACGGGCAAACTCTCCAGCTTTGTCCCGTGATGGGCAACTGATGGGCAGAAACAGTGAACTGAACCGGCAAGCGGGTTCGCATTTGCCCAGCCCAGCTAGAAGACGGCGTCTCGACAGCGGAAGACGGGATTCGAACCCGCGACCCTCACCTTGGCAAAAGGGTGGTGGTTTTCGTACCAAGTGGTCCGGCAGGTCTTCCAAGATGCAGCATCGTCCACCCAGTTTTCCAGCCCGTTCATCAAGTTCGCACCTCTAGTAGAACGCTCTACTATCGGGCCTAGCGAGGCTCGCAACCCTCGACCGTCGACGTTGGTAACCCGCAGGATCCTCGACGAGCCATGCGATCGGTGCGGCCTGGATTGTCGACTATGAATCTCGTTAAATCGCGGCGGCGGGATCGTCGCGGAGATACTCCCGAAAATACGGCAGAGCGAAATCTACATACCCATGGCTTGACGACTCAATGAGTTCGGCGGCGATGAGGCGGAGTCGGTATTGGCTGGCGTAGTTCACATCCACTCCGAGCCGCTCTTGAACGTCGGCCATCTTCGAGGGACCGTCGTCCTTCGCCATTGCCAGCAGGAACGTCTTGTCAATGGCAGAAGTACCGGACAGCGCGGGTTCGTAAACCAACGTCCCGAGTCGTCTCAGCGCCCGAGAAACCCCTTCGTGAGCATCTTCCAACGTGATCTGATTCTCGTTTTGATGCAGTCGCCAGGTCTGGGCGCCGACAAGCTGGATGAGGAATGGATAGCCGCGAGTACCGCTGACCATGACATCTAGGGCCTCTGTGCTCACGACTCGCCCGGCCATCTCAATGGGCTCGCGAATGGCACGTTGCACGCCGATGCGGTCAACCGATCCCAGATGATGGCGATCGGCCCGCCGCAGAAAGGTCAACACCTCGTCGTTGACAACGTCGCTGATCGCCGACATCAGTCCGGCCCCTACGAAGGCGAGTTCTCGGCCTTCTCGAAACGCGTGCTGTACAGCGGTGGCCATATCGCGCAGCTCTGCGATCTGGTTCTTATGAATCTCGTCGAGCGTTATGAGCAATCCCGAGTTCCGTTCGATGAGCAAGTCAGTGAGCAGCTCGATCTGATTCCGCAACCCGGCCGTGACGAGGTGAGACTCGAGAGTTTCCCACGTCACCCCGGCGCTTCCGAGGGGGCCGAGCGGGAGGCTGAAACCGCTCAATCGGCGGTGAACTGCACTTGAGTCGAACTCACTGAGCAGCCTCGGCAGATGCTGGCGTGTGATCCGATCGACGAACCCGGGCGATGCCGTCTCTGAAACAACAAGCCAATCCTTGCCTCTGGCTCGATCCTCGATTGCGTTCAGCAGGACCGTCTTCCCAGCACCCCGCGATCCGGTGTACAGCGTCGCCCTGGCAGCAGCTCCTGGTCCGTCTTCGACGGCCTCAACGAACTCCTCGATGAGGTCATCGCGGCCCACAAGCAACGGCGGACTGACACCGAAGCTCGGGCTAAAAGGGTTGCGCATTCCCAGATCATAACAGGACTTTTAGAGGTTTTTAGATTCTTTAGACATCCTTAGATATGGGCTGAATTGCCTTGAGATGAACGTTGCGAATCGAGATTCCCAAACTCAGCGCCAGGCGGTCGCCCCGGACCGTTGGCGTCAGTCGGCATTGTTGAGGCGTAGCAGGCCGCACGCCTGCCAGCATCTTGATGACGCCCTGAGTGAGTCTGTCTACGCAGCTTGGAGCTCGGTGAGCATCGCTTTGGCCGCGTCGGGATCGACCGTCCGATAGAAGTCACGCAAGCGCTCCTTGACCAGGGTAGGCAATGGCTTCCTCGGCGCCGGGATCGCCCAGCTCGAGGAGCGAGGCCAGGCGCTCTGAGGCTTCGACCTTGAGCTTCTCTTCACCCATGAGTAAGAGACGCCGGGCCCGATAGGGCGGATCGTCGCGCCGACCCCGGTGGCCCAACTGTTCGATCTGGACCCACCGGCGGATGGCGTCGAGCGATTGGCCAAAGAGATCAGGTGGAACGGGTCGACCACCTGGTCGGGCTTGGGCAGCATGACCGAGTACACCGCGGCATAGGTGTTGCTCATGTCGAGGGCCCCGAAGGCAATGCGCTCTTTCCACGCTTGAGGCTGGCGGTCGATCCAGCCCGCCACATCGGTGTATATGCGGGTGGGCGGGATCTCGATGATCTGGTGGTTCTCCACGTCGGCCACGGTGGTGACGTAGTCGGTGTGGCGCGAGCTGAGACGCACGAAGGAGGTCTCGTCGAGTCCGATCGCCGTCGTCTGATTCAAGCGCTTGCGGTCCGCCTCGAGCAGGGCTTTGCCATAGGTGGTCACGGCGTCGTTGACCGTGTGCCAGTCACAGGCCAACTCGCCGGCCACCTCTTTGACCGTCCGTCCGGTGCCCACCTGCTCGGTGGCCCCCTTGGCCGCCCGTGTGGTCAGCAGGCAGTTCTTGGCCGCGATGCGGTGATCGCGCAGCACGAAGAAACGCTTCGCGCAGCGTGCGTTCACGCAGCGCATCCGGTGCTTCTTCCAGCCCAGACGCATCGGGGTGCCCTAGACGGGCAGGTCGATGTAGGTCACGACCGGACGCTCCTTGACCTGGGCCGGCTCCGCACAGCTCGGGCAGCGCACCGGCTGGCGAATCAGCTGCTCGATCGCCAACTCAACGTCGGGCCCACGTCGTTCGTAGTGCAGGACGACCACGTCTTTGAGGCCCACGAGGGCCCCGAGGATCTCGCTATGGTCGCGAAGAACGAAGTTGCTTCTTGCATGTTGGGTCACACCTCAAGCTTGAAGCACCTTCGTCGCGCTCAGGGTGATCCTGGTCAGGGGCATGACCCCGCCACAATCCGAAGAGCCGACATTTCGAGAGCGGAAGACGGGATTCGAACCCGCGACCCTCACCTTGGCAAGGTGTTTGAGTTCGTCCACGACGTCCAAGCGAGTCCTCTGAGCTGGTCTCCGGAATATCCACCCCTTCCGCCCGAATTCGACCCCTGTTGTAGAGCGATCTACTAACAGCGAACCTTGTCTTGATGATCCCCGTCGGCGACCAGTCATCGGCTGCGGCTACCGCGGACAGACCTCGAATGGCCGGCACCCTGGGGGGGCGGAGAGTGCGATCATGTTCATCTCTGGGTGGCGTTGCGTGGTCAGCGACGTTCTCGAAGACCCAGGACGATCGTTGCGCTTCGGCCAGTGCGGTCATGGAGCGCAGAGTGGATACGTCGTGCGGTGCCAACCGCCAGCGGTTTGCCATCAATTCGATCCCCAAGCGCAGGTCTTCGTGGAACTCATCCACGATTGCAATCGTGGGTCGCCCACCGAGATGTCACCGAGACCAGGCTTGAGGTGGCGTTCGACGATCGATGTGAGATTTCGAACCGTGGTCGGAGACCATGTTGACCGACCTCGGGCGAACCACTGATCGAGGAGCGCAGCAAGACAAACCAATCTCAAAAACCACCAATCTCTCAGCTGACCGTGATCGTTTACCTAGCGTCTGACCATTTTCCCGACCCTCGGAGGCTTATAAGTGACACATCAAAATCAGTCTGCCCGGTTGGAGTCTCGACTCCAGTCCCGATGGAATCGGTGGCGCACCGCGATGGTGGGGGTGCTCTCCGGGCTCATCGTCATCGCTGCGAGCGTGCTGTCTGTTTCTGTCGCGACGGCGGGCGCCACGTCCCCAACCCCGGGTGCGACAGTGGTGACCGCCAAGAGCAACCCGACATTCGGCACGATCTTGGCCGACAGTTCGGGCATGACCCTGTACACCCTGATGAACAATGGCCAGCCAGTTCTGTGCACGGGAGCGTGCGCTGCAGCGTGGCCACCTCTCACCGTTGCTTCGGGGACCCCGGTCACTGGACCGCCCGGCGTCAGCGGACTTGGCACAACCTCGAACGCCAACGGATCGGCCGTGACTTTCCAGGGTGCTCCTCTCTACACGTTTGTCAACGACCACTCCCCGACGGATGCCAATGGTGACGGCATCGTCGCCTTCGGTGGCACGTTCCACGTGGTGACCGTCGCGGCGTCCCCAACCCTGGCTTCCCTCAACAAGCCGGTCGTCGGCATGGCCGCCACCCCTGATGGGAAGGGCTACTGGGAAGTGGCTTCCGACGGAGGGATCTTCTCCTACGGCGATGCCGCGTTCATGGGATCGACGGGCGGCATGGTCCTCAACAAGCCGGTCGTCGGCATGGCCGCCACCCCTGATGGGGAGCGGCTACTGGCTGGTGGCTTCCGACGGAGGGATCTTCTCCTACGGCGATGCCGCGTTCATGGGATCGACGGGCGGCATGGTCCTCAACAAGCCGGTCGTCGGCATGGCCGCCACCCCTGATGGGAAGGGCTACTGGGAAGTGGCTTCCGACGGAGGGATCTTCTCCTACGGCGATGCCGCGTTCATGGGATCGACGGGCGGCATGGTCCTCAACAAGCCGGTCGTCGGCATGGCCGCCACCCCTGATGGGGGCGGCTACTGGCTGGTGGCTTCCGACGGAGGGATCTTCTCCTACGGCGATGCCGCGTTCATGGGATCGACGGGCGGCATGGTCCTCAACAAGCCGGTCGTCGGCATGGCCGCCACCCCTGATGGGGGCGGCTACTGGCTGGTGGCTTCCGACGGAGGGATCTTCTCCTACGGCGATGCCGCGTTCATGGGATCGACGGGCGGCATGGTCCTCAACAAGCCGGTCGTCGGCATGGCCGCCACCCCTGATGGGGGCGGCTACTGGCTGGTGGCTTCCGACGGAGGGATCTTCTCCTACGGCGATGCCGCGTTCTTCGGCGCGGCCTGACCACGCGGAGCTGTAAAACGGTTCTCTCACCGGTCACACAAACGTGACCGGTGAGAGAGCCAACTCGTTGGCGGGGTGGTTTGGTCGTGTTATTGCGGGCCAGATCCGAAGACCATCTGTCTTGGTGGCGACTTCGAACAAGTTCGTATTTGCTCGGCCCCTACGAAGTCGAGGCAATCGCAGCGTACGAATGGAGGAGGAGCAAGGGTGCACCGCGGATTGCGGGGGCGAGTTCGTGTCACGAGCAGGTCGGGGTCGGCTCCTCGTCACGGCGATGGCCACCGCCGTGTCAGCGGTAACGGCCCTGATGGTGGCGCCGCAATTGGCCTCCGCCGGTTCCCATTCGGAGGGCAGGCCGAAATCGGGTTCATTCAGCTGGCTCTCACCGGCAGTCGCGCCCGCCACTTGGCACCGTGTGACGACGCAATCCGGCGCGGCCGTGCTGTCGTATCCCCGACCATTCATGCCGATTGCAGGAGATCGCGGGTCGGCGTCAGCAGACGTGGAATCAAGAACCGGCAAGATTCTTGCTTACGTGAACGTCACTCCACGAGAAGGAGACGAGCAGCTGAAGGGATTCGCCCGCTTCCGCGTCCATCTCATCGGCGAAGACGACGATAGGGACGTTCACTTGGATTCATCCGCCAGAGACCTCGCGTTCCGCGGTGGCACCGGGTCATGCGTGATCGATGACTACCTCACCCGCGTCGGCGACAATCACTACAGAGAGATCGCGTGTTTTGTCGTGGGCCAGCATGCGAGCAGCGTCGTGGTCGCGGCCGGGGTAAGTGCGGATTGGACCCATTTTCTTCCGTTGCTCAGAGAGTCCGTCGCTTCCTTCAGGATCTCCTGAGCCCAGCAATCTCCACCCTCAGCCAACCGTATTACTAGTGATTGCCGGTGCGCAGGTCCCAACACAAAAGTCCATGAGGAGTGTGCCATGAAGAGGAAGCGAGTCATAGTGGGAGCCTTCGGCGCCGCCGTAGTCGCTGCCACAATCGCCGTCATCCTGACGGCTTCCGGTATTGGCACGACACCGAGGCCAGCGGCTCCGAAGGCTTTACCGACCACGACGGTGCCGCGAACGCCGCCCACAACGACTCCCACCACAACGACGCCGCCTACAACCACTGCCACGACTACGCCGCCGCTACCGCCCACAACGACTCCAACCACAACCACGCCGCCTACCACGACTCCGCCTGCTCCTCCATCGAACCCCATTCCGCAGAACGATGGGGGCGACCACGACGCGGACAACAATGGAGGACCCAGTGACGGGGACGGGAATACCTGATGGTGTCCACGACTCGGTGCTGGCTGTCGTCTCTACCGTCGGTCTGGCTCCCCATCGTGCTATTCCGTCCACCCAGCCTCCACATCGTCCGTTGCGTTCGACCCTGTAGTAGAGCGGTCTACTAACGCACGAGATCAGTTCATGCCGTACGGCGGACGCCTCTTGACGGCTCCTGCATCTCGAGTGGTGACCGGCCCTTCAATCACCATGTCGATCGCCTCGTGGGACGCGCCTGAAATGCCACCGGACCCAGGGCAATCTCCCTACCCTCCCTGAGGTTCGACGCGGAAATGGAACACATCTGAAGTCAAGGCAGGTACCGGTCCCATTCGTAGGCGATCAAGCTGTGAAAGGGAGCGGCGAGAAGTGGTTCATTGCCCGTCGTGGACCAGCGCCGCTCAAGTCGAGGGCGAAGCCGCTCGGCCACATCGGCGGGTTCGTCGTCGAGGAAGAGGTAGCTCACGTGAAGGTCAGAGTTATCCCGGGTGGTGAAGGGAGGTTCGAGCGGCACTGCTCCGCCCCACCAGGCGCCCCCCACGCCGGGCACGTCAAGGAGATCAGCAACCGGGGCGATTCCTCGTTCGATCATGAAGTAGACACCCCTCACAGACCACCAGAGCAAGACATCGGCCCCGATCTTGATCCGAGGGGCGGCCGCAATCCCGTCGAGTCGGTAGACACCACGTTCGACGAGCGGCAGCAGGTACGGGGCCCGACCAGCGTTTCGGAGTGCGATGCTTAACTCGTTGAAGCCGTCCATGGCGGAAAGATCCGTGAAGAAGTAGCTCTGGAGGTGGTCGGCCTCGTCGTAGCGCTCACTACTCGCCGCTCGTGCAGCTCGGCAGGCCGGGGTAGATACCATCCGGAAGGAGCCTCGCAGTTGAGCCAATCGGTGCTGCTCGGGCCGGTGGTCAAGCGAGTGCCATTCGAGGTAGTCCGCGTCGAAGCCCTCGGGGTGCCGCTTGGAGAGCGAGGTGTAAATGGTGCTGACGTCAGTCCGACCAACGGCCAGTATCTCGGGGGACTCGTCCGAAGCAGTTCCTACAAGTGCGGACATGTCATGAGCTCCTCCTCACGGGCTTATCAGCCTTTGTTTGCGACCTTCTCCTCACAACCACGCCTGGAACCGGTCTCTACGACAACGTTGTGCGGCCGCCGTCGACGGCCAAGGTCTGGCCAGTAATGAACGTGGATTCGTGCGAGAGCAGGAAGAGGGAGGCATAGGCCACCTCCCAGGCAGTCCCTCGGCGTCCCAGCGGAACAGGAATCTTCTCTCGACCCGGCATGTTGCGGTCGCCGTCACGGCCGATCCCGGTGTCGATCATCCCCAGCATTACGACGTTCGCCCTTACGGAGTCACCCTGCCGGGCGATCGCCGCGGCCCGAACCAGGGCAGAGAGCCCGGCCTTGGAAGCGTCGTACGCGATCATCCGCCCTATGCCTCGAACGGCGCCGATCGAAGAGATGAAGACGATCGACGAACCTGGCTCCATTGCCGGTAGAGCGGCACGAGCGGTCAACATCGCTCCACGCAGGTTCACATCCAGCGTCGTGTCCCACGCCTCGGGTGTGTTCTCCTCGAAGCCCACTGGTCCAGGGATGCCGACGTTGTAGACGAGTCCGTCGATGCCACCGAGCCGATGCTGGGCGGCATCGATCATCCTTTCAATGCTCTCAGGTTCGGAGACGTCGGCGACCAACGTGTCAGCCACTCCCCCCTCCGTCCGGATCAACTCAACCGTGTCGTCGGCAGATTGCTCATCCCGATCCACCACGGCGACGCGAGCCCCCTCGCGGGCGAGAAGCATCGCCAGAGCTCGACCATTGCCAACAGGCTGATTTTCGACCTGAAAGTCCGTTTGGCCTCCGCCGACAAGCACGACGCGTCGACCAGCCATTCGACCTCGACCTGGAGCGACGCCCAGCGCTTCGGCCGGCAGATTCGACCCCTCCGTCGGTCCTCCCGATTGCCATTGCGGAGATTGGACGAACCGGTCCATCCCTCGAGCCGCCGACGACGGGCTACCCGCAAGCTCGTTGCCCGGATTCCTCGGAACGAAGCCCGACGCGATGATCACGTTGCAGTCGGCCGCCGCGGCGCGGAGCCGGTGCGCCTCCTGACCCGCCTCGGATTCGTACCAGTGCCGAGCGATTTCAGGTGACTCGAACTCCATGATGGCGAGCCGGCTGCCCTCCTCCCAAGTGCCCTCGCGTACTTCGTAATCGGCATCGACAACAAGCATTTTGGCCCCGTGCTCGACCAGGGAGTCATAGGTGACTGCCCCGTGAGCAGCCATGCCCGCAGGGTCGCGGATTACCTCGGTCATGATCACGTAACCCCTAGGCATCTCTCTCCTCATTCGTTTTCGAATCTCGTTTCCTTACGCACGTGCTCCCTTCCGAGCAACCGCCGCTTTGAAGCTCGGTCAAGTGGGGAGTTCATCGGAACGGAGGGAGATCGAACTCCGCTTAGAAGTTGTGTCGACCGGAGATGTTGACCACTCTGGCTCACCAGCCCGTCCGGCTATCGCCTATTGAATTGGTTCGTTGCCGAAGATGGTGGTTCGAAGCATCTCGCGAGGAGAACCAGCGGGATATGGAGTGGCGCGGTGCATCACGCCGGTGTTGTCCCAGATGACCGTGTCTCCGACTGACCATAGGTGCCGATACACGAGCTCTTCCTGTGTGGCTCGGTCCATCAATTCGTCGAGCAAGGCTCGGCTCTCGCAGGCGTCCATGTCCACGATGTGATCCGCATGGGCGCTGAGGAGTAGCGACTTGCGCCCGGATCGATGCGTCCAGACCAAGGGGTGGACGGACGTCGGCCTCGCGCGCCAACCCTCTACCTGTTCGGGCGTTGGATCTGGATAGACCAGCCGCTGCGACGCTTCGAGAGAATGGAGGACTCTCAACGAGGAAAACCGCTCTTTCTCGTCATCGGTGAGTGCGTCGTAGGCGACGTAGGTGCTGGCGAACTCGGTTTCGCCGCCTGACTCAGCCACCGCTTTGGCACTGAGAAGCGTCGCTCTCTGAGGTGGCTCGCCGTGGAGAGGCGTGCAGCCGTCAATGTGCCAATGGAACGTTCCCTTGAGATATTCCGCCGCTGCGTTCTTGGCGGCATCGCGAGTTACTCGATAGATGCCAGGGACAGGATGATGGCCCCCTGAATAGTCGAGCTCTCCGATTCGCCGGCAGAACGCAACCTGCGTCTCGGGATCAAGATCGAGTTCACGGAACACCAGGACCCCATTTGCCTCCAGCGCATCCATGATGGTGATGACGATCAGCTCGTCCTTCAAGAAATCACCCAATTCAATGCCGGTAACCTCAGCGCCAATCATCTTCGTCGTCGGCGTGACAGCGATCGCGCTCACGAGAGGCGGCCAACACGATGGCTGACCCATTTAACGTGTTGCGGCTCTGACGACCGCCGAGCTCGTTTCATTGCCATACCCCCATGGTGAATTACACTCCTGTCGTTCCGTCTTCCTCGGCCCTTCGGGGCATCGTGGCCCGTCACGAATCGCTGCGGTCTCGCGGCCTTCTCACCACTCGGGCTGGAGATCACGCCAAGACTCGTCAGGACCGAGCACGGCGTCGTACGGATCTGGGATGCGAACGGTCTCCCGGCCCCGGGCGCTGCCCGGAGGGAGTTCCCCCTTCTCGAAGGCGGCAAGGACGTCGAGCAGGAGCAGGCGGGCATGAGCAACAGCACCGTCACTTCCCGAGAGATTGTCCTTGGACCGGTCGACGATCGGTCCCATGCTCACCTGCACCACTGAGTCCTCGTCGACCACGCTGCGGTCAAAACCGGAGTGGTGGCCGGCGTCCATCAAGGTACGATCCTGACCCCAGCGGTTGGATCGGTCACCGATGACGGTCGAGAAGTTGAGCGGATCGGGGTCAAAATCCTCTCGGACGGCGCCAAAGTCTTTCTGTGACACGGGTGCAGTGCCGTAGCTCCCGAAGAACAAGAGGTGGTTGGTGTCGTCGACCGGAGCGAAAGCGAAGACGTGATATCTGTCCACAAAGCCGGTCGCCGCAACGACCACAAGCGGAAAGAAAAAGTTGGTCACCCTGGCGTAGGTCTTTCCGTCATCCTGCTTGCGCAACGAGGCGGCTCGCATCCCGAAAGAGGCATCACCGACCTCATAGGTCGGGATCTTTGTGAAGGCGACTGTCGCCTTTTCCTCGTCCATCGAATCGCTTTTCTCTCTGATGACGTTGCCAGTCCAGCTCTGATGCAGTATCCCAGCATGCACAGAATCCAAGCCTCCTTCGAGTGCCTGGAGCCAGTTGACGGGCAGGTTCGAGAAGGTCACCGCCGTCTTGTTCCCATGTTCAACCGTGAAGGGCAGGTCTGGGAACGGAGGCGGTTCTGGGCTTCCGAGCCACACCCATGCGATGTTTCCTGCTTCGTGGACCGGGAAGTGGGTCACGTTGATGCTGGCGCAGAACCGGTCGTGCCGGACGACTTGCGTCGGTGCCTCAACGACGACTCCCGACACGTCGGTCTTCCATCCGTGATAGATGCAACGAAGGCCGTTTCCCTCGACGTGCGCCAGGAGCAATGAGGCCTGGCGGTGGGGGCACCCTTCGGCGAGAAAACCAACGCGGCCGTCGGGAGCGCGCCACGAAACAAAGTTCTCACCCAGGAGGCGAACCGGTGTCGGTGCCTGTCCAATGACGAGGTTGTCCGAGAGGGCAAACGGGATCCAGCTGTTCTGGCGGATGAGATCTCCCATCGGAGCGTCACCCTCGACACGAGTGATCAGTTCGTTCTCCTCGCGAGTCACCATTCCCCGCTCCTCTCCCTACCCCACCCGATCACCGCGGTGCCTACCCGTGCAAGACAACCCCCTGACGCCCGTCCACACGCTATTTCGTCAAGTGACGAAATTCAACCGAATGAGCCGTTCTCGGGCATGAAACAAGGCCGGATACACCAAGTTGACCTGGGAATTTGTGCTTCGCTCAGGACCTTTGTTGGCCCTGCCGCTCGCCCTCTATGTCACGGATGCAGTCCTCGACAAGCTCTATGACTTCGGCATGGCCAATGTGCAGCTCGAACGCATTCTCGGTGGTGAGAAAACGAGAAACGGCGCTGAGGAGGAGAACGATCGCCTCCGTCGATCGGGAGCCATTGATCGAGCTCGACGCCTCAATCACGTCAGCGAGCGCGACGAGTTGCGCGCGCCGGAAGGTGCGAGACGATTCGGCGATCTCGAATCGGATCGCCTTGCGGTGATTGGCCAAGGCGACGAACTCCGTATTGAGGTCGCCGTTCGGACGGTCGCGCAGGAGATCCCAGAACGCCCACAGCGGCTGCGGCGATGCAAGCGCCTCCTCTTGCTGCGCCAAACTCCGAGTGGCACCCCGCCGGAATAGCTCTATGAACAATTCGTCCATGGTCTCGAAGTAGTAGTGAATAGCGTTGGGAAGTCCCGCTCTGCTGGCAATCCGCCGGGAGCTGACGGCCGCGTAACCCTCCTCGAGCATGAGTGCCTCTGCAGCATCAAGAAGTGCCGTTCGTGTCGCTGAATCATCATCTGGTCTGCGTCGGCGTGCCGGCATCGTGCTCCTCGCTGGACTCTCCGGGACCCTGGGTTTGCACCAGCATGATGCAGCGGACGGCAACGCTTCCCGCGGAACCTCCATCCGGCCGAAGACGAGCGTCGTCAAGATGCCGTGCCCACGCGCCCCGCCAGGAACGGGTCTCGTACGTCACGACTCCGCTGGTCTCTAGGAGGTGGCCGGCCCATACGAATGCGGCATCGCCACGCCGACGATCGCCAGCCCGCCGGGGTAGAAAAATGCCCTCTGACCTGCTACGATGGAGCGGAAGACGGGATTCGAACCCGCGACCCTCACCTTGGCAAGGTGGCGGTTTTCGTCTGCATGGTTGGCGCTACTTCCGTTTCATGCTGTTCCGTCCACCCCGTTTCCATCTCGTCCAGCTCGTTCACCCCTGTAGTAGAGCGCTCTACTATCAAGCGGGTGGTTACCGCTAGAGGAACTGGGGCAGATATGGATGCACGCGACACTGCTCGCCGAACTCTTGCCCACCGCCGAGCACTTGGTCGACCGCCATCTGGGTCTCGCCAAAGAATGGTTTCCCCATGACCTAGTGGAATGGCGTACACCACCGGTGGTGGGGTCGGCCGAACCCCTACCTGACGGTGTGGCCAGTGCCGTGTTCGTCAACGTACTGACCGAGGATAACCTGCCCTACTACTTCGCCTCAATCGATGCCCTGTTCGGCCGGGACGGCGCCTGGGGCTATTGGACCCGGCGGTGGACAGCCGAGGAGGGGCGGCACTCGATCGTCCTGAGGGACTACTTGATCATGAGCGGGCACATCGATCCGGTAAATCTGGAGCGAGCCCGGATGGCCCAAGTCACTGGCGGCGTTTCACCTCAGGCGGTGACGATCGCCGACGCGTTCGTCTATCTCGCCCTCCAGGAGTTGGCGACTCGAATCGCTCACCACAACACCGGCAAGGCATTGCCCGATGCTGAGGGCAACGCGGTCATGAAACGCGTGGCGGCAGATGAGAACCTCCACTACCTTTTCTACCGAGACCTGGTGTCTGCTGCACTGGAGATCGATCCTTCGGGGATGATGGAAGCCATCAAGCGTCAGGTGCTGACATTCGAGATGCCGGGTACTGGGATACCGGACTTTGCTCAGCATGCAAAGGCAATTGCCCGAGCCGGAATCTACGACCTAGGTGTGCACCATGACTCCATCCTCCGGCCGGTGGTTCTAGGCCATTGGGATGTGACCGGCAGGCAGGGCCTTACCGCGTCCGCCGCGGCCGCTCGGGACCGGCTCTTGCAATTCATCAGCCGATTGGGCCGCGCATCCGCCCGACTCAAAGAACCGCGAGTCCCGGTCGATAGATAACGCGCCTGGCTCGCGGGAACCCGACAAGATAACCAGAACGCGCAGAATCCGAAGAGCCACTACTTTGGGCTCTGAGCTGCGGCTCCCGCCTGGCACGACTTTTTGGAGCGGAAGAAGGGATTCGAACTCGCGACCCTCACCTTGGCAAAAAAGGTGGTCGTCTTCGTCCATTTGGGTCCGGTAGGTGCCCTGACGTGGGAGACCGTCTACCCAGTTTCCAGCCCACCCACTGCATCCGCCCCTGTAGTAGAGCGCTCTACTAATCGGGCTCAAGGTCAGCCAGGGTGCCCCATGTCGCGGAGGTCGACTTCGGAGCTGATCCCGGCTTAGTAGCCCCAATGGAACCAAGGCCTTCGGCCCGACTCTGGTTGGTGGAGAACCGGCAATCAACAAAGTTCTCGGAGTGTTCGGAAGAGCAGAGGCCCGAGAATTTGTCGCTTTCAAGGTGTACGTTGGACGCAGTTCAAGTTGAGCTGGGTCCCTTCGCTAACGGAGGGAGATCGGTGGTCCTGAAATGGGCCCAACCCCGCAATACTCCGCCAGCAGTCGCGGAAAGCTTGAGGGAATTGCACAGGAGGTTCTCCCGCTCCAGATCCTCGATGTGCGGACCAGGACCAGGGGTGCGCTAAGGGAAATTGCCGGCGGAATCACGTCTGGGATGTCCGAGGAGACCGGGCGGACGCTTGCAGCCACAGTGCTACGCGATGCTGGTCTGCGCAAGGGATGGCACAAAATCTTGGTGCGCTTCGGCCAAAACACCACTAAGAACTTCGAGGACCCATCCACACCCGGGGTGGTACTGGGTGATGACGACATCTTCTTCCTCGATGTCGGCCCAATCTATGAGGGATGCGAAGGCGATGCCGGAGACACGTTCGTTGTGGGTGACGATCCAGAGATGACGAAGGCAGCCGAGGATGTCAAATCGATCTGGGCAGCGACGCGTCATCGTTGGTTGCACGACGATTTGACCGGCATGGCTTTGTATCAGTTTGCCGAGGAGACCGCGAAACAGCTTGGCTGGCAACTGAACCTCGAGTTGACCGGACACCGCCTTTCAGAGTTCCCACACGATACCCACTACGACGGCACCCTTGACAGAGTGGATTTCCGCCCCTCCGAATTACGCTGGATGCTAGAGATCCAAATCAGACATCCAACACGCGACTTCGGCGCGTTCTTCGAGGACCTGTTGATCGAGGACGATCGTCTGCAGGCACAGTCGCTGTCCTTGTCGACGAACTGAGGCGATCGACCAGTTGGACTGCCGCCAGCAGGCCATCTAAGAGCGGAAGACGGGATTCGAACCCGCGACCCTCACCTTGGCAAGGTGATTCGATTCGTCTAACTAGTTCTCCGTAAACCGCTGACGTACGGCTCCGTCCACGAATCGTCCACTTGATGCTGCGGAATACGTCCCTGTAGTAGCGCGGTCTACTACGAAGCCTGAGCGGCCCGTGGCGCTGGCCCCCGCAGCGAACATCGAGTTCGCTGCCCTGCCACACCCAACACCGTCACAATCCTCACTCCCCTACGAGCCTGTCCGCGTGCTGGTGCCCTTGTAGTCGGTCCCACAGAAGGGTTTGGACGACACCGGAACGAAACCTGATTTGTGCGCCTTGAGTATCCAGCCACACTGCGGAAGGTCGTGCCCAAAGACGGTCGAATAGTCGATCGTGACGGGGAGCAGACCGTTCCCGTTGTACGACTTCACGCCTCGCAGTGCTTTGATCACGCCGGTACGCGTGGGATTGGGTCCGGCCAACTCAAGGCCTTTGATCATGAGATCACAACCCAACCACGACAGATCTTGGCCAAACGCAGGGAACTCTGTCTTCGTGAAGTGAGCGTATTTCATGAGAGCCACCTGCATCTGTTCGGTTCCCGCGTTTGGGAGCGAGAGGGGTCGGACAAGCGACAGGAAGTAGTCACCCTGAAGGCTCGGCCATGCAGGTGAATTGATGACGTCGGGTTGATAGCCCACCGTGAACAGAACGGACTTAAGTTTCACGCCGGCTTGTCGCATTGCAGCCACGAGAGCGAAGTTCGAGTCGTTGTCCATCGTCGGGAGCACGGCGTCCACGTGGTGATCCTTGGCGACGAGCGCCTCGGTGCCGAAATTGACACTGCCAAAGGGGACGCTTGAGTCGAGCACTCCAAGTTTGCCCCCGGCCCGTTGAAACGAGCTGGCGGCACCAACCGCTGCGTCCGCCGACAACGGTGATACCCCATAGCCGTAGGCGCCGATAGTGGTTCCCCCTTCCTTTTTAAGGAAGTCACCAAAGAGACTGTTGACCGGGATCTTTGGATTTTCGCTCCCGCGGAAGGCGTCGAACATGTTCGTATACGGCCGCTCGCCCCACTCGGGCCCGTCAGACGAATTGCCTGTCACCGGAATGCCTGCCTGCTGGGCGTACTTCGCAGCCAGAAAGAACAAGGGCGAGTTGGCGACGATGCCGATCGCGCCCTTTGAGACAGCTCCTTGCACCGCCGTGGAGGTCAGGGTCGGATTCGTCTGATCGTCGACGACAGAGAGGTCGATCATTCGCCCGTTGACTCCGCCCTTGGCATTCTGCAGATCCACGCGGGCCTCGCAGCCCTGCTGGGAGTTGCCGTATTCAGAAGCTCCGGGTCCAGTCAGTGACGAGATGTAGGTGACATCAAGGGGAGCGCCCGCCGCTGACGCTGGCTGCGATGACAGCACCACAAGACTGGTGGTCAAAGCAGTCACAATCACGGCCGTTACGGCATTTGCTATGCGGAACAATCTCTCCTCCAATCAATCCGATACCAGACCTGTTGTTGTCCCGTCCGCATGAACTCCTCGCTCGACCACTGGCTTGTGGCTGGGACGTCGTCAGGCGAGACGGAGCTCACAGCTGTCCGAATCGATCGACCAGGTGTGCCGAGATGCCGTCGGGGTCGAGCTGCCGAGCAACGAGGTACCCGGCTCCCATCCATCCGCGCCGAGTCCATTTGCCGAAGGAGAGATACGTTCCGGGAGCGCCACTGGCCGCAGGAACCATCTTCACGCGCTCGAGCGCCTCTTTGACTCCGCGAGGCGTCAGCGGATGTGCATCGGTGAAGGCCTGCGTGAGGACGGTGGCAAGGTCGCGGTTGACCACGGGGACGCAATACTCGGGACGCCTGTCATAAGCGGCCTCGAACTCGTCCAGGAACTGCTGTCCGACCGGATTATCCGGATCGTATTGGTCGATGCCGGTCCAATGCAGAACGGCATTCCAGATGCGTTCATTGATCCAAGCGTTTTGGAATGCCGTTCCCATGAACCTCGGTGGATCCCATCCGATGGCCGCCAGGGCGGGGTTGACAAGGAGGACGCCGAAGCCGAAACCGCAATGGACGATCGCGTCGGGCCTCGCTTCGTGGAGTTTTCGGACGGCTCCGGTCACGTCCTGAGCGGTCTGGGCGATCCACTCTTCTGCGACGACCCTGATGTCTTGGGCGGCACACGCCTTGCGGAAGTTGCGAATGTACGACTCGCCGATCAGAGACTGTTCGACCAGGCAACCCACTGTCACATGGCCGCCTTTTGCCAGCAGTTGTGCCCAGAAGATGGGCTCGTCGGTCATCGAACCCTGTGGGAGGCAAAAAGTCCATTCCCCCAGCCACTCTTCCGAACCCGTGACCGAGATAGCGGGAACATGAAACCTCGACTCAATAGCCTCCCGTGTGGGCACGGCGTTGTCTGTGATCGCTGGCCCAAAGACGGCAAGACAGCCCTCGTCGACGAGTTCGCCATACGCGTCGATGACAGCTTTGGCGCTCCCCTTTGGTAATCCCTCGACTTCGCGGAAGATGATCTCTACGGGTCGATCGAGGAGCCCGCTCTCGTGGGCCTTGCGAAAGACCAGCTCGAAAGGCCGCGTAAGGTCCATCCGCTTCTCTTCGGGATAGCCATCGGGAAGCAGGAAATCGAAGAGGTAACCCAATTTGATCGGCTCCGCGCTGCTTTCGTAGGACACAACTATCTCCCTCTTCGACCTGAGACCGCCGAGTTTGCGGGTCGAACTCTGTCGTTCAGTTGCGGACGCATCGTCGTCGCCTCGACTCTTGCAAGTGTTCGAAACTCACGAAGTGTTTGCTGTCGGCCATGCGCCGTCCCGTAAAGGGGTTGATTCGGTACGCCTGGGAACAGGTTCGCGGTGGGACCAGCGGTCTCCCAACCCTCCAACTTTGATGTCAGGTGGGGAGCGAAGACGGCGCCGTAAAGAAGATTGGCGATGACGATCACTCCGAAGACGGACAAGACGTTCGAGAGAAGTCGGCTAGGTGATTTCGATTCGGCCCACCGCTCTATAACGGTTCGTCCATCGGCATCCGTTCTTCCGAGGATGTAGGCAAAGACCATCACCATCACCCCCATGGCGAGGGCGTCGTAGAGCGGGTACTGGTGCTTGGTCCCCTGTCTCAGAGCAAGCCCGGGGATAACGCGGCCGTAGTAGAAGATTCCGGTCCACGCGCCCAGGAAGCCATTGAAGAAGACGGCCCACACGAACCCTACGACCAGCCCAACGCAAAGAAGGGTCGTTGGCAGACGCCACTGAAACTTCGAGCTCAACCAACGGCCGAGCGCAGCGCCGGCAACGGCGGGCGTCGCAAAGTAGGAGATGTAGCCGACGGGCACCGAAGCCGGCAAGCCACCCCATGTCATGTCCAAAGGCCACCACGACGGCATGCGAGGGATGCCGGGTGCGAACTCCGCGTACACGGCCCAGTCGTAGGGAGCCTCGATCCACGAGATCGAGATAGCAGCGATGCAGACAAGCAGCAGCGGGTGCAGTCGGCGACGGCGAATGGTCAGATAGATGGCAACAAGGAGGAACGCAGACCCTCCAATCCAGGCGAACGCGATGGATGCTTTCATCTGAGGCGTGAGGCCGCTGGTCATTGGTCGCGGTCCCTCGAGGTGCGGCGAGCATCGGGATCCCAGATGAGCACCACGGCGAAGACGATTGCAATGAGTCCGAATAGCGTGCCCAGCATGACCACTGCACCCATTTCGGCCCCCCGGTCGATCGATGCGCCCACCGTTTAGATAGTGGACACTACCTTATACCGAGACGCTCAACAGAGCACGAGGAAGGGTTGAGGATGCTCCAACAGCCTGCCCCGAAGAAGAAGGCAGGTGCTTCGGCACCAGTGACGCGGCGGCCTCGAGGCACGCCGCGTCGGCTCCTTCTCGAGGCAGCGCGCGACCTGTTCGCCCGCCAGGACTACCGCAGCACCACGACGCTCGAGATCGCCAGAGCAGCTGGCGTCACCGAACAATTGCTGTTCCGCAATTTCGGCTCCAAAGCAGCCCTGTTTCGCGAAGCCCTTGTTGCTCCCTTTACCGGCTTCGTCGATGCTTTCGCTCAAACGTGGGAGACGGTTGTTCCCCAGGACACCGACGAGGAGGACCTGGCCCGACAATTCGTCGGACAGCTCTACGACGTCTTTTTGGACCATCGGGGCCTTCTGGTGACACTCCTGTCGGCTGAATCTCTGAGCGAGACGGAGATGGCTGACACCGGCATCCTTGAAGTCAGCGCTGCCCTCGCCGTACTTGGACGAATAAGCGCTGAAGGCCGCCAACTCCGAGGAATGCAGTCAGGCCGTCCTGAACTCGCCGCCCATTCAATCGTGGCGATGATCGCCGGCATGGCTGCTTTGCGTTCCACCTACTTCGGATCAAAGCCGCCATCGCGGAAGATGATCGTCGAGGAACTCACCCAGGCGAGCCTCCACGGCTTCCTGCATCGCCAGGATTGACAGGCCAGCCAACTCGAGAGTGCTCATCGGTGTTCGTGAGCGGTCTGGCCAAGGTGGGCCATCCGCCAGAATCCGGACAGCCCGACAGGCTGAGAAACTGCCTCTGACCTGCTAAAATGGAGCGGAAGACGGGATTCGAACCCGCGACCCTCACCTTGGCAAGGTGATGCGCTACCGCTGCGCCACTTCCGCGTTGGGAGATCACTCTATCGCGCCACCTGAGGAGTCAAAAGCCCGCTGAGTAGCGTCCTCACCTGCGTTTTCGGCCTGAGCGAGGTCGCCTCTACGGGCGACCGGCGGGGAGTTCTCGGTAGATTTGGCCTGATGAAGCAGGACGAGATCACGGCCGTCCTCTCCAAGTCGTTCGGAGCGGTCGCCGGCGACTACGACCGGCTTCGTTCCGAACCGCCCGACGAGGCGCTGGACTGGCTGCTTCCCGTCGGCGCCACCGACGCCCTCGAGATCGGCGCCGGCACCGGTCTCTTCACCCGCAAGCTGGCCGAGCGCGTTCCCCACGTGACCGCGATCGAACCCGATGCCCGTATGCGCGCCGTGCTCTCGTCGCAGGTACGGGGCGTCGAGGTGCTCGAGGGCCAAGCCGAGGAGCTCCCCGCAGCCGACGGCTCCTATGACGTCGTCACCGCCCAGTCGGCCTGGCACTGGGTCGACGAGGAACGAGCCATCCCCGAGGTGGCTCGGGTCCTGCGACCCGGCGGGCGGCTCGCGCTGGTCTGGAACGGGACGAACCGCTCCATCGACTGGATGCGCGACCTCTGGGCCGGCGGCGTCGATCTCGAGCCCGAGGACAAGTCCCAGATCGACCGCCGCCGACGGCACCGTCATCACGTCGACGAGCTGACCCTCCGGGAGTGGTTCATCGATCCCGAAACCAAGCTCTTCACCTGGAGCCGGACCATGACCAAGGACGAGCTCATCGGTCTCGCCGCCACCTACAGTGCCGTGATCGTCATGGAGGACGAGGCCAAGGCGGCCCATCTCGCCGGCATGCGCCGCTACCTCGACACGCACCCTGAACTGGCACAGGGTGACCACATCGAGGTGCCAATGCGGGCCTTCTGCTGGCGCGCCCAAACGAGGTAGACCTGAACAGATTCTGAGAGGCAGGTCCTACGCCGAGAGGACCAAGGTCCCTAGGCGTCGCGCCCTCGGTCGGCGGACAATCGCCCCATGCAGATTTATGGCGTCCTCGCCTCGCTGGTCAATCTCGACCATCCAGGCCACTACATCCACTGGGGATTCGTCCAGATTTCGGTTGCGAACCTGATTGTCATCCTCTTGATGGTCGTGGTCTTCGTGCTCGCCATCGCACTCCCCTTCCCGCGTCGCAAAAACGGAGATGATCGATGACGGTCGAGACGCCCAGCGACCTCGAGAGCAGGGACGACGTTTCCCAACAGTGGACGGCACGGACGCGACGCGCCGCCGAGTCCGCGTTTCCCCCGGAGCGGCTGCTGCCCGACCGCCAGCCCGCGTACATGGCGTCGTGGATCTACGTCTTCGGCGTGCTCACCGTGGTGAGCCTCGCCTGGGTCATCGTGACCGGGTGCGTCCTGGCCGTCATGGGTCCGGATTGGTGGCACCACTCCTCTGTCGGGCACTTTGTGAACTCCCTCCACCTTTGGAGCGTCGAGTGCTTCTTCTTCTTCATGGTCATCCACCTTTGGGGCAAGTTCTTCATGGCCGCATGGCGCGGCAATCGCAAGCTCACATGGGCCACCGGCGTGATCTCTTTCCTGGTGTCGGTCGCTGCCGCCTTCACCGGCTACCTGTCCCAGCAGAACTTCGACTCACAATGGATTTCGACGCAGGCCAAGGACGGAATCAATGCCACCGGCGCCGGCGCAGTCTGGAATGTCCTGAACTTCGGTCAGATGCTGATGTGGCACATCGTCTTGCTCCCCATCGGTGTCGTCCTCATCGCCGGACTGCACGTCTTACTGGTGCGACGTCGGGGTATCGTGCCGCCGTTTGCTCCGGTCGCTGACGGTGAGGACTCGCGTCGACCGACCACGGAGGCTGAGGAGTGGGTATGACTCCCTCTCCCAGTCGGCGCCGCTTCAATCCGGATCGCGACGTCCACGAGTGGACCGGTCGTTACGTTCCCTACGACATTCTCCGCGAAGCGTTCGTCGCCTTCCTCGCCGTTGCCGCACTCATCGCCGTGCTTGCGATCGTGTTCTCGTCGCCCGACGAGACGGCCATCAACCTCAAGACGTGGGCATCGTCGGACCCGGTCGACTTTGCGCAAACGGCGATCACCGAACTGGACGGTTCCAGCGGGGTCGCCACCTACGGACCCCCCTACAACAACACCCCCGGCGCGGCGCAGCACATCGGCTTCTTTGAGCCCGCGACCTGGATCGGCGTGCACCAACCGATCGACACCGCGAAGGACTTCGTCCTCGCGCCGCTCGGCAGCCTGCCGAGTCCAGCGGTGCGGCGGGCCGTGGATGTGTACGAGCAGGCATCTTCGGCACAACAGACAGCCTGGACGGACGCCTACGGGCACGCCGTAGCCCGTGCCAAGGAAGTCAACGGCCGACTCGTGGTGCCACGAGGCCGCTCTGGACCCGTGGGATTCATGATGGGATCGCTCACGAGAATGGCGCAAAGCGGCGCTCTCGATACAGCGCTCCTCAGCGGCGGTCAGTTCTACAGCACCGACTACACGAAGCCCCTCCTCTTCCTCGCCGACGGAACGTACCTGGACAATCAGGCGACGGCGCAGCATCTCTCAGGTGATCAATGGGGCATGATGAACGAAACGGGGAACTACCCCGGGCAAGCCTGGTTATGGCTCTACACGATGTGGTACCAGGTACCGCCCATGAACTCGTCCTCGAACGGCGATCTCGAGGTGTGGGCCATCATGATGGTGCTCTCCGCCGGCCTGATCCTGTTGCCATTCATCCCCGGCCTTCGATCCATTCCGCGCTGGAGCCGTGTCTACAAGCTCATTTGGCGTAGCCATTATCGGGAGCTCGCACACGCCCAGAGCGGCGAGATCGCTCTGCCGGGTCCTTGATCGCACTCGCGCATGCGCGCAGGCTGCACCGAAGTCGATCCATTACGACGCCGGCCGGGCTCAGGCCGTCGCCGCCTGGAGGTCGAGCGCACCCACCACCAGCTCGGCCAGCGCTTCGTCCAGGTAGTCCGCCATCTGCTCCAGGTCGGGCACGAGCCTCCTGCAGGCCAGCGCGCCGAAGCACACCCGGTCGAGATACGAGAACACGGTCACATTCATCCCGATCCCCTCGGCCATCGGTCCGACCGGGTACACGTCGACCACCCGGCTCCCGGCACAGAACATTGCGAAATCGGGCCCCCGGACGCTCGAGACCGTCACATTGGCCGGCGGGCGCATCTTGTCGAAGAGCCGCGTACCGGCGACGGTCCGCGCCACCCGGGCTGCCACAGCGGGCACCGCCACCTGGGCCAGGTCGCTCACGAAACGTCCGTGGTGAAGCTTCTCCTGGTCCTTGGCCACCCGCGCCGACTCCGAGATCGCGTCGAGGCGCCGCACCGGGTCGTCGATGTCACTGGCCAGCGACACCAGCATTCCCGAGACCTGGTTCCCCAGGTCCTCCTCCGCCCCTTCGGCCCGGGTCGACACCGGCACCATGGCGATCAGCGGACGGTCCACCTCCTCTCCCCGGACCTCGAGGAGCCGGCGCAGCGCCCCCGACACGCACGCCAGCAGCACGTCGTTGACGGTCGCCTCGAAGGCCCGGCCCACCAGCTTCACGTCTTCGAGCGGCACCGAGAGGGAGCAGAATCGCTTGCGGTTGGAGACCGCACCGTTGAACGACGTGCGCGGGCCGCCGAAGAAGCCCGGCGGTGGTTGCTCGCCCCGCCCGACCAGCTCCCGGTTGTTCATGCCGAGGTCGGCCACCGCCTCGATGCCCGCCTGCAACGTCTTGAGGGTGGCGCCCGGCTGATGGGTCAGCGCCGTCGCCGCGTGCCGCAGCAGCTGGAGGTTCGAGGGCAGCGGGGCCGGATTCCACTCCGGCGGCAACGGGACCACCCTCGAGCGCGGGTTGAGGTCCATGAAGGCGGCCAGCACCGAGGCGCCGCTCACCCCGTCGAGAATGGCGTGGTGGATCTTGGCGATGAGCGCCGACCGCCCCCCGGTGAGACCCTCCACGACGCACATCTCCCAGAGCGGCCGGTCGGGGTCGAGCTGGCGGCTCATCACCGATGCCACGAAGGCATCCAGTTCGGCCTTGCCGCCGGGCGAGGGCAGGCTGGCCCGGGTGAAGTGGTCGTCCAGTTCGAAGTCGGGGTCGTCCACCCAGACCGGGTGGTGCAGCCCGAACGGGACCCGCATGGCCCGCTGGCGCATGGGCTCCACCAGGTGCAACCGCTGCTCGATCACCCTGCGGATCTGTGTGTACCTGGTCGAGGGCGAGAACAGCGAGCGCCGTCCCTCCGGCGGGTCGAGGAGCAGCACGATCCCCACGTGCATCGGTGTCGTCGGCGTCTCGAGCGACAGGAATGCCGCATCCATGCCCTCGAGTGGGCGCATCACCATTCCACTACCCGACCTCTCTGTTCGGCTCACGTACCGGTATGGCCGAACCCGCCGACACCGCGTTCTGCCTGACCCAAACCTTCGCGGTCCACCAGGTCGAACCCGACCTGTTCCACCCGCATCACCACCAACTGGGCGATGCGATCGCCTCGTGCGACCTTGTAGTCCTCCTCGGGATCCGTGTTCACCAGCACCACCTGCAGCTCACCCCGGTACCCCGAGTCAATCAGCCCCGGTGCGTTCAGACAGGTGATGCCGTGCCGCAGGGCCAGCCCGCTCCTGGGCAGGACGAACCCGGCGTAGCCAGGAGGAATGGCCACCGCCACCCCCGTAGGCAGCAGGGCCCGGCCACCCCCGCAGGCCAGGACCGCCTCTGTCCGGGCGATCAGGTCGATCCCGGCATCCCCCTCCCGCGCGTAGGCGGGAACCGGCAGGTCATCGTCGAGCCGCTGCAGCGGGACACGCAGCATCGAAGGACAGTATCCGCTCCGGCCACCGCCCCGTGGGAAGGACGGCCGGTAGCATGCGGCCGGCATGCTGGCCTGGATCGATCTGGAAATGACGGGGCTCGATCCGGCGCGCCACACCATCGTCGAGATCGCCTCCCTCATCACCGACGACGACCTGACCATCGTCGAGGAAGGTCCTGACCTGGTCGTCCATGCCTCGCCCGAGCAGCTGGCCGAGATGGATGAGTTCGTCCTGAACATGCACACCCGCTCGGGCCTCCTGGCCGACATCGAGCGCTCCACTCTCAGCCTGGCCGACGCCGGGGCCCAGACCCTCGAGTTCCTCCGGCGCCACATCCCCGAGGCCCGCACGGTTCCCCTGGCCGGCAACTCCATCGGAACCGACCGCCGTTTCCTGGCCACCCAGCTCCCCGAGATCGAGGACTATCTCCACTACCGCTCGGTCGACGTCTCGACCATCAAGGAGCTGTGCCGGCGCTGGCGCCCCGAGGTCTACAAGGCCGCCCCGTCCAAGAAGGGCGGCCACCGCGCCCTCCAGGACATCCGCGAGAGCGTCGAGGAGCTCGCCTATTACCGCGACGCCTTCTTCACCAACGGCGCCGCGCCGCCACCCAAGTCCACCGCGCCGGCCCCAGACGACGCGACAGCCGCCGCCGTACCCGAGAAGGAGAGTTCGTGATGCCGAGCGACGTGCCCAGCATGTCCATCGCCGAGGCCAATGCCACGCTGACCGCGCCGGGTCAGATCTTCGAGATGGAGGAGCGCGACATCCGCGGCGTCCCCACCCGCACGTGGAAGAACGCGCCGGCCAGTCTGCGCGTCGTGTTCGACATGTCGCTGGCGCACGGCGACAAGACGTTCCTGGTCTACGAGGACGAGCGCACCACGTTCGCCGAGCACTACCGCATCGCCTGCACCCTGGCCCACCGTCTGCGCACCACCTTCGGCGTCGAGCAGGGCGACCGGGTCGCCATCATCATGCGCAACCTGCCCGAGTGGATCATGGCCTTCTGGGCCGCCAGCCTGCTCGGCGCCATCGTGGTGCCCCTCAACGCGTGGTGGAGCGGCGAGGAGCTGCGCTACGGACTCGAGGACTCGGGCTCCAAGGTGGCCTTCGTCGACTCCGAGCGAGCCCAGCGCATCCGGTCCGTCCTCGGCGGGCTCGAAGATCTCAAGGCGGTCATCGTCGCCGACGAGCACCGCACGCCGACCGAGGCGCCGCTGGCCGTATACGAGCCCCCGGCAGGAGACGCCCAGGTTCCCGAATGGCCCTTCCCGCTCGCGCTCGGAGACGTGGATGAGGCCGCCTCGCCTCCCGACGTCACCATCGATCCGGAGGACGACGCCACCATCTTCTACACGTCGGGCACCACCGGGCGGCCCAAGGGAGCCGTCGGCACCCATCGCAACATGTGCACCAACCTCATGAGCCTCTTCTTCATCAACACCCGGGGCTCCGTGCGCTACGGCGCCTCCGCGCTGGGTGAAGAGGACGGGTCCGGCGAGCAGCCGGCGACGACCGACCAGCAGAACCAGCCCGCCTTCCTCCTCTCGGTCCCGCTGTTCCATGCCACGGGGTGCCACTCGGTCATGGTCACCAACGTCGCCGCGGGCGGCAAGCTGGTCATGATGCACCACTTCGACCCCGAGCGGGCCCTCGAGCTGATCGAGCGCGAGCGCATCGCCACCTTCGGCGGCGTGCCGGCCATGGTCATGCAGGTCCTCGACTCACCCAACTTCTCCAAGTACGACACGTCTTCGGTCAGGGGCGTCTCCTACGGTGGGGCACCCGCCCCGCCCGACCTGGTCCGCCGCATCCGCCAAGCCTGGCCCGTGGGTCAGCCGTCCAACGGCTACGGCCTGACCGAGACGTCGTCGGTCACCTCCATGAACTCGGGGGCCGACTACATCGGCAAGCCCGAGAGCGTGGGGCCGCCCGTCCCCGTCTGCGACGTGGCCGTGCTGCCCGAGGACTACGCGAAGGACGAGCCCGACGACTCGGCGCCTCACGGGCCCGACGTGCGGGGAGAACTCTGGATCAAGGGGCCCAACGTCGTGCGCGGCTATTGGAACCGTCCCGAGGAGACGGCCAAGACGTTCTCACGCGGGTGGCTGCACACGGGCGACGTGGCGCGCCTCGACGACGAGAACTACATCTACATCGTCGACCGGGCCAAGGACATGATCATCCGGGGCGGCGAGAACGTCTACTCCGTCCAGGTCGAGGCCGCCCTCTTCGAGCACCCCGCCGTGGCCGACTGCGCCGTGATCGGCGTCCCCCACGAGACGCTCGGCGAGGAGGTCGGCGCGGTGGTCGTCCTGCGCCCGGGCGCCAAGGTGACGGCCGACGAGCTGGCCCTCCACGTGAAGGAACGCCTGGCCGGCTTCATGGTCCCCACCCACATCTGGTTCCGCTCCGAGCCACTCCCCCGCAATCCTCAGGGCAAGGTGCTCAAGCGCGAGCTCCGTGAGGAACTCGTCGGGCCCACTTCCTGACCATTCGGACAGAACAGACGACGACAAGAAGGAGGACACGGTGACCGAAGGACGGCCCATTTCCTACATGGCCCTGGAACCGGGCACGGCGGTCCTGACCACGTCAGGCGAGCAATTCGGCACGGTCGAGCACGTGCTCCAGGTGCCCGAGCTCGATCTGTTCGACGGCATCGTCGTGACGACCCCCCATCACGGCCATCGCTTCGTAGACCGGGATCAGGTGGTCGACATCACCACCGCCGCCGTCACGACCACCATCGCGGACGATCAGGTCGACGCGCTCCCTGCCCCGAGCGGCACACTTGTCCTCCACCCCGACACCGCACGCGACGAAGGCTCGTCACTGAGCGCCCGCTGGGGCCGGCTGTTCGGGCGCCAGCACTGGAAGGAGCTCGAGTAACCCAGGCCCGGGCTAGCCCGGCTGGCGCCCCGTCAGCCCCAACAACCGGTCCAGGAGCGGCGCGTCCTCTGGGACCGGCACCGCTGCCCCGTACACCCCGATGGTCCGCCACTCCTCGGCGTGCGGGCTGACTTCGTCCCACACCCCTTGCACCAACTGGGGCTCCAGGTCGACCTCTTGGCCGAGCGCTGTGGCGATGTCGTGCGCCCGCAGGCACCGGAAAGAATTGATCTGCCAGAAGTACTCGCGCACCGTGTAGTCCCCGAACGAGAGATGGGCCACGGCGTCGAGGTCCGTCACCGCACGGGCTGCGACGCACGCCGCGTCCACGATGGCCTCGAACCGGGCCACCGGGTCGTCACCGAGCAGGTCGCCGGAGAACTTGTCGGCGCCCGCCTCGTCCATGGTCAATCCGGCCAACGTGTCCGGCACCCACGCGTCGTCGTAGGCGTGATAGTTGATCAGCTCCCGCACTGTCGGCGGCTCCGGCCGGGCCCGGGTGATGAAGCTCGCCGGCAGCACCTCGTCCCATTGCTGCGGCCGGATCCGCGCCACCACCCGGACCAGCGCCCGGTCTGCCAGCTCGAAGACCTCCGGTTCGCTCAGCGCCATCGCCACCTCTCCTCACGCTCGTCGTCTCGCAATCTCGCCATCTCGAGTCGAGGGCGCGCCGCAGCGGCGCACCCACAAGCAGCCTCCCCTGCCGCTGTGACGACCTCCAGGGCGCACACGCGCCGATGCCGGCCCGAAGGCCGGCATCCACGTCACCTCGGTAAGGAGAGACCGAGACTGAACCAACCGGAGACTCAGCGGTTCGGCTGGGGCGTCACCCGCAGGTAGGGCTTGAGCGCCTTCCAACCCTTGGGAAAGCGGCCCTTGGCGTCCTCGTCGCTCACGGCCGGAACGATGATGACGTCTTCGCCGTCCTTCCAGTTCACGGGCGTGGCCACCGAGTAGTCCGCCGTGAGCTGGAGCGAGTCGAGAACCCGGAGGATCTCGTCGACGTTGCGGCCGGTGGAGGCGGGGTAGGTCAACGTCAGCTTGACCTTCTTGTCCGGCCCGATGATGAAGACCGAGCGGACCGTCAACGTGTCGTTGGCGTTCGGGTGGATCATGTCGTAGAGGTCCGCCACCTTGCGGTCCTCGTCCCCGATGAGCGGGAACGACAGTGCGGAGCCCTGCGTCTCCTGGATATCCCCTGCCCACCCCTTGTGCGACTCGACCGAGTCGACGGAGAGGCCGATGAGCTTGGCGTTGCGCTTGTCGAATTCGGGCTTGGCCCGGGAGAAGGCGCCCAGCTCAGTGGTGCAGACCGGCGTGAAGTCCTTGGGGTGAGAGAAGAGGATGCCCCAGCTGTCGCCCAGCCATTCGTGGAAGTTGATCGTGCCGTCGGTGGTGTCGGCGGTGAAGTCGGGGGCGGTGTCCCCCAGTCGTACTGCCATGTGATCCTCCTGTGGATTCTCTGCTGACTGTCTGTAATTGAACGCCGAGACCCTACCGGCTGTTCCCGCTATTGTCGACTCGATTGGTCATGTTTTGGCGACCGGCCGCGCGCCCCGGCAGAACTGGCCCCTGACCAGGCTTTGCACCCGGTCCCCATGGACGGAGCATCCCAACGGCCGTGGAAGAATGCGTGGGTGAACGGAGACCTTGCCGGAGCGGCGTCCGCCCCCAAACGAACCCCCGCCCCCTCCTACACCCCCGCCCGCACCGACACCCTCAAGCTCGAGCACGATGGCCCGGTCACCGTGGTCACCATCGACCGGCCCGAGCGCCGCAACGCGGTCGACAGCGTCTGCGCCGACCAGCTCCGAAGCGCGTTCCTGGCCTTCGACGCCGACCCGGATGCCTCCGTGGCCGTGCTCGGCGGCGCCCAGGGCACCTTCTGCGCCGGCGCCGACCTCAAAGCCGTGGCCGAGGGCGACCGCCGCCCCATCCCCGACCAGGGCAGCGGCCCCATGGGGCCGACCCGGCTCACCCTCTCCAAGCCCGTGATCGCCGCCGTCGAGGGGTACGCCGTGGCCGGCGGCATCGAGCTCGCCCTCTGGTGCGATCTGCGGGTGGCGGCCGAGGACGCCGTCTTCGGGGTCTTCTGCCGCCGCTTCGGCGTACCCCTGTGCGATCTCGGGACAGTCCGCCTCCCCCGCCTCATCGGCCACAGCCGGGCCATGGACCTCATACTGACCGGTCGGGCCGTGTCAGCCGCCGAGGCGCTCGAGATCGGGTTGGCCAACCGCGTCGTTCCGCCGGGCCAGGCCCTGGCGGCCTCCGTCGCCCTGGCCCACCAGTTGGCGGCCCTCCCCCAGGTCTGCCTGCGCTCGGACCGCATGAGCGCGCTCGAGCAGTGGGACCTGTCCGAGGAGGAGGCGGCGGTCAACGAGGCCCGGCGGGGCCGCGCCGTCGTGTCCAGCGGCGAGACGCTCGAGGGCGCGCTGAGGTTTGCGGGAGGTGCGGGCCGCGGTGGCACTGCGCTCGACTGACGAGAGGGACACCGGCCCCAGCCGCTCGCCGCAGCCACCGCGCTCGGGCCGTCAGACCGTGGCCGCCTTCGATTTCGACGGCACGCTGACGGACGGCGGCAGCGCCTTCCCATGGCTCGTCAGCCTGTGCGGTCCCGTGGCCGTGCTCCGCGCCACGTTCCGCCTCTCGCCCGGCCTCATCAAGGCTGGCCTCACCGGCGGTACCGCCGCCGACGAGGTCAAGGAACGCCTTTTCACGCGTCTGATCGGCGGCATGCCGGTCGCCGAGGTCGACCGCCGCTCCCGCTCTTTCGCCGCGCGCCACCTGGCGCACCACCTGCGCGACGACACCCTGCGCCGTCTCGAGTGGCACCGCCGCCAAGGCCACCATACGGTCATCGTGTCGGCCTCCCCCGAGTGCTACCTGGAGCCGGCCGGCGAGGAGCTCGGGGTGGACGGCGTGGTGGCCACCCGTCTCGCCGTGGGTGGCGGAGGACTGCTCACCGGAGGCTACGAAGGCAAGAACTGCCGGGGAGCCGAGAAGTACGCCCGGCTCGTCGTCCACCTTCGGGCCAACGGGCTGCTCTCGGGCAACGGCGAGCAGCCGGTGCTCTGGGCCTACGGCAACAGTCGGGGCGACCTGCGTCTGCTCAACGCGGCCGACCACGGGGTCGACGCCGGCAAGCTGGGCCCGTTCGGCCGCCTGCGTCGCTTCCCCCGGCTCTCCGAGGTGATGGCCGAGGCCTCGGAGCCAATCGAGCCACCCGAGCCGCCGCCGGCCTCCCCGGCCCAGCCCGGCTCGACCGCCCCCTGAAGAATCGAACCTCCTCGACCTCCTCGACCCTCCACCCCTCGACCCTGGGCTCCGCTTCGTTGCGGCTCGTTCGTGGCCGCTCGGCGCCGCCGCGCCTCGCCATCACGCGTGTGACCGCGCTGACACGCGGAAGTGGGAGACCCTGAGGTCTCCCACTTTCCGCACCCTCCCCACGTCAGTCGGGCTCACGTGTCCGCACGCTCACCCGATGAGCAATGGCCCCCAGAGGGTCAACCGTCGACCGTGAGGTTCAACGTCACGGTCAAGACTTCTGCCGTTGGCGTCTTGCTGTCCGTCACCTTGAGCTTGATCGGATAGTTGCCGGGTGTGACCGAGGCGGCCACCGTGCCCGCGAGCAACCCGCTCTTCGACAGCGTGAGGCCCGTCGGCAAGATCGACGTCGCCTTCCACTTGTACGGGGCCACACCGCCGCTGGCCGCCAGCTGCGCGCTGTAGGGAGTACCCACGGTCGCATCGGGCAACGACGTCGTCGTGACCTGGTACGGAGTGACGGTCAGCGTGAAGTACTGCACGGCCTGGGCTCCGATGCCGTTGTCGGCGAGGAAGGCCAGCTGGGTGGGGGGGCCGACCTTCTTCGGGGTGCCCGAGATGACGCCGTGCGAGTAGGTCAGACCCTTCGGCAGGTTCCCGACCTCGGTCAGGGTCGGCGCCGGATTCCCCGTCGTGACCACGGTGAAGCTGCTCGCCGTGTACCGCGGGAAGCTGACGTGGTCCGGCGAGCTGAAGCCGGCGGCAGCGTCGAGCGTCAGGGTGAACGACTGGACGGCGTCAGGCGCCACACCGTTCGATGCCCTCATGGTGAAGTTGTTGGTGTAGCCGGCCCCGGCCTGGCAGCAGTCTGACGTTGCTCGCAGTGTGGCCGTCCCGTCACCGTTGTCGGTGAAGGTCACGCCGGTCGGCAGATCCCCTGTCTCGGAAATGGCCGCCACCGGTGCGCCCGTCGTCGTGACCGTGAATGTTGCTGGAGTCCCCTCCACGAAGGTGGTCGCGTTGGCGCTCGTGATGCTCGGCGCAATGGCGGTGTTGACATTCAGCGTGAAGGACTGGGTCGCCGCATTGCCGACTCCGTTCTCTGCGCTGATCGTGATCGGGTAGCTACTCGCGCTCCCGATCGCCGGAATACCGGCCAGGCTGGCGGTACCGTCGCCGTTGTCGGTGAAGGTGACACCGCTGGGCAGCGCACCGGTTTCCGAGAGGGCGGCAGTCGGGAACCCACTTGTGGTCACCGTGAAGCTACCGGCACTTCCCGTCGAGAAGGTCGCCGAGTTGCCGCTCGTGATACTTGCTGCCTCGTCCACGGTCAGCGTGAAGGACTGGTTCGCGCTTCCCACACCGTTGTCCGCCGTGATGGCGATCGGGTAGGTGCCACCGCTCCCGCTCGACGGGGTGCCGGCCAGGGTGGCGGTGCCGTCACCGTTGTCGGTGAAGGTCACGCCGCCAGGCAGAGTCCCGCTTGCGGAGATCGCCGCGGTGGGGTTCCCCACCGAGGTCACGGTGAAGGTTCCGGCGCTCCCGACGGTGAAGGTCGTCGAAGAGCCGCTCGTGATGGTCGGGGGCCCGTCGACGACCAGGTCGAAGTCCTGCGTCGCATTCGGGTTGACCCCGTTGCTCGCCGTGATGATGAGCGGGTAGGTGCCCTGCGATCCCGTCGCCGGGGTCCCGGCCAAGGTGGCCGTGCCGTCACCGTTGTCGACGAAGGTCACGCCCGCCGGGAGTGCCCCGCTCACCGACAGGGATGCCGTCGGAGAGGCGCTCGTCTGGACGGTGAAGCTCCCCGCCGTGTTCTCGTCGAAGGTCGTCGTCGAACCCGAGGTGATCGCCGGCGCTGCGTTCACGCTCAGCGTGAAGTCCTGCGATGCGTCCGGGCTGATCCCGTTGGTCGCCGTGATGGTGATCGGGTAGTCGCCCCGCGTGCTGGCGGCGGGCGTGCCCGACAGGGTCGCCGTCCCGTTACCGTTGTCGGTGAAGGTCACGCCGTTCGGCAGCGCGCCGCCCTCCGACAGTGACGCCGTTGGGAAGCCCGTTGTCGTGATGGTCGAGCTCCCGGCGTCGCCCTCGGAGAAGGTGGAGGAGTCGCCCGAGGTGATGCTGGGCGCCTCGTCCACGGTCAACGTGAACGTCTGCGTGCCATCGGGACTGATGCCGTTGGTGGCGTCGAGACTGATCGGGTAGGTGCCCCCCGTGCCGGCCGCCGGCGTCCCGGCCAACGTGGCCGTCCCATCGCCGTTGTCGGTGAGGCTCACACCGCTCGGCAGGGCACCGGTCTTCGAGATCGAGGGCGTCGGGCTGCCGCTCGTGGTCACGGTGAAGCTTCCGGCGCTACCTGCCGAGAAGGTCGTGTGGTCACCCGAGGTGATGCTCGGCGCGGTGCCGAGCGAGATCGGGTTGTTCGACGCATTCGCCGAAGGTCCGGTCCCCACACTGGTGATCGCCGCGACCGAGACGTTGTACTGAACGCCGTTGGTCAGACCACCGAGCGTTTCGCTCGTCGCGGTCGAAGGCGAAGTTGTGGCTCACCGGGGAGCCACCGCCCACCGGGGTCGCCGTAACGTTGTAGCCGGTGATCGAAGCCGTCCCCGAATCGGCCGGAGCGGTCCACGTGGCGGTGATCTGTCCGTTGGAACCGGTCGCCGTCACGCCCGAGGGGGCACCCGGCAGTGCAGTCCAGGTCAGGCTGATGTTTCCAGGACATCCGGCGAAACCCCCGGAGATGGCTCCGCTGCCGACGTGTTGTGTGCGCCAATACCGCCGGCGCCGTTGGTTCCGCCGCTGCTTCCCTGCGTCTCGTGCTGACCACAGGTCGTCGCGTCGAATGCGCTGCCCGCCGTAAAGCTCGGATTCGATCCGTTCGTGAACGTCGTCAGGGCTGAAGTCGACACCCAGGACGAACCCGCCCCGCCGCCGCCAGCGCCCAGCGCCGGGCAGAGGGTGCAGTCGTTCGACGCTCCACTGCCACCGCCGTAGTAACCGCCGCCACCACCGCCACCACCCTGACGTCTGCGATGCCACTGGTCTGCGTCGGACCGGTCGCGCCGGTGCCCGAAGAGTTCGGGCCGGATCCCTGCGGTGCCCTTAGGCCCGCTCCCGCTGCCCATCTCCGCACCGCCGAGTCCGCCCGTGCTGTTGGCTGCGCCAGTTCCATCCGGTCGTCGCCGTCGTGCTGGCGTGTACCGCTCGTGGCTCCGAGACCACCACCGCCGCCTCCACCTGCAGCCTGCGTGGCTTTGTCCGCGCCGCCGCCGCCGCCGCCGAATCCCTGTCCGTTGGCCGCGCCACCAGGAGCTGCCGTGTTCGGCTCGGAATTCGAGGCGGCGCCAGTACTGGCACCGGCATTGCCGTTGCCACCATTGCCACCGTTCCCGGTGCAGCCAGCGGCACCGCCACCGCCACCGCCACCGCCAACGGCCAGCAGCGTCGCACAAGGAGACGATGTCGTTTCCGTAGACGCAGACGGCAGTAGAGCCGCCACCGGCACCTCCACCGGACTGGTTGGTGATGGCAGTTCCCTGCTCACCACCTGTCCCGCCGCTTGAATATCCGGTCCCGGCTGCCTCCCGTGGAGGTGGTACCGCTGCTGTGCGCGCCGCCACCACCACCACCGCATCCGATGAAGGTGGCGATGCTCTCACCTGCCGGAACAGAGAAGGTACTGGACACCTGGCGCCCGGCACCTCCAGTCGCCGTAGTTCACGTTGTTGCGAGAGACCGCTGGTACTGCTGCCACCACCACCACCGCCGCCGCCGGTCAGGCCGATGGCGGCACTGCCGCCACCCGTCTGTGACGACATCGTGGCGAAGTACCAGTTGCCACATGTCAACGACGAAGCTGGTGTCCCGTCGGTGTTGAACCACGACGGGGTCGCCGAGAAGGCCGTCGCCTGCGTCTCCAACGCAAGGCTCAAACCCGCCGTGAGTGTGCCCCCCAGCAGTACGGCTGCAAGCACGGCCTTGGTGACTCCCGCCACTCGACCTGCCCTGTGTCGCAAACCGCCCATCAAACCACCCTCCTCGGTCGTCCTACCCCAAAGTTGATTGCGTCGTTGTCTTGCGGGCGGACACCTCGTCCACCCCGTCTGTGCCGTTCTCGCTCTCTGAGCGTTGTCGCTAGCTGCCTGCCTGGACCTTCAAAGTGATGGAACCGGTCGCCGTTTGCTTGGTCGGCGTGGACTTGTCCGTCACGGTGACGTTGATCGTGTAGTTCCCCGGCGTCGTCGGCGTGCCTGACAGCAGGCCCGTCGTGGACAGCGTGAGCCCAGGTGGAAGCGAAGCAGCGGTGGCCTTCCACTTGTAAGGAGGCAGGCCGCCCACCGCGCTGACCTGCTGACTGTACGAAGTGCCCACGGTGGCCGCCGGCAGTGAAGTCGTCGTCACGGCGAAGCTCACCACGGTGAGCGTGAAGATCTGGGTCGCATTCGTCCCGATCCCGTTCGAGGCGGTCAGGAGCACCGGGAAGGTTCCCTTGTTCTTCGGGACGCCGGAGATCTTCCCGCCGGTGAACGTGACGCCCTTGGGCAGGGTGCCCCACACCGTGATCGTCGCGGCCGGGAACCCGCTCGCCGTCGGCGTGAAGCTACTGAATTCCTTCTGGGAGAACGTCGCCGAGTCAGCCGAGGTGAAGAGGGGTGCCCCGTTGACGGTCAGCGAGAAGGACTGGAGCGCTGCAGCGCCGACACCGTTGATCGCCTTGACAGTGAGCGTGTAGATGCCGCCGGTCCCCGCAGCGGGCGTTCCCGCCAAGGTGGCCGTGCTGTCGCCGTTGTCGACGAGGGTCACGCCCGCGGGCAGATCGCCGTTCTCAGAGATGACCGCCGTCGGGAAGCCGGTCGTTGTCACCGTGAAGCTCCCGTGACTGCCGGCCGTGAAGGTCGTGCTGGAGCCGGAAGTGATGGCCGCCGGCTGGTCGACCGACAGCGTGAAGGACTGCGTCGCAGTGCCGCCCACGCCGTTGTTCGCCTTGAGGCTGACGGTGTAGATGCCGCCGGTGCCGGCAGCCGGCGTGCCCGAGAGGGTGCCCGTGCCGTCACCGTTGTCGGTGAAGGTCACGCCGCCCGGCAGGGGACCGGTCTCCGAGAGGGCCGCCGTCGGGAAGCCCGTCGATGTCACCGTGAAGCTACCGGCGGTGCCCGTCGCAAAGGTGGTGCTGGCGCCCGAGGTGATCGCTGCGGCCTGGTCCACGGTCAGCGTAAAGGGCTGCGAGGCGTCCGGAGTGATTCCGTTGGTGGCCGTGATCGTGATCGGGTAGACGCCCCCGCTGGCGCCGGCAGGTGTGCCGGACAGGGTGGCGGTGCCGTCACCGTTGTTGGTGAACGTCACGCCGCCCGGCAGCGGTCCGGTCTCGGAGAGTGCCACCACGGGGTAGCCGCCCGTGGTCACCTCGAAGGTCCCGGCACTCCCCGTGGTGAAGGTCGTGCCGGCGCCCGAGCTGATGGACGGCGCCTCGTCGACCGTCAGGGTGAAGGACTGCGAGGCGGCGGGGCTCACCCCGTTGGTGGCGGTGATCGTGATCGGGTAGACGCCGCCGGTGCCTGCGGCCGCCGTCCCCGACAGGGTGGCGGTGCCGTTCCCGTTGTCGACGAAGGTCACGCCCGAGGGAAGGGCGCCGGTCTTGGAGAGGCTGGCCGTCGGATTCCCATTGGACCCCACGGTGAACGTCCCCGCACTGCCGGCCGTGAAGGTGGTGCTCGAGCCCGAGGTGATGCTCGGCGCGAGCGGACCGTTGCTGACGGTCAGCGTGAAGGACTGCGCGGCGTCCGGGCTGATCCCGTTGCTCGCGGTGATCGTCAAGGGGTAGTCACCCTCGGTTCCTTCGGTCGGCGTCCCCGACAGGGTCGCGGTGCCGTTGCCGTTGTCGACGAAGGACACGCCGCCAGGCAGGTCTCCGGTCTCGGAGATCGCCGCGGTGGGCGTCCCGGTCGTGGTCACGTTGAAGCTGTCCGAAGTTCCGGTCGAGAAGTCGACCGAGTCCGCTGACGTGATGACAGGAGCCTGGTTCACCGTCAACGTGAAGGACTGGTTGGCGTTCGGGCTGACCCCGTTGCTGGCCTTGATGGTGAGCGGGAAGGTGCCCCCGGCAGTCGGCGTCCCCGAGAGGGTCGCCGTGCCGTTGCCGTTGTCGACGAACGTCACGCCCGAGGGGAGGCCGCCGGTCTCGGAGAGCGATGGTGTCGGGAAACCTCCCGTGGTCACGGTGAACGATCCCGCGGTGCCGCTGGAAAAGGTCGTGCTGGACCCCGAGGTGATGGACGGCGCCTGGTTCACCGTCAGGGTGAAGGACTGTGAGGCGTCCGGACTGACCCCGTTGGTCGCCGACAGCGAGATGGGGTAGCTGCCCCCGGTCCCCGCGGCCGGCGTCCCCGCCAGGGTGGCGGTGCCGTTGCCGTTGTCGGTGAAGGTCACACCCGAGGGCAAGGTGCCGGTCTTGGAGATCGAGGGCGTGGGAGTCCCGCTGGTCGTCACCGTGAAGCTTCCCGCGCTGCCGGCCGTGAAGGTCGTGCTCGCGCTCGACGTGAAGGCCGGCGCTATCGAGGCGGCAACGATCTTGGTCGAACCCAGTGCGACGGGCGGGGTGTAGGGAGGCGTCCCGGAGTTACCCGAGGTGGGGTAGGCGTCCACGTTCGCATTCTGGGTGCCGACGATCGGGACGGTCACGTTGGTGTTGAGCCGCAACTCCGACAGCGACTCGCTGGCGACGAGCCCGACGGAGCCGGTCGCCGTGAACGTCGCCGTCAAGGTGGGGAGCGTCAAGCTCTGACCGCCGCTCACGTGATCGGCGGAGGGAAGCTGGATCTCGATATACGGGTAGGTGGTCTTGTAGTTCCCGGTGTTGATCTGCGCGTCGCAGCCCGTGCCGGCGGCGGTGCAGTACTGCGCCGTAGCCACACCCTCGGTGATGCTGTCGCCGCCGGTCACCTTGAGGGAGCCGGGCACGATCGTGAGTCCGACCGGAGCGGGAAGGACCGTGGTGAAGCCGTTTGCGTAGTTCACTGTCGCATTGCCGACGGGCGTCGACTGGAGGCTGGGAATACTCGTCCCGACTGGGGCCAGGGTCACGGTGACCGGGGCACCCTGCGGCGCGGTCGCCGGCTGCACCGCCGCGACCTCCGTGTTCTCGTAAATGTTCTCGGAGATACCGGACACGGAAACCGCCTCACCCATCAGCTGGTCGGTGGCCGGTGCGTAGGACACCGTGGACGTGGTGCAGTTCGGCGAACCCGGCGAGTAGGTGTCGCCCGGCGCGCAGTAGGCGAAGGTGACGCTGAACGTGCTGGTGGCGTTGTCGCCGGGAAGCAGGGTCAAGAGCCCGTTGCTGGCCGAGGCGTGTGGCAACCACGGTGCCGTCACCGGCCGGAGGCTGGGTCACCACGGTCAGCGACGAGGTGTTGACGCTGGCCGCTCCCCCGGAAACCAAGGTGAGGGCATCAAAGGTCTCCGGCGAGTTGAACACGAGCGTGGCTCCCGACAACGCCGTTGTCGGTGCCGCCGAGAGGACGAGGGAGGTCCCGCTGACCGAGCTCACGCTCGTGCCGTTGGCGATTCCCGGCCCGACCACCGACATGCCCGGAGTGACGGACGCCGTCTGGAAGTTGATGGAGCTGGTCACCGTCGTCGTCGATCCGCTCACATTTTGGACGGCCGTGCGGACCGTGAAGGTGAGCACCTGGGTGGCGGTGACGGCGGCCGATGTCTTGGTGCCCAGCGTGATCGTGGTCGGGGTCACCGCGCTGACCGACGTGCCGGAGGCGAGGGACGCGCCATAGGCGCCCTCGTTGACCACGACGCCGGCCGTGCTCGTGCACGTCACCGCGGTCGCGCCAGACGCGGCTGTGCAACCTGTCAGGTTGGTCACAGGATCCGTCGAGAAGGCGCCGGTGCCGCTGGCGATCGTCGGCGCCGTATCCGCGAAGGCAGGCGCATCGAACGTGATAGCGGCCGCGGCGAAAACGCCGGCAGTCAACAACAAAGCTGAGACGGCCCTGAAAATCACAGTTCCGTGGACGCGTGCCGACTTTGCTGCGCTCATACCCCTGCCCCTCTCTCGGAACGACCCCCCGCAGCGGGTCGCTCTTCACCCCACAACTGGCGCTGCTTTTTAGGCGACGTCGCGACGCGGCTGTCAAGCGTTTGTTTGACGCGGGCGAAGCGAACGCACGTCAGAGGTTGCCTTCTCATTGCAGTCTCCAACGACATTGTCAGATCGCGTGCGAAGGCCGCACGACACACTTTGGAAGAAGGGTGACGCATGTGATCGTGCTCGCCGCCCGATGTCGCTGCGCAGCCGACGGATCGCCGCGTCGCGCGGTGCACGCGCGTGATCAGCCGGGAGTGACGGCGATGCCGACGACGTGACCGCCGTAGCCCGGCACGGCCGTCGTGACGTCACCGAAGTACGGCGCGTCGCCGTACGCGAACGCCTGCCCGCTCGCGTTCACACTGTCGAAGCCTCCGCCGGAGAAGTCCGGGATGAGCCCCGTCATCGGACCCTTCATGGAGGACAACGGTGGCGAGTCGGAGGCAACCGAGACGCCTTGTGCGTCACCGAAGGCGTGCGCGGTGCCGCCGGCTTCGAGCATCCAATATCCGCCACCGTCAGGCGAGGGAGCCACGCCGACAATGGGGGTTGCCGGGGGCGTCGAGCCCAGTGAGCCGAAGAAGCCGGCGTCGCCATAGGCGAAGATGCCGCCGTCCGACGCCACCAGCCAGTAGCCCCTCCCGTCGTGCGTGGGGACCATGCCGATGACCGGTTTGTTCAACCTCAGGCTGCCGGTGCTGCCGTAGAAGCCGGCGTCGCCATAGGCGAAGATGCCGCCGTCCGATGCGACGAGCCAGTAGCCGCCACCGTCGGGGGTGACGGCCATGGCCACCACGGGTTTGTTGAGCCTGAGGCTGCCGGTGCTGCCGTGGAACTGCGCGTCGCCGAAACTGAAGACCCCGCCGTCCGCTGCCACGGTCCAGTAGCCGCGCGCGTCGTGGGTACCCACCATGCCGACCATCGGCTGGTTGAGCGGCTTCCCGCCCATGGACCCGAAGAACTGCGCGTTGCCGAAACTGAACACGCCCCCGTCGGACGCGTCGATCCAGTACCCGCCGACACCACCACGGCCACCGACAGTGGTCACGTTGGCCAACGTGCTCAACGTCGCCGGGCCGTAGTAGTGGTCGACGATCTCCTGGTAGGTGAAGTTGCCTTCGCCGTTGTCCTGCCCGAGGGCGTAGCCCAGCGCGCCCCACTGGCCCATCCCGATGCCATGGCCCCACCCTTGGCCGATGATGCTGACGCTGTTGGTCGTCTGGCCGGTCACGCTGAAGAGGTCGGATTTGAGTCCGAGGTCGACGTAGAACTCGGTGCCGGGGATCGTGATGGACCCCGACGATCCGTTGAGCGTGATGGTGTCCACCCGTCCGTACGCGACGCCCAATGGATGACCGGGATCCGAAGTGGCTCCGCCGAAGCCCGTGAAGGCCCCGATCTGGGGCCAGGCGGTCTGGATGGCACCGAAGCCCACCGAGGTGGACCACTGGTGGTTCGGATTGCACGCGTTCGCTATGCAGATACCGTCGCCGTCGTCGGACACGGGAGTGAAGGGCGACTGCTGTTGGGCACTCGACGTGTAGCCACCGGTCGACGCGGAGTACTCGGTCGTGGCGACCTGCCCACCCGGCATGACCATCACCTGACCGGCGGTGTCGTTGGTGGCGGCGATGCTCGTCGTTGTCTCGAACTGGGTGCCCCGGTAGGTCTGGCAGTCGAGGTCGCACGTGTCGGCGTAGCCGCCGTAACCCCCCAGGTTGGACAGCACGTAGGAGCGCACCGCGACGGCCTGCGCTTCGAGCTCCTGGAAGCCCCAACCCTCACCTTGCGGGCCGGCGCCGCCCAGGCCGGCCCAGCTCGACGGCGACTCACCGGGCGCGGTGTCGGCCACGTACTGCTCGAGCGGAAGGGTATTGACCGTACGCGCCTGGCCGAGCGAGTTGTAGAGCGCGGTCAACGTCCCGTGCACCGTGGGGCTCCCGCCCGCGACGCAGAGTTGGAGAAGGCCACCGTTGAGCGGCGAGGCGGTCGGAGTGGTCTGATTGGCGAGCACGGGCGCCCAGGGGCCCGAGCACCCGGGGCCGCTGTCGACTTCCCAGGAGGTGCCGCTCTGGTGGAACCGCACCGCCGACGCGCCCGGAACACCCGGTGCTGACACCCCCGCCGTCGAGTTCACGATGACGTCGAGACCGGCGTTCTCTTCCATGGAGATGTTGACGTTCATGGCGTCGGACAGCGCGTGCGCCTCGGGGGTGTGACTCAGCGAGAGCACGGGAGGCCCGGCACCGGGACCGGTGGAGGCCGCCGCGTCCGAGGCGGCGCCGACCAGGGCGGCGGGCACCACCAAGAAGAGGGTCACCAACGCGGTGGACACGAGCACCGCGGCCCGACGCGACATATCGGTTCGGAGGAGCACGATCCGACAAGCGTAGAGGCGTCACCAGGGGAAACTGGTGCATGGTGGGGAAATCGGGGCTGCAAGGGCCGCCGGTACACTGCTGCGCCGTGCGCGTCGATCAGGTCATTCCCTCCCTCGCCAGCCGCGACGCCATCGGGGTCCACACCGTGAACCTGCGCGACGGTCTGCGGGCTGCCGGCATCGACTCGGACATCTACTACGGCAGCTTCACGCCCGACGTGGCGCACGAGGGGCGGCCGGTGATCGAGCTGGGGCGGGCCGGGCGCGATCGGTGGCTGCTGTATCAAGCGTCGATCGGGAGCCCCGTGTACGACATCCTGTCGGCCCGCTCCGAGCCCAAGCTGGTGAACTATCACAACATCACGCCGGCCGGGCTGTTGCGGGACTGGGAGCCCGCGGTCGCCTACGAGGCCTCCTTGGGCCGAACGCAGCTGGCACGGTTGGCGCCACAGTCGTGCTTCGCGGTGGCCGACTCGGCCTTCAACGAGTCCGAGCTCGTCGCCTTGGGGTATTCGGGCACGGCGGTGGTGCCGCTGCTCATCGACATGCAGGTGAAGTCGCCCTCGCCCGATCCGGCGCTGGCGGCCGCGCTGGCGGCACGCCGGGCGCGTGAGGGCGGGGCCGATCTGTTGTACGTGGGGAAGATCTCGCCGCACAAGGCACCGCACGATCTGGTGAAGATGCTCGAGGTCTTGCGTCTCACGGTCGACCCGGCGGCCCGGCTCCACTTGGTCGGGTCTCCTCTCGGGGAGACCTACGAGTCGGCGCTGCGTTCGTTCGTGTCCGAGTTGGGCCTGGACGCGGTGGTGAATTTTGCGGGTTCGGTGTCGGGGGCAGAGCTCGAGGCGTACTTCCAGGCGGCGGACGTCTTCGTCATGGCGTCGGATCACGAGGGGTTTTGCGTGCCGCTGGGCGAGGCCATGGGGCACGGGGTGCCGATCGTGGCCTACGGGGTGACGGCGGTACCCGAGACGGTCGGGGGTGCGGGTCTGGTGTTGCCGGACAAGTCCGCCGCGTTGTTCGCTGCCGCGGTGGGGCGGGTGCTGGGTGATGCGCAGCTGCGTGCGGTGTTGTCGGCGGCGGGGCGGGAGCGGGCGGCCGGTTTCGATCTGGCCGCGTCGACCCGGCGCTTCGTGTCGCTGGTGCAAGAGGCCGTGGCGGCGTCCTGACGCCCGGTGTTCACAGGGCGGCCGGCGCCCGGTGTTCAGAGGGCGGCCAGGAGGTCGACGGTGCGGTCGCCGGCCGTTGGAAGGTCGAGGGCGGCGACCCGCTGTGCCGCCTTGGCCTCGAGGCTGCGCCGGAGGGCCTCGTCCTGCATTCTTGTCTGATCGATACCGGCCGCCAGGGCGTAGGGGTCTCGAGCGTCGACCAAGAGGCCGGCGTCGCCCACGATCTCGGGGAGGGCGCCTGCGTTGTTCGCCACCACGGGCAGTCCCATGGCCATGGCCTCGATGACCGGCACCCCGAAACCCTCGTGCTGGGAGGCGACGACCAGCACGTCGCTGCCGGCCATGGCGCCGACCAGGTCGTCGTCGCTGACCTGGCCCCGGAACGTGACGGCGTGGCGGAGGCCGAGCTCGTCGACGAAGCGCTCGAGGGCCCGGGAGTAGGCGGGCACGACGGGGCGGCCGATGACCTGCAGCGTGGCCAGGGGGTCGCCGTGGGCGTGGGTGACGAGCAGGGCCATGAGGGCGAGCTCGATGCCCTTGTTGGGGGCGACCCGGCCGACACAGAGCCAGCGCCCTCCGGCCGTCGGGCCCCTGCCGGTCGTGGCCGTGTCAGAAGTGGCCCTCGTCGTCGGTGCCATCGCGGCCGGGGGGACCACGGCGGTCCGGGCGTAGCCGTGCTGCGTGAGCTCGGCCTCGTTGAAACGGGAGACGGCGATGGCCAGCGTGGTGCGGGGGGCCAGCCCCGTGAGCTCCTGGACGGCCCTGAGCTGATGTCGGGCCATCGGGTTGTTCCAGGCGGCGTAGAGCTCGGGCGGCGTGACGTTGTGGTAGCTCACGGCCAGCGTCTCCCGGCGCGTGGCCAGCCAGGGGGCGATGCTCGAGGCGGTGGCGAACTGATACAGAAGGAGATCGCCCCGCTGAGCGTCGATGTCGTAAGTCGGGAACGGCTTGGTGTCCGCCGCGGTGTCGGGGTCGATCATCTCGACGTAGACGTTCGACTGAATGCCCCTCTGGTGGAGAACGTCGCGGATGCGCAGGGTGTGGCGTCCGACGGCGTCGTTGCGGTGCAGCATCGGCACGAACTGGTGGATGGCCGTCCTCATCGGCGGCGTCGGCGATCCTGCCCGGCTGGGCGCGGCCCGAGGAGGGGGACGAGGAGATCGACGAAGCGTTCCGCGGTCGAGTCGAGCTCGAGCTCTCTCACCCGCTGCCGGCCCCGACCGGCCAGGTCGGCGCGGCGGGCGCCGTCGTCCAGCAGATCAGCGATGGCATCGGCCACCTCGTAGGGATCCCTGGTGGTGAGGAGGACGCCCGCGTCGCCCAGGACCTCGGGGATGGCGCCTTGGTCGAAGGCGACCACGGGCAGTCCGGCCGCCATGGCCTCGACGACGGGGACGCAGAAGCCCTCGTGCTCCGACGCCACCACCAGCACGTCGGACGTGGCGTAGGCGTCGGCCACGTTGGCGTCGCTGGCGTGGCCCACGAAGCTGACGGCTTCGAGGAGTCCGAGCTCGGCGACGTAGCGCCGGAGCGCTCGGTCGTAGGTGTCGGTCGCCGGCTTGCCGATGATGCGGAGGGTGGCACCGGGATCACGCCGGAGCCGGGTGACGGCGAGGGCGGTGATGACGTGCTCGAGGGACTTGTTGGGCGAGACGCGCCCGATGGAGAGCCACGTCGTCGGTCTGCGCTGTCTCTGTGTCTGGTGCTGTCCTGCTGTGTTCGGCGGCGTGGTGTGTGCGGGGCTCGGTGCGTCGACCCGGGCCTGGGCGGCGAGCGCGAGCGCGGCCGAGGGCGCGATGACCGCGGTCGCCCCGAAGCCGGCCTCGGCCAGGTGGGTCTCGTTGTAGCCCGAGTCGGCCACGGCCAGGGTGGTCCTCGGCGCCAGCACCTCGAGGTCGCTCTGGGCCCGGGTCTGGCCCAGCGCCAGGTGGTGGTCCCACGGCTCCATCAGCTCGGGTGGGGTGACGTTGTGGTAGTTCACGACCAGTGTCTCGTGGCGACCGGCCAGCCAGGGCGCCATCAGCGAGGCCGTGGCGAACTGGTAGACGACGACGTCGCCCGGCTCGGCCATGTCGCGATAGGCCAAGACCGGCAGCGTGTCCTCGGCGGTGTCGTCCTGGACGACGTCGACGAAGATGTTCGAGCTGAGACCCCGGGCCCGGGTGGCGTCGCGGAGGCGCAGGGTGTGGCGGCCGACGGCGTCGCCCCGGTGCAGGACCGGGACGAAGTGATGGACGCCGCTCACGGGACCGGCGTCGTGGCCGTGACGCCGAAGCGCTGGTCGTCGCCGTCGACCGGGCCGGCGAGCCCGCCGATGTCGACGAACCCGCTGCGCTCGAGGAGCAGGCCCCACGTCTGGCTGTGGAGCGAGCGCGCATCGAGCAGGTCTCCGGCGGTGAGCTCGCCCTGTCGGTGTTCGGGCTCTCGCTCTCGCTCGCGCTCGGGCTCGTGCTCGTGCTCGTGCCCAAGGCCGGTGGGCGCCTCCGCCACGACGACGAAGGGGGCGGCGGGCGCCAGGGCCCGCCGGCTCTGGGCGAGCAGGGGGATGATGTGGTGGAGGGGGAGGCGATCGACCACGCCGCTGAGAACGAGGCCGCCGAGCGAGCCCTCCGTACAGGTCGCCAGGTACTCGCTGACTTCGCTGATGGTCACCGCGCAGCCACGTTCGAGAGCACGCAGGGCGACCGCGCCCCGAGGCTCGACACCGCGGGCGGACGTGCCGCCCCGGGTGAGGGCAAGGACGAGGGCCCCGTCGCCGCAGTCGGCGTGGACGATGTCGCCACCGGACTTGTGCGCCCCGACGATGGCCGCCACCGGTTCGACCCAGGGGCCGAGCTCGCGGGCGGGTGCCAGCCACGCCGCGCCGTCGAGGGGGACGTCCTCGGCGGCGATCCGTGCCTCCAGGGTGCTCACCCGTGCGTGCAGAAAGCGGAAGGCCTCGATGATGTGGCCCATGGCTTCGTCGAAGTCGGACTTCTCACCCTCGGGACTGGGGGCGCTGCCGGCCCGCAGGCGGCTGCGCCGTCCGGTGGCTCGGCGCCCGGCGCCCCGATCGTCGGCCCCGCCCCTCAGCACCTCGGCCAACTCGGAGGCTCCAGGCTGATACGGGCCGAAGCGGTCGCCCAGGAGCGTGAACGCGCCCATGAAATTCCACTCGTCGCTTCCCTGAGGGGCGAGACGGGCGAATGAGGCACGCAGGGCCTCGCCGGCGCGGCGTTGATCGTCGGGAGTCACGTCGATGGGTGCCATGGTCGCGCTCTCGGCCCCACCAGCGCTGACGTCGTCGGCGGCGTCGGTCGCGGCCTCGTCGCCCTCGGTCCCGGGCGGCGGTGGGCTCGCTCCTGACACGGCGGTTGATGCTAGCGGGGCACGTGAGCAGCCCTTTCGAGGGCTTTCGAGGGCTTTCGAAGGCGGGCTGGGAAGCCCACGGGGACCTCAGGGAGAGCCCTGAACTAGAGGATGGTGACGACAAGGGAAGGAATCGCCGGGTTGCTTTCATGCAACGGCGAGTGGGCGGTTAGCTTGGTCGCTGGCGGACCGAGCAACCCGAAGAGCTGATTCTTGACGAACTCCTTCCCGAAATTGACCCGGCCGCTCTGGGCCGGCATCCCCCTCGTCGGCCTCGTGGGGGCCGCCATCATGTTCGCCACTCCCACCGCCGTGGCTCAGCCGGCACCGGTGTCCGCCTCGCTGACGTGGACCCACTATCTGAACGACGCGCCGTGCGGCGTGGCGGAGGCCTCGCCCACCGAGTTCAACGACGGGGGCACTCCCGCCGTCGAAATCGGCGACCGAGACGGCGACCTCTATGCCTTCGGGCTTCAGGACGGGGCGGCCACCTCGTGGGTCCAGAGCACCACCGACCCGCAGTCCGGAGCAGGACAGGGGCAGGGGTGCGCCGACAACACCGCCGGCAGCGGCACGCCCAAGGACACGAACGTCTACACCGGCACGCCGGTGCCCGGTTTTCCGCCGATCGACTCCACCGCGTCGGTCAGCCCGACCAACGGCGATCTGTACTTCGGCGGCGGGAACGCCGCCGTGCCCGGCTTGGGTGGGTACTACGCCTATTCGCCGAACGGAACATTCGCCTGGAACCAGGTCGTCACCAACCCGCCCACGGACACCGAGAACGACGTCGGCGTGCAGGCCTCCCTCCCGGTCGGCGAGGGCGGTACCGTCGTCGAAGGTGGCTCGCTCGGCCAGATGACCTACGGGCTCAACGCGGCCAACGGCGCCCCGGCCACCGGCTGGCCCCAGTTTTCCGCTGACAGCGTCTTCTCCACCGCCGCCGTCGGGGACCTCTACGGCACCGGGACCGACAACTTCGTTTCAGGGGGCGCCTCCTCCCAGGGCTTCGCCTTCGGCACGCACTACGCCAACGGCGGGCAGCTGCGCATCTTCAACGATCACGGTGGGCTCGTCTGCCACGCCTCCACGTCCGAGCAGATCGACTCGTCCCCGGCCGTCGGGCCCATCCTCCCCGGCGGGGCCTACGGGATCGCGACCGGAACGGGCAGCTTCTGGGGCCTGACCCAGGGCCACAAGCCCGACGACAACACGGTCAAGGTCTTCGACACCAACTGCAACCAGGTGTGGAGCACGTCGCTCAACGGCTTCACCGGAGGCTCCCCCGCTCTGGCCGACGTCGAGGGCAACGGCCAGCTGGCCGTGGTCGAGGGCACGCAGGCCGGCACGGTCTACGCGCTCAACGCGGCGAACGGGTCGGTCCTCTGGCAGACCGACGTCATCGCTCCCGTGTTCGGATCGGTGACGACGGCGAACCTGGGTCAGGGCTACCAGGACGTCATCGTGCCGACGATCAGCGGCATCGAGATCCTCGACGGGCGGACCGGCGCCAAGGTGGCCCAGTTCGACGACGGCTCCGGCAACGCCGGGGTGACGACGGGCGGTCCGTACGGGTTCCAGAACGCCCCGCTGGTCACGGCCGACCCCAACGGGACCATCGGCATCACCGTCGCCGGCTACTTCGCCATCTGCTCCTCCCCCTGCGCCGACGTCCAGGGCATCGTCCAGCACTTCGAGATCGCGGGCTCGAGCGGGGGCCAGGTGAACGCGCCCGGCGGTTGGCCCCAGTTCCACCACGACGCCCAGCTGACCGGCTTCGTCGGCGGCGGCTCCCCGCCCGGAGGGTGCAACCGCCCGGCCGCCGCGTTGAGCGGCTATCTCACCGTGGCCTCCGACGGCGGGATCTTCGGCTTCGGGCAGGACTTCTGCGGCAGCACCGGCAGCATCTCCCTCAACAAACCGGTCGTCGGCATGGCCATGACGCCCGGCCATGGCGGCTATTGGCTCGTCGCGTCCGACGGCGGCGTGTTTTCCTACGGGGACGCGCAGTTCCACGGATCGACAGGCGGTCTCACCCTGAACAAACCGGTCGTCGGCATGGCGGCCACTCCCGACGGCCGGGGCTACTGGCTCGTGGCCTCCGACGGCGGCATCTTCAGCTTCGGTGACGCGCCCTTCTTCGGTTCCACCGCCAACGTGCCCAACCAGATCATCGTCGGCATGGCGGCCAGCCCGGACGGGCTCGGGTACTGGGAGGTCAGCGCGACGGGTCGCGTCTTCTCCTTCGGCGATGCGGTGTTCGCGGGCGATACCAGTGGCCTGCACCTCAACGGGTTCATCGTCGGGATGGCTCCCGATCCGGTCACCGGCGGCTACTGGCTGATCGGGACCGACGGCGGCGTGTTCTCCTTCGGCGCTCCGTTCTTCGGTTCGACCGGTTCCATCGTCCTCAACAAGCCGGTCGTGGCCATGCGGGCCACCAGTGACGGGGCCGGCTACTGGTTCGTGGCCTCCGACGGAGGAATCTTCGCCTACGGTGACGCGCCTTTCCGCGGCTCCATGGGCGGCAAACCGCTCAACCGGCCGATGGTCGGAATGAGCGGCTTCTGACAGTTCGGCCGCCTTAGAGTCTCTGCATGCTCCGCCGCCGAGGACGTCAGCAGGGAGCCGCGCCCTCGACACCGGCCGCCGACCAGGCCTCGGCCCCGGCCGCACGCCGCGGTCCCCTCCTCCCCTCGTACCCGCCCAAGGACTACCTGGGTCAGCTCGACCCCGCCTTCCAGGAGGCACTCGCGAAGCGCCGCGAGGGGGCCGACCTCAGCGACTTCACCTGGTACCACGCCTTCGACATGCCCGACGGTGCCGTGCTGCCCGGAGCCTGGGACCTCCGGGGCCACGAGTCCGCCTACCTCGGCGGGGTCGACGTGGCCGGCCGGCGGGTCCTCGAGCTCGGACCGGCCACCGGCTTCTTGACCTTCGCCATGGAGCGCCTCGGAGCCGAGGTCGTCTCGTTCGAAGCCGGGTTCGACGTCTCCATCGACACGCTGCCGATCCAGGGCCGGGATTATCCCGAAGAGCGGCTCCGGGTGATGCAGGAGACGATCGACCGCAACCACGACGGATGGTGGCACCTGCACCGGGCCGTGGGCTCGAAGGCCAAGTTCGTGCAGGGGAACATCTACGACATGCCGAGCGACCTGGGCGAGTTCGACATCTGTGTGGTCGGGGCCATCCTGCTCCACCTGCGCGAGCCCTGGGGCGCCCTGTCACAGGCCGCCCGGATGACCAAGGACGTGATGGTCGTCACCGAGCCCCTCCAAGACGACGTCGACCCGCCCGAGTCCAACATCATGCGCTTCTCCCCCTCGGCCGAGCACCACGTGACCAACTGGTGGTCGATCTATCCCGGGGCCGTCGTCTCCATGCTCACCCGGCTCGGCTTCGGCCACACCGAGACGACCTTCCACTCCCAGCGCCACTTCCTCTCCCACGACATGGACAGCGACGCCATCGACCAGCCCATGTACACCGTGGTGGGCCGGCGGTCCTGAGGCTCAGAAGATCCCCGGCGTCCCCCGGCCCCGCTCGACCATCGCATCGAGGAAGGCGGCGTAGCGGGCGATCAACACCGGCCATTCGAAGTGGGTGTCCACGTAGTCCCGCCCCCGCTGCCCGAGCGCAGCGCGCAGGACCGGGTCACCCACCAGACGGCTGAGCACGACCTCGAACTCGGGATACGAGGTGAACCACAGTCCGCCACCCGAACGCTCGGCGTGCTCTCGGGTGGGCCCGCAGGCGCCGTTCACCAGCACCGGCACCCGGTCCACCCAGGCCTCCACGACGACGAGGGAGAACGACTCGAGGGCCGAGGGTGACACCGCCACCAGCGAATCGCCGACGATGTCCCACTTGTCGGGCTCGTCGACCGTTCCCGTCACCACGATGTCGGGGTGTGGCTCCAGGTCGAAGGAGACCGGACCGACCAGCGCCAGCGCCAGCGGGCCCGGGTTGCGCTCCTTGTAGGTGGCGAAGAAGCGGGCCAGCATCTTCGATCCCTTGTGCTCGTCGACCCGACCCACGCTCACGACGTAGGGCCGGTCCCCCAGGCCCAGGATGTCGGCCCCCCGGCGGCCGCGCCCCTGGGACTCACCGACGCCGAGCCCGAGCACGATCTGGGGCTTGTCCGCCACCGGGTACATCCGCTCGACCAGGGACCGCTCCGACGCCGTGTGGAAGCAGAAGCCGTCGGCGTCGCCGAAGGTGCCCCGGTAGACGGGCAGGTACAGGGCGGGCTCGTCGTGGGCGGCCGGGTGCAGCACGGCCGGCGCCGAGACCTTGCCGATGGCGGCCACCGTGGGGTGGTACATGTACGGATAGAAGGCGATGACGTCGGCGTCCGACCCGGCCACCGCCTCGATCAGGTCGGGCGAGACAGGCCCGTTGTACTCGACCCAGCGCTGCGCCTGCTCCCGCGTCGTCAGGTTCGGCGCCAGCCGCAGCAGACCGTCGAGCCCGTAGAAGAGCTCGTCCCGGCCACGCGCCGAGCGATGACGGTGCACCGGCACGCCGTTCAGCGTGGACGTGCCCGGCTCCAGCTCGTCGGCCCAGGTGTGCGGGTTCAGCGCGCAGGTCGTGTGGACCTCGCTCTCCCACGCGGTGTGGGCGCGCAGGTGCTCGGCCAGCTGCCGGGCCGCCGTCTCGGCCCCACCCATGACCTGCGTGCCGTAGCGCGGGGTGACGAAGGCCACCCGCTTCGCGCTCACGGCCGACCCAGCACCGCGCTGATGGCCACGACCAGCTCGTTGGCCACGCCGTCGCCCCCCAACGTGGCCGCCCGGGCCCGGCCGGCCTCGAGCAGCCGCTGCCGCAGCACGTCATCGGTGCAGACCCGGTGCACGGCGGCCGCCACGTACGACGGGTCGGTCGACTCGAGGACCAGCGCGGCGTCGCCGACCGTTTCGCGAACGGCCCCGGCGTCCAGCGTGACCACGGGGACACCGGCGCTCATGGCCTCGACGAGGGGAACGCCGAATCCCTCGTGCACCGACAGAGAAAGGAACACGTCGGCCACGGCGAAGTACGCGGCCAGCGAGGCGTCGGAGACCTCGCCGGCGATCCGCACGGCCCGGGCCAGGCCGAGGTCGTCCACGAAGTCCTGCAGCGACTTGTTGTATTCGTAACTCGAGGTCCCTCCGAGCAGGTGCAGCCGGGCGTGGGGATCGTAGAGGCGCCGGTAGGCCCACAGCGCCTTGACCAGGTCGTGTTGGGCCTTCGACGGCACCACCCGACCGACGAAGAGGATGTCGGTGCCACCCCCTGCCCCCAACCCCTCCAACTCGTCGAGCACCCGCGGATCCGGCTCGGCGCTCACCCGCCCGTAGTCGGCCAGCACGGGCACGACCGCCGTGCGCGCGCACCCCGCCTCGCACAACGTCCGCTCGCTGAAGCTGCTCTTGGCCAGTCCGAGCAGCGCCAACGGGGCCAGCAGGTCCAGCTCCTCGGCAGCCCGGGCCGCCCGCACCACGCTCTCGGGCTCCCACCCGGCGAAGAGCTCAGGGCCGGTGAAGTTGTGAAAGTCCAGGATCAGCGGAGGCGCCAACTCGGCCAGGAACCCGGCCAGGGAGGACGAGGTCGTGAACTGGTACAGGGCGACGTCACCCTCCGCCGCATGGTCCGAATACGTCCAGTACTTGTACGCCTCTCCCGCCAGATCGTCGTGGATCGCCTCGGCGAAGATCTCCGAGCGCCAGCCCGCCCGACGGAGCACCTCGCGGGTGCGCAGGGTGTGGGTCCCGGTGGCGTCGTGGGGATTGAGGGCCGGGATGAACTGGTGGATGGCCACCGGCCTCCCGGCGGCGGCGCTCACGCCGTCGGGTGTGGCGCCGTGAACGGGGTGATCTCGGCGCGCACCGCGGTCACCAGGAAGTCACGGCCCCCGGGGCCCGGCACCGCCGACGGCGAGTAGCCACCCCGGGCCAGCAGCTCGCACCAGGTCTCGGCGCGCAGCGGGTGCCCCGGCGCCAGGTCGGCCTCGAGCGGGGCGTCCGCCGCCTCCCAGGTCGACCGGGTGACCGAGTGGATGACCAGCAGCCCGCCCGGGGCGAGCCGGCTGGCCACGTCCTTGAGCAGCTGGGTGCGCTCCCCGCCGGCCAGGCCCTCGACCACACCGCTCAGCACCACGCCGCCCAGGGCCGACGCCGCCACGGCGCGCAGGTGATCGGCCACGTCCTCGCCCCGCAGGTCCAGCACACCCAGTTCGGCCCGGTCCACCAGCGCCGAGCGCGGGTCGACCCCGTAGGCGTCCACGCCCGCCTCGCCCAGCCGGCGCACCAACCAGCCGTCTCCACAGGCCGCGTGCAGCACCCGGCCCGGCACCTTGCCCAACGCCGCCAGCGTCGGCTCGACCCACCAGCTGTCGGGACCGGCCAGGGCGGCGAACTCGACCACGCCGCCCTCGGGCACCTTCTGTGCCGCCACCGCCCGCTCCAGCTCCTTGAGCCGGTCGTCGACGATGTGCAGGGCCCGGCTCACGGCGGAGGCCGACTGGCTCATCTGGTGGGTGACCCACCCGACGTACCACATGAAGAGCGAGCGCATGCCCTTCTTGACGAAGGCACCGGCCGCCCGCTCCGATTCCACCGGGACCACCGGGTCGATGAAGGTGGCCGCGTCGACCTGGCGCAGCGCCTCACTCAGGTCGCCCCCGCGTACGCCGATCGGCGAGTGGGCCAAGAAGAGCTCGTCGAGTTCACGCTCGAGCCGGGGCGGCAGGTCGCCCGAGGCCCGGCGCAGCCGCACCTCCTCGGCGATCTCGGCCATCACCTGCGCGATGTAGGCCTGCGGATCCGCCGGCCCGCCCGCCTCGGTCTGCGTCTCGCTTTCGCTCTCGCTCTCGCTCATCGACCCTTCCCCGTCACGATCACACGCCCCCGGGGCTCAGGCCAGTGCTGCGGTGCCGAGATCGCTCTCGGTCGAGATCAACGCCGCGTGCACGTCCAACCGCAGCGCACCGCTCACCTTGCTCGGGTTCATGACTTCGAAGGTGCCCGCGTTCTCCTGCCAGTCGTACAAAATGCCGTTGCGACTCTGTATCCCCAAGGCGAACGAGAACGAGCCGTCGAGCATCGGCATGTCGACGATCCCGAAGTGCATCACGCTCGTCCCCCGCGGCGCGTCGATCCGCACGCCGATGATGGAGGTGTCGGTGCGCATCAACTGGTTGCCGCCCTCGTCCCGGATCTCCAGCGAGAACACCACATCCTCGGTGGGGATGGAGGCCTCGAACTCGACCCGAATGGTCAGGTCGTCGCCCGTCCTCATGTAGGCCACGTCGTTCTCGCCGGAATACACCCGGTGGACGGACCGGAACCGCACCGGGCGATCGGCATCGGGCATCAGGTCCTCGCCGGAGGCGCCGGGCATCGCCGGCACCGCGACGAAGGACGAATCCACGACGGCCATGCCGGCGCCCTCGGCCATGAGTCCCTCGCGGAAGATGCGTGTGGCCTCGCCGGGCTCGACGTCGGCCATCAGGTGCCCGTGGCTGAGCACCACGCCCCGGTCACAGATGGAGCGCACCGTGTCGGCCGAGTGGGTGACGAGCAGGATCGTCCGGCCCTCGTCCTGGAACTGGTTGACCCGATCGATGCACTTGCGCTGGAAGCGCTCGTCACCGACCGCCAGCACCTCGTCGATGACCAGGATGTCGGGGTCGACGTTCACCGCCACGGCGAAGCCCAACCGGACGTACATGCCCGACGAATAGAACTTCACCGGTCCGTCGATGAACTCCTCGAGTTCGGAGAAGTCGACGATGGCGTCGAAGACCCGGTCGACCTCCTTCTTGGTCATGCCCAGTAGCGAGCCGTTGAGGTAGATGTTCTCGCGGCCGGTCAGGTCCTGCTGGAACCCCGCGCCCAGCTCGAGCAGGCCGGCCATCTTGCCCCGCACCGCCACCTCGCCCGAGGTCGGCTGGAGCACGCCGCAGATGCACTTGAGCAGGGTCGACTTGCCCGAGCCGTTCCGCCCGAGGATGCCGACCGTCTCACCCTCCTTGACCGTCAGGGAGACGTCCGTCAGAGCCCAGAAGTCCTCGGTGGACTTGCGTCGCCCACCGTGGATCAGCCGCTCCTTCACGGTGTTGTACTGGCCGTGGGCCAGGCGGAACCGCTTGGAGACGCCGCGGACGTCGACCGCGAAGTCGCTCATCAGAGCTCCTCGGCGAAGTTCCCCTCGAGCCGGCCGAACACGGCCAACGCGACGAGGAAGAGGACGACCCCGAGGAACAGCACTGCGAGATCGAGCCCGCCGTACCACAGCATGCCCTTGTCGGGCAGGACGTGGTACACGACCGGAGTGCCGTTGACAGTGGCCACCGCCGTCGGCCGGGCATAGATGCAGCGCTGGAACGTCAGGATCAGTGGAACCATCGGATTCAAGAAGTAGATCCAGACGTGGGCGAGCTTGTCACCGATCTGCTGCTGGTACGGGTAGACGATGGGGCAGGCCCAGAACCACGCGGTGAGGAGCACCTCGATGAGGTGCTGGGTGTCGCGCAGGTAGACGTTGATCGCGGAGAGCAGCACGCCGATCGCCGAGGCCAGCACGATGCCGGCCACCAGGGCCAGCAGCAGCAACGGGAAGTAGGCCATGTCCGGCGCCGAGTGCAGGACGATCATGAAGATCACCATGACGATGGCCTGGAAGAAGAAGAACACGCAGGCCGACCCGACCGCCGCCAGGGCCAGGATCTCGCGGGGGAACGAGACCTTCTTGACGATGCCGGCGTTGTTGACCACCACCCCGGTGCCCGTCTGCACACCGAGCTGGAAGAGGTTCCACAGCAGCAGGCCGGCGAACAGGAAGATGACGAAGTCCGGCATCCTGTTGCCCAGGATCAGCTGGAAGACCACGAAGTAGATGGCCAGCGTCATCGCCGGTGCCACCATCGACCAGACCAGGCCGAGGACCGAGTTCTTGTACTTGACCTTGATTTCGGTGCGGACCAGATAGATCAGCAGCTCGCGGGACAGCCAGATCTCGCGCAGGCGCTGGCGCACGCTGATCGTCGGTGTGACGACCCGCGTCACATGGGTGCGCTGGGGGTCTCGTCCACCCGCAGCTCGCGATGCCATGGGTGAGTTGTCGGCCACGTGCTCTTCGGCGGCCGGGACGTCTACTGCCACGCTTAGGGAGTCCCCGCCGCCGCTGCCACAGCCTCCGACCGGTCGATCACCTGGTCGATGAAGCCATACTCCTGGGCTTCTTGGGCGGTGAACCAGCGGTCGCGGTCGGAGTCCGTCTCAATCCTCTCGATCGGCTGCCCGGTGTGGAAGGAGATGCGCTCGGCCATCATCCGCTTCAGGTAGATGATCTGCTCGGCCTGGATGGCGATGTCGGCCGCCTGGCCCTGCATGGCGCCCGAGGGCTGGTGCATCAAGATACGCGAGTGGGGCAGGGCGAACCGCTTGCCCGGCGCCCCGGCACAGAGCAGGAACTGGCCCATGCTGGCGGCCAGGCCCACGCAGATGGTGGAGACGTCCGGTCGCACGTACTGCATGGTGTCGTAGATGGCCAGGCCGTCGGTGACGGACCCGCCCGGCGAGTTGATGTACAGCGAGATGTCCTTCTCGGGGTCCTCCGCCTCGAGCAGCACGAGCTGGGCACAGACCAGGTTGGCGGTCACCTGGTCGATGGCGCTGCCGATGAAGACGATGCGCTCCTTGAGCAGGCGCTGGAAGATGTCTCCAGAGGGGTCGCCGCCCCCGCTGGCGCCCACAATTGTGGGGAGGTCTGATGCGTGAGTCATGGACAAAGAGGCTAGTGGCCAGAGGGGGCACCCGTGGGCACACGGCCGTACACTCCCTGATCACCCGCACTGCGGGACCGCTGCGGGCGTGGCGGAACAGGCAGACGCGCCGGGTTTAGGTCCCGGTCCCCGAAAGGGGGTGGAGGTTCGAGTCCTCTCGCCCGCACCGTGCCACACCTCGTTGTCGCGCCCGACAAGTTCCGCGGCACCGCGTCGGCGGCCGAGGCCGCGGCCGCTGCGGCCGGGGCGGCCCGCCGCGCCGGCTGGACCGCCGACGAGGTCCCCATGTCCGACGGCGGCGAGGGCCTGCTCGATGCGCTCGGCGGCGAGGCGCGCCACACCACGGTCACCGGCCCTCTCGGCGAGCCCGTGGACGCCGAGTGGCGCCTGCTCCCCGACGACTCCGCCGACTCCGACGCAGGCACCGCACCGCCCACGGCCGTGATCGAGATGGCCAAGGCCGCCGGCCGGTTCCTCGTCCCCCACCCCGAGCACGAGGAACCGGTCGACGCCGACACGACCGGCGTGGGCCAGCTCCTCCTCGCCGCCCGCGACGCGGGCGCCCGCCGCATCGTCGTCGGGTGCGGCGGTTCGGCCACCACCGACGGCGGTTGGGGCGCCTTCGCCGCGGTCACCGCGGACGCGCCGCCCACCACCCCGCCTGCCCGAGCTCTGGCGGGCGTCGAGCTCGTCGTCGCCTGCGACGTCACCACCCCCTTTCTCGATGCCGCCATCGTCTTCGGTCCGCAGAAGGGCGCCACCGAAGAACAGGTCGCCCGTCTCACCGCCCGTCTCCGAACGATCGCCGGGCGATACCGCACCCACGCCGGCGTCGACGTCACCACCGTCCCGGGCGCCGGCGCCGCCGGAGGACTGGCGGGCGGACTGGTCGCACTCGGCGCCCGCATCGAGCCGGGCTTCGACCTGGTGGCCCGCATCGTTCACCTGGCCGAGCGCCTCGAACACGCCGACCTCGTGATCACCGGCGAAGGCCACGTCGACCCGCCCAGCTTTGCCGGCAAGGTCCCGGGCGGCGTCCTCCACCTGGTCCGGGCCCACGGCGGCCCGCTCCCCGTCGTCTGTATCGGGGGCGGCGCCGACCCCTCGGTCGTGGCCGCGCCGCCACCCGGTCTCGAGGTGATCAGCCTCAGCGCCGAATACGGCCGTGACCGGGCCTGCAGCGACCCGCTCGCGCTCATTGCCGAGGTGACCGCCGGCCTGCTCCCCCGGTTTTGCCCCTGAAGCAACCCATCGGCCACACTGATGCGCCGCGACGCCGGCCGGCAGGCCGGTCGGACCAGGGCCGTACACGCCCGACGGCGCCCGACCGACCCGACCGACCCGACCCGAGGCTTGGGCACCCGGGTCGAGCCGAGGGCCGCACCGGCGCACGCAGAAGACGAACGACACGACGAATGACGCACACAGGAGGCGACTCGATGGGACTGCTCGATGGAAAGGTGGCCATCGTCACGGGCGCCGGCCGAGGCATCGGCCGTGAAGAGGCACTCGTCCTCGCCGCCGAGGGAGCCAAGGTCATCGTCAACGACCTCGGCGCCGGCCTCCACGGCGAGGGTGGCTCCGACGCCCACCCGGCCCAGGAAGTGGTCGACCTCATCAAGAAGAACGGCGGCGACGCGGCCGTCAACGGCGACGACGTCAGCACGTGGGCCGGCGGCAAGGGCCTGGTCGAGCAGGCGGTCGACACCTTCGGCTCGCTCGACATCCTCGTCAACAACGCCGGCATCCTGCGCGACAAGATGTCGTTCAACATGGACGAGTCCGATTGGGACGACGTCATCCGGGTGCACCTCAAAGGGCACTTCACGGCCACGCACCACGCCGCGGTCTACTGGCGCAACCGCTCCAAGTCCGGTGAGGATGTCACCGGGCGGATCATCAACACGTCGTCGGAGGCGGGCCTCTTCGGCAACGCCGGACAAGCCAACTACGCCGCCGCCAAGGCGGGCATCGCCGCGCTCACCTGGGTCGAGGCCCGGGAGCTCGGCCGTTACGGCGTGACCTCGAACGCCATCGCGCCCCGGGCCCGCACCCGCATGACCGAGACCCTCTTCGGCGGCGACACCATGGGCCAGACCGAGGGCTACGACAAGTGGGACCCGAAGAACATCGCCAACGTCGTGGCCTTCCTGGCCGCGCCGGAGTCCCAGGACGTCTCGGGACAGATCTTCGTCGTCTTCGGCGCCAGCATCTGGGCCATGAGCGCGTTCAAGGCCGTGGGCGAGGTCAGCCGCGACGACTACTGGACTCCCTCCGAGCTGGTGGCGGCCAAGGGCGACCTCTTCAAGGACATCAGCTCGGGCGTCGCGCCCTTCAGCTTCATCTAGCCGATCCGGTGAGCCGAGTCTTTTAGCAGAATCGGGCCACTGCCCCTTCGGCCGCCGCAGAACCCCGGGATCAGGGGTGCCCTGGGCTACGGTGCGCGGTCGTGACCGAGGCGGTGGACGCGGAGCAGGGCCACACCGAACCAGCCGTTAGCGACGCGCCTTTCGACTTCGACGCCGACGCGGGCGCCGACGCCACCGCACCCCCGCCGCCCTACGACGACGAGCCACCCCCACGGTCACACGGGTCGCGCCTGTGGGCCGAGTGGCGCCGCCCCCTCACGATCGCCGCGGCCGGAACCGTCGTCTTCCGCCTCATCGTCAGCTGGATCGCGCTCTACAGCGCCGACGGCGCCCAGTTCCCGCACCAGGTGGCCCGCCACCCGGGGCTCCTCACCGGGATCCTCAACCAGTGGGACGGGGGCTACTACCTGACGTCGGCCAGCCACGGGTACCCCGCCCACTCCGCCATCGCCACGCTGCAGAACTCCAACCGGGCCTTCTATGCCTTCGGGCCGCTCTACCCGCTCCTGATCCGCATCGCCCACGACGTCACCGGCCTGGGGTACGTCAGCGCCGCCGAGCTGGTCAGCACCCTGGGCCTGTTCGTCGCGCTCGCCGCGCTCTGGAAGCTGGTCGACCTCGATGCCGGGCTCAAGGCCGCCGACGCCGCCTGCGTCCTCCTCCTGGCCTGGCCCAGCGCCTTCTTCCTCGTCGCCACCTACCCCGAATCGGTCACCCTGGCCGCCGCCGTGTTGGCGTTCCTGGCCGTACGCCGCGGGCACGTCGTCACCGCCGGCGTCCTCGCCGCAGTCGCCGCCATGGGCAAGTACTACCTCGTCCTCCTCGTCGTGCCCCTGGCCATGGAGGTGTGGCGCCTGGCCCGGGACCGGGAGTCGTGGCGCTTCGGCCGGGACCACGACTGGCTCGATCCCAACCGGGTGCTGGTCGCCCGCCTCGTCACCGTGGCCGCCCCGACCGGCCTTGCCTTCGTGGCCTGGATCGCCTACCAGAGCGCCCACTTCGGCCAGTGGGACGCCTTTGTCCGGTCTCAGACCCAGTGGCACCGCCACATCAGTTGGCCCTGGACCTCGATCGGCCACGCCGTCTCCGACCTCGTCCACCTCCGCCTGCTCGATACCTCGACGGCCTCGGTCGTCGAGCTGTTCGACCTCGTCACCATCGTGCTCATCGCGGTGGCCGCCGTGGTGGCCTACATCCGCATCCGCCCGAGCTACGGCGTGCTCCTCGCCCTCGTCTGGTGCCTCTTCACCTTCCAGACCATCCTGCTCTCGGAGAGCCGCGAGGTCCTCGTCCTCTTTCCCTTCTTCGCCGCCGGCGGCCTGTGGGTGGCCCGCCACCAGTGGCGTGAGCGCCTCGTGCTCTTTCTCTTCCTGCCCTGCGGCTACTTCCTCCTCGAGCGCTTCGTCACCGCCAAGTTCGCCGGCTGAATGCGGCCCGGCGCGCCCACCGCGACCTGAGGCAGCATGGACCCATGGCACACGACCGCAAGTTCCGCTTCGCCGCGCAGCTGAGCACCTCGCCCGACGGCACGGCCAAGGGCTGGGCCGACCAGGCGCGCCAGGCCGAGGACCTGGGCTACAGCGCCCTGCTCATGCCCGACCACTTCGGCGACCAGTTCGCCCCCATCCCGGCCCTCGCCGCCGTGGCGGCCGCCACCACCACGCTGCGCATGGGCTCGCTCGTGTTCTGCAACGACTACCGCCACCCCTTCGTCCTGGCCAAGGAGGCGGCGACGCTCGACGTCCTCAGCGGCGGCCGTTTCGAGCTCAGCCTCGGCGCCGGCTGGATGCGCACCGACTACGACGAGGCCGGCCTGACCTACGACCACCCGGCCGTCCGGGTGGACCGCTTCGAGGAGGCGGTCAAGGTGGTCAAGGGCCTGCTGCGCACCGACGGCCCCTTCAGTTACCACGGCGAGCACTACGAGGTGCTCGGCCACACCCTGACCCCACGCCCGGTCCAGCAGCCGGGGCCCCCGCTCATCATCGGCGGCGGGGGCAAGCGCGTCCTCTCGTTCGCCGCCCAGCACGCCGACATCGTCAGCATCAACGTGAACCTGCGCGAAGGGACGGGCGGCGTGGAGACGGCGGCCGATGCGACGCCCGATCGAACCCGCCGGAAGGTGGCCTGGGTGAAGGAGGCGGCGGGCGACCGCTTCGACGACCTCGAGTTGAACTCGCTCATCGGCTTCGTCATGGTGACCGACGACGCCGCCGGCCTGGCCGGGCAGATGGCGCCGGCCTTCGGCATCGAGCCCGACGACGCACTGCACGTCCCGATGGCCCTGATCGGGACGCTCGACGAGATGGCCGACGAGCTGCGCTGGCGGCGCGAGGAGTACGGGATCTCGTACTGGTCGATCGAGTCGGACGCCTGGGAGACGCTCGGCCCGATCGTGGCCAAACTGGCCGGCTCATGACTCCCGCCGACGCCGACGCCGCCGCCGCCGCCAGCCCCGGCACCCCCTACTCGGCCGACGCCTGGGCCGCCCTCGGCACGAACCGCCAGCTCTGCGGCGAGCGCATCTTCACCGTCGACGCCGCCCCGCTCGGCCCCGAGACGCTCGAGCCGCTGCTCGTGCTGCACGGGTTCCCCACGTCCTCGTACGACTACGCCGCCGTGCTCGATCCGTTGCGCCAACACCGCCGCGTCCTCCTCCTCGACATGCTCGGCTACGGCCTCTCGGCCAAGCCCGACCGTCCCTACACGATGGCCCTCCAGGCCGACATCGCGGCTGCCTTCGTGGCCGACGCGGGAGTCGACCGCCTGGCCCTGCTCACCCACGACATGGGCGACACCGTCGGCGGCGAGCTGCTGGCCCGCCGGGCCGAGGGCGCCTGGCCGGTCGAGATCACCCGCCGGGTGGTGACGAACGGGAGCATCTACATCGAGCAGGCGCACCTCACCGACGGCCAGCTGATGCTGCTGGGCCTGCCCGACGAGCTCCTCCCCGAGGCCTTCCCGATCACCGCCGAGGGACTCGCCGCCAGCCTGCGCGCCACCTTCAGCGATGCCACCCCGCCCGTTCCGGCGCCGTGGAGCGAGGACCCCGTCGCCCCGGCCGCCGCCCAGATCGTGCACGACGACGGCCAGCGTGTGCTGCCCCGCCTCATCCGCTACATCGAAGAGCGCCGAGCCAACGAGCGCCGCTTCACCGGGGCGATCGAGGCGGACCCCTCGCCCCTGCACGTGGTCTGGGGGCTCGATGACCCCATCGCCGTCCCCACCATGGTCGACACCCTCGTGGCCGCCCGCCCGTCGGCCACCACCGTGCGCCTCACCGACGTCGGGCACTACCCGATGGTCGAGGCACCGGCCCGCTTCCTCGCCGCCGTCCTCCCCTTCCTCTCCTAGCCTCCACTCCCCGCCGCCGCCGCTCCCCTCACCCGCCGCCCTCATCGCCGAGCTTTCCGCGGACTCTCCCTCCTTTGTCGACCGTTCCTCTCCGTGGGAAACGCCGCCCGTCGCCCGAACCCAGCCATACAGGCGGGACCCGCCAGTCGTGGTCGACCCAAATGCCGCGACTACGGCGGTGACGCCCGATCGTTGGAGTTGGCCCAGTCGATCGTCACCCGACATGAGGTCATCTCGACCAACGAGGGAGCCATGCTCCGCGAGATCGCCGAGTACGCGCAGGCCGAGTCCTGGCGCGGCGAGGGTTTCCTCTCCATGGAGGCCTGGCTGGTCGGGCGCTGCCGCATGTCCGCCGCCCGCGCCAGGACCTTGGTCTCGACGGCGCGGCGAACCGCGGACCTCCCGGCCCTGGCCGGCGCGCTCACTGACGGCCGGCTGACCCTCGACGTCGTCGCGCCGCTCGCCGCGGTGGCGACCCCCGAGAACGAGGCCACGCTCTCTGAGAAAGCGTCGCAGTGGACCCCGAAGCAGGCCCGGCAGGCGGCGGCCGACCTACGGGGGGCCACGAAGGCCGACTCGGTCGCGTCCTTCGGGCGTCGCTGCGTCCGCTTCAACGACGACCGGCATTCGCTCTGGGCCCAGCTGACCCCGGACTCGTACGCGTTGGTGAAGTCGGCCCTGGTCGGCCGGGCACGGCGCCATGACCATCCCAGTGCCAACGACCCTGACTACTCCGCCTTCGAGAGCCGCTGTGCCGATGCCCTCACCGAACTGTGCGCCGGCCCGGCCGATGGCGCGACGAGGTCGAAGGACCGCGGCTCGGCGAAACCCGGCCGCCAGGCACCCGACTCCACGGGCGGGGCCTGGTCACCCGAGCCCCGAGCCTCCATGGTGGTGCACGTCGACCTCGAACGTCTCCTCCACGGCGATCGGTACGGAGAGGCCGCCATCGAATGGGTCGGCCCGATCTCGGCGGACGTCGCCCGTCGATTGGCCTGCAACGCGAAGATCACCATGTCCTTCGAATCGCCCGGCGGCACCGTGCTCGACCAGAAGCCGCTCGAACGAGATCCCACCGTTGCCCAGCGGATCGCCGTCCGTCGCCGTGACGGCGGTTGCCGCTGCTGCGGCACCCGCAACCTGACCGACGTTCACCACATGTTGCCCTTCGAAGACGGTGGTCGGACGGAGCTCTCCAATCTCATCACTTTGTGTGTTCCGCACCACAGTCGGGTGCACGAGCTGGGCTGGACGGTGGAGGGCGACGCCCAGGGCGAGGTCAGGTTCATCAGCCCGCACGGCCAGGTTCTCAAATCCACCCCGGTCCGACCTTGGGAGGTGGAACGGGAATGACCCCCGGACGTCAGGCCGGTGCCACCACCTTCAGGTGTCTGACCTCTTCGGGCAGGCTGGCGTAGAGGTCGGCGACGAGATCGTCGCGTTGCGCCCGGTGCGCCGCGCTGTCCCACAGGTTCTCGAACTGGAACGGATCATCGTCGACGTTGTAGAGCTCGCCTGTCGCGATACCGATTCCACCTGGCCCGGTTTCCGTCTGCGCGTACACGATGGGACACGGCGTGAGCACCCCTTCTCCCCATGTCTCCTCCAGTCCGTTGGGCTGCCCGGCCGTCGACGGTTCGTAGACCGTACAGAGCCACCCGTCGCGGTAGACGGAACGCAGGTGCATGCCGTAGCCCGGGAATTGGCTGTCCCACTCGCACAGCGCCCGCTCTCGTCCGGGCTCGCCGTCGGCCGTCGGGAGCGCGCAACCCTGCATGAAAGGAGCCGGGTCGATGCCGGCGATGGCGCAGAACGTGGGTGCCAGGTCGACCTGACCAACCGGATCGTTCACGACGGCGGGAGTCACCCCGGCGCTGGGTGCGGGCCGCCACACGAAGGGCAACCGCATCGAGCGCGTCGGTGTGGTACGGGCCCTTGTACAGCAGACCGAAGTCGCCCTGGAGCTCCCCGTGGTCGGTGGTGAAGACGACGTCGGTGTCATCGAGCCATCCCCGTTCCCCGACCGTCTGCAGCACACGTCCACACGCCTCATCGATGAGTTCGTTCATCACGTGGACCTTGGCGTTGACCTCACGGATCTGGTCGTCGGAGAGCTTCGAGGGTACGAACGAGGCCGGTCCTCCCTCCATGTTGGAGAACGCGCCGTCCCAGTAGGCCAGCCAGTGGGCCGGCTTGCGGGCGAGGACCCTGCGGATCTCCTCGTCCGAACCCGGATGGCCTGGTGGCAGGTCAAGGTCCTGCCAGGGCACCCGGGGAAGCTCCGAGGCCGGCGGATCCCAAGGGTGGTGGGGATCGGGAAACGACATCCAACAGAACCACGGTTCGCCGGTGCCAAGTGAGCGCAGCCAGTCCACGGTCAGGTCGGCCACCCAGTCGGTGTGATACCACTCACGCGGGATCGGATTGTTCTTCGTCTCCGGAGCGCCGGTGTCGCCTCCCGGTGTCCCCTGCAGGAGGCCGGCAAAGCTCTCCAGATGCTCCGGGTGGTTCGCTTTGAGCCAACGCCCGTAGTGCGCGATGGGATGGCCGCGATACGCCGCGGCATGCAAGGCCTGCTCTGAGCGCTCGAAACCGCGCCACGGCCCGATATCGCCGCGGGCCACCCGCGCGTTCTCCTCGAACTGGCGCTGTGGGTCGAAGTTCGGCTCAAAGTGAGCCTTGCCGAGAAGTGCGGTGCGATAGCCGGCCTTGTCGTGAAGGTATTGCGCAATGGATGGTGCGTCCACCGGCAGCGGGATCCCGTTGGCCACGACGCCGTGCGTCCGCACGTACTGGCCCGTCAGCATGGTGGAGCGGGCAGGCATGCACACGGTGTTCTGGTTGTAGGCCCGCCGGTAGTTGATGCCCTCGGCAGCCAGGCGGTCGACCACCGGCGTGCGAGCCACAGTGCCCCCGTTACAGCCCAGGCTGTCGTAGCGCTGTTGGTCGGTCGTGATGAAGAGGATGTTGCGCTTGCGCTTGCGCTCGCCCACCCGCTTCGACGACGTCACCTCAGGCACGGGAGGCAGCCTCGCCGCCACCGGTCAGCGCACTCGACATCGGCTCGCAGGCCAGGAGGACCGTGCGGTCGAGCCCGCGCTCCCGATCGGCGTGGGCTTCGCCGTACGAGGGCGACGTGACCATGTCGATGAAGGCAGCACGACTCGGATAGGACACGAGCGCCACCATGTCCCAGGCGTCCCCATCGGTGTCGCCGATCAACACCTGCTCTGGCCGGCCCGTCCAGATCACTTTGCCGCCTCGCGCCTCGACCATCCTTATCACCTGGTCGCTGTATTCACGGTAGGCGTCCTTTCCGGAGCTCTCTCCCGAAGTGCCGCTCTCCGGGGCGCCGGAACGATCGAAGTGCAACAGGTTGATCATCACCACATCGCCCTCCTGTCGGCCCTGGGCGAACTCGGTGAACTGTTCCCTTGTCGGCGTGATAGCCACGTTCCCGTTCCTCTCTTTGTCGTTGCCTTCGCGGGCGCTTTCGCTTCGCTCCGTCGTCGTCAGCGCAGCGCAGCGGCGACCAGAATGTTCATGACCCGGGCCGATTCGGTGACCGAGAGCCCCTTGAGCCTGCGCAGTTGGTCCCACGTCTCCCAGCTGGCCGAGACGTCGAGTGCGTTGAGGACGGCCTCTCGTCGGACCCGCGACATCGCCCGGAGCTCGCCGGCGAACAACTCCTCGATCTGCATCCGCAAGACGAGATGGTGCAGCTGTAGCCCGTCAGCGATCTGCGGCGACGCATTGGCGAGACGATCGCCCACTCGGCGGATGGGCGCGATCGTCTCGTAGACCGCGCTGCGGTTCCTCACCAAGGCTTGGGCGCGAGAGGTCGCACTTCCCTTATTCGGAATTTCCACGTAGAGGTGCGCGGTGCGCTCCATCTGGCGCAGAACGGCGGCCGCATGCAGCGATTCGATGTCTTCGGTCAGCCGGAAGACGGTCCGCACCGAGATGCCGGATCGTTGGGCGATGTCCTGTGCCGTCGGGCTCGGGTTTCCCGAGTCGATCAGATCCAACAATGCGTCAACGGCACGATCGAACGAGTTGATCCTGCGGCGGTTCCGCCCGTCCACTACGACCTCGGGCGGGTCAACGTGTCGGAGCGTCGGCACCACGCGTCAGATGGTATCTCAATTGGCAGTAGGACTGTCAATAGGTCCGATATCCAAGCGTGCGCTGCGCAGGCTCGGGTTGCCCTCCTACTCGGCGGTGAGCATCCGTTCGACGTCGAGTTCCAGTTCTTCCATCAGCCGCACCAGGCGGGTCAGACGTCCTGCGACGTTCTGCGCTATGAGGAGCCGTTGCGCGTCGTAGGTGCTGACCGGTGCCGCCGCGCAGAGCTGCCAAGCGGCCAACTCCGAGCTGCCTCCGCCGTCGAGGGGGAGGTCGGGCGGAAGGGCCGGCGCTCCGCCGTGTTCGGCCAACAATGCCCGCGTCCGCCGGATGCGCTGGGTCGCCTCGACGCGCAGTGCCTCGACCGCTTGGACCGAATCGCCCCGCTCGTCGCCCCCCTCCCCCACAGCACCAGCTCGATCAGTCCCGGGATGGGCAGTAACCAAGGCGACGGGATACGGGTCGTCGGGCAACCATTGGTCGATTGCGACGGCATTCTCGCCGGTCACCTCCAGCACCCAACGCCCATCGGGCAGCTCGCCAGCCCGGGTGATCACTCCCTGGGTACCCACCTCGGCACGCTGGTCGCCACCTCCGACCTCGGAGCCACGCTCGATCAGCACCACGCCGAAGCGGCGATCGCCGTCGAGGCAGTCCCGCATGAGGGCTCGATAACGAGGTTCGAAGACGTGCAGCGGGAGCACCGCATGCGGAAACAGGACGGTGCCGAGCGGGAACATCGGAAGCCGGCGGCCAGCCATGTCCCACCTTGGCACGTACGCATGCCGAAGACGAGAGAAGGACCGGCCTGAGGCCGGTCCTTCCCACACTTGTAGTCAACCTGTACGCGACTCCTTGACTCCAGCCTGCAGCGTTGTAGGTGCGGGGGCCGCCTTGTCGGCCGGCCGGCACACGCACCGGCGCGAGCGCGGCCACAAATTCACGCCGGACTTCACATCAAGTCGTCGCTCTGAGGCGCCACCGAAACCGACATCGGTGACGCGGGTTCAACCCGGTGGATCGCCTTCCTCGGTCGAGCGTGTCGATGGCATCGGCAGCTCCTTTCACTCGAGGCAACTGCGGGTGCTCCGGTTGCCGCCTTCTTTCTTCCAAGTATCTGCCTCGATGTCTGCCGTGTGAACCCCACCCGAGCAGGACATTCGCGAACACCCTGGTGATCGTGCGTCCGTTCATGCGAACTTCATCCTTCGGTGATGAAAGCGACCCTCACCGCGCCGAGGGTCACGACCGTCTGGCTCCAATACGCTTCCGACATGGCACTCCCGATCCCCAAGGACAACTCGACGGCGCTGGTGACAGGGGCGTCGTCAGGCATCGGCTCCGAGATCGCTCGAGAGCTCGCCCGGAGGGGCCACGGAGTCACCTTGGTGGCCCGGCGAGAAGATCGCCTCAAGGCTCTCGCCGGCGAGCTGGCCAGCACGCATCACGTCCGCACCGAGGTCATTGCGGCTGATCTGACCGATTCCGACGCCAGAGGCGAGCTGCCACGACTGATCGAAGAGCTCGGCCTGACGGTGGACCTCCTCGTCAACAACGCCGGCTTCACCACCATGGGTCCGGTGTCTCGGGCAAAGCGCAGCGCCGAGCTCGCCATGGTGAGGACGAACGTGGAAGCGGTCGTCGACCTGTGCACGCTCTTTGTGGCCGGCATGGTCACCCGGCACCGAGGCGCGGTCCTCAACACCGCCTCGACCGCCGCCTTCCAACCGCTGCCCGCCCAAGCCGCCTACGGCGCGTCGAAAGCCTTCGTCCTTTCCTATGGGCGGGCCCTCGGCGCCGAACTGCGGGGCACCGGCGTCAGTGTCACCACGTTGTGCCCGGGGCCCGTCGAGACGGGCTTCGCCGAAGTGGCTGGCATGACCGACGCCGAGGCGGGTGAAACCCTGCCCAAGATCATGTGGGTCCCGGCCGAAGATGTGGCGAAGGCCGCGGTCGAGGGGATGGCCACCTCGCGATCAGTGGTCATCCCTGGCGCCGTGAACAGGACGGCGGCTGCCTTCGCGCACTTGGTCCCCAAGTCGCTGCTGCTGCCGCTGATGGCCCAACGCCACCCCGCGATGAAGAACTCCTGACGCGCGGCTCCATCGAAAGGCGGGCACCCGAGACACCGCACCCAACACACCGCATACGACACAGACCCGATCGGAATCGCCATGCCCCAACCCGTCTCAGAGCTCACGCTCCCCTCCCTCGATATCGTCGGCCTCGAGCGAGCCGATGCCGCGGCCGCCATCGAGCAGGCCCGAACGCAGCACTGGCTGGCCCGGGGCGAGATGGGGTACGCGGTCACCAGCCTCAGCGACGTCACGGCCATTTTGCGTGACAAGCGCTTCCACTCCGCCCTCTCCATGATCACCCAGATGGAAGGCATCGACGAGGCCGACCTGCTGCAGGGTCGCCGACAGTCCATCCTCTCCATGGAGGGCGACGAACATGCCCGCCTGCGTCGCCTCGTCGCCCCGGCGTTCACCCCGGCGTCGGCCAACCGGCTCCGTCCTCGTATGAGAAGCGTCGTCAACGACCTCGTCGACCAGTTTGCCGGGCAGGGCCAGTGCGAGTTGGTGGCCGACGTGTGCGAGCCCTACCCCATCCCGATCATCTGCGAGCTCCTGGGCGCACCACCCGAAGACTGGAAGCTCTTCTCGGCCTGGGCCACCGACATCTTCCGCATCTTCAACGCCAACCTGCTCGAGGACCGGCCCCTCATCGAGCGAGCCGCTGCGGGGCTCTCCGCCTACGTCCAGGACATGATCGAGGAGCGCCGCACCGATCCCCGAGAAGATCTGCTCAGCGACATGATCGCCATCGAGGAGGAGGGTGATCGACTCTCGACTGAGGAGATGGCCATGCTGGCCGAGGCCGTCCTCATGGCCGGCACCGACACCACCCGCAACCAACTGGCCTGCTCGGTTGCCCTCTTCAGCGAGCATCCCGACCAGTGGGCTTTGCTCGCCGAGCAACCCGAGCTCGCCCCACGAGCCGTCGAGGAATCAATGCGCTACCTCGGTGCCGTCCGGGGCACGGCCCGTTTCGCATCCGAGGACGTCGTCTACCGCGACATCCTTTTCCCCAAGGGCACTCTCGTCTCCACGTCGCTCGTCGGGGCCAACCGGGATCCCGAAGCGTGGGAGCAGCCCGAGGTCTTCGACATCACCCGTGAACGTGGCACCGCGCAGATGACCTTCGGCGCCGGCATCCACTTCTGCATGGGAGCCGCCCTGGCCCGGGCGGAACTCCAGGAAGCCTTGCCCATCCTGGCTCGACGCCTCCCCAACCTGTCGTTGGGCGGCACCATCGAGTGGAAGCCCTCGACGTTCGGGATCTGGGGACCGGCCCGCCTCCCCCTCCGCTTCGACCCTGCGTAGCGCCCCAGGGCTACGGCTGGCGTCCCATGAAGGCGGCCAGCTGGTCGGCCGCCGACGCACCCGCAGGAGCCTCGACCTTCGGCCCAAACGGGGCCTGCCCCTCAGGACCACGCCACTCATCGCGCAGGAATTCCTGGGCAAAGGCCAGGATTTGAGCGGCCAGCTCAGGGTTCAAATCGGTCGATTGCCCCGTTGCCTTGGCCAGGTCCCAGCCATGGGTGAACGTGTCCGACGTCGCGATGTTCACGAAGGCACTCCCGGGCATCTCGCCGAAGGGGAGCTTCATGATCCGCTCCATGGCACCGTCCGCCTCGAAGGCGGACATGCAGCGGGCCGACCCCTCGGCGAATGCGGCCTTGAAGTCGCCCGCGCTGAAGTCCGGCGCCTCTCCGGCCGAACCGTCCGAGGGCGGCTCACCGGTCGCCGCAACAGTGGCGAAAAAGGTCTGGCCACCCACGATGTGGTTGATCAGCTCCCGGACCCGCCACGACGCACACGGGGTCGCCCCCTCCAGGTCGGCCGCAGACACCCCAGCCAACACCTCGCCGGTCGACGTCAACGCCCCTGACAGCAGCTCTGCACTCATTCCGAGTCCTCCGTCCCCGTGCGCCCCCAACCCGGAACGGGACCGGACGAGGCGCAACGAGCCGAAAATAGCGCGCCCTCGCGACACGACACCGAAAGGAGGGCCGGCCAGCAAGCCCTAGCCCTAGCCCAAGCCCAAGCCCAACAGCTCAGCCCAGGACGGCCGTCGCCTCCCCGACCAGCTTGTCCTCACCGTCGGCGTTGGACAGGGTCACGGACAGGTCGACCAGCTTCTGACCGTCGTCCTCACGCTTCCCGGTCACCACGATCTTCGAGGACAAGACCTCGTCCGGCCAGGTCTGGCGAGCGAAACGCACCTGGTAGCGCCGGACGTTGCCAATCCCGACGTAATCGGTCAGCGCCGTCCCCAAGATGCCCATCGAGAACATCCCGTGCCCGAACACGCTCGGCTGTCCAGCCGCCTGTGCCGCCACCTCGTCGTGGTGCATCGGATTGAAGTCGCCCGACGCCCCGGCGTACTTGACCAGGTCGGTCCGGGTCAGCGTGTGCCTGGTCACGGGGGCCTCGTCACCCACCTGCACCTCGTCGTACGACAGCTTCTGCTCGGTCATCGTCAGTCAGCCTCCCTGTGCCTACCCCTAAACCTTGCCTACGCCTACGCCTACGCCCTACGCCCGATGGATCAGATTCACCCGGGAGGTCGCCACGAGCTCCCCGGTCGACTCGTCGGTCCACTTCGTCTCCGAGACGATGAACGTCATCGTCCGGCCCTTGGATTCTTTCTGGTAGGCGTCGGTGATCGTGCCCTCACCCGCCAGCACGTCGCCCACCTCGATCGCCCGCTCGTACACGAACTCCTGCTCGCCGTGCAGGATGAGACCGCCCTTGGCCATCAGAGGGCCCATCACCTTGATCATGGCGTTGCCCTGAGACTCGCCCTCGGGCTGCAGCTCGGCGAAGCGGCCGGAGAACTCCATCGCGAACGGCCACGTCGGCGGCGCCGGAATGTTGCCGAAACCAGCGGCCTGCGCCGCGGCCGGGCTGTGATAGATCGGGCTCGAACTCAACAGCGCATCGGCGAAGTGCTGCACCGGACCGCGCTCGACGACCACCTTCGAGTTGCCGATGGACTTGCCGATGACCGACTTGAGCACGTCCTCGATGGATGCCGCGTCGTCTGCCACCGTCTGCCTCCTCTTCCCTGCCGCCGACTCCGCCTACGCCCACCCCGGGCCGGACGGAGCACCGACCCAAGCCGGCGCAGCGCCAAAGGTAGCGGGCACCCTCGGGCGCCGCCCAATCCGATGCCCGCACCCGCCCACCCCACACACCCGGCCCGCTCGCTACCATCAGCCGCCGATGCCACCGGACTTCTTCGACGTCGTACACAGCCAGCGCGCCGCTCGATCCTTCCTCCCCGACCCCGTCCCCGACGACGTCATCGAGCGCATCCTTGAAGCCGCCACCCACGCACCGAGCGCGGAGAACAGCCAGCCCTTCGTCTTCATCGTGGTGCGCGACCCCGCCACCCGGGCCACCATCGGCGACATCACGGCCCGCATCTGGCAGGGGGGCGCCAAGGCCCTCGAGGAGGACCGCCTCGCTCCCGCCTTCCTGGCCGACGTCGACCGGGGCGCCATGGGCGGCGTGGCGGCCGCGCCCGTGCTGATCGTCGTCTGCGGCGATACCCGTCTCTCCTACGCCGCGACCATCGACTCCTCGGTGTTCCCGGCCGTGCAGAACCTGCTGCTCGCCGCGCACGCCCTCGGCCTGGGTTCGACCCTGACCACGCTGCCCGTCCTCGGGGGAGCCGACCTCGCCGAACCGCTCGGACTCCCTCCCGAGGTGATCCCCGTGGCCGTGATCCCGATCGGCCACCTCCCCAGGGCGCTCGGCCCACCACGCCGCCTCCCCGTCTCGGAGAAGGCCCACCGCGACCGCTACGGCACCCCGTTCCCCTGACCCCGGCCACCGCCGAACCGGTCCAGGAACGCGCAGTAGCGGTCCAGGATCACGGGCCAGCGGAAGTTGGCCTCGACGTAGCGCAACCCGTTCGCCGCCAACCCGGCGTGCACCGGGTCGTCGGTGGTCAGCAACTCGAGCGCGGACTCGAATTCCGCGTAGTCGCCGAACCACAGCCCCGCCCCTGACCGCTCGCAGTGCTCCCGGGTGGCGCCGCACTGCGCGTGCACCAGGACAGGCACCCCCACGGTCAGCGCCTCGACCACGGTGAGGGAGAAGGACTCGTGCGGCGAGGGCGCCACCAAGGCCCGTGCCCCGCGCAGAAGCGCCCACTTGGTGGCGTCGTCGACCATGCCCGTCAACACAACGTCGTGGGCTGCCTCCGGTGCGTTCACCACCTGCCCGATGAAGACCAGCTTCAGCGGTCCCGGGTGGCGCTCCTTGTAGGAGCGGAACCAGCGCCAGAGCATGCCCGTCCCCTTCTGGTCGTCCACCCGGCCGATGCAGACCAGATAGGGCTCGTCCCCCGCCCCGACCCCGAACGAGGAGCGCACCGCCTGCTCCGCGGCCTCCGCTCCCAACTCGCCGGGAGCATCACCGCTGCCGGTACCGGTCCCACCGGTCCCACCGGCCCCATCGGTTCCACGGACCTCGGGCACTTCCACTCCGAGGCCGATGAGCACCTGCGGGGTCGACGCCACCCCGAACCGGGCGTTGACGAGCGCCCGCTCGCTCCGGCTGTGAAACGCAAACCCCCGACACATGCGGAACAGCTCATCGAAGACAGGCAGGTGCAGCGCGGGCTCCTCGTGCGCAGCTGGATGCAACACCGCTCGCTCCCGCACCAACGGCAGCCCGTACACCGTCGGGTAGTACAGGTACGGGTAGAACGCGACCACGTCGGCGTCGCTGGCCGCCACCGCCTCGACGAGATCGCTCGCCAGCGGACCCTGCCACGCCACCCACTTTGCGCAATCCTCCGCCGACGCTGCACCCGGGTCCTCCATGAGCTGCGCCCACAAGGGATGGAAGTGCTCGTTGCGCCCCGCCTGCGAGCGGATCCGGCGCACCGTGACCCCGCGCTCGACCGACGTCCCCTCGGGCAACTCGTCGCGCCAGGTGATGGCGTCGAGCGCACACGTCGTCAGGACCTCGACCTCGAAGCCTCGGTCCGCCACCAAGCGCTCGGCCAGCATGCGCGCCCCGACTTCGGCCCCGCCACGGATGTCCGCCCCGTACCGAGGCACCACGAAGGCGACCTTCACCGAAGGCCCCCGAAGTCAGGAATCAGCATGGACGCTTCAAAAACCAGCTCCATGCATGTCCGAGCCACACCCCTCAACGCGTCGCGCCCATCAGCCGCACGGGAGCAGGGTGGTCTTGGCCGAGGGGTCGAGATCGACCTGCTTGGCGCCCCGGGGCGGGTGCCAGAGATACACATCGACACCGTTCTCCGAGACCAGTCGCTCCGCGTGGAGCTCGGAACGGGCGACCGAATTGGCCGCCGCCACCATCGCCGGCGGAGTGAACCCGCCCTCCATTCCCTGGTCGGTGAGCACGAACACGACGTCACGGTCGCACACCGGAAAACGGGTCGAGTCGAGGGAGAGGACGTAGAGCGACCGAGCGTCGTAGAAGCGCCCGGCGACGCCCGACGACACGATGACCTCGGCTCCCGCCGGCACCCGCCCCCTGGCCTGGGACAGCGCGCCGGCTGCGGCGCTGCTCACGGAGGACCAACTCCGCCACGTCGAGTATTGGGAAGGGATGTTCCAGACCACGCCGACGGCCGCCACGGCCATCACGGCCAGCGCAACGCCGACGCCGGCGGGCCGCAACCAGCGAGCAGTCGAGCGGCGCGCCACAGAATCGAGCCCTCGATACAACTGGAGCCCCACCCACCCGGAGCCCACGGCCATCGGCGCCACCAAGGCCACGAACTGGAACGAGATCAGCGTGCTGACGAAGAGCGGTGAGCTGTTCAGCACCGGAGGACCGAGCACGACCAGGAAGGGAAACAGACCCCAGACCGAACCAAGACCCAAGGTTCCCGAAGAGACCATGATCCGGGTCACGGCGGAAAGCCTGCTGCGGGCCACGTCGTAAGCCGCGGGCAGATGGCGCAACGCGCCGGCGAGAACCGCCCCGCCGGTCACTGTCGTGGCGTTGCCATTCGTGAGGTAGGCGTAACCAGACCAGAGGCCCGTCCTCACGCCACCGACTGCGGTCATGAGGAGGAACCAGACAGCGGCCATGCCCAGGAGGACGAAGGCAATGCGACGCGTCGTCCTCTTACCGACGACGATCGCCGCCAGTGCCATCGCCACCAGATACGAAGCCCCCAGGCTGTGCACCAGCAGCAGAAGCACGGCCCAGACCAACACGCGGCGGTTTCGGCCCCGCCACAGGTCGTAGCCCACCAGAACGACGAGCGGCGCCGCCACGCACTCCGAATGGAAGTCGAAGGCGGCGGCCAGATAGATGATCGGCGACAGCAGCAAGACGACCAGCACCAGGCCGCTTGCGGCATACACACCCGGCCGCGACTCGGGGTAATGCTCGGCGGCCAGGTCGCACCACCAGTGCCAGGCCACCCAGACCGCCAGCGCCAGACACACGTCTTGGAGCAGCAAGAGGACAAATGCGTTGTCGTACAAACGTCCCACAAGACCCAACGGCCACATGTAGAACTCTTCGTTGTTCTGAATGAACGGAATCCCGTAAATCGTCGTTACGGGAGTGAGGTTCAGGTGGCCGATCTGATGCCAGGCTTGCGCGGTATTGGCAAAGTCTTCGGCCAGGTCAAACCGCGAGTAGAGAAAGGCCGAGTAGGCCACCAAGAACAGGCACTGGAGCGCCGCGGCCACACTCCCGACCGGGCGCAGCCAACCCGGGAGACCGGGCCCCGTCGCCCCGAGCTCTGGCCGCGCCCCCGCGCCGGCGGCCCGGGCGGCTGGGACAGCACATCCGAGTCGCGCTCGGTTCGGACAACCACCGCGGCAGGGTAGCGGAGGCTCCCGGCCTGCCCGAGGACTCAGCCCCCAACCCGGGCGCTCCGCCGGAGCTGACACCGATGTCAGCTCCGCGGATAGGGTGACCGCGGTGCAGGAGCACAATTACTACGTCGACATCGATGCCACGGTGGACGAGCTCTGGCAGCTCTTCTGGGCCCGCATCCCACACACCCAATCAGGGGACGTCACGATCGACATCCTCTACCCGGGCAACGACATCGGAGACGGCCTGATCCGTCACTGCTGGTTCCGGGTCCCCAAGTACCTCCTTACGGGTGGCAAGGGCCAGTCCTGGGAGTGGCTGACCGAGGTCAAGCCCAAGGAGTCATGGAAGTACAGCGCCGTCGGCCGCCCCCTCCTCTCCCAAGCCGAAGGCTTCACCCGCCTCGAGGCCATCGGCGACGACCGCACCCGAGTCCACTTCACCGAGACCTACCACGCCTTCAATCCGTTGCTCCGGATCCTGCTCGAAAAGCGGGTCCACGCCTTCATCTCCAAGGACAACGACCACCTCATCAAGGAGTCGCTGACGAAAGGCGTGCAGTACCTGCGCAAGGCCAAGGCGAAAGTCGCTGCCAAGGTAGCGGAGGCCAACGCACAGCAACAAGAAACGCCCACGAGCACGAGCATCAACCCAGACGCATAACCGTCGTCGACCTCCGGGTCAACGCCCTCTCCGCCAAGGCCGCCAAGGCCTTCCTCGACGAGAGGGGCAACGGAAGCATCAGCGAGATGTTCGTGGGCGGCCTACCTCGAAGCATCCAAGGCCATCGACGACCTCACCCGGCCAGGTGGTACTTGGCCGGCGGCCCTGATGATCTGAGATCGTGGGACCCGGACGCCTGTGCACGCACCCCTGCTCCGTCTCTGGCCGGGGTCCCTTCCAACAGTGCAGGTACCGGGCGATGCAACGGATCGGGGACAAGAACGAGGTCCTCCGGTACGGTGCTGCCCATGGATCTTGGACGAGTGGGCGCCTGGTGGAGCGGGAGCTGGAAGGTGGCCGACCAACCCGAGCTCGACACCGCAGCGACCATGGAGGAACTCGGCTACGGGACGCTCTGGTCCTCCGGCGGTTTCGATCCCGGACTCTCCACCCGATTCGGCAAGCTCCTCGACGCGACGCGGACGGTCACGGTGGCCAGCGGCATCGTCAGCATCTGGGCCAGCACGCCCGAGGAGGTCGGGCCGGCCGTGGCCGAGCTCGAGGCCCGTCACCCCGATCGCTTCCTGCTCGGCCTCGGCACCAGCCACAGCGCCGTCGTGGAGGACTACACCAAGCCCTACTCCAAGATGGTCGCCTATCTCGATGGGCTCGACGCACTCGAGCGCCCCGTCCCGCCGGAGCGGCGCGTCCTCGCCGCGTTGGCGCCGCGCATGCTCGAACTGGCGGCCGCCCGCGCCGTAGGAGCGCATCCGTACTTCGTGCCGGTGGAGCACACAGCGCTGGCCCGCGGAATCCTCGGCGCCGACTCACTGCTGGCCACCGAGGTGGCCGTCGTCCTCGAGACCGACCCGGCCAAGGCACGCGAGCTCGCCCGCACCTACGCCAGCATCTACCTGGGGCTGCCCAACTACACCTCGAACCTGCGCCGCTTCGGCTTCGGCGACGACGACATCGACCACGGCGGCAGCGACCGCCTCATCGACGCCGTCATCCCCTGGGGCGACGTCGAGACGATTGCCGACCGGGTGCACGGTCACCTCGAGGCCGGCGCCGATCACGTCTGCCTCCAGGTCGTGGCCGATCGGCAGGATTTCCCACTCGACGAGTACCGCGCTCTGGCGCCTGCACTTGCTGCGCTCTGAGACCTCGCAATCGACTCGTAACGACGATGACGATTCAATATCTCTCGACGAGGTGTGCTCGTTGCGCGGGCAACTCGTAGGGATCCGGCCAGAAGTCAGTGATCCGAGCGATCTTGCCGTCGTCTCGAAGATCGAAGAAACACAGACCAGGCTGGGTGTACCCGTCAGCATTGGTGAAGTCGGTCCAGCTGGCAGCATGCAGCCCTTCACCAACGATCCGGATGATCACCAGATGCCAATCACCAGGGAATCCCTCGGTGTTGAAGCGCAGGTAGTCAGCACGGCCACGGACCCTTTCGCGGGTCTGGGGTCCTTCGTACACGACATCTTCGGCCAACAGCTGGCCGAAGGCCACCCAATCTCGTTCATTCGCTGCCGTCCAGTACGCGGTGACAATCTCATGTGAGTCCCTCACGAGAAGGACGTTAGATCGTGGTTGTCCGCGCGACGCTCCCCGCAAGACTGAGGTGACACCTTGCGGCGCCGTTGGGCAGGGCATTCAGGGCGGTCGGCCGATGGCGGGTCATCCTGACTGGGTGCAACAACAGCGCTACTCCGACATTGGCATGAGATCGCCAGCTCCGACTGACTCTCTCTCCTTATCTCCGGATTCGAGTCGGCCCCTAGGCCGGGTGGGTGGGACACATGGGGCATCGCGCGACGTTGATCGGCGACGTCTTGCGTCGCATTGGTCGTTGGAGAGTCACGGTTTCGCCGCGAGAAGATTGCGTGTGCGCCAGGCCCATGATGGAGACGATCGTCGAATACCTCCCGGCGGGCAATGGAGGTGGGCCGCTTGACGTACACGACGGCAACGATGTGAGTGACTGCCCTCCACGTTGGAGACAACCTTCGTAGTTCGTCAGAACAGTCACTTGGAAGTGGTTGGCACCAGGTGCGAGCCGGATCGAGGGTGGACACGCGACAAGGGTGCTGGTGGACTGATACGTGTACCCATGGCCCTTGAGTCCTACTTGTAACCAGCCGTTCTGGGCGCAGCTCTCGACGGTGATCGGTCTCGAAGTTGTATTGGTGAGGACCACCGTCCCCTTGATCGGTTGCCCGGCGAGTGCACGACTCTGGTCCAGCGAAACGTGAACCTTGATGGGGGCCGGCGAGGACCCGCTCGCCCCGGCGACTCCACTCCAGCCCGCCAGGAGCGCCGTACCGGCCAAAGCCAGCCAACGGATGTTCACCGTGTCATTCTGACCCTGAAGCGAAGAACCGTCACCGCGGGGTCGGGAAACATGACGGAGAGTGCACTTCCGGCTTCAGCACCGCGTTCGGCGAATGGGGTGCTGCACCGGTGACGAGACAAGCAAACGCGGCGGCCGCTCGGCCATTCTCAGGGACCGGCGACCTTCGGAGGCGTACCTCTGACCTCCGAATTCTCTGGTCGCCCCCGTTCGGCGAGCAGGGCAGCCAGCGCCCGGAACGCCCGCCCACGGTGCGACACCGCACCCTTCTCCTCCGCCGTCATCTCGGCGAACGTCCGCCCGTCGCCGCCCTCGGACGGCGCGACGACGAAGACCGGGTCGTAGCCGAAGCCGGCGTCACCCCGGCCCTCGGAAGCAATGATGCCCTCGACCGACCCTTCAGCCCACAGCTCGGAGCCGCCGGGGAAGGCAACCAGAGCGACAGTGCGGAAGCGGGCGGTGCGCTCGCCGCCGGCATCCTCCAGCACCGCCAGCTCACGCAGCAGTTTTGCCACGTTGTCGGCGTAGGTCACGTCCTCGCCGGCGTAGCGAGCCGAGTACACCCCCGGGGCGCCACCGAGTGCGTCGACTTCGAGACCGGTGTCGTCGGCCACGGCCGCTTCGCCCGTTGCCGCGACCAGTGCACGCGCCTTGAGGCGGGCGTTGTCGAGCAAGGTCTCGCCGTCCTCCACCACGTCGGGCACGTCGGCCGGCCGGGGCAGCAGTGTCACCTCGAGCGCGTCCGAGAGGATCGCTTGGATTTCGGTGACCTTGTCGGGGTTGGCCGACGCCAACACGAGCCGCCACGAGACGGACGGCGCCGGCGAGCCGTCGGTCACCGTGCGGGAGGCGCCTCGGCGAGGACCGCGGCCTGCATGCCGGTCAGCTCCTTGATACCCGCCTCGGCCAAGCCGAGCAGGCTGTCGAGCTCGCTCCGGGAGAAGGCCATGCCTTCGGCCGTGCCCTGTACCTCGACGAAGCGACCGGCCCCAGTCATGACGACGTTCATGTCGACTTCGGCCCGTGAGTCCTCCACGTAGGGCAGATCGAGCATGGGCACGCCGTCGATGATGCCCACCGACACCGCTGCCACCGAATCGGTCAGCGGGTGACTACTGATGGTGCCCTTCTGCACGAGGCGTGTGCAGGCATCATGCAGGGCGACGTAGGCACCGCAGATCGACGCGGTGCGCGTCCCGCCGTCGGCCTGCAGCGCGTCGCAGTCGACGGTGATCTGCACCTCACCCAGCGCGACGAGATCGCACACGGCACGGAGCGAACGGGCGATCAGCCGCTGGATCTCTTGGGTTCGCCCGGACTGCTTACCCTTGGCCGCCTCGCGGGAGGCCCGGTCGGGCGTCGAGCCCGGCAGCATGGAGTACTCAGCCGTGACCCAGCCCTTGCCAGTGCCCCGCATCCAGGGCGGGACGCGCTCCTCGACCGAGGCCGTGCAGAGCACCTTGGTCTGGCCGAAAGTGACCAGCACCGACCCCGGGGCCATCACCGTGTAGTCGCGGTCGAAGCGCACCGGCCGCAGTTGGTCCACGGCTCGCCCGTCCTGACGCGCCGTACGCGCCCCGTTCACATCGTCTGCTGCCACTGCGCTCCTCTCACCGACTCTCTGGGCCGACACCGTAGGCCAGAGTTGCTTTCACGGCGATCACCGGGGTGGCGCGGAGCGGAGCGAGGCCAGGGTGGAGAGGGGCGGAGCGAGGCAAGGGTGGAGAGGGGCGGAGAGGGGCGAGGCCGGGGTGGGGTGGAGAGGTGCCGGGCTCAGTTACCGTGGGCGAGCTGCTCGGGGTAGGAGTGTGGCGAGATCTCGAGGGCGACCTCGACGTTGCGGTACGTCTTGAACTCGATGACGTTGCCGCTGGGATCGGCGATCTTGCACTTCGTCTGCTCGCTCTCGGTCCCCGGCCCATCGGTCGACACGGGAGACAGCCAGGCGACACCAGCTTCTTCGAGGCGGGCCACCGCGGCGTCGAAGTCGTTACGGCCGAGGGTCACGCCGAAGTGCCGGGAACCCCACGGGACCAGCCCGGTGGCCTCGTCGGGGCGGTCCTGCAACGTCACCTGCATGCCGAAGAACCAGATGTCGGTGAACTCGGCCGTGGTGCGGGCGGCCTGGCAGCCGAGCGTGTGCACGTAGAAGTCGCGGGCCTCGTCCATGTCCCGCACCGGGATGGACAGATGGAGGATCGGCTGCACCGCCCTCAGATTACGTCGTGGATTCGGCGCGGCCGGCGTCGAGCAGGACGCAGGCCGACATGAAGAGAGGCTTGCCGCGCACGGCCGGCGCGTTGGCCGCGGCCCGGCAGGTCCCGAGCGACGCCCCGTAGGCCGGCCGGACCGAGGTCCATCCGGGCTGAAGCGTCCACACCCAGGCGTCGTGCTCGAACACGGGTCCCACCCCGAGGGCCTCGGTGAAGAAGCCCGACGCGTACTTGGGGTCGAGGCTGTCACCGGCGATCACGACGCGCTGCACGTGCCACTGCGCCAGGGCGCGGCGCACGGTGAGCAGCTCGGCTGGGTGCCCCGGTCGGCAGGGACCTGCCGGCCACGGTGAGATTGGTGAGGATGTTGCGGGCGGATCCGGGCGCGCCCTGTTGGACGGGGCCGCCGGTGGCGTTCGGCGTCTTCAGGGCGGCGCCGGCGAGCCGGAAGTGGAAGTCGTCGACGGCCTGCCACAGCATCGGCTGGGCCTGGCCCGAGACGGCGAAGGGAATGGTCAGGAGCACCGTGTCGGTCGGGACGGTTTGCGCGACCGTTCGGTAATACGGCGGCAGCCGGACCTTGGTGACCGGAAGCGGCATGTCGAAGGTCAAGAAGAGCGGGAGGAGCGCGGCGACGCCGACGGCGGCGGTGGCGGCGAGCGTGACGACCCGGCGGTGGCGGTCGAACCAGCCGCCGGTGCGGGCAGGGTGAACAGCGCATCGAGGCCGAGGGCGAGGAGGAAGGCGAGGAAGAGCGAGATGAACGGCGTGATCTGGTTGGCCAGGATCTCCTTGAGGATCGGGAGAGTGACGAGGATCGCGCCAGGGCAGCCACAGGTGGCTGAGCCAGGCCGACACGCCGAACTGGTAGGCGCCGAGCGAGAGCCACACGGTGGTCACCGCGAGAAGGAGGACGAGCCAGGTGAGGAGGCGGCGCCAGGCCAGGACGAAGGAGGCCAGCGCTGCCGCGGTGGCGCCGATCCCGATGAAGTCCGGGTGGCGGGCCGTACCGGCCGCTGTAGCCGCCGAGGCGTACGAACGTGTTGGCGAACGCCCCGTAGCGGCCCGGGGAGAGCACGCCCGAGAGCGGCACGCCCGCGAGCGGGGCGAGGACGAAGAGGACGCCCGGTCACGGCCTGGGGGCCGTCGCAGCCCGAACCAGACCGGGTAGGCCAGCAGGACGGCGGTGACGACGACGCCGAGCGTCAGGGCGGGCGAGCGCGTGCCAGGCCCGGACGCGGATCTGGCGCCAGCCGACGACGAGGACCGGGACGATGCCGATGACGGCGAAGAGGGCACACATGACGAGCATCTCCGGGGAGATGAAGAACTGCACGACGAGGAGGGCCGCCAGGCAAAGGCCGTCGCGGAGAGCCGAGTGTTCCTGTCGGATCAGGATCTCGTGGAGGAGGGTGAAGAGGATGGGCGGGACGACGAGCACGGTCACCGACACGTGGGCGAAGACGAGCGACGTGACGATGGCGGCCGAGTAGCCGTAGACCAGCGCGGCGGGGAAGGCGGCCAGCTTCCACTTGAGGAGCGGGCGCAGGGCGACGAAGCAGCCCCAGGCACTGAGGGCGGGGGCCAGCGTGAGGGCGACGTTGGTGGCGGTGATCGGGCCCCAGGCCCAGGTGATCGGGGCGAGCACGGCGGAGACCAGGGTGCCCGACGTGTTCGAGAGCAGGTTGGCGCCGTAGGGGACGTTCACCCAGTGCGAGAACACGAGGTTGTGTCCGTGGGCGAGGGCGTAGGCCGGCCAGGCGGTGAACCAGACTTGCTGGGCCGGATCTCCGCACGGGCAGGTCAGGGTGGCGCTCGGGTGCGTCGTCCAGACGTGCCACCAGAGGACGACGGCTGGGACGGCGAAGAGGACGATGGCGCCGGCGTGGAAGGCGACCGCCTTGAGAGCCCTGGCGGCCGCATTGGGTCGGCGGGGCCGGTTGGCGTCGGCCGTGGTCATCGGCTCGCCCTCGTCCTGTGACGGGCTGTGCTCCTGCTCAGTTCGGCGCGGTGACTCCGTGGCCGCGTCCGTCCCGTGCATACCCGCGCCGAATCGTAGCGCCCATACCCTCGCCGACCTGGTCTTTGACATCTGGGTGTCCGGGCGCCGCTCTCTATGATCGCCGCCGTGGGGTCAGACCGTCGCTGCGTCGTGGTCGGGGGCGGGCTGCTCGGCCTGTCGGCCGCCTGGGCCTTGTCACGGCGGGGCTGGTCGGTCCGGGTGCTCGAGGCCGGGGCGTCGGTGGGCCACGAGCGTTGCGGCTCCAAGGGGGAGGCGCGGATCTTTCGCTTGGGGTATCGAGAGGCGCACTACGTCGAGATGGCGTTACTGGCGCGGGACCTCTGGCGTTCGTTGGAATCGGCCACCGGGCGAACCCTGCTGCGGGTGACGGGGCAGTTGAGTTTCGGTGACCCGGCGTCGGTCGACGACGTGCGTCGTGCGCTGGCGCTGCACGGCGTGCCCGGTGAGATCGCCGAGGGGTCTGCGGCGGCCGCTGTGCTGGCGCCCGGGTTGTTGTTGACGCACGGTCCGGTGCTCTACGAGCCGGAGTCCGGTGTCCTGGCGGCCGACCAGTGTCTGGCCGCCTTGATGGAGGACGGGGGTCTGCAGGTCGAGAGTGGGCGACCGGTGGCTTCTGTGCGGGGGGGCAATGCGGGTGGTGGGCAGAGCGGAGGTGGCGATGCGTCGGTGATCATGGCGGACGGCGAGGTGCTCGACGGCGATGTCGTCGTCGTGTGTGCGGGGCCGTCCTCGCTCGGGCTTCTCGAGGGTGGGCTGGGCGGGCGAGGCGTGGGCCGCCATGCGATGTTCGGGTCGGTGGCTGCCCCGCCGTCACTCCCCCAGGTGGCGTACTTCCGATCGCGTGGGGCCGATGGCGTTGGCATGCCTGTGTTCATCGAGTGGGGGGAGGCCATGACGTACGGGCTGCCCGTCCTCGGCGACGGGGTGCATTCCGGCCTGTTCAAGGTGTCGCAGCACGCGCCAGGAGCAATGCTCGAGCACTACGACCCGACCGATCCCAACCCGATGCCTTCTGACGACCGGGAGCTCGGATCGCTCAGCGACGCAGTGCGCCGCCTGCTGCCCGGACTGGACCCCATCCCCGTGGCCCCGGAGCGCTGCGTCTACGACAACTCCCCCGATACCGATTTCGTGTTGGACCGGATCGGATCCGTCGTCGTCGGCTGCGGGACGAGCGGACACGGCTTCAAGTTCGGTCCGCTGTTGGGCCAGGTGCTGGCCGATCTGGCCGAGGCCGTGCCACCGCCCGTCGATCTCAGCCCTTTTCGGATCGATCGGCCCGTGGTCGGATCCGCCTCGTGACGGCTGGGGAGATGGACAAACAGTCGGCAGCTAGGTTGAACTTCGCGTGCCCCGCTACATCGCCCTCCTGCGCAGTGTCAACGTGGCCGGCCATGGCCGCCTGGCGATGGCCGACTTGCGAGCATCCTTCGATGCTCTGGGTCATGGCGACGTGCGCACGTACATCCAGACCGGGAACGTGCTCTTCACCAGCTCGTCGACGAGCGAGAAGTCGTTGGTGTCGGCCATCGAGGCCCGACTGGCGTCCGACTTCGGCGACTCGCCCGCCGTGCTGCTGCGCACGGTGTCCGAGCTCCAGCGTGTCGGCCGATTCAGCCCCTACGCCAAGGCCGGCGCCAACCCGTCCCGCCACCATGTGACCTTCCTGGCTCAGGCGCCGACGAAGGCCGCCCTGGCGTCCCTTTCGCCTCCGCCGCCCAGCCGGAACGACGAGCTGGTCGTCGACGGACGCGAGGTCTACGTGCACACGCCCGACGGCTACGCGGAAACGAAGTACAGCGGCAGTTTCCTCGAGCGCCGGCTCGGTGTGGTGAGCACGACTCGGAACTGGAACACCGTTGCGAAGCTGTGCGAGCTGGCCGCGAATCAGTAGGCGTCCTGATCACAGCTGAAGCGTGGATCTGCCCCTGTTGACGTGGGCGCTCCGAAGGCCACCGACGGCCCGTTTCGGAGAGACCGAGGTCTATGGCCCCGAGCGGACGATCGTTCCCGACGGGGTCCGGGTCCACCGGAGTGGCTCGAAGGACGTGCGTGTGAGCGACTGATTCATGTCTACTGATTCATGTCTATGGGCTCGTCTGGCACGAGGCCGGCTTCGTGCCTGTGTTGCTCTGTTCAGAGACGATCGCGGGGCTCGACCCGCGTGCACTCTTGGGCGTCTTCACCAGGCTGAGGTTGTTGGTCTCACCCGTGAAGCCCTCCAAGCTGCACGAAGGTGCGAGCTTGGTGCCGTTGCTCGTCTCGGTCATGACCTTGATCGTCGTGCCCGCACTGAACTTCGCCCCCGTCCCGTTGCCGTCGCCGAACAATCCGAATTCCGCGGTATTCCAGTTCGGGGCAAGGTCCACCACGCTGTCCGAAGCCGAGACGGCGTAGTCAGTGGTTCCGGTGGTCAAAATATCCTTGTCGGAGCCGCCAGCTTTGGCACTTCCTTCGAGCGAGACGGTGCTCAACTGTGACGCCTTCAGAGCCGGGAAACTCGTGGCATTGCTATTCGTATAGCAGTCCACGTCGAAGGTGAACCAGCCGGCCGGACAAGGGTTCGAGTAATCGATCAGCCAGTACTGCATGAAGAGGAACGGGGAATCCCCGGGATCAGGACTCGTCGTGAGGGCGAACTGTTGCCAGGCCTGACACTGCTTCGGGAGCGCGGCACCCTTGCACGCCGGGCTTCCGGAGAAGAAGCTCGAGTTCAGCTGGAGGCTGAACGCATTGGCCCACGTGGTTCCGTCGACAGGGTCGATGCCCTTCTCGGTCGTGCCGGCACTGACGGAGGGAAACGATCCCTTCACCTTTTTGAACAGCGGTCCCGATGTGGTCGCGGAATAGTCGAGGCCATCGCCCACCGTGGACGCGGGAGCGCCTTGGCTCGCCGGGGCCAGCGGGACGTCCGGGGCCTTTTGGCACGAGACCGCACGCCACGCGACGACCGGGAATTGCGCCGTGAAACATCCCGCAGCCGGAATGGTGAGGGCGCTCACGGCCTGTTGCCACGAGGCAGCGTCGGGTGTCGCTGCGTCGGTCGACGTCACAGCCAACGTCATACCGAACATCACGACAAGGGTCCCTATTCGCGCGCCGAAGCCCCGCATCCTCATGATCCCGCCTCCCGCCTCGCTCGATCACTCCGTCACTGATTTCGAGTGCAACGCTGATTTCTAGTGCGACGGAGAGCAGTCGGTCAAACGTGTCTCCGACCGATTCGCGAGCGATTTGTCGGCTACCGGCATATTCATGCACTCGTTTTGGAACTGAACGGTCGCGAGGTCTCCGGGCACACGCCCGACGGCTCTGCCGAGACGAAATTCGGCGGCAGTTTCCCGAGCGCCGACTCGGCGTGCTCAGCACGGGAGGAACTGGAACACCGTCCGTCAAGAAGCTCTGTGGGCTGGCCGGGCGCGAACGCCGTCGCCCGTACTATCACTGGTTGTGCGAACCGAGCGTCACGATGACGGATCCGGCCTGGTCCAGCCCAGGGGTGACGTGCCCAACCAGCCGACCCTCAACGCCTCGGTACGCCAGCGGAGAACCGACCGCGCCTTCTACATCCGCCTGGCCGGAGCGATACGACAGAACGAACGGGCCTTGGAGCGACTCAAGCGATGACGCCAGGTGGACCTCACAATTTCGGCCGCAGCGTCGACGCCGCAGAAGAGACAGACATGCGCCCGCTGGAGCTGGCCGACTTCCTCCTGATCGCCGAAGCCGTCCTTGGGATCCCGGCGAAGAAGATCGCCGAGGACTCGAGCCTTCATCTGGCGGATTCCGCGCTGCACGCACCCATGGCCACGTTCGACGGCACCGAGGCCTACCCGGACTTCGCCACCAAGGCGGCGGTGCTGTGCACTCACCTGGTGAAGAACCACCCGTTGAAGGACGGCAATGCGCCGGTGGCGCTGATCGCCACGATCGAGTTCTGTCAGCGCAACGGCCACCCGTGGTCGCCCCCGGAGGGTGACGGGGACGGAGCGGTCACTGCCGCCCGCTTGATGGCCCTGGCCGAGGAACCTCTGACCGAGGCCATGGTGGCCGACCTGGCGGAATGGATCAGGGAGCGGATGGCGTCGGTCGCCGCCTAGCCAACTCGCGGCGAAGTTCGGCCGGGCCCGACCGTCAGAAGTAGATGATCCCCTTGGCCCGCTCGGTCACCTCATCGAGGTCGTCGGTCCACGCGCCGGTCGACAGGTACTTCCAGCCGCCGTCGGCCGAGACCACCACGATCGAGGCCGACTCGTCCTCGCCCAACGACGCCGCGCACTTGACCGCTCCGGCCAGGGCGGCTCCGGTCGAGATCCCGGCGAAGATCCCCACCTCGGTCAGCCGTCGGGTCCATTCGATCGACTCGCGGGGGCGCACCACCGTCTTGCGATTGAGCAGTTCAGCTCCGCCCAGATTCTCGAAGATGGGCGGTATGTACCCGTCGTCGAGGTTGCGCAGCCCGTCGACCATCTCGCCCGCGGGCGGCTCCACCGCCCAGATCGACACGGCGTCACCAAGCTTCTCCCGTAGGAAGCGGCCGACGCCGAGCAACGTGCCCGATGTGCCCAGCCCGGCCACGAAGTGAGTGATCGAAGGGCAGTCCCGCAGGATCTCGGGGCCGGTGCCCTCGTAGTGGGCCCGAGGATTGGCCGGGTTGGCGTACTGATACAGGAAGACCCATTCGGGATGCTCCTCGGCCAGGCCACGGGCCATGCGGACGGCACCGTTGGATCCCTCCGGGCCGGGAGACTCGATGATCTCGGCACCCCACAACTCCAACAGTTGGCGCCTCTCCACCGAGACGTTGGTCGGCATCACTGCCTTGAGGTGATAGCCCTTCACCCGGCACACCATGGCCAGTCCGATGCCGGTGTTGCCCGAGGTCGGCTCCATCAGAATCTGGTCCGGCTCCCCCGGGCGCAGCACGCCGCGGCGTTCGGCGTCCTCGATCAGTGACAGCGCCACCCGGTCCTTCACCGAGCCTCCGGGGTTCTGCCCCTCGAGCTTGATAGCGATCCGCGCCCGCGGGTTGGGGCTCAGTGCGCTGATGTCGACCAGCGGCGTGTTGCCGATGATGTCGAGCACCGAGGCGTAGGGCGCGCCGATGCCGGCGCCGGCGCCGGCGCCCAGACCCGTCTCCGACACTGCCGATTGCGACTCCGCCACTCGGTCCTGCCTCAGCCCCCGGCCACGGCGGGAAGGATGGACACCTCCGCGCCGTCGGGAACCGGAGTCTCGAGGCCATCCAGATAGCGGACGTCGTCGTCGTCGACGTAGATGTTCACGAACTTGTGCAGGGAACCGTCGCCCTGGAAGACCTGGTCCGACATCCCGGGGTACTCGGCGACGAGCTTGCCCAGCACCTCACCGATGGTGGCGCCGTCGACACTGACGACGGAGGCGCCGCCGGCTTGGTTGCGCAGAACTGTCGGTAGGCGGACTTCGACGGCCACGGGGCCTCCTCGTAGGGCGTGCGTTCGGGTGAAATGCCGTGCTGACCAGCCGCCGGAGCGGCCAGCCGAATGTTGACTGACTTGGTAACCATTCTACAGAACGCCGCTCGGGCGCCCGTCGGGCGGGGGCGGGGGCCGGGGGCGGCGTGAGCTCAGCCCGGGTCGGGGGCCTGGGCCGGAGTGAGCTCAGCCGGGGTCGGGGACGGAGTCGAGGCCGGGCACGTCGAGGGTCAGGCCTGGCACTTCCACCGGCTCCTCGGTGATCTCGCCGTCGACGACCAGGTAACTGCGCACCACAGGATGGGTGTCCCGCAGCGAAACCAACACGTAGTGCCACCCCGGGTCGCTGGCCTGGCGCACGTCGGTGGGCGACGGGTAGGCGTCGGTGTGGGTGTGGGAATGGAAGACGCCCATGATGTCGGCGCCCAGGGCCTGGGCTTCCCGGTCGATCCTGAGCATCGCCTTGGGGTCGATCTCGTAGACCATGGCCGAGGCGGCGGCGTTGGCCGTCGGGAACAGGTGGGTGGCCTCGTCACCCCCATAGGGTCCGACCAGCAGGCCGCAGGCCTCGTCGGGTAGGCCGGCCAGGCAGTGGGCCACCATCTCCATGTACATGCTGCGGGACAGGCGAAGCACCGGTGAAGGGTACCCTCGTACCCCTCATGGCCAGGGCGAAGAAACAGATCGCCAAGCGGGCGGCGGCCCGGGAGGAGCGGACGGTCGACCGGACGGTCGCCACCAACCGGCGCGCCCGCAGGGAATACGAGTTCCTGGAGACGTTCGAGTGCGGGATCGTGCTGCAGGGGTCCGAGGTGAAGTCGCTCCGGGAGGGAAAGGCGCAGATCAACGAGGCGTATGCCCGGGTCGACGACGGCGAGATGTGGCTCTTCCAGATGCACATCCCGCCCTGGCAGTACGCCACGGGCTTCGGGGGGCACGATCCGGACCGGAAGCGAAAGCTCCTGCTGCATCGAGCGCAGATCGACGAGCTGTTGGGCAAGACGCAGCAGCAGTCGCTCACGCTGATCCCGGCCTCGCTGTACTTCCGTGACGGCAAGGCCAAGGTGCAGCTGGCCCTGGCCAAGGGCCGCCGGCTCTACGACAAGCGCAACGTGATCATGGCCCGTGAGCTGGAGCGGGAGGCCGCCCGGGCCACCAAGGAAATCGGCCGCTTCGCCGGTCCGTAATCGGCGGGGAGTGGGTGGCCGTAGACTGTTGAGACTCGGTCACGGTGGCCGGGTGTCCCATACAGGGGGGTGATTGGCTTCGACTTCGGTCGTCAAGGTAGGAGAAGCGAGCCGTGGTCTCCGGAGCCACGTTAAAGAGCCGGAACCAAAAACAAACGCCGAGCCTACGCTCGCGATCGCTGCCTAGGTAGCGACGTCCGCCCGGTCCCCGCCTCACGGATCGGTAAACGGGCGTCATTTTGTGAGGCTTACTCAGTGGCTCACACCAACTGAACACTGAGAAAATCTTTGTTGGTTACGGGGCGGCATTGCTGCCGGCAACGGTGCCGCCCTCGACAATTTACCGCCGGCTGCGCTCGGAGAAGGCCTACTGCGGTGCCGGAGGACGCGGGTTCGATTCCCGCCACCTCCACGATTTGCAGGCTGCTGACCAGGGATTTTCCTCTGATCGGCGGCCTGTTTCGCGTCAAAGGACACAAAAAAGACACGCGAGGCTTTGTGATATGGGCGGATCGAACGGCTGAATTCCTGCCGATCTCGGCCCGCCACCCCGTCGGAGATGAGCCAGGTTGGTCAAGGGGAAGCCGCCGGCTGAGCGAGGACACGGAGCAAAGCGGAGTCCCGCAGCGTCCCCTTGAACAGCCGTGCCGGCACTCGAGATCAAATGTCAAAGGCCCGCCTAGTTCGCCGCCTTTGATTCGTTTGTGCGTTCGATCTCCTCAGCAATCGGGCCTGGCAGACAGGCGAGGCCGGTTACGAAACCTGCGGGATGGAGATCAGAGCGATACCACCAGTCCGGTGCGGGGGTCGTGCGAGGTTCCCTAGAGAGTTTTGCGTCGAATAGCCGAACTCCGACCGGATCGATTCCATATGCCGACCGTGGCGGATGAGCCGTAGGCGACAACGCTGCTCGGAGGCAGCGGTACGTCGACACCACGGAGAGGTCTGCAAAAATCGTTGCCGGCGAATATCGAAACCACATTGGGGCAGTTTTTTGGCCTCGGAAATGATGTGAACGTGGGGCGACCAGACGACATCAGGCTCTCGTTCAATGAAGCCCCTGAGATCTACGACAGGGTTCGGCCCTCGTATCCCGCCGACCTATTCGACACGCTGTTTGCGATGCTGCCCGCCGAGCCCGAGATCGTGGAGATCGGTCCGGGAACAGGCCAGGCGACGAAGGATCTGCTTGCGCGAGGGGCATCGGTTCTCGCAATAGAGATCGGTCCGGCAACCGCCGCCACGTTGCGTTCTAACCTGCCGTCGGATCGGCTTCGAGTCTGCGTCGGTGACTTCGAGGTGATCGAGATCCAGAACGGCGAGGCTGATGCCGTGTTCTCTGCCACGGCCTACCACTGGGTCTCTCGAGAACCGCAGACCGATCGCCCCGCGGCGATCCTTCGACCGGGCGGCCTCGTGGCGATCGTCGACCTCATCCAAGTCGACTCGCCAGAAGATGCGGGCTTCTTCGCCGCTGCCCAGCCGATCTACGAACGTTTTGGTCATGGCCATACAGGACCGCCGGCACCCGATCGTGGCAGTGTCGATCCGGCGATCCGCGCTGTGCTGGACGCGGATCCTCGTTTCGATTCCGTGGGCGTTCGCCGGTACGACTGGAATCAGGCGTACAGCGCCTCTGAATACCGGGACCTGATCCTCTCGTACTCGGGCACCCAGATGATGAAGGAGTCAGACCGCCTTGGTCTGCTTGACGAAATCGAGTCCTTCATACTGAGCGATTTTGGGGGCATTGTGACGAGACCGCTCGTTGTGACACTCACGACCGCCGCCCTTGTTTGACGCCGATCCACTACGCAAAGCCTGCACCGCAAACACTGCGGAAGGGCGGGACGAGATGCTGACGCGTTCTTAGCTTGGGAAGCCTCTCAAGGGGTGTCGCGCGACCTGCCAAAAAGCGGAAAAACCGCTCAACTTATTTCATGTATATCCGCTCGTATTCGCTACTAGTCCCTGTTTGTCGTGGCTTGTTGCACGAAATAGGCACGAATCGCGTCGTTGCACGGCGACGAGCGAGATTCCTTGATCCGGTGATGCCGCATGTGCCTCGACAACATTCGCCCATGCACTGCGCGGACGGTCTCGCTGAAGCGCTCAGCCCGAGGGCGTCACCGAGAAACATTTGGGACCCAGTGGCGAGAGTACCAGCCGTGGCGGAGAGCCCTTCGGCCATGGTGCCGCCCCTTGCGCGACCAGCCATCGGCCTATGGCAGCGTCGCGCAGCTCCGCCCACGGCGTCTCGGGCTTCCAGAATAATCTCGTCAGATCAACCTCGACCCGCTGGCCATCGGGGAACTCGAGTTCGACATTGTTCCAGCCCGGCACGAAGTAGCGGTCCCGGTCGACCTTCGAAATTCTGATGCCGTACCCGGCACCCGAGTTCCTCGGACTGCCGTTGTGCCAACCGCTTGCCCGCACGGGTGCCAAGTTACCCGTTGGCGGTTGCTCCGTGGTCGAACGGTCGCAGGGAGACCTTTGCGCCGTTGACCATGTAAGGCGCAGAACACGTCGAGGGCCATCGCGATGACATCGCTCTGGCCCGGTCGTCATGTCCGAGGTCGGGTTCGCTGGATCTGGGCCATTGGCCGGTCCGGGAAACCACTAAGGATTCAGCGACACGATTCCCGTGTTGTTCCAAATTCGCCATTGAGAAGTACTTCGAGCCGAGCGCCGCCTGGAGCGCCCTGCGATGCGAAGGCACTGACGCGGTGTTTGGGCCCGTCGGAGCGGCCGAAACCAACGGACGCAGCTTCGATGGAGTAGTAGGGATCAGTGAGTTCTATGGGATGCGCTCCCGGGGATCTTCGGGTCCGATTTGAATGCGATTTCGCGCAGCAAAGCACCGAGAGGTGACGGTCTCGTCCCCAGCAGTGGATTGGTCGACAAGCGCAGGAGCCCGAGCTTGGCCAAATGAGGCTTTGAAGAACCAATTGCGAAGGGCGTACAGAGGGCCGTAATGTCGCTGCCAATGCGGGGTTAGCTTGCAGTTTGATTCAAGGCGAAGGAGTTGCAGCCATGCATCACCGCTCTGTCCTTAACCGCCTGGCCGGTTCGGCGGCCATCGGATCGCTTTGTGCTGTGCTCGTCGGGGTGTCGTTGCCGAGTGCCGCAGCGCCGGCTGCCGCGGCAACCGCTAGCTCAGCGGTCGCTGCACCGACGTTTCCAGTGACCTTGCTGACCGTGGGACGCGTCGATCTCGCCAAGCTGGCGCAGGGAGCGCCCAGCAACGGCCCCGCCCGGTCACTCCAAGGGGAGACGCTGGCGGGACCAGCGTCCGGCTCGTATCGATCGGTCGACAACAGCATCGCCGCGCACGCCGCACGGGGAACGAGCACCTCCCTCCCGGGCCCTGCCATGACTCCGATCACCGACACCAACGTGGCAGGTGAGAAGGGCTTCAGTGCGTTGGGTGGCGTCCAGCAGGCTTCGACGGTCGGCGGCGTCGATCTCGAACCTCCCGACCAAGGACTGTGTGCAGGCAATGGGTACGTGATGGAATTCGTCAACAATGCGCTCGCCATTTACACCAAGGATGGCGCACAGCTTTTGGCTCCGATCGGATCGGCGGAGGCCCTCTTGCAGCCGACCACAGCGTTCCTGTCCGACCCCCGGTGCTACTACGACGCGCCAACGAAGCATTGGTTCTTTCAGGAATTCGTCGTTGGCACGGTCGACGCGAAAGGTCGTGAGGTGACGCCGAGTACCCAGTTCCTGGCCGTCAGCGCCACGGCTGATCCGACGGGTACCTACACGATTTACTCGTTCGACACCACCGATACGAACACCGCCGGCTGTCCGTGCTTCGGTGACTACGACCAGCTCGGTGCCGACAACAACGGCATTTACATCGCCACTGACGAGTTCAGCATCGCCACACCTGCGTACAACGGCGCGATCGTGTACGCCATCTCGAAGGAGACGCTCGAGATTGCCTCCACCGTGGGTTTCACTCCCACAGGGTTCGGATACCGGCTCGCCAAAGATCCTTTCGGCCAGCCCTATATCGTGGCGCCTACGAGCACTCCCCCAAACGCAAAGTTCGCGCCGGACACCGAATACTTCGTTGAGTCGAATTCGAACGCTCCGAGCGACGACAGGTTGCTCGTCTATGCCCTGAACGACACTTCCACCCTGGCGTCGCCCGCGCCCCCCAACCTCTACAGGACAACGGTCACCACTGAGGCGTACTCGTTTCCGAACGATGCCGCGGAGAAGCCTGGACCGCGCCCACTCGGCAACTCGGTCCAGGATCCACCAGGCGGGATCCAGGCTGACTTCAACGCGGAGATGGAGCCCACCTACATTGGCGGCCACATTTACGCGGAACTCGATACCGGCACGATCAGTGGCAACGACGCGGTCGACTGGTTCATCATCGACCCCACCCTGTCGACCCCGACGCTGTCGGCGACGGTCGCCCACGAGGGCGTGGTGGCCGTGAAGGGGACCAGCTTGCTCTATCCCTACACGGCGGTGACCGCGGCCGGGGTGGGGATACCTGCTCTTCTCGTTGAGCGGACCGTCCAATTACCCGAGTCCGGCCTATGTCTCTTACGGGACCGATGGACCCACCGGCCCGGTCATGTTGGCGACGAACGGTGCAGCCCCCGAGGACGGGTTCACCTGTTACGCCGCATATGTCGGGCCGTCTTACGGCGGGTGCCGTTGGGGCGACTACTCCATGGGGGTCGCAATGGGGCAGCGGGTCTTCATGGCGACGGAGATGATCCCCCAAGGGTTCCGCGACACGCTCACCAACTGGGGGACTTACATCTGGAGCGCACCGTCGCCAGCGGCTGGCTAAACGAGCGTGTTCTTGATCACATGGCGAAGACAGCGCGACGACACCTTCTAGCCTGCCGTGGGGTAGTCGTTAGCAGAGGATGAGAGTCATGCGAGCAAGGAAGTCCTCCGTCTCGGCGCTTGTGCAGGTGCCTTGGTCCTCAACGTCGCCTCGTTGGCGTTCGTGGCGGCCCCAGCTGGCGCCCCTTTCAGGTCATCTTCAAAGTGAAGCCGAGTACCGACTTCAGCAACGGTCAGAGCGTCAACGCGTCAAGGCAAGCGCCATCCGTTTGCACAAAGTTGTCACTGTCGAGGAGTGCGCTTCAAATGATGTCCTCGCAAACTTGGGTTGCGGCACCGCTGACGAGGCCCAAATAAAGGTCACGGACAACCTTCATTGCTAGGTCGAGCGGCCGGGCCCTGGGCTTCGTGCTTGCTCGACAAACAGCCGACACTTCTGCAATCAGCGACCCGGCCATGACTCTTCGCATCTGCGGCCACCTCTTCGAGTGGACGCAGATGCGACTGAGCGAGGAGCTCGATGAGCTCCGGGCTGCGACCGAACCCAAGGACGGGACCCTTGTACCCTTCAGGGCAAAGCCAAACGCGAAGAAGAAGGCATCCGTGGCCACCGCCTCGAGCCTCTCGTCCTCAATAGGGCAACGTCTTGGGTGATCCGCTTCTGGTCGCTGCCATCGTCGACCGGCTGACCTTCAACGCCACATCATCGAGACCGGGACCGAGACCTTCCCCCTGCGCTCGACCAACGCCAAGTGGGCGACGAAGAAGGCGACCTGACCTCAGCGCACCCGTTGCAGCGCCACATTGGTCTGGGCCACGCTGAATAGTTCCGAGTCGAAAGGAATGCCAAGCCATCAGAGGAGTCGTCGTGCTCGGGGTGGGTGATGGCCTCGAAGAAGTCCTCATAACCCGCGGTCCTACCGCAGTTTTCGTGCGGACAGGCGCGTTGGCCGTCGAGACAAATGGCGAATTTTCACATGAGCGGCACCAGATCGACTCAACCACCACCTCGTGGCGCCACGAATCGCCCATGTCGTATTCATAGAAGGACCGCATCGGGGCTTTGATCACGTTGACGAAGATGAAGCCTTCGTCGTCGATGTCCTCAGTCTCGAAGTCCTCGTCGGGGATGCGATAACGCTGGGATCGATCTCGAAGTAGTGCAGGTGATAGTCCTCACAGCCCATGGCGACCCGGAAGATCATGTGGAGCTTTGACAGCTTGATCTCACCGGGGACGAGCAGCGTGTGCCAGATGGTCGGGGTGTGCTCCACCAACGAGATACACAGATGCACCGCCGTCTTGATCGATCTCCGTCGTGCTCCGGCGGCCATGTCGGCAAATTGGAAGAGACCGAACTTCCAGCCCAGAGGTGGGGCCAAATCGGCTTGACAGTTCCAGTTGAGTAGCCCGGGTCACGTCGACGGGTTGACGGCGGTGCGGGAGTTCGGACGCTCGAGGGCTGGCTCAGCCCTGACCTAACGTCGACTGGCGGGATCGCGTTGGTGCCAAACACCCTTGGCCAAAATACGAGCAAAGCCACGACCCCGCCCGACGTCGGCGCGCAACCTCGCACGTCAACGTCGGGCGGTGGCCGTGGCGGTCAACTGTCCCTAGTGGTCACCGTCAACTAGGGCGAGTGAAGGTCACCGGGTTGGTACTCGGGTTGGTTGCTGGCGAGCCGAGGAAGATCTGCGTCGTCTTCGCTGGGCCGCCGTTGACGCTGCCCTGGAAGGTGACGCTGCTTCCGCAAGTCGCTACAAAGCTGACGCCGTCAGTGAACCCCTTGTTGTGGGAAGTGAACGTCAACGAAGCCATGTCTGGCTTGACCGAACTCGAGTCAGTCTTCTCCAACCGGATGGGCGTGACGCTCGCAAGCGTGCCGTTCGTGGTGATGGTGCCGACGAACTGAACCAGCGTGTGGGGAATCCTGTGCGTGGCCTGCAGCGTCCACGTGTTGCTGCTGGGGTCGACGCTCAGATAGAAGCCCTTGGCAATGCCGAGGACCCGGGAACCTGACCCGTTGAGCTGCGAGGGCCATGGACCGCTGAAGCAGTTGCCGTTTCCGCCAGTGCCGTTCAAATCCACGTTTTGCGGAGAGCCCGCCGTGGCGTTGTCAGCAAACTGCAACGTTGCGTCTCGAGATCCCGTTCTCGTCGGATCGAAGTTGACGTTGGTGATGCACGATGCTCCCGGAGGTAGGTCCAGGCCGGCGGTGCAGGTGTTCCCCGCCGTGATGTTGAAGTCACCCGGGTTGGTGCCGGCGATCGTCGGCACCGAGCTGAGGATGAGGTCGGCCGTGCCCGTGCTGTTCAGCGTCACTGTTTGTGATGCCGTCGGCGTACCCACCGGTGAGCTGCCGAAGGCCACGCTCGTCGGGCTGGGCGTGGCCGCAGGTGTCTTGGGTGCGACGGTCGAGCCGGCCACGGCCAAACCGTCGATCCTCGAGCCGGTGTTGAACGTCCCCAGGAGGCCGGCATGAAACGCCGAGGGATGGCGCGGCGGGGAGCGATGGTTGCCACGGGCATCGCGATAGCGGCGAGTGTCGGTCTAGCTGGGGTTGGCGTCGCTTCGGCTGCAGCGCCGGCAGGCAAGATCAAGTCGGGCGCGATCTGGACACTAGAGCTATCCCCTGGCTTTTGTTTCCATGACACCTTCAACACGACCACCCACCGATTCACCTCGTTCACTTCAAACCCCGTCGAACCTGGTTACGGCAAGGGAACCTGGAGCGGCGGCGGATCATCGATCAGCCTGGTTTGGACGAAGGGGGACGGCAAGGGCTTCGGATTCAGCGGCACCTTCACCTCGACGCCGGTCAAGATGTACCAGGGCGGAGTTAGTATCAATTCCGAGTTTTACGCCGACGGCTCGCTGGTCAAGGGATCCGCGCCTGGCTGTTGAGCCGCGTGATGCCCCGCCCCGGCGACCGCAGTCCCGGCTTCTTCGCAGTTACTCACCCTCGCGCCTACTCACGAACGTGATATCTCGCTACACTTCTTGCGGCGATAGAAACTTATGCAGGCGGTCGCGACGTGAATCCCGTCCGGCACAATCTCACTCACACTGGAAGTACAAACATGCGCAGTTTCGCACGGACCCGTGCTCTTCCCTTTGCCCTCTTCACGACGCTCACGCTCACGGCGAGCGCAGTCGGCGTCCTCGTCGTCGCGGCACCCAGCGGTGCCTCCGTCGTGGCTATCAGTGGAGCGATCCACTTCGAACCTCCCCTGCCGAAGGCACCGGTTGTGACCGCACAGAGCAACAGGTTTATCAACATGTTTACGGAGAGAACTGACTACACGCTGCCGACATCGTCGCCGGTGGACATCACGCCAGACGGTAGTAGCTCCAGGACGTACCACATCGGAATCGATCCCCTCACCCCAAGTACCTTGGCGGCGGGCACTCCGATCGACAGCTACTTCATGTTCTCCGATCCGGTTGGGAAGCCGCATAAGCATTTCCCATACGTCGGGACCCTGACCTTCAGCACCCCGATTCTCGGAGTCATGGTCCTGCGATCCACGCTGGACTCCACGGACGCGACCGATGGCGCTCCGGGAACGGTCTACAAAATCGGCGTAGGCGATGGCCTGGAGAAGAAGGGCGATCAAGTCGAGATGGAAGGGACAAATTCCATCTCGGTGAGTTTCCAGACGCAGAATGACATCGACTCCATTCGGATCATCACCGCAGCGACGCCGTGAGGCTCCGGCATTGGCGGTGCTGCGGCCATCTACGCAAATAGCCCGACCAACCGTGCCAGCGACGAATGGGCCGACCTTGGCGTTCTCTACGCCGGCATCGTTGCTGTCGGAGCACGTGTCGTCACCCTCGTGTGCTGGGTCGCTGCGACCATCGTCCACTACCGACAACCTCGTGAGGAACAGAAGTGGTATCAGCAATGATGCCTCAACCCGGCGACCGCTCCCCCGGCTTCTTCATCGAGCCGTCGCGCTGCTGGGCCTTCGTTTACGACCACAACCTCCAGAGCACGCACTGTCGTGAGAGTCCCTCGTTCACGGGGCGATGGCACAGCCCGAGGCGGGACGGAACGTGGTGGCGTGTGTGGTCGTGCCCGGACCACATCAACGGGCTGACGGCTGTGAGGGAGTTTGGGCGCCAGCGGCCATTTAACTGAATAGTCACCGTCGGCGCCACATCTCGCCCTGCCCTATACCGCGCCACCGGGATACCCTTAGCTTTTGGGTCCCGGCTCTAAAGACGGCGGCTGAACCCGCTACACGGATCGGAACTAGGCGGTCACCTTGAAGGCCGTTGCGGTCTCCACGGATCCATCGGGCGTCGTCACTTCGATCTTCTGTTTTCCTTTTCTCGCGCCACTGGGCACCACTACCTTGATCTTGTTGGCGGTGTCCTTGGTGATCGTTCCAGCTACCCCTTTTGAACCGAAGGCCACTGAACTCGCACCGAGAAGATCGGCGCCTCTGATGGTGACAACCGTTCCCGGCGGTCCGCTCGTCGGACTGAACGTGGTGATGGTTGGCGCCGACTTCCACTGGGCGGTGAAGGTGACGGGGTTCCCGCCGCTATTGAGGAGGTACGAATAGAGCGCGGGGTAGGTGGCGGTTCCATCGTTCCAACCGACGAAGGCGTGGCCTGGGTAGGTGAACGTATTAGACGTCAGCGTGATGTCAGTGCCGTCGGGCGCGCTGCCTGAGGGCGGTGCGCTCCCGCCCGTGGCTCCCCCGCCGGCGTAGCTGTAGTCGTCGGCTGTCTTCCACTGGGCGGTGAAGGTGACGGGGTTCCCACCGCTAGCGAACCGGTACCAATAGCCCGCCGGGTAGGTGGCGGTTCCATCGTTCCAACCGACGAAGGCGTGGCCTGGGTAGGTGAACGTGTTAGCCGCCAGCTTGATGGAATTGCCGTCGGGCGCGCTGCCTGAAGCCGGTGCGCTCCCGCCCGTGGCTCCACCGCTGGCGTAGCTGTAGTCGTCGCCTGTCTCCCACTGGGCGGTGAAGGTGACGGGGCTCGAGAGGACGTAGGACCAACCCTCCGGGTAGGTGGAGGTTCCATCGTTCCAACCGACGAAGGCGTGGCCTGGGTAGGTGAACGTGTTGGCCGCCAGCGTGATGTCAGTGCCGTCGAGCGCGCTGCCTGAGGCCGGTGCGCTCCCGCCCGTGGCTGCACCGCCGGCGTAGCTGTAGTCTTCGGTGGTGATGGTCTTCCACTGGGCGGTGAAGGTGACGGGGCTCCCGCCGCTAGAGAGAAGGTACCCATTGCCCGCCTTGTACGTGGCGGTTCCATCGTTCCAACCGAGAAAGTAGTGGCCTGGGTAGGTGAACGTGTTAGCCGCCAGCGTGATGTCAGTGCCGTCGAGCGCGCTGCCTGAAGCCGGTGCGCTCCCGCCCGTGGCTCCGCCGCTGGCGTAGCTGTAGTCGTCGGTGGTCTTCCACTGGGCGGTGAAGGTGACGGGGCTCGCGCCGTTAAGGAGGAGGTAGAACGAACCCGCCGGGTAGGTGGCGGTTCCGTCGTTCCACCCGACGAAGGCGTGGCCTGGGTAGTTGAACGTGTTAGCCGCCAACGCGATGTCAGTGCCGTCGGGCGCGCTGCCTGAAGCCGGTGCGCTCCCGCCCGTGGCTCCACCGCCGGCGTAGCTGTAGTGGTCGGTGACGATGGGGGCATCGCACGCGTCGGCCACCGAGTCGTAGGTGATGGCCACCGAGCCGTCGCCAGCGCGGTTGGTCGGACCGACGGTGTAGCCGGTGGCCGTAGGGATCACGTAACCGCTACCGCCACCGCCACCGCTTCCGACTCCACCGGCTCCGCCGCCGTAACCACCACCACCACCGCCACCGTCACCGCCACCGCCACCGCCGAAACCGATGCCGCCGCCACCGCCACCGGCCCCGGTGCTGCCATTTCCTTGGGTGCCGCCGGTGCCGCCGTTGCCGCCGGTGCCGGTGCCGCTGCCGCCATTGCCGCCGTCGAGGCCGCCGGCACCGGCGATGCCCGAACCGCTGCCACCGACAGTGCCGTTGCCGCCGTTGGGACTGCCGGCGACGCCCCCGCCGCCGCCGCCGATGCCGTCCGTGCCGCCACCACCGCTGCCGCCAAAGTCGACTCCTCCGGAGTAGACCCCGCCTCCCCCGCCGCCGTCGCCGTTGTAGTAGCCGCCGCCGCCGCCAATGACGCCGTATCCGCCATCGCCGCCTTCGGCGCCGCCGGCAAAGCGGTTAGAGGGGCCCTCTGTGCCTGCGCCGCCGTTGTTGTCCCCGCCGCCGCCGTTTCCGCCGGCGAAGCCGTGGCCGTAGGTGTAGACGGAGTCAAGGCCGCCGCCGCCGCCGGCCACAACCAGAGGTACGCCCGAAGACGACACGACCGACGCACCACCACCACCAGCGGAGCTGCCGCCACCGCCGCCGCCGACCCCGCCGCTGCCTCCGCCGGTGCCGCCGCTCGTGCCGCCGGCGCCGCCGACCTCAACCGCGAGCTGATCACCCGGAGTCACTGGAATTCGGGCGATCGTTGACCCCCCGCCGCCGCCGTCGTTGCCGCCGCCAGCGCCACCGACCACCGAGACCTCCACGAAACACAGGTCAGAGGGGATGACAGGCACGGTCGGGTCGGTCACGAATCCGGTGCCGCTCGACGTGAACAACGACTCGGTGCTCGCTGACGAGGTGCCTTCCGTCAAGGCGCTCGTCGCGGCCAAGGAAATCGTCGTGAGTCCTCCGAACACCAACGACCCGGCCAGAGCCGTACGCAGATTGCGGCGAAGACCTTTTGTACGCATTGGATTCCCCAGTTCTCAGGTGCCCGCCACCTGCTCCTCGGGGGGGTCTATCTGACTTTTGGATCGAGCGTCAATCTGCGTTGTGCATACCGAGTGAATTGACCATCAATGATGACGACCTGAGAGGTGTTCCCGTGCTGCCGGCATGGGGCGACTCCACGCGCCAGACCGGGGACCGCCGCTCTACATCTCCTGGGATCCTGATTGGTGATCATCGTCCGTGCCGACGAGCGATCTCTTCGACCTTGGCGTCCATCTCGGTGCGACCTGTCGGGAGGGCGCTTACCTTGCGCCGGCGGGCGATGTTGGCGACCAGCTTGTCTTCAACGGACTGGATCTCCTGGTCGACCTCGCCCTCGCAGGGCTCGAGCTGCACGCGACCCCGTGCCGTCCTCGTTGCCGATGCCGGGGGCGTGATCGGATCCGCCACCCTGAGTGCCGTCCGGACCGCCGACGCCGGGCAGGAGATCAGTCAGGCCTCGGCTCCGAGAATGGTTGCCGCGGGGCCGGGAGTGACCAGCAACCCGGACCAGCTGCTAACGACCGCTCGGCCTCAAGGATGTGGAGAGCTCGGACTGCTTCACGCGACATAAAAAGGACACAAGAACACAGAAAAGACACGAAATTGTGGTCATTAACGGTCAGTTATGGCAAGTGCCGGATACCGTGTTTCGCCTGGTCACAGCACCTAAACAGCGCTGACGTGGTCTTTCGCATCTGCGCCTCGGTCGGTTCGATTCCCGCCACCTCCAAGGGTGCTCATGAGAGATCGTGAGCATCGTTGGAGGTGCGCCTGGTCCCTCGTAACGCTCGAGGATTGTGCGTGCCCACTCGACGGCATCGCTCACTCGGATGCCAGATGGTTGCGGGTTCGTCCAGAGCTCGAGGTTCTCGGGGCGATTGTCATCCCGCACGCCGTTTCGATGGAGAACGGTTTCGCCATCGAGCAAATGCCGGCCAAGCAGGTCCTCTGCCACGAGTATGTGCTCGAACACATACGGACCACTTGTGGCTCGGGGATGACCCGGTGCACGCACCATGAGGTAGCCAGCTTTGTGCCGAGTTCGACGACTCGGGTCAGATTGCGCCCCAGCCCGGACAGTCATGTGGCGGCTCCGAGCAGGTCTATTCTGCTCCGATGACTCTTCGGGTATCGCCGCATCGAGCTGCTCCCCACGGCGCCGAGAGAAGGGTCGTTTCGTGACAATTCTGCTCCTGCTACCCAAGCCTGAAGTTCAGTCGAAACTCCAGACTCAAATCGAACGGGCTCGCACTGAACTCCTCGGCCAGACCATTCTCAGAAAGATGATCTGGCGCGGGTCGAGATGGCACTGACCCGATGGCGGGAGTACACGGCAGATCTTCTTCGCTCCCTCTTCAGCGAAGAGGGACCGGCGGAATCATTTTCTGAGGAAGTACGACATGTTTGGATGGGCGGAGGCAGCCTTGACGAGTCCATCCGAGATTTCCGCGATGACATCGAGGCATATGTCAACCGGTTACAAACGCTGCTTGAAAGAGTGGAGCTGGCCAAAGAGGCGCAAGGCGTCGGCGACCTCCCCCACATCTAGAACTTCTGAGAGCAAAAGAGGTCCACGAGCCACCACGGTATTCATCGTCCACGGCTGGGCTGTCGCGCGAAGACGCAGTTGTGCGAGATGTTGAGGGTCGAACCGGAGGCTGTCATCCCCAGGAGCGGCTCCACGGTGGCGCAACAACGCTCGTCGGGACGATTGGAGCGGGAGGCGGCTCTTTGCGGTTACGCGCTCGTCGTCTACGCGGGGGACGACGAGGGCCGCATGCCGCCGATTTCCGAAACTCCTCAGAGGCGATCGACGAAATTCCCCAGTTGATCCACCGGTGAGTTGTCAGGTCAAGGAATTGCTCGTCTCACTCGATTGGTTCATCTCCGGCGAATGTCGTGCGATGCATGTCTCGCGGCGACGTTGGGTCATAGCGAAGTGCTCGGTGCAAAACGCCCCGGTTGTCCCAGATCACGACGTCCCCGACCTCCCAACGGTGGCGATAGACCCGCTCTGGAGCCGTCGAGCGGTCCAGGAGGTCATCGAGCAAGGCCCGCCCATCCCCTCGGGTAAGGCCCACGACATGGTCGGTTGTGGCTCCGAGCACGAGCGATTTACGTCCAGAGCGGTGCGTCCAGACCAGCGGGTGTTCCTTGACTGGTCGCTGCCGCCACATCGTCACCTCCTCGGGAGTGGGATCGGGGTTGACGAGCCGCTGCGTTGCTTCGATGGAATGGACAACGCGAAGCGAGTCACAGCGCGCTCTGTCCGCTTCTGGCAAGTCCTCGTACGCCTGGTAGGAGCTGGCGAACTCTGTGTCACCACCCCAATCGGCCACAGCCCTCGCGCTGATCATCGTGGCCATGATCGGTATGTCATCGGTGCAGCCGTCGATGTGCCAATCGAAAGTACCCTTCAAGTACTCGGCCACAGGGTTCTTCTTGGGATCCAGGGTGACCCGGAAGATCTCTGGGTTCTCGCCACTTCCGAGTTTCTCAACGGTGCCGAGCTTGCGGCTGAACGCCACTTGGCTTTCGTCATCGAAAAAGATGCCCCGGAAGACCAGCACCCCATAGAACTCCAACGCTTCGAGCGTCCAGGCCGGCAGGGTCTTGTCGTGCTCGAGCCGGTCACGGTCCACACCTTCGACGAGAGCGCCGACGGTGGGTGTCAGTTTGTCGGTCGCGATCGCTGTCATCTCAACTCCAACTGTCCAAGGACAAGGTCCGCCATGGCGGCCGGGCTTCCGTGGCCCGGACGAAGCACGAGGTCTGGTGAGTTAGGCGGCTCATAGGGGCCATCCACTCCCGTAAGGCCGGGTAGTTGGCCAGAGCGAGCCTTGGCGAAGAGTCCCTTGGGGTCGCGCGCTTCACACATCTCCCGAGGGGTGTCGACAAAAACTTCCAGAAAACGGAGCCCAGCCGACCGATGGTTGTCGCGTACTCGATTGCGGTCAGCCCGGAAAGGAGAGACGAGCGAGACCACGGCAATGAGTCCGGCATCGGCGAAGAGCCTGGCAACCTCGCCAACTCGCCGCACGTTTTCCGCCCTCTCAGCGTCCTCGAATCCAAATCGGCATTCAGCCCATGCCTGAGGTTGTCTCCGTCGAGCAAATACGCTGCTCGGCCGGCCTCGACCAGTCGGCGCTCAACCTCGACTGCGACCGTGGATTTGCCGGATCCGGGCAAGCCGGTAAGCCAGACCGTGGCACCCAATGCGCCTCTCTGGTCTCGCTCCACCGCTGTGGCGTGCCAGGTCACGTTGCTGGCCAACGATGGCTGATCTCCACCCAGGATCATCCCCGCCGCCACCGTGCTCTTGGTCGTCGGGTCAACGAGAATAAAGCCGCCGGTCGAGCGATTCCGTCTGTACGGGTCAAACATCAATGGCTGCTGAGCTCGCAGGCGTATCCGACCGATCTCATTCAGCTCAAGCCGATTGGCCGATTCATCCCGGTGCAGCGTGTTGATATCGAGTCGATATTCGAGCACCTCGACCGATGCCGTGACTGAGCGGGAGGTATGGCGGATCAGGTATCGGTTACCCACAGCGAGTGATGACTGCTCGGAAAACCAGCAGACCGTGGCGTCGATATCCAGACTGACCGTCGGCCGGTTGTTGGGCCGGCAGAGCATGTCGCCCCTGCTCACATCGATGTCATCGTAAGCCTGATCGTCACCGATTGTGGAGGAAAGGCCCGATCGATCACCTCGCCGCCTGGTGCCCTCACTTCGGCAACCCTTGACGTAAACCCAGACGGCAGCACAACAACCTCGTCGTCAGGCTGAAAGACGCCGCTACATACGGTGCCCGCATAACCCCGGTAATCATGGAGATCAAGGTCGGTTCCAGATTGGGGCCGGATCACGTACTGAACAGGGAATCGAGGATCTATGAGATTGCGGTCCGATGCGATATGGACGCTCTCGAGGTGCTGCAGCAATGGTCGGCCGTCGTACCAGGTCATGCTCGGGCTCTGATCGACGACGTTGTCTCCCAACAGAGCGGAGACCGGAATGAAGGTCAGATCGTGGACGTCAAGCTTCATGGCGAAGCTCCGAAACTCCTCCTGTATCTCTTCGAAGCGATCCTGCGACCAATTGACGAGGTCCATCTTGTTGATGCACACGACCAAATGGGGAATGCCCAGCAAACTGGCGATGAACGCATGGCGACGTGATTGCTCCAACATGCCGTGACGCGCATCGATCAGGATCAACGCCAAGTCCGCGGTGGACGCACCGGTCACCATATTGCGGGTGTACTGGATGTGTCCAGGTGTGTCCGCAATGATGAACTTCCGTCGTGGCGTCGAGAAGTAGCGATAGGCGACGTCGATCGTGATGCCTTGTTCACGTTCGGCCCGTAGACCATCGGTCAACAAAGCCAAGTTGGTGTACTCATCACCGCGTTCTCGAGATGTGCGCTCGACCGCTTCCAATTGGTCGGCAAATAGTCGACTTGGAATCGTAAAGCAGGCGACCGATCAAGGTGGATTTCCCGTCGTCCACGGAACCCGCAGTCGCCAAGCGAAGCAGTTCCGACATCAGAAGTAACCCTCCCTCTTTCGGTCCTCCATGCCCGCCTCGGACACCCGATCGTCGGCACGCGTCGCACCGCGCTCGGTAAGCCGAGTCGCCGCCACCTCCGCCAGCACGGCGTCAATCGCAGATGCCGAAGACTCAACACAGCCCGTGCACGTCGCATCACCGATTGTTCTGAACCGGACGGTCGTTTCAAATGCCTCTTCACCTTCGAGGACCGTCACGAACGATGACGCCGGCAAGAGCATCACATCTCGCTCGAAGACTTCACGACGATGGGCGTAGTACAGGCTCGGCAGCTCGATGTCGTCCTCGGAGATGTATTGCCAGATGTCGAGTTCGGTCCAGTTCGAGAGCGGGAACACACGAATGTGTTCGCCTTTTCGATGCTCTCCGTTGTAGAGACTCCACAATTCCGGTCGCTGGCTCTTGGGATCCCATTGACCGAATTCATCTCGAAAGCTAAAGACGCGCTCCTTGGCCCTTGCCTTCTCTTCGTCACGCCGGGCCCCGCCGAACACCGCATCGAACCGGTTTTCAAGGATCGCCCTGAGAAGGGTCACCGTCTGGAGGCGATTCCGGCTGGCGCGCGGACCAGTCTCCTCCGCCACTCTGCCGGCGTCGATGTCCTCCTGCACGTTCGCCACCACAAGGCGGACCCCGAGACGATCAACCGAACGGTCCCGGAACTCGATGACCTCTGGCAGATTGTGTCCGGTATCCACGTGCATGATGGGAAAGGGCAGCGGGGCAGGCCAGAAGGCCTTGGTCGCAACGTGGAGCATGACGACTGAGTCCTTGCCCCCCGAATACAGCAAGACGGGCCGCTCGAAGCTGGCCGCCACCTCGCGAACGATGTGGACGGCCTCAGCTTCGAGCGTACGCAGATGAGAGATCTCGTACGTGATGCTCACGAAGTCCGCGGCCTTTGAGAGCACTCACGTGGCCACGTCGGCGCGGACCACTCGTTCGGGGGAAATGTCAGCCAGGTCATGTGCACCATCACGAACTGGCAGTCGATGTACCTGGCAGGTCGGTTCCGCAGAACGGCTGAGACTGGACAGGGACAAATCCACTCTTCTCCGCTTTCATCACCCAGGAACACAACTTGGCTGGGTCATGCCCGAAGATCGTGGAGTAGTTGATGGACGTCGGTAGCAGTCCGTTGACGTTGTACGACTTCAGCCCGCGGAGATCCTTGATAACTGCAGCTCGTGTCGGGTTCTTGCCAGCCAACTCCAAACCCTTGATCATGAGGTCAGCGCCCGCCCACGCTTCGTATTGGGAGTAGCTCGGAAACTGGGTCTTACTGAAGTGTGCGTATTTTTCGAGAGCAGACTGCATCTGCTGCGTCGCCGCGTTCGGCAGGTCGAATGGGCGGAAGAAGGACAAGAAGTACTGACCTTGGACCGTGTTCCACACCGGCGACTTGATCACACTGGGCTCGTACCCATCGGCATACAGAACGGACTTCAGCTTCACGCCAGCCTGCTCGAGGGCAGTGGCGAGCGCATAGCTCGAGGCGTCGGCGAGTTCGGGAGTCATCGCATTGACTCCGTCCTGCTTGGCGACGAGTGCATCGGCCGTGAAGTTCACCGCACCGATTGGGACAGACGTATTGAGGACTCCCACCTTGCCTCCGGCATGCTCAAAGGCCTTTGCGGCCCCTTCGGCAGCGCGAGACGAACTCGGCGAAATACCGTTGGCGTATGTCCCAAGAACCGTCCCACCGTGAGAGTGCAGGAATCCACCGATCAGCGTGTTCACGGGATATGCGGGGTCGACGCTTCCGTTGTCCGAGGCGAACATGTTTGTGAATGGTTGGGTACCCCATTCAGGCCCATCGTCATAGGTTCCGGTAACCGGAACTCCCGCCTCTTGCGGATATTTGTCGGCCAGGAAGAAGAGTGGGCTCTGCGACACTATTCCCAACGCCTTACTGTCGGCCTCCTGGACGAGCGTGGAAATCATGGTAGGGCTGGTCTGATCGTCGAGAACGAGCGGAATGAGCTTGTGTCCATTGACGCCGCCTTCGGCGTTCTGCAAGGCGATCCGAGCATCAAACCCCGCCGGAGAATCACTGTTTCCTGCCGCTCCGCCGCCCGTAAGGTCGGTGATGTAGGCGATCGTGATGGGAGCGGGAGACGCAGCTGCCGTCGTCGCATTCGCTCCGACGATGGCAATCGGCACGACGACGATCAACGACAGCAGCGCCTTTCTGATCGCATGACCGAGTCGAGATCCGTCGAGACCGACATCGCCAACGCCAACGCCGGAGTACGTTCGAGGTCGAGTTCCGGGGACCCTCGCTGATTTTCTGACAGAAACGTGCATTTGTGAACTTTCCTCCCCTTGATCCCACGCATGGGTCTTGTTTTCAGTGTTGACGAAACTTCGATATTGAGGTCTGCGAGACCAGCTCATCGTTCTCCCCCATTGTCCGAACCGCTCAAGATGATCGCTCCGGACAACGCGACGACGCGGCTGGCTCTTTGAAAGTCGCGGTCGAAGAGTCAAGTGGCATCCTCCAGCGTCTCGAAGGTGAACTGCGCCAGATGCAACAGACAGGACGGCATCGGAGCATCTCGCGAGCGGAGAACGTCCACGACAAGATCGACGTCCTTATGGAGCAGTGACCGCGCCTGGCGCAATCCGGAGAGGTCGCAATGGCTCGCTGCCAGAATGGCCTGTGCCCTGCTTCCTCCACTCCCGTGGGCCAGCACCTCTGCCAAGGCGAGTGGATCTACCCCGAGCTGCTGCGCAGAGGAGAAGGTCTCCAGAGCTGCGCCGACGTGAGCGACGAAGACAAGATTGTTGAGCAGTTTGGCAAGCTCCCCTGAGCCCAACGGTCCCAGATGGATGACTGGGTTCCCAAATGTCTCGAACACCGGCCGACAGCGATCGAAGTCAGATTTCTCACCACCGCCCATGACGAGGAGTCGGTGCTCGGCAGCAGCAACGCCTCCCCCGCTGACCGGAGCATCGACGACGACGACGCCAGCTGCGTCTGCCTGTTCGGCCAGTTTGAAGCACGTTTCGGGGTGAATCGTTGAATGGACGGCAATCGTGCCTCCCGCTCCCATACCCGCCAGCACGCCTTCGGCGCCGAGAACCACCGCTTCGACATCGGCGTCGGAGACCACACAGATTCCGACAACGTCGCTGGCCGTGCCGACCTCGGCTGGGCTGGCGGCGACGCGTGCATCAGCGAACGGCTTGGCCGACTCGGACCGTCGGGCCCATACGGTCAGTTGGTAGCCCGCGTCTTTGATACAGCGGGCCATCGGCGCGCCTTGGCTTCCGAGGCCGATGAAGCCCACTCGCAGACTTGGGGCGCCGGATCGAGACGGAGTGACTCGGTCGTCACCCATCAGCGTCTTGCTTCTCTGCCCAGGCATCCTCAACCGCTCCACTGAGCGCGTCACCCTTGGCGAAGCCGTAGTACGCGGCGAACTGCAGAACGATCTCGTCCATCTCCTGCTTGCTTATGTCACCAGAGAGGATCGCCGACCGAACATGGGTCTTCAATGGCATCGGCGAATCATCCAGAGCCACCGAAGCGACCGTGATGATGCGGCGCTCACGACGGGTGAGACCCGGCCGCTGCCAGACGTGGCCGAACACGAAATTGAGGATGCCGGCGTGTCGGTAGGGGGTCTCCGGAGCGGGAGCAGGGAGCAGATTCACACTGACGAACTCCTCGACACCTCGTTCCATGCGTTCCGACCAGTCGCTCTGTCCCAGCGTGTCATTGGGCAGTTCTGGCCACGCACTGGCCTCGCGACCTTCCTCCTGCTCGATTCGGGCCCATTGGCGGGCAATGACCATTTCAAGATGCGAGGCCTTCGGCCACCCGCAGTACACCGCGAACTGAAGGACGAACTCGAGCATCGCTTCGAGCTCGATGTCCCGGCTCTTCATGGCGGCATAGACATGTGCATCGATCGGACCGGGTGCGTCGGCTGCAGCGACACACGTCAGCGTGACCCAGCGCCGATCCCTGCGGCTTAGAGCTGTGCCAGCCCAGACGGTGCCGAAAAGGAAGTCTTGGGTTGCCGCCGCGAACGGCGTGGTCGCAGGCGACGGCTCCTCGCCCATCACGTCTCTGAACGTCTGCACCGCATCCGTCTCACTCATGGAGAGCCTTTCGCCTCGTTCCCGACAAAAAAGCCCGAACTACGCGGCGGGGTCGAAGGAACCGTTTCTGCGCGTTTCGGTGTCCTTCGACATCACCGAACCGCGGCTGCTTGACGGTCATGACCCCATCGTCAAGGCAACTCGGACCGAATCTCGCTCGGCCGTCCGGTGCGTGAGCAACGCGAACGCTTCCTCAAATTGTTCGAGTGGAAAGGCATCCCCGAGTAGGTCGGCAGTGGGAACATCCCCGTGATTCAGTAAAGCCACGGCTCGCTCCGTGTCGAGCCCAGCGCCGGGGTGAAGGGTGATCCGCCGAGTTGGGATCCAATCGCTGTGAAACCCCTCGAGCGGGCGGTCCTTCATTCCAGCAACGACCACGTGGCCGCCCTTGCGAACCAGTTCCATTGCCAGATTGACGGTGACCGGACTTCCCGAAGCGGCGTCGATGACCACGTCGGCACCCTGCCCGTCGGTGATTTTCCGGATGCTCTCGACTGGATCCTCGGCGTCGACGTCGACGACGTGGTCTGCCCCGATTGCCAGCGCGCGCTCGAGCCTGAATCGGTCCCCAGAGGTCCCGGTAACGATGATGCCGTCCGCTCCCGCGGCCCGAGCGGCGACAATGCAGGCCATGCCCATATGGCCGGGACCCTCGATGACCACCACGTCTCCGTCCTTCACCGGGTCGACCCAGGTGATGGCGCAGCTCAGAGGCTCGAACACGGTGAGCTCTGCGGCGGAGAGGTCTTCGCGCAAGCGATACACGGAGGATCCCGGAAGGAGTTCGAGATGCTCCGCGAACCCTCCGTAGAGACCTGAGCCCTCGGCGATACCAAAGTCGTGTCCATAGATTCGGTAGCCGTCTGGCGTGATCACCAGCTCTCGAACTGCGACGCGGTCGCCTTCTGCGACGCCCCACTCCCCAGCAATCACCGCATCGATCTTCTCAATCCGGCCGACGATCTCGTGGCCTGGGATGGACGGGAAAGCACCACCCCAAGAGGTGTGGACGTGGCCACGGAAGTGATCGACGTCACTGTGGCAGATGCCGGTGGCCTCGACACGCATCACAGCACCGCCTGGCTTCGGATCGGGTACTGGGAAGTCGCGCATCTCCCAGGTTTCGTCTCCGTTGAACACGACAGCACGACTCATATCAGCACCCTTTCCAGGAGTTTTGTAGCGTTCCCAACGGCGCGCCGGGTGGCATCACACGGACCTTCGGACTCGATGGCTGGTCCCACCATCTCCAGTTCAAACGGACCGGAATAGCCGCTGGCGACGATGGCCTCAATGAATCCTTGGATGTCCAGATCACCGTCGCCGGGTACGACCCGGCCCCCTGGTGATGGCTTCGCCGTCGTACCGAACAGCGCGTCAGCAAACTGCACCGCCGCAATCCGCGGTCCAGCGCGTCGCACCGTCGCCTCGACATCACGTTCCATCCAGCAGTTCCCCAGGTCAGCGACGAGTCCGATGCCGGCCGCATCGGCGACGTCAATGGCGTCTCTCAGGGTGTGAACGAATGATTGGTCTGTCCTCAGTGAAGGCTCGATGGCCAAACGAACTCCCTTTGCCTCGGCAAAAGTCACACACGGCGCAACCGCCTCGGCCAGGGAAGCCATCAGTTCATCAAACGTGCGGCCGTCTCGCCGCCCAGGCGTGAAATAGGGAACGCCGCCCACTTCGACAGCTAGGTCGACGGCCCGGTTGATGTCTGCGCGCGTGACGTCCCAAGAATCTGGAGCGGAGAGATCAAAATTGCGGGTAATGATGGTGGTCGCCGTCATCGACCGGTCTCGCAGCGCGCCCAGAGCACGATCACGCCCGTGCACCTCTACCTTCATGAGAAGAAGCCCAACCAGACGGATGTCGAGTTCGTCCCAAAGCTGCAGCTCGTCCGAAAATGGGGACTTGTAGGTGCACATTTCGCTTACAGCCAAGCGCGGGTGGGTCATTGCGCTAGCCCCTCGGTCTCGCGGATCTCTGCTTCGAGCCAGCGCACCTCGCTGAAGTTCTCCCGACCACTACGCTCGAGAAGAAGTCCGAGAGCCGTCCGCTTTTCGCTCAGGGCCAATGCGTCATTCGGAGACTCGGTGAGGACGATGTCGAGCAGGTGCAGCGCCTCCAGTGGCCGCCCGCTCTCGAGGTGGGCTTGGGTGCGCTCAAGCAGGGGCGCGGTGCCACCAGCCAGATCGATGAGATCCCTGGCGATGGCGCCGACAGGGACGTCATAGAGCTCGGTGGTGGATTCGTAGCGGAACCACCCCAGGTACTCCTCCCAGATGGCACGAACGAGCCACGGCACCTTCCCGTGACCCTGGGGAATATCAAGCTCTGGTGGGAGCGAAATCGAACCCATCAGCGTCCACAGGTCGACGCCCGCGTTCATTCCCTCAAAGGTTCTGTCCCGGATGTACTGGGTGGCGTCGCGAATCTGAGCAAGCCGAGCAACGATCTCGTCGTTCCCACGGATCGGTTCTCCATGGCCCGTCACGAGTACCTCGGGCCCGAGACCGATGACGCGGTCGATTGACTCAATGAACGTACGCGCGCTTCGAATCTTGTCGCCGCGCAATGTGTAGAGATTCGGGATGTGTCCGAACAAGGGACCAGTAAGATTGCCCGTGAAGACCGTTCTCTCCTCGGGAAGCCAGACTACGTGCGAATCAGTCGTCTCACCGCCGGGGGTCGAGTAAAACTCGAAACGACGTCCACCGATTGCAACGAGATGACTATCCGAGAAGATTGTCGTCTGCACTGCTTCAGGTGGCTGAAAGGAGCGGTCCACGTTCGCGATGTCTTGACTCCAGAGCCTTCCCGAACGGCGCGAGAAACAGGACTGAAGGTTTCGGAAGTACTCACGTACCTCAGCATGATTCTCCTGGACGATGGTCTCAACACCCGGCGCATCAAACTGGGACCAGCCCCCCACGTGGTCCGGATGACCCTGCGTAAAGACGATGACTCGGAGTGGACCATTGCTCACACTTGAAAACCGCTCCTTGATCGCTGACGCCTCGTAGTACATACCGGTATTGATCTGGAGATCACCCTCATCTGTGGTGATCAAGTAGCTGTTCGAAATCCCCCTCGACATGAAGATGCCTTCGCCGAGGCGAACCGCGTCCTGCTTGCCTTCCCCTTCCTTGACGATTAGGGCGTTGAGGGGCTGTTTCATGTCGCTCGGCCGGTTTCGAACTCTGGCCGGATGTCGAACGCGTCCATGTAGAAGGAAAAGCGTTCACGCAATTCATTCGGGTCCAGGCCGAAGTCGCCTTCGAGGTCGTAGACAACCCGTGCGCTCCGGTTCTGCGAGCTAATAGCCATGTAGTCCTCCAGATCCCCGAGGGACTCAGCAGTGACCGGCAAACCGGAACGTTCCAAGACACTGCTCGCCGTGTTCACCTCGTCCTGCACGATCTCGCTGAACATGACTTCGACCAGCTGACCTTCGGGCACGAGATGCCGATCCCGTAGATAGCTCCGAAGCATCAGCTCGAGGCGTCCGACCCAATAGTCGACGTGACTGTCGATGTCCGGTTCTTTCTGACTGCTTTTCACCAACATGCCGCGCATTGTGAGGAGCGAGCGCAGCGTCGCGGCTGGATCACGATGGATCATGACAACCGTTGCGTCTGGGTACGTCTTCAGCAGGGGTCCCAACTGCTCACTGTGCTGATTCGACTTGAGCATCCAGCGCTTGTCGCTCGGAAACTGCCAAGCGAGCAGGCTGAGTACGCTCCGCATATAGAGGTAGTGCGGCGTCTGATCGTGACTGAAGTAGTCGTCCCGAAACTTCGGAACGTTTGCCATCCACTCCCACTGATAGCTGGAGAAGTCGGGAACCTGCAGTTCGTTCTCGCCGCACGCGTGGTCCGGCGACTGCTCGTGCATGACGGCGAGGACGGCGTTCTCGCTCAGTCGTTGCCATCGTTCGTTGGCCCGGGTCCACCGAGGATCGGCACCCTCGGGTCCGGGCTGTTCGCCGGGACGCGGCGCCGGCTGTGCGGCGAGATAGACCGGCAGATGACGCAGACGGCGATCCGCTGCGAGCAGGTTCTCGAGATGAGTGCTCCCGGAGCGAGGGAGGGCGATGACATTGATTGGGCGGACGATGGCGACGTCATGCGAACCCGGGTTCTCTGTCCAATAGTTCTCGATCAGGAGTCGGTTGGCAGCCGCTTTGACGCAGTGGTCCCGAAAGATTTTCTTGTGTGCTTTCCAAACATTCTCGTCCGCTCCGACCTCGGCCAGGAGTAGTTGCAACCGCTCGGTAAAATCAATGGCGCCGAAGTGGTCCAGGCCGGTGTCCTCACGAGCCGACGCCAGCACCGCTTCGACACTCAGGTCCAGGGAGTCCCGCTCCGCACCATCGAGCCAGGCTCGTTCTTCAGCGGGGCGAACGTTGTCACGCAGCCCTTCAACCCGGATGGTCTTCATGGCCATGCGGGTAGCTCCGAGATGTCCGACTTGCCCGCGTTGGCCAACCAACCGCCGTCAATGACCACGACGTCGCCCGTGTGGAACCGCGATTCATCGCTCATGAAGTACACCCCGATGCCCTCGAACTCATCGGCCCTGCCCATTCGACCCATCGGGTTGTAGGAGCGGACTCGAGCCATTACGGGATGGTCATCTGGAAGCTGCACCGTTTCGCTCTCCGTGTGACCAGGACAGACCACATTTGAACGGATGCCATAGCGACCGGCCTCGACCGCGATCCCACGCGACAGGGCGACGAGGCCGCCTTTGGCTGCGTTGTAGTGCTGCATGCCAGGGCTGCCGGTCAAGGCAGACAAGCTGGCGCAGAAAAGCAGTGACCCACCCGGGTCGCCGGCGTCGTACCGGGCCTTCATGTGCCGGGCTCCCTCACGAACCGTGAGATACGCCCCGTGGAGATTGACCGCCAGCAGGCCATGCCACTGGTCCGAGGTCATGTCGAGGAAGCTCCGCTCGTTGCGCATCATTCCGGCATTCGCGATAACCCCGTCGACCCTGCCCATCTCGGCCACGGCCTCGGCCATGGCCTCGATCACCCGGTCCTCGTCGCTGACGTCCACTTCTTGCGTCAGCACGCGAGCACCGAGTTCCGTGAGCACCTTGGCGGCCTCGCCGTTCTTCTCGGCCCGACGACCCCAAACGACGACGTCGCCACCGGCGCGGGCGATCCCTTGAGCAAATCCGAGCCCGATCCCAGCGTTCCCCCCGCTGATCAGGACCACCCGACCCCCTAAATTAAACACTTCAATATTGTTATCACAATGTTGTATTTGCTTCAAGCGCGCTTATACTGAAGATATGGCCAGGCCTGCCCCAGCCGCGACTCGAGCGGCGCTGATCGTCTCGTTTCTTACCGCTCACCCCTCGCGCGGGTTCACGATCACAGAGCTCGTCAAACAGCTGGGGATGAATATCGCCTCAGCCCACGCCACGTTGGCGGTTCTTGGCGACGCGGGGTTCGTGACGCGGGATCCCGTCCATCGCACCTACGTGCTGGGTCCTGCGCTCGCCGCCACCGGATTCGCCTCACTCCAGCAGCACCCCGCCATCGGTTTCGCAATTGACCAGGCTGAGCTGCTCGCCGAGGAACTCGACGCTGAGGTGTGCGTCTCCGCTCTCGCTGGCCGCGACGTGATCTTGCTCGCCCGAAGGGGCCCTGAGCCCCTGGGGACAGCTCTCGGGTATCCCGGAGATCGCACTCCCCTGCTTGCCCCGGTGGGCGCAGTTTTCATGGCCTGGACGGACGATGGGGCAGCTGTGACCCAATGGCTTGAACGCGCATCGTTGAGTCCGCCCCTCATGGATTTCTACCGGCGAGTGCTCGTCGACATTCGAGAGCGTGGATTCAGCGTCCCGATGCCGGCGATTGCTGCCCCCACCGTTGTTGAAGCTGTCGCCCGGCTCCGCGAGGAGCCCAACGACGAGGCCGAACGACATTACGCCGAGGCGTTCAGAGATGTTGAGGAGCTCTTACTGCTACCAGGCGAGCTCGATCCTCTCCAGGAAGTCCGGTTCAAGACTGTTGCCTCACCGATCTTCGATCCGATCGGTCGGGTCCTTCTTTCCATCAGCGTCACGGCCGGAGAGGAAGCCGTTCCTGTTGTCCGCGTTCTCGAGCTCGGACACCGAGTCTCGCAGTCTGCCTCCATTGCGACGCGAAGAGCGCGCGGACGCGTGCCCACTAAAGCGGAAATCGAACAAGCAGTGGATCTTTCCACCGAGGTCGAGACCAAGTAATTCGGTCTCAACGAGTCAAACGACGACGACCTTCGACGCTGAAACTCGGTGGCCGAATATCGAGCAAGAGAGGTAATCGATGACGCGATGGCCCAAGCCACCCGAGGGCAGCTGGACTGAGCATTTCGGGCTGAGCACCGACCCGGTGTCCTACGAGGACTCGATCTCTCCGGACTTCTACGAACTCGAGCGTGAAGCGATCTTCAAGCGGGCCTGGCTGAACGTGGGGCGGGTCGAGCAACTGCCGCGCAACGGCAGCTACTTCACCAAGGAGATCGCTGTGGCCGGGACCTCAGTGGTCCTGGTGCGAGACGGATCCTCGGATATCAGGGCGTTCCACAATGTCTGTCGTCATCGCGGCAACAAGTTGGTGTGGAACGACTATCCGGGCGAGGAGACGAGTGGGGTCTGCCGCCAGTTCGTCTGCAAGTACCACGGGTGGCGCTATGGGCTCGACGGCCAGTTGACCTTCGTCCAGCAAGAGGGCGAGTTCTTCGACCTCGAGAAGCTGGACTCGGGGCTCGTGCCGGTCCACTGTGACGTCTGGGAAGGCTTTATCTTCGTCAACCTGGCCGACGAGCCGGCCCAGCCGCTGCGCGAATTCCTCGGACCAATGGTAACCGGCCTCGACGGGTACCCCTTCGGCCAAATGACCGAGCGCTTCACCTATCGAGCCGAGATCAAGAGTAACTGGAAGCTCTACATGGACGCCTTCCAGGAGTTTTACCATGCACCGGTCCTGCACCAGAAGCAGACGCCGCCCGACTGGTCAGGTCCTGCGCTCAAGAACGGCTTCGAGGCGCCGCATTATCAGATCGACGGACCGCATCGACTGGTGAGCACGGCGGGGATACGCCTCTACGAGCTGCCCGCGAACATGCGCAAGCCGATCGAGGGGCTTACGCGCAGCGGCAACTTCGGGCCCTGGGATGCGCCCGACCTCGGTGAGATGCCTCCTGGCCTCAACCCGGCGAACTGTGACCCCTGGGGCCTTGACTCGCTCCAGATGTTCCCGAATTTCGTCATCCTCATCTGGAGTCTTGGCTGGTATCTCACCTATCACTACTGGCCAACCTCCCACAACAGCCACGTCTTCGAGAGCACGCTGTACTTCGTTCCGCCCACGACGGCACGCGAGCGTCTGGCCCTCGAGATGGCGGCCACCACCTTCAAGGAATACGGGCTGCAAGATGCCAACACCCTTGAGGCGACCCAGAGCATGCTCGAGTCCCGCGCCATCAGCACCTATCCCCTCTGCGATCAAGAGGTGCTTTGCCGCCACCTGCACAAAGTCACCGGCGAATGGGTGGACGACTACCGCAAAGAAATCGAGGAGATGGTCTGATGGGCGCTGCGTTGCCCCAAGAGTTCTCGGACCTCGAGCGCTTTGCTTCCAGGTGGTGCCTGGCCACCGAGGCGGCGCGCTACAGGGAACGACTGGCAAGTTCGATGGACGACATGCAGGAGTTCTACGACGTCACTATGGCTCGTGGCGAAGAGGCGATCGCCTATTGCGACAGATTTCCCTTCGACGACATGCCGCCCGAGGTCGTCAACCTCATGCAGCTTCTGTATTCCCTGGTCATGATCTCGTTCCCCGTCGAGTGTTGGAGTCAGCCGCGAGTTCCTGACAGCGGTGCGGCGTATCTCGATCTGATTGTCGAGCCAGTGCTTTAGCCGCGCGGCAGTCTGGCACTCCTCTAGTCGGGGCGTGTGATCTCAAAACGGAATTCGGGCACCATCCGGCGATGTCGTTGTACCGCGAATGTTGGCGGCCGACGCCCCCCAACGCGACACGAAAAGGACACAAGAACACAGAAAAGACACGAAATTGTGGTCATTAACGGTCAATTGTGGCAAGTGCCGGATACCGTGTTTCGCCTGGTCAGAACGCACAAATGGCGCTGACGTCGACTTTTGCACTCGCGCCTCGGTCGGTTCGATTCCCGCCACCTCCACGA
>CAWEKO010000001.1:0-48573 GCA_963809715.1 uncultured Acidimicrobiaceae bacterium | reverse complement strand
CCGCCCTTCTGGCGGGTCCAGGCCCGCGACCTGGGGCGGTGGGCCTGGTGACCCTCGGCGTCTGTTGGCCCTGGCCCTCTGGGGCGGCCAGCTGGGCCCGGTGGGCCACGGGGTCGACTCCGGTCTCGGGCGCCTGGCCGGCTGGGTCCGCGTGCTGCTCCCCGTGATCGTGGCCGGTGCCGGTGCGGCGTTGCTGATCGACCGGAGCGAGGCCGAGGATCCCGACCACGTCGAGAGTACCGACCCCTGGCGCCTCGGTGTCGGCATCGCGCTTCGGGCTGCTCGGCATCTGCGGCCTGGCCGAGCTGCGCCACCTGCCGACGTTCTCGGAAAATGCCGCTCTGCGCCGAGGCGGTGGCTACCTGGGCGTGCTGGTCGGCCGCCCCCTCCACGCCGGGTTGGGCACCGCCGGCGCCGCCGTGTTCCTGGTCGCGGTCGTCATCGTGGGGGTCCTCATCGCCACCGGCATCCCCCTGGCCTCCGTCTTCCGGGGCCTGCGCCACGGCGCGTCCGCCGCCGGCCGGGGCGCCCTCGCCGCCTGGCGGGGCAAGCCGCTCGCCGCCGGTCCCTACGACGCCGCCGTCGAAAACGGGGAGCCGGCCTCGTCGGCTGTCCCACCGACCCTCGCGGAGGCCGGACCGGCCGCCGCGCCCGACGACACCGACATCGACATCCCGTTGCCCGAGCCGCCGCGAGCGCTGCAGCGCGAGCCGGAGGTCGACCCCGAGCCCGAGCCGGTCGAGGCGGACCCCGTACCCGCCGTGTCGCACCGCCCGGGCGACTGGACGCTCCCGCCGATGTCGCTCCTCCACGCGTCCAAGAAGATGGAGCGGGACCAGAAGCAGACCGACGCCGCCGGCGTGGAGCTGGTGCGGGCCCTGGCCGCGCACGGCGTCGAGACTCGCCTGGTGGGCGCCCGGGTGGGGCCGACGGTCACCCGCTTCGAGCTCGAGCTCGGGCCCGGGGTCAAGGTGGCCCGCGTGACCAGCCTGTCCAGGGACATCGCCTACGCCATGGCGTCGCCCGACGTGCGCATCCTCGCGCCCATCCCGGGCAAGTCCGCCATCGGCGTCGAGGTGCCCAACCGCACGCGCCAGCTGGTCGCGCTCCGCGACATCCTCGACTCCAAGGAGGCTCGCCTCACCCCGACCAGCCACCCGCTCGAGGTGGCGATGGGGCGCGACATCGCCGGCCGGGCCGTCATGGCCAACCTGGCCGAGATGCCCCACGTCCTCATCTCCGGTGCCACCGGCTCGGGGAAGTCGTCCTGCATCAACTCGATCATCACGTCGATCCTGATGCGCCAGGACCCCGAGAGCGCCAAGTTGATCCTGATCGACCCCAAGCGGGTCGAGCTCGGTCAGTACGACGGGTTGCCCCACCTCCTCACCAGGGTCGTCGTCGATCCCAAGCAGGCCGCCAACGCGCTGGCCTGGGCGGTCAAGGAGATGGAACGCCGCTACGACAAGCTGGCCGAGAACGGGTGCCGCGACATCACCGGCTACAACCAGTTGGTGGACGACGGCCTGGTCGCCGCGCCGCCCAACGACCGCCGCCGTATCCGCGACACGGCGGCCAAGGCCCTCGGCGAGGACCACCCCGCCGTCGACGGCGAGGACGAGCTCGACGAGCCCGAGCCCGAACAGCGCCTCCCGTTCATTCTCGTCGTGGTGGACGAGCTCAACGACCTGATGATGGTGGCCGCCCGTGACGTCGAGGACTCCATCGTGCGCATCGCCCAGATGGCCCGGGCCGTCGGCATCCACCTGGTCATCGCCACGCAACGGCCTTCGGTCGACGTGATCACGGGCGTCATCAAGGCCAACGTCCCGAGCCGCATGGCCTTCGCCGTCTCCACCCTGATGGACAGCCGGGTCATCCTCGATCAGCCCGGGGCCGAGCGCCTGATCGGCAAGGGGGACATGCTCTTGCTCGAAGCGTCGTCCAACGTGCTGCGCCGGCTCCAGGCACCCTGGGTCTCCGAGGAAGAGGTGCGCGACGTCGTGGCGCACTGGAAGCGCCAGGGCGGGACGACCGAGCCTGTCGTGGCCATCGCGTCCGTCGGGGTGACCGCCTCGAGCGACGACGGACCGGGGAGCGACGATGACGAGCTGCTCGTCCAGGCCCGTGATCTGGTCGTGCGTTCGCAACTCGGCTCCACCTCCATGCTCCAGCGCAAGCTGCGCATCGGGTTCGCCCGCGCCGGGCGCCTCATGGACCTGCTCGAGCAAGCCGGTGTGGTCGGTCCCAGTGAGGGATCCAAGGCGCGGGCCGTCTTGATCACCGTCGACGAGCTCGACGGGCTCAACGCGAAGTGACGGAGGAAGCCCCGACGACGCCCCTCATGGTGGCGCCGTTCACCCTCGAGTCGTTGCGCCGGGCTGATCCCGGCACCGCGGCTGCCCCACCTCCGCCTCCACTCCCGCCGTCCCGACGCGATCGCCGAGGGGACGGGTCGCACCGACGGAGCCGGCGTCGTGGCCGGCGTTGGCTTGTCGCCCTGCTCGTGCTGGTGCTGGTCGTCGTCGCGGCCGGTCTCTTCGCCGAGGTCCGCCTCAGCGCGCCCGACCCGGCGCCCGCCGTCACCTCGGTGCTGGACCGGACGGTCGCTCTCCCATCGAGCCCGGTCAGCCTGCCCTGGCCCCAGGCCGGCATGGCGGCCGTCGCCATTCCTTCTGTCGGCGTCGACATCGCCTCGGCTCCCGAGCAGCCACAGCCCGTGGCCAGCCTGACCAAGCTCATGACGGCGTACGTCATCCTCCACGACCACCCGTTGGAGATGGGCCAACCGGGACCCTCCATCACCGTCACCCAGGCCGACGTGGACGACTACGACCAGGACACCGTCTCGGACAATTCGAACGCGCAGGTGGCCGTCGGTGAACAGCTCTCCGAGGTACAGGTGCTCGGTGGCCTCCTCATCCACTCGGCCGACAACTACGGCGACCTCCTGGCCCGGTGGGATGCGGGGAGTGAGGCCGCGTTCGTGGCCAAGATGAACGCGGACGCGTCGAAGCTCGGGATGACGCAGTCGCACTTCGCCGATGCGAGTGGCGTGGCCGCCGGTTCGCAGTCGACGCCCTACGACCTGTTGAAGGTGACGTCGCTGGACATGACGAATCCCGTGTTCGCCTCGCTGGTGCGGCAGCCCTCGATCACGCTGCCGGTGGCCGGGACCATCTCCACGTACACCCCGTTCCTCGGCTTCGACGGCGTCATCGGGGTGAAGTCCGGGTTCACCACGGCCGCCGGCGGGTGCGACGTCCTCGCCGTCGTGCGCCAGGTGCACGGGGTGCCCACCCTCCTGCTGGCCGCCGTGACGGGCCAGGAGGGTCCGGCCGTCTTGGCGCAGGCCGGCCTGCACGCGCTGGCATTGGTGACCACCATGGCCCCCGTCGTGAGTGCGACACCGGTCCTCCACGAAGGCCAGGTCGTCGCCCACGTGAGCGAGGCCGGCAAGACGGTGATCGCCCGCGCCACGGCCACCGCCTCGCTGCTCACGTGGCCCGGGGCCAAGGCAACCATGGTCTTCCATCCCGCGCCTCACCTGACGGACCGGTCGCGCCACGGTGCCATGGCGGGCACGGTCGACGTCACCCTCGGCACGCAGCACGCGGTGGTGCCGGTGCGGTTGGAGCAGGACGTCTCGCAACCCACCATGCTCCAGCGTCTGTTCTGAACGCCTAGCCTGACCACCGTGCGCGCCCACGCTCCTGCCTCCTCGGCCAACCTCGGTCCCGGCTTCGACACCCTGGCCGTGGCCCTCGAGAGCTACGTCAGTGTCGAGGTCGAGCCGGCCGACTCGCTCCGGGTGCACTCCGAGGGCGAGGGCGCGGGTCTGTTCGACGACGCCTCACACCTGGCCGCCCGCGTCGTCGCCGAGGTGTTGGGGCACGACCGCTTCGCCGTCACGGTGCGCTCGCAGATCCCGGTCGCCCGCGGCATGGGGTCCTCTGCCGCGCTGGCCGCGGCGGCAGCGGCCGCCGCGGGAGCCGACGACCCCTTCGCCGTGGCCGCCGCCTACGACGGCCACCCCGAGAACGCGGCCGCCAGTGTCTTCGGCGGCCTGCTGGCGGCGACCACCGTCGACGGCGTTGCGATGCACGCGCCGCTTCCCCTCGGCGACGACCTGGCCTTCGTGGCCATGGTGCCCGATCGCGATCTGGCCACACCCGAAGCGAGGGGTGTGCTCCCGGACACGCTCAGCCGCAGCGACGCCGTCTTCAACCTGGGTCGCATGGGCCTGCTGGTGGCCGGGCTGGCCGATCCGGCCCACCTGCGCGCCGCCGCCACGGAGGACCGCATCCATCAGCCGGCCCGGACCGCGTTGTTCCCCGAGGCGCCGGCGCTGCTCGAGGCCCTCGTCGAGGCCGGCGCGTTGGCGGCCTGCTGGTCGGGCGCCGGCCCGACCCTGATCGGGTTCGTCACCAAGGACAGCCAGGATCGGGTGCGAGCCGGCGCCCAGTCCGCGCTGGCGTCGTCGGGTGTGCCGGGAAGGGTGGTGGCGCTGCAGGCCGATCACCGCGGCATCGTCTACGGGGACGAGGCCATCGTCGATCTGTAGTCGGGCGGTCCGCTCAGGCCACCCCGGGCGTGACCGGATGGCGCCTGTCGGCCTCGGGGGCCACAGAGGAGAGGCGGAGGACTTCGAGGATGCCTGCGCCGACGGCGAGAAGGGCGAACACCAGCGTGCCGAAGGCGTCGACCGCGTGGTTTCCCGGGCGCACCGCCACGAAGAATGCGGCACCGGCGCACCAGCCGAGGGAGCGGTAGGGGGAGCGTCGGGCGACGAGGTCCAGAAGGAAGAAGAGCACGCTGGGGGCCAAGAGGTAGTAGGGGAACACGACCGACTCGAAGACGAGCCGGCCGCTCACGCAGGCCAGTCCGAGGGCGACCAGCGCATCGGGTCTGCGCAGCCACGGGCCGCGCCGAGAAAAGGCCCAGAGGCAGACCGCGGTGGCGAAGAGGACGGGAGCGTCACGGGCCACGGCGGAAGCCACGCTGCCCGTGACGCCGGAGAGGGTCAGCACGGTCGCTCCCGAGACGGCGCCGCCCGCGCTGAAACCACTGAAGTTCTCGAGCGTGGCCCGAGGTGCGGAGACGAGGAACGGAAGCAGGCCGGCGGCTGCCACGGCGACGCTCGTCACACCCAGGCGGAGCCGGGAGCGGGCGTCGGGAGCCACCAGCACGGCGGGGAGTACGAGAAGGAGGGCGAATTGTTTGGTCAGGACGGCGAGGCCGAAGAGCGCGCCGGCCAGGACCCAGCGGCGCCGGATCGTCTGTCCCATGGCGGCCAGAGCCAGACCGAGGCTCACGATGTCCTGGGGATGGAAGAACTGCACGATGGCGCTGGCGCCCGCAGGCAAGAAGGCGAGGAACACGAACAACGCGGCGGTGCGGGCAGGCGAGTCCGCCTCGGCGGCGCGCAGCAGCGACCAAGCACCGGCGGCCAACACCAGCCAGCCGAGGACGCCCAGCAGCCCTTGCGCCCGGTACCAAGGCGGCAGCGAGTTCGTGGCGACGCCGGATTGGTCGACGTTCCCGCATTCGTTCACCCTGTCTGCAAGGTTTGGATCGCGAGCATCGGACGCCTTGGGAAGATCCGCGGCCCGACCCGAGGTGAGGCACCAGGTGGGCGACCCGACCAGGGACGGGAAGGCGGCCACGAGCGGGGCGCTCAGGAGGGGGTAGCCGGGCGGGTTGGGCAGTCCGTCGTCAGCGGCGGCGACGTGCAATTGTCCCGAGGCCAGGGCGGACGTCACGTCGGTGAGCGGTGTCGTGTCGCCACCCGGCGGCGGACCTTGCCGGGCCACGACGATGGCGAGGTAACACGCCGCCGCGCCAACGAGCAGAAGCAGCCCGAGGAGCGTGCGGCGCTTCATGGCGCCCATCGTGGCTCGTGCCTGATCGGGTCACCTTAGCGAGGGCCCGACCGGAGAGCAGGCCTTCGGCAGAGTCCTTCGACTGAAGGGTGGGCGCAGTGACCTCATGGAAAACTGTGCCCGGGAGGCCTGGTTGCCCATCGTCGTCGACACATACGAAGCTCATCGTGGACCTGCCTGAGGGCGGCGTCGCCGCGCCACCGGCGTCCGGCGTCCTGAACTCCGACGCGCTCGACGAGCGCGCGCCGACGGCACCGGCCGCGACCACGGCCGGGACCGCCCGCCGGGGTTCGACCACGCTCGCCGTCGTCGTGGTCAGCATGCTCGCGGCCGCGGTGTACCGCCGCGGCGCCTTCTACCCTTCGGATGCCTTCGGCGTGGCCGTCGTGTCGGGGCTGCTCTCGGTGATCGCGCTGGTGCGCTTCCGGGATCGGTTGTCCGTCGCCGTCACCGTGATGGTGGGTGGGCTGGCGCTCTGGTGGTTCGTGCGGTCCGAGGCAGTCCACCGAGCCGCCGCGTTCTTGCCGCTCGGGGCGTCGATGCTCGGATTCCTCGCGGCGTATCTGGTCGTCAAAGCGCTGGACGACCGGGACCGGACCCCGGTGGCGCTCGCCCTCGTTGCCGTGGCGGCCGCCACAGCTGCCCTGGGGATCGTCGCTCTGGTGTGGCAGGTCGATCCTCTCGCCCAACGCGTGGGTACCTTTTGGCAGCTCGCCACACCACTCACCCACCCCGGGGCGGCCGCCGCACTCCTCGTGGTATCGCTGGTCCTGGGCTTGGGTCTCGACGTGAGCCGACCGCTCGTTCGGGTCGCGCTCTGCCTCCTGGTGGCGGCACTCATCGGCACGCAGAGCCATTGGAGCCTGCTCGCGCTGGCCGCTGGTGCGTGCTTCGTCCCCGCCCGGCGCTGGTTGGCAGCCTGGTGGCCGCTGGCCGTGGGGATGCTGGTCGGTGTCGTCGTGGTGGCGTCGGCGTCGGGCCACCTCGGACGGTGGCCGTCCACCGTGCTGGTCGTGGCGCTCGTCGGGACGACGGCGCTGCGCTCGGCGCCCCGATGGGAGAAATCGGTCCCCACGGGCATCGCCGTCGCCGCCCTTGTCGTCGTGGCGGCCGGCGTCACGATCCTCCTGCTCCGGCCGCCAGGGGTGACGGGTCCGGCGGACCCGCCCAGTCAGGGCCAGACGCTCGCGTGGTCGGCAGCGGCGCACAGCTGGCACACGTCCACCAGCGGGGGCGTCGGCCCGACCATCGTCCATGCGTCGGCCCAGCCCGTCGATCGGTACCCCGGCCTGACGCCCGACACGTATCTGACGGTGTTGGCCGACGGCGGGGTGATCGGAGGCTTGCTCCTGGTCGGGGCCGTGAGCACGACGGCCTGGGGTTGTCGTCGGCGCGACGGGCTCACGTCGTGTGCGGTGGGGGCGGCCGTGGCCTTCGCCGTGGCCGGGGCCATCAGCCCGGCGTGGGATCTGCCGGCCATCGCCATCCTCGGCGGGAGCGTGGTGGGGCTGGCCACGCGGGCTCCCGGTGTGAGCGAGTCGCGTGGCGCGTGGCCCGGGACCAAGCGGGGAGTGGGTGCGATCGCGTGGGGTTTGGCCGTGGTCGCGCTCGTCGTGGTCCAGACCTCGGTCGGGTTCGCCCGCGATGCCGGCGGCGGACTGGTCGTCGCCCAGAGCAACGCGCCGCCTCCGACCCCGACGCCTTCGGCACCTGCTCGTTACATCCTCACCGGGCCCGATGTGACCGATCCCTACATGCTCCTCTCGCACGGGAGCTACTACATCTACACGAGCGAAGGCACGAGCGCGTACAACGTGCCGGTGCGGGTCGGGCCGAAGCCCGGACGCTGGGGGCCGCCGAGCGACGCCCTGCCGCGGCTGCCGAGCTGGGCGGAAGGTGGACTCACGTGGGCTCCCGAAGTCCACCAGGTGGCCGGCGGGTGGGCGCTCTACTTCAGCGCGTTGCTGCGCAACGTCCACCCCCAGACCCACTGCATCGGTGCGGCCTACGCGTCGTCGCCTTCCGGTCCGTTCGTCCCCTCCGACCACACGCTCGTCTGTCAGCTCGATCACCGAGGCTCCATCGATCCACGCGTCTTCGTCGACGGCACGCATCTCGTCCTGCTGTGGAAGTCCGAGGACAACGCCAACCCCTACGTTCCCGGGCCGGACCAGGACGGCAACACCGGGATCTACTCCCAAGAGCTCAGCGCCGACGGCCGGGACCTCGTCGGCCAACCGGTCAAGATCCTCGGGCCCAGCCAGCCCTGGGAGGGGACGATCGTCGAGGCACCCGACATGGTCGAGGCCTGGGGGACCTACTGGCTGTTCTTCTCGGCCAACTGGTACTACTCGCCCTCCTACGGGATCGGCGTCGCCGCTTGCGAGACGCCTTTGGGTCCGTGCTCGGACGTGAGTCCGAAGCCGTTCATCGGCTCGAATCGTCAGGGCCTGGGCCCAGGGGAGGAGTCCGTCTTCGAAAAGGGAACCAACGTCTACCTGCTCTACAACCCGTTCCGGGCCGACGATCCCGGTCCCGTGATTCCTCGCCCGGCGGTGATGGCCCGGGTCGGGTTCACGCCCGAAGGGCCCTACCTGGCCGCGTCCTGACGGGACCTGCCCAGAATCCGGGCGCGCGCCCTCCAACGGGGGTATGGTTTGCCGCGTTTCGCCGACTGGGAGAGAGCTGGGGGAGTGCCATGAAAAGCTGGAAACCACGGGCGCGTATGGCGGTCATCGCCGCCGCGAGCTTCGTTTTGCTGGTGACGGTCCTTCCACAGATCGCGTCGGGCTTCGGCTTGACCTCCTTGGCCAACCGGATCGTGGGCTCCGAGTCGTGCGTCGGGAGCAGCTCGGGTTCGAGCGGAAGCTCGAGCACGTGCTGTTCGGGGAGCAGTTCGGGCAGCTCCAGTTCCTCGGGGCAGTGCGGCATGGGCACGGTGACGGGAACCGTCACCGTGACCGGTGCGCCGAAGAAGTTCACGCCTGCCTTCATCGGCGCCGGCGCCTGTCCGACCTCGAGTCCGCCGGGCCAGTTCTGTGCCGACCCGCAGTACGAGTTGGCCTCGAACGGCGTCTACACGCTGAACCTCGCTCCGGGAACGTGGCGGATAGACGGTTTCTACGAGAACAATGCCTTCGGGGGCGCGTTCCTCGGGACCGCACAAACCGTGACGGTGACTTCCGGCGGCACTGTCGATCTCAACCTCACGGTCCCGTACGAGAAGGCAGCGTCACTCCACGGGACCATCACCGTGAAGAACGTGCCGCCGTTTGTTTCTTTGTATGCGGTCCAAGTGTTGCTTTGCCCGTCCTTCGCGCCCTACAACGGCGTCGCCCCCTCGATCGCTTGCGTGACGGGGTACGGCTCACCGATCAGCAATGCCAACGGCACCGTCACCGCGCCCTATTCGGTGACCGGCCTGCCCCCGGTGGCCTGGACGGCCTATCCCGGTTATTGCGCACAGTCGGGTTGCGGTTACAACGCCAAGAAGGGTGTGACGGTGAATCTGACCCCAGGGGGGAGCAGCACGGCGAACGTGAGCACCGACTTCCTGTTGGCCGGCCAGGCCCTCCTCACCGGAACGATCAGTGTGACCGGCGCGCCCACCGGCTTCGCGGACGAGGTCGGCGTGACGGCCTGCCCTGTGGGTCAGCAGAGCGGGCCCGTGGCGTGTAACACCTTCTACGGTTTGTCGGGCAACCGCTACGACATGGTCCTGGCGGCCGGACAATGGAGCGTCAAGGGCTTCTACCTGGCCGCGCCGTACGACAACGCGGTCGATGGGCCGAACCAGATCGTGACCCTGGCCAAGAAGCAAACGACGAACCTCTTTTTGAGCGTCCCGTACCAGGTTCCGGGAACGGCCACGGGAACCATCACGGTGAACGGCCTTCCCGCCGGCGTCAAGGTCCAGTCCTACACAGTCCTGGCCTGTCCGTCGTCCGAACCCTGGAACGGTGGGATTCCCGCACCGGAATGTGTGAGTGAGTACTCGGGTCCGGGTGGTTTCGGATTCGGTGCGGCCGACCGGGGTGCGGCAAAGAGCGCGAACCCGTCCGCCAATCCACCTGCGGGCTTCTCCGGCGCGGCCAAGACACCGATCAACCAGTACTCGTTGCCGACCCTCACCCCTGGTGGGTGGTTGCTCTACGCCGGCTACCAGACCGCCTTCGGCTCGGTGTCGAACATGAAGGGGAAGTGGGTCAGCATTGCCCCGGGCAAGACGACGACGCGCGACCTGAGGGTGGCCTACAAGCAACCCGCACAGGGGGCAGCGACGGGCGTCGTCACGGTGATCGGCGCACCCACCAATGGCTTCGAGTCTGGCGTGATGGCCTGTTCGGGTCTCCCGACCGCTGGTTCGTGTCCGGGAGAGCAGCAGGCCTACAGCCAGCAAGGCGGGACCTACACGATGTTGCTGTCCCCCGGGACCTGGTGGCTCGAAGGATTTGTCTACCTCTTCGGTGGACCGGGCGAAAATGAGTCGACCTCGCCGGCCAAGAAGGTCGTGATCACGCAGGGCGTCGAGATCACGAAGAACTTCACGGTCACGGTCAGCGCCTCCTAGACCCCATTGGCCTCTTGAGGTCGTATCAGCCGGTTGGCCGTCAGCCGAGGTCGCGCTGGACCTTCGCCACGGACCTCTGCAGCGACGAGATGGCGTTGTCGACGTTGAAGGTGTTGAGGACCCGGGTGTAGTTGGCCTGGTTCGGCTGCGCGTCGCCGAGGATCTCCATGCTGTTGGCCAGCAACTGGGACGAATCGCGGGCGGCGCTCACATCGGCCGCCTTGGCGCCGAAACTGCCGTCTCCGGCCAACGTGTTGGCGTAGCCGTGAATCTGCCCTCCGAGCATCCGGTCCGCCGCTTCGAGGCAGACGACGGGACTCGACCGCCTCTGGCAGCCGTCGGCCTTCGAGAGGTATGCGGTCAGGTCGGACTGGAGCGTGATGTCCTCGTTCTGCAGCTGGGCTCTGCCCGTCGCCGTTGTCGTCGGAGAGCTCGACCCGGACGTCGAGGCGTGTCCCGGTCCGGAATGGCAGGCGGCCAGGGTCAGCGCAACGAGGGACAGGGACCCCCAGACGCGTCGAGGCAGCGTCGGCCGGCTCACGGCGGGGAATCGTAGGCTCCTCAGTTCCGTAGACTTCGGCGGATGCCGCGCCGGTACTTCATCCGTACGTTCGGGTGCCAAATGAACGAACACGACTCGGAGAGGCTGGCCGGGCTCCTGGTGGCGGACGGCTTGGAGGCAGCCCCCTCAATGGAGGAGGCCGACGTCGTCGTGCTCAATACCTGCTGCATCCGTGAGAACGCAGACCAACGGCTCTACGGCACGCTCGGCCGGCTCAAGGAGCTGGTCGACGCCCGGCCCGGCCTCCAGATCGCCGTCGGTGGCTGCCTGGCCCAGAAGGACCGCGAGCGGATCCAGGAGAAGGTGGGCTGGGTCGACGTCGTGTTCGGGACGCACAATTTGACCAGCGCGCCCGAGCTCTTGCGCCGATCCCTCCGAGAAGGCCCGGTGATGGAGATCCTCGACGCACCGGCGCCGGAGTCGGCTGCCAACCCCTTGCTCGGTCCCGAAGCGGTGCGTGAGCTGCCCTACGCCGCCTGGGTGAACATCCAGACCGGTTGCGACAACTCCTGCGCCTTCTGCATCGTGCCCGCCGTGCGCGGGCCCGAGGTGAGCCGGCCCCCCCACGACATCGTCGCCGAGGTCGAGCTGCTCGCCCAGCGCGGTGTCACCGAGGTGACGCTGCTCGGGCAGAACGTGAACTCCTACGGACGCGACATCACCAGGCGCCGCCCCCTCTTCGCCGATCTGCTCCGGTCCGTGGGTGCGGTCGAGGGCATCGGACGCGTCCGCTTCACCAGCCCGCACCCGAAAGACCTCCGGCCCGAGACGATCGAGGCCATGGCCGTCACCCCCGAGGTGTGCGAGCAGCTCCACCTTCCCCTGCAATCGGGCAGTGACGCCGTTCTGCGGGCCATGCGGCGCGGCTACACGGCGCAGCGCTACCTCGAGAAGCTGGCGTCGGCCCGGGCCGCCATCGATGACCTGGCGGTGACGACCGACATCATCGTCGGTTTCCCCGGCGAGAGTGACGAGGACTTCGAGCGCACCCTCGAGGTCTGCGCCGAGGCCGCCTACGACAGCGCGTTCACGTTCATCTTCTCGCCCCGGCCCGGGACGCGGGCAGCCGCCATGGAGGCCACCTTCGTGCCCGCGGAGGTCATCGCGGAGCGATTCGAGCGGCTCAAGACCGTGATCGACCGCTCGGCCTTGGCCCGGCACCAGGCTCGGGTGGGCCGGACCGAGGAGGTCCTCGTCGAAGGCGTGAGCCGCCGGGACGAGTCGATGCAGTCGGGACGCACGAGGCAGGGCAAGCTCGTGCACTTTGCCGCCCCGGGCTCCGTGCCGGCGCCCGGGGCGCTGGCCCTCATCACCGTGACCGGGGGGCACCCCCATCACCTGTCCGGACGCCTCGAGGAGGTGACGGCGCGGCCGCGTTATCGCGTGCGCATCCCGGTGGCCAGCGCTTGAACGCAGTCGCACTGGTGGGCGTGACTGCGTCGGGCAAGTCGGCCGCGGCGCTCGCGCTGGCGAAGCGCCGAGGGGACACCGAGCTGGTCTCCATCGATTCCATGTGCGTCTATCGGGGCATGGACATCGGGACCTCGAAACCCGATGCGGCGGCCCGGGCCGCCGTCCCGCATCATCTGCTCGATCTGATCGAGCCCGACCAGGATTTTGCGGTGACCGAGTTCCAGGTCGCGGCCCAGCGGGTTTTGGAGGACATCGCACGTCGTGGCCGTCACGCCGTGCTCGTGGGCGGCACCGGGCTGTACCTGCGCGCCGTGGTCGACCACCTCGAGATTCCCGGCCGCTTCCCCGACGCGGCGGCGGCGCTCGAGGCCGAGCTCGACGACGGTCGAGCACAGCCGGCCGATCTGCATGCCCGTCTGCAAGCACTCGACCCGGTGGCTGCGGCCCGGATGGAACCCACCAATCGTCGCAGGATCGTGCGGGCGCTCGAGGTGACGCTCGGCTCCGGTCGGCCCTTCTCCGCTTTCGGGCCCGGGCTCGAGGCCTACCCGCCCGACGGTCTCACCCAGATCGGGATCCGGCTGGACCCCGACGACGTGGACCGGCGTATCGAGGCCCGGTTCGCCGCCATGGTGGAGGCCGGCCTGCTCGAAGAGGTCCGGGCCCTGGTGGCGCGACCCGGGGGCATGTCGCGCACGGCCCGCCAGGCCCTCGGGTACAAGGAGCTCCTGGCCCACGTCGAGGATGGTGTCCCCCTCCAGACCTGCCAGGAGGAGGCGGTCCGCCGCACCCGCCAGTTCGCCCGCCGCCAGGCCGCCTGGTTCCGGCGCGACCCCCGCATCACCTGGGCCGGGGACGGCGGCGAGGCGGAGGAACTGGTGGATCGGGCCCTCGACATGCATGGCTGACCGACGTGGCCTGCGAGAATGGTGGTGTGCATGCCACGAAGCACGAGGGCGCCGGTAATGACTTCCTGGTCGTCCTCGACCCCGACGACAGCCTGCGCTTCACGGTGGCCCAGGTCCGCCTCCTGGCCGATCGTCGTCGTGGTATCGGGGCCGACGGGATCATCCGTGTCGGCCCAGGACACGACGGTGCCGACCTCTCCATGCAGCTCCACAACGCCGATGGGGGAGAGGCCGAGATGAGCGGCAACGGCATCCGCTGCCTGGCCCAGGCCGCGGTCGATGCCGGGCTGGTGCGCCCGCCGCGCTTCACGGTGGCCACCGTGGGCGGACCGCGCACAGTTCACTATCGGCCCGGCCCGACGCCCGGATGGGCCACGGCCAGTGTCGACATGGGTCCGGCCCGACTCGGCCCGGACCAGCCCCAGGAGTTCGAGGATCGACGGGCCCGGACGGTCGACGTGGGGAACCCCCACCTGGTGCTGCTCGGACCGGACACGGCGTCGGTGGACATCGCCGAGCTGGGACCCAAACTGCAGGCCGCGTTCAGCGGCGGTATCAACGTCGAATGGATCACGCCGGTGTCCGACGACCAAGGCGAGCTGCTCGACTTCCGGGTGTGGGAGCGCGGCGTGGGCGAGACGCTGGCCTGCGGCACCGGCAGTGTGGCCGCCGCCGCCGCGTCGCGGCAGTTGGGGCGTGCTCGACGACGGTGCCGCGGTCCGGGTGCGCAACCCCGGCGGCACCCTCGAAGTCACCTTCGGCGCCGACGGGGAGACGACGTTCCTGGCCGGTCCGGTGCGCAAGGTGGCCGACGTCGACATCCATCCCGGGATGCTCTCTTGAGCAATCTGTTACCCGGGACGCTCATCGAGCGGACGTTTCGGGAGCGCATCATCCTGGTGGGTGTGGTGTTCCCCGGGCTCACCGCCGAGATGGTCGACGAGCAGCTGGACGAGCTGACCCAGCTGGTCAACAGCGCGGGCGCCGATGTCGTCGGCCGCGTGGTGCAGCGTCGTGATGCGCCCGACGCGGCCACGTTCGTCGGGCGCGGCAAGGCCGAGGAGATCGCCGAGCTGAGTCGCAGCCTCGATGCCGACACCGTCGTCTTCGACGACGAGCTGTCTCCCGCGCAGCATCGCAACCTGGAGAAAATGTTCGGGCGAACGGCGATCGACCGCACCGCCGTGATCCTCGACATCTTCGCCCAGAACGCCCGCAGCCCCGAAGGGAAGGCACAGGTCGAGCTCGCCATCCTCCGCTACCGGCTTCCCCGGCTGCGCGGACGTGGGACGTCGCTCAGTCAGCAGGCGGGCGGCATCGGGACGCGGGGGCCCGGAGAGACCCAACTCGAGGTGGACCGGCGTCGGTTGGTGCGGCGTATGCACCGGCTCGAGTCCGACCTGCGCGACGTAGAGCGGACCCGGACGTTGCAGCGGCAGAGCCGGGCTCGCGGCCGGCACCGCGAGCTCGCGTTGGTCGGCTACACCAACGCCGGCAAGTCGACGCTCCTGAACCAGCTGACGGGGGCCGGCGTCCCCGCCGAAAACCGGCTTTTCGTGACCCTCGATCCGCGCACCAGGCAGCTGCAGCTCCCCGGCGGTGAGACCGTCCTGGTCACCGACACGGTCGGCTTCGTGCGCAAGCTGCCCCATGAGCTGGTCGAGGCCTTCCGCTCGACCCTCGACTCCGTCCATCTGGCCGACTTGGTCGTGCACGTGGTCGACGGTACGGCGGTGAACGCCGAGGCCCAGATGGCCGCCGTGCACGAGGTGCTCGAGGAGATCGGTGCGGCCGGCGTGCCCGAGCTGGTCGTGATCAACAAGGCGGACCGGGCGCCCGACGACGCCAAGGTGCTCGCCCACGCTCACGAGGGTGCGGTGCTCATCTCGGCCCGGACCGGCCAGGGCGTCGAAGAGCTGTTGCGCGTCGTGTCCGATCGCCTGCGTGGTTCGGACCGGGTGGTGGAGCTGGTGGTGCCCTGGTCGCGGGGCGACGTGCTGGCGGCCGTGCACCGTGAGGGCGAGGTGGTGGCCCAGCGCGACGGTGAGGAGTCGGCCACGCTCCAGGTCGTGCTCGACGACGTGGGTCGGGCCCGGTTCGCGGAGTTCGTCAGCTCGTGACCTTCCGCCTGCCTCCCTACCCCTACGACCGCCTCGACGGCCTGGCCAAGCTGGCGGCGGCCCATCCCGAGGGCATGGTCGACTGCTCCATCGGGACACCGTACGACCCGCCGCTCCCCTCGGTCGTCGAGGCGTTGGCCACCTCGGGCACAGAGCGGGGTTACCCGGCGTCGGCCGGCAGTCCGCAGCTGCGCCACGCTGCCGCAGCATGGCTGGACCGGCGCTTCGGCCTGGGCGGCCTCCCGGACACGTCTGTCGCCGCCTGCGTCGGCACCAAGGAGTTCGTGGCCTCGGTGCCCCACGTGCTCCGGTTGCGCCGACCCGGTCGCGACACTGTCCTCTACCCCGCGGTGTCGTACCCGACTTACGCCATGGGGGCCGAACTGGCGGGATGCCGAGCCGTGGCCGTCCCCGCTGCGCCAGGTCGACCCGGCGGACTCGATCTCGGGGCGATCGATCCGGCGGATGCCGGGCGCGCCCTCGTGCTGTGGTCGAACTCACCTTCCAACCCCACCGGCGGGCTCGGTGACCTCGGCGCAGAGGCCGCCTGGGGCAGGGAACGGGCCATCCCGGTCTTCTCCGACGAGTGCTACGCCGAGTTCACGTGGGACGGCCCCCGCGCTCGGTGCTCGAGCACGGCACCGATGGTGTTGTCGCCGTGCACTCGCTGTCGAAGCGTTCCAACCTGGCGGGCGTGCGGGTGGGCTTCTACGCCGGTGACGCCGAGCTGGTCGAGTTCCTCCGCGCGGTGCGCCAGCACGCCGGTCTGATGGTCCCTGGTCCCGCGCAGGCCGCCGGTGTCGCCGCGCTGGCCGACGACGCGCACGTGGTTCGCCAGCGCGAGCGCTACCTCGAGCGCCTGCAGTACCTGGCCGCGGTCCTGGCTTCCTACGGTTGCCCCGTCTCGCTCCCCGAGGGCGGGTTCTATCTCTGGGTCCCCGTACCGGCCGGTCGCTGGACCGACGCCTGGGCCATGGCCGAGTCGCTGGCCCGTGACGGTGGGATGCTGGTGAGCCCGGGTGACCTCTACGGGGACGCTGGTGCCGGCCACGTGCGGATCGCCATGGTGCAGCCGATGGAGCGCCTGGCTCTGGTCGGTGCGCGTCTGGGCTCGGCGTCCGGCGCCGGTGCCTGAGCGAGACCGGGTGGCCTGCGGAGGCCTGGCTAAGGTGCGGCATGGCTGATCTCCAGGCGAGTATCGAAGAACTGTGGGAGCGCCGTGACGAGCTGTCGCCGGCGGACACCGAAGCGGCGGCTCTCGTCGAGGAGGCCATCGAGCTGCTGGACACGGGCCAGGCCCGGGTGGCCGAGGTCGATCCGGGGACCGACGAGGTCGTCGTGCACGAGTGGCTCAAGAAGTCGATCCTCATGCTCTTCACGCTGCGTGGCATGGAGACGATCGAGCACGGGCCGTTCGAGTACGCCGACAAGCTTCCGCTCAAGCACGGCTTCGCCGAGGCGGGCGTGCGGGCGTTGCCCGGCGCCTCCGCCCGCTGGGGCTCGTTCCTCGGTCGCGGCGTCGTGCTCATGCCCTCCTACGTGAACATCGGCGCCTACGTGGGCGCCGGCACCATGGTCGACACCTGGGCCACCGTGGCCTCGTGCGGTCAGATCGGTGAACGGGTACACCTCTCCGGTGGTGTGGGCATCGGCGGCGTGCTCGAGCCACCCAACGCCGTCCCGGTCGTGGTCGAGGACGATGCCTTCGTAGGCAGCCGCTGCATGGTCACCGGCGGGGCCCGGGTGGGCCGGGGCGCCGTGCTCGGTGCAGGAAGCTTCCTCGACCCGTCTATCCCCGTCATCGATGCCGAAACGGGTGAAGAGATCTCGCGCGGGGTCGTACCGCCGTGGTGCGTGGCCATCCGCGCCAGCCGGCGCCGTGAGTATCCCGGTGGCGAGTTCTTCGTCCCCTGCGTCCTCGTGATCAAACGCCTGACCGAGGGCGATCGGCACGACAAGGCACAGCTCAACGCCGTCCTGCGCGACCACGGAGCCAGCACCTGATCATGGCGGAACCGGCCGACCTTCTGGCGGCAACGGCCGAGCTGGTCGCCATCCCTTCGGTGAGCCATGACGAGAGGGTCATCGCCGCCACCGTGGAGAAGGCGCTCGCGCCCTGCCCGTGGCTGACGGTCGAGCGGGTGGGGGACAACGTGGTGGCCCGGACCGATCGTGGACGATCCCAGCGTCTCGTCCTGGCCGGCCACCTCGACACGGTGCCTCCGAACGACAACGCCGGGGCCCGACTCGACGGTGACACCCTCTGGGGAGTCGGCTCCTCGGACATGAAGGGCGGCCTGGCCGTCATGCTCGACCTGGCCACCAGCGTGGCCGAACCGGAGGTCGACGTCACCTGGTGCTTCTACGCCTGCGAGGAAGTAGGGCGGGCCGAGAGCGGCCTGCTCCAGCTGTGGAACGAGCGCCCCGATCTGCTGGCCGGCGACGCCGCCATCCTGGGCGAACCCACCTGCGCACTGGTCGAGGCCGGTTGTCAGGGGACGCTGCGGGTGCGCATCACGCTGAAAGGAGTGCGGGCCCACACGGCGCGGCCATTCACCGGGCGCAATGCCATCCATCGGCTCGGTGCGCTGATCGACGCCGTCGCCGCCTGGGGTGGGCGTGAGGTCGTGCTCGACGGCTGCACCTATGCCGAGCAGCTCCAAGCCGTGGCCGTCGAGGGTGGCGTTGCCGCCAACGTGGTGCCCGACCGGGCCACCCTGGTCCTCAATCATCGCTATGCGCCGGATCGTCAGGCCGCCGAGGCCGAGGCGTTCGTGCACCAGCTGCTCGACGCGTTCCTGGAGCCGGACGACGAGTGGCAGCTCGTCGACGCCGGCGACGGGGCGCCGCCCTCGCTCGGACATCCGCTGCTGGCCGCTCTGGTGGAGAAGAGCAACGCCGCCCCCAAGGCCAAGGTCGGCTGGACCGACGTGGCCTCTTTCTGGGAGCACGGGGTTCCGGCGGCCAACTTCGGCCCGGGTGACCCGTTGCTGGCCCACCACCCCGAAGAGCGTGTGACCCGGGGCCAGCTGGAGCAGGCTCGCCGGGTGCTGGCCGCGCTCATCACCTGACCGTCACGAGCATCGAGCACGTTTCGCCCTAACGTCGGGCCGATGTCACCCTCACTCTCCGTCGTCTTGTTGGGGACGGGCAATCCCCTGCCCGACGCCAAGCGGGCCGGCGCGGCCACCCTGGTCAAGGCGGGCGCCAAGAGCTTCCTCGTCGACGCCGGGCGCGGCGTCTGCATGCGGCTGGTCGCGGCCGGGGTGCTCCCGGTCATGCTCGAGGGCGTCTTCCTGACCCACCTGCACAGTGACCATGTGTGCGACCTGAACGACGTCATCACCACCCACTGGATCATGAGCCGCCAGCCGGGCCCGCTGAAGGTGGCCGGACCGGTCGGCACCCGTCAGGTGGTGGACGGGGCCCTGGCCATGCTGGCCCCGGACGTGTCCTACCGGCTGGCCCACCACGCGGACCTGACCTGGGAGCCCGATGTCAGCGTCCGCGAGCTCGAGCCGGGCGTCGTTCTCGACACGGGCGACGTGCGCGTCATGGCCGCGGCCACCGATCACCGTCCGGTCGAACCCACGTTGGCCTACCGCTTCGAACACGACGGTCGGTCGGTCGTCCTGGCCGGCGACACCGTTCCCTGCGCCGGTCTCGACGAGTTGCTCGTCGGGGCCGACGTCTACGTCCAGACGGTGCTTCGCGAGGACCTCGTGCGCCTGGTGGCCATGCCGCGCTTCGTCGACACCATCGACTACCACTCCACCGTCGAGCAGGCCGCCACGACGGCGGCCCGCGCCGGCGTGGGCACGCTCGTCCTGACCCATCAGGTGCCGACGCCGCTCCCCGGCGCCGCGGAAGAGTGGGTGGCCCTGGCCCGCGCCCGCTTCGACGGGCAGATCGTCTTCGGGGAAGACCTCGTCGAGGTCTGACCCGGCGTCACGTCCGGTCGCCGGGTATCGGAGCCCACTACCGGACGATGATGGTGCCCATCATGTACTGGTGGATGTTGCAGATGTAGTGGTACGTACCTGGCATGGTCGGCGCGGTGAACGTCTTGGTCTGGCCATCGCCGATGTCGCCGGTGTCGAACTGGCCGCCGGTCGCCGTCAGCGTGTGGTCGACCGAGTCCTTGTTGGTGACCTTGACCGTGCCGCCCGGGGCCACGCTGGCCGACATTGGCGCGAACATGAAGTTCGAGATCGTGATCGAATTACTCTGCACGGACGAGCCCGACGAGGTGGTGGGCGCGGCACCGGTTCCCTCTTCGTCCGCACCACCGCCGCTACAGGCGGACAGGAGCAGGGCGCCCGCAACCACCAGACCCACGACCCCGCCCCTGCACCACCTTGCCCGGGACTTCGTCGTCACTAGGCCGCTTTGCTCGTCGGATTGAAGGCGATTGGCGTGCCTGCCGCCGTCTGGGCACCTGGGTACTTGCCCAGCACGTAGTAGAGGACAGCGATGTGCTGCATCTCGACCGGCTGGATCGAAGAGGACAGGGCAATGGCGGTGCTGCTCTTCAGTTTCGCCGTCTCAGCCTGGTAGGTCTGGGCGGCAATTGTCTCGAGGGTGAGGGCGAGCTCGGCGAGTCCTGTCACGTCGCTCACCTTGGCGAAGTCCGACTGCACCACCGGGGTGAGCTTCGGATTGGTCACCGTCACTGGCGCCTTCCCGTGTGATTTGAGGACCGCGTTCCAGGCGTCGGCATGCTGTTGATGCTGCCCCTTCACGGTTGTGGCGAAGGTGGCCACCGCCGGAGGCACCGTGCCCAGCTTGCCCGCCGCCGCCGCACTCAGCCCGGCCGTGTAGGCGAAGACGGCCAGGTTCTCCAGGCTGGCCGCCACCGCGGCGACCGCCAAGTCTCCGCTCAGACCCTTGGGTGGAAAGGCGCTCGAGGCCAGACGGCGGGTGGATGCGCCGGCCACGCTGGCCATGGCAGGACCGCCGACTGCGGCCAAGGCGGCGCCGCCGGCCACGGCGGCACCTGCGCCGAGCAGGAAGGTGCGCCGGCTGGTGCCGTGCATCGCCCCCGTCGCTTCGGCCATGAGCGGCCCGCCCACGTCGTGGTGGAGTAGATCCAGCTCGCTCGTCAACGTGTCGAGCTCGTGCTCACTGCCCTCGAAGCTCGAGGTGTCGAGGGTCATTTGACGACTCCTTGTCGCGCCGGCGCGGCGCTGTTGGTCGGGTAGAAGGCATGGGGGAAGCCGACACTGCCGGCGGCCGCCGGGAGTGCGGCCGCGGTGCCGGGCGCCAGCGAAATGAGCTGAGGTGCGCCGGCCATCAGGAGCGCCTGGACAGCGAGGAGCACCGAAACGTGTTGGGCTTCGATCCCCATGACGCTGGCGAAGAGGGCCTTGTTGGTCGTCTTCGTGGCCAGAACCGTGTCCTTGATGTATGTCTCGGCGGCGATGTTCTCCAGCTCCATGGCCAGTCCTACGACACCGAGCGCCCCTTGGGCTGCGCTGACCCCGCTGAGGTTGGCCACCGCCTTGTTGACCACCGGGACGAAAGCTGGGTCCGGCTTGTCCTGGACCTTGCCCCCGAGCGATTTGGCGGCTGCGTTGAACGCGTCGGCATGTTGGACGTGCTGACCCATAGTGACCTGGGCGAACTTGGTGATGACCGGGTTGGCCGCCGACCCGCCGATGTAGGGCAGGGTGAGCGCCGTCTTGTAGGTGCCCACGGCCAGGTTCTCGATGGAGGCGGCCGTCTGGAGGATCTGAACGTCGGTCGAGCTGGCTGCCCCGGCGGAGGAGGCCAAGACCCCGACCAGTGCGGCGCCTCCCGCTGCACCCAGAAGTGTCGCCTTGGAAAAACTCGAAGCAAGGGCCCGACTGTGTTCGGTGTGAAAGGCGCGGTTGGCCCCGACGTCGATGCCACCCGATTCGTGCCCGCACTCGACGATCTCGTCAAGCGCGCCGCGGGTCGGACGCAGTGCATCAGCCTGCAGATCTTGTGACTCTTCGAGCAACTCGGAGAGCGCCCGGGAATCTCCCGTCATGTGACCTCCTCAGTCAGTGAACTGCCCTTGTTCGGAGGCGTCCGCGACGTGGATGTCGAACGGGTTGCTCTCAAGGCGCCGTCGCCGAGCGCGGCACAGGCCCGCGTGAGCAGATGAAGGTTGTCCTGCCCCGGCAGCCGGTCAACGCGGCGGTCGATCCGCTCGAGCATTTCGCGGCCCTGCTCACCCTCGAAGAGGTAGCGCACCAGGAACCCGACCTCGTTCTTGGGCATGACACCCGAACCCACCGGCCGCCACAAGCGCTGCAATGCGCCACGGGTCAACCGGCGCGCCTTCGGGCTGGCCCCGAGGCGGCGCGCCGCCTCGGACGAGTAGAAATCGATGTGTCCACCTTCCTGCTTCATGATGCGCCGGAGGAGCTCGCGCAGGGTCGGGTGCGCGGCCTTCTCGGCCAGGCGTGCGTAGCCGGCCTGCGTCGTCCACTCGTTGATGGCCCCCCAGGTCATGTGGAGCGCAATGAACGCTCGCCCCGAGAAGGCGGCCAGGCCGATCGTGCTCATGGTCGTCATGGCCTCGTGCCGGCGCCGCTTGTGACGCAACTCGGCGATCCGCGGTGCGCCCGCTTCCTCGCCATGCGCCTCGAGGACGCGTCCGATGGCCTCGCCGTGCCACATCTCCTCGAAGACCCAACAGGAGAGGAACGAGGTGATCTCGGGCTCCTGGTGCGCGGGCGTCAGCAGGAGGTCGCGTAGATAGCAGACCGTGTGGTGCTCGACGTCGTGCATGTAGCGCAGCGCGCGCACGGCGTCGGGGGCCAGGGGCTGGACACGGAATTCGTCGAAGTCGATCCCGTCCAGGTCCAGCTGGCCGGCCCGGTTCTTGTAGGAATCAATCGTCGTAGGCATAACGCCTACTATTCGGAACGCAGCCCACGCCTGGATGGGAGCAACCCATCCATCGTGAGGTGCGGTGCCGAAGAACACCTATATGCCGGACTTGGAAAAGGTCAGCGACGCCCAGCTCGTCACCGCCATCGCTCGCTTCAGCGAGGTGGCCCTGGCCGAGGTGTACCGGCGCCACGGCGGGGCCGTGTTCGGGCTGGCCAAACGGGTGATGGGGAGCGCGTCCGAGGCTGAGGACGTCACCCAGGAAGTCTTCCTCCGGCTGTGGAACCAGCCTGATCGCTTTGACGCCACCCGCGGCTCGTTGCGTTCGTTCCTGCTGGCGCAGTCACACGGTCGTGCCGTCGACGTCATCCGCTCGTCGAGCTCGCGCCGGCGTCGCGAGGCGCGCGACGCCTTCGATACCGCTCGATCCTCCTATGACATGCAGCACGAGGTCTGGGATCTGGCTGTCGCCGATCAGGTCTCGACCGCCATGGGATCACTGCCCGATGAAGAGCGCCGAGCCATCGAGCTGGCGTACTTCGACGGGCGTACCTACCGCGAGGTGGCACAACTACTCGGGCAACCAGAGGGTACGGTCAAGAGCAGGATCCGCAACGGCATGCGTCGCATGCGCGCCGTGCTGTTGGATGCAGGTGTCAGGGGAGCGGACGCGTGATGTCGCACGAGGAGGCCAGTGAGCTGCTGGGCGCCTACGCCCTCCATGCCGTGGACGCCGACGAGGTGATCCAAGTCGAGGAGCACCTCGACACCTGCCCGCGCTGTCGGGCCGAGCTCGACGAGTTGCGCGAGGTGGCGGGTGCTTTGGGCAACTCGGTCGCGGAGCCGCCCGAGGCCCTGTGGTCGGGCATCGTCAGCCGGCTGCCCGAGCGACAGGAGGGCGAGGAGCGGGTGCCCCCGATGCCGCGCCTGAGCGGCCAGGATGCTTCGCCCTTCCGTGCCCCGACGCCGACGACGCGACGCACGGCGAGTCGCGGTGTCATCGCCACCGTGGGGGCGTTCGCCGTGGCCGCCGCCGCCGTGGCCGTGGTCCTCGGCATCGGCCTCGCGCAGGCCGATCACAAGGTCTCGCACCTCCAACAGGCAGCCGGTCACCAGGCGGGCGCCGCCGTGGCCGCCGCCCTCGAGCTTCCGGGTCACCAGGTGATCGATCTCGAATCCGCCACGAACCGCCAGCTGGCCGAGTTCGTCGTGGTGCCCGACGGGCGGGGCTTCCTGGTCTCCTCGCACCTGCCCAAGCTCTCGTCGGGGCACACCTACCAGCTGTGGGGGATCGTGGGCACCCAGCCGATCTCGTTGGGTCTGCTCGGCCCGTCGCCCCACCAGGCCACCTTCACCATGGCGGGGTCGGTCCAGCCGATGCAGCTCAGCATCACGGCCGAACCCGCCGGCGGCTCCGTCACCCCGACGGGCTCCATCCTCGCCACCGGGACTGTCTGACCCCTCGACCCAGCTGTTAGCTTCGCTCCTCATGCCCGAGGAAACCAAGAAGCGACGCCCCATCGAAGTTGGTGCCGAGGCCGAGCCGATCAAGCTCGGCTCCATGCTGCTCACTCTGGTGGAGCCCCACCGGGGCCACGAGGTGGCCTACAACCGCTGGTACGAGCGCGATCACTTCTACTCGGGCTGCATGGTCGGTCCCTACAACTTCGCCGGCCGGCGCTGGGTGGCCACGTCCGACCTCAAGGCACTGCGCGACCCCGATCCATCCGCCATCACCGGCGAGCCCGACCGCGGGTCCTACGTCGCCCTCTACTGGGTGCTCGACGGCTACTTCGACACGTGGAACCGCTGGGCCCTGCGCCAGGTCAACGCGCTGCACGCGGCCGGGCGCATGTTCCAAGAGCGCGACCACGTCCACACGTTGCTCTACCACTACAAGTGGGAGCACCGCCGTGATCCCGATGGCGTCCCGGTGGAGTTGGCGCTCGACCATCCCTACCGCGGCCTGGTGGCCGAGTTCATCGACGCCGCCGACGGCGTCTCCAACGAGGACCTGTGGGCCTGGCTACGGAACGAGCACCTGCCCGCGCTCATGCCAGGTACCGATGCCGACCTGGTCGCCGCCTTCACCCCGATCGCGCTCGAGGTCGACGCCCCCGGCGACGTGCCCCGCGAGGCGGCCCGGGACAACCGCACCGTCTTGCTGCTGGTTCCTCAACACTCCACCCGAGGTGGCGTGGGACCCGGTCATCGCCGAGCACCGGCGCCAGCTCGAAGCGGCGGGCAAGGGCACGGTGGTGGCTGCGCTGCCCTTCATCCCGACGATCGTCGGGACCGACACCTATACCGACAAGCTTTGGACTGATTGAGCCCGGTGCAGGAGTCAGCCGGCCGTCGAGCCGAGGGACGGCTAGCCCCGGGCCAGGATCTCGACGTGGGTGACGACGAACACGCCGTCGGGTGAGTCGGCCCAGCGGCGCCAGCCAGCGGCGATCTCCTCGAGCTCCTCGGTCGTGCTGAGCTCGTACTCGACAGCCTGCTCGGCGAAGCGCGAGTAGCGCACGCGGTCGGCCCACAACGACCCCCACCAGTCCCGGGACTCGGGGTCGGCGTAGGTCCAGGTCGAGCTCGACACCTCGATGTCGTCGAACCCGGCGGCCCGGGCGATGCCCGCCAGCCGCGGACCGATGCGTGCGTCGTGACCGTTGCGCTCGGTCACCGCCAGGTAGAGCGAGAGCCAGCGCTCGAGCGCCGGGTCGCGCGGGGCCCAGGTGAAGGCCGCGTAGTCCGAGTCGCGGACGGCCACCACCCCGTCAGGACGCAGGACACGGCGCATCTCGACCAGCGCGGCCTCGGGCTCCCCAAGATGCTGCAGCACCTGGTGCAGATGGACCACGTCGAAGGACTCGTCGGGGTAGGGGAGAGCGAAGAGGTCGCCCACCTCGAAGCGCAGGTTCTCGAGGCCCGGCTCACCCGCCTGCTCCGCCGCCTGGGCCACCACAGTGGGGGCGACGTCGAATCCCACCACCTCGCCCGGTGCCACCAGCAGTGCGAGGTCGGCCGTGATGGTGCCGGGGCCGCAGCCCACGTCGAGCAGGGACTGACCGGGACGGAGGTGGGGCAGCAGGTAGGCGGACGAGTTCTCAGCCGTGCGCCAGGTGTGGCTGCGCAGCACCGATTCGTGGTGTCCGTGCGTGTAGGTCATGCCACCATTGTGGCGTGTCAACGGGGTCGGGGTATCCGGAGCATCAACGACGCGACGATCAGCGAGCGTGAGGCGTACGCTGCTCGAGCGCATCCGTAGCCTGCCCTGAGACTCTCGTCCTCAGGTACGAGTGTCTAGCCGACGGCGCTGGTGATCAAGAGTGCGTGCTGATGGCTGACCTGCAGTCACGGCCCAAGTGCCAGCAGCGAAGCAAACCTTGTGAGTGCAGGCGATCCCGCTAAGGAGATCCTGAGCCGACCCAGGCACGTCAGCTCCCGGTGTCACTGTCCACGTCGAACCGTTCCAGACCTCGATGAGTTCTCCCTCGTTCACACCCCCGACCGCCACGCAGTCAGTTACGCGGGGACAGGACGCATTAAAAAGGTAGTTACTTCCACCCGGAGCCTGCGGGCTGGTGACGATGACCCAGCTCGTGGGCGTCCATGATTCGATGAGGCTCTGAGCGGAAGCACCCTTTACCGATGGGGTGTAGGTGCCGACGGTGACGCAGCTACTCAGGGTCTTCCGACACGTGACGCCATTGAGATAGTTGTCCCCTGCGGGATCTGGCCCGTTCCCGCTACGGAACCGCGACCAAGTCGATCCGTCCCAGCCGAGCGCAAATGACAGGGATGGGCCGTAAGAGCCGTACGGTTCAGTAGATCCAACCGCCACGCAGCTTGTCGGTGTGACACAGCTCACGCCGTTGAGACCCGTGTCTCCCGGACTCGGAGTCGGGGTGGCGGTCCAGGAGGTACCGTCCCAGATCTCAGCGAAATTGTCGGTATTGCCTGATCCGATCTCGTTGGTGCCGACCACCACGCAGAACGAGGAGCCGATACACGAGATCGACATGGCGAAAAGACCGTCGGCCGCATTTGGCACGATCTTCCATCGCTTGCCATTCCATTGTTCCGTAAGCGAGCTGATGCCGCCCGGTGTCCACGTGTTGCCCACCAGCATGCAGAAGGTTGGACTCGTGCAACTGACTGCTCCGAGTTGCACGTTCGCTCCACCGACGGCTGGCGATTGCATAGGAGTCCACGATGATCCGTTCCAGCGTTCGATCAACGGACGGTCGAGCGTGTTCGCTCCCTGAGCCTGCGTCCACCCGGTGGCGACGCAGAACGAGCTTCCGCCACAAGAGATGCCGCCAAGTGAACTGCTGTAGGCGCTCGCTGTCAGGGGCACGACCGTCCAGCTGGACGCGGCTGAGGTCGAAGTAGCCAAGCCGACCTGTAAGCACCCGGCGACTGCAAGCAGAGAACACAACAACACGCCTGACCTTCGTCCCACGGTCCAGCCCCCTCGCTCGTTGTCGACGAGAGCCTATCGACGTGTGTGCCGGTGTCAATGGATTGCCTTCGGCGGGTATCCATTCACCGTGTGCCGCTGCAACGCCGCTGCAATCTAACCTCGCCAACCTGATCAAACGATGACGTCGTCATACCCAACGCGTTGACGTCAACGCCGTAGTGAAGGTCGACGAAATCCCGAACGAATCTGTCGGGCGACGATAACCTTGGACATCGGTGCACCGGCTGCTCCGGGCTGTTCCCAACGGCTGACCACTGGGAACGACAGACTCCCCTACGGCGATCGACTCCACCTGCCGCCTCCGGGGTCATTCCCCGTTCAGAGGGCTACTGCACACCAGAACGAAGGAGGTTGACGAGATTGCCGAACTTGAGCACGAGAACGTCGAACTTCGTATCGCACTCGATCGAGATCTCAGCGGTGCCGGTCTTGACGCCTCCGAGGAGGGGAAGCTCGCCCTTCCAGAGCCAGCGCGCGTCCTTCGACACAGCGAAGATCGAACCCTGAGCGGGCTTGCGTCGCCGGGACGGGCGGGCTTCGGTGGTCTGTCACGTGCCGTAGTTGCCATGTCTCTGTCTCTCCGTGTCTCGGCGTGACTACGGTGATCTGTGTGTTTTAGAAGGTTCGGAAAGGTTTCTCACCTTCCCGGCTGACAGGGATCAGAGCACGACCAGGGAGGATGCTGAGTGCCAGAATTGCCCGAGATGCAGGCGCTGGCCGAACGGCTCGATGCCGTCCTGTCCGGCCGGGTCCTGCGTCGGGCCGATCTGCTCGGCTTCTCGTCCCTCAAGACCTATGCCCCCTCCCCGGGCGATCTCAAGGGCGCCACGCTCACCGCGGTCACCCGTCGGGCCAAATACCTGGTGTGGCGCTTCGACGACGAGAACCGTATCGTCCTCCACCTGTCCCAAGCGGGACGGCTCGACATCGAAAACCCGCCCAAGAAGACGAAGCCGAGGGGTGCCGTGGCCCGCTTCGTCTTCGGCGCGGGCACGAGCGGCCTCGACGGGGAGGGCATCGGTATCCTGGTGCGCGAGTACGGCACACAGCGCAAGGCCTCGTGGTGGGTGCTCGGGCCCGACGACGAAGGCCCCCTCGCCGACCTTGGTCCCGAACCCGGAAGCGACGAGTTCGCCGACTTCATCCGGACGAGCAACTCCAAGCGTCACCTCACGACCGACCTGCGCGACCAGCACACGGTGTCGGGCATCGGACGCGGCTGGGGCGACGACATCCTGCAGCGGGCCAAGCTCTCGCCGTTCGCTTCGCTCGGTTCCCTCGGGCCCGAGCAGCGAGAGGCGCTGCTCAGTGCAGCGGTCGAGGTCCTCGAGGAGGCGCTCGAGCTCGAGCGCCGGCGACCCGGAGGCCTCTCCGAGTCCAGCCTCGGCGGCCGCTTCAAAGTGCACGGGCGCTTCGGCGAGCCCTGTCCGACGTGCGGCACCAACCTCGAGCGGGTGTCGTTCGAATCGTACGAGATGGCCTACTGCCCGACCTGCCAGACGGGCGGCAAGGTTCTGGCCGACCGTCGTCTCTCCCGCCTGCTCAAGTAATCCCCGCGGTCCAGCACACCCGCCTAGATCAGTTGGCGCACCACTGTGACCACCTTGCCGAAGATGGTCACCTGGTCCGGCTGGTCGAACACCATGGGCTCGTAGGCCGCGTTGGCCGGCGTCAGCACGACCCGGCCTTCCTTGCGGGCAAAGGTCTTCACCGTGGCCTCGCCGTCGTTGATGCCGGCCACCACGACGTCGCCGTTGTCGGCTTCGGGCTGCTGGTGCACCACCACGTAATCCCCGTCGAAGATGCCGGCGTCGATCATGGAATCCCCGCGCACGCGCAGCATGAACGACGGACCCTTGCCGGTGAACTGCTCGGGCATGGGCAGCAGCTCTTCGACGTTCTCCTCGGCCAGGACGCCGGTGCCGGCGGCGACGTCGCCCACCAGGGGCACATTGCGCACCGCGGACGCGCGTCAGCCTGGTTGAGCTGTCCTGGTCGAAGTGGACCTGGATGGCCCGGGGCTTACTCGGGTCGCGGGACAGGTAGCCCTCGCGCTGGAGGACGGCCAGATGCGTGTGCACGGTCGCCGAGGAGGCCAGGCCGACCGCCTCGCCGATCTCGCGGACCGACGGGGGATAGCCCCGCTCCCGCTGGCAGTCCGCGATGTAGTTGAGGATCTGCAGCCGCTTTCCGCTCAGGACCTCGGCCATCGGCGTCTCCTTTACGGCCCGCCCCGGCGCTCCGCCGGGCCCCCACCGGGGGCGAACATTCGTTCGTGACGAACCAAGATAGCCAGGTCCGGGCCCCAAAGCAAACATCTGTTCGATGTTTGGCTGCACTGGGTCGGCGTCGGGGCCCCGAAGCGTCCCGCTCGCCCGTCGACTTAAGTGGGTCCATGCGACCCGTCGAAGAGGGGACCGTCGTCCCCATCGACGGCATGGCGCACCACGACCTTGCCGCCACGGAGGCCGAGCGCCGGGCCCTGGGCCGGGCCGCCCGTTCGCACGCGCCCCGCTCGGCCTTCGGTGCCTGGGACGAGCGCGTCCGCGGGCACGATGCGCTCGAGACCGTGCTGGCCCAGAACGCCATCCGTCTGCCGGAGCTCGCGCCGCTACGCCACCAGCGCATGGCCCGCTCGCCGTGGAACTACTACCGCGGGGCGGCGGCTGTCATGGCGGCCGACCTCGCCTCGCGCTCGCACAGCGGGTTGGAGGTCCAGCTCTGCGGCGACGCTCACGTCCTCAACTTCGGCCTGTGGGCGACACCCGAGCGCAACCTCAACTTCGACCTGCGGGACTTCGACGAGACGCTGCCCGGGCCCTTCGAGTGGGACGTGGCCCGGCTGGCGGCCAGCCTCGTCGTCGCGGCGGGCGAGAACGGACTCAAGGCGGCGCGGGCCGAGGCGGCGGTGCGGGCGGCGGTCGACGCCTATCGCGGGCGCATGCGCCGCTACGCCCGTATGCACGAGCTCGACATCTGGTACGACGGCACCGAGGTCGCGCGCTTCGTCGACTACTTCGAGCGGGCCGACCGCGGCCGGGTCAAGGTGTACATCGAGAAGCGCAAGGACAAGCGGACGAGCCGGGGCGCCTTCTCGAAGCTGACCACCATGGCGCACGGGCGCCCGCGCATCACGACGGATCCGCCGCTGCGCGTGTCCCTGTCCGACGACGAGCAGGACGAGATCGTCGACGTGTTACTGGCCGGCTACCGGCTCACCCTCCAGGAGGACCGGCGGACACTCTTCGACCGCTTCACCGAAGCCGATACCGTGCGCCAGGTCGTCGGCGTGGGCAGCGTGGGCATGCTCGTCTACCTCGTGCTCCTCGAGGGCCGCTCGGGGGCCGACCCGCTCTTTCTCCAGTGCAAGCAGGCCGCACCCTCGGTGTACGAGGCGCACCTTCGTCCCGCCGTCCACGACAATCACGGCGAGCGGGTGGTGGCGGGCAAGCGGATGGTGCAGAGCGCGACCGACCTCTTCGTCGGCTGGGGTGCGCTGGGCGGTCGCGACTTCTACGTGCGCCAGTACCGCGACATGAAGTTGATCCCGACAACCGAGATGATCGCGCCGCGGCTGGCCCGGTTCGCCGCGGCCTGCGGGTCCACGCTGGCCCGCGCGCACGCTCGTTCAGGCGACCCCACGGCGATCGACGCCTACATGGGAAAGGGTGAAGTCTTCACCAAGGCGATGGTGGCGTTCGCCCGCGCCTACGCCGAGCAGAACGAGCGTGACCACGCCCGCCTGGTCGACGCCATATGCGGCGGCGACGTGACCGCCACACCGGAATGAGTGCTGGGTCTCGGTCGCCGGCGTCGCTTCCTCTGACGCGGCACGAGATGGTCGATCGCGCGAAGACCCCCTCTCCCGCAGCGGAACCGTCACCCACCCGACCCGCCTTCGACTGACGCAGACCCAGCACCCGGCCGGGGTGAATGATTCGGCCCGGGGTCGGTTCCAGGTCAACCATTCGTCGACCAGCGCCCCGTCGAGCGCGTCCCCTGGTCGCTCGTCCGGTGCCGGTTCGTCTCGAAGTGCCTGTCCGGGCGCCCCTCGGCGAATGCCCCCAGGCACGTCGCCTCGACGTGCGGCCGCTCCCCGAGCGCAATCCCTGTGTAAGGGCTACGGTTTGCGCAAATGGCACCCGGCCCCGACCTCTCACAGATCTGGCTGTTCTCCTCGACGACGGCCAAAGAGCGGCGCGTCCTGCAGAAGGCGCTCGAGTCGGTCACGGTAAAGCCGGGACGGGTCCTCTGCGAGCAGGACTCGATCGGGCGCGAGTTCTTCCTCATCGTCACCGGCACCGCATCGGTCCGACACAACAACCGCAAGGTGCGAACCCTGGGGCCGGGCCAGTACTTCGGCGAGCTCTCTTTGATCGACCGCCGACCGCGCTCGGCCACCGTCGTGTCCGATACGGACATGGATCTCCTCGTGCTCGGCAAGCGCGAGTTCAACAGTGTGCTCTCCACAATGCCAGAGCTCTCGCGGAAGATACTGATCGCCATGGCCGCCCGACTGCGCGATGCCGACGCAAAGGCCATGGTCAACATCTGACGACACGGCGTCCCCGGCGGGGGCGTCACGAGCCGCGACGGCCTGACAAGTGCACCACGCCGACGACCGACGACGTGTCAGGCCGCCGCACCGGCTTCTGAAAAGACGAGCGTTGCCCACGCTTCGCTCAGAGGTGGGCCTCGAAGATCTCCCACTTTCCTGGGATGCCCTTGAACGTGGCCAGGCCACGTCCTTCGAAGGTAATCGCCGTGTCCTCGCAGCCCGAACGGACGTCTGCCGAGGCGAGGAGCTGGCCACCTTCGGCCCGGGCGCACAAGCGCTGGGCGAAGTGCACGGCGATCCCCGAGAAGTCGGTTTTGCCCATGTGAGCCACCTCGCCCACATGGACCCCGGCGCGGAGCTCCAAACCCAGATCGGCGACTGCGGCCATGGTGGCCAAGGCACAGCGGACGGCGCTGTCCGTATCATCGAAGGCGACCAAGAAGCCGTCGCCGGTGCTCTTCACCTCGTGACCCCCGTGCGCTGCGACAAGCTGCTGCATGCGGTCGTTGTGGACGTCAATGAGCGCGCTCCAGCGCTCGTCGCCCATCGATGCAGCCAGCGGCGTCGAGTCGACGATGTCCGTGAAGAGAATGGTGGTGCGCAACCGGTCGGTGAATGGGATGACGCGGCCCGTGGTGAAGCGTTCGACCTCGTCGATAACAGCAGGACCGTAGTTCTGGAGGAAGTTGTGGTCGGCACCCGGCAGGAGCACCAGGCGGGCACCGGGGATGGATGCGGCGAGGTAGCGGCCGTGCTCGGCCGAGACGATCTGGTTGTCCTCGAGGTGGATGACCAGCGTGGGTGTGGTGATCGACGGGAGGGCGTGGCGGATGTCAAAGGTGCGGTTCAGATGGAACAGGTGGTCCAGCTGGTTGTGGCTGGTCGAGGCGATTTCGACCCTGCCTTGCGAGCCTGCGATGCGCTCGGTGGCGTAGAAGTTCGAGATCTCGCCGCGACCCCATTCACTCCGGTATCGCTCGGCCATGACGTCGAGGATCTGACTGGGCAGTCCGATCGGGAAGTCGTCACAGCGTTCGAGGCGGGCCCAGGCGTTGCAAAGCACGAGCTGGCGCACCGGGTGGCGGCTGGCGTAGAGCGCGGCCACGGCCCCACCGTTGTGGGTGCCGAAGAGGACGGGGTCGCGCACTCCGGCCGCCCCCACCACGGCCTCGAGGTCGGCCACGAGGTCCTCGATGGTCGGGGGCGATGACAGGTCCATGCGGTCCGAATAGCCCATTCCACGCTGGTCGTAGGTGACCAGGCGGCCGAAGCTGGCCATGCGGCGCAGGATCCGGCCCGGTCCCGGCTCTTCCCAGCGCAACGACATCGCCAGGGCTCCCGCCACGAAGACCAGGTCGAAAGGCCCCTCACCGGCCCGCTGGTACGCAAGGTGCAGCCCCTCGCGACGGACGAACTCGACCGGTGGCGGGGCCAGCACGTCTCCCTACCTGATCCCGGCCCGCAATGACCGCCGCATCTTAGAAGTGTGACACCCCGGCTGCGCAGGAGGAAGGGCCCGCCGATTCCGGCCCCCTGGGCTGTTCCCCCAGACATTCACACTCCCATTGCGATATGTTCTAGCGATGGCTATGGGCGGAATGCTCCCCGCAGCAAACAAGATCCTGGCGGACCCGATCGAAACCGGAATACGCCAACGCCGCGACGGTGGTGGCCCAAGCCACCAGCTGTCAGGATGCCGTGGGCCGGCTCCGCCTGCTCGAAGGCTTGCCTCCTGAGGCTGCCCGTGAGGCCAAGGCCGTGTTCGCCGCCATGCCGGCGGAGGTGGACCAAGGCATCCTCGGCGCTCTGCGAACGGGCTTCGGCCGCAAATCGCCCATGAAATTGCATTGGGACGAGGACACGAGCGGACGGAAACCGGCGGTCGCGCACAGCGTCAACGAACAGGACGACTGGGTCCACGTCCACGTCGTCGCCCCGAACGGCGACCAGTTTCCTCCGGTCGACTGACCCGACCGGGCATCGCACCACCCCAACCCGATCGCGCAGTCTCGAGGGCTCGTTCGCCGCTGCACGCAGGTCCTTGTGGCCCAGGGTGTCGGCGCGCTGGGGCGACCCTGCCGCCATCGACTCTTCATTGGAAATGGGTGAGCCCTTCACCAATGACGGTGGCGTTCGCTCACGCCGACGCCGACCAGGACGAGCGCGACCAAGCCGCCCGAGGCGTCGCCCTGTTAGGTTTCGCCGGGGCGAGAAATGGGTTCGCGATCGAGAGTGGCCGGGGTGGTTGGGACCGTGGGTGAGTTCGGAGACCGGTATGGAACCTGGGCCCTGATCGCCGGCGCCTCCGAGGGTGTTGGCTTGGCCTTTGCCCATGCGCTGGCCGAGCGTCAGGTGAACGTGGTCTTGCTGTCACGCCGACAATCGGTCCTCGACGAGGCGGCAGCCGACCTGCAGACCACGTGGGGGATCGCCACACGGTCCGTGGCCAGTCGACCTGAGCGAAGCCCATGCTGCGGCGACCATCGCCGAGCAGACCGCGGACCTCGAGGTCGGCCTGTTCATCTACTGCGCCGGGGCCGACCCGAACTTCGCCCCCTTCCTCGATGCCCCGCTCGCGGCGGCGGAGTCCATGGTGGTGCGCAACTGTCTGGTACCCACCCAGCTCTGCCATCAGCTGGCTCGGCCGATGGTCGAACGGGGCCGCGGCGGCATCATCCTGGTGTCCTCGGGTGCCGCCTTGGTGGGGGCGCGGCGCATGGCGGCCTATGGGGCATCGAAGGCGTTCGACCTCGTCCTCGGTGAAGCGCTGTGGGCGGAGCTCCACGATCAGGGCGTCGACGTGCTCTCCCTCGTCCTCGGCGTGACCGACACTCCCGCGCTCCGCCGGCTGCTCGCAGAGAAGGGCAATCTGGCCAGCGCCGATGACGGCACCCCGATACCGGGCGCGGCCACACCGGAAGAGGTGGTCGCCGAGGCCTTCGAGAATCTCGGGGCGGGTCCCACGTGGTTTGTCGGCGAGCTCCTGCGGGAGGGCTCCCGGGTGTTGGGCGGCATGGGGCGCAACGAGGCGGCGCAGCTCATGCTCAATGCCGGTGCGGGCGTGATGGATCAGAAGCTCAGCTGATGCAGGATCCGATCCGTGCAGAGCTGCGCCAGGCCGTGACCGACCTCTTGATTCGCTACGCCAGTGGGATCGACGGCCGGGACTGGGCACTGCTCCGGTCGTGTTTTACCGAGGACTGCGATGCCGACTACGGCGAGATCGGCCACTGGCACGGCGGCGACGAGGTCACGAAGTGGATGGTGCAGACCCACGATCCGCTCGGACCAACGCTGCACCGGATCTCCAACGTCGTCCTCCGCGCGGCCGGAGGGAGGCTGCAGACCCGGTGCGCCGTGCACGCCATCATCGTGCTTCCGGATCGCTCGGCCGCCATCCACGCCTACGGGTTCTACGACGACGAGATCGCGCCAGGCGAGGACCCGAGGATTGCCCGCCGCCGGTTCACCCAGGTGACGACCGAGCTGCACCCGGCGACGGGCTGATGGTTCCGGCGGACCGCGGGCGTGCGACGGCCGCGGTCCGCCGAAAGAGTCAGCGAGCGGCGGCCAGGACGCCGAGTTCGGCGAGCAGCCGGTCGCGCAGCTCGTCGAACTCCTCACCGCCGACGCGGCGGGGCCGGGCCAGGTCCACAGGCTGGTCGAGCGAGATGCGCCCTTCGGTCAGCACCATGACACGGTCGGCCAGCACCACCGCCTCCTCGACGTCGTGCGTGACCAGGAGGACGCCGGGGCGATGGCGGGCACAGAGGTCGGCCACGAGCTCCTGCATGCGCAACCGGGTCAAGGCGTCGAGGGCGGCGAAAGGCTCGTCGAGTAGAAGCAATTGCGGCTCGCGCACCAGGGCGCGGGCCAGGGCGACCCGTTGCGCCTCGCCGCCCGACAGTGTGCCCGGCCAGGAGTCGGCTTGCCGGGCGAGCCCCACCTCTTGGAGGGCCGACACGGCGCGCTCCCGCGTGGCCTGGGCACGTGGAAGACCCAGGACCACGTTGCGCCAGACCCGCTGGGAGGCCACGAGACGGGGCTCTTGGAAGACGACCGTGCGTACGTCGGGCACGAGCACGTCGCCGGCTCCGGCCGCATCGAGGCCGGCCAGAATGCGCAGCAGCGTGGTCTTGCCGCTGCCGGATGCGCCCAGCAGGGCCACGAACTCGCCCTGGGCCACGGTGACGTCGAGATCGGCCAGGACGTCGCGCGTGCCGAAGGACTTGGTCACCGCGTGGACGACGGCAGCCAGGTCGGTCGCGATGGGGGGGGAGGGGTTCATCGGACCGCCTGGTGCCGTCTCCACGGCATGCTGACGCGCTCGAGGAGGCGGACCAAGAGGTCGGCCCCGATACCGAGCAACGCGTAGATGACGACGCACACCACCAGCACAGGTATCTGCTGGAGGCTGTCGGCCTGGCTGACCAGATAGCCGATGCCCTGGTTGGCGCCGATGCTCTCGGTGAAGACGAGGGCGATCACCGAGATGCCCGCCGAATAGCGCAGCCCAGTCATGATCGACGGCAGGGCCAGTGGCACCACCACACGGCGCACGAGAACCCAGCCCTGCACGCCGAAGCTGCGCGCCGCCTCGACCACGCGCTTGTCGACGTTGCGCACGCCGTTCGAAGTGTTGAGGTACATGGGGAAGAGCGTGGCCAGGCCGATCAGGAGCACCTTGGCCGTCTCCCCGATACCGAACCAGATGATGAAGAGGAAGATCACGGCGGGGTAGGGAACCATGCGGAGCATCTGCATGGAAGCGTCGAAGAGCTCCTCGCCGAGCCGCGTCAAGCCCACCACGATGCCGAGGAGCAGGCCGATCCCGGCGCCCAGCGCCAGGCCGAAGGCGGCCCGTCGGGCGGAGACCCCGATGTCGCCCAACAGATCGTCGTGGTTCCACAGCTGCACGAACGCATGCCAGGTGGCGGTCGGCGTCGAGACCGTGGTCGAGGGGATGATGCCGGTCCCCGTCAGGATCCACCAGGCCGCGAAGACGGACACGGGCACAATGAGGCGTAGCGCCACCGACCAGCGTCGCGGCCGGCGGCCGAGCTCGCCGACCGGCAGCCGGACCAGGCCCGGCACGGGCGTCGCCGCGAGCGTCGGCGCGCCAGGTGCCAGGGCCTCGGGTCCGACCGTCAGCTGATCCGGGTGAGTGGCCTGGAGCGTCACGAGATCCCGGCGGCCTTGTTGACCGCCTTGTTGAACGGCAGGTCGAAGATCTTCTTGACGTTGATGGGCGTGGTCAGCAGCCCGAGCTTGAGGAAGGTATTGGCCTCGTTCTGCTGGTAGCTCTCGATGGCCGGTGTGATGGGCGTGCCGGTGGTCTGGTCGGAGGCGACGGCCTGCTTCGCCACGGCGAGGGGCACACCGTAGGTCTTGACGTAGGTCTGGGCGGCCAGCGTCGGGTTCTTGCGCAGCAGAGCCTGGGCCTTGTCGAAGCGCACGATGAAGTCGGCGATGGCTGCCGCCTTCTGCGGGTTGCCCAGGGCGCCGCTGCTCGCCGTGAGGTAGCCGAGGGTCTCCGAGGAGGTGCCGACCCCGGTGCCCAGCACGCGGATCTTGCCTGCGGTGAGGTCGATCCCGGTGAGCGGTTGGGTGATCACGGCGGCGTCGACCTGCCCGTTGGCCACCGCGGTCGCGGCGTTCGTCACCGTGAGGTTCTGGATGTGCACCGCGCCGTAGGGGATGTGGGCCTTCTGGAGCTCCTGGACCAAGAAGTACTGCTCGACGGTGCCCTCCTGCACGGCCACCGACTGGCCCTTCAGTTGCGAGATGCTCTTGATGGGCGAGTTGGCCGGCACGACGAGGGCGTACGGCGACACCTTGGGGTTGACGCCGATGGTGGCCGCCACCACCTTGACCGGGTCACCGGCCTCCTGAGCGAAGATGGTCGGCGTCTCCGCCATGAAGCCGAGGTCGACCGAGCCGCTCGTCTCCGCCGCGATGACGGGTGGGCCGCCGATGAAGTTGGCCCAGTTGACGGTGTAGGGCGCACCCTTGAGTGCGTTCGTGGCCGCCAGGATCGTCTGGTAGGCCTTGAGCTGGTCACCGAAGGTGATGGTGACCCCGGCCAGCGACGGCGAGGCGGACGCTGGGGCGCCCCCGCCGGACACGGCGAGAAGTGTCACGGCCAGGGCGCCCAGCAAACCGCACGTCACCGGCCGGCGACTGGCGGTGACGGTGCGGCGAAAACTCGTGATGGGGTGAAGCTGCATGTGTTCCTTCTGATGAGGTCCCGGCGGGGGCCGCCGGGACGTTGGGAGCCGAATACGGGCGGCGGCCTCAGAAAGGCTTGTCGCCCTTGATGGTCACCCGCTGGATGACGCGGTGCGCGTCGCCGTAGTCGCCGATGGCGTAGTGCATGGTGGTCCGGTTGTCCCAGAAGCCGAGGTCGCCCTCTTCCCAGCGGTAGCGCACGATGTACTCGGGCGTCGTCATGTGGTCGTAGAGGAAGGCGAGCAGCGCGTCACTCTCCTTGGTGGTGAGGCCCTTGATGGAGCGCGTGAAGCCGGGGTTCACGAAGAGGCTCTTGCGGCCGGTCTCGGGGTGCGTGCGCACGACGGGATGCTCGACCGACTTGAGCTCGGTGAACGTCTCGCCGTCCCACTCGCCCTGGCCGCGCTGCTTGAGCAGCGCGTTGAAGTTGCGGTTGCCGTCGTGCACGGCAATGAGCTTGTCCACGAGCTGGCGGATGGGTTGGGAGAGATCCTCGTAGGCGGCGTTGGTGTCGGCCCACAGGGTGTCGCCGCCGGCGGGCGGGATGACGATGGCGTTGAGGATGGAGCCGAGCGGCGGCCGCTCGACGAAAGTGACGTCGGTGTGCCAGCGCTCGCGGTCCCCGTACTCCTGGGTCGGGCGCTGCTTGTAGAGCTCGCGGGCCTTCGTGTAGTCGATCTCGAAGACCTCTTTGTGGTCGTCGAGCCCGGGGATGACGGGGTGGGCCACCGTGGGCTCGCCGAAGAGGGCGGCGAAGTCCTTGTGCTCCTCGGGGCTCAGGTGGGCGCCCGGGAAGAAGATGACCTTGTAGTCGAGGAGGGTACGGCGGACGGCCGCCACCGTCTCGGGGTCGAGGGTCTGGTGGAGGTCGAGGTTGCGTATCTCGGCGCCGATGGTCCCCGAGAGCGGGGCGATGTCGAGCTGGAGCGGCGTGGTCGTGGTCATCGGGCGCGTGCCTCCTGAGGTGGGCGGAGCGGGTGTGCTAAATCCTGACTAATCCACTCTGGTTTGTCAAGTTAGTAGGAATTGAGATGTCACAGCCGGTGCGTACCGTGCCTGCGTCGAGACGAACAGGGGTTCGCTTTGCAGTTGACAGCGAACAGGTGTTCGTGGTTCAGTGTCCAGGAAGCGAACAGGTGTTCGGAACAGGAGACGCCATGTCGGTCGCATTCGAGCTCGAGTACCCGGCGCACCGCCCCCTTCGGCTGTACGCCCTTCCGGACCCCCCGGCGCGGACCGCACCATCCCCTTCGGTGCGCCGACGCCGGGCGGTCCTGGCCGCGGCGGCCGTTCTCGTCGCGGTCCTGTCGGTCCTGCTGGCCCTGCCGCTGCGCCAGTTGGGCGGCAGCACCCTTGCCCAGGCGCAGCCAGCGCCCGGGCAGGAGTACATCGTCAAGGGCGGCGACACCCTGGCCTCCATCGCGGCGAGGGCAGACCAGGCAGACGCCGGCGCGCTGGCTGCCCGTATGGCCCGCGAGGTCGGCTCGACGGTCGTGGTGCCGGGGGAGCACATCCAGATTCCCTGACTATCGTCAGCGGTGTGCGGTGTCCATGGTGCGGTGTCGACGACGACCGCGTCGTGGATTCGCGTCAGGCCGAGGACGGCGATGCCATCCGGCGCCGGAGGGAATGCTTGGGTTGTGGGCGCCGCTTCAGCACGCTCGAGCGGATCCAGGAGGTCCCCCTCTGGGTGGTCAAGCGCACGGGGCTGCGCGAGCCCTTCGACCGGGCCAAGGTGATCGAGGGCGTGCGCGCCGCGTGCAAGAACCGGCCCGTCACCGATGAGCAGATGGAGGACCTGGCCCAGGGCGTGGAGGATGCGCTACGGGCCGAGACGACCGAACCGAGCAGCCAGCAGGTCGGGCTGGCCGTGCTCGAGCGACTCAAGGCGCTCGACGACGTCGCCTACCTACGTTTTGCCAGCGTCTACAAGGGCTTCGAGGACATCAACGACTTCCAGCGCGAAGTGGGCCTCTTGACCAAGACCACCGAGCCCAAGCGCAAGTGAGGGTCCGGACGTGATGGAGGAGACACCCTCGGTCGTGCTGGCCGTCTACGCCCACCCGGACGATGCCGACGTTGGTTGCGGCGGTTCCTTGGCCCGCTGGGCCAAGGCGGGTAGCGACGTGCACCTGGTGGTGTGCACCGACGGGGGCAAGGGCACGAGCGACCCTGGCATCGTGCCGTCCGAGCTGGCGGAGGAGCGGGCGGGCGAGCTCGAGGCGTCGTCCGCTCTCATCGGGTTGCGCAGCCTGGAGAACCTGGGACTGCCCGACGGCGAGCTCGTCGACAGCGCCGCGTTCCGCGGCGAGCTGGTGCGCCGGGTGCGTGCGTTGCGGCCCGACCTGGTCTGCGGCCACGACCCGTCGGCACTCTTCTTCGGGCGGGACTACGTCAACCATCGGGACCACCGCATCCTGGGGCTGGCTCTGCTGGACGCCGTGGCGCCGGCGGCCGCACTGCCCCACTACTTCCCCGAAGCGGGGCCCCCGCACCAGGTGCGCACCGTGCTGCTCTCGGGCACGCTCGAGCCCGACGAATGGGTGGACGTGACCGACACCATCGAGACGAAGGCGGCCGCCGTGGAGTGCCATCGGACCCAGTTCGCCGGCTCGGCCGGTTCGGCCGGCTGGGCGGGCGAAGCGGTGTGCCAGCGGGCGGCCGAGGAGGGGCGGCGGGCCGGCGTGGAGTACGCCGAGGGCTTCCGCCGCTTGACCCTCGGTGCCTGAGCAGACCTCTCCGCCCACGCGCTCGCTTCCTGACGTTTCCACCATCCTCCACGTCGACATGGACGCGTTCTTCGCGTCGGTCGAAGTGCTCGACGACCCGACGTTGGCCGGCAAGCCGGTGATCGTGGGAGGGGCAGGCGCCCGGGGCGTGGTGGCATCGTGCACGTATGAGGCGCGTCAGTTCGGCGTGCACTCGGCCATGCCGTCGATGCGGGCACGCCAGCTCTGCCCGGAGGCCATCTTCCTCGCGGGCCGCCACAGCCGCTACGCCGAGGTGAGCGCGCAGCTGCACCGCATCATGCACGACGTGACCCCGATGGTGGAGCCCATCGGCCTGGACGAGGCCTTCATGGACGTGGCCGGCGCGCTGCGCCTGCTCGGGCCGCCCGAGGTGATCGCGCACGGCCTACGGGACCGGGTGCGCGACGAAATGCGCCTGCGCTGCGCCGTGGGCATCGGCCGCTCGAAGATGATCGCCAAGCTGGCCTCGCGGGCGGCGAAGCCTCGGGCCACGCGCCAGGGTCTCGAACCCGGTCCGGGGGTGTACATGGTCGCGCCGGAGGACGAGCGGGACTTCCTCCACGCCCACGACGTGGAGGCCCTGTGGGGCGTCGGTCCGGCCACGGCCAAACGCCTGCACGACCTCGGCGTGCGCACGGTGGGCGAGTTGGCCGCGCTGCCCCTCGACACCCTGGTGCGCCGCCTCGGCAAATCAAGCGGAGCCCACCTCGGCGCGCTGGCCCGGGGGGAGGATCCCGACCCGGTGCGTCCCAACCGGCCGGCCAAGTCGATCGGCCACGAGGAGACGTTCAGCCAGGACCTGGTCGACCAGATCGTGTTGGAGCGCCATGTGTTGCGCATGGCCGAGTCGGTCGCCACCATGCTGCGGGGCGAGGGCAGCTCGTGCCGCACGGTCACCGTGAAGGTGAAGTTCCGGGACTTCTCGTTGCAGACGCGCTCGCACACGCTCGAGCGCCCGATCAGCACGGGGAGTGCCATCGGCCAGGTGGCGGCCGCGCTGCTGGCCGGCCTCGACCCGGGCGAGGGGATCCGCCTGCTCGGGGTGAGCGCGTCGGGCCTCCAAGAGGGCGGGGCGGATCAACTCTCCTTCGATCTGGGCGACGGCACGGACGAGGCGAGCGAGAGCGCGGTGGCCCGGGAGCAGTCGTGGCAGGACGTGACGACCGCGGTGGATGCAATACGGAACCGCTTCGGCAAGAGCGCAGTGGGTTCGGCCGCCCACGTCACGGCCGAAGGCGTGGTGGTGCCGGCCCGGCGCGACGCGCCGTGGGGCCCCGACGAGTAGCGCTCAGCGGGGCGGCCTCGCGGGCGCGTTCGGCCACCAGCGGATCCAGTAGCCGTGCGGGTGGGTGTCGGCCAGGCGCACCGGCTCGGCGCCACCCGGGGCGATATGGACCAGCGCGGTGGACAGGTCGGGCCCCTTCCGCGTGATGGGCGAGGGCGGGGTGGGCAGGCCTGGCGTCTCGAACGGGGTCTCGCAGTAGAGGTGGTGCACCGGGCGTCCGGGACCGTCGAGCGCAGCGACAGCATCGACCAGGGCGCGCTGGCGCTCTTCGTCCAGGTAGGCGGCGACCCACGAGTGAAAGACGACCAGAGGCCCATCGCCGTCGATCGCGGCGGCGATCCGGCGCACGTCGTCGACCATGTCGCCTCGCTCGAGCCGGGGCGGGTGGTCCGAGGCACGGACGTTGGCCAGAGCGCCGCGCAGGCGGCCGAAGCGCGCCGGATTCTCGGGCCACTGGCAGGCCAGCAGCCAACGGGCCTCGTCCTCTGAGCGCGGGTCGATGGGGGAGAGGTCGAGACCGACCCGCGCCGCGATGGTGGGCGCCCGCAACTCCGGCAGGTCGCCCAGGTCGCCCCGGGCCCGGCATTCGAGGGTGACGGCGGCCCCGGGCCGCCCGGCGGTGACGGTGCGGTCGCCACCCTCCTGGCGGTAGGTGTAGCCGTAGTCGTCGAAGAGCAGGTTCAGCCCGGCCGAGGTGCCCAGGTCGAGCAGCGAGAGCGGGGTGGACGCCGGGTAGCCGGCGGCCACGTGGCAGAGGGCCGGCAGGAGGGAGGTGCAACGACCGACCTCGTTGGTCTGGGTGGTTCGGGTCGCGAGGAGCCGCTCGAGCTCGCGACGGTGCAGGCGACAGAAGTCGGCGAAGTCGGCCGCCACGTCTGATGCCGGCGGATGGAAGGGGATGCCGCGGACGCTGGCGACCGTGTCGTAGTGGGCGGCCAAGGGATGGTCCGCTCCCGCCAAGAGCAGCTCGTGCACCGAGGCCAGCAAGATGAGAGGCCGGCGCTGGGGCAATGGCGCGTAGTCGAGCAGGGAGAGCACCTCGTCGTCGTCCGCCACGCTGCGGCAGATGGCCGGGTAGACGGTGCCGCCGTCACGCTCGGCCACGGCGGCGAAGCCGCGGAAGTGGTCGGCCAGTGGCTCGTCGACGAGCACGCTGATCTCAGAAGCTGGCGGGAAGGAGGGGGCTCACGGCGCCGAAGAAGGCGTAGAGCAGCACGAGCACCCCGAGCGTCCCGACGACCCACACGGGCCAGCGCGAGCGCCGGTAGCGACGGCCGAGATAGATGACGAGGCCGCCGACCAGGACGACGAAGGAGCCCCAGACGACGGCGTTGCTCACCGACACACTGCTGTCACCGGCCAGGTTCTCGGCCTGGGGAGCGTGGGGCGGCGTCGAGGCGGAGCGAAGGCCCGATTTCTCGAACAGCTCGGAGTGGGCCAGCTTGGCCACGACCACCAGGCGGCTGGAGGCGCTGAAGCGCGGATTGCAGGTTGTCAGGGTGAGGTAGTTGGCGAAGACGTTGTCGACGACCGTGGTGTCGTTCGGCGACACCACGACCTGCTTGAAGGTGTCGTAGACGAAGACGCCCTGCAAGGTGGTCACCACGATGGGATCGCCGGGCTTGACGCCGTCGAGGTTGTAGAAGGGGTGTCCGTACGTGGTGCGGTGCCCCGCGATGGCGGCATTGCCGCCTTGGCCCGGCAGCGGCGTATTGACGTAGTGGCCCGGACCCTGGCGCAGATCGGCGGTGCCCGTCCCCTCGACCAAGACCTGGTTGAGGCCGATGGCCGGGATGCGGATCTCACCCACCGGGCTGCCCTCGGGAGGGGCTCCGGTGCCGCGGCGCGGTGACCGGTGGGCCGCTCGGCATGGTGTTCGGCGCACCGGCCGCGTCGAGGCCATGGACCACCGCCGCCTGGTGCGTTTCCGACTTCAGCTGGTTGCGCAACTGGTTCTGGGAGTGTGACTCCTGAAGGGAGGTGCCCCAGATCTGGTAAGCGGTGAAGAGCAGGAGGATGACGCCGGCACCGATGAGGATGCGGCCCGTGAGGTCGGCCGCCCGGCGGAACCCCGAGTGGTGCGGCTTCTTCTCGGACGCAGCCGCGGCCGTTGCCGCCGCTTCCCTGGCCGCTCTCAGCTCCGCCCGGGTCTGCGGTGCCGGGCCGCCGTTCGTCGCCGGGCCGATTGCGGCATTCGTATCGGTGTTGTCGTTCTGACCCGGGCCCGGTTCGGTGGCCGCGCCGGATTGGAACGAGCTCCCGGCGCCTGTTCCGGTGCTTGGGCCGTCCTCGGGCTGAGGCTCCTGCTCGGCCTCGATGGCCTGCTCGGTCACGACGTCTACCGCACGGGGAGGGTCAGCCCTCGACCGTGACCAGCGTCCCGAGCGGTGTGAGCGGGAACACGACAGCGGCGTTGGCCGGTGGCATCTCGACGCAGCCGTCGCTCTGGGGGTGGCCGTAGGTGCTGCGGACGAAGCCGTGCAGGGCGTCGCCACCGTTGAAGTAGCTCACCCACGGGATCCCGGGATCCACGTAGTGCGAGCCGTCGGGGTTGGTCCCGCTCATGGTGGTCACGGTGTAACGCGCAAAGACGGGGAACGTCCCGTCCTCCGTCGGGGCCCCGGCCACGCCGGTGTTGGCCGGGGTGCTGTAGACCGCGGCGCCGTTCGAATAGACGGTCGTCGTTTCGGGCAGCGCCTGGTTCACGAGGACGTAGTTGTACGGGTTGGCATTGCCGTGGCCGCTCTGCACGTCGGCCAACAGATCGGTCCAGACCTGGGGTCCGGCGAGCCCGTCGGTCTTGAGCCCGCTCTGATTCTCGAAGTTCATCACGGCGCCGCGGGTGATGGCGTTGGGCTGGCCTTGCACCCAGAGAGAGGTGAGCGTGCTCGGCAGGGTGGACCAGCGCCACGAGAACGTGCCGAGTTGATCGTTGCCCTCCTGGGTCGGCGACGTCATCGGCGCGGCCGGCGTGAACGAGAGCGGCAGGTATCCGAGCTCGGCCAGAAGCTCCTGGAGCCGCAGCATCGAGCCGGGTGCCGCGGTGAAGGTCGAGGTCACCGTCTGGTCCATGTGCTGCCCCTCCGAGCCGATGACGCCGGAGGGGCCGCCGGGAACGGTGAGCGTCTCGGTGGCGCCGGGCACGAGGGGTCCGGTGGCCTGGTACTGGAGGAGAGACGGGGACAGCACCGCCCACGAACCGGCGACGGGCGGATTGAGCGTGGGCAACGGAGTGTTCGGTGCCAGATCGGTCGAGAACTGCACCGAGATCGTCGAGCCGGCGGCCACGCTGGTACCGGTCGGCGAGGTCGAGAGCACCTTGAGCGTGGGCGGTGGTTTGGTGGGATCGGCCGAGGCCGGCGTGTCGCGCACGTGCACGAAGACGACCAGACCGCCAGCCGCCAGGGCGAGCGCGGCGGCACAGGCGGCGAAGATCGCCCACAGGCGCGGACCCTTGTCTTGGTGGACGTGTTCCCCCGGGCTCATAGCTGTTGGCGATTCTACCTGGTCAGACGCGGGAATCGCGAGAGGGCTAAAGGCCCAATTCTCTCCGCAGGGCGGCTGTGACGGCGCTGAGGCGCTCGGGGTCGGTGATCTTCCCCCCGTCGGACTCACGCACGTAGAAGGCGTCAACGACCATTTCCCCCAGCGTGGAGACTCGGGCGGACACCACGTCGAGGTCGGTCTCGAAGAGGGCCCGGGTGATCCTGTGAAGGAGCCCGATCTCGTCCGGAGCCGCGCAATTCGAGCACGGTGGCGGTCTCAGAGGCGCCGTTGTCCACCTCGACGTCGCTGCCGGGGAGGTGGGCGGCGGACCGGCGGCGTTGGGCGTAGAGCTGCTCTCGCTCGGAGAGGCGCTCGTCGAGCACGACGTGGTCGGAGAGCACGGCAGTGAGGTCTTCGCGCAACTTTGCCGTGTCGGGCCAGGTGCCCCGGGCGACCTCGACGGTGAAGATCTCGACGGCCACCCCCGCCTCACCGGCCACGTTGGCCGCCCGGACGTCCATCCCGTTGAGGGCCAGGGCGCCGGCGACCGAGGAGAGCAGTCCCCGTCGGTCGGGCGCGGCGACGATGACCTGGGGTGGCCGGAGGAGGACTGACGGCAGCGCGGTCTGGCGAACCTCGTCGATGAGCTCTCGGTGGGCGGCCGGGATGGTGTCGGGAGCGAGGGGAGAGCCCTCGTCACCTTGGAGGTGTTTGTCCGTTCGCTCCACCAAATCGGCGACCAGGCCCGCTTTCCATGGCCCCCAGGCGCTCGGACCGGTCGCCCGGCTGTCGGCCTCGGTGAGCGCGGCCAGCAGGTGCAGGGTGAGGCGGTTGCCGCAGGCCCGGGCGACGTTGGCGATCGTCGTGGGGTCGTCGAGGTCGCGGCGCGTTGCCGTGTCGGGCAGCAGCAGATGGTGGCGCACCATGTCGACCAGGACGTCGACGTCGGCGGCCGGGAAGCCCATCCGCGACGTGATGCGGCCCACCACCTCGATGCCGACCGTGGTGTGGTCGCCGGGGAATCCCTTTCCGATGTCGTGGAGCAGGGCACCGACGAGGAGGAGGTCGGGCCGTTCGACGGCGTCGGTCAGTCCCGCGGCCAGCGCGGCAGTCTCGAGCAGGTGCCGGTCGACGGTGAAGCGGTGGTAGGCGTTGCGTTGTGGCTTGTTCCGCACGGCGGACCACTCCGGGAGCAGGCGCACGAAGAGGCCGTGCTGGTCCAGCGATTCGATCTTGTCGACCGCGGGCGGGCCCATGGCGAGCAGATCCACCAGAGCGTGGCGTGTCTCTTCTGTCCAGTGGTCACCGGGGGCCGGCATGCGATCGGCCAGGCGGAAGAGCGACCCCTTGGCGATCGGCCGGTCGAGCCGGGCCGCCGTGGCGGCCAGACGGAGCGGGAGCGAGGTGTCGGAGGAGACCGGGGCCTCGGGGGTCAGTGCCAGCTCGCCGTCGACGTCGGTCAGGTCGGGTCCCAGATCCTTGGGTGGGACGACGCCGGGTGACGAGCCGTCGGGGCCCGATCGCCGCTGCAAGAGGCGTCGCTTGGGAGCGGGCGTTGGATCCCAGAGCCGCCGCCGACGCCACACGTCGTCGCACACCCACGCGATCTGCCTCCCTGCATTCGAGACCGCTGCCATCAGGTCGTCGGCGTCGGGCAACTCGAGGGCCGCCGCAACCTGGTCCTGATCCTGCAGGAGCAGTTTGTCGTGCTCGCGCCCCGCCATCCGGTGAAGCTCGACGCGGACGTCGGTGAGCAGGCGGGTGGCCGGCTCGACCGAGCCGAGGTCGGCGTAGTCGGGCAGCTCGGGCGCGTAGGCGGCGATGGCGCGCAGCACGCTCACGTCGCGTAGGCCGCCGTGGCTCTCCTTCAGGTCGGGCTCGAGCAGAAAGGCCACGTCGCCGGCCGCGGCCCGCCGGGCACCCATCTGGTCCTCGAGGAGGGGCAGGTACTTGGTGCCGAGCTTGTCCCGCCAGGCCGCCTTGGCCTTCTCCAAGAGCGGCTCGGCCACCCGCGGCTCACCCCAGACCATGCGCGCATCGAGCAGGCCCAGGGCGACGCGGACGTCGTCGGCCGCGGCGGTCAGCACCTCCTGGGGGCGCCGGACCGAGTGGTCGAGCTGGACGCCCTCGTCCCACACCGGGTACCAGATGCCGTCGGCGATGGCCTTGATGTCCCGGTGACCGGTGTGGACCAGGACCACATCGAGGTCGCTGTAGGGGCACAGCGACTGCCTCCCGTAGCCCCCCACGGCCAGGAGGGCCAGGTGGCGCTGGGCGTCCTTGGCTGCCTTGTCGGCCAATTGCGAGAGCCAGGCATCGGCCTCGGCGGCGTAGCGGCGGCAGAATTCCTCGCCCCTCAGCCCAGGTTGCTCGAGGAGCCGGCGCCTCCGTTCACGGAGTGACGTCTCGACCGGCATGGCGGGAACGTAGCATTGGGTCCGTGAGCAAAGACGTAACCAGCCGAGAAGGCAAGACCCCGATGAGTTTCACCCACGCCGTCGCCATGACGGCGGTGGCGGTCGTCGGGGTCCTGATCGCTTTCTGGATCCTCTCCAGCGTCATCGGAATTATCTGGTTCTTCGTGAAGATCATTGCCATCGTCGCGGTGGTGGCGGGGGTCTTCTGGGTGGTCTCCCGCCTGAAGCACTAGATCCGAGGGCCGGCTCGCGGAGCCGGCCCTCCCGTTCCTGGTGCTTGGTGGCCGGTCCGTTAGGCTGGCCGCCCGTTTCGTGCCGGCTGGTGTCGGGCGTGCGGCGGCGTGGCCGAGTGGTTTAGGCAGGGGCCTGCAAAGCCCCGTACGGCGGTTCGATTCCGCCCGCCGCCTCTTTGTGAAGGCGCAGGTAGGCGGTGGTGTACGCCTCTGTTGCCGTTTCGACGTTGTCGCTCCATGGCACACCGATGGCCTGCTCAATTCGTACGACGGCGTACGGGAGCGGACTTCGGCGCACGTCGGGCGGCGTCGATCACGTCGTCGAGGTAGTCGGCGATGGCCTTGTTCCGTTCCGCCGTGGCGTGTTGGTAGCGCAGCGCCGCCACGTACGACGAGTGTCCGATGATCGCCATGAGCTCGCGCAAGGTCACGTTGGGATTGCGGGCGATGACGGTCGCCGCGTGGTGACGAAGATCGTGAGGGCGGATGCCCTCGAGGCCGAGTGCGGCACAAGCATCCCTCCACGCGTACGACGGATCAGCGCGGCGGAGCGGAAGCCCGCTGGGCCGGGTGAAGACCCATGCATCGACGGCGTCACCCACGTGGTCGCGCAGGTGATCGGCGTGGGCCTCGAGCGCGAAGGCCGGGGGAGCGACGCTCCGGCGGCCGGCGTCGGACTTGGGCGGGGTCAGGACCCGTCCCGGACCGTTGATCTCGTAGGCCTGCCGCACGACCAGGACGGTGCCGTGGAGCGGGTCGATGTCCTGGCGTTGCAAGCCGAGCAGTTCACCGGTGCGCAGGCGGCTTGAAGCGATTC